>DASVUR010000006.1:0-126185 GCA_036386895.1 Flavobacterium sp.
AATTCCGGGTATCGTTTTGCTTTTCAAGGACAGGAACTCGATCCTTCAACCGGAATGGAGGCATTTCAACTACGCCTATGGGATGGCAGGATCGGCAGGTGGCTATCTCCTGATCCATACGGACAGCATTTTTCGCCATACCTGGGAATGGGCAACAATCCAGTAACAACTGTAGATCCTGATGGTGGCTGGGAAACAAAGTTTGGCAGGTTCTTAGGATGGGTTTCTAACGGATTTAGAGGTTCCTTCACCGATAACCCTGACCACGCAACGCCAAACAGACGCTATGGATTGAGAGACACTGGGACCTACACCGAAGAAGATGGCGTGGTAGGTGTGTATATCTGGACAGCATTTGGAGGAGAAAAACGTGACAATCATGATAAAATGGCTAACGTATTATCAAATGCCTGGAATAGTGATTTCGCTAGAAGCAGAATTAAAGATCAATATTCCTTTGGAATCTCCACACAAGCCGCCGTCTTTTTGGGCGTAGGAAATACGCCCATAAATTTCACCTTGCTTACCAGAGGCGAACAAGGGCTTTATTATACCCCATCCGTGGGAGGTTCTGTAGGGAACGGAGCAGAAGGATCCGTTACCATCGCTTTTAGTAAAGGAAATTATACGGGCGACTCAAGAGACATAAAAAGTTCAATGTTGCAGGGACATGCTGGAGGAGTTTCTGCTGGATTTGGTGTTGCTATCGTAGGATCAGTGGGGGTATCTTACGCCCCCGTCGACATCAGGCGTCCAATTAGTGGAGGCGGATTTATGAATGAAAATGGCAATATAGGTTTTGGATTAGACTTAGGTTCTACGGGAATTAGTGGCCAAGTAAATTATCAGTACACACCTGTTGTGAAACCACTAATTACGTTTTAAATGAAGATAAAAAACATCATGGGATTAATAGTGGTAACAATCGTACTATCCTCTGTTTCTTATTTTCTACTTGTGGCCAAAAAAGACATTGACCATTTTACAAATACACGAATTAATCAGAAAATTATTAGAATTTACAATTACTCTAACAAGTCGTTGCAATTTTATTATGACGAAAGTCACTGTATTACCACAACAGATACAAGAGGTGACACCTTAAACGTGGGAGATTCGATATCGAAAGAAAGATATACAGGAAAGTTTAAAATTTTTCGAAAAAACGGAAGTGGTAACTATGAATTTTTTAATGAATACGAAATATCTGGCCCTTGAGTTTCTAATTATACGTGACACTTTTGATGAATAACTCAGGATACCTAAGCCAAGCAACTGTTTCACCGATTATACGGTCGCCAACCTGGCATAAAACCTTTTGAAAATTCATCGGATGCCCCGCTCTGTTTGCTTAACTATAACCCGGATATGCCAGTGTTGTCTTTAAAATTCTCACAACAGTATAACAGGCCGTTTAAGTTGAAAGTATACATTGCAGGAGCTGAAAAAATTGAATTGGCAAATACCACAACAAAGCACATTGATCTGCTCATGCCACACCAATTGCATGCCGGAAAATAAATGACCTGCATTAACAGCAGAAGTTTAATTGACGCAGTACCAGAACGCGCCTGTGATGTTGTTAAACTGGCGGATTTTTGCAAAAAGTAGGCAAAAAACAATAATTAACGGCGGGATCGCTGCTGACCCAGGACTAAAAAACAACAGGTTGTAACCTCAGTAGAATCTTCCTATTTGGGAACCTGGTAGGCTTGAATCATTTCCTGCAATTTCAACATCCATTGCTGTTGCAGCGCCTGGGAACGCATGGCCATTTCCATCGCATTGTTATAAATCTTCTTTCCGGCCTGACTTTCGTAGAACGCGATCATCGACTTTATATCTTCAGTAGAATAAAGTTTCAAATAAATATCTGCGTACTTGTCATATACTTCGGGCAGCGATTTATCATATTCCGCCGAAAACGCGATACGTTTCTCCTTGGGTACCATTGTAATAATTTGTTCCTTTACCAAATTCATTTGCGCTTTTACGCCGCTTAGTTCCATCAGTTTTAATACATCAGCTTTAACAACCGATTCCTGCGCGTAATTTTCATACGAAATGAAGATAATCCCTATCAATAAAAAAAGTTTTGTCATTATATTAGATTTTTTTTAGCGTAAAAATAGTTAAATTAAATATATACATTTATAAAGTTAACATCGTAAAATTCACCCTATAAAATCTATATGAACAAGTACATGATCTTCGCCATAACGGTTCTGTCTTTTTCTTGTCAATCAGTGCGCGTTGGAAACGAAAAATATATTATAGCACACTCAGTAGCTGAGCTTGGCAGTATTGGTGTTGCCCAGTCCAGCACAATAAAGAAACGTTTTTCTATACATGGTTTTCCTGCCCTAGACAACAAAATCAGGCTTGACGTCGCGCTCTACCCGTTTAACAAAACACTAAACAAAATATATTTAAAAAAGCTAAAGAACAGACAACTACCGGCACAATTCGAATATGTAGACAGTTTGCCAAATAAACCTGAGCTGGTTTCAATAAAAGTGTTAGACTTGTCGGGGTACATCGCTGAAATAAATTCCGACGCCAATCGTGCGGATGCGAACTATTTAAGCAGAACAAAAGATGCGAAAATAGTTACTGGCATTGCAACAACCCTATCACCTGAAAATCTACAGAAAATCCGGGAGGCCGACGCCTATTACCTGGTTAATGAACAAGATAATAAATATTCGATTGCATTATATAAAACCGACAAAAAAGTGGGGGTTATTGACTTAAAAAGTGTGGATATTATGGCTTATGAACTTAGCAGATGCTGTTGGGCTTTAAATAAACAGAATAAGTGGTACCTATCAAGTATTATAGATGACAGTAACTCATGCCCCGACTATTCCTACCCTACAACAAAAGATGATATTAATCTTATAAAATTTTAAACATGAAATCTTTGCCAGTTAATGCAGCCGTATTTTTTCTTTTTTCAGCTATGCTAATTTCGTGCAACGAGATTCTTATGGAAGAGGATGTTTCGACCAGTGAGGTTGAGCTTATTGCACCAAGTGACCATGCCGAGTTTGAGTCGAGTTCGGTTACATTTACCTGGAATGGCGTTGACGACGCCATAAATTATAAATTAGAGATCGCCCGTCCAAATTTTGAGAGTCCGCTACAAATTGTTTTAGACACAGTTGTTACGCATACCTCGTTTTCGCACCAACTTGTTATTGGGCAATATCAATGGCGAGTAAAAGCCGTTAATGGCTCCTCTAACACAGCCTATACAACCAGGTCGTTCACAATTCAAAGCAACGACGATTTTCAATACAATACGGTAATGCTGACATCTCCTGCTTCCAACTTTGTAACCGACGATGCACAACAAATGTTGTCATGGCAAGCCGTTAGCGGAGCTACTGAATATCAAATTCAAATATACAACTCGGAGGGCAACGTGGTTCTGGATCAACATACTTCCGATACAAATTACAGCTTCACTTTCCCGGAGGGTGTAAGTAATTGGAGGGTCAGGGCCAGCAATGATACCGAAAGTACCCTTTTTACCAGTCGATCAATCCTGGTTGATATGACAAACCCAACTACCGCTACGTTGGCCTCGCCATTGAACGCATCTACTGTAACATCGCCAAGTGTTGTTTTTGAGTGGACAAGGGCGATTGGCAGTGGCAGTAGTGAAAAGGATAGTATTTATGTCTTTACCGACAGCGAAGAAACCACTTTGCACTCGAAAGATCAAGCCTTAAGCCCATATTCAAAAACACTGTCTACAGGAACATATTATTGGAAAGTGAAGTCGTTCGACGCGGCCGGAAATGTTGGCGAGGAAAGTAATACCTTTAGCTTTACGATAAACTGATATGAGGAAGAACAGGAATAAAAGTGTTACGCTCCTGCTTATTGTTGTTTTGGCGATTTGGGGTGTCTTGTTCTATAAGTTTTTTTCATTTAGCGATAAGGAGAGGCAAATCAGCAACAACCCTGTTACTGCAGTCAAACCCCTTGCAATTAAGCCGAGAGACTCTTTCAATGTCGATATCAACCCGCGTGACCCGTTTTTGGGACACTTACTACATAAGGAAGTTCCACGCACTTCTACAAATCCAACGAAAAGAAAGCCTCAGGTTCCTTTGGTATGGCCCAGTATCCGATACAAAGGAACAGTATCTGACAATAGGGAGAAAGTTAAGGTCTATATGTTAGAAGTGGACGGTAAAACATTTTTATTAAAAAAAGGGGAAGTAGAAAGTGGAATTACGATATTGGGAGGCACCAGAGAATCCGTCGATGTAGCTTATAAATCTGCTGTCAAGAAATTTCTGATTCAGTAATGTCTGCCCGATCTACACATAAAGTCTTTTCGGGCGCGCTTCAGTTTACTGTACTCATTGGTGTTGTTATAGCATTGCTCTTAATGGCGTTGATGATGCTTCAAAATACGCAGAATTTTTTTGAAGATCAATCTAAGTCGGCAATAAACAATATTCAATTAGCGAACTCGGGAATAAACTATGCGTTGGGGGATAATTCTTTCACTTCTGACACTTTGACCTTACCTTACTTAGGCTCGGAAACCCAAAGTGTAAAAGTGAACCTATCATTATGGGGAATATTTGATCTCGCAAATGTGAGGGCGACACACAGAAAAAAAGTTTTCAATCAATGTGCCCTGATAGGCTCACAAACCAGGATAAACAACAAAGCAGCTCTATATCTTCAAGACAACAATAAATCCCTCGCTATAGCGGGCAGGGCGTCGTTGAACGGAACGATCTACTTGCCAGGACAAGGGATCAAACCTGGATATGTTAATGGGGAAAGCTACAACAATCAGCAATTGTACCATGGGATTGCCAAAAGAAGCAAGCCAACTATGCCTAGATTGGAAAAGATATACGAGCGGGATCTCAGGCAATTTATAGCTAAAAAACATGACTATAACAGATTGATCTCGACCGATAATCCTCTTAAACTAGCAAATTCGTTTACTGATCGGACGAAAACAATCTTTAGCACCGGACCAATAGAGCTATCCCAGAGAAGCTTAACCGGAAATATTATTATTCAGTCAGATTTTTTAATCCGCGTTAAAAATACTTCGCTTTTAAACGATGTTATACTACTTGCACCCGTAATAGAGATTGAAGATGGAGTAGTTGGAAACTTTCAGGCCATTGCAACAAGATCTATAACGGTTGGAGAGAATTGCAAACTAAATTATCCCTCAGCTTTGGTGTTGTTACAGGAATCTTCTGTAAATGTATCGCCCGGCAATACTACCGAGTATCAAATCAGAATAGCAAAAAAATCTGAAATTTTTGGCTCAGTATGCTTCTTAAAATCCATAATCGGAAACGATTTTAAAGTGCAGTTGCTTGTTAGTGACGAAGTGGTCGTAAAAGGTGAAGTCTACTGCCAGGGCAATCTGGAACTAAGAGGAAAAGTTATTGGTTCGGTGACTACTGAACAATTCATTGTAAACGAGCAAGGCACGCTGCTGATAAACTATATATATAACGGCGAAATAATGGAAAGTGGCAGACCGGAAACGTTTTGTGGATTGAGGATGGAGGACGCTTTTAAAGGAATCGCAAAATGGATGTACTGAAAAAAATACGTTCATCCACCCTTTTGGAGTCATTAATTGCCACTGTTCTTATAGTGGTGGTCTTCATCGTTTCAAGTTTGACGATCAATAATCTGTTGCACAATAGCTTTAATAACAATACCCTTCGTATAGAAAATCGGTTAGATGAATTAGAGTATGACCTTCAAAATGGAAAATTAAATCTCCCATACACAGAGAATTTTGAGGATTGGACTATATCGATAACTTCTAAAACAGAAGCATTGAACCGCGGGTTGGAGATACTGGCTAACAAAAATTCAGGCGTAAAAACCATAACTAGAAAAAGAATTGAATAATAATAACAATAAAGTACGCTCGTATACCTTGTCAGAGGTTTTAGTCACGATGATTATCACTGTAATTGTTGTCGGCCTTGCTTTTACCGTTCTAAATTTAGTTAAAAAACAAGTGGTGACCATTCAAAATAACTTCCAGGCCTCGTCGCAGATGACACTTCTTAAACAACATCTTTGGGTGGATTTTAGCAGGCACTCCCAAATTACATTTGACCCAAACTCCCGATATCTGGTGCTGCACTCCCAAACGGATTCAACATTCTACAAATTTACAGATGAAAATATAATCAGCGAGCAGGATACTTTTGAAATCAAGGTAGCAATCAACAAAGTACTTTTTCAGGGAAAACCCGTTAGCAGTGGTAACATTGATGCCATCTCAATTAATGAAATCTCAGAAACTGATGGTTCAAACATATTTGTATTTAAAAAAAATGATGCAACCCTTTTTATGAATCACGATGGCATTTAAGCTACAGAATATTCCTGGGGCAACAGGCAAATTAAAACCTACTTCCGGGATCGACAAGTATCTTCAAATGGAGATATCGATTGGCGGGAAGAAATTTTCTTCGGGCAAAAAATATAATATCTATAACGAGTTGAGTATCCTACTCAACGCAGGGATTACTATTAAGGACGCGTTACAGCTTATTATCGAAAACCAGAAGAACAAAAAAGATAAAGAAGTACTTGAAAGTATTCTCTCAAATGTTATCCAGGGTAAGACTTTATCGGATTCACTGCGCCTTACGGCTTATTTCAGCGATTATGAATTTTATTCGATAAAAATTGGCGAAGAAACGGGCGCTTTGGCAAAAATCTGTGACGGATTGGCAGTGTTTTTCGAGAGGAAAAACGAGCAGAGAAAAATAGTGGTTAGTGCTCTTACCTACCCGGCCATTGTGCTAACTACGGCGGTTACTGTTGTAATTTTTATGCTGAGCTATGTTGTACCAATGTTTGAAGACATATTTAAGCAAAATAATATCGAATTGCCTTATCTAACAAGAGTTATCATTGGCTTTTCAGACATAGTAAAATCCTACGGATGGGCGTTTGTTCTTATTTGCGTTGGAGCAGTAGCCTCATTCAAATACTTCAGTAACAATTATGCTTTTAAGAGCACCATACACAGGTTCGTTCTCGCCTTTCCAGTTATAGGAGGTTTTATAAAGCGAATTTACTTGGCGCAGTTCATGCAGGCCATCTCCCTGCTGACCAATGCGAAGTTTCCGCTGTTGAACAGCATTCAGATAATTAAACACATGATCAGTTTTACGCCGTTGCAAGAATCGCTTCAGAATGTAGAAACACGGATCCTGGTTGGAGCAAGTTTGAGCGATAGTTTAAAAGGGACTAGAATGTTTGACGATAGGATCGTAGCGCTTATAAAAGTCGCCGAACAAACCAACCAGATGGAATTTGTATTTAGTCAATTAAATGAGCAATACAATAAAGAAGTAATCAGACAATCTAAACTCGTTGCCACAGTATTGGAACCGTTTATAATTATTGTTGTTGGAGCAATAGTCGGAATTCTGCTGATAGCCTTGTACTTACCTATGTTTAAATTGAGTACCGTTATAGGATAATACTTTTCCTGAACGTGCTTCCCACACGCAATGATCGTTTAATTATTTCGTGCGATTTTATCTTCGTCCCACCTGCTCCACATGTATAAGGCTTTACATTGCAGCTTTGGATACCTACTTTAAACAAAGCCCTTTTAACCTACCACAAAACCAGAAACAAGGGTCGCGAGCGGCAGAATAATTATAAAGTTTACTGCTACATTAAGTGTTAAAAAAAGGAGAAACAAATATAATTTACCTTTCCATTTTAGTATGAACTGCCGATCATCGGGCTTTCTTAGAAACTTAAAAAAACTAGAATAGTAGCTCTAATCATTAATTACGGATATTTTAATCTGTAGTCTTTAGGAAAGATTTAGAATAGCAATTTAAATGTAATTATTACGATAATAAACAGCTATGGTTAAAGCCATAGCTGTTTTGGTAATTTATTTAAAATTTAGTTTTATAGTTATCGACAATCCACAACCAGGCATCTCGATGAACAAGAAACACCTAGCAAAGAATGTCCTGAGGTTGTATAAGAAAAAGAACAAGCCGCGCCTACAGTGAAACCATCAGGAAATGTGTACAAAACATACACAGACTTAACACAAAAAATCGCAACTGCCTAAAGTAAGGAGTTGCGATTTATTAAGTGGTCCCACCTGGGCTCGAACCAGGGACCACCTGATTATGAGTCAGGTGCTCTAACCAGCTGAGCTATAGGACCGGTTAGGAGGTGCAATATTACTACTATTTTCTTTTTAGTCCAAATGTTTCCTGCTATTTGTGGGCGGCTATTTTATCTCCTGGCAAAGCTCGATCAGCACGCCATTGGTGCTTTTCGGATGCAGGAACGCAACCAGCTTATTGTCAGCGCCTTTTTTTGGGACGTCATTCAGCACGAGAAAACCTTCCTGTTTTAGTCGGGCGATTTCAGCAATGATATCGTCAACATCAAACGCAATATGATGAATGCCTTCGCCGCGCTTCTCAATAAACTTCGCAATCGGGCTGTCGGGATTTGTCGCTTCAAGCAACTCGATCTTGTTGGGGCCGTTCATGAAAAACGATGTGTTGACGCCTTCGCTTTGGACTTCTTCACTCTTATAGGGCTGAGCGCCGAAAAGCTTGGAAAAGATCTCGTTTGAAAGGTTCAGGTCTTTGACAGCAATCCCAATATGTTCAATTTTGTTCATTAGAAATAGTAAGATGTTAGCTCAGGCAGCTCTAGCCCGGATAGACGCGAAAATCCTTTTATTGCAACAGCGGAAGCAATAAAAGATTGTAGCAAATAGCCGGAAACAGCTCCTAAACTACAACCCAAAGATAAAAAACTTCCTGTGTGAATGCTTCGTGGAGTTGCAACTTTAAAATTTTGTATTTTTGCAGAATGGAAACGAACAGGCAAAAAAAAATTGGCGGTGTGATTCAGAAAGATCTTGTGGATATCCTTCAGGGCGAGGTGCGCAAAAACAACATTTCGAACCTTGTGATCTCGGTGTCCAAAGTGATGGTGACATCAGATCTTTCGGTTGCGACTGTACATTTAAGTATCTTTCCACAAGACAAGGCCGCCGAAACACTGGCCGCTATTAAATCAAACGGCCCGCTGATCAAGCACGATCTTGCGCAGCGCGTTAAACTTCAGCTCCGACGCGTTCCGAATTTGATTTTTCGCATTGACGACTCGCTCGATTATATTGAGAAGATCGACAACGCATTATCGGCGAAAGAAAACCCCATCGAAAACCGCGACTTACTTGAAAGACGCAAGAAATCGTAGTGAATTTCCCACTTTACATAGCAAAGCGATACCTGCGCAGTGCAAGTAAAAACAATGCGATTAACATTATCAACAGGATTGCAGCGCTCGGAATCATCGTTGGGGCCATGGCGCTGTTCATCGTTTTGTCGGTTTTTAGCGGATTGAAAGATTTCAGTCTGTCGTTCAGCAACGACTTCGATCCCGATATCAAGATCACCGGCAAACTTGGAAAATCCTTTATGATAACTCCGCAGCAGCAATTGCAGCTTCAGCAGGTTGATGGCGTTCAAAAAACCAGCAAAGTCATTGAAGAACGCGTGCTTTTTGTGTTTAACGGAAAAGAGCATGTGACGTATTTAAAAGGTGTAGACAGTCTTTTTAATCAGGTCAATGATGTTAAAAAAGCAATTTACCAGGGCGAATGGCTGGAGCCGAACACGTCGCAGGTTGTTGTTGGCCACGGAATTTCACGAAAGTTATCACTCGGGCTCTTTGATTTTAACAATCCGTTTGAAGTTTTTGTACCACGCCCGGGCAAAGGCGATATTGAGAATCCGGATGATGCGTTTAAAAAAGCTACGCTGACACCGATCGGGATCTATGCAATAAATGAAGAACTTGATTCGAAATATGTCTTTGCAGATTTAGGTTTGACACAGGAATTGCTCGATTATAAACCCAATCAGGTCTCGGCAATCGAAATAAAATTGCTGCCCGAAACCGATGAAAATGCTGTAATCGGAGAACTGAACCAGATCTTTGACAACAAGAACAGCGTCAGGACGCGTGCCCAGCTGAACGATTCGCTTTACAAAATGCTGAACACCGAAAATATCGCGGTCTACTTGATTTTTACGTTGGTGATTATTATTGCGCTTTTCAACCTGATCGGTGCGTTGATCATGATGATTTTGGATAAAAAACCGAACCTGAAAACACTGTTCAACTTAGGTTCTGAAATTAACGACCTGCGGAAGATTTTCCTGTTGCAGGGAACACTACTGAGTGTTGGCGGCGGAATAATTGGTTTGATACTTGGTGTTATTGTAGTTTTGATCCAGCAGCAGTTCCAACTTGTAATGATTACGCCAACACTTGCGTATCCGGTTGTTTTCTCGATCGAGAATGTGCTTGTTGTATTGGCTACGATCGCGGCTTTGGGGTTTTTGGCTTCTTTAATTGCGTCGAGTCGAGTGAGCAAACGCTTATTGGATTGATGGCGTTTCCGTTCGCTTCGCCTGCGCGGCTCACTTCACGGTCGCGCTTTCGGCTCTATTCCCGGTAAAAACCGGGCGATGCCGCCTCAATCGCTAACGCAGCGACTACTAACCAGAATATTTTTACACGAATTGATAATCAGCAAAAACCGCCCGGATTTCATCAAACGCAGCATTAAGTTCGGCTGCACTTTCGCATGTCACAAGCCGTTGCCGGTATTCTTTAAACGAATGGATTCCTTTAAAGTAGTTCGTATAGTGACGGCGCGTTTCAACAATTCCTGTCCACTCGCCTTTCCATTCAATTGCCCAATTCAGGTGGTTCTGTGCAGCTTCAATGCGGTTTGACATTGTGGGCACCGGAAGATGCTCGCCAGTTTTGAAGTAATGCTTTATCTCATTGAATATCCACGGATAACCGATTGCACCGCGGCCGATCATGATGCCGTCTACACCATATTTGTTCTTATATTCCAATGCCTTTTCAACTGAATTAACATCGCCGTTGCCAAAAATCGGGATGGTGATGCGCGGGTTGTTCTTAACCCGGGCGATATGCGACCAGTCGGCTTCGCCTTTATAAAGTTGTGCGCGCGTACGGCCATGTATCGACAATGCGGCAACGCCGATATCCTGCAAACGTTCGGCAACTTCATCAATATTGATCGTATTTTCATCCCAACCGAGCCGGGTTTTTACCGTTACCGGAAGATTTGTTGATTGGATAACTGCTTTTGTGAGTCGCACCATCAGATCGATGTCTTTAAGAACTGCGGCTCCAGCACCTTTGCAAACGACTTTCTTAACCGGACAACCAAAATTTATATCAATAAGATCCGGATTTACGGCTTCAACAATTTTAGCCGACATTGACATTGCTTCTTCATCGCCGCCGAAAATCTGGATCCCGACGGGTCGTTCATAGTCAAAGATGTCAAGTTTCGCGCGGCTTTTTATAGCATCACGGATCAGGCCTTCACTTGAGATGAATTCGCTAAACATCAAATCAGCGCCGTGTTGTTTGCACAAACGACGGAATGGCGGATCGCTAACATCTTCCATAGGCGCAAGCAACAAAGGGAAATCGGGTAATTCTATTTTGCCAATCCGTACCATCATCTTCAATTTGCCGCAAAATTACAACTTTAAATAGAATTTACCTGATGACGCAGTCAATTGGAACTTATACTAAGAATTTGTTGAAGCTATTAACAAAATAGTTAAAGAAAGTATAAAACAAATTATAAAAATTGTTACATTTGACTAAGAACCAAGCGTTTATACCTTTACCAAACCTTTATATTATGAAAACGAAACTTTTTATCGCAGCTTTTTGCTGCATGGTCATGTCTTTGTTGGCCTCGTGCGACAAGGCTAAAGGAAAAACAGCTGACGAGCCTGCAATTGACAAAGAGCAAATCAAAGCTGAAATCGTAGCACTCGAAACCGCTTATGCGGATGGGATAAACATTGGAAACGCAAACGCCGCATCGGTTTATTTTGCTGACGACGCACAAAGTTTCCATCACGGTGAGACCTTACGTGGCAAAGCAGCCATTATGGAGTCTATCAAAAACGACATAGCAAATGTTCCCGACGGCTCCAAGGTAAGTTTTATAACAAACGATCTGCTAATCTCTTCAGATGGCGGACAGGTTGTGGAAACAGGGACTTACGCCGTATCAAACTCCAGTAATCCCGCGGCTATAAGCGGTAATTTTATCAGCGTATTCGAAAAGCGGAACGGTAAGTACGTCTGCGTTCGGGAAATTGGGGTAACCGATCAGCCAAAACAGTAAAACCCACAAACATTTTTATCCGGAAAAGCACTTCTTTTGAGGTGCTTTTTTTGTGTTGTCTGTTTGTTGAGATGTGCTCGGATGGCTTTGCAACTGAGCAACTTTAACCTATATTTGCAGCTTGGTTTGCGCAAGGCTTTCTGCGTTAGGGATGGGAGCAAGTGCCGTGCACTGCAGACAGCCCGGCAGGAAGTCGTAAATGCGGTGAGGAACGAACAGGATTTGCGCCGAGGGCAACGCCCACACGAGGTCGAGGTCGAACTGAGCAGGGCTAAAAACAAATTGACATAAAAGAGAAATGAAACATATCAGGAATTTTTGCATAATTGCGCATATCGATCACGGGAAAAGTACGCTTGCCGATCGACTGCTTGATGCTACGGGTTCGGTGACGGCGCGAGAACAACAGGCGCAGTTGCTTGACAACATGGATTTGGAGCGTGAGCGAGGCATTACAATCAAGAGCCACGCGATCCAGATGGAATATACTTACAAAGGGGAACAATACATCCTGAATCTGATCGACACACCGGGTCACGTTGATTTTTCATACGAAGTTTCGCGTTCAATTGCGGCTTGTGAAGGCGCATTGTTAATTGTTGATGCCGCGCAAAGCATTCAGGCACAAACCATTTCAAACCTATACCTGGCACTGGAAAACGATCTTGAAATCATTCCGGTACTGAATAAAATCGATCTTCCCAGCGCGAATCCGGAGGAAGTTAGCGACGATATTGTGGATTTGCTAGGCTGCAAACTCGAAGATATCATTCCTGCATCCGGGAAAACAGGTTTGGGAGTTGAGGCAATCTTAGCTGCAATTATTGAACGTATCCCGCCGCCCAAAGGCGTTAAAGACGAACCGTTACAGGCATTGATCTTCGATTCTGTCTATAATCCTTTCCGCGGCATTGAAGTTATTTTCAGGGTCAAGAACGGTGAAATCCGAAAAGGCCAGAAAATAAAGTTTATGGCAACCGGCAAGGAATATTTTGCAGACGAAATCGGCACATTAAAATTGAGCCAGGTGCCGAAACAAGTAATCTCTACAGGTGATGTAGGCTATCTGATATCCGGGATAAAAGAAGCCAAGGAAGTGAAAGTCGGCGATACGCTGACCGACGCAAAGACCCCGACAACCAACATGATCACAGGATTCGAGGACGTAAAGCCAATGGTTTTCGCCGGAATTTATCCTGTTGATACGGAAGATTACGAAGAGCTTCGCAACTCGATGGAAAAGCTGCAGCTCAACGACGCTTCGCTCGTATTCTTGCCTGAAAGTTCGGCCGCACTTGGATTTGGTTTCCGATGCGGATTTCTCGGAATGCTGCACATGGAAATTATTCAGGAACGACTGGAGCGTGAGTTTAATATGACCGTTATCACCACGGTTCCGAACGTTTCGTATCTGGCTTACACTAAGAAAGATCCTGAAGTTGGACAGGTCGTAAACAATCCGTCCGATTTACCGGAACCTTCCAGGCTTGATCATGTTGAAGAACCGTTTATTAAGGCTACGATCATTACGAAATCGGATTTTGTGGGGAACGTAATGTCGCTTTGTATCGAAAAACGTGGCCAAATCACAAACCAGACTTACTTGACAACAGAACGGGTTGAACTCAACTTCGATATGCCATTGGCGGAAATTGTCTTTGATTTTTATGATCGCTTGAAAACGGTGTCAAAGGGATATGCTTCATTTGACTATTCGCCCATTGGAATGCGGACCTCGAACCTCGTGAAGGTAGATATCTTACTTAATGGGCAGATTGTTGATGCGCTTTCATCGCTGATCCACGTTGATAATGCGTATCACATCGGAAAAAAAATGTGCGAGAAACTAAAAGAGCTGATTCCGAGACAGCAATTCGACATTCCCATTCAAGCCGCAATTGGCGTAAAAGTCATCTCGCGCGAAACAATTAAAGCCCTTAGAAAGGACGTTACCGCAAAATGTTATGGTGGCGATATTTCGAGAAAACGTAAACTTCTGGAGAAGCAGAAAAAAGGAAAGAAAAGAATGCGACAAGTTGGTAATGTTGAGATTCCGCAAGAAGCGTTCATGGCTGTACTTAAGCTAAACGAT
Source organism: Flavobacterium sp. (assembly GCA_036386895.1). Taxonomy (GTDB): domain Bacteria; phylum Bacteroidota; class Bacteroidia; order Flavobacteriales; family Flavobacteriaceae; genus Flavobacterium. Next base: position 14,370 of record DASVUR010000006.1, read on the forward strand.
TAAACGCACTTGAAAACGTCTTTGTTGAAATGAACGATAACAGCACGCTGGCGCCTGGATGCCAGACTTTCAAAGAATGGCAATTCTAAATTTACGTACAGAATTGCAACGTGGACGAAATGAGTTCGTGGGTCAAACTTTCAGTTCCGACATACTTATCACACCCGAAGATGTCCGGTCGTTCGAGCGGCTAACATTTCGCGACTGTATTTTCCAGAAGGCTATCTCGGTTGATGGAATAAACTCCAATAGTTTTTATTTAAAATTCCACAATTGTCAATTTGATGAAGAACTTGATATTCTGAGATGTATTGTGCAAGAACTTCAAGTTAGTTTCATCAAGAAGCTGCGTTCCATCACTATTTATGGCGGCGTGTTTTCAACAATCCGTATCGACAGTAACAATCTGGAACTTGATGGCGATGTTATCATAGAAAATTGCTACGTCAAGAATACGCTCGATTGTTCGAAGTTACACTTAAGCACCGGGCAGTTTTCATTGAACCTCAAAAATGAATTCGCGGGAACTTCTGAAAATTATGTTACCCATTTTGAGAATTCGGTTTTCAAAGCTGCCAGTTTCAATTCCTATTTCGGGCGCGACGCGAATTTCCGGAATTTTAAAATACTAAAAACATGTGTTTTTCACAGATGTGACTTCAAAAAAGTTTCCTTTGAATATGCTGCGTTTGGAGAAACAACGCAATTTATCGACTGTAAGTTTTATTCTTATTCCGGGTTTGAAGAGTGCAAAGGTTTGAACTCTACGCATATCTTTTTTAAAAGCTGCCTGTTCAAGAGTTTTCCCCATTTTAACAATTCGAAATTTAATCATCTTGAGGTCGTTCATTCTACTTTTGAGAGAAAAGTGTCGTTTGACCAAATTGAAACCAACACGCTTAAGTTTTATCAAGTAACTTTTCATGAAGTAGTGTTTTTTGACGAGATCAGGATCAACGCTTTGAATGACCTTTCTTTCTTCAAAAACCTTTCCCTGCATGATATAGTGGAGTGGAAGAGATCGTTACGCCTTATAAAACAGGAGCTACAAAAAGCCGATAATCAAATTGACTATCATCGTTTTAAGGCGTATGAATTGGATGCTTATAGGATGGAAATATCAGAAACCAAAGATTTAAAGAACTACATCATCCTGTTTCTGAATTCGTACTCGTCAAACCACGGCCTCGACTGGTGGAAAGGTGTTAGGTTTACGTTGTGCACTACGATTGCTTTCTTCTCGTTATACTTTGCATTCCAAAATTTCTCTAACGAATTACACGTAAGTTGGAAAACAACCCATTCCTTTGTACAAGAGTATTTCAGATTTATTATCCCGACTGAATTTGATTATTTTTATGCGAAAGGATTTTCAAATTTAGCAGCGATTTTAATATTTACGCTTGGAAAAATAGCGCTCGGATATGGCATTTATCAAACCGTAGTGGCATTCAGAAAATTCAAAATATAATTATAAAAACATGATCGAAGATAAGTCACCTCAGCGCACGTCACTATCCCAACTAGGTGAATTCGGCCTGATCGAACATCTGACAAAAAATTTCGAGGTCACCCAGCCTTCTACATTAAAAGGGATTGGCGACGACGCGGCCGTATTGGATTTCAAGGAGCGCAAAGTTGTTGTTTCAACTGACCTGCTGATTGAAGGTGTCCATTTCGATCTATCGTATATGCCATTAAAGCATTTAGGGTATAAGTCGGTTGTTGTTAACGTGTCGGATATCTGTGCGATGAACGCCAGGCCAACGCAGATCACGGTTTCGGTGGCCGTGTCCAACCGTTTTCCACTTGAAGCACTTGAAGAACTGTTTGCTGGGATTACACTTGCCGCCAATGAATATAAAGTCGATGTAATCGGTGGCGATACCACATCGTCTCAAAAAGGATTGATTATCAGCATTACTGCCTTAGGCGAAGCCTCGGAAGAAGAGCTGGTGTATCGGAGTGGCGCTAAAGAAAACGACCTACTCGTAGTTACAGGCGACATTGGTGCGGCTTACATGGGATTACAGGTGTTGGAGCGCGAGAAACAGGTATTTCAGGTAAATCCTGATTCGCAGCCCGATCTTGATGTATACACGTATATAATCGAGCGCCAGCTAAAGCCTGAGGCACGAAAAGATGTGCGCACGTTACTGCATGCACTGGAAATCAGGCCCACTTCGATGATTGATATTTCTGACGGGCTGTCCTCCGAAATTCTGCATATCTGCAAGCAATCGGAAGTCGGCTGTAACCTATACGAAGACAAGCTTCCTTTGGATCCGCAGTTCATCTCGGTCTGTGAAGAGTTCAACATCGACTCAACGACTGTGGCAATTAACGGCGGTGAAGATTACGAGTTATTGTTTACGATTCCGATGGACAATTTCGATAAGATCAAAGGCAATCCAAATTTTACTATTATTGGTCATATGACTGCGGCAACTGAAGGCATACATCTCATAACGCGGGCAAATACCAAAATTCCGCTCAAAGCGCGCGGTTGGAATGCCTTAAGTGAGTAGCAAAAAAAAAGCGATACTCCCTAATGTATCGCTTTTAAGATCGGCAGTAGTCGTGGCTTAACTCAGTTGGGTTGACAAAAAGTATTTTGTTCTACTTACCTTTGGCTAAAGTAATACCGCAATCCTGAAAACAGGATACGGTTTCCCGCAAAAGTTGTTACGGAAACCCGCACTTTCGATTAAAGTAAGCCTTTGTTTTTAGCTTCGCGAATCAAATCGATGTCGCTCCCGCCTTTGATGTTCAGGGTTTCCTTTAGATTTAGCTTCCGCTTTTCTACCGCGCTCAATGAAAGAGGGACGAAATTGGGAACATCTTTGGTTTTGGTTCCTTTCGAAAGATGATAGAGTATTTGTTTATCAAATGAATCGATTTCTATGTTATCGTACTGTAGTTGTGAGATGAGTTTCACGACGGTCTGGCTATAGTAATTCTCGCCCTTCAGGATTCGGTCGAACGCAATCAACAATTCGTCAAATGTCAGGTCATTTTTGATGATAAGCCCGTTCGGATTAATAGTCTTTACAATCGTGCTGATCTTTAAAAGTTCGGTATGCATCGTCAATAGAATGACTTTACACTGGGGCATTTGAATTTTAATAAGTTTTGCGAGATCTTCTCCGGAGAAAATGTTCTTTTCTTCATAAGCTGGCATGCTGATGTCAAAAAACGCAATGTCGAACGGCCCGTTGGCAGGTGTCATAATGTGGTCATACCCCGACCTGCAGTCGTTGGCCTGGGTAATATTGAATTCAAACTGGGTGGAGTTATATCCTTTTATTGCATTTTTGTAAGCTTCAATAATAAAAGGATGATCGTCAACAATCAGGATCTTTATAATTTTCGACATGTTTAAGCGGTTATAGGTTTATTTTCGATTGGGAACTCGATGTTGATGGTTGTGCCTTTGCCTTTCTTGGATTTAATGTCGAAGAAACCTTCGCACTCGTTGGCACGGGAAACCATATTCTGAAGGCCGATGCCTTTGCTTTTCTTTTCGACTGCAAACCCTACACCATTGTCAGTAATGTTTAAGACAATGTTGCCGTTTTGTTGTTTCAGATGCACCTGTATTTGAGACGCTTTCGCGTATTTATTGATGTTTTGAAGGGCTTCCTGCACAATTCGGTACAAATTAATTTTTAAGGAGTTGCTGATGCGTTCCCACTTGATGCTTTGATCAACGTTCACAACTACTTCCGCGTCAAAGGATGCTGCCTGCTCTTCGAGCAGGTTGTTTAGAATTGCAATAAAATTGTTAATTAAAACGAATTTCTCCCTGTTTAAATCGTGCGATATTTCGCGTATATCCTGTTCGATGTTTTTTAATTCCGCAAGGTAATTATTACGCTTCTCCTCAGCATGCTCGCCGTCCAGTTTATTTAGGCTGTCAAGATTGAGCCGGGCGCCGAAGAGTCGGCCCAAAACTCCGTCATGCAACTCCTGGGCAATCCTTTTTTTCTCTTGGATACGACCTTCTTCGATTTTGTTTTGCTGCGAAAGCATCAGATTATAGATATCCTCGTTGGCTTTCTGCTGTGCCTGTTTATGTAACAGTTCGCGGTTTCTGGCTCTTTGGTTGCGGATGACAAAAAGCAACAACCCGATCATCACCGTGCCTACAAAAAACAATAGTAAGTTACGGTTTTGTTCCTCGAGTTTGTCTTTTTCGAGAGAAATCTCGTCGGTCTCGAATTGGATGCGGGCGAATTTGTCTTTCGATTTTCTTTCGGCTTGTTGAAGACTGTCGGTAATTTTAATATACTCGCGGGAATAGGAAGATGCTTTTTTATGGTCTACAGTAGCTAGTTGTTGCAGTGATGCTAAAATATCGCTCGGAGCTCCGGACTTTTTTGCCGTAGCAAAGGCCTCTTCAGAGTAGTTTTTTGCTTTAACTGTGTCTTGAATAGCTGCATAATATTCCGAAAGGTGTAATTTACTATAGACAATGCCGGAGTTGAACCCTAAACTGTCCCTTATTCTCAGGGCATCAAAAAATAGCTGTGGCAATCCATTATTATCTCCGAGTTTAAATTTTGAATAAGCCAGGTTATCTGTAAGCATTGCAAATAGACCGGGAAAGTCTTTTATTATGTTCTTCTTATTTGACAACGCCAAACTGAAATAGTGAATGGCATTTTTGTCTTGATTCGTATTCTGGTAGACATTCCCAATGTTATTTAGAGAAGTTGCTTCCTGATTAAGCTCATCATTAAGATTATGCTCTTTGGCAAGTTGAAATGCTTTGGTATGGTACTCAATCGCTTTATCGTAATCCTTAAGATCATTCGCAATTATGCCCATCATAGTCACTGACTCATAGAGCAATTGTTTTTCAGTGCTGTTTTTCAAAAGGCCATATGCCTTAGTGATTGATAGTTCGGCGCCTAAATAATCATTTCCATAATATTGAGTAACACCTTTTGCCAGTAAAACTTTGCCTAAATTAACTCTATCATTTAGAATCACGTAGGCTCTTTCCGCTTTTAACAGATAATAAAATGCACTATCAGTAATTCCTTTTTTCTTGAAGTACTCGGATTTATATCTGAAAGCTTTAGCAATGTTAAACGTATCCTGATGTTTTATTGCATCTCTTAACATCATATCCGAGGAAATGTTAAAATCTTCTAAGCTACCCAATGCAAAAAATATTAAAGCCAATTCTGATATACTCCGGCGTCTTAGCAAATCATCATCTTCATTCTGTACCCGTACCAATACTTTTTTTGCAATTAGAAGACGATCATTAGGCGGTATTGAATCCGTTGAGGCAATTGCGATGCTTTCGGAAATATCTTCATTTGATGACTGGGAAATCACGCCTGTCTTAGCCTCTTGTGAGCAGCTTACAAGTATTAAAGATAAAAAAGCTATTATTATGTAGAAGCCTTTCAAGATTATTGTGTGGTTGACCCAAAAGTAACAAATCTTATCAAACTCAAGAAAAAAACCATAATTAATGGCAAAATATTATTGCGTCCCGTAGACCGCTAGATGAAGCCGCTTTTTTTGGCAGCAGTTAGTATATCTTCATCTCCTCCTTTTTCAATTCCGAAATAATCTTTGATTTGAACTTTTCTCTTATCAATAGCACTAATCGATAAGTTTAAATATCTCGGAAGATTTTTGGTTTTAACCCCCTGCGCGAGAAGTGAAATTATTTGCCGATTGTACGTGTCTAGGTACGTATCTTTCCTTAGTATTTCTTGTATTCCTTTGGTGACGGTCGCGCTACGATACGTTTCGTCTTTATCGATGGCAGTCAAAGCTTCTAGAAATTCTTCAGCAGTGAAATCGCTTTTAACCAATAAACCTTCAGGCTGAACTTCTTTGACAATGGTATACAGGACGAACGCCTCTGTGTGAGAGGTTAAAAACACTAGTTTACATAAAGGATGATTTTTTCGTATTAAACGCGCTAAATCTAGTCCGCTGCTAATTTTAAAATCGTCGGACGGAGGTAATATCACATCCAATAAGGCCATTTCGAAGCAAGCGCCCTGTTGCACTATAATTCTATAAGCTGACGCACAATCATGAGCGATCGAAATTTCAAAAAAATCTCCATCCTGATTTAATGATAAAATACTCTTATATCCTTCGATCATTGCCGGATGATCGTCAACAATTAATAACTTTCTCATAATATTCCTAAGCTCTAAATTGGGATTCGTAATATCAGATTGGTACCAACCCCTATAGAACTCAATATTTGTAGTTGGCCAACTATTTCATTTGCTCTAGCTCTCATGTTTTTTAAACCTATTCCATCAATATTTTCAGCGAGGTTAAAACCAAAACCATCGTCTGAAACCTGGATCTTGATAAAATGCATATCTGAGGAGACACCCAACATGATGTTTCGTGCTTGTGCATGCTTGTTGATATTTTGAAAAGCTTCTTGTAGAATTCTATAAATATGTACTTTCACCGGATTAGAAATGACTTCCCAATTAAAACGTTCATCTATCTCAAAATGGCAGTGAGCATCACTACAATTTTTCTGCTCGTCAAGGAGTGATAAAATTAGATTTTTAAAACTATCCTGACTATTAAAAACATCACTATTTAAATCGTGAGCAATATTACGAATCTCTCTCTCAATATTTTGGATATCAGCTACAAAAGGTAAGCATCGCCTAATTGTCTCGGGATCAGTTCTCTTATTAAGGATGAACAAGTTTAGACGAGTACTGGCCAATTTATTCATAATGCCGTCATGCAAATCTTTAGCAATGCGTAGTTTTTCTCTCTGTCTACTCTCATCGATTCTCGATTGCTGTTCAAGCATTAACTTATAAATCTCCTCATCGGCCTTCTGACGATTATGGATTGCTGCTAACTCATTTTGCTTTGCTCTATGTATCTGTAGCATAATTAGGAGGCTCAGTATGAGTACCACAATCAATGCTACAGCGGTAATAATCCATTTTTGTTTAACTGCAATATCCTTTGCGGTCACTATTTCATCCGTCTCAAATCTAATTTGCGCAAACTTATTATGATCTTGCCTCTCAGCTAGTTGCAAACTGTCACGAAGAAAGATGTATTGTTTAGCCATTTCAGTAGGTATATTTCTATCAACAACCAGTAGCCTTTCTAAAAGTGGCAATTGATCGACCGCACGTTCACTTTCAAGATTGACCATTGAACCACAAAGAAGTTTCTTGGCTTTTAAAGAATCGCCTGTCGCGAGATAAAAATCTGATAACCTTCCGATACTGAAAATGGATTCATTTTGAATGCTTAAACTATCCTTTATGTCGATAGACAGAAGAAAAAGCTCTTCAACTTCTTTGTTGTTCCCGAGCTTAAAATTGGAATAAGCAATGTTATCTAACAACACGGCAAAAAGTAAGGGATTCGTAGCTTTTAAATCCTTTGTCTGCATCGCCTGCAAGAAATACATGATCGCCAAATCTTGATCGCCTAGAAACTGATAGTTGCTGCCGATGTTATTTAACAATGTTTCCTTTGCATTGACATCTCCAAAGTCGTGTTCATCAACGACTTCTTTGGCTTCCCGCAGATATAGTAGTGCACGATCAAAGTCCTGAAGTTCGCTTGCAACAATACTTATGAAAACCAGTGCCTCATATATTCCTTTCCAGTTTTTATTTTTTTTGGAGATAGATAGCAGTTGAAATGCAGTCGCTTCACATTCAAAATAATTTTTTTCCTTCAGCAGAATGTTTGTTTTTAACATCAAGACCTCGCTAAGCTTTCCATGCTCCGACATTCTCCTATACAGTTTTTCTGCTTTCGAGTAATAGAAAAAAGCGCTATCTCTATGTCTTGTGTAAAAATCAAAATAGTCTCCTAAATATCGATATGCTTTTGCAGTGTGAGCACTATCTTGCTCGTTGACCGCGGACACTAGTAACTCTTGAACTACTGATCTATACTTCGCTTTGTCCTTTCCGTTGTAATATCTGTTGGCTATTTTAAATAATACTATTCTTTTTGCACTATCACTCGGTAGAAACTGGATTTTATCGATTGCGAGATTGCACAGGTCGCGGCGTCTTTCTATATCCAGTGTCTGCTCGTTAGCTAGCTCTAACAAAGAGTCAATCTCAGCTTGATGACGCTTTAATTGATTCTCCTCATGTTTGCACGCAATTAGGAGAAATAAACATGATATTGAAATGAGACAACGCATTGCAGAAAAAAAAAGGCTATCTAACGATAGCCTAAATTGTTAATATACTTTGAGAAGTTACAGAGTGGATTTGCTCGCAGGAACTTGTTGTCCGTTCCCACCCGGTTCCAAAGCGAGTTCAAGAGAAGACCTACTTGCTGGAACTTGTTGTCCATTACCTCCCGGTTCTACATGAGTAATAATTACATCGTTTGACGTACTCCCCCCGTGATTAGAGGCTACGATCGTATTCGTAAACGACGTCAACACCATTACCATTGAAAATAGTCCGATAGTAAGAATAGCTTTTTTCATAATTTGAGACTTTTATGTTTGTTTGTTTTTTAACGTTTGGTTTGTATGAACTTTCACACGTTCACGATGTAAAACTAAACAGGTTCTCTAATTTTTATACTCGGTTAGCGGCGTTTTTGGTGAATGCACGGCGTCTGCGAGTGAATGAAACGAAATTCTTGGTAGATTTATATCTCAAGATAGTTTCCAGTCGTGATGCTGCTGATTATCGAATCCACATTATCCTTATAAGACTTGGAAAACGGCAATTTTGTTGTAGTATTCTTAATATAGCAGACTGCATTTCCAGTATGAATACGGGATACGTAGTCGATGTTCACGATATAACTATTATGAATTCTTACAAAAGGTGAAGACAATACGCCTTCGAAATGCTTTAATGTTTTAAAAGCAGTAATCATTTCACCGTTGCTGAGATGAATATCGGTCGAATTGTTATCCGCCTGAAGGTAACAGATGTCCTTGGCTTCAATAAACCTGTAGTCACCATAAGACTTGACACAGATAATAAGCGGTTTGTTTGGACCTGAAACAATAGTTTCCTGATCTTTCGGTTCTTCTACTTCTTCTGAAAATGCATTCGCGGGCACTTCTATACTAACCTCTTTGGTTTCATCGTGCTCAAACGGAACCGGCACATCGGAATTTTGCAACTCAGCAGCTGCCGCCGGAACCTGAGGGCCATTCAACTCGGTCATCGGGACGGGCTCAAGTTTCTCAAATTTCAGAATGGTCTTCCGCAACTCGTTAATCTGTAAAGGCTTCAGCAAGTAATCAAATACCTCCAACCGTAATGCATCAAAAGCATAATTTGCATTTCGGGTGGTGACAATTATTTTGGGAACGACCTGAAGATATCGGTATAACTCATTAACAAAGTGAAGTGAAAGTTTGCTTTCCTTATCATGAGAGTCAATTTCAAGGAAAATTAACGCTGGCCGGTGTTCAAGCACAACATCGAGTGCCTCGTCATAGCTACGTGCAACTGCTACCAGGTGCAGGTTCTGAAAATGCGACATTAGGGTTCGCGTTTTCAGCAAACTGTCCTGATCGTCGTCGATAATAATGTACGAATGTTTCAATTACTTCACTGGTTAGGTAAAGCATCGGGCTAAGAATATCTGCAGATTTAGGGATGTCTGGCAACGCTAATTTAAATGTTTTCTTAAAACGATTGCTATTTTGTGAACACAAAAAACGTTATTGTTAGCAAAAAAATTCTAACGACGAAAAAATCCGACAAACTGCACCAGCACTGATGTTTTTGGATTAAACGATCTACATTTTATACACATGTTTACACCAATTTTGTATATTCGCTAAAACAACGAAAATGAACTTCTCCGAGCTTATTACCGCGACAGATTTGAAAGCCATTCAGGATAATTACCCGAACGATCGCAAGTGCGATGAATATCTTCATGCGACACGGTGGAAGGACGGTGTTGTTAGCCCGTTTGATCTGGAATCGAAAGTGTACGAATGTCGCGGCGGAAGATATCGATGCAAGAACACAAAAAAATATTTTAATGTGCGAACAAAGACGCTGTTCCACAATTCAAAAGTTCCGCTGAGCGTGTGGTTTCAGGCAATCTGGATTATTTCAAATTCGTCCAAAATAACCTCAGTAGCATTGGCTAAAGAACTTAATTTAACTCAAAAGACCGCGTGGTTCATGCTTCGGCGCATAAATCGTTATCTGGATCAATCAGGGCTCCGGCCGAAAAACCGAAAACCGTTTGAATCCGTTACAAAGGCCAATGAAGCCTCGGCTCCGCCGGCCGACGCACTTCCGCTCACAGAATGGCTGCGATTGCTCAAAAATAAACAATAAAAAAGGCTTCTGATGAAGCCTTAAATCACGCTTTTGTCTTCAATAACCAATTTCTCATAGAAACCTCATTCTCGATGATCGGCTTCAATTCAGAAATGCCCACCCGATCCTGTTTCATCGAGTCCCTGTGCCTAATTGTAACGGTCTTGTCTTCCAGGGTTTGATGGTCGACGGTGATGCAAAACGGCGTTCCCAGTGCATCCTGGCGACGGTATCTTCGACCAACCGCGTCCTTCTCATCATAGGCGACGTTGAAATCCCATTTCAGTTCGTCGATAATCGATTGCGCGACTTCCGGCAAGCCATCTTTCTTAACAAGAGGAAGAACCGCAGCCTTTGTAGGGGCCAATACCGAAGGCAATTGTAAAACCGTACGCACTGAACCGTCTTCGAGCGTTTCTTCTTTTAGGGAATTCGAAAATACAGCTAGAAACATTCGATCCAATCCGACGGAAGTCTCGACAACATACGGAGTGTAATTTTGGTTTAACTCGGCGTCAAAATATTGAAGTTTACGTCCTGAAAACTCCTCATGCGCCTTCAAGTCAAAGTCTGTACGCGAGTGAATCCCTTCAAGTTCTTTAAACCCGAATGGAAAATTAAACTCTATGTCTGCGGCAGCGTTTGCGTAGTGTGCCAGTTTTTCATGATCATGGAACCGATAATTCTGCTCGCCCAGACCCAGTGACAAGTGCCACTTAAGCCGCGTCTCTTTCCAGTAGTCATACCACTTCATCTCCTCGCCCGGTCGGACAAAGAACTGCATTTCCATCTGCTCGAACTCGCGCATCCTGAAAATAAATTGACGTGCAACAATTTCGTTACGGAACGCCTTTCCTGTTTGTGCAATTCCAAATGGGACTTTCATCCGCCCCGACTTTTGTACATTCAGGAAGTTTACAAAAATACCCTGTGCCGTTTCTGGTCGGAGATATAAATCCATCGCGGTATCGGCGGACGCTCCCAGTTTGGTTCCAAACATCAGGTTAAACTGCCGAACTTCGGTCCAGTTCCTCGATCCCGTTTCCGGATCGGCGATTTCCAGTTCTTCAATAAGCGCCTTTACATCATCAAGGTCATTATCTCCAAGTGAGCGGCCCATCCGTTCAAGAATTTCACGCTGACGCGACTGATATTCCATCACGCGCGCGTTGGTAGTCACGAACTCCTGCTCATTAAAAGCCTCGCCAAATCGCGCGCGCGCTTTCTCTATCTCCTTTTGCGCTTTTTGATTCAGCTTTTCCGCATAATCTTCTATTAAAACATCAGCACGATATCTTTTTTTCGAATCGCGGTTATCAATAAGTGGATCGTTGAACGCATCTACGTGTCCGGACGCCTTCCATGTTGTAGGATGCATTAGAATCGCAGCATCAAGCCCTACGATATTTTCGTGCATCTGCACCATCGACTTCCACCAATATTCCCGGATATTTTTCTTGAGTTCAACGCCGTTTTGAGCGTAATCATAAACCGCGCTGAGTCCGTCGTAAATTTCGCTTGACGGAAAAATGAATCCGTATTCTTTAGCGTGCGAAATCACATTTTTAAATATGTCTTCCTGTTTTGCCATAGGTGCAAAAATATAAAAAGCGCATCGGAATTAACATCTTAAAAAGCTTTTTTATATATTTATACTATCTAAGCCAAAATCATGTTTACACGCCTAATTGACCTCTTCTTCCCAAAAGTGTGCGCCGGCTGCAACGCTTTCCTGCTCGAGAACGAAAACGTTATCTGCACGTCCTGCCGCCACGAAATTCCGTTGACCAATCATCATTTAAATCCCGACAATGAAGCTTTTAAAAAGTTTTATGGCAAGGTTCCGGTTCTGCATGCCGTGACATTCATGTATTACAACAAGAAAGGTATCGTTCAGGAAATGATCCATAAACTGAAGTACAAAGGTCGTGAGGAAATCGGTGAACTCATTGGAAACTGGTATGCAGGTGATCTTTTAAAGCTATTTGCTGACGATCCTGTAGATGTAATCATTCCGGTGCCTTTGCACGAAAAACGGCTAAGGGAACGTGGCTATAACCAGGTAACCAAGTTCGGCGAAGCATTATCCGCCAGGATGAAAGTCCCTTTGAACGCGACGCTGCTTTATCGAACAACCTATGCAAAGACGCAGACCCGGAAAAACCTTCTCGGAAGGATCGAAGCCAGCAAGTCGCTTTTTGAAGTTATATTCACTGAAGCAGATCACTCAAAACATTTTTTACTGATAGATGATGTGCTAACCACTGGCTCTACCCTTGAAGCATGCGTGCGTGCACTACTGAAAATTCCGGGAGCACGAATTAGTATTGCTTGTATGGCAATGTCTAAGTCGTAAGTGTAATAAAATACTATTTTAAGTAGTTTGGAGGGCTAGCTTCAAAAACAAGGTGTTACCGAAGAAGTCATTGGTTAATCATCTGTAACCAGAAACCAATCTGTTAGTTGCCAATTTCTCGATAAAATGTTTCTTATAAATTAAATATAATTGTTATTTTGTCTGATAAATAATTCTGAATTGAAGAACTACAGATTCCTGATACTCCTTGCTATAATGGTACTTGGGAGTTGTGCAAAACGAGGATCAATTACCGGCGGATTGAAGGACACCATTCCTCCAACGATGATTATGAGCGTTCCGAAGAATTTCTCAACGGGATTTAAAGGAAATACCATTAGGTTAACGTTTGATGAGTATATTAAGCTGAAGAATGCCGACAAGCAGCTGATCGTATCCCCGCCAATGAAGAACCGGCCTACACTAACTCCTTCCACTGCGAGTAAATATATTCAGATCCAAATTCACGACACGCTACAGCCAAATACCACCTACAGCTTTAACTTTGGGCAATCAATTGAGGATAATAACGAAGGCAACCCGTATCCGCAGTTTAAATACGTCTTTTCAACCGGCTCGTATATTGACTCACTCACCCTGGGCGGACGTATAAGAGACGCATATGCAAAATCACCCGACAATTTTGTTTCTGTAATGCTTTATGAAGTTAACGATACGTACACCGATTCAACTGTCTATAAGGAAACGCCACGGTATATTACCAATACGCTGGACAGCCTTACCACGTTTACGCTGGACTATTTAAAGCCGGGTAAATACCAGCTGATTGCCCTGAAAGATGACAACGGCAACAACCGATTTGATCCTAAGCAGGATAAAATAGCGTTTCAAAGGGAGTTTATTACAATCCCGACTGATACGCTTTATGAGCTCGAACTCTTCAGGGAAGCATTACCGTTTAAAGTGCTCCGACCGAGCCAGGCTTCCGGAAACAGGATTGTGATGGGCTATGAAGGCAGTCCGAAAGGGATTAAAGTTGCACTTCGTAACGGCCCTGATATCGTTCCGACGATAGTCACGCGACTGCCTAAAAAAGATTCTGTCCAGGTTTGGTATTCACCCGTTAAAGTTGATTCGCTAAAGCTTTCTGTGACCAACGAAGCGTATTCAACCGACTTTACCGTGAAAATGCGTGCGCAAAAGAGTGACACCCTTAGCTTCTCCGCAGTTCAGCCGGGGACTTTGCCTTTACGTGAAGACTTTGCCATAACCGCATCAAAACCAATTATTCAAATTGACAGTACCCTTATATCAGTGCAGAAAGCGGACTCGTCGGCAGTTGCCTTTACCACGGCGTATGATGAATTTACCCAAAACCTGACGTTGCGCTTTCAAAAGGAGCCACTTCAAAAGTACGAGATTACAATGTTGCCCGGCGCACTTACTGATTTCTATGGGCAAAAGAACGATACCTTAACCTTCAGACCATCAACAAAAAGTGTATCGGATTATGGAAATTTAAGGGTCGTGCTGGAGAATGTACGGCGCTTTCCGATTATTATTGAGTTGACAAACGCAAAGGGCGATCTTATCGAAAGTGAGTATTCAGAGAGTGCGACCGTAATAGACTTCAATGCAATCGAACCTATGCGTTACACACTCCGGGTGATCTATGATGATAATGGCAATAAACAATGGGATCCGGGAAACTTTCTGGAAAAGCGACAATCGGAAGAAGTGCAATACTTTCTCGGGGAAATCAATGTGCCGGCGTATTGGGAAGTCGACCAAACGTTTACCCTACCGTAAAGTTGTCGCGATCGTTTAGAAATCCGAGCTTGGTTCTTGTGGTTTCAAGCATTTCTTTATCAATTTCAACAACAAAAACATCTTCTTGTCCGGTCATTACTACCGTTTCGTTGCCAAGCGGATCAATCACCTGTGAATGACCCGGATAGCTTAAACCGTTGTTATCCGATCCCGTTCGGTTTACACCTATCACATACGCCATATTTTCAATCGCTCGTGCTTTCAAAAGTGCATCCCAGGCGTTTACTCTTGGTGAGGGCCAGTTGGCAACATAAATTGCCAAATCATAGTCTTCCACGTTTCGCGAGAATACGGGAAAGCGTAAGTCATAGCAGATCAGCGGACATATCTTCCATCGCCTGTATTCCAAAATAAGCTTTTGTGTCCCGGGAACATAAACATGATGCTCACCGGCAAGCGTGAACAAATGCCGCTTATCGTACGTTTTTATCTCTCCCGAAGGATACACAAACAGCAGCCTGTTGAAAAACTTTCCATTGTCTGCGATGATGATGCTACCAACTATCGCGGCATTGGTCTCTGCGGCCAGATGCTGAAGCCATAGGGTTGTTTCTCCGCCCATCGGTTCAGCCAGTTTCCCTGGATTCATTGAAAAGCCTGTCGTAAACATTTCGGGCAGTACAATTAAATCTGCAGATTCAGTTGCCATAATCTTATCAAGTAAGATATCCCGGTTCCTTAACGGCTCTTCCCAGATAATATCGGTTTGAATCAGCTTTATTTTCATGTTACTATCGTTGGCTTTATATATTAAATTACATCAGTTTACCGATATTTCATCAATAAAGATAAAAGCATCGCCGCCTGCACCTTGATGCCATTCCGGAAGCTTTCCGAAATTATAAGCGATAACTTTTACATAACGCGCCGCAACAGGTGAAAACGCCGCTTTGAAATCGTTGATACGGTTTTCATCGTGCGGATCAATTGTGTTTTTCACCGTTTGTACCAGGCGAAAGTGTTGGTTGTCATCCGACAGATAATACTCAACATGCGTTGGCATCAGAATCCAGGAACGGGAATCCTGTAGAAAACCTGCTGTTATTTCGCTAACGGCTGTTTGTTCCCGGAGATCAATAACGGCTTCAAAATCCTGCGCCTGATAACCCTGCCAATCGCCTTTGCGCCAGTTTGTCGTGCCCCGGATTCCGTCAATTAATCCGCCCAAACCGCCCGCATGATATTGCGGATTATATTTCGATTTTATTGCGATGCTGTAGTCATTTGGCTTCTTGATAAAGGTCGCGGTAATGGTGTCGCTTGTAGAACTTCCTTCCAACGTTTCGCGGCTAAACGCGCTAATGGTTGCCGACGCCGTGAGGTGAACGGGTTTTGTGTAGACTGAATAAGGACCATCGTTGATTTTATAGCACTCTACCAAAGGCCGTTGATTTTTGCGTCCAAAAGAAGATAATTCGACAATTGCTTCACTCGTAAATGATTTCCCATGTGCTTCAATTATTGGTACCGGTAGCTTCAATTCATAATGTAGATTCCTCTTTGCAACCGGTGAAAGACCAAAAAACGTATCGGTAGAATCGCCCCTTAATACTTGGTAACCTGCGCCTTCAATGAGAACACGTGCGTTCTTGTACTTCGGTGGTGTCAGCGTCCATTCAGCATTTCCCGGGGTCACGGCATACAACCCCAACGAACTTAAGACATACCATGCGCTCATCTGACCACAATCTTCATTGCCAATTAGGCCCTCGGGCAAATTCTTGTAGAAATTGTTTAAAATGTACTGAACCTTATCGGCCGCTTTTTCAGGTTTATTTACGAAACTATACAGGTACGCCATATGATGACTAGGTTCGTTTCCGTGTGCATACTGCCCGATTAAGCCCGTAATATCGACTTGTTCCCGTCCTGTTGTTGCTGATGGAGCAGAAAACATTTGATCCAATCTTGCTTCGAACGATGTTGCTCCGCCGTAAGCCGCGACCATTCCAAAAACGTCGTGAGGAACAAAGAACGTATACTGCCAGCCATTCCCTTCGGTGTAATTGTTATTTACTTCACGTGGATCAAAAGGTTTGTCCCAACCGCCATTGCGCCGTGGACGTATAAAGGTTGTTTCGGGATCAAATAGGTTCTTCCAGTTTTGTGAGCGCTGCATAAAGTAGTTGTAGTCGGAAGGCAGGTCGAGCATCGATGCCATTTGCGCAATGCACCAGTCGTCGTAAGCATATTCAAGTGTCTTCGATACGCTTTCATGCTCATCATCAATTGAAATGAAGCCATTTCTCTTATAAGCATCGAGTCCGAGGTGATCCAGCATCGCACTGTGTTTCGCAGCTTCAAATGCTTTTTGATAATTAAAACCGGTTATTCCCTTTGCCATAGCATCGGCCATCACCGAAACCGAGTGATAACCGATCATGCAATCCGTTTCATTTGAGGCGAGTTCCCAAACCGGAAGCCGGCCGCCCTGTTCGTATTGCGCCAAAAACGTATTCACGAAGTCAGCTGTACGCTTTTTATCGATCAATGTGTAAAGTGGATGCGCTGCGCGGAAGGTGTCCCACAGTGAAAAAACGGAATAGTAGTCGAAAGTGTCTGCGACGTGGATCTCGCCATCCCGACCCCGGTATTTTCCGTCAAGATCCTGGGCAATGTTCGGCTGGATCATCGTGTGATAAAGCGCGGTATAAAACACTGTTAAGTTCTCTGGATTCTTCTCTTTGATCCGGATCTTGGCCAGCTCATTATCCCAAATCGCCTCGGCCTTCCTGCGTACCCTGTCGAACTTCCAACCGGCAATTTCAGAACCGTTTAGCTTTGCACCTTCAAAGCCTGTGGGCGACAAGGCGACCTTAATCCGGATCTTATCACCTTTTTTCACCGTTGACGAAAAGCTTAGGGCAAGAAGGCTTCCGGCAAAAACCTTATCCGTGTTTTTAGCTGGTGCAAAAGCATTATTGCTGACTTTGGTGATTTCCATCGGACGACTGAACTCAATCCGGGCGTAGACATATTGCTCGCGAGCCCAGCCTTCACTATAGCGCATGACCTCGATTGTTTTGCTGTCGATGATCCTGACCTGACCCGAAACAAGGTTATCGCGATGATTCAGATCGAGAATAACGTTGGCTTGGCCGGCAGAATTGAAGGTGTATTGATGAAATCCGACGCGCGCCGATGCAGTCAATTCGGCTTTAATGTTGTGTTTATCAAGTTTGACAGCATAAAACCCTGCAGATGCTCTTTCGCTTGCATGTGAAAACGCAGATGAATAGTTTGCTTCGTCAAGCGACGGTTCGCCCATTGTGGGCATCAGCATGATATCCCCAAAATCGGAGACGCCGGTGCCGTTTAAATGTGTATGTGAAAATCCATAAATTACGGAATCGGAATAATGGTAGCCAGAGCTGCCGTCCCAACTTCCATCGATGCGCGTGTCAGGAGAAAGCTGCACCATTCCGAATGGAACCGTTGCACCCGGATATGTATGTCCGTGGCCGCCGGTTCCAATTATCGGATTCACATATCTGTGGTGTTTTTGTGATTGCACAGATGTTGATATCAGCAGAAGAAACAGAAGAAACCTCATGATGTAAAATTTAAAATTCTACGTGTGTAAGTACGGTATAATATCAACAGCTATGCGCGTCAGGGATGGCAGCGGCATCGCCCGTTTTCGCGGGCATAAAGCGAACAGCCCGGCGCCGCAACAATGCTGATGAAAACTTTTTAACACGATCGGCGCGACGCCAAAAACAAAACGCATCTGGTTAAAGATGCGTTTGATGTTTAAACTATGCTATATTATTTAGCGGTTGCCTTTAGATATTCCCGGTTCATTCGGGCGATATTCTCGAGCGATATTCCTTTTGGACATTCAACCTCGCATGCGCCGGTAACCGAACATGCCCCAAACCCTTCAGCATCCATTTGCGCAACCATATTTAATACGCGATCATGCGCCTCAACACGTCCTTGCGGAAGTAACGCCAATTGCGAAATTTTAGCCGATACAAAAAGCATTGCCGATGAGTTCTTGCAACTTGCCACACAAGCACCGCAGCTAATACAAGTAGCCGCATCAAATGCACGGTCGGCATCGTGTTTCGGAATCGGGATTGTGTTTGCATCAATCGTGTTTCCTGATGTATTTACAGATATAAATCCGCCTGCCTGTTGAATTCGCTCAAACGAACTCCTGTCAACAACCAAATCCTTGATAACCGGGAACGCCTTCGCCCGGAACGGCTCTATAAAAATCGTATCGCCGTCCTTAAACATACGCATGTGCAATTGACATGTTGTGACCCCGCGATCCGGTCCGTGCGCCTCTCCATTAATAAAAAGCGAACACATTCCGCATATTCCTTCTCGACAATCGTGATCGAACGCTACAGGATCTTCTCCGCGGTTGATAAGCCCTTCGTTCAAAACGTCAAGCATTTCAAGAAATGACATATCAGGCGAAACGTTATCGATGGGATATTCGACTATTTTTCCTTTGTCTTTAGCGTTTTTCTGACGCCATATTTTTAGAGTAAGTTTCATTTTAACTGGTATTGAGTAGTGAGTAGTGAGACAGGAGACATCTATTTATCTAATTTCCCAACACTAAGTCTATTTATAGCTTCTTTGAACAAGTTTAACGTTGTCGAACACAAGCGGCTCTTTGTGCAGCACAGCATCGCTCGGCTTTCCTTTATACTCCCATGCCGCAACGTAAGCAAAATTTTCATCGTCACGCAACGCCTCACCTTCTTCTGTTTGGTATTCCTCACGGAAATGTCCGCCACACGATTCATTTCGGTGCAATGCGTCTTTTGCAAACAATTCACCAAGCTCCAGGAAGTCGGCTACGCGCATCGCTTTTTCAAGTTCCTGATTAAATCCTTCGAGAACACCGGGCACTTTTACGTCACGATAGAACTCTTCGCGAAGTTCGGCAATTTCATTAATTGCTTCGCTCAAACCTTGTGCGTTTCGGGCCATTCCGACCTTGTCCCACATGATTTTTCCAAGTCGTTTGTGGAAATGATCTACGGTATGCGTTCCGTTGTTATTGATGAATTTCTCCAGTTGTTCGCGAACGTTCCTTTCGGCTTCCACAAATTCAGGCAGATCCGTTGAGATGGGACCCGTCTTAATATCCGGCGCAAGATAATCGCCAATTGTGTATGGGAGCACGAAATAACCATCGGCTAAGCCCTGCATTAATGCCGAAGCACCCAGTCGGTTTGCGCCGTGATCAGAAAAGTTTGACTCTCCGATCGAGAAACATCCCGGAATCGTGGTCATTAGATTATAGTCAACCCAAGTGCCACCCATGGTATAGTGAACCGCCGGATAAATCATCATTGGAGTGACGTACGGATTCTCGTCTACAATCTTCTCGTACATCTGGAAAAGGTTTCCGTATTTACTTTCGACGACTTCAGTTCCAAGTTTGGTGATTAGGTTCGCATCATTTGCATCAAGGCCTTTGATGTAAGCCTGTTCTTTCCCGTAACGCTGGATTGCAGCAGCGAAGTCCAGATAAACGGCTTCACCTGTCTTATTTACACCATATCCGGCATCACAACGTTCTTTGGCAGCTCTTGAAGCCACGTCACGCGGAACAAGGTTACCAAAGGATGGATATCTTCTTTCGAGGTAATAATCTCTGTCAGATTCTGCAAGGTCGGTGGGTTTCATACGGCCTTCACGGATTGCTTTCGCATCTTCGAGGTTTTTTGGAACCCAGATTCGACCATCGTTTCTGAGTGATTCCGACATCAGCGTTAACTTTGACTGGTGTTCTCCGGAAACGGGGATGCAAGTCGGGTGAATTTGTGTATAGCAAGGATTTGCGAAGAAAGCGCCTTTTTTGTGAATCTTCCAGGCGGCAGTGGCGTTGCTTCCCATTGCATTTGTCGAAAGGAAAAATACGTTTCCGTAACCGCCTGACCCAATTACAACGGCATGTGCCGAGTGTCTTTCAATTTCACCTGTTATGAGGTTCCGCGCTATAATTCCGCGTGCTTTTCCGTTTACAACAACCAGGTCGAGCATTTCATGACGGTTGTACATTTTTATTTTTCCACGTCCGATTTGGCGGTTCATTGCTGAATACGCTCCGAGAAGCAATTGCTGCCCGGTCTGACCTTTAGCATAAAACGTTCTTGAAACTAATGTTCCACCGAATGAACGATTATCCAGCATTCCGCCATATTCGCGAGCCAACGGCACACCTTGCGCGACGCATTGGTCAATAATGTTTGCCGATACTTCAGCAAGACGGTGTACGTTTGCCTCACGTGCACGGTAATCGCCTCCTTTTACGGTATCGTAGAACAACCGGAAGACGGAATCTCCGTCGCCTTGGTAGTTCTTTGCAGCATTGATCCCACCTTGTGCAGCAATTGAGTGCGCACGACGTGGCGAGTCCTGGAAACAAAATGCTTTTACGTTGTATCCGAGCTCGGCCAACGTAGCCGCTGCAGATCCGCCAGCGAGGCCCGTACCCACGATAATAATGTCGATGTTACGTTTGTTTGCCGGGTTTACAAGGTTGATATGATCTTTATAGTTGGTCCACTTCTCAGAAACAGGTCCGTGTGGAATTTTTGAATCTAAACTCATAGTTACTTATTTAGCATGAATTTGGTCGAAGAAATAAATGTAAACCGGGATGATTGCGAATAAAAACGGCACCACTATCGCAAACGCTTTCCCGAACTTTTTTATAAAGGGCGTGTACTTTGGATGATTGACCCCCATACTTTGGAACGCGCTTCCGAACCCATGGTGAAGGTGGAAACCGAGAATTATCATGGAAATTACATACAAAAGCGTAAACAGCCAGCCGAATTTAGGATCTTGGAAGAACGCAAACGTAATCTTGTGCAGGTCTTTGTAACCTTCGCCAAGCTTCAGGTTCATCTCCTTGTTGAAAAATTCGGTTTTGTTGCGGACTTCTACCTGGCTCTTTTCTACATAACTTCCTGCAACAGTGTGATACAACTGCGCTGGGCCCATCGGCGTCTGGACGGTGGTCTCTTGCAATGGCATCTTTTTGTCGAAGTGCATCGGCGCCCAGAATGTAATCATGTGCGTCACGATAAAGATCAAGATCACAGTACCAAGAACGGCCATATTGCGCGATGCCCACGGACTGTTGGTTTCTGGCCGGTTCTTTGCATATTTGATCGGACGCGCCTTATTGTTTTGGTAAGCAAGCAGAATTCCGTCGATCGAGTGGAAAATAATCGAAAAATAGGTCAGATACGACAACGCCATCACGGCGGGGTTAGTGGTCATAAAGTGAGCATATTGATTGAATTGAAGGGAATCGGCCCAAAGAAGCTGAAGATTTCCGAGAAGGTGGCCTACCAAAAACAAGCACAAAAACAAACCTGTCAGAGCCATCCAGTATTTTTTCGCGATGGATGACGACAGTATCGCAGATTTCGCCATAAGAATATAGTAAATTGTTTGTAAAAATCAAACAAAAATACGGCTAATTCGATATACCTACAAGGTTTGCGAAGTAATTTATAATGAATTTAAAGTGAGCGTGAAGTTCCGCTGCCACAGCGATAACGATGCTAAAATGAGGGAATTAGTCCGCGTAATCCCATGTCAATTACCGACTCGCCGATTGCGGGCTCGAATTTCCCATCGGCGTTAACTTCCTGCCATTCAAAACTGTTGTTTACCGACAGCGAAAGTGTGAGTACCACATCTTCTGTCTCATTCCCGGTAATGACCAGATCATTAGCAAACTTCCCTGTAACAACACATGATCCGGAAGGAATTGGCGAAGTTGCTGCAAGAGGATTTGGAACGGTAGTCGCGCCGGCCGGAGCCTGTCCGCTTATGGAATAGGGAAATCCGTTCAACGCAAAGGCCCAATAACCCTGTGCCCGATTTCCATTTACGTCGAAAAAATTATTTCCAATCGAATGTGAAGTAATAAACGTGTTGAACCCCACAAAACTCGCAAGCGTACCGGAATAATCGGCCCCATCATGACGAATGTCGATGTCATAATTCTGGTACAGCAAAGAAACCCTCGCCCAGCTGTAGTTTCCGGCAGTGATTTCGCTTAAAGGTATTTGCAGGAAAACTTCTCCTTCCGCGACGATCCTGGATTTTCCGAAGTCAATAGCATTAGCGCCACCCATATTGGTTTCAGAAGCGTGATACAATATTGTTCCGTCTCCAAGTTGTGTTGTTGCCGTGGGAGCGAGTTCCAGATAATGCGCAGAAATTGAATTGAAAGATGGTGATTGCGCCGCGTTGCCTGCCAAAACAGACGACGGCATCCCAAGATTGTTCAGTCGGGCCTGATTTTCATCAAATTTGAACTTCACGATAAGCATCGGCTCATCAGAATTCGCCTCGTCGCTTTCGCACGAAACACAACATAGCCCAATGGCAAGCAGAACAACCGATAACGAAGCAGCAAATCTTTTCATCCTAGTATGTTTTCGTAACATCTTCATCGGTAACGATAATAAAGTCGGCTTTATTATAATTTTCTTTAAGAAATGTTAAATCTTTTTGTGCAACGGTTGCTATAGTCACGATGCGTAGTGCGGGTTCCGCTCGTTTCAGATACCAATATATTCCTTCAAAATTATCGCTGTGATACGTTCCGTTGTAGTGGATAAATACCGATAACGGCTTCGTATTTAAAAGTATAAAATGCGCCATCGTAGCATCCTTTAGCGCCTGTGCCTTCGGAAGGTTCTCTCCACCGTGGCCGCCCATTTCAGCACGTATCTTCTGATAGCCGGAAAGAGACGCGTCATAGGCTACGGGTAAAGGCGCAACCCATGATCTTTCCTCTTCGGTTAACACATTGAGTCTTTCAAACCCACCCTTATAAACCATACTTGCGAATCGGCGTGGGACATTAGTGGCAACAAACGGAAGCGAATGTTCTTTAGCAAAATCAACCAAAGGCTTGTAGTCGGTTTTATAGTTTGGCCAAAGCCGGGCAAGAGAATCAAGTTGCTTCTGATCGATCTCGCCCCGAAGATATCGGTTAAGCTGCTGCTGATTGTCGGCTTCAATCATTTCTGCGCCGAGAATAACCGGTTTTGTGGCAGATACGTCTTCGGCCACACACAATTCAAGCCAGTGAATGATCGAACTATCGTGATGTTCACCAAACAAAACCACCTCTGCCTTTTGGATTTCCCTTAGCATCTTCGTGTAACTGGATTCCTTTCCCTTCGACGTATAGATCTTGTAGGGAAGCTTGTCCTGGGCGAATACGCTAACTGATATCAGCAGAAAAAACAATGAAAACTTGATGGGCATCGGTCAATTTTGCTGACAAAATAACGACAAATACTTCTAATCTCTTTACTTTTGAAAAGCAAACTGAACTTCTATGAAATATAATCCGATAGACAGCAACCTGTTCGTGAAAAACAGGCAAAAATTCGTCACTCAGATGAAGCCTAAGGGCATCGCCGTATTCAATTCAAACGATATTTATCCAATTAGTGCCGACAGCACAATGCCCTTCCAGCAACATCGCGACATTTTCTACCTCAGCGGCATCGATCAGGAAGAAAGCATACTGGTAATTTTTCCCGATGCGCCCTATGAGCATCAAAAGGAAATGCTTTTTCTGCGCGAAACGAACGAGCATATTGCGGTTTGGCATGGTGAAAAACTTACAAAAGAAAGAGCTTTTGAGGTCTCTGGAATCAAAACCGTACACTGGTTGCAGGATTTTGAAAAGGTGCTTTTCGAATTGATGACGTATGCCGAGACGATGTACATCAACACCAACGAACATTACCGCGCGACGGTAGAGACGCAAACCCGGGAAGCCCGTTTTGTAAAATGGTGGAAAGAACGCTATCCGGCGCATGGCGTGACCAAGAGCAATCCTATTCTGCAACGATTGCGGTCGGTAAAAGAGCAGGAAGAAATTGACCTGATGCAAACTGCCTGCGACATTACACAAAAAGGTTTCCGACGCTTATTATCGTTCGTACAACCCGGAGTGACCGAGTATGAGATTGAAGCCGAATTATTGCACGAATTCGTCCGGAACCGTTCAAAAGGATTTGCTTACACCCCAATCATTGCATCGGGTAAAAATGCGAACGTACTGCATTACATTGACAACAATCAGGTTTGCAATGCGGGCGATCTAATCCTGCTTGATGTTGCGGCCGAGTACGCAAATTACTCCAGCGATATGTCGCGCACGATTCCCGTTTCCGGACGCTATTCAAATCGTCAGGCGGATGTATACAACGCAGTGCTTCGTGTTAAGAACGAAGCGACAAAAATGCTTGTTCCGGGAACGCTTTGGAAAGAATATCATGTGGAAGTGGGTAAACTGATGACCTCAGAATTGATTGGGCTTGGATTAATTGACAAAGCCGATGTCCAGAATGAGAATCCGGAATGGCCCGCCTATAAAAAATATTTTATGCACGGGACGTCGCATCATCTTGGCCTCGACACGCATGACTACGGGATCCTGACCGAACCGATGAAAGCCAACATGGTGTTCACCGTTGAGCCGGGAATTTATATTCCGGAAGAAGGATTTGGAGTTCGGATAGAAGATAACGTGGTCATTAAAGAACATGGCGAGCCTTTCAACCTGATGCGGAACATCCCGATCGAGATTGAGGAAATCGAGAGCATAATGAACAGCTAATACTACTGAAGCGGCTTTACGGGCCGCTTTCTCTTTTATGAATACCATTTTATATAAAAATACACGCGTGGCTTTTTCCGACAGTGGAAAAGGAACCGCGGTTGTGTTGCTCCACGGATTTCTTGAGAACAGCAAAATGTGGGCGAGCCTCACCGAATTTCTCTCTTCAAAATATCGGATAATTTCGATCGATTTGCTCGGCCATGGCCAAACAGAATGTCTCGGTTACCTTCATTCAATGGAGGATAACGCCGATGTGGTTGCTGCAGTTTTAAATGAACTTCGGATTCGCAAGACCGTAATCTGCGGACATTCAATGGGTGGCTATGTTGCATTGGCTTTCGCCGAACTGTATCCTGAAAAAGTTAAAGGCCTTGCATTGGTCAACTCGACCGCGCGCGCCGACAGCGATGAACGGAAGCAGAACCGAGAACGTGCAATTGCTGCCGTCAAGAAAGACCACACGACCTTTGTCCGGCTATCGGTTGCAAACCTTTTTAGTCCCGACAATCGCGAGCGGCTAGCCGATGAAATTGAAAAAGTAAAAATCGAGGCACTCAAAACGCCGTTACGCGGAATCGTAGCATCGCTTGAGGGAATGAAGATCCGCAAAGACCGTGAAGTGTTGCTTCACTTTTCGCCGTATCCGATTTTGCTTGTTCTTGGCAGAAAAGATCCTGTATTAAACTATGAAGAAAATGTCGATCAGACTCATAAGACCTTGGTTGAGCTTGTGACATTTGAAGATGGCCATATGTCGACTATTGAAAATAGCAAACAGCTGCAGCACGCGATGCTTGCCTTTTTAAAGAATATCTAGTGCCGGTTAAACGATTTTTTCCGTAAACGGAATGTTCTGGTCGAGTATCTCTTGCAGTAGGCCCACAAGCGATGAGACATAACTTTGAAGTATTTCCTCTGTTATGGTTCGAGTGCCCACTTTCTCCGGCTTAAATTCAAACGGCATAAAGCCACATTTCATATTTTTGAACGATATAATACCGGCTTCAATACTTCTGCCTTTGTACATCGGCTCCAGCATGAAGGCGTATGCCAGAACCTGGATGACTTTATCGGTCTTTGTTGCTGTGGTCAAATCGTCCCACTGTTTCAGAACGACATCACCTTTATTGACTCTGCCGGTTTTATAATCGATGATGCGGATGATTCCGTTGCGTTCCTCAATCCGATCGACCGAGCCACCTATAAGCACAGGATACGGCAACGCGGGATGTTCGAGTATGCGTTCAAAGCGCTTCTCGAGAAATAGCAACCTCACTTCGTCTTCATTTTTCAGATCTGCCATTTCCATTTTTAGGAAATTTGACACGTTCCGCTTTGCGACTTCGAACGCGAGGAGATTGCGTCCTTTTTTGATTTCACCTTCTTTATATACGGTTTTAAACTGGTTTAGTACAACCTGGTCCATTACGCGGAAGCATTCATCTATATCTGCAATGGTTAAAATTCGGTCGACGAACGGTTCGTATAATATTCTGAGCGATTCATGAATAATCGTTCCGAGTGTATTTAGGGCGATATTTTCTTCAACCTCATCGGCTTCACTGATGCGGAGAATTTTTCGGAAATAAAAATCGATCGGGTTACGTATATACGACGTTAAGGACGAAGGTGAAAATCCTTTCTGTGCGATTTCGGACAACCGCTCCATTACCTTATCGGATTTTTCAATTGTTAACGGCCTATAAGCCATTGATGGGACATATGCATTGTTTATTACGTGCGACAACACGTGTGCCGGCTGTTTTTCGACTTCAAGTTGCGTGATGAAGCGGCTCTTTTCGCCAGCATCAAGTCCGTCGCTTTCCGTATTATATAACAGGTAGATATTCTTGGCACGCTGTAGCAGATGGTAAAAATGGTAGGTATAAATTGCATCCTTTTCTTTGAACGTGGGCAGGGTTTCCTCGCGTTTTACGTCATACGGAATAAATGAATTTTGCGATTTGCCGGCAGGAAAATTTCCCTCGTTCATGGAGGTGATGACAACCGTGTCAAAATCTAATACACGGCTTTCCAATACGCCCATAACCTGCAAACCGTTTAAAGGCTCTCCCTCAAAAG
Source organism: Flavobacterium sp. (assembly GCA_036386895.1). Lineage (GTDB taxonomy): Bacteria > Bacteroidota > Bacteroidia > Flavobacteriales > Flavobacteriaceae > Flavobacterium. The sequence goes on from DASVUR010000006.1 coordinate 41,539, forward strand.
AAACTTCGGCCATGTCGATTACTTGCTTGTATATCGCGTGCAGCGTTTCAAGGTTATCAATATGCGGATGTCTGGAGCAATAACTCGTAAGTTTATTGATTACTTTAAAAACGGCATATACGAACGCTTTTGTAATTTTGTCCTGTTCATTATCATTTCCGAGGCTTGACTTTAGCAACAATAAAACATTCGAAAGATTCTGAAGTACTTGAGCTGTTCCTGTGTTCCAGTTCGAGAACAACAATTCAAACAATGGCGTGCGGGTTTCATTTAACTCCAACAACCGATGTTTGGTGATGAACGTATAGTTGTTGCTGTTAATCGTTTGAACTAACCTTCCGGCACCGGCATTCGGTTCAACCAATGGATGTGTCAACACATCGAGAACATCTTTATAATAGAAGACATAACTGGCGGAATTTCGTTTCAAGGCCGATGTATGCATTTTGAACAACTTTGAAAGCAGGATCTGAGCCGGGTTACTCTTTGCCGGGTAGCCCATCGTAATATTCATTGAACCGACTGAAGCAGGCAAGGCGTACAATAATGGCACAAGCAGGCTTTCCTCTCCAAGCACAATCGCAACTTTGTCCAATTTACTATCCGGATTATCGAGCAGTATCTTCTCAACAATGCTGCCTGCTATTTTTGCCTGTCCAACGGTTTTTGGGGTGCCGATGACTTTTATGTTCTTATCCTGTGCGAAATCGTTGGCAATCCATTGCAGCGGATTCGATTTATAGTAACTCCACGTCTCTTTAAACCTTCTGACGAAAAGGCCGGCATCGTGCAGCGGATCCTCGAGAAAGGTTTGATCAATGTCCCAAAGAATTTCTGCCTGATCGTGCGCAAGTAAATGCTGTATAATTTTTTCTTCGGCGGCGCTTAAAGCGTTAAAGCCTGCAAAAATATATTTTTGGGATGTAGCATTTGTGGTGAAATATTCCAGGTTTTTGACTGCTTCGCGATAAATTAAGCCTTGATAACCCACTCCTTTTTGAAGCAGATGTGCATATAGGGCGTGATAATAAACCGGCAATGTTTCCCAAAAAAGCAGATGGTTTTCGAACAGCTCAGTCTTCGTTTCTATGTCGAGCGACCAATGTTTGATGCCTTCAATATCTTTTAGATAAGAAAGTACGTGATCGGGTTTTCTAAGATAGCGGTCTATTTCGTTAAAGTCCTGGAGCAACGTTTTGGCCCAGTTCGCAAAAAGCTCAAAAGATTGCTGCTTTGCTGTATCGGTCACGTGAAGATACACTTCATAAAACTCAAACAGCAGTTCTATATTGTCAAGAGAACGGACTCCCGCAATATTTTGAACGAACTCCTCGATGCTGATGACTTCCGGGGCGAAGATGTTCGTTTCAATTTGCCTCTTTATTGCTTCAATGAGAAAAATCCTTGCGCGCTTGTTTGGTAAAACAATGACGATTTGGGATAATCTGTCTGCATGCGTTGTTAAATGTGTAGCTAGGCGGTCTAGAAAGGCGTCTTGGGTCATTTGATAAAAATAAAAAAACGCCCCGATAAATCGGGGCGCTCTTATAACTATTTGTAAACTGAGTTAGTCTTTAATCAACTTCACTTCAACTCGTCTGTTTTGAGCTTTACCAGCCGCTGTTTTGTTAGTTGCGATTGGTTTAGTTTCACCAAAACCTGATGAGTTTAATCTTGATCTTTCGATTCCATTTTCCACAAGGTAGTTTACTACTGCAGCAGCTCTGTTTTCAGACAATGTCTGGTTCAATGCGTTGCTACCGTCGCTATCTGTGTGACCTTCGATCATGAAACGTGCAGTTGGGTATTCTTTTAAAATTGAAGCAATGCTTTGAAGAACAGGATATGTTTGCTCTTTAAACGTTGATTTACCAGAGTTGAACAAGATTGTTTTAGCATACTCGTTCAATTTTTTGATTTGCTCTTCAGTAATTTCCGGACATCCTCTGTTAGCAGCAGTACCTTTAACTGATGGACATCTGTCATCTTTGTCAAGAACACCGTCACCATCTGTATCTGGCCATGGGCAACCACCATTTTCGCGTGGACCTGCTACTGTAGGGCATTTGTCAGTGTTATCAGCAACACCATCTCCGTCAGCATCCGGACAACCGTTCAATGCTTTTAGACCAGCTGTATCAGGACATGCATCATCTTTGTCTGCAACACCGTCAGCATCTCTGTCAGGACATCCGTTAAGTTCAACCGGACCAGCTTCGTTAGGACAAGCGTCGGCGCTATCCTGAATCCCGTCTAAGTCAGTATCAGGACATCCGTTGAATTGAGCAAGACCTGCAACCTCAGGACATGCATCATCTCTGTCATAAATTCCGTCACCATCTGTATCTTTACCTCCAAATTTGAAAGTAAGTCCGGCAAAATGTTGCATGTGTGATGGCATGTTATCAGCCATGCCTCTTTCAGCACGGTCGTCAAACGAGTGCTTGTACGTAGATTTCAATTCGATACCTACCTGCTCAGTGATCCAAAACGTAAGTCCTAAACCTCCATTGACAAGTCCGCCGTTAGCTTCGTCACCTAGCCATGCATATCCTCCACCTAAGTGAACTGAAGGATCGATCACACGTGATTTAATCATTTCCATGAAGCTGAATTTAACAGCAGCATCGATTGCATAATATTTCAAATCCCCAGGATTTGTTACTTCGTAGTCTAACGACTCACCTACGCGGGTGTTTACAAATCTGTCGATGTTGTTGATCGATCCGGTTAATCCAACTGCAAACCCGCTTCCAACATACTTTGAAACGTTTACATAAGATACAGATGGAAGGATGTTCCAGTTGTCCTTAGCGTCAAAAAATTGTCCAAATTGATCTTGGACGCTTGCAGCAGCACTTATTCGAGTGTCTACGGCATTTACTCCGAATGAAATTGCCCACGGATTGTTCTCGTCCTGAGCTTGCGAGCTCAAACCGAACAACAGGATCGCAGCGGCAAAAATTTTGTTTAGATGTCTCATACTTGATTTTATTTTTAGTTACAAAAGTTATTACACCAAAAGTAATGTGTTAAATTTTAATCACAAAGGGAAATGTTAAAAAATAACATATTTTTTAGATTCCTCGCGGCGTTTTAAGAATGTTTAACGCTTGGCCAACTTCTTTAAAAGCTTTTATTGCATGATCCAAATGTTCCTGAGTATGAGCGGCTGACAACTGGACCCGGATACGAGCTTTGTCCTTTGGAACAACAGGGAAAAAGAACCCAACAACGTAAACGCCCTTTTTCAGCAGCTCCTCTGCCATCACCTGTGAAAGCTTCGCATCATACAACATAACGGGGACAATTGCCGAATCTCCGTCGATGATATCAAATCCCGCTTCCTTCATTCCTTTTTTGAAATATCTTGTATTCCATTCAAGCTTGTCCAGCAGCGAAGTGTCCTTTTCCAATAGTTCAAAAACTTTAATAGATGCGCCCACGATTGCAGGTGCGAGCGAGTTTGAGAACAAGTACGGCCTTGACCGCTGCCGCAACAGTTCAATGATTTCCTTTTTTCCGGTCGTATAACCGCCCATCGCCCCGCCCAGAGCCTTGCCGAGTGTTCCCGTAATGATGTCGACCCTTCCCATTACGCCTTTTGCCTCAAGTGTTCCCTTTCCGGTCGCGCCGATGAATCCCGCAGCATGACATTCGTCTACCATGACCATGGCGTCGTATTTATCTGCCAAATCACAAATTTTGTCAAGTGGGGCTACAAGCCCGTCCATAGAAAACACGCCGTCTGTCACAATTAACTTAAATCGCGCTCCTGCCTCGTTTGCCTTTATCAGCTGTTGCTCCAGCTCCTCCATGCTGCTGTTTGTATAGCGATATCGGGCAGCCTTGCATAATCGTACGCCGTCAATAATTGAAGCATGATTCAGACTGTCAGAAATTATGGCGTCCTGTTCGTTCAGAAGCGGCTCGAAAACCCCACCGTTGGCATCAAAAGCAGCAGCGTAAAGTATTGTGTCTTCTGTGCCATAGAACTCGGCAATTTTACGCTCGAGTGTTTTGTGAATGTCTTGCGTTCCGCAGATAAACCGTACAGACGACATTCCGAAGCCATGCGAATCCAGGGTGTCTTTCGCGGCCTGGATAACTTCAGGATGCGATGAAAGCCCGAGGTAATTATTTGCACAGAAATTCAGCACCGTTTCGCCTGTAGAAACTTTAATTTCAGCGCCCTGCGGCGATATAATAATGCGCTCTTTTTTAAATATTCCGTGTTGCTCAATCGTCTCAAGCTCGTTTTGAAGGTGTTGTTTTATTGATCCGTACATTCTGATAGTGCTTATTGTTTATTGCTTTTTTTACTGACTACAAATTTACCACATTTACCTTCTTTCCTATGTATACGAGCGCCTTTTTCGACACTTTGTAGCCCATTTTTTCAATGGCTTCCTGATAGGTCTGAAGTTGCTGCTGATATTTTTGCCGATGCTCACCGGTCTTATAATCCAACAGATAAACTTCATTTTTCAGCGCCAAAACCATTCGGTCGGGCTTGATCATAGTAGCGTCGTTGCGGATGATGGTCTGCTCGTTCAAAATCTGATATTCTGACCAAAAGAATCCTGAAAGCTCCGGATGATGTACAATCTCTAAAATCGTCTCCAACACATCATTTGCCTGATCTTCAGAAATAATTCCGTTTTCCACCGCTTTTGCCAGCGCCAGATCAACATCGGCGGGTGTTTTTATATAGGAAAGAATTTCATGTATAACATTTCCACGCTCGATAGATTCCTGCTGTGCAGTGCCCCACATCAGCGATTCCCGACGTGCGATCGCGATATTTGCCGGGTTAAAGACAGTACTGACTGGCGGAATAATATCGGGAATCGGCATATCTGCAGAAGGCGGAGAGATCTTTATCGGCGTTCCGAACTCGTACTCCAGGCGATGCTTGTCAAAACCACCTTTTGCGTTAAGATATTTCATAAAGAAGGTCGACATGTTGTTTTCACAGATATCGCCTTTTGAAGTCAGGTTCATTCCGGAAATTATGTACAGTTGCTCTTCTGCGCGTGTCAGCGCCACATAAAGCACATTGATGTTGTCCAGCAGTTCTTCCTGCTTCCGCAGATTGTAGACTATCGACGCGGCATCGCCAAAACCTTCAACCGCACTGCTATTGTCGATCAGTACTTTAGTAAGGGCTGTTTCTTCCTCAACCGAGTCCAGCCAGATTTTATCTTTAGGCTTGCGGTTGTAATCTTCCTCTGCAAATGGCATAATTACAACTGGAAACTCTAAACCTTTCGATTTGTGTATCGTCAGGATACGTACTGCGTCCTTTCCCTCGGGCGTTGGAATACTGAACTTGTCGGCATTCTTGTCCCAGAAGTTCACAAAATCGGCAATTCCTGACTGAGTCCGCACATCGCGCTCTAGGACAATATCAAGAAAATACTGCAAATACGCGTTGCTGCAACCAGGCCGGATGAAGGTTGTAATGATGGTTTCTACGGTTTCATAGAGCGATTTTTTCCGGATGTCCTTAAACGAAAAGTCTGGAAGGATGTTCTTTTCTGAAAGCCAATGCTCAAAATCTGTTTCGTCTGCCAATTCCATCCCGCGGTAAATAAAATCGTGCACGGGCATTTCATCTTGAAGGTTTTCGGCCAGATAATGCAGGAAAAATGCTTTTGCTTCAGGATCAGCGCTGTTTTTAAGATAGCGCAGCAGATGAATTATGAACCGAACTTCGGTGGCATTTTTAATCATCAGCGTTTCCGAAGACAAAAGCGGGATCTGATTTTCAGTCAAACAATTTGCAACGGCAATTCCCTGATCGCGCTTTCGTGTAAGGACAGCAATGTCACGGTAAGCAAAGCCTTGTTGTTTTGCCTTTTCAATAGCCTTCAAAGTTGCCGCAAGATGAAGTTGGTTCTTATCGGATCCTTCTTCTTCATCGGCTTCTGTGGGTTTTGGCACGAATGAGATGTTGACATAGCCCCCGGATTTTTTAGTGGGCTTTTGCCGACTATGGTTTTTATACAGATTGTGATAATCCTCGTGCGTGAATTCGTGCGCCAGTAATTCAAAAAAATCGTTGTTGAAGTCGATTACCTGTGAGTAGCTGCGCCAATTTGTATCAAGTGTAAAACGTTCTTTTTCCGGATTATTAAACGGGTTGTGCTCTTTACTGAGTTCGATAAACTGTTCGGCTTTTCCGCCACGCCACCGATAGATTGATTGTTTCGGATCCCCGACAATCATTAATGTTCCTTTTTGTCCGGAATCGTCCTGGCCTGAAAGTGCATTATCGATCAGCGGAATCAGGTTTTGCCATTGCATCTCCGAGGTGTCCTGAAATTCATCAATAAAGAAATGCCGGTATTTTTCACCAAGCCGTTCATAGATAAATGGCGCCGGCTGATTTTGGATTTCACGATGGATAATTGCGTTGAACTCCGAAATTGATAAGATGTTTTGATCCTTTTGAATCTTCGCAAGTTCATTATTAACAGTGTTCAGCAAACTCAGTGGCGTAATGTTCTTGAGGAATGCGCGGTAAAAATCTTTCTTTTCATACCTGCGATAGACATTGTCCAAAATGGCGAGCATTTGCGGAAGCATCCGTTCAATGACATCGGCATCGCGAGCCGATTTATTGATTTTTATGTCTTCGGCGGATCGATATTTTTTGTGTGTGCTCTTTAGCTCCCCTTTTTGGATATATCCAAGATGATTGGGGAAATGTCCGGCTGAAAAAGATTTGTGATCGATTCCGTGATGTTGGATTAAGGCAAGCGCTTCGAGCCCGAGTTCACTGCATTCATTGTCAAGGCCCTTGCAGGCTTCGCTGAGTTTATCTTTGATTGCCATAAACTCGGCTATGGTTTTATCCTTGAAATGAAGTATTTCGTTCCTATTGTTTTCGTTTAGTGCAAGTCGGCCTGTTTCGAGAATTTCACGCGAGATGTCCCAGGATTTGTCATCATCGGTTTTCTCCATTGTGAAATCGACGAGCAACTTGGTCAGCGTCTCATCTTCTCCGGCTTGTGCTATTAGTGCGTCTACAGCTTCGGCAAGTAAATTCTCGGTGTCAAGCGAAACCTCGAACGTCATTGGCAGGTTCAGGTCGCGTGCAAAAGCGCGAATGACTTTATGCGTAAATTTATCGATTGTCGAGATATCGAATGCAGCATAATTGTGGATAATATGCTTTATGATCTGTTTTGATTTCGCCTTTATGTCTGCCACGCAGAGGCCGGTTTCCTCACTCAGAACCTGGATTAAATCGGCAGCCTTTTTATGGGGTTCGTCTTTCGCGAACTCCGACAGGTTGCTGACGATGCGGTTTTTCATCTCGTGGACCGCCTTGTTCGTAAACGTAATAGCGAGTATGTTCCGATAGGCATCGTTACGGTTGGAGGTCAGGATAATTTTAAGGTATTCACGAACTAATGCGTACGTTTTTCCTGATCCGGCAGAAGCATCGTAGATTGAAAATGATGGTCTTTGCATGTTTAAGTTGTGTCGGATTATGAGGCTTGTGGGCAGCCTAGCCCCGGTTGCAACGGCATCCTTTTGTGGCGTTCTTAAGCCGCAAAAGATATAGCGGAAAACGGGAAGATGCTACTTGTGAACATTATAATTCATCGCAGAATTATCCTATCCAAAGTTAAATGTTTAAATTTGAATAAAAATATTTAATAACCATTAAACACTATCACTATGGCTTTTGAATTACCAAAATTACCGTATGCCTACGACGCGCTGGAGCCGCACATTGACGCGCGTACGATGGAAATACACCATACAAAGCACCACAATGCCTACACGACGAACCTTAACGCTGCGATTGAGGGAACGGATATGGAAGGCAAGACTATAGAAAATATCCTGATCAATCTTGACAAGAAGAATGCTGCTGTTCGCAACAACGGCGGCGGTTATTACAATCACAACCTTTTCTGGACTATTTTGTCTCCGGACGGCGGCGGCGAGCCAACAGGCGAACTGATGTCAGCGATCGAGCGTGATTTTGGAAGTTTTGCCGAATTTAAAGCGAAGTTCTCAAAAGCGGGCGCAACGCAGTTTGGTTCCGGCTGGGCGTGGCTTTGCGTACAGAACGGCGGAAAGCTTGAGGTTTGCGGAACTCCGAACCAGGACAATCCGTTGATGCCGGAGATCGGTTGCGAAGGAACTCCTATTCTTGGAATGGACGTTTGGGAGCACGCATATTATCTAAATTATCAAAACAGGCGCCCGGATTATATTGAAGCATTTTTCAATGTTATCAACTGGACCGAGGTTGCGAGAAGATATGCGAAGGAGAAGGACGCAAATGTTTAAGATGTGCAGGGTTTCAGGTTTGAACCCACTGGCATCGGGAATTTTTCCTGATTTGTAATACAAAAACACAAAAGGGGACGCAATTGCGTCCCCTTTTTTATAGTTTCAATTTTAATGTCTTGTGTCTAAAGGCATTTGAAATTAGAAGAGGAAGCCCAGTAGGCTTCAGGTAATTTCCTAGTTTCTCTTGTCTAAAAATGCAAAGCCGTCTCCTTCAGTTTATTCCAATAAAAAAGGTGTAATTGCTTACACCCTTTTTGCCCCAAATCTACCATAAACTTAACCTACTAATGCTATGGTTCTCCAAATGTATAGCAGATGTGCAATGCCGACAAAAAAATTAGATGAACTACACCGAAACTCGACGAAATGCTTTTTTTGATCAATTATTAGTACGCACGTGCATCTTTTCCTTCATAAAAATTCATAAAAGCCTTATTCACGACCCGGTTACCGCCAGGTGTGGGATAATCGCCCGTAAAGTACCAGTCGCCCAAGTTCTTGGGACAGGCAATATGGAGATTGTCGACCGTTTGAAAAATGATTTTTACTTCGGCATTGATTTCGGGTGAACTCAACATTTCTGCGATCTTATCAGATACTTCCTGATCTTTGAACGGTTTATAAATTTCAGTCACGTAATTCACCACGTCTACATCTTTGTAATTTTCCTGCTGTTTGCATTTTGCGTAGACCTCATCAACGATATGATACAAATTCCGCTCTTTCAGCAATTCGAGCGCGGCACGGAAAGCAACAAGTCCTTCAAGCTTGGCCATATCTATCCCGTAGCAATCAGGATATCTAATTTGCGGTGCCGATGAGACGATGACGATGCTTTTCGGCTTCAGCCTGTCCATCATTTTGATGATGCTCATTTTGAGTGTTGTTCCGCGGACGATACTATCGTCAATAATGACCAGGTTGTCGGTTGGTTTGATGACCCCATACGTGACATCGTAAACGTGTGCCACAAGATCATCACGACTGCTGTCTTCGGTAATGAACGTACGTAGTTTTGCGTCTTTAATTGCGACTTTTTCCGTTCGGATTTTAACTTCGAGCAATTCCTGAAGTGTTTCGGCTGTAAGCTTCTTGCGGTTTTGCAGAATGTAATCGTTTTTGCGTTGGTTCAGGAAATCCTGTGCGGCTTCGACCATGCCGTAGAACGAAGTTTCAGCCGTATTTGGAATGTAAGAAAAGACGGTGTTGTCAGTATCGCTTTTAATCGCTTCAAGAACGGCAGGAAGCAATAACTTTCCGAGTTTTTTTCGTTCCTGATAAATTTCGGCATCGCTGCCACGCGAGAAATAGATACGTTCGAACGAACACGACTTTTTCACAGTCGGCGTAATGACTTCTTCTTCTGAAACCGTTCCGTTCTTTTTTATGATCAAGGCATGACCCGGCTGAAGTTCGTTGACTTTATGAAAATCGAGATTGAAAACGGTCTGGATGACAGGCCTTTCGGAAGCAACGACTACCACCTCATCGTCTTCATAGAAAAAAGCAGGTCGGATTCCCGCCGGATCACGAAAAACGAACGCATCGCCATGTCCGAACATTCCGCACATCGCATAACCGCCGTCCCAACCTTTGGAAGCCCGTTTTAATATTTTCCGTACGTCGAGTTTCTCAGCAATTACTGGTGAAGCTTCTCTTTTTGAGAGTCCGTTCATTTTACATTCGTGATACAAGTCGGTTACTTCCTCATCTAGAAAATGCCCGATTTTCTCCATCACGGTTACAGTATCGGCCATTTCCTTAGGATGTTGTCCGAGTTCAACAAGGCTGTTAAAAAGCGCTGTGACATTGGTCATATTAAAGTTTCCGGCCACAATCAGGTTTCGGTGCATCCAGTTGTTCTGGCGAAGAAACGGATGAACGCTTTCGATGCTGTTTTTGCCGAAAGTTCCGTATCGTACATGGCCGAGGAAAACCTCTCCGATGTACGGAATGTTGCTTTTCTGCCATTCGACGTCGTTGATCTTGTCAGGATTGGCCTGAAGTTCCTCATTGATCCGCGCGTTAATTTGCGCATAAACATCCTGGATCGCCTGCGATGCATTTGATCGCACCCGGCTGATGTAACGTTCTCCTGGTTCAACGTCGAGTTTGATGCTAGCGAATCCGGCGCCGTCTTGTCCGCGATTGTGCTGCTTTTCCATCAACAGGTACATTTTCTGGATTCCGTAGAACGCCGTTCCGTACTTGTCTTTGTAGTATTGCAAAGGTTTTTTCAGCCTTAGGAATGCTATACCGCATTCATGGTGAAGTATGTCGCTCATTGTTGTTGTGTTGCAGTTATTAAACTGGTATCCGAAGATACCTGACAGCCACTGGCTGTCCTCCTCTTAATCTCAAATATGGTAAAGTATATCGCTCATTATCGTTGTGTTGGTGTTATTTCTTTAGCTGAAGGCTTCGCCTGTTTGCAGTGCCCGAGTCACGAATAATAGTTGACCATTTCACTAATTTACAAAAAGCATGGGATTATGTTTTATTAAATTCGTGATTGCTTTTCTTGTTCGCAGCTCATGTCGTGGCAAACCATTCTTAACTAAAAACGCCCCGTTTCCGAGGCGTAGTTTGTCTTTATAATTCAATTTCAAATTGTGTTAAAGCCTTGAATTGCTTCAGCCTGTCGGTTACTTCCTCGTTTTGAAGCTGTTCCATTCGCTGTGTCCCGAATTTTTCAACGCAGAACGATGCGAGGTTCGATCCGTAGATGATCGCGTTCTTCATGTTGTTGAACGACACGTTTTCGCTTTGCGCGATATATCCGGCAAATCCTCCGGCAAATGTATCTCCGGCACCTGTTGGGTCAAATACTTCTTCAAGTGGCAAAGCCGGTGCGAAAAACACCTCCTTATTATGAAAAAGCAATGCGCCGTGTTCGCCCTTTTTGATCACGACGTATTTTGGACCCATTGTATGAATTTTCGCAGCCGCTTTTACAAGCGAATATTCACCTGATAATTGTCTTGCTTCTTCATCGTTTATAGTAATGACATCAACACGTTTAATGACATCTAGCAATTCTGCGAGTGCGCAATCCATCCAGAAATTCATGGTATCTAAAACAACCAGCTTCGGCGTCGAAGTCATTTGATCAAGAACACTGCTTTGAACCAATGGATGCAGGTTTCCAAGCATGACAACATCGGAATCAGTAAAATTAGCAGGAACTTTGGGCTGAAAATCGGCAAGTGTGTTTAATTCGGTCACCAACGTATCGCGTGAGTTCAGATCGTTATGATAACGACCGCTCCAGAAGAACGTTTTTCCTCCGGGGACAATTTCCAGACCTGAAATGTCTATGTTTTTACTCGTCAGTAAGTCCAAATGCTCTTGCGGAAAATCGTCTCCGACAACCGACACTATCGCAGATTTTACGTTAAAAAATGAAGCCGACAATCCGATATATGTTGCAGCTCCGCCTAGTATTTTATCTGTTTTTCCAAACGGAGTTTCGATAGCGTCGAACGCGACAGTTCCGACAATAAGTAATTTGTTCATTTATTGGTTTAAATTAAGCGGCAAAGATACCTTATAACTTTTAAAGTTACAAAGCACGGCGCTCGTAAAGTTTTGCCAAATCAGCAGACTGACAAACAGGATGTTAAAGCAGTTTTTCTCCTTCGGATTCATAGAATGCATCTACTGAAAGGTGCGGTTGGGACGATGCCATTACGGCAAGCTGGTCGCATCGCTCGTTTTGCGGGTGGTTGTTGTGGCCTTTGATCCATTTAAAGTCGACTTGGTGACGGCGGTAAATCTTCAGAAAGCGCATCCAAAGATCGGGATTCTTTTTTCCGGTGAATCCTTTCTTTTCCCATCCGAAAACCCAGCCTTTTAAAACCGAATCAACAACGTATTTTGAATCGGAAATCACAAGCACCTTCGTACCCGGATTTTTTAATTTTTCGAGTCCGACGATTACCGCCAGCAATTCCATCCGGTTATTTGTAGTAAGCCTGAACCCTTCAAAAAATTCTTTTCGATACGGTTTGCCTACCCATTCCATTACCACGCCGTAACCACCGGGTCCGGGATTGCCTTTCGCGGCACCGTCAGTGTAAATGTGTACGTCGTGGTTCATTACAATTCTATTCGGTGATGTTTGTGATTTCTATTAACATCCAACATTCGTGTACACGGGCGAACTTCCAGATCGTGGAGGCATAACTCTCGCGGGATGTCTGCATATAAGTGACAGAATTTTTCTTTTTTTCTATTTTAATATCATAAAGTCCGTCCGCATTATCTGGAAGGGCAGTAAAAAAATATTGGTCGGCATTAACCTGCTGCTCGACCAATTCTTCAGAATCAATGTCGTTGTAAAATTCCTTTAAGGGAAAATGAACGCGTCTCTTTTGGAAAATGCTGTCGTGCGTAAATTTGTTGAAGAACACATCAAAGTCGGGATCACAGGTTTCTTTGTGTTTGGCTTTGCATCCAACAACTATAGCAATTGCCAGCAGGAAAACTATTTTCATTAACGTGGTTTTAGTAAGTTTTCAATGACTTCGGGATAATGTCTGTGCTCGAGCTCATGGACTTTCGCCGCTATTTCTTCGGCCGACCGGCATTCGGAGATCGGCACCCTCGACTGAAAAATTAAATCGCCATTGTCATAATGCTCGTCAACATAATGAATCGAAATTCCTGTTTCCTGTTCTTTCTTTTCAAGAACCGCGCGATGGACATTCAGGCCATACATTCCTTTGCCACCGTATTTTGGCAACAGCGCCGGATGGATATTAATGATCTTATTCGGGAAAGACTTTATTATATTTAATGGGAGCATCAGAAGAAATCCTGCCAATACAATCAAAGCAGGTTCAAACGCGCAAAGTTTAGCGTTGACCGAACCGTCCAGAAGTTCCTCTTTATCGAAAATGAACACCGGAACCGAATGCTTTTGAGCTTTTTCTATTACACCTGCTTTTGGATTATTGGTGAAGACAGCCGCTACTTTTATTTCAGTGGAATCCATGAAGTACAGGATGATATTTTCGGCGTTGGAACCGGCTCCTGATGCAAACAGCACAACGTTTTTCATGGGTTTGTTTTAGCAACTGCAAAAAAAAGCATTCTAAATGATATTAAATAATTTAAGACACCATTATGAAATATATTTTCTAAATTAGTAGTCATATTTATTAACTAAAGGGTTGTTTTAAAAATAAGTTCTTATTTTTGCCAACAAATTTAAATTTAAAATCAAAGATTATGTCAGACATTGCATCAAGAGTAAAAGCTATTATCGTAGACAAACTAGGCGTTGACGAAAACGAAGTTGTAACAGAAGCAAGCTTCACTAATGATTTAGGGGCTGATTCATTAGACACTGTTGAGCTTATTATGGAGTTTGAGAAAGAATTCGACATCCAAATCCCAGACGATCAGGCAGAAAATATTGCTACGGTAGGACAAGCGATCTCTTATATCGAGGAAGCAAAAAAATAATAAATGATGCACCCGTACATTGACTTTGCGGGTGTTGTTATTTTTGATACTTACAAGCCGGGCTGATGTTCGATCATCCAGATAAAATTATTGTAATACCTGTGTCTTTTTATGATTAACATATAAAAAAGCATAGGTATTATTAGTTTACAATTTGAATTATAAAATACATATATGGAATTAAGGCGGGTTGTTGTAACAGGTTTAGGTGCTCTTACCCCAATAGGGAATAACATTCAGGAATACTGGGACAGCCTGGTGAACGGTGTTAGCGGAGCCGCGCCAATTACCTATTACGATACTGAAAAACATAAAACGAAATTCGCGTGCGAAGTTAAAAACTTCAAAATCGAAGAGTTTATGGACCGAAAAGAATCGCGCCGCCTTGACAAGTTTGCCCAATACGCTATTGCCGCAAGCGATGAAGCCATAAAAGATGCGGGGATCACAGATGATAATGTCGACAAATACCGTGTCGGCGTAATTTGGGGAGCAGGAATTGGCGGACTCGAGACGTTCCAGGAAGAGGTGATTTACTATGCTAAAGGCGACGGGACTCCAAAATTCAATCCATTCTTTATACCTAAGATGATTGCCGATATTGCCCCAGCCCATATTTCAATGCGCAACGGCTTTATGGGTCCGAATTACACAACTGTTTCAGCGTGTGCCTCGTCAGCGAATGCATTGATCGACGCATTCAATTACATCCGGCTCGGAATGTGCGACGTAATTATTTCCGGTGGATCGGAAGCGGCAATCACCATCGCGGGAATGGGCGGATTCAATTCAATGCACGCTTTATCTACACGAAACGAAGCTCCGGAAACTGCTTCACGACCTTTTGACGCAACCCGTGACGGTTTTGTTTTAGGCGAAGGTGCAGGCGCGCTTGTGCTGGAAGATTATGAACATGCAAAAGCACGTGGCGCAAAAATATATTGTGAAATTGGCGGTGGCGGAATGTCGTCTGACGCGTATCATCTTACAGCGCCGCATCCTGAAGGAATCGGTGTTATAGCAGTAATGAAAAATACATTGCGCGACGCCGGAATGAAGCCGGAAGATGTTGATCATATTAACACACACGGAACCTCAACTCCGCTTGGAGATGTGGCCGAATTAAAAGCAATAAGCGCTGTTTTTGGAGATCACGCAAAGACGATCAATATCAACTCTACAAAGTCAATGACAGGGCACTTGCTTGGAGCGGCGGGCGCTGTTGAAGCAATTGCATCTATTCTCGCAATGCAACACGGGATTGTTCCCCCAACGATTAACCACAACGTTGTGGACGAAAATATAGATCCTGCTTTGAACCTCACACTGAACCAGCCGCAAAAACGTGACGTTCGCGTGGCAATGAGCAATACGTTTGGTTTCGGCGGACACAACGCCTGCGTTTTATTCAAAAAAATCGACTAACGGGCAATGCGCTTCCTTAAGAAAATATTTACAAAGTCCCGTGCTCCAGAAGGCGGGATTTTTTTTACTGAGCTAGAAGAGATTCTCGGGTTTGCCCCTATCCGCCTTGAATATTATAAAAAAGCCTTTACGCATCGTTCGTCCAACAAGACCGATGTCAGCGGTATTCCGATAAATTACGAACGGCTCGAATTCCTTGGTGATGCAATGCTTAGTTCGGTGATTGCTGCACATCTTTTCATGAAAGCGCCTGCCGGAGACGAAGGTTACTTGACAAAAATGCGTTCGAAAATTGTCAGCCGCGAACATCTGAACGAATTGGGCCGCGACCTGAACCTCATCAAATTCATCGAAAGTAAGATTCCGACGAGCAACTTCGGCGATAATATCCATGGGAATATCTTTGAAGCTTTGGTTGGCGCGATTTACCTCGATCGAGGCTATAGTTATTGCGAGAAATTCATCCAGAAACGCGTTGTGGAACCCTATGTGGATATCGCAAAGCTCGAAGGGAAGGTCATCAGCTATAAAAGCCTGCTAATTGAGTGGTGCCAAAAAGAAAAGAAATCGTTCTATTACGATGTGTTTGAAGACAATGGCATCGATGGGCAACGACTCTATGGCGTGAAGCTCAGCATCGACGATAAAGTAATTGCAAAAGCACGGGCAACATCAAAGAAAAAAGCCGAAGAAAAAGCATCTCAGCGTGCATACTTTGCATTTCAGGAGAAAATTAACAAAAAGTAGCAAACGATTGTCAGCACTATTACGATATCGTTGATAAATAAACGTTAACTGTAAATCTGCGTCTGTATTATGAGGGCAGAAATGTTATCTTTACATCTTATTTTTGCGAATGGCCCATCACAAGTTGCATATCGATGAGTTTGATGAGATCGACTACCAGCTTATTGCTATTCATACTTCTTTAGAAGATTATCGACTGGCCTATTTCCTAAATCAAAAGCTTCCCGTGTTGCTGAGTAAAAGCAAAAACGAAATTCAGGTCCGGATCAAAGAAGGCGCCGCGTCATTGTCACGCTACGTTTTCGAGGATTCTGACAGGGAGATTTGCTGGAACCTCGTTCAAAACCGCAATGAAGTAATCGTTCGCAAGAATGAAGATGCGCAGAGTTTATTTGCGGATTCTGATTTAGAAATTGCTACAAAGGTGTATCTGCTACCCGAATTCAAGAAAGTTGATTATTTTCTAAAGGTTGAAAACGCCCAAATTCCGGTTACTGAGATTTATGAAAAAATACAGACAATAGCCCAGATATCGACAGTTTACCAAGTCGATACGACTAAGATAAAATCCAAGAACAATTTAATTTTTTAGTAAATGCCAACAAACAAGAAGACCAAAATTGTAGCAACATTAGGCCCTGCGTGTAGCTCAAGGGACGTTCTTAAAGATATGATTGATGCCGGTGTGAACGTTTTTCGCGTAAACTTTTCGCACGCCGATTATGATGACGTAAAAAGCAAAATTGACATGATACGCGGACTGAGTGAAGAATTCGGCTATACTACATCGATACTCGCCGATCTTCAAGGCCCGAAACTTCGCGTGGGTGTAATGAAAGAAGATGTCATCGTGCACAAAGGAGATAAAATTACATTCACGACCGCAGAAGACATTCCCGGAACAGCCGAGAAAGTCTATATGAACTACAAAGAGTTCCCGCGTGATGTTAATCCGGGCGAGCGCATTTTGCTCGACGATGGAAAACTAATCTTCGAGGTCGAGCAAACCAACCGCACAACCGAAGTTGTTGCACGCGTTGTACAAGGCGGACCGTTGAAATCCAAAAAAGGCGTCAATCTCCCTAACACCAAAGTTTCCCTTCCCGCGCTAACCCCGAAAGATATTAAAGACGCCATTTTTGCAATTGAGCAGCAAGTCGACTGGATTGCCCTTTCATTCGTGCGGACGCCAAAAGATTTACAGGAACTTCAGGATCTGATCGCTGAACATTCTGATTATAAAATTCCGATTATCGCTAAGATCGAAAAACCGGAAGCCGTTGAAAACATTGATAAAATTGTAGCGTATTGCGACGGACTCATGGTTGCTCGTGGCGATCTTGGTGTTGAAGTCCCGGCGCATGAGGTGCCATTGATCCAGAAAAAGCTCGTCAACAGAGCTAAAACCGCTCGTATTCCTGTCATTATTGCCACGCAGATGATGGAAACAATGATTACAAGCTTGACGCCAACACGTGCTGAAGTAAACGACGTTGCAAACTCGGTTATGGACGGTGCCGATGCCGTAATGCTCTCCGGAGAAACGTCGGTTGGTAATTATCCTGTACAGGTAATCGAGAAGATGACGCAAATCATTGAAGCCGTTGAGGATTCACCGTTAATTCTGGTGCCGCAAAACACGCCGCAGGTCCGAACAAAACGTTTTATAACAAAAACGATTTGTCATCACGCAGCTACAATGGCAAACGTAATCAAGGCAAAGGCAATTTGTACGCTCACCAATAGCGGTTACACAGCATTCCAGATTTCGGCATGGCGGCCGCAAGCGCATATTTTGGTGTTTACTTCAAACAGGCGCATCATGACGCAACTGAACTTGCTTTGGGGTGTAAAGTCGTTTTTTTACGACCAATTCGTAAGTACCGACGACACCGTCACGCACGTCAATGAAATAGCAAAGGAAAGCGGTTTTGTGCACAAGGGCGACTTCCTGATTAACCTGGCGGCGATGCCGGTGACCGAAAAAGGAATGGTAAATACGCTCAGGGTTTCAGAAATAGATTAAGAAATATCCGCCTCGAGCGGATATTTTTTTAGAACTCGAATTTTAGTTGGACTGCAACCGCTTTCTTGACCTCCGTGTTCAGGTTGTTCAGCGAAATACCCAACAGTCGAACCGATTCCTTCATGCGTTCCTGATAAAGAAGTTCCCGCGCTGTTTCAAGCAGCAGTGCCTTGTCGGAAATAAAATACGGCAAGGTCTTACTTCGTGTTTGCAGGGTAAAGTCGCTGTATTTGATTTTAAGGGTAACGGTCTTTCCGGCAACGTTGTATCGCTGTAACCGCCGTTCGAGTTCGGCCGCTATAATTTCAAGCTTTTCAAGCATAAACACCTCAGAAGTCAGGTTTTCATTGAACGTGTGTTCAGTTGCCACCGATTTTGCGACGCGTTCGGGAGTGACTTCACTATTATGGATTCCGCGCACAATGTAATAATAGTAAGCACCCGATTTACCGAAATGCTTCTCCAAAAAATCGAGTGGCTTTCGTTTTAAATCGGCTCCGGTAAAAATGCCCAGCTGATACATTTTCTCGGTTGTTACTTTTCCTACACCATAAAACTTTTTAACGGGTAATTCTTCAAGGAAGGTAATTACCTCGTCGGGAGTAACCGTTTTTTGTCCGTTTGGCTTGTTATAATCAGACGCTACTTTCGCCACAAATTTGTTTACCGATATTCCCGCTGATGCCGTTAAGCCAACTTCTTCATATATGCGCCGACGAATTTCCTGTGCAATTAAGCTGGCGCTGGGGTTTCCTTTTTTATTATGAGTAACATCCAGATAGGCTTCGTCTAAGGACAGTGGCTCCACCAAATCAGTATAATCAAAAAATATTTTGCGAATCCGACTGGAAATCTCCTTGTAACGATCGAACCGTGGACGGACGAAAATCAGTTCGGGACAATATTTTTTCGCCAAAACTCCACTGATAGCGCTCCGTACGCCGAACTTACGGGCTTCATAACTCGCTGCTGCAACGACGCCGCGATTTTCGGAGCCGCCAACTGCCAAAGGCTTTCCACGAAGCTCCGGATTATCCATTTGTTCGACTGACGCATAGAAAGCGTCCATGTCAACGTGGATTATCTTACGTATTTTGACTTCGGCGTCCATTTATCTCGGCTTTAAGTAATCGACCTCAACAACCGATTTCTCACGCTTTTCCGTCGGAAAGAAGAAGCTTACCGGTTTTGTCTTAAAATGTTTCCAGACCGATGCTACAATGGAGCGCAATTCTGTTATTGCGATGTTTCGCGAACGTAAAGCCAATCCGAGAGACAATCCGAAACTCACCGCAAAATTCGCAATACCAATCAATCCAACGCCTAAAATCCCCCAAAAAAGCAGCGACTTAGTAACAAGGAAGTTACTGCCGTAGATACCCAGGGCGAGATTGCCGCTGGCAAAAGTGATGTGGCGAACATCGAGATCAAGTCCGAGGAACATCCCAATTGAGCCGGTTGTTCCCATAAAAACACCGAACCAAAAGTTTGATATCACGCCTGCGCTACGCTTTTCGTAGAGCTGCGCAAGGCGCTTTGTACGCTTTCTGCCAAGACTTTTCTTTAGTAACGGATGTTCCTCGATCCGATAGTAAACCTGATTGTGTTTATCCCGGTTTGCAATACTGCCGGAAATAATTCCCGAAAGAAACAGGTAAACCCCGGCAATCGCCGCGTGAAAAATTGCAAGTGAATGCACCGGACTTTGGTCAGTAATCAGTGTATGCCATTTTGGATTTCCAAGATTGTAATCGAAAAGAAGGTCGATAACCCATACCAGCAAAAGCGGAACGGAAAACGCCATTGCGACGTTCCCTACGAAAGCTATGAACTGAGAACGGAAAACCCTCGCAAACAAGATTGCAAAAGCAGCGTATTTCTCACTGCTCTTTCCTTGCTTGCGCGTGCCCTGTTCGAGCGCCCTCACCAGAGCTGACGCCGTCATTGCGGGCTGTTTGGTTGCGAGAGTGAAGCCAAGCAGATAAATCGTAATGAACCCAATCGCGTAATTCATGCTATATATAAACGCATGCCCGAAATAACTGGTGTCGGCTTTGCCAAGGAATATCTTAATGATACACAAAAACCCCACTATTAATCCGCCGCCCAATGACGCTTTTAACATTAAGAAATACTCGCGGCGGCTTTCGGTAATATAATGTTCGCCGGTTCGGGCGGTATGTTGCGTAATCTCGTACGAAATGAGCTGTGTGCTTTCAGAGATAAACTTCCGTACATTGTTCTTATAGCAGTTGTACTTGATCAGTTGTTTTGCCAGTGCAATGGTATTTTCCTTTTTATCTTCCAACTTTTCGACCACGAGCAAAGGCAACAATACTTTCAGGCGGTCGAGCTGCTGCCGGATCTTCAAAAGGTTTTGGTTGACGCGGAGCGAAATTCCGTATTTACTGCTATTTGCAAACGCACGATCCACGAATTCCTCACACTGACGGTGCAACACCCGAAGTTGCCGGTACGATTCATCTATCGTGATATAATGCTTTCCCGATGTACGTATGCGTTCTTCAACCTGA
Source organism: Flavobacterium sp. (assembly GCA_036386895.1). Lineage (GTDB taxonomy): Bacteria > Bacteroidota > Bacteroidia > Flavobacteriales > Flavobacteriaceae > Flavobacterium. The sequence goes on from DASVUR010000006.1 coordinate 62,056, forward strand.
AGAAGTTCAATTTCAAACGCCGTAAACGGACTTTCCAAGTCATCAAATTCAGGAACCATCTTAATAACATCCGTTTCCATAGCGCGTCCACTGATCCGTTGCGTGATCAGGCTCATCGCAAGCAACATTTCCGACAAAGGCGAATCGGGCGTAACAGATTCATAAATGGAATTAAACTTCAAGAGATCATACAGCTCTTCAATCTGCTCATCCGGGATTTTGCTGATCCATACGTTGTCGGTTGCCAGATAAAAAACCTGGTTTAGTACATATTCAAGTCGGTTTTTCAGCGGTTGATTCGGAAGAAGTTTGGCGTAGAGACGGCTTCTGACTTCATGGAAGAAATTCACATCCTGCAATATAGCGGCATCAGAAAGGAACTTATTAAACTTTTTGTTCCGAAGTATGCCTTTGATATGATCCGAGAGCTTAGAAGCACAGTCGGGATTCTGTTTCAAAAACCGGATAAGATCACTCAAATCAACTGTGGAAACCCGGCGCGGGCGCAACGGCCTGATGTGGCGAACAAGGCCAATCAGGATCTCAAGATCGTCATCATTCTTTTGCCATGAAATTTCGCCGCCGCAAAGTTGTGCTATATATTCGGTTGCCGTGACTCTTGACCTGCTTCGGAAACGAAATAAATTCATAGTCGGTGTATTGTGTAAAAATACGAATTCAGAGCGCATTTTTTAGTAACTTGGAACAAAATTAACGACAGTTTAGTGGTTGAAATCGAACGAAAATTTCTTGTTTTGTCAAGGGAATACCGGCAGCAGGCGACATCGAAAAGCGTTATCGCACAAGGGTACCTGAATTCGGCGCCGGAACGAACCGTTCGGATTCGCATCAAGGGCGAAAGCGGCTTTTTGACGATAAAAGGCAAAGGAAGCGAATCTGGCATGACACGGTTTGAATGGGAGACGGAGTTGCCTCTGTCCGAAGCGAAACCGTTGCTTGCTTTGTGCGAAGAAGGTATTATTGAAAAGATACGGTATGAAGTTCCCATCGGGCGCCATGTTTACGAAGTAGACGAGTTTAGCGGACGGAACAAGGGTTTGATAATTGCGGAGATAGAGCTTTCTGATGAAGGCGAAGATTTTGAAAAACCCGCTTGGCTTGGCGTCGAGGTTACAAATGACGCCCGTTATTATAACGCGAGCCTGAGCCAGAGGCCTTTCGAGATGTGGAACGAATAATTCGTTTAGATTGTCTTTTGATACTTCCGTCAAATTAGTACATTTGCCTAATCATTTTAAAACTCATACGCATTAATTATGTCAAAATCAGGGACAATTGTCATTGTTGAAGATGATGCAGACGACAAGGAGCTTCTTGAAATCACGATAAGAGACCTGGGCTATAGCAACAAGATCAGATGGTTTCGCTTTGCACGGGAAGCGTGGGATTTCATGAAAGCCACTGATGAGTCGTTGTTTATTATCTTCTGTGATGTGAACCTGCCAAAATTAAGCGGGCTTGAGTTTAAAAAGCAGATTGACGACGATCCTGAATTGCGCAAAAAAAGCATCCCGTTTGTTTTCTTCTCCACTTCCTCAAACCAGCATGAGGTTAATACTGCGTATACAGAAATGACCGTTCAGGGCTATTTTGTGAAGGGAAACAGCATGGACGAAATAAAACGCCTGGTTAAATTGATCTTGGAATATTGGATGGCCTGTAAGCATCCGAACATCGACTAAAGCTCAAACTCCTTTAATTACTGCGGGAGCCGATCGGCTACTGTATAACTTCAATCGTAACCCGCAGCGCACCGCCATATCGTGCTCCGGCAATGTCCATGAAAGCTCTTTTTGATAAATCGATTTCGCGACCTTTAATAAACGGCCCACGATCGGTAATTTCGACTACGACTGATTTTCCATTTGCTTCATTCGTGACTTTAACACGCGTTCCGAATGGAAGTTTCCTATGCGCTGCAGTATATTTTTTATTGTCGAAACGTCTTCCGCTTGCAGTTCTTCTCCCGTTAAATTTATCAGCATAGTAAGAGGCGTGTGCGTTCTTTTTGAGTAGCCTCAGCTTGAGGTTCGACACCAACTTCAAACTATCGGCAACAGCCGCATTTTTATTGATCGTATCCTGAGCGGTCCTTGGCGGGGTTTGTGCAGCTGCTGTGTTCGCGATGCCTGGAATAACGGCGCAGAATATCAGTAATAGGAATATCCTAATATATTTCATGTTGATTTGGTTTTCGGCACCCGTTTTACAAATACCGTTCCTTAAGAAAAAGCGCCCTAGAGGAGATCGCTAATCACATCCGACAAGAGGTTCCATGGAATCCTGCTTAGGATCAGGAGCAGGCCGATGCCGTAGAACACGGATAGTGATTTAAACTTCGGCTTGCTGTCGAGGAATTTTTTATGGCGTGACCAACCGATTGTAATTAAGGTGACGGCGATCAGGTTTACGAGTGGATGCTCCATTGATGTGAGTCGAAGCGAGGCGTTTTTCATTTCGCCGAGCACCTCAATTCCGAGCGGTGAGTTGAAGTATAAGATAATGCCGATCAAAAACTGAATGTGCGCTGCCGTTAACGCGAACAGTCCTAATCTCTTGTCGCCAGCGTTAAACTCCCTTTTGGACGAGAAGCCGGCGATTGAATTCACAACGGCAATAACTAAAATCAGAAGTGTCAAACAAGCCCAGACCGTATGTATTTGTCGTAAAATTTCGTACATGATTGATATGTTTGGAAACCAAATATAAGAAAAAAATTATAAAATGGTTTAAATGCCTCCAGCCTTACCTGTTGCTGATGAAGTACTTCAGCAGGAAGTTTGTTGAACTGTCATGATGGGTTGCCGCGCCTGCTTTCATCTCGCTAAGGATAGAACCCGCAAGTTGTTTTCCGAGTTCGACGCCCCATTGGTCGTAACTGAAAATGTTCCAGATCACGCCCTGGACAAAAATCTTATGTTCGTAAAGCGCGATCAGCTCGCCGAGTGATTCTGGTGTCAGCTTATCAACGAGTATTGTATTTGTTGGCTTGTTGCCTTCGAAAACTTTAAACGGCCGGAGGTAATCCGCTTCAATACCTGTAATTCCTTGCTTTTCCAACTCGGCTTCGACCTGCTCAGCAGTTTTACCATTCAACAGTGCTTCTGTTTGGGCGAAGAAGTTGGACATCAGCTTGTCGTGATGTTCCTGATCACCGTGCAACGACTTTATGAAACCTATGAAATCGGCAGGAATCAACTTGGTGCCCTGATGAATTAGTTGAAAAAACGCATGTTGCGAGTTCGTTCCGGGTTCGCCCCAGATGATCGTTCCTGTTTGGTAGTTGACACGCTTTCCGTCACGGCCAACGCTCTTTCCGTTGCTTTCCATAATCCCTTGTTGAAGATATGGCGCAAGCTTTTGCAGATATTGCGTATACGGGATCAGTGCTTCACTTTCGGCACCAAAAAAGTTATTGTACCAGATACTCAGCAGCGCCAGCAACACCGGCATATTCTCATTAAAATCGGCAGACTTGAAATGATTGTCCATTTTGTTTGCACCTGATAATAGCTTGTCGAAATTGGTATATCCAACTGCAAGTGCAATAGACAATCCCACGGCACTCCACAAAGAGAATCTTCCACCAACCCAATCCCACATAGGGAAAATATTGTCGGCATTGATTCCGAACTCGGTCACCTTCGAAATATTAGTTGAAACAGCAACAAAATGCTTTTCGACGTCCTGCTGTTTTGCCGATTCCAGAAACCATTTTCTGATGGTCTCGGAATTGGTCAGTGTTTCCTGTGTCGTAAAGGTTTTGGAAGCGATAACAAAAAGCGTGGTCTCCGGGTTTAAGGTTTTCAGTACCTCGTGCACATGATCACCATCGACATTTGATACAAAATGTACCTTCAGGTGATTCTTGTAGAACTTTAGGGCTTCAACAACCATCGCCGGACCAAGATCGGAGCCGCCGATTCCGATATTAACAACATCGGTAAACGGCTTACCCGAATAACCGGTTTTGTTTCCCGATATAATCTCAGCTGTAAAGGTTTTAATTTGGTCTTTGACATGGTAGACATCCGAAATAACGTTCTCCCCGTCGACATCAATTGAAACCCCGTTTGGAACACGCAATGCAGTGTGCAGCACAGCGCGATTTTCGGTTTGATTGATTTTCTCACCATTGAAATACTGCAATATAGCTTCCTCAAGCTTCATTTCGTTTGCGAGTTGCAGCAATAGGTCTATCGTCTCAGCATCGATCCGGTTTTTAGAATAATCCAGCAGTATATCGTTCCATTTCAAGTGAAACTTTTCAGTACGCGACGAGTCACTTCTGAAAAGATCTGCCATCGCGATCTCCTTCATTTTCTCAAAATGATCTTGCAGGTTTTGCCATGCTTTTGTGGTGGTCGGATTTATTGTCGGTAATGCCATTATTTATTAAATTTTAGAGCCGCAACGCTGTCCAATTCTTTTTTCAGCGGCGTCATGTAAGAAATGAATCTGGATTTGTGCTTTTTATCCATTGGCGTCGAATTCGGAAGCTTCAGCCGAAGTGCATCAACCTGGACGCCATTTTTCCAAAAGCGGTAACACACATGTGGCCCTGTTGCCAAGCCTGTGCTGCCCACCTTTCCAATGACGTCGCCTTGTGTAACGCGTTGGCCGCGGCGCACCAAAATCTTAGACATGTGCAGATATTGGGTTGAATAAGTGCCGTTGTGCCTCACTTTTACAAAGTTGCCATTTCCGGCCGTAAAACCGGTTTGCTCCACTACGCCCGAAGCCGTTGTCATAATTGGTGTTCCGTGTGGCGCGGCGTAATCGGTACCTTTGTGTGCCTTCCAAATCTGTTGTACCGGATGAAAACGATTTCCCGAAAAACGCGAGGAAATACGGCTGAACTTTAACGGCGCTTTCAGAAAAAAGTTTTTGAGTACTTTACCTTCCTCGTCATAATACTCGACCTTTCCCGAGGTCGTATCCTGTGCAAACGGAAAAGCGTAGATTATTTTGCCTTTATATTCGAAAAATGCTGCTTCGAGGTTTTCCACTCCGTCGTAAACGCTGTCATTGACATAGCGCTCGGTAAAAGTTAGCGCAAATTTGTCGCCTTTGCGAAGTTTAAAGAAGTCGATCGACCATTGATAGACTTTCGATACTTGCGTTGCAAGTGCAGGCGAAACTTTCTGCTTTTCGAGTGCTTCGGTAAGTGAGCCGTCGAGTTCACCTGCAATAGTTCGTCGTCTGATCGTAACGGGACGAACCGTTCTATAGGCGTGTACAGAATCCCGGAAGTCCACAACATAATAACTAAGCTTATCCGGTTGATAGATAAAGGCCTGAATTTGTTTCAAGCTGTCTTTGGTGCGAAGTATGGTATACGGTTTACCGATTCTGATTCTGCGCACATCAAAAGTATCGCGTATCTTTTCATCGATCTCGTGCACCCGAAGTTCGCCAAGATTCTGCTTCTCTAATATGCTGCCGAAGGTGTCGCCGCTCGCAATGGTGTCGTGAACAACGTCGAAGTTATTCAATGTAAAACCGAACTCCACTATTATCGGCTCAGGCTTAGGTGCAGCAGTCTTTTTTTCGGGTTGTTCTTCTTCGGATTGGTTGCAGGACGCGAGCGCCAGAAACAGCAAAAGGAATAGTTTTGATAATTTCAAATCGCAGACTTTATACTGTTACACTCTTTTCTTCACCCCAATTTTTCAGTTCCTCCTCGCTCCAAAGCGCAGGAAAAAAGATGCGACGCTGGTATTTTGGGTGCATGTACTTCTTCCAGTCGCTTCCGCCGGTAGCTTCGCCGCTTCCCTGGCCGCTGTCGATGTATTTGCGTGCAGCGTTCAGATGTCCCATAACCCAAGTCACGTTGATCGTGTGGTCAAGATGGCGCATTGCCTGGATCAACTGTGGATTTAGCTGATCTGCTTCAGGAAGCTGCTTAAACTTCTGCCAGATGTTGATTGTGTTGTATTCTTCCATGTACCGAAGAAACTGGTCTTTGTATTTTTTCTCGAATTCCAGCAGGAGATACGACTTTTTGCCTGTTGTATAATCTTTTCCGGCGGCTTGCCAATACAGGTGTTCAAATGCATGTTCATACGGCGTGTTTCTGTCGATTGTTGCACGAAAACGGTAGTCGATCAGATTTATCAGATCAGTCGACGCAAACTCGATAAGCCGGTACTGTGCGCTTTGAAATCCGCTTGCAGGCGCAAGTGTGTTTCGGAATTTCATATATTGTTCGAGTTCCATTCCGTCGCCCATAATGTCAAAAGAAGTGGTCAGCATGTCGAAGTAACGGCTGATACGCATTAACCTTTCTGTAAAAAAACGAGTTTCCGGCTTCTCTGTGTGGCAGAGTTGCTGTACTTCCCAAAGGATCATTTTGAAAAGAAGTTCGTTGACCTGATGGTACATAATAAATACCATCTCGTCGGGCAAGGTGGTACGTTGTATCTGTAAATTCAGCAGTGCATCAGTTTGAATATAGTCCCAGTATACCAAGGGTTTTGACCAGAGCAGGCCTTCAAGATGCGTTTCGGTTTTTTGATTTAATGCTTGATATTTAGCGTCAAGCTTTTCAAGAATTTCGTCAGATATATGGGTGTGGGCCATTATTTTCCTTTTACTTTGAATGTGTGCTTTAATCCCTTAAAGCTTTCAAGATCAGCCTTGATCGATCCAACTGCAAGGCTGGCCTTGATTCTGATCGGAATTTTATTATCGTCGGCTGAAATCCAAACCGTAAGGCTTTCCTGTTCCTTAAAAACACGGCCCGATTGAACCAGCGGACGAAAAACCATGGTTGGGACGACGCCAAATTTAGTGCTTATATCTTCCCTGCCGATGTATTTTAACTTAAACTTTGTCGTTTCGTCATCAAAAAACATATCAATTGAGATGGATTCGCCGACCTTCAAACGGTCAACGCTCGGGTGATTCCTGAGGTAATAAAACGTCGACATAATGTCTTGCGTATTATCCGGAGTAACGAAGGTCTTTTCTTTCTTATTCTTGTAATCCTTTACGAGAACGCGGTTGGTTGCCTGATTAAAAAAGCCTTCCTGATTTTTGGTGTAGCCTCCTTCGTCAATCCGTCGCACAAACTGGTAGGGATTACCTGTCACTTTATCGAAATAACTTTCATATGTGTCGTCAACTTTAAAGAAGAAACGGGACATTCCGGTAGTCCACCCCTTTCCAACCGCATGGAAAACTTTTCTATTGTTCCGGGTGGCTTCTTTAACCTCAAGGGTAGCATATCCGGCATTAACAACCCCGTAATGTATCCTGAACTTAAAGTATTCCCCCACTCCAAACGCGCTTTCTTTTTGGGGCGCAAAACCTACCGTGCCAATAAATAACAGAAATACAATAATCTTTTTCATACTATGAATTTAGTCAATATTTGCGCGGTATACAATATCCATTCCAAATGTATTAAAACAAAAAAACCCAGTCAACTTAATGCCTGAGTTTTTATGCTATTAACCAACCAAAAAACTATAAATTATGAAAACTTATAATAAAAAATTCCGGAAACCACTCCTTCGTTTTTACAGATGCAAAGATGCGTCGGTTTTTGTGAATTAGCAACCAAAAGCGTAACTTTAACAAATATTTTGCAACGAAAACGTTTTCGTAGTGGTTATTACTGGTTTATATGCAATGATTTACAGAGTGCCTCGTTTTGCCTGTTCGCGTTCGATCGACTCAAACAGCGCCTTAAAGTTACCGGCGCCGAAACCTCTGGCGCCCATTCTCTGGATAATCTCAAAGAACAATGTTGGCCTGTCCTGAAGCGGCTTAGTGAAGATCTGCAGCAGGTAGCCTTCTTCATCGGCATCAATCATTATTGCAAGGCTTTCGAGTACGTTTATATCTTCTTTCATCATGCTCATATGCGCGCCTAATCTTCGTGGCACATCTTCATAATAGGCGCGTGGCGGCGCCGACAAAAATTCAACTCCCCGCGCTTTAAGTTCGGAAACAGTGGTTATAATATCATCTGTGGCGATTGCAACGTGCTGAATGCCCGGGCCACCATAAAAATCCAGATATTCCTCAATTTGTGATTTCTTTTTTCCTTCTGCAGGTTCATTGATCGGAAATTTGATTCGCCCGTTCCCGTTTGACATCACTTTACTCATCAAAGCTGAGTATTCGGTGTTGATCTGCTTGTCGTCGAACGAAAGGAAGTTCACAAATCCCATCACTTCCTCATACCATTTGACCCAAATATTCATTTCGTTCCAGCCCACGTTGCCCACCATATGGTCGATATATTTCAGTCCGGTTGATGGTGGATTGTAATCCGACTTCCATTCCTGATAGCCGGGAAGAAATACGCCGTTGTAGTTCTTGCGTTCAACAAACATATGGACCGTTTCACCGTATGTGTAAATTCCGGAGCGAACAACCTGACCAAATTCATCGCTCTCGACTGTTGGCTCCATAAAGGGCCTGGCACCCCGTTTTACCGTTTCCTCATACGCGCTTCTGGCATCTTCAACCCAAAGCGCAGCAACTTTTACTCCGTCGCCATGTTTTGCTATATGTTCGTTTAATATCGAATCTTCCTTTAAAGGCGTTGTCAACACCAGGCGGATCTTATTTTGTTGCAAAACATAAGAGGCACGGTCGCGAACACCGGTTTCGAGTCCGGCGTAAGCCAACGACTGAAACCCAAATGCTGTTTTATAAAAATGCGCAGCCTGTTTTGCGTTTCCGACGATCAATTCAACGTAGTCGGTTCCTAAAAGCGGAAGGAAATCTTGTGCTCCCTCAAATATTTTTTCGAGTCCGTATTCAACGGATTTTACTTCTTTTGACATGATATGTTATTTAATGGTGACTGATTTCACCGGTAATTTTGTTATTTAGTATGCGGCCTTGGCTTTGATTACCTCCGGTCAGTTTGTTTCGCCCGTGAGAAGCGGTAGCCTTTTTTGGCGCGAAGTGAGACGACAGTCGAAGCGAGCGCTAAAAGATATAAGGGATAGCAGGGCTGGCTTCTTACTCTACCCACGACCTGTAGTACTTACCATCATCAAGACCCATCGCTTCTTCGGTTACCATTAGTGGCCGGAACGTGTCGACCATAACCGCGAGTTCCTGGGTTTCGGTGTGGCCAATGCTACGCTCCATCGCTCCAGGAGCAGGTCCGTGTGGAATGCCCTTGGGGTGCAAGGTGATATGGCCGACTTCAATATTGTTACGCGACATGAAATCGCCGTCTACATAATATAGAACTTCGTCACTATCGATGTTGCTGTGGTTGTACGGCGCCGGAATTGCTTTCGGATGATAATCATATAACCTGGGAACAAACGAACAAACTACAAAAGTGGACGTCTCAAACGTTTGATGCACTGGTGGCGGTTGGTGCACACGTCCGGTTATCGGTTCGAAATTATGGATCGAAAAAGCGTAAGGGAAATTATAGCCGTCCCAACCGACAACATCAAAAGGATGCGTCGCGTAGACCATTTCGTGCATCATCCCTTCTTTCTTGATCTTTATCACGAAATCCCCTTTCTCATCGTGCGTTTCAAGCTCTGTGGGAAGTTTAAAATCGCGTTCGCAAAAAGGGGCGTGCTCAAGATGCTGTCCCGACTGGTTTTTGTAGCGCTTTGGCGTATAAAACGGCGCATACGATTCGACATAAAATATACGATTGTCCTCTGAATCAAATTCTATCTGGTAAATCATCCCGCGTGGAATAATCAGGTAATCGCCATATTCGAACGGAATATTGCCAATCATTGTGCGAAGGGTGCCGGTGCCTCTATGGATAAAAAGCATTTCATCAGCATCGGCGTTTTTATAGAAATACGCGGTTAAGGACTTACGTGGCGCTGCGAGTCCGATAATGCAATCGCGGTTCAAAAGCATCGGCTTGCGACTGTCAAGGAAATCATCCTTTGGCTTTAGTTCAAAACCTTTCAGCAAAAGCGACTTGATGTTCTTGTCGATGGCAATCTTTGGCTCAACCGAATAGGATTTTCTAATCTCTTTTACCTGTGTTGGCCGGTGAACATGATACAATAATGAGGAGTGACCATGAAATCCCTCGGTGCCAAACAGCTGCTCGTAATAGAGCCCGCCGCCAGGCTTTTCAAACTGCGTATGTCTCTTCTGGGGAAACGATCCCAACTTGTGGTATAATGGCATAACTGTTTTTTGTTTTAAAGTTCATACTGACTTCTGATTCAAAAAAACCGTTGCTCATTCCGGATTTCTCTTAATGAGGAACTTAAGTAAAACTAAAAGTCCGTTCCAACTTTCATTGATAATCATACACAAATATCGGAAAAAAATCAGTTTTTGCTTTTGCTTCTTGTGAAATAATTATAAAACAAAGCGGGATTAAAAGAAATTCCTTTAATCCCGCTTCGCCCAATATCATTCTGATCTATCGTGTCTTTTTAAAGCTATATGCGAAGATCATTGTGTGGATCGCAGCAAAGATCATAGAGAAGTAGAACAGGAACGAATCGTCTACATCCGGATCGGAATGATGGATGAATGCAACAACTACCAGCGCCAGCACCATACCAAGACCAGAACCGGCAACTACTTTATAGCTGTCAAGGCTGAAGTTCCCTCTGTTTTGGATACTGTTTTTCATTCCGTAGAACAAATACAAGTCGAAGCCAATCATCATCCATACGATTAGTCGGATCCACGTGTCAAGCGGAAGGAACACCATCATGAAGAGACAAACAGCAACACCTAAAATCGGAACCAGCGGAACAAGCGGTGTACGGAAAGCACGTGGTGCGTCCGGCATTCTTTTTCTCATGATCATAACGCCGATGCAGACAAGGATAAACGCGAATAAGGTTCCAATACTTGTCATTTCACCAACTACCCTAGCGGGAACGAACGCCGCAAAGGCACTTACCAGGACCATGAAAAGCAAATTGTTCTTTGCAGGTGTACGGAATTTAGGATGCACTTCAGAAAATACTTTTGGCATCAGTCCGTCGCGGCTCATCGAGAAGAATACACGGCTTTGACCCATCAACATTACAAGTATTACCGAAGCATATCCGCCAAGGATGGCCAAAAGGATTGCGTTATTTAACCAAGGATATTGAGGAACAATCGTACCCGAAGCATCGGCAGCGCCCATATTTTCAACTGCAATCGCGACTGGCGCAATTCCATCGGCTCCAGCAAATGCGGTGTAATTCACTACTCCGGTCATTACGTGCGCGAAAAGGATATATAAAATGGTGCAAATCCCGAGAGAAAGCAAGATACCGATCGGCATATCCCGCTTCGGGTTCTTCGCTTCCTGCGCAGCAGTTGAAACGGCGTCAAAACCGATATAAGCAAAAAATACGATTGCCGCTGCACGAATGATTCCGGAGAAACCGAATTCGCCAAAATTCCCGGTATTTTCAGGAACGTACGGCGTATAATTCTCCGGTCGGATATATTGCCAGCCCACTGCAATAAATACTAAAACCACGCTCACTTTGAGTAAGACGATAATCCCGTTTACGAACGCCGATTCACGTGTTCCGCGAATTAGGATCAACGACATAATCATGACGATAATGACCGCAGGAATATTAATAATTCCTCCTTCAAAGGGCGACAACATGAAGTTGTCGTTTATATGGATGCCAAAGCTCTCGAGAAACTTTCCGAGATAGCGCGACCAACTTATTGAAACTGTGGCAGCACCAACGGCATATTCCAGAACAAGATCCCACCCGATGATCCAGGCAAGGAACTCGCCCATTGTGGCGAACGAATAGGTGTAAGCACTTCCTGCCACCGGAATCATTGAAGAAAATTCAGCGTAGCACAGTCCGGCAAAAATACATCCGAAAGCAGCTACAAGGAACGATATTGTGATTGCCGGCCCTGCGTTTGTCGCTGCCGCAAGTCCTGTAATTGAAAATAACCCGGCTCCGATAATTGCTCCGACGCCAAGCGCGACAAGCCCGGTCGCGGATAATGTTTTCTTTAAACCTTTTTCAGATTCCGAAGCTTCATCCAAAAGTAGAGTAAGCGGTTTTCGTTTCCAGAGAGACATAGTGTAGTTGTTGGTTAATAATGTGGATTCAAATATATAGTATTTTGCAAAATATCCGCTACACTTTGGCCTAAAACCAGAAACCGACGCTGAACCAAACAAATCCCTTCGGCAATTCAGGCGACCAGCTGTATTTGACTTCAACCGGGCCGATTACTGTTTCAATTCCGTAGCCAATCGCGTAGCCTGTATAGCCGGGATTCGTAAACCAATCAACAGCCTCGAAAAGGTTGTCCTTAATGTTTGCGAAGTTTGCCCCGATATTCACGTGGTTTTTCCGAAAGATCTCATAATCGAACGTCACCGCTGTTTTTATATAACTGTCGCCCGATATACTAAGGAAGTCATACCCATAAAACTGCCGGATGTTATTCAACGGACTAAACCCGTAGCCGCCAAGTATGAAGTCAAAAAACGGAACGCTTTCCGGTCCTATCGCAAAGCCTCCCTCTGTTTCCCATTTGAGTGTGGCTCTCTTAAAAAACGTAGTTGCGATCCCTAATTCACCATGCGTGATCGAAAATCGCCTGAAGGTGTTGGTGTGATCGGTTGAACTTAGATACGTTTGAAATTCGCCGGAGAAGTACCAGCCACGCTTCGGAAAGTATTTATTGTCGAAACTATCGAATTTCATGTACCCGAACGCACTAAGGTAATCACTGTTTTCGAGAACCGGCGACGTTGTCTCCAGCGTTTCACTCTTAATTTTTAGATGCTTATGCTCAAGTCCGGCGCCGACAATAAATTTCTGGATGAAGATTGTCTGTAGATATGCCTGGTTCGTGAAATCCGAGAAATCAATATTGAGTGTTCTGGTACCCGTGTCTTCCAAGATGGCGCCGTGGCTGAAATCAGTAGCAACATTGCGTGTAAACCTGTTATACCGCGAGCGCAATCCGTAGCTGAAGTAAAATCCGTTATCAACGTAATAGTCGAAATTATACCTGAAATTGTCTCCAAGCACGATGTCAACTGAAGCGATATCATTTTTGAAAAACAACTTTTTCTGGGTCAGGTTTGTAAGGATGCCGCTTTTAAAGAGTCCGTCGTAATGCAGGCTAAATTTTAAATACGTTTGGATATTACTTTCCGTCAGATTCAGATTCAGCGCATCGCCATCGGGATGTTCTTCTATGGAATAACTGATTGCGCTAAAGTTTTGCGTCGCCGTCAGATTGTCTATTCCCACTTTCAAATCGTCGTAATGAATTCTTTGATTCGGCTTAAAACGGAGTTTCCCAAGAACATACGCCCGCGTGAAATTGTCCAGTTTGTTGATGTTGATGTTTGCCACTTGGATTGTATCCGATGCAAGGTTGACTCTCTGATGCTGGTATTTTCCGGTCAGTGTGGCGAGTTCTTCGATTTTGTCATAGAACTTGTACGCTGCTTTTTCACCTTCAGCAATAATTTGCCTGCCGTTGCTGAACGAGATTACGTTGAATGAAGTGATGTCGGGCTTAATATAAATATCGGTTGAGGCAATCTTCTCTTTCATCTTCTGGTTCATCTGCATGTTCGATATCTGAACGAGAATACGGGTTGCATCCTGGAGCGCTTTCCGGTCTTTCAGATCGTCCTGAACATCAACTCCAATGATAAAATCGGCTCCTAAAGCCCTAACTTCCTCAATCGGGTAATTGTTAGTCACGCCGCCATCAACTAGCCAGCGGCCATTGATTTCAACCGGCGAAAACAGGGAAGGAAAGGCAGCACTTGCGAGCATCGCCTGAGGCAGATATCCCTTGTTCAACAGTACTTCCTCGCCAGTCTCGATATCGGTTGCCATGCACAAAAATGGAATCGGAAGTGTATTAAAGTCGCGTACATTCCGAACGTTGTGCGTCAGCTTCGTTAATAGATTGTAGTTGTAAAGTCCTTTTGAATACGCAGTCGGAATCCCGAATTTAAACTTATGGAACGGAAGCGATATCGCGTAAAGCTCGTCGTTGCGTTTGGCATAGAAGTTCTTCGAAGAACGCGGAATATAATCCTGGAGCAGTGCGTCAAAATCGGTTGCGTGAAAGATCGAGTCGATTTGAGAAGCATTGTAACCCGAAGCGTATAATCCACCGACTATCGCGCCCATGCTGGTTCCGCCAATATAGCTGATCTCAACTCCAGCCTCTTCAAGGACTTTAAGCACGCCGATGTGCGCAAAACCTTTGGCGCCACCGCCGCTTAAAACAAGTCCAACCTTCAGCTTTTTTTGCTCCTGCGCGAACGACGTGAAAAGGGTACAGCATGCGATCAGCAGGAACGCGAGTTTTCTCATAACTATTTGACAATGATTTTGTAAAAGTCGGTAATTTTTTTTGCTTTTGAAAGTCCGACGACATCAGCAATCTCTTTTTCAGACGCTAACTTCAGCCGTTTCACCGATTTAAAATGTTTGATCAGCGTAAGCATTGTCTTTTCGCCGATTCCGGGAATAGTCTCGATTGAAGTCTGCAACGCGCCTTTGCTGCGCTTGTCCCTGTGGTGGGAAATTCCGAATCGGTGCGCCTCGTTTCGAAGTTGCTGTATGATTTTTAATGTTTCCGATTTCTTATCAAGGTACAAGGGAACCGGATCATCTGGGTAAAATAATTCTTCAAGCCTTTTTGCAATTCCGATAATGGCGATCTTGCCGCGCAAACCCAGCACATCGAGACTTTTTAAAGCCGATGACAATTGTCCTTTTCCACCGTCAATAATGATCAGTTGCGGCAACGGCTGGTTTTCGTCAAGCATCCGGCGATAGCGTCTAAACACAACTTCTTCCATCGAAGCAAAATCATCGGGACCAACCACCGTTTTAATGTTGAAATGGCGATAATCTTTTTTGCTTGGTTTTCCATCCTTAAATACAACGCACGCCGCCACCGGATTCGTACCTTGTATGTTCGAATTGTCAAAACACTCAATATGTCGCGGCTCTTCAGGAAGACGCAAATCCTTTTGCATCTGCGACATGATTCTCGTTGTATGCCGGTCAGGATCCACGATCTGCATTTGCTTCATCTGTTCCATGCGATAATATTTCGCATTTCGAATCGACAGTTCCAATATTTGTTTTTTGTCGCCAAGCTGCGGAACCGTTACCCGAACGTCCTCGCCAAGATCGATCTCAAACGGAACAATAACTTCTTTAGTCGTTAAATTGAAACGCTGGCGTATCTCGACAACGCCAATTTCCAGAAGTTCCTCATCCGACTCATCGAGTTTTTTCTTTAATTCCAGTGTGTGTGAACGCACAACAGAACCATGCGAAATTTGCAGGAAGTTGATAAAGGCCGAACTTTCGTCTGAAACGATAGAGAAAACGTCCACATTGGTAATCTTAGGATTGGCAACCATCGAGCGCGACTGATAATTCTCCAGAATCGTAATTTTGTCTTTAATCCGTTGGGCTTCTTCAAAACGCATGTCGGCAGCAAGCTCGTTCATCTGGCGTTTAAAATCGCGCAGGCTATCCTTGAAATTCCCTTTTAAAATTTCGCGGATAGCGCCCACTTTCTTCTGGTATTCTTCAAGAGATTCATGCCCTTCGCACGGACCTTTACAATTGCCGATGTGGAATTCCAGGCAAACTTTAAACTTTCCGCAGGCGATATTATGTGGCGTCAGGTCGTAGTTGCACGTTCGAAGCGGATATAACTCCTTGATCAGGTCGAGGATCGTATAAATCGTTTTGAAACTGGTATAGGGACCAAAATATTCCGAACCGTCGCGGATCATCTTACGCGTCGAAAAAATTCTTGAAAAAGGTTCTTTTTTGATGCAGATCCACGGATACGTTTTGTCATCGCGCAACAATACATTATATCGCGGCTGGAGCGTTTTGATCAGGTTATTCTCCAACAGCAGCGCATCACTCTCAGATGCGACGACGATATGTTTTATAGTGGCAATCTTGCGAACCATGACATTCGTCCGGCCTGTGTCGTGCACTTTGTTGAAATACGATAACACGCGTTTCTTAAGATTTTTGGCCTTGCCAACATACAATAGCTTGTTGTCTTTATCGTAATACTGATAGACGCCGGGACTATCCGGAAGCGTTTGTATTTGTAAGGCTAAAGGTGGTGACTGCATGGGACAAAGTTATGGAAAATGTGCCGATCAAGTTAACGTGCAACAGCAACCATAACGGATTTTAACTACTTTTATGCTTTCTAATTTTATGGCAGAAACCACGATAAATGCGATCACGATCCTGGGCAAAGTTATTTTGCCGGGCGAGAGCAAGACGATCAACATGGAAGTTGCAAAACTTCATACGACAACCGAACTCAAAATTCCGGTTATTGTAGAACGTTCGGCCGTTGACGGCCCTGTGGTGTTGTTTACCGCCGGAATCCATGGCGACGAAATTAACGGTGTCGAAATCATCCGGCAACTGATTACGCAAAAGATCAATAAGCCCAAAACGGGAACCGTTATTTGCATCCCGATCGTGAATATGTTCGGGTTTGTGAATCATTCGCGCGAGTTTCCTGACGGACGTGACCTAAACCGTGTTTTTCCCGGAAGCAAAACAGGTTCGCTCGCAAGCAGATTTGCACATACACTTCTGAAAGAAATTATTCCGGCCGTGGATTATTGCGTCGATTTTCACGCGGGCGGCGCAAGCAGGTTTAATGCGCCTCAAATCCGGATTGTCCGCAGAAATGCGAAACTTAAAAAACTTGCCGATGTTTTTAATGCGCCGTTTACGTTGTATTCCAAACATATTGCGGGTTCGTTTCGTGCATCGAGTGCCAAACAAAACGTAAAAATGCTGTTGTTTGAAGGAGGCAAATCGCTCGATATCAATAAAGAAGTATCAGAAGAAGGAGTTAATGGCGCTAAGCGTTTTTTACAATACTTAGATATGCTTGCCGATCATCATTTCATTGTCCCGCCTCAAAAACCCACCGTATATCTCGAAAAGACGACATGGATTCGTGCAAAAAGCTCCGGATTGTTCATCGATAACGGCATGATTGGAGAACGGGTAAAGAAAGGAACCATCTTGGGAATTATTACTGACCCGTTTGGAAAGTTCGAGCAAAAAGTTAAAGCGCCAAACGACGGTTATATCATCAATGCGAACCATGCGCCTATTGTTTATGAAGGCGACGCAATTTATCATATTTCACAATTGCCGGCAGCGGAGAAAGCAGCAGGAATGAACGTTGTTGGCGCTGAAGATATTGGTTCCGATCATTAGCCATGAACAAAAGTGACTTAAGGATCAAGTATAAACAGCTTCGTCGCGATCTTAGCGATGAGGAGATTGTGCAAAAGAGTCTTTTAATTGCCAATCAAACGCTGAAACTAGCTATTTGGAATAACGATTTCTATCATTTGTTTCTGCCGATTCGACGCCAGAAGGAAGTCGACACCGAATTTCTATTGCATTTATTGGCAGGAAAAGACAAGCACGTCGTGATTTCAAAAAGCGATTTTGAAACACGGCAGATGCAGCATTTTTTGCTCACCGACAACACACGCATCGTTTTAAACAGCTACGGAATTCCGGAACCTGAAAACGGGATCGAAATTTATCCCGGCAAAATTCAGGTTGTTTTTGTGCCCTTACTCGCTTTTGATCTAGCCGGAAACCGTGTTGGTTATGGAAAAGGGTTTTACGATAATTTCCTTGCAAAGTGCAAATCGGAAACAATTAAAGTTGGACTGTCTTTTTTCGAGGCAGAAGATTCGTGTTCGGATGTCTTTGAGAGCGATGTCAAATTAGATTATTGCGTTACGCCTGAACGGATCTACAAATTCTAGCCCTGATGGCAGCGGTATCCTTTTGAGGCTTTTTTAGCCGAGAAAGATATAGTGAACAGCAGGAAACAGCTCCTTAAAATTATGCTTCTTTATGAAATGCACGTTTGTTGAAAACGATCAGTATTCCGACGCCCGTTGATATGGCCATGTCGGCAATGTTAAAAATCGCGTTAAAGAATTTAAATTCTTGTCCGCCCCAAATGGGTAGCCACGACGGAAGATAGCCCTCCCAGATGGGAAAATACAGCATATCGACCACTTTCCCGTGGAAGAGTGTTCCGTACGGCTGATCGGTAAACAGTGTTGCGAGTTGACCATGGCTATGACTGAAAATAACGCCGTAGAAAACCGAATCGATTATATTTCCGAGTGCTCCGGCAAAAATTAGCGCGATCGCAGCAATAAGATAGTTCGAGCTATTTTTTTTCACCGAATCCCACAACCAATATGCGATTCCTGTGACGGCCAAAATCCTGAAGATCGTCAGGATCAGTTTGCCATATGCGCCGGGAATTACAGTTCCCCAAGCCATTCCTTCGTTTTCGATAAATAGGATTTTGAACCAGCTAAGGACGCTGACTTCTTCGCCAAGAACAAAATTGGTTTTGATATATATTTTTGTACACTGGTCGACTATCAGGATGAGAAAAATGAGCAGGTAGGCGTTCCGTAATGACATCGTGCGAAATTTAGTTGTGCAAAAATAGCAATATTATAAGACCAACCGCTTTTTATTTGCTCTTGTGAAAATCCGCCAGATTTGCTGGTAAAAAACGATAAAAAATTGATTGTTAGCGACTTCTGTGTAAATTATGCCTAATTTTAAACCGTACTAAAACATCCGGCTATGAAAACAATCCAACTTTTCTTATATGTATGCGCCGCAGCATTTATTGCATCGTGCAACGCTGAAGACGACAAAACACTCGGCGAGGCTTTGTTTGCGGTTCCCGAGGTTAAATCACTGACTGAAATTCGCGATAACATAACTGTCCTTGGTGCCAAACAAACGCAGTCGGATGGAAAGATCTATGTCGCAGCCAATTATATTTTCTATATCGCGAAAGAGGACGGCGTCCATGTATTTGACAATTCTAATCCATCGTCACCTCAAAACATTGCTTTTTTAAATATTGATGGCGTACATGATATTGCCGTTAAAGGCAACCGGCTTTATGCTGATAACTATGTTGATCTGGTGGTTTTCGATCTTTCGGACATGCAAGATATCAGTGTGGTTCAGACAATCCAGAACGTTTTTGATTTTTATCCGGAATATCCTCAAGAAGCAGAATTTTACGACTACACGGTCGGCGCCGATGAAGGTGAACTTATTATAGGTTTCCAACTTGAAACGCGTGCCAGGCCAGATGAAGGCGGCATACTTATGTCGAATGATGCGCTCGGGAGTTTTTCAGGCGCGGCTGAGGCTGCCGGCGTTGGCACAGGCGGATCGTATGCGCGGTTTCAGGTTCGGAGCAATGCGTTGTATGCAGTTGAGTCCTATCATTTAAATGTGTTCAACATCGGCAATCCGGATAATGCGTTTTTTCATAGCGAAGTGTACACGGATTCCTGGTTTGGCGGCGAGTTCGAAACGCTTTTCAGCCAAAAAGAGTATTTATTTGTAGGCTCGACAACGGGAATGTTTGTGGTGAACGCCGAAGATGAGTTCCACCCCGTATTTATTTCTGAGTTTTCACACGCCACGGCTTGTGACCCGGTTGTTGTGGATGGTACAAAGGCCTATATAACGGTTCGAGGCGGAACAACCTGCGGTGCAACTGAAGATCAAATTAACGTAATTAATGTTGCAGAGATGTCTAACCCGACGTTGCTTTCGACGTACCTTCTTGAGCAGCCGTACGGACTTGGGATAAAAGATGGTGTGCTGTATGTGTGCTGCGGAGCTAACGGACTAAAAGTTTTTGATGCGTCTTCTTCGATACTTGCCTTGCAGAATAGCTATGGCGACAATGTGACCGATGTGATTCCTCTTGAAACGCATTTGGTGGCGGTAGGCCTGAATACGATTAGGCAATATAGTTACGGCAGTGGATTTACGCTCCAGCCGATAAGCGTGCTGGCATTTTAAAAAAAAGGCTTCCGGTACGGAAGCCTTTTTTTATCGCTGCAGGTTTTTAGCCTCGATACTCATTGTAGCGTGTGGAACGATTTTCAAACGCTCTTTGCTGATGAGTTTTCCGGTCACTTTGCAGATTCCGTATGTTTTGTTTTCAACACGGAAAAGCGCATTCTTCAGGTCACGGATAAACTTCTCCTGACGTATTGCCAATTGTGAGTTTGCTTCTTTCGACATGGTTTCGCTTCCTTCTTCAAACGCCTTAAACGTGGGCGACGTATCGTCGGTACCGTTGTTAAGGTCATTCATATAAGCGCTTTTTATTAAGTCCAGGTCGTTTTGAGCCTTCTCGATCTTTTTCAAGATAATTTCTTTGAACTCCGCTAGATCAGCGTCTGAGTATCTGATTTTTTCCTCCACCATTTTCGTTATTTTGTTATTAATAATGTTGTTTGTATATCGTCAAATTCTATTGGCGTTCCGCTTTCAACTTCATCCATAAAGATCAGTTCGCGCGTCAATGTCTCCTCCTTTATATATTGTTCGTTGCCTTTTATTGCGGCTTCGATGCTTTTTTCTCTTTGGATCTTTACCGTGATCTTGTCTGTAACTTCAAACCCGGAGTCTTTCCTGATGTTCTGGATGCGGTTTACAAGTTCTCTCGCAATGCCTTCATTCTTAAGGGTTTCAGAGATTGTGATGTCCAAAGCTACGGTAATATTTCCTGAATTCGCCACAAGCCATCCGGGAATATCCTGCGATGTGATCTCGACATCTTCACCGGTTAAAATTATACTTTTTCCGGATATGTCAAGTGTGAGACTTCCTTCTTTGTCCAATTTATCGATCTGGTGGGCTGAAAAAGCCTGTATCGCCTTGGAAACTAGGCCCATATCTTTACCGAAACGTGGCCCGAGGGCTTTAAAATTGGGCTTGATTTGCTTCACGAGAATACCCGACGCATCATCTAGAAGTTCGATTTCTTTAACATTTACTTCCGCCTTAATTAGGTCGGCAACAGCCTCAATCTCAGTCCGCTGATTGTTGTCAAGTACCGGAATCATTATCTTTTGAAGTGGTTGGCGTACCTTGATCATCTCCTTCTTTCTAAGTGACAGAACGAGCGATGATATGGTTTGCGCCTTCTGCATTTTACTCTCAAGCGATTTATCAACAAAGTTTTCAACGGAAACGGGAAATTCAGCCAAGTGAATACTGTGGTATTTTTCTGTCTCAGTTGATTGCGTAAGATCGCGATACAGCCTGTCCATAAAGAACGGCGCTATTGGGGCGCTGAGCTTTGCAACAGTCAAGAGACAGGTATGCAAGGTTTGGTAAGCAGCAATCTTATCATGCGCATATTCGCCTTTCCAGAAACGCCTTCTGCAGAGTCTTACGTACCAGTTACTGAGGTTTTCCTGAACAAAGTCAGAGATAGCGCGCGCAGCTTTTGTGGGCTCGTAATCCGCGTAGAAGGAATCAACGTCGGTGATTAGCGTGTTCAGTTCAGAAAGAATCCATCGATCAATTTCCGGACGTTCATTTAACGGAACTTCCGCTTCTTCATACTTGAAACCATCTATGTTCGCATAAAGTGCAAAGAACGAATACGTATTATAAAGTGTTCCGAAGAATTTTCGACGCACTTCAGCTATTCCCTCGATATCAAATTTTAAGTTGTCCCACGGGTTCGCGTTTGATATCATGTACCACCGCGTTGCATCCGGACCGTACTCACTCAATGTTGTAAACGGATCGACTGCATTTCCAAGACGTTTGGACATCTTTTGGCCGTTTTTGTCAAGGACAAGTCCGTTCGAAACTACATTTTTATAAGCAACTTTATCAAAGACCAATGTTGCGATAGCGTGCAATGTGTAAAACCAGCCACGCGTTTGATCGACCCCTTCGGCAATAAAATCGGCTGGAAAGTCTTTGTTTCCATCGATTTTATCTTTGTTTTCGAACGGATAATGCCATTGTGCGTATGGCATCGAACCTGAATCAAACCAAACGTCAATAAGATCGGCTTCGCGTTTCATTGGTTTGCCTGATGGCGATACTAACGTAATTTTATCGACCACATTTTTATGCAGATCAACAATATTATAATTTTCGTCGGACATGTTGCCTATTTCAAAGCCCGAGAATGGATTTCCCGATTGAACTCCGGCTGCAACGGCCTTTTCTATTTCGTTATATAGTTCTTCAACCGAACCGACCAAAATTTCTTCCTGTTTGTCTTCGGTACGCCAAATCGGCAACGGAATCCCCCAATAGCGGGAACGCGAAAGGTTCCAATCGTTAGCATTCTTGAGCCAGTTTCCGAAGCGGCCTTCGCCTGTTGATTTGGGCTTCCAATTGATCGTGTCGTTCAGGTCGAACATACGCTCCTTAACATCTGAAATCTTTATAAACCAAGAATCTAGCGGATAATATAAAAGCGGCTCATCGGTTCGCCAAGAGTGCGGATAACTGTGAACATACTTTTCAACTTTGAAAGCGCGGTTGTCTTCTTTTAGTCGAATTGCAATTTCAACATCGACTGATTTTTCAGGAGCTGTTCCGGCGTCGTAATATTCATTTTTTACAAATTTCCCAGCAAGATCACCAACATGTGACGTGAATTTTCCCTGAAGATCGACAAGCGGAACGGGAATATTATTTTCATCCAGAACGAGCATTGGCGGAATTTCGGGTATTGCTTCTTTTGCAACTTTCGCATCATCAGCACCAAATGTAGGCGCAGTGTGCACAATTCCTGTTCCGTCTTCCGTTGTTACGAAGTCGCCCGAGATTATGCGGAAGGCGTTCTCTGGGTTTTGATACGGAAGCGTGTATTTTAGTAGCTGTTCGTATTTGATCCCGACAAGATCGGCCCCTTTTGCTTGGCCTAAAACCTGATATGGTATTTTTTTATCTCCTTCTTTGAAGTTCTCGAAGTCGGCTGCCGCTGTGCTTTCGAAGAATGTTTTACCGAATTGTTTTCCGACAAGATTCTTCGCCAAAATTACGTTCGCAGCACGATAGGTATATTGATTGAAAGTTTTTACCAGAACATAATCGATTTTTGCTCCGACAGTCAGAGCGGTGTTGCTTGGCAATGTCCATGGCGTGGTGGTCCAGGCTAAAACGAAAACCTCATCCGCTTCAATGCTATTGCCGAATTTCGAAAGCAACAGTTGCTTCTGATCTTCGAGCACTTTAAACTGTGCGACAATAGTGGTGTCGGTTACATCGCGGTAGCAACCTGGTTGGTTGACCTCATGCGAACTGAGTCCGGTTCCTGATTTTGGTGAATACGGCTGAATTGTATACCCTTTGTACATCAGGCCTTTGTCGTAGATCTGTTTTAAAAGCCACCAAACCGATTCCATGTATTTCGGTTTGTAGGTTACATACGGATCCTGCATATCAACCCAATAACCCATCTTCTCGGTCAGGTCGTTCCACACATCGGTGTATCGCATGACGGTTCGCTTGCAGGCTTCGTTATATTCTTCGATCGATATTTTAGTACCGATGTCTTCTTTTGTGATCCCGAGTTCTTTTTCGGTGCCAAGTTCTACGGGAAGTCCGTGCGTGTCCCAGCCGGCTTTACGTTTTACCTGAAATCCTTTTTGGGTTTTATAACGGCAAAAGATATCCTTGATCGCGCGCGACATTACGTGGTGAATTCCCGGCAATCCGTTTGCTGAAGGCGGACCTTCAAAAAATACATACGGCTGATTGCCTTCGCGTGAGGTAACGCTTTTGTCAAATATGTTTTCCTTTTTCCAGAAATCAAGAACTTCAGACGCTATCGTCGGCAGGTCAAGTCCTTTATATTCAGTAAATGGCGTGTTCATTTGGTATTTTCTAAAATCAGTGCGCGAAGGTACGCAAAAATATTTTTTTCGGATGGAATTGCTCTAATATTCGATATGCTGATTTTGGGTTGTTGCACGCCGGAAGATCGTTGCGTGAGCGATGGAAGCGGCATCCTTTTTCTTTAAACCTTCGAGGTTTTAAAAACCTCGAAGGTTTAGAAAAAGATATAGCGAACAGCGCGGTTCCGGCTGATATACGATTATAGAGAGATGCCAATCCGGAACACGCCCAAATTATGAAAATACTTCTTTAAGCACGTCCAGTGACCTGGGCTTCCGGAATCCGCTGATGTGGTACGAATAGTAGTCTATTACTATTTTGAGCAGCGTTTGTCGGTCGGGTGACGTGAAGACGCGCTGGTTGCTGTCGAATTTCAGTTCCATCAGCTTCTTCAGCAGTCCGGTTTCGGTTTCTGAAAGGCATGAAATTGCGTGGAATCTGGTAAAGACGCCTTCGGTCATTTCAAAATAAGGAAGGCTGATATCGGACCGATCGGGATAGAATCCCAGGTATTTGGTTGTTTCAAGCAGTGTGATCAGGTGAAAGTTGGCGACCTCAGCATGATTGTCGAACCAAAGCAATGCGGTTTCAAGGAAATTGTACAAACTTTCGTTTTTTTCTTCTTCGTGGATGCTGTGATGAAGGACTTCCGACAGAAAAATGGCGATTGTACTTTTGACAATATCCGTATTTACCGAAACATAAGGATGTGATAGCTTGATTTCTTTAAGGTGTTCGGGCGTGCCTTTGTTTTTATGGGCGGCTTCGATTTCAAGCAGTGTCAGTGGCTGAAAGTAAGCGATTTTTTGGCTGGTCCTGCGTCCGGAAAAAGCGTCGCGGACAAAGTAGCTTTTGAGTCCGTCGGATTGCGTTAAACATTTTACGATAAGGCTTTTCTCCTGATATCGCGTTGCCGAGATTACGATCGCGTTGGTTTTGACCTGCACAACTAGCGGATGATCATTACCTTTTTAACTTTGGTTTCGGATGCATCTTCGGCTGAAATAAAGATCATGTAAACACCTGAAGCGACGCGGTATTTGCCAAATGCAGAGGTGTCCCATTCAATGGTTCCGCCTTCTGAAACCGTTTCATATACGAGATTGCCTTCGATATCGGTAATTTTAATTGTGGCATTGTCGATAAGGCCTGTAATTTTTACTGTGCCAACAAATTCGGGGCGCACCGGGTTTGGGTAAACGATTACGTTGCTCAGATTGCCGCTTGGCTTGGTTGAAATGCCTTTGAACGAGACCATTCCCTTTTCGGTCACAATAAACACCTCGCCATTTACATCATTAATATCGATATCTACCACAGCATCGCTTGGAAGCGGAGAATTGTCGGTCGTAAAATGATATTTGGTTTCTTGTCCGTTAGGCGAGACCAAGTATACACCGGAGTCGAAGGTGCCGATCCACTTGTTATTTGATCCGTCGACCACAATGTCTGAGACAAACGTTTCGAACAGCAACTCCTGCGCGAGGCCGTCGTCTTCAATAATGATATCGTTCGTAGTGAGCGGCGCGTCACTCAGGAACCGGTCGACGCTCGGCAACACACGCAGTCCTTCATCCGTTCCGATCCATAGTTGGTTTCTGTTATCTATTGCAAGTGACCGCACACGATCGCTGGGCAGATTGCCTGTGTCGTCGGCACGAATTTCTTTAAAAATTTGTCCATTTTCATTGAACGCTATGAGTCCGTGGTCGTACGTTCCCACCCAGATAGTGTTATTTTTGTCGATAACCATCGGGCCGTAGAATGAATTGAAATAATCACCTACAATGTCTTCCACATCAAAGGAATCAGAACTACCGTCGGGCCGGATCACTACCAACGCATTCTTCACGTTAGATACGGCTGCCCAAAGATTACCGTGGCTGTCAAATGCAGTTTGGTCGACACGAATGTTGTCCGTAGGCGCATCGGTCGCAAAAACAGGTTCCAATGCACTGTTTGTAGCATTGTAAATGGTGGTTAAATTTTCGTTTTCAAATTTTAATATGCCATTATAAAAAGAACTAAGGTAGATCTCATTGTCATTGTTCGGGCTTATCGTAATGTTCACCAAGTTCCAAATGGTAGTTTCCGGCGGGGCAAAATCGTCATATTTTATGTGCGACCATCCTTCAGATGTGAGTTTGCTAAAGCCAAACGGATTGTAAATTGGTGTCATAAAAAATGAATAGCCTCCGTAGACTGCCCAGATATTTTCGGCGGATGCGTTGATTGAGAAGATCGTGTTGCGCATCGGCCCATCAGGCAAAAGATATTCCTGTAATGTGGGATTGTTGATTTCGGTTGTTAAGACGCCGCTGGCAGGTGTTCCAATATAAATGGTGTTTCCAATAACCGTCGCCGCTGTGAAAGTTGGAAAGCCTTCGACTTGCCAATAGTTAAACTGTGTTACCATGTTAAGCGAACTATCATACAGTGAAACGCGCGTTGGTCCTGTTGCGACAAGATAGTTCTCGGTTGCACGCAAATCAACCGCCGCCTCTGAAAACTGGTTAAAGAAAACAAACGAAGAACCATTTAACCTTTGCAATTGACCGCCGGTCGTGAGAGCAAAGAGCTCGTTGGAAAAAGCTTCGACGGCTGCGTAATTGCCGTTTGCTACCTGAAGCCACTGGTTTGCGTCGATAAGGTTTGGGTTTGTCACCTCAGCACGTTTTATTCCGTAGTCACGTGTTGCAGCGTAAATAAAACCACCATGGACAGCAGTTTGGGTAACCACAATTTCAGCAACGCCCGTCCCTATGAAATAGGTGTCTCCAAATCCAAGTGTTGCGATGTTGTATTGTACGATCCCGAAATCACACGAGATATACAAAGTTCCGTTATACTCTGAAAAGTGATTGATCTTCTTGATCGTTGACGGGATATTTTTGTTAAGTATATCCACAACATTAAGTATCGTATGATCGGCTTCGTTAACGATGAGCATCAATCCGGTTTGGTATCCGATAAATGTTTTGTTGAATGCTGCGCTATGGTGCATCGCTGATATTGTCTCACCGGAAAGGCCGTCGACGGTTGTGGTTGTCGAAAGCACGTTAGTGGCAAGGTTCTTTGTGAAGAGCGCATTTTCGGCTGCCACAAAAAGTTTGTTTTCCGATTGGGACAATTCGGTAATATGGTTGTACGAGAAATGGCCGCGCCACATCTGGTTGGGCTGTGCAAAACCCACCATTGAAATAAGGCAACATACTATCGGGAAAATATATTTTTTCATTTAGAACGCGTCAGGGCACAAATATAGTAAACGCAGAATTACAGAATTTCATATAAAATAAAATGCCTCCGGTAAAGAAGGCATTTTTTATAGTATCAGCTCGGGAACTTATACCACTCCCTGAGCAAGCATTGCGTCGGCGACTTTTACGAATCCGGCAATATTGGCGCCTTTTACGTAGTCTACGTAGCCATTTCCATCTGAACCGTATTTTACACATGAGGCGTGAATGTCAAGCATGATCTTCTTAAGCCGTTCATCAACTTCCTCAGATGTCCAGCTAAGGCGAAGTGAGTTCTGTGACATCTCGAGACCTGAAGTTGCAACACCTCCGGCATTTGAAGCTTTTCCAGGTGCGAATAAAATCTTCGCGTTTTGGAATACTGTAACCGCTTCAGGAGTTGAAGGCATGTTTGCTCCTTCGGCAACGCAGATGCAACCGTTTGAAACGAGCATTTGCGCTTCTTCTTCGTTCAGTTCGTTTTGTGTTGCGCACGGAAGCGCGATATCGCATTTTACTTCCCAAGGACGTTTTCCTTCCACAAATTTTGCAGACGGGAACTTTTCAAGATAGTCGCTGATTCTTCCTCTTCTCTCGTTTTTGATCTCCATGATGTACGCAAGCTTGATCGCATCGATTCCGTTGGCATCGTAGATATATCCTGATGAGTCCGACATTGTAACTACGCGTCCACCCAGTTGGGTTGCTTTTTCAGCAGCATATTGCGCCACATTACCTGACCCTGAGATAGCCACAATTTTCCCAGAAAAACTTTCGCCTTTGGTTTGCAGCATGCTTTGTGCGAAGTAAACATCACCATAACCTGTAGCTTCAGGACGTATTAATGATCCTCCGAAAGAGATTCCTTTACCCGTCAATACGCCGGTAAATTCATTTCGAAGTCTTTTATATTGGCCAAACATGAAGCCTACTTCACGTCCTCCAACACCAATATCTCCGGCAGGAACGTCGGTATCGGCACCGATATGTTTCGATAATTCAGTCATAAAAGCCTGACAAAAACGCATTACCTCGTTATCTGATTTTCCTTTCGGATCGAAATCAGCGCCACCTTTTCCTCCGCCCATAGGTAATGTTGTAAGACTATTCTTAAAAGTTTGCTCAAATGCAAGGAACTTCAGGATGCTCAGGTTTACCGATGGATGGAACCGGATTCCGCCTTTGTAGGGCCCGATAGCCGAATTCATCTGAATACGATAGCCGCGGTTAACCTGCGTGCGTCCCGCATCGTCAGTCCACACAACCCGGAAAGTGATGATGCGTTCTGCCTCGACCATTCGCTCAAGCAGCATCTGATTTTGGTATTTCTTATTTTCTTCAATAAAAGGAATCACCGTTTCTGCAACTTCATGCACTGCCTGCATGAATTCCGGCTCATTTGGATTTCTTTTAGCAACTGACTCAACAAAAGAGCGAATACTTTCTGACATAATTATTAGATTATTACCGTTTAAGAAAACGATTTCGTTTAACTCCGCAAATATACATTTTATAAAAACATCCATCTGCAAATTTCCAGTTCAAATATTTTATATGTTGATGCTGACAATCTGTGGTAAATGTCGCATTCGGCCATCTTCTTTAAGCGAATCTGAAGGCTGAACTATTTTTTATTTTATTTTATAACTGATTGATGTTTTTATATATTTGCCCCAATGGTAAAGTTTTTACAATTAATCCCCAAGTACATTCTAATCAGCTTACTGCTGTTGTTTGGTTGTTCAAATCAGGCCCGGGCGCAGTTTGGCTTTTCGCATGAATTAGGAGTTATCGTAGGACCTGTCGCTTTCCAATCGGATTATGGCGAAAGGCATGACATTTCTACCAATATGGGTAACAGCGGAATTGGTGTCGGGATTATTCATTACCTCAACTTTTCGTACAAAGCGGAATGTAACTGCTATACGCCTGAAACTTTTTTCAATGACCATTTCAAGCTTCGAAGTGAGCTGTCGTACAACAAGAGCAAGCTCCAGCATTATGGGGAATATGTAAAAGACAAGCATTCGGTTTTTTCAACTCAACTTGCCGGAATGCGTGCTGAGACTTCAGTGACCAACATTGGAATGCAGCTTGAGTATTTTCCTTTAAGCATCCGGGACTTCACCTCAACTATAGGTTCGTTAGCCCCATTTGTAAGTTTAGGTGCACAGTTCAGTTACTATAACCCTGAAGCCTATTCCGTTTTGGGCGATGGCGAACTTGGCCAGGATCCAACAATTACACCGATAAAGTATTTCGATGCGTTTGACAATCAAGGCGGCACAACATGGTCTGTCGTGAGCAGCGTTGGTACACGATATAAACTGACAGAACTTTCCGATCTTATGATCGATTTGAGAGCACAGTATTATTTCTCGAACTGGGTAGATGGTTTGAGTCCGAACCCTCAGAAATATCCCGAAAATAAAGCAAACGATTGGCTGATCTGGCTTAATGTAGGCTATATCTACTATCTTCAATAAAATAAAAGCCCGGAAGTCCCGGGCTTTTTTATGCTATATATTTAACGCCTGCTGCAAGTCGGCTATTAGGTCTTCTGCATCTTCGATTCCGACACTTAGTCGTACGAGGTCGTCGGTAATTCCGATTTCATGTCGTTTCTCTTCAGGTATCGAGGCATGTGTCATAAGTGCCGGATGATTTGCAAGTGATTCGACACCGCCAAGCGATTCTGCAAGAGTGAACACCTTTAGGTTCTCGAGAAAACGGACTGCATCTTCTTTTAAGCCTGATGTAAAGGTGAAGGAGACCATTCCGCCGAAGCCGTTTTTCATTTGCTTCTTTGCGATATCGTAAAACGGTTGCGAAGGCAACCCGGGGTAATAAACGGATTTTATCTTCGGATGGTTGTTCAGGAATTCAGTGACTTTCTCACCGTTTTCACAATGACGCTGTACGCGCAAAGCCAACGTTTTTATGCCGCGTAACACGAGAAATGAATCCATCGGTCCAAGTGTAGCTCCCGTAGCAAACTGTTGAAAGTGCAGTTGTTCGCCAAGTGCAGCATCTTTAACGATTAAAGCGCCTGCAATCACATCTGAATGTCCGCCAAGATACTTTGTAGCCGAGTGCATTACGATATCGGCGCCGAGATCAAGCGGTTTCTGAATATAGGGTGTTGCAAAAGTGTTGTCAACAGCAAATAAAATATTTCTCTTTTTAGTTATTTTGGCAATTGCTTCAATATCGGCAAGCTTCATCAACGGGTTTGTAGGCGTTTCCACCCAAACAAGCTTTGTATTCTCGTTGATCAACGACTGGAATTTGTCGATGTCGTTCATATCTACAAAATGGAAAACAATTCCAGAGTTTTTATAGATCCGCGTGAACATCCGATAGGTGCCCCCGTAAAGATCATCCATTGCGATAATTTCGTCGCCGGCCTTAAATGATCGCAATAAGCAATCGGTCGCTGCCAGTCCTGATGAAAATGCGAGTCCGCGCGACCCGTTCTCGATACTCGCCAATGCGCTCTCCAAAGCTGTTCGCGTTGGATTCGCGCCACGGCTATATTCGTAGTCTCCAACCGGTTTTCCTGGTGTTGTTTGTACAAACGTCGAGGTTTGGAAAACCGCCGGCATTACCGCGCCTGTAACAGGATCATGATGTTGTCCGCCATGAATGACCTTAGTGTTAAACTTCATATAATTGATTTTTTAGATTCTGATATAATAGGCAAATTTACCTTTTAATTTATTCTGAACAAGCCATGGAATAAACCGTTGGTATTTAATTAACATTCTCCCTTGATGAAAAACCTACCCGCCATATTACTGCTTTTGTTGTTGCTCGCGGGATGTAATAAAGAGCTTGTTTTCGAAACGCGTTCCTACCTTAAGAAAACCACGATTCCGTGTCCTGAACAATGTCCACAGATTAAAGTTGACGTACCGGTTGCAACCGAAGGCGCTGCGGCGGATAGTATAAACGCAAAGATATTTTCCACCGTTGCGGGAATCTTAAATTTTGGCGAAAAGCCCAGCGCCGCCAAGACCTACGACGAGCTGCTGAGGTCTTTTATTGCTGCGTACGAAAAAATGCAGCGCGAAGCTCCCGACGAGCTCATAGGATGGGAAGGCGATATCGAAGGGCGCATCCTGTACCAATCAGATGCCGTTTTAAATATCGAGATAAAACACTACACTTTTACCGGTGGCGCTCATGGCTATAGCGGCCTTCGATCTTTGCTTTTCGATCCAGAGACTGGGAAGTCAATTCCTGTTTCAGCGTTGTTTAACGATGTTGCCGGGTTTACCCGGTTTGCCGAGCGTCAGTTCCGCGAAGAAAACAAAATTCCTGAAGGCGTGCCGATAAATTCAGCGGGATTAATGTTCGAGAAGGAAAAGTTCCATTTACCTCAAAATATCTTCTTCACCCATGACGGAATTTTGCTTTACTACAACGCGTATGAGATTGCGTCGTTTGCCGAAGGAGCAAAAGAACTGCTGCTTCCATATGAAAAAGTAGACAAATACCTGGTGATCAAATAAATTTCTTCAAGCTCATGATCATTCCTGTGTGGACGCCTTCGTGATAATTGTTAAATTCCATAGCCGTAATTGCATCGCTGAGCGTAAAGCCGGACATGGTCGTAAAGCTTTGATAGTTATGGAAGATTGCTGAATCAAGATCTTTTTCAGTTTGATCGATCGTGGTAAAAAGCAGTTCTTTCAGTTTAAGGATTTCATCAGGTGTCGCATCTGCCTCGGGTCTAGTCCCTCGTTTATACCGATCAACCATTTCATCTGAAACCATCATTGGAAGCCCCGACAACCGGTACACCAACATCTGCTGCACGACAATTACGTGACCGATGTTCCAGATGATATTATTGTTACATCCAGGCGGGACTTTATTGAGCTGCTCCAGCCTATACGATTCCAGATAATGCAGTAAAACCTGGCGGCTCGAACGTGTAATCGACAGTGTCCTGTTCATGTTAAATATTTTGATAAATATAGCAATAAAAACTTCAAATGGATTTCCTTTGCACCCGTTTAAACCTAGCTTCAATGGACAAGATCTATTACCTCGCGTCATGCGACACCTGTCGGAAAATCGTCAAAGCGCTGCCTGCCAGCAATCTTGAATTTCATGATATCAGGCAAAATCCGATTAGGCCGGAACAGCTTGACGAGATGAAACAACTCGCCGGTAGTTATGAGGCCTTGTTTAGCCGGAAAGCGCAACTTTATAAATCGCGTGACCTGAAGAATAAACATCTGACCGAAGATGACTTCCGGCGCCTGATCCTTGAACACTATACGTTTTTGAGTCGTCCCGTGTTTATCCTCAGCGGAAAAATCTACATCGGCAACAGCCAAAAAAATATCTTAGAAGTAACCAAGGCTTTGAGCTGATGTCCAGAAGAAACCTTGCACTTGTTGCCGCGACGTTGGTTTCACTGATCTATGGCGTAACCTTTACAATCGCTAAAGACGTTATGCCGCAACACATTGGGGCATATGGGTTCATCCTGCTTCGAGTTGGTGGTGCAGCATTGCTATTCATTATAGCCTGGCTTTTTATGCCGAAAGAAAAGATCGAGCTAACAGACTTACCGAGAATTATCGCGGCTGCTTTTTTTGGCGTTGCCTTGAACATGCTGACTTTCTTCAAGGGATTGAGTTACACCTCGCCAATTTCGGCTTCGGTTTTAATGGTCACAACTCCCATAATTGTTTTGATTCTTTCGGCGATTCTGATACGGGAACGGATGCAGCAAAAACGGGTTATCGGCATCCTCCTTGGCCTATTTGGAACGGCGATATTGATCCTTTACGGCAAATCTGTTTCAAATGCAGAACATGCCGCTTTGGGCAATTTACTCGTTTTTGTTAATGCGGTTTCTTATGGATTTTACCTGATCCTCGTCAAGAAACTCATGGACCGTTACAACGCATTTACTTTTGTAAAGTGGATTTATATTTTCGGCTTTGTAATGGTTTTGCCCTTTGGGTTCTCAGAAATTAATGCAGTCGATTGGTCTCTATTGTCTGCAGAGGTTTATTGGAAGGTCCTTTTCGTCGTCGTGTTTTCAACTTTTCTTACTTACCTGCTAAACCTGTTGTCGATGAAAGAGCTGCCGCCTACAACGGTTGCTGTATTTATTTACCTGCAACCGCTATTTGCAACTGTGTTCGCGATCGGGTTGGGCAAAGACGCGCTCTCCTGGGTAAAAATTATATCGGCACTGATGATTTTTGGTGGGGTTTATCTGGTGACACAAAAAGAAAAGCGCAACAACACCATATAAACAGACGATCATTTTTGATTATCTTTGAATCTTTATTAAAATTATGATACAGTCAATGACAGGCTTCGGCAAAGCTACGCTGCAACTTGCAACGAAGAAGATTACTGTCGAGGTCAAATCCCTTAATAGCAAAGGCCTCGATCTCAGCGTCAGGATGCCATCGGTGTACCGCGAAATGGAACTGCCGCTGCGAAACCAAATCGCGACGGCGCTGGAACGGGGGAAAATCGATTTTTCGATATTTATAGAAAGTACTTCCGAACAAACCTCGACAAAAGTCAATGTCCCGATCATAAAAGCCTATATCGGCCAGTTACGTGAAGTTTACGCTGACGCCGATGAGACTGAACTGATGAAAATGGCCGTCCGCATGCCCGACGCTTTAAAGACCGAGCGCGATGAGATCGACGAGAACGACTGGTCTGAAATTCAAAAAGTCATAGATGAAGGCCTTCAGAACATTCAGAATTTCAGGGTTTCGGAAGGTGTTGCGCTTGAAAAGGAATTTCTGCACCGCATCGCCAACATTATGACGATGATGAACGAAACGGTAGCACTAGACGGCGAACGCATCCAAACCGTGAAAACACGTTTAAGCGCCGCCATCGAAGACCTAAAAGTGACGCTGGATGAAAACCGGTTCGAACAGGAGCTGATTTTTTATCTCGAAAAATACGATATTACGGAGGAGAAAGTCCGCCTTGAGAATCACCTGAATTATTTTATCGAAACCCTGGCCGGCAAAGAAGCCAATGGGCGCAAACTCGGATTCATAACACAGGAAATGGGACGCGAGATAAACACAATGGGCTCGAAATCGAACCATTCGCAAATGCAAAAGCTGGTTGTCCAGATGAAAGACGAGCTTGAAAAAATTAAAGAACAGGTCCTAAACGTTCTGTAAGCGCACCGAAACCGAAAGCACTGATACTATGAATACAGGTAAATTAATCGTTTTTTCAGCGCCGTCCGGATCCGGTAAAACGACCATCGTCCGCCACTTACTTGGTATTCCTGAGCTTAACCTGGAATTTTCAATCTCAGCTACTTCACGTGAGCCGCGCGGACAAGAAGTTCATGGTACCGATTATTACTTTATCTCTCTCGAAGAGTTTAAAAAACACATAAAAGCAGAGGACTTCCTCGAGTGGGAGGAAGTGTATCGCGATAATTTCTACGGCACATTAAAAAGTGAGATTGATCGCATTTGGTCGAAAGGCAAGAATGTAATTTTCGATATAGATGTTGCCGGCGGCCTTCGCATCAAACGCCGCTATCCGGAAGAAACACTCGCTGTGTTTGTAAAGCCACCAAGCGTCGACGAGCTGAAGATACGTCTAAAAAAACGCTCCACCGAAAGCGACGACAAGATCAACATGCGGATCGCAAAAGCGTCGGTTGAGCTTGCCACAGCGCCACAATTCGACAAGATCATCAAAAACTACGATCTTGATGTCGCAAAAGAAGAAGCGTACCAACTTGTGAAGGCATTCGTAAACTCGTGATATGAAAATCGGACTCTATTTTGGAACCTTCAATCCGATTCATGCCGGCCATCTGATCATTGCAAACCACATGGCCGAATTTACCGATCTGGAACAGATTTGGCTCGTGGTAACGCCGCACAACCCATTAAAGAAAAAAGATACGCTGCTCGACGATTATCAGCGACTGCAGCTGGTTTTTCTCGCGACAGAAGATTATCCTTCGCTAAAGCCATCCGACATCGAGTTTAAGCTTCCGCAACCAAACTACACCGTCCATACGCTCGCACACCTCCAGGAAAAATTTTCGCAGCACGAGTTTGCGCTAATTATGGGAGAAGATAACTTAAAGTCGCTGCGAAAGTGGAAGAATTATGAAACCATCTTGGAAAATCATGAGATTTTCGTGTATCCGAGAATATCCTCGCAAACAGACGATTCACAGCTGAAGAATCACGCAAAGGTTCATTTTATCGATGCGCCCGTCGTAGAAATCTCATCAACCTTTATCCGCGAAAACATAAAGACCAAAAAGAATGTCAGGCCGCTGCTTCCAGAGAAAGTCTGGCACTACATCGACCACAATAACCTCTATCGGAAATAAATCAAAAGGCGCTTCTGAAATAATCAAAAGCGCCTTTCTCAAAACACCAAAAACAAAATTTAACTAACTGTATCTATAAGGCCGAAACCAATGTATCGCAACTATAGGTTCAATAACGCCAGATCTTAAAAGTCATTGTGCTGAAGTTCATAATATTACGTTAATGTTTGGAAAGTGCGGTTTTTGATTGGTTTCGGCGGCACCTGCATCTTTCCTGATGCCTGTTTTTTGACTACTTTTGAAGCAAAATGATCTATAATGGATAACCAACCAAAATTCGCTGTTATCGGCGGTGGAAGCTGGGCAACAGCTATTGCAAAGATGCTTTGTGTAAACCTGCCGGAAATTGCGTGGTACATGCGGAACAAAGATGCGATCGCACATATCAAAGAACATCATCATAATCCCAATTATCTGAGCTCGGTCGAGTTCCATATAGAAAAACTCCGACTCACAAGTGATATTAACGAAGCAGTTGCATATGCCGATTATATTGTTTTTGCTATTCCATCGGCCTTTTTAAGCGGCGAGCTTCAGAAGCTCACCGAAAGCCTTGACAACAAAGTTATTTTTTCGGCAATTAAAGGCATTGTGCCCGAGACCAGCCTTATCGTTGGGGAACACTTTAATGAAAAGTATAATATCGATTTTGCAAATATCGGGGTTATTACAGGTCCGTGCCATGCCGAAGAAGTGGCTCTCGAACGCCTTTCCTACCTCACAATTGCATGTGGCGATGCCGAAAAAGCCAGGGTTGTAGCCGATTGTCTTTCGGGAAACTACATTAAGGCAAAAATATCCGACGATATCATCGGGACCGAGTACGCGGCGATGTTGAAAAATATTTATGCTATAGCTGCGGGAATTGCCCACGGACTCGGGTATGGCGATAACTTTCAGTCGGTTTTAATGAGCAACGGAATCCGCGAAATGAAGAAGTTCATCAAGAAAGTCCATAAAATGAAGCGAAACATCAACGACTCGGCTTATCTGGGCGATTTGCTCGTAACTGGCTATTCGGTGTTTTCGCGAAACCGGATGTTCGGAAACATGATCGGAAAAGGTTACACGGTAAAATCGGCAATGATGGAAATGAGCATGGTTGCCGAAGGATATTATGCCGCAAAAAGCGCTTATGAACTCAACCTCGAATACGGCGCGAAAACCCCTATAATCAATGCGGTTCATGCCATTTTATACGAAGGAAAAGAAGCCAGGGAAGTATTTCGAAAACTGACCAACAAACTTGATTAATCCGCCTTTAGCCGCCTGTTGCCTGTTGCCTGATAGCGAGCGTCTTACCGTACAATAACACCATCAACAAACAAAACCGGCACTTCTTCTACGGCCGATTTATTGATGCTGTTGGCGCGGAACGTATATTTTCTGTCGTATAGCGTATTCCCGATAAAGAAAGTCACCATAAACTCGTTGTTGAGTACAAGCACACTCTTTTCGATCATCTCAACCTTTACGACCGAAACCGGCGGAACTTCCACAAACGCGTGTCGTAACAATGACGTTTTACGCATTTCACCTTCTATCGTCCCAAACGCTTTCGAAACCACCATCACGCCGTCAAGCTTGAAATCGCCATCATTTACAAGGTAAACATGCCATACCTTTTCCATAAAATCGTCGTTCCATTCCTGCACCGCAGCAACAAATACGTTCTGAACTTCAGGTATTGTAATATCTTTTTTCATTGATTTAGGATTTGGAGCTTTGTCCCGCTTTGCACTGCAATCTTTTTTGCTGCTGCGCCAAAAAAGGATTTGCGCTTCAATCGGGGCTAGGGCCTGGAACTATCTGCAACGTATCTTTTAACTTATTTCTTTTCCCTTAGCCTTTGGCTTAAATACTTGCTTTGAACTGTTCCAAAAACCGAACATCGTTTTCGTAGAACATCCGAATGTCGCTGATTTGGTAAAGCAGCATTGCTATACGCTCGATTCCCATTCCGAATGCAAATCCGTTGAACTCCTCGGGATTGATGCCGCAGTTCTTTAGCACGTTAGGATCGACCATTCCGCAGCCCATAATCTCAAGCCAGCCGGTTCCTTTTGTGATCCGGTAGTCAGTTTCGGTTTTTAATCCCCAATAGATATCGACCTCAGCGCTTGGTTCGGTAAACGGGAAGTACGACGGCCGAAGGCGAATCTTGGATTTTCCGAACATTTCTTTGGTGAAGTATAAAAGCGTCTGCTTCAAGTCGGCGAACGAAACGTCCCTGTCGATGTAAAGTCCTTCTACCTGGTGGAAGATACAATGTGAACGCGAAGAAACGGCTTCATTTCTAAACACGCGTCCCGGAGAAATAGTACGGATCGGCGGCTTTGTGTTTTCCATATAACGAACCTGAACTGACGAAGTGTGCGTTCGCAGCAATACATCGGGGTTCGTCTGGATAAAGAAGGTGTCCTGCATGTCGCGCGCCGGATGATATTCCGGCAGGTTCAGTGCGGTGAAATTGTGCCAGTCGTCTTCAATTTCGGGACCTTCGGAAACGTTAAATCCGATGTTCGAAAAGATATCGATGATCTGGTTTTTTACAAGCGAAATCGGGTGGCGCGAACCAATTTGCAATGGCTCGCCAGGGCGCGTAAGATCGCCGTAAATTCCTTTTGATTCTTCTTTGCTTTCGAGCAGCTCCTGAATGCTGCGCACTTTTTCTTCTGCAACGTTCTTCAGCTCGTTGATCACTTGTCCGAACTCCTTTTTTTGGTCGTTTGGAACATTTCTGAACGCGGCGAAAAACTCGTTCAAAATCCCTTTCTTTCCTAGAAATTTGATTCGGAATGCTTCTAAAGTCTCTTTGTTATCAGTCGAAAAAGATTGTGCTTCAGCTATATATTGCTTGATGTTCTCGGTCATTTTTGATAATTGAAATGCAAATTTAACGATAATTGCTTAGCCCTGATGGCAGTGACATCCTTTTTATGCGTAACGGAGCTTGCGGAGTTGACGGATAAAAAGATAAAACGGACAGCAGGAACAAGCTCCATATCTACGAAATAAGCTCTTTTTCTATAAAATAATTGACAATCGCCTCTTTCATCAATACCGATTGTTCACCTGCTTTCAGCGCCGGAAGTTGCTCCTTAACGCGGTAATGCGGCCAGCCTTCGGTGTCGACATAATCGAATTCGTAAAATCCGTACGGCTCAAGCAAACGGCAGATTGCAATGTGCATCAGGTTCAGCTTCTCGTCTTTTTTGTATTTTTTGTGGACTTTGCCCAATTCCTGTACGCCAATCAGGTAAATGATCGCGTCAAGGTCGAGGTCTTCGCCTTGGGAAAATTTATCAGACAAGATCCTGACAAGTGTTTCCCAACGTTCTTTAAGTTGTATATCTCGTGACATTTCGTTTCATTGATAGGC
The DNA here is from genome assembly GCA_036386895.1 of Flavobacterium sp. GTDB lineage: Bacteria > Bacteroidota > Bacteroidia > Flavobacteriales > Flavobacteriaceae > Flavobacterium. Next base: position 100,798 of record DASVUR010000006.1, read on the forward strand.
TGCAAAGGTACGGATTGAAGCGGTTGTATTGCAAAAGTATTATCTTCGCCGCATAAACTGAAGTAATGGTTTTTATCGACTTTGTATTAGGCGCACTCTTGGTTTACGGGATCGTTCGCGGGCTCTGGAACGGTTTCTTCGTTGAGTTCGCCTCGTTGCTATCGCTGTTAGTTGGCATTTGGGCAGCGATAAAATTTTCGCATATTATTCGGGCAATCATTGAAGGACATGTTTCATGGAATCCGCGCACCATACAACTTGCGGCTTTTGCACTGACGTTTATCGTCGTGGTAATCGGGATTTCGTTGCTCGCTAAGTTCTTTACCACGATTGCCAATTTTGCCGGTCTGGGTATTTTTAATAAACTTGCAGGCGCATTCTTCGGATTATTGAAGATGACGCTGATTTTAAGTGTCACGCTGAACCTTTTTGCAAAGTTAAACTCAGGGGAAGGCCTTTTATCGCACGAAAAAACAGAAAAATCGCTTTTTTATAACCCGATCCGAAAGACAGCGGCATGGATTTATCCGTCAATTGAGAACTGGTTTACCGCGCTTAAAGAAAAGGCTGTTTAATCCTTCAATTCGCGTATGTTTGCGGTCCTAAGCCAGCCGTTGTTGCCATCTGGAAGCCACACTTTCGACCATTTCCCTAACGATTCCTCGACATATACTTTGGTTCCTTCATGTAGCACAAATGCAGCTTCAGCTAATTCCGAAGGCTCGCTTTTCACCTCTGCAACTCCTGAAAGCACGATGGCGGGGCGTTCGCTGCTAAAACTGTTATATCCGACGAATGCAGCGAAAACAGAAACAACCATCAGAACGAGCGGGAAAAACATCACGCCAAACCAAACTTTCTTTCTGTGAGCCGCCATTGAAAAGTAATAAGCGGCAAAACACAGCAGCAACAAAAACGCAGCAGCTACTGTAGTCCAAGCCCAAGTGTTGTAATGAAAAACTGATGTAAGATCTCGGATGATGCTGCTGAGGCCGCTTCTCGGCACTTCCTTGATCTCATCAATGCGCTTCTTCCGGGCAAATTCGAGGTTGGTCTTTGTGTCGATGTCGTTGGGATCGAGCAGCAGCGCTTTCTCATAAAAATATATGGAGTGACCCAACCGATTCATTTTATAGTAGGCGTTAGCCAGGTTGTGGTACAATTCGGCCGACTCCTTTCCGCTCTTCAGCAGGTTCTCATATTCGGCTGCAGCCGACTTGAAGTTGCCGCTTCGATAAAAATCATTGCCACGCTCAAAGGAGGGTTGCGCCGTAACGGATTGCGTAATCAACAGCAGAAGGACAGCGAATATTCTCATTCTAATTCGCATTATAGTTGCTTCTCGAGCGCAGAAATCACGTGTACCGCTTTGTCATAATCGTGCTGGATCGCACCCGTGGAAGAAGGCGAATAACGCGCGAATTCGCAGTTCTCGGTTAGTTGCAAAAAGTCGTCTACCGCCTCCGCTTGTGCGTTCCGTGCCAGCAACAACTGGCGGATGTTTTCTTTACTCATTTCTGATGTTTCAATATTCAGCTTTGCTTTTAGAAAATTGTGCAGTGCTTTTTCAAGTGCAATGTAGAACAACTCCTTGTTTGAGCGGTTTTTATACGCTTCCACTAGATACTTTCGTGCAAGGGATTCGGAATTTTTGCTTTTGGTTGCCGCAACATCTCGGTCGGCGGCCGTTTTTCTCCGTCGCAAAAGAACCAGCGCCGGAATCGCGAGTAACGGCAGGGCCACTAATCCGTAGAATAATGGGGAGCCAAAGAAATCCTGACGTGACATCGGAACGAGACGTGATTTAAGTTTTATAAACCTGAACTGGTCTGACGCCTGGACGGGTTGTTTGTCGACCGACTCACCGGCTAAGTGTTGGTCAGCGAATCCGGCACCGTCAAGCACGCGTATCGTTACCTCATCCGATGTGATTTTTTCGTAACGACCACTTGACGGGTCAAAATAGGTAAACGATAATGGCTTAATGCTGTAGTTGCGCTCGCTTCCCGGAACTAAGGTGTAGACATCCGTTATCTTGCCGTTCATGCCCGAGAGCGGCGTGCTGATGCGGTCTTTTCGTACAGGATCGTACATTTCAATATCAACCGGTACAACTGGCTTCGGAAGATCGAACAGCTTGAGGTTTCCGGTTCCACTTACGCTAACTGCAAGGTCGAGGCTTTCACCGTATCGAACTGTAGTTCGCGAGGGCGTAACTTCGAATTTAAATTTTCCGACTGCACCCGAAAATTCGTCAGGCTTCCCAGTTTCAGGCAAGGGTTTTACATCAATGGTTTTAGTGCCAGCCGAAATTTTTCTATTATCCTGAATCACCTGCATCTGCCCGAAAATATTGCGCCTGTTGGTTGGAAGCGCCACCGTCACATCGAGCGAATACGGTTCAATCTTGAGCCGGCCTGTTTTCTGTGGATAAAGTACATCCCGTTTGACCACCACATACTGATAACGCTTTCCGTTATAGTTGCCTTCTAATACCTTCTGCGGAGCATCGATTTTTTGACTCCAGAAATCATTGTATTTCGGCATTTCCAGATCTTTCCAGCCTGTGATACCAATATCGTAACCGCAATAAAGTTTGTAGACAATCGTGATGGGTTCGTTAACAAACGGATTGGTCTTCGATATTTCGGCTACAAGGTGAATTTCATCTTCGGCAAGCGACTGGGGATCGGTCTTTCTGTGTATGGCAGGCGTAACCCGAATGGGAACGCTGTTTGATCGATAAATCTGTCCGTTTATTTCTACAGTTGCCGGTTGAATGTTCAGGATTCCCTGTCGCAATGGCGTCAAATTGTAAGAATAGCCCTTGTATAGGGTCGCGCGTCCGTTGCGAATCATACTGTTCATCCATTGTCGCTGGCCTGCAACCACGCGAAATCCTTCAAACGAAGGCGGAACAAAATTGTCGCCGTCGCCATTCATCACAAAGTCGACTTGCAGCGTCTCATCTATTGCAAGCGTTTGCTTGCTGACGCGGGCTTCAAATACAACCTGCGCATAGGCGCCTTGAAAACATAGCAGTAAAAGTAAGAGACTCTTTTTCATTAATCCGTGCTCATTATATCTGTCTTCTGTTGGTGTAATCTATTTATTCATCGTCGGTTTCAAGGTACGCAGGATGAACGGGAAGCTCCAGGGTTTGCAATTTTCCTGTAATCTTAACGGCATCCGTTATAGTAATATGTACAGGTGCCGTTTTGAAGGTATCGCCGCTGATCTCCACAGTTGCAGGGTCAATAGTAGCGGCACCCTTTTTTTGTGGCTGCAGCAGATACGAATATTCAAGGCTGTATCGTCGTTTGCCGTTAATCGTTTCCTCATACTGATTTGTGCGCGGGCCTTCTTTTACAATAAAACCTTCAAATTTTGGTGCTATAAAATTTTGTCCGTCATCATGCATAACAAAATCCACACGCAATAATTCGTTGATGCCGAGCTTTTCGTGGCTGGTCCTGACTTCAAACAGCCCTTGTGCGAAGCTTTGAATGCTTACAAGCAAAATAAAAATTAGTTTTTTCATGGTTGATCTATTTATTCCTGTTAATAATCGTTTGCTATTGCTACCAGTCTTTTTCGCTATTGGCAGCCGTGCCCTGAACTTTGCGGGAGTTGACCTTGTTCTGGACCTTGCGTTCTTCATTGTTTACAGCGTCCAGCAAATTTTGAACGCGCTGCTTCGATATTCCTTGCGACTGGGGCTGCTGTTTTGGGGGTTTGTTGCCTTGGTCTTTATTGTCGCCGTCGTTTTGAGGATTGTTTTTATCTTCCTCATCACCGCCTTTATCTGGCGCGGGCTGCTCCTGTTTTTGGTTGCCTTCGGGTTTTTTATCATGCACTTCCTTGTCGTCTTTTGGCGGATTGTCGCGTAATAATTTTTTTGCAAGTGCGTAATTGTATCTGGTTTCATCGTCGGCGGGATTGTTTCTAAGTGCCTGTTTATATGCTTCAACAGCCGATTTATAATCCTTTTCTTTCATAAATATATTGCCTATATTGTGATAAGCACGATGTCTTTCCGTCCTGCTTCTTGCCGTCTCTATTGCTTTGGCGTACGCATTTTTAGCTTCGGCAGGCTGGTTAATCTTATAAATTGTATTGCCCAAATTGTATGCAGCGGCCGCTTTGTTAGGGAATTTCGATTGTGACATCCTGAAACTTGCTTCTGCTTCGTCATAGTTTTTTGCTGTAAACTCAGCGTTGCCCTTTGGCAGAAAACGGTCTTTCTCCGCTTTTTGAGCAGAGGCTGACGCAACCGTTAAAAATACGCAAAGCAAGATGATCTTTTTCATTGTTTCCTTTCGTTAAACAGATTAAGTTTTTCGAGCCATTTACTTTTTCGCTCGGTAAGAAAGAATTCGGACACCAATAATACGAAAGCAAATCCCAAAAACCATTGAAATTGTGAATTATAATCGGTGAACTCCTGCGTTTCAAATTCCGTTTTCTCAATGCTGGCGAGGCGTTTCCTTACAAAATTGACTGCTTCGCGGGTGTTATTTCCGTTAACATATCCCTGGCTTGCGTTGGCAATTGCTTCGAGGCTTTCAGTATTGCGTTTTGTGATCACAACTGCGTTTTCTTCGTCGCGTTGAAATCTTTGTACAACACCATTTCGCTTTAACGGAATCGGGCCGCCCTTTTCGGTTCCAATCCCGACAGTAATGATCTTAATTCCATCGTCTTTGGCCTCATCGGCGGCGGTTTCCGCACCACTCGAGTGATCTTCTCCGTCGGATATCAATATAATCAATTTGCTCGTCTTTGAATTTTCATCAAATAAAGAGCTCGAAAGTTCAAGTGCCTCATCGAGTGACGTTCCCTGAGACGAAACGATTTCTGGGTTAATTCCCTGAAGATACATCTTTGCGACACTATAATCGCCGGTTATCGGCAAGACCGGAAAAGCGCTTCCAGCATAGGCTACGATTCCGATCCTGTCGCCGCCGAGTTGGTTTATCAGTTGCGATACAATTTGTTTGCTTTTGCCAAGACGGCTCGGCGCGATGTCTTCACACAACATGCTTTTCGAGACATCGACTGCAAAAACAATGTCAATTCCCTCGCGTTTCACAGTGGCTGATTTTGTTCCAACTTTCGGGTTCGCTAACCCGAGCGTCAGAAAAGCCAGAACCAATAGCATCAAAACAAATTTTAAGCATTGTTTCAAGACTGAAAGCTCCGGCAGCAAACGCTTCACAAGTTCCAGATCGCCAAACTCCCTTTGCTTTCGGCGTTTCCAATACATATTGTATACGAAAAACGCCAGCAAAAGCGGAATCAGCAGCAACAGGTACAGGTATTTTTTTTCGTCTATTTCCATTTAAATAAATCCTCTGAAAACCGTGTTTCGTAAACCAATTTCCAACAATATGAGGCCAAGGGCCAGCAATGCGAAGGGACGGAACTTCTCGTCATAATCATAGAACTTTAATTCCTCTACTTCGGTCGTCTCCAGCTTGTTGATTTCGTCATAGATTGTCTTAAGCCTGCTGTTGTTTGTTGCCCTGAAATATTTTCCCCCGGTGTTATTAGCGATGGTCCGCATTAAATCCTCATCGATCTCAACGGGCAACATCTTGTAAAGCAACTCGCCATTGGCAGCAACCGCAACTGGCATTGCGGCCATTCCGTTTGTGCCAATTCCGATCGTGTACACTTTGATCCCGTATTGCTTGGCAATGTCGGCTGCCGTGACAGGCTCAATGAAACCTGCATTGTTGACTCCATCGGTCATCAAGATGATGATCTTGCTTTTTGCTTTGCTGTCTTTGAGTCGGTTTACGGCGGTTGCGAGTCCCATTCCAATTCCGGTTCCGTCTTCGAGCAAGTTGTCGTACCGGATTGAGCGTACTGCATTGTAAACCATAGCATTGTCGCTGGTGACAGGTGTTTTGGTATATGCTTCGGCAGCATAAACAACTAATCCAATGCGGTCATTTTGCCGTTCCCTTACAAAATCCTGGGCAACCTCTTTCAGCGCCTCCATACGATCAGGCTTAAAATCGCGTGCGAGCATACTTCCGGAAACGTCAATTGCCATTACAATATCGATTCCATTTGTGCTTTTTGTCTTGCTGCTCATGTTAACTGTTCGCGGCCGCGCAAGGGCTATAATAAGCGAACTAAGCGCCAGCAGACGCAGCACAAACAATACAGGCTTTAATCTCTCGGCGCGCGTAACGGTTTTGAACCCGCCGATCGAACTGACTTTTAACGGCACGATGCGCTGATTTCGCTGCCAGATGTGCCAGCTTATCAACAGTGGCAGCAGCAGGAAAAGCCAGAAAAAGCCCGGATGCATAAAAGATATATCCGTCATGGCGCGTTTGCGGTTTGAAGTTCGACCGAATTTAATATTCGTTGTGTTATAGCTTCGGCGTATTTATCACCATCTTCATGTATAATCATAATTTGTTGGAGGCCATTTTGTTGTTTGAATAATAGCGCCTCATAATGTAAGTTCCTCTTGTCTTTTGTTTCGGGATCTACAATGGTAAAAGATCCGTACGCCTTCATTCCGCTTATGCCATTCGCGGTTTTGTATTCGTCCTGCTTAACAAGAATGTTCCGTGCGCCTTGCAGTTCCATCACGTTTATCATCCCGTCGATGCCTTTGCGGAGATCAATTTGGGCCTGGCCCTTATAGGTGTTCGTAGAAACCACAACGTAGAAATTCCCAAGCATCGACCCATACGCAAAAGATTGGAATTCCTTTAACAATGCCATTGTTCCCTTCGGCAGAAACTTCTCAGGATCCATTCTTTTCAAAACCGCGGGCGTTTCAATGGCAATAGCAGGATTTCCATACTCGCTTGATACCCATTCGCCTTCTATAAGCTCTTTTGTAGGATGGCCAACCACGTTGTCTTTAACGAAATCAAAGCCTTTCGTCGCTATAAAGTACACAGCCGTTCCTATAAGCAGCAGAAAGGCAGTACTGACCAAAATTACAATTTTGTTCCGGCGTCGCTTCTTCAGCGTTTCCAGACGTAGCGTTTCCCGTTGCTGCACCTCATCTTCTGTGAGTTCCGGCACCGATTTATCAAGTAAAAGGATCGCTTTTTCAATCTTCTGCCGGTCCGATTTAATTTCGTAATCAAGCGGGCGCGACTTGGCGAACTTTACAAGGTCGGCCTGTCGCAAAACGTTTTCAAGGTTTTGGAGCACTTCTGCAGGAACAGCGATTTTCTTTGCAACCGAGACGCTTCGAAGTGCTGCGATTAGTTCGGAAGTCGTACTTTCCATTGCCGGAATGTGTATGGCTTCCTCGATGTAACTTCGTGCTATGTCCGTCAATTCACTATAATACGGCTTGATCTCGCCTTTTTGCAACAACTCCTTCTTTTCAAGGATTTGAAGTAGTTGCGTTGCGCGCTCAATCGGGGACTTTTCGACTTTAATTTCGCTCCTGCGAAGATATTTCCGGATCAAGCGATAGGCGAGAAATCCAATGCCTACAATAGCCAGGACAATTAAGATCCACTTTATAACTATCGGCAGTCGATCCTGTTCTGCTTCTAAAATGGGTTTGATGTCGAACATCTTTTGCTTTAGCGTGTCGACCGCAACATCGACGACTTCAATGTTTATCGAATCTGTAAAATACGGCTTGTTGTCGATTAAAACGCGAAGTGGCGGAATCGTATAGCGGCCTGAGTCGAATTGTGTTAGCCCATATCTTTTGATAAGCTCGAGCTTTCCGTTGTTTGAAATCGTATCTGCAACATAATCGCGTATGACCTCTAATTGGCCGAAGTTCGCGCCTGACGGAAACACGACTGCCGATTTCGGTTCGACGGTAGTTCGCAATGAAAGGTCGAACTGGGCGCCAATTTTATTTCTCGTGGTATCTACCGAAGCCCGAACCTTGGTTTGCTGCGCGTGTACCGAGCCAAAAAACAGCACCAGGACAATGATATGGAGTGCACGTTTCATCATGCCCTTGATTTAAAATAGCCAAGTAGTTTCGTTACATAACTTTCGTCTACACGGGTGTTTACGATGCCGGAACCACATTTATGAAAGGTCTCTTTGAAATACCTCATCTTGTCTTGATAATATTGTGCGTATTCGAGCCGGATGGTTTTTGAGCCCGTGTTCACGAGCCGGATCTCGCCTGTTTCCGCGTCAAGCATTTCAACCATTCCGATGTTGGGAAGTTGCTCTTCGCGGCTGTCATGAACCCTTATTCCAGTGATGTCGTGTTTTTTCGACGCAATCTTCATTGTTTGCTCATAATTATCAGACAGAAAATCAGAAATCAGGAAAACGATCGCTTTTTTCTTTTGAGTAGCCGACAGGAAACGCAGCGCACCGGCAATATCGGTTTTTCGGCTTTTGGGGCGAAATTCTATCAATTCACGGATTATCCGAAGTACGTGTGACTTCCCTTTTTTTGGCGGTATGTACAGTTCGACGTTGTCGGAAAAAAGCAAGAGGCCAATTTTATCGTTGTTTTGTGTAGCTGAGAAAGCCATTGTTGCGGCAATCTCAGTGATTATTTCCTCCTTGAACTGGTTCTTCGACCCAAAGCTTTCCGATCCGCTGATATCCACCATCAGCATCATCGTAAGTTCACGCTCTTCTTCAAAAACTTTTACATAAGGTTCGTTGTAGCGCGCGGTGACATTCCAGTCGATTGCCCGCACGTCGTCGCCAAATTGATATTGGCGTACTTCACTGAACGTCATTCCACGTCCTTTAAAAGATGTATGGTATTCGCCCGAAAAGATATGATCGCTCAGCCTTCGGGTCTTGATTTCGATTTTCCTGACTTTTTTTAAAAGCTCTTTGGTATCCACTTTTTAAATATTAGATATCAGATCTGAGTATTGAGCAATCCGATTTGTAACTATGGCTTCTCAACCCTCCTATCTCATAACTATTAAGGAACTTCTACTTCGTTGACGATTTTGTTGATGATGTCGACTGAAGTAATGTTTTCGGCCTCGGCTTCATACGTCACCCCGATACGATGGCGCAATACATCATGCACGACAGCCCGCACATCTTCAGGAATCACGTAGCCGCGGCGCTTGATGAACGCATAGCATTTTGCAGCTGTTGCAAGGCTAATGCTACCTCGTGGTGAGGCGCCGAAACTAATTAACGGCTTCAGCTTTTCGAGTTTATACTTCTCCGGATAACGTGTCGCAAAAACAATATCCAGAATATACTTTTCTATTTTCTCGTCCATATACACTTCGCGTACCGCCTGTTGCGCACGCATAATCTGCGCTGTCGAAATTATCGGGTTCACCGACTCGTAAGCGCCTTTTAGATTCTGCCGGATAACAAGCCTCTCATCTTCCATCTTCGGATAGTCGATAACGGTTTTCAGCATGAAACGGTCGACCTGTGCTTCCGGAAGCGTATACGTTCCTTCTTGTTCAATTGGATTTTGTGTCGCCAGAACAAGAAATGGTTTGTCGAGTGTGAAAGTCGTGTCGCCAATTGTAACCTGTTTCTCCTGCATCGCCTCGAGCAGTGCCGACTGAACTTTGGCGGGAGCGCGATTAATTTCATCGGCGAGGATAAAGTTTGCGAATATTGGTCCTTTTTTTATTGTAAACTCATTTTGCTTGATGTTGTAGATCATTGTGCCTACTACGTCTGCCGGAAGTAAATCGGGCGTAAACTGGATTCGGCTGAAAGACCCTTGTACAGCTTGAGCCAGTGTGTTGATTGCCAGCGTTTTTGCCAAGCCGGGAACGCCTTCAAGCAAGATATGACCTTGTCCTAAAAGCCCGATCAGCAATCGCTCGATCATGTGTTTCTGGCCAACGATCACTTTTCCAAGTTCCATCTGCAGCAACTCGATAAAAGCACTTTCATTCTCAATCTTTTCATTAATTGCCCTTATGTCTAAAGCAGCAGTATTTTCTTCCATCAGACTCGTGTGTTATTGTATATTTTGAGCATAATAATAGCGCTGCAAATTCAAGATTTTATTACAGCAACTTAGTTAATTATTGGTTAAAAAACAGAAAGCAACCCGATTGAGAGTTGCTCTTGCTTAATTTTTATGACATTTTAACTTTATAAAGCAATCTCGCCCAGCTGAGAAACCTCGCCGCTGACTACTGTCACATTTTGAATAGTAACGGGGCTGGCCGAGAGCGAAGAACTGCTTGTGATGGTGACTGTGTAAGTGCCTTCGGGAACGCCTTGCAATACAAAATTACCGGTTTGATCTGCAAAGGATGAAATGGTTTGGCTTCCCGCAGATACGCTTGCTAAAATTTGATAAGGTCCTGGAATAACATGCCCACGGATGGAGCCTCCGTTTGCCTCGGATACGATCCTCAACACAGGATGTAGGTTGTAATTTCCGGAGTTGCCTGCTGAGACAACAGACTGCGCAACGTCAAAGTCGATAAGAAAGTTGTAGTCAAGATCCGCTTCAAGATCTTGATTAACTTGTAGCTTCAAGCCCGACTGTTGCGCGCTTGGAGTGTTTAAGTCGTATGTTACGCCATCCTTTACAACAGTATTGTTATCCCCCAAAATAAGACGAATTTGTCCAAGATGACCCGCTTCCACTTCATTGTCGGCCAATAGAACATTTACGCCGCCCGTAAGATCGAGTAAGTTATAAATGCCGGGTGTAACGTTCCCAACACTAACCCAGCCTTCTTCGCTCGCGCTTGCATCACCCTTGATCATCACATCAAGAACTTCCACATTCACCTCGTCATAATCACCTGGGGCATCAGTCATCCGCACGGTCATCCGGGATGTTCCCCCGGCGAAATCCTTGTTGGTATCTTCATCACTACAACTACCTATGGTTGCCATTGTCGCGATCCCGAGTCCGCAAAGCAGCATTTTTTTAATTGATTTCATAAATTTGAGTTTATTAATAGATTTAAGATTGACTAAATTATTATCTTTCTTTTTACACAGATTACAGAATTTACACCTTAACAATAACTTGGCATGCTATCAAAAATTATCGCAGGCACGATGAACTGGGGCGCGTGGGACAAGAAGCTTACGACATCGGAAATGGCAAGTCTGATAGTGGTTTGCCTGGAAAATAAGATCACTACTTTCGACCACGCCGACATCTACGGAAGCTACACAACCGAAGCGGAGTTTGGCGCTGCGTTTTCACAGAGTAAAATTAACCGCGACTCAATTCAGATCATTACGAAGTGCGGCATCAGACATATTTCCGAAAACAGGAATCACCGCATCAAACATTATGATTACTCGAAAGACTACATAATCTGGTGTGCCGAAAATTCACTTCAAAATCTTGGTACCGACTACCTTGACGTTTTGTTGCTGCACCGCCCAAGTCCGTTGATGCATCCAGATGAAATTGCCGAAGCCGTGATGCAGTTAAAGCGACAGGGAAAGATTAGAGATTTTGGCGTTTCAAATTTCACACCTTCGCAGACCGACCTTATAAGGCAACGTGTCCAGGTTGACTACAACCAGATCCAGTTTTCGGCTACGCATTTTACTGCGATGCTCGATGGCACGCTAGACCACATGCAAATGAACAATATCAGGCCGATGGCATGGAATCCGCTGGGTTGTGTTTTTCGCGCTGATACCCAACAAGTGCAACGCCTGAAAAAGCTTTTGGCCGAGTTAACCACGAAGTACGAATGTGGCGACGATACAATCCTGCTCTCGTGGACTCTGCGTCATCCGGCGAACATTATTCCCGTAGCGGGAACGGCGAACGTGGCTAGAATCCAACAGTTGATGAAGGCAACGGAACTTGAACTCGAATTGGAAGATTGGTTTGCAATCTGGATTGCAAGCATGGGAGAGAAAGTACCGTAGACCGTTGCCCTATAAGAAAACGCGCCGCTTTTAAACCACAGACGTTAAAAAAGAAATTATGAAAACAGTATTAATAACAGGAGCAACGAGCGGAATTGGCAGAGCAACTGCCCGAACTTTCGCCAAGAATAATTACAAAGTCATTCTCTGCGGACGCCGTGAAGACCGTCTGGCGGAGTTGCAGGATGAACTTTCGCAGCAAACAGACGTCTACACGCTGATTTTTGATGTGCGTCACAAAGAAGAAGTACAGACAAGCATTGAGTCGCTTCCGGCAAACTTTGCCGAGATCGACATCCTGATCAATAATGCCGGGAATGCGCACGGACTCGACCCGGTTCAGGATGGGAATCTCGATGACTGGGACGCGATGGTAGACATCAACGTAAAAGGATTGTTGTACGTTTCAAGGGTCGTAATCCCGAAGATGATCGAAAGACGCAAAGGTCACATCATTAACATTGGATCCACTGCGGCCAAGGAAGTCTATCCGAACGGGAACGTGTATTGTGCCACCAAACATGCTGTAGACGCGATCAGCCAGGGAATGCGAATGGACTTGAACCCGTACGGAATTCGGGTTGGCGCTGTTCATCCGGGAATGGTTTCCACCGAATTTTCGAATGTAAGGTTCAAAGGCGATGCGGAACGGGCGGCAAACGTTTACAAAGGATTTGAGCCATTACAGCCTGAAGATATTGCTGATGTTATTCATTTTGTCGTTTCCCGGCCGTATCATATAAATATTGCGGATTTAATCGTGATGCCAACAGCCCAGGCTTCAAGTACCCTTGTGAACCGGAATTTATGATTCCGAGTAGCGGCCCTAGCCCCGATAGAAGCGGTATCCTTTTTTTAGCGACGCAGGAGCGAAAAAAAGATAAAGCGGACAGCGGGAACAGCTTCAAATTAACTGTATGATAAACAAGCGCCTTCTGATTAAGAACTTGCTCGCGCATAATGACGAGAGCAGTTTCTATGATAAAAAGCGCCAGCTGAACCTGCATTCGCGTGAAGGAAAAGCGAAATTTCTAAAACATATTTGTGCGCTTTCGAACTCAAATCCAGGGAATAATTCTTACATTGTTGTTGGTGTTGAAGACCAGGACAACGAAATTGTTGGTGATGATTTCTTTGATGACAGCCGTATTCAGAACCTCGTGAATGCATTTTTGGAAAATCCGCCAATCATTCAATACGACAACGTGCCATTCCCGAGTTTGCCAAAAGACCGTGTAATCGGGCTGGTGACGATAAAGCCAAATTCCAAAACCTCCTATTTCAAAAAAGGGATCCATATGATTGTTGCCGGAACCATTTTCATGCGTCGCGGCAGCAACTCGATTCCTGTGGAACACGCGCCTGAAAAGAGTTTTTCGAACGTTGGAACCGTTTCCGGAATCGAAAATAACTCCCGCAACAGCATCGAACATACTTTGGGTGGCGTGATTGATTTTATGAATCTCAAGCATCGTGACATCTCGCCAAAATACCGTGTCTTTAAGGAACTCTTTGTGATTTGCTGGGCAGGAGTCAAGCGTCAGGTGCGCGGACAAACATTTCTATCGCGTGTAGATATCGAGCTTATAAACGAACAGGTAAAACTATTTTATTCGGCACAGGACGATGTGACCATAACATTCGACAACGATTCATTTACGATTACGGAATACGTTCCGCTGGGGTTAAACGACCGCACGAGCCACTATCCGCTTGAGCGGCAAACCATCCGGTTTTATGACAACGGCTATTATAAGATCGACCGTGAAATGCTGTTCCAGCCGCCGGAATACAACCGGAAAATGCTGTATCATATTTACAATTCGAATCTGGCGCTGCTTTCGAAAATGCAAAAAGGAAGTAGTTTGTCTCCGGGCGAACATAAAGATCTTGCGAATCTGCCGTCGAACCTGATGATATGTTACCTGAACGGCTTTAACGATGCGAAGCAAAAACTCGTTGACGCGAAGCCGATACTGAAAAGCTGTACGCATCCAAATGTATATCTTTCGTTTAAAGAGGCGATGCGGATTCTACGAAAGATGAAATACGATACCACATAAAAAACGGCAACCTCTCGATTGCCGTTTTCGTACTAAAATCTCAAAACGATGTGCCTCCGGCCTGCATCGGTTTTAACAATCCAACGAAAGATCGCATTGTAAAGGTAGTGCCGCCTTAAACACTGTCGTTACAGAAAATCTGCCGCAATCGCTAAAGGTTAAAAAAAGTCCGCCGGAAAATGATCCAGCGGACCTCAGCAAATAACAAACTACAGTCATCTTAAGTCGAACATATCGAGTGCATACAGGATTTCTTATCTTGGAACCCTTTATTACCGTGGCTTCTATTCGTATTGTAAAGCTACTATTCTATAATACCTGTTTTTATAGGAATTCTACAAGAATAGTTAATTGAAAATCCGCTAACTTGAAGTATTATTACAGATGTAAATACGCTTATGGGAAGAACTTTGGTTATTGGTGATATTCACGGCGGACTAAAAGCTATCGATCAGGTATTTGACCGGGCAAAAGTCACCCCTGACGATAAATTAATATTTCTTGGAGATTATGTAGATGGGTGGAGCGAGTCGCCTCAGGTTCTGGATTTTCTGATTGACCTAAGGGACAAGCAGGATTGCATATTCATCCGCGGTAATCATGACGATCTCCTGATGGATTGGCTTCGCGGAAAAGACAATGAGCTTTGGTACCATCACGGTGGCGAATCAACAGTAGTTGCTTATGCGGATCTTTCGATTGAGGATAAGCAACGGCACATTGGTTTCCTGGATTCCTTGCAAAGTTGCCATTGCGACGAGGAGAAGCGTTTATTTGTTCATGCCGGCTTTACAAACATGCACGGAGTTGAACACGAAGTTTATCCGAGATTATTGTTTTGGGATCGCACGCTGTGGGAAATGGCTTGCGGACTCGATAAATCGTTACGTTGTACCGACGCCGTTTATCCGAAGCGATTAAGCCTGTACAAAGAAATCTTTATCGGCCATACACCAGTGACAAAAATTGGAAAAACCGTTCCCGTCCAAATGGCCAATGTCTGGAACATTGATACGGGTGCCGCATTTAAAGGACCCCTTTCAATTTTGGATATTGATACAAAGGAATACTGGCAAAGCGACCCGTTACCTGATATTTATCCGCTTGAGCGCGGTCGGAATTAAATAGAAAAGCCGCTTCTCCCGAAACGGCTTGTTAAATTTATGGACGGTTTCACGTTGAACCCCTGCAACTTGAACCTCTTACAGATCAAATTTTATTCCCTGGGCCAACGGAAGGCTTGTTGTATAGTTGATTGTGTTCGTTTGCCTGCGCATGTAGATCTTCCAAGCGTCCGAGCCCGATTCACGTCCGCCGCCGGTATCTTTTTCACCGCCAAAAGCGCCGCCAATCTCAGCTCCCGACGTTCCGATATTTACATTCGCAATTCCGCAGTCGGAACCTGCAACAGAAAGAAAACGTTCGGCTTCACGTAAATTATTCGTCATAATTGCCGACGATAATCCCTGAGCGACGCCATTTTGCAATTCAATGGCATTTTCAACTTCGCCTGAGTATTTGATCAGATAAAGAACAGGAGCGAAAGTTTCGTGTTGTACAATTTCCCAGTGACCTTCCGCTTCTGCGATTGCCGGTTTTACATAGCAGCCGCTTTCGTAGCCTTCGCCAGATAAAACGCCGCCCTCAACGATAAGTTTACCGCCTTCGGCAACAACTTTTTTTAGCGCATCCTGATACATTTGTACAGCGCCAGTATCGATCAGCGGACCAACGTGGTTATTCTGATCAAGTGGATTTCCGATTTTTAATTGCCCGTAAGCCGATACGATTGCATCGCGGACTTTGTCATAAATACTTTCGTGGATGATCAACCGTCTTGTAGAAGTACATCTTTGTCCGGCTGTTCCAACAGCGCCGAAAACGGCTCCAATTACTGTCATTTTAATATCCGCATCAGGCGTGACAATAATGGCATTGTTTCCTCCTAATTCGAGTAGCGATTTTCCGAGCCTTGCCGCTACAGCCTTGGCCACTTCTTTTCCCATTCGCGTTGATCCTGTAGCGGAAACAAGTGGAATGCGGGCGTCGGCCGACATCAATTCGCCGATCTTATAATCGCCGTTGATCAAACAACTGATTCCTTCCGGAAGATTATTTTCTTTCACGACCTGCGCCATAATGTTCTGACAAGCGACTCCGCATAACGGCGTTTTTTCAGAGGGTTTCCAAACACATACATCGCCACAGATCCACGCTAATGCTGCATTCCATGACCATACGGCAACCGGAAAATTAAAAGCTGAAATGATTCCGACGATTCCCAGTGAATGATATTGCT
Source organism: Flavobacterium sp. (assembly GCA_036386895.1). GTDB lineage: Bacteria > Bacteroidota > Bacteroidia > Flavobacteriales > Flavobacteriaceae > Flavobacterium. The sequence goes on from DASVUR010000006.1 coordinate 116,980, forward strand.
CATACATTCGGTGGCCCGGACGTTCGGAGTGCATCGTAAGTCCGTACAACTGGCGGGACATCCCGACTGCCAAATCGCAGATATCAATCATTTCCTGAACTTCGCCATAACCTTCCTGAAGCGATTTCCCCATTTCATACGAAACAAGTTTGCCAAGCGCATCTTTATTCTCACGAAGCTTATTTCCAAACTGACGTACCAGTTCTCCACGTTGTGGGGCAGGCATCAGTCGGAATGATTTAAAAGCTTCGGCTGCAGTTTGTATTGTTTTTTCGTAATCGGCGGGCGTCGACATAATTATCTTTCCGATCAGTTGTCCGTCAACCGGCGAGTAACTTTCCAGGATTTCACCGTTCGCAAATGATTCAAGCCCGGTTGATGTTCCGTTATTTATTTCTTTAATTCCCAGTTGTTCAAGCGCTTCGCGTATTCCGAACTGGTTGGCAATTGTTGGCATATGTGGTTCTTTAGAATTGTGCGGCAAATATAATTTATTTAATCGACTAGAAGGAGCCAATTAAAATCTGCAGATGCGTTGCCTCCTAAAGGATTTTCTTTCTCTTAAACCATGCATAAACAAGAACGCAAACCAGCACCATTACACCAAGTACATAGAAGTAGCCGTTTTTCGTACGCAGTTCCGGCATGTAATCGAAGTTCATTCCGTAGATTCCGGCAATGAATGTTAATGGCAGGAAGAAGGCCGAAAAAACTGTCAGCAGCTTTACCACATCGTTATTTTTTTGAGCGGCGACCGAGAGATACGTGTTCATTAAATTGTTCGCATCCGACCAGACTTCCTCATAGTTATGGACCAATTTCACAAGATCGTCCTTCACATCCTGCAGTTGCGATGCATGTTCTTCCGGAATATCTATTTGCCTGACTACATTTTGTGTCATCTGAAGCAACTTCTTCGTCAGGCGCGATTCCGCTTTCTGATAGTATAAATCCTTAAGCGAAATCTTCGCATTATTTTCGAGAAAAATTAGCTCTTCAGCCTCATCAATCTGTTTGATCTGCCATTGTGAAGGTTTGATATACGTTGAAACAATCTCTTTAAACAGCACTATCAGAAGCTCGTAGGCGCTGCAATACGTCCGGTCGGATATCAATAAATTCTCAAGAAACCCGAATGGCATCCGGTGAATTGTAATGAGATTCGTTGCGTTGTAGAAGAAAGCGACCTTGTTTGAAAGTCCTTCAACATTAGAAATATTGTCATCCTCGTTTGCAGTGTATGCGCGCAGAATTACAAAATCAAAATCCGTAAGGTCTTCATATTTCGGAAGATGTCCGGGTTCGACGCTGTCGCGAATAGGTAGAATATCGAGATCATACTTTTCGACGAGTCCCAGCAGTTGTTCTTCTGCCGGATCTTGGATGTCGGTCCACGTGAAATCGCCGAACGTTCTTGTTGTGCTGTTATTCATAGGCTGATGTAACTCAACGTTCGATCACTGTGCCGCACTTGTCGCAGGTGCGCAATGATTCGGAGTTGTAAAAATGTTCGTAATGCGGAAGAAAATCTTTTTCTATATCATGCAATTCAAAATATACTTCATAGAGCTTGTGGTTGCAGTTCTCGCAAAACCAAAGAAGCCCGTCGGTAAAACCCTTTCCAGCGCGTTTTCGTTCGACTACGAGTCCGATTGAATTGGCTTCGCGTATGGGCGAATGTGGCGTCCTGGCTTTGTGCAGATACATGTCGCCTGCGTTTAACTCTAGAACTTTCTTCTCGCCTTCGTCCTGGACCAATACTTTTATGGATCCTTCGAGCTGATAGAAAAGTTCTTCGGTTTCGTTGTAATGATAGTCTTTACGCGCATTTGGGCCTGCAACGACCATGACAATGTAATCGCCTGAGTCGGTATAAATATTTTTATTTCCAACTGGCGGCTTTAGCAGATGGCGATTTTCATCGATCCATTTGTTCAGGTTAAAAGGTTTCTGGATTGCCATAGCGTAATGTTTCTACTAATTTACAGAAAAATGCTCAATTTAATTGTTTGAAGATTTGAAGATTGAAATTCCGGCCGCGGCACGAGTGTTAGCGAACTGGCGCAGCAATTCGAATTTTCCTGGTTTAGAAACCACATCAAAATAGAAAGCCACGAATCCATTTTGTTTCATGAATTCGTGGCTTCTAAGAAAAATTGGCTCAGTCTATTTTACTTCTTTTATCAGATAGACATAAACCGGGAAGTGGTCGCTAAAACCGGGTTCGCTTACCGAGTTGCGTAGCGGATAGCCTTTGTACTGGCCGGTTGTTTGGATCAGGAACGGCTTGTTGTAAATGCCGGCTTTCCAATATCTGAACGAGGAGTAATCGTTTTTTACCAACGCTTCCGACACCATGATCTGGTCAAAAATATCGCCTGCATCACGATAGAACAAACTTGCGTGGCCTTCTTTTGCCATTTGTTCGAACGGGTTGTAGATGCCGCCTTGCTTAACGTCGTCTTTTTTAAGCTTGGCGCCGATTCCTTCTTTTACGCTTTTGTTGTAGCTTCCGTCATTCAAATCGCCCATTGTAATGATTTTCGCATTTGGATTAATTGCAAACAATGAATCCATGATCTTGCGGTTTAATCGTCCAGCCGCTTCACGGTACGGGCTGCTTCTTTTTTCTCCGCCCGAGCGAGAAGGCCAGTGGTTCACGAGAACGTGAATTTCCTCGCCTTCAAGAAGGCCGGTTACTAAAAGCACATCACGCGTGTAGACGCGTTTGTCTTTAGCAACTTCAATAACGTCGTCGGTTTTTTCTTCAGCTTCTTCTTTTTTGGATTCTTTTGCTTCACCCTGAGTAATCATTAAAGGGATATTAACATAAGATGTGGGTTTAAAGAATTTCTTCTGGTACAGCATTCCAACGTCGATTCCGCGTTTGTCTGGCGAGTCAAAGTGGATCACACCATAGTCTTTGCCTACCATTTGGTAATTTTTTACAAGGTCTTCGAGAACACGCCGGTTTTCAATCTCGCATACACCTAATATTACGGGCGACTCTTTTTGTTGGTCGTTCGTACCGATTCCCGGAATTACACGACCAAGGTTGTTGAGTTTTTTTTGGTATTTTTTAGCCGTCCATCCGTTCTGCGGAAGGTACTCTTCATCGAAATTCGGTCCGTTAATGGTATCGAAAAGGTTTTCAAGGTTGTAGAACGCGACGGTATGCACTTTATACTTCTTTTCCTGTGCATTTGCGCTTCCTATTGCGAATATTACAATCAATGCCGCAATAAAATTTTTAATTCTCATAAATGGTATATTAATTTAAGGTCAAGTTTTCTACAAAACTTGCGCCAAAAGTAAATAATATTAATTTATGATGTACATTTGCCGGCCTTAAGTTTCTGATAAGGTTTGGTTAACAAAAAAAATTAATTTTAATTCTATTTATGAGAAAAATTGTCATTAGTACGTTGCTTATCATGCAGGTACTTTTTGCTTTTGCCCAAACGCCCACAGGTGTTTCAGGTAAAGTAGTGGATGCGAAGACACAAAAGCCACTGGCCAACGTGGTTGTTTCGGTCCAAAACACCAACTTGACCATGTTTACCGACCCGAGCGGATCATTCCGTTTTGATGAAGTGGCTGTAGGAGATCAATTGGTACAGGTTCGCAGCACCGGATTCCGCGATCAGCTGATTCCAGTGACCATTACTGAAGGAAAAGTTATCGATTTGGGCGTTGTCGTGCTTGAAGAAGATCAGACATCAGAACAACAATTGAGTTTGATCACTATTACAGAAAACGACCTTGGAGATGACAATAGCGGTTCAGAAAGCACTGCCGGGCTATTGCAGGCAACGCGCGACGCTTTCCAGCAGTCGGCTGCTTTTAATTGGGGTCAGGCGCGTTTCAGGATCAGAGGTTTGGATAATGAATATTCAAGCACGATGATCAACGGCGTTATGATGAACAAGATTTATGACGGCCGTCCGCAATGGGGTAACTGGGGCGGATTGAACGATGCAACCCGTAACCAGGAATTTACAATGGGTTCGGCTCCGTCTGACTATACTTTTGGCGGAATTCTTGGAACACAGGAGATCAATACCCGCGCTTCAATCTATCGTCCCGGAACAAGAATTTCATTCTCAGGGACCAACACTAACTACAATTGGAGAATGATGGGTACGCACGTATCCGGAATGAACAAAGATGGTTGGGCTTATGTTATTTCGGCTTCGCGCCGATGGGCTGTCGAAGGGTACTTTGAAGGAACCGACTACAGCGCAAACAGCTTCTTCGCGAGCGTTGAAAAAAGGATAAATGAAAACCACTCGTTGAACTTTACTTCAATCTACGCTGAAAACAGCCGTGGGAAAAATTCACCTAATACTGACGAAATAACAGCAATTGCAGGTGAGCGTTACAACTCGTACTGGGGCTGGCAAGATGGCAGGAAAAGAAATTCACGTGATAAAGACGTTGAAGAGCCGATCCTGATGTTGGGCCACTACTGGAAAATCAATGATAAAACGAACCTGAACACGAACATCGCCTACCAAACAGGTAAAATCGGAAACAGCCGTCTGGACTTCCAGGGCGTTAACAATCCTGATCCTACCTACTACAGAAATTTACCAAGCTTCTATACCTCGACATATGTCGGTTCTACATTCGTTGGAGACCAGGAACCTTACGTTTCAAATGCACTAAACGCGCCTTTCTTGACCAACCGTCAAATAAACTGGGAAGCTATGTATGCGGCAAACCAGAACACCTCAGCAGGAAACAGCGTATACATTCTTTATGAAGATCGTACAGATGATACGCAGTGGACAGCCAACTCGGTTTTGAGTTCGCAATTGGCAGACAACATTGCGATGAACGCAGGTGCCACTTTCCGTTTGTTGAAATCGCACAACTTCGCCAACGTACTCGATTTGCTAGGCGGGCAATATTATAATGATATTGATACCTTCGGAGGCAACCTTGAGCAAACCCAGCCGGATTTGAACAACCCGGATCGCCAGGTTGTCGAAGGTGACACATTTGCTTACAACTACAACCTGTTTGCAAATACGTTTGACGCCTTCACACAGTTTAAGTTTACCTATTCAAAAGTAGACTTCTATTTGGCCCAGACATTCTCACGTGCTGAATACCAGAGAGAAGGATTGTACCGAAATGGTTACTATGCAAACAACTCGTTTGGCGACAGCAAGTCAGTTACTTTTGAAAACTTCGGATTTAAAGGTGGATTGACCTACAAAATATCTGGTCAGCATTTCTTCAACATTAATGGTGTTTACATGACCAAAGCACCTTCAATGCGTAATGTATTCCCTAATGCACGTGTAAGCAACAACATCGTTGAAGACATCAACAGCGAAAATATTACCAGTGCTGATGCTAGTTATGTAATCAGAGCGCCGAAATTTAAAGCGCGTTTGACAGGTTATTTCGCAAAAATTAAGGATGCAACCGAAACGTCATTCTTCTTTGGTGAAGGGATCTTCGAAGATACTGATGGCGCAGGTGGCGACGAAAGCGATGCATTCGTTGCTGAAACAGTGACGCATATCGACAAGAAACACATCGGTGCGGAATTAGGCCTGGAGTATCAGCTGACTTCAACCCTTAAAGTGATTGCAAGTGCGGCATACGGACAATATACTTACGATAATAACCCGACAGTAACGTTGAACCAGGATGCTTTGGCCTCTGCCGAAAACCCAAATCCAATTGCTGATTTCGGCCAGGCTAAGCTAAAAAATTACCGCCTTCCGGGAACTCCGCAGGAGGCCTATTCGATCGGGCTGGAATATCGTGATCCTAAATTTTGGTGGATTGGTGCAAATGCCAACTACCTTGGCAGCAATTATATCGATGTTGCGCCGTTATTACGAACAAACAATTTTTTCAACAACCCGACTGATCCGTTCGGATTGCCGTTTTCGGACATTGATGAGGCTACGGCAAGAAGATTGTTGAAGCAAGAGAAGTTTGACGATTTCACTTTGATTAACCTAACTGGTGGAAAATCGTGGAGAATTAAGGGTAAAACGTTAGGTTTTTTCGCTAGCATCAACAACGTTTTCGATGTGACGTACAAAACAGGTGGTTTTGAACAGGCACGAAACGCAAACTACAGAGAGTTGAACCAGGATGTTTCCAGCGGAACGCCTGCCTTTGCTCCGAAGTACTTCTACGGCTACGGAAGAACTTATTTTGTGAACCTATACGTTCAATTTTAATTAAAAAACTATGAAAATGAATAAGACAAAATTAATGTTGTTCGGACTTTTCGCGGCCACTGTTTTTACAGGTTGCGTAAACGATGACGAGGACACTTCGCTTCCGGATTACACACCAGTGCTCTTCGGGGAGGATTTTGAAACGGACGCTGTCGACAATGCAGTATTGGCTATACAAGGGTGGACAAACTACGCAGAGGCTGGAGACGACCTTTGGAAATTTCAGTATTTCGGTCAAAATAATTACGCTGAGTTCACTTCGTTCCAGTCGCAAGATGCAGTTAATATTGCATGGTTGATTACGCCAAAAATCAATCTCGATCAATACGAAACAGAGAAGCTACTTTTCCAGGTGTCTCAAAGTTTCGTCTCAAACCCGGCTAATACGCTCCAAGTATTGATTTCATCAGACTATGATGGAACTAACCCGACAACTGCAACATGGCAAACGCTTCCTGCAAATATTCCGGGAAGTAGCGCTGCCTATTTCGAGTTTCAAAGTGGCGGCGACATTGACTTATCGGAGTTCGAAGGTGATGTCAATATTGCTTTTAAAGTTACAGGTTCAGGAACCAATCAACAATTGGACGGTTCGTATCAGATCGATAACGTCCGCATAATCTACTAAAAAGAAAAATATGAAATCGATTTTTTTAAAATCTGCGTTATTAATCGTGGTTTCGGCAGGATTGCTATCCGGCTGTGCCAACAGCGATACGTACGACACGCCGAATCTAGAGTGTGTTGAGCCGGGGCTTACCGCTACTAAAACTGTGGCTGAAATCAAGGCTTTGGCCATGACCGTAACTACACCCTATTTATATGAGGCCGACGATGTAATTGAAGCATATGTAACATCTAGTGATGAAAAAGGGAACATCTACAAGTCGATCTCTTTTCAAACAATTCCAACTGACGGATCAGCTCCAATAGGTTTTAGCGTGCCGGTAAACGTGACTTCTACTTTTGCCGAAGGATTTACACCCGGGACGAAAGTTTATATCCGACTACAAGGGCTCTATATCATGATGGTGTACAATTCGCTTCAAATTGGTTCACTTTATCAATCGTCACCTTCTGAACCGTTCGAGATCGGAAGAATATCAGAATTGGAATATCGTGATCACCTGATCCCTTCATGTACAAAAATAGATGAAGATGATTTTGTTCGGCCGATGACTGTTGCCGAAGCCTTTACTGATGCCAATCTTAATACGTTGATCGAACTACAAGATGTACGTTTTGTTGATGCGTCTGTTGGAAGAACATATTTTGACATCGATTCTGGTGGCGGCGCTACAAATCATTATGTTACTGCTAACAGTGGAGGAACATCGCAAGTGGTACGTTTCAGCAGCTTTGCTCCGTTCTCAGGGCGACGCGTACCCGGTGGAATCGGAAATATTCGCGGTGTACTTACCAAGTTTGAAACTACCTACCAGTTTATGGTACGCTATGAAAGTGATATTATGCTCACTACGCCGCGTCAATTCGTGTATTCAGGTGCTTTTACCGAAAACTTTGAAACGTTTTCCGCCAATCAAAATAGCTTCCCGAATTATATTAACGACCCTGTAATCGGTACAAAAGTTTGGTCAATCAAGACTAGCGCGACTAAATATATCGAAATGACTTCGTTCAATAGCGGTGAGACAAACCGCACGTTGTTTTTCGTACCGGTGAACTTTACAGATGCTAACACAATTACTTTCCAGTATAAAGTGAACTTCCTATCTTCAGGACATACGCCATTAAAAGTGTATTACACCAACGATTTTACGTGGGGTGATGATCTTGCTCAGGCTGATCTTGTTAACATTACAGGCGGATTTAGCAACCTGGCTTCGCAGACAGCAACTTCATTCACTTCTGCAGGAACTTATACGATTCCTGAAAATGTTACCGGCAACGGATTCCTGATCTTTGAATATACAGGTTCAGCCGCAAACCCGGCTCATACTACTAATTTAGGTATTGACAATATTGTAGTTAACTAGTAACTGCAACTGCATTTAATAAGAATCCGGCTCACTTGAGACCGGATTTTTTTATGTGTGGATTTTTAAACTATGCAGCTTATCCTGCTGTCCGCTTAATCTTTTGCCGCTTCGTCTTTCACAAGCTCGGGACGAGCGGTAAAAGGATACCGCTTCCATCAGGGCTGGGCAGACTGGTTCCATGAAAACGGTTTCAATAGCAGAGAGCAACCGTTTTAAGCCTGTTTTTATCTCCGGGCAGATGAAACGGCCTCTTTGCTTTAAAGACGGCTTAGGCGTGAGAAAACCCTTAATTCTTTTGATATTAGCAATCAGGTTCATGTGCTTCACGGAAATGTGGCTCGGATTTTGTCTGTTGTCCACAACTAACCCCGTAAAATATGAAGGAGATTCTCTTTATGCTGCTGCTTTCAACCGGCGCATTTGCCCAACCACAGGTATTTAATGTTCAAAAATATTGTATTGATGAGAAGCCTCTTTTTAAGGGGCAATGTGACCTTTCCGGAAATGAATATTCTTTTGTATTTGTTGATTCCGGCAAAAAAGAAGTGGTCTTTTTTTTGACAGACACAAAGTTTAAGTATAAGATAATCGAAATCAGCAAAGCGCTTGATTATACGCTCTACAAGTTAAAAGATGGTGCGGAAGATGTTGAAATGAAAATTAACACGGCCAAGACGAAAATAGAATTTCTTCAACCCGACCGGCACGTTCTGCTTACCGTTGGAAGCTCAACAAAGTTATAAACCTGTTGAATTGGATAATAAAAAAAGGCAGCCATTTTCAGGCTGCCTTTTATATTATTAATAAGTGTGTGTTCTATTGCTTTACGATCAGGAACTCACTTCGTCGGTTGCTGGCATGCTGCTCCTCGTTGCAGTTGGCCCCGCAGTCAACAGCAGGCTGGCTCTCGCCGTAACCCTGGCCTGATATGCGGGCCTTGGCAATCCCTTTGGAGATGATATACTGTACCGTCGAGCGTGCCCGTCTGTCGGAGAGG
>DASVUR010000007.1:0-426262 GCA_036386895.1 Flavobacterium sp.
AAAAATTTATATATTTGACCGCTACGGAAAACTCCTCAAACAGATCAGTCCGGCAACGGGACCTGCAGGAGGATGGGATGGTACTTTCACAGGACAACTGATGCCATCTACCGACTATTGGTTCACCGTTTACTACAACGAGAACGGAACCAATAAGGAATTTAAAGCGCATTTCTCATTAAAACGATAAGCCCCATGAATTTTAAAAAGAAGTATTTATTTTTATTATTTTTTATATCACAATTTTCATTTGCACAGGAAGGAATAGCTGTCTACTCAGATTATCTTTCCGACAACTATTACCTGATCCACCCTTCAATGGCCGGCGCCGCTAATTGCGCAAAGGTCCGATTGACGGCTCGAAAACAATGGTTCGGACAGGACGAGGCTCCTGAACTTCAAACGCTGAGTGCGAATGGAAGTATAGGGGAACGGTCAGGTGCCGGAATCATCATATTCAATGACAAGAATGGTTACCATTCTCAAAAAGGAGTTAAGCTAACCTATGCACACCACCTGATGTTTTCTCGTGATGCTATCGATCTGAACCAACTGTCTTTTGGTATAAGTGTAGGCTTGATCCAAAGTTCGCTGGATGAAACCAGCTTCCTGCAATCAGGTGATTATGATCCTATTATTGACGGTGACATTGTTCAGAAAGATTCGTATTCTAATATTGACATCGGTGCTTCATACAACTACCTTGACTTCTACGCCCATGCGACTGTGAAAAATGCCATAGAGACACGCAGAGATATTTATACAGAGTACGAATCGGATAACCTTCGAAAGTTGTTGTTAAGTGCTGGTTATGTATTTGGTGATGAAGAAAACTTGTTATGGGAGCCTTCAATGCTTTTTCAATATGTCGACGAAACCAAGGAGAAGACGATTGATGTCAATTTGAAAGTTTATAAACAACTGGACTTTGGACGGCTTTGGGGTGGACTCTCATATAGAAGAAGCCTGGATGCAGCAGAGTTCCAGGATGGAGGTTCGACGGCTGAACAGAGTCTTCAATACATCACACCAATAATCGGGATCAATTACAAGAACTACATGTTTGCGTATACCTATTCGCACGTAACTGGCGCAGTAAAATTTGATAATGGCGGATATCATCAGATAACACTAGGAATTAACTTGTTTTGTAAAGCAGAGAAGTACCACTGTAATTGTCCTGCAATTAATTAATTAATTATTTAGTCCCGATTTATCGGGACTTGTTTTTTATATCATGTTGATAAAACCAGTTAACGGAAAAAGTCCGGTTATTCCCGAGGATTGTTACATCGCAGAGAATGCCACAATCATCGGCGACGTCACCCTTGGCAGTTCCTGCAGTATTTGGTTCAATGCTGTTGTTCGCGGAGACGTACATTACATTAAGATAGGAAACAAAGTAAACATCCAGGATGGTGCCGTTATTCATTGCACCTATCAGAAGCATCCTACAACCATTGGAAATAACGTCTCTATCGGACACAATGCGATAGTCCACGGTTGTACGCTGCACGACAATGTATTAATTGGTATGGGAGCTATTGTTATGGACGGGTGCGTGGTAGAAAGCAATTCTATAGTAGCGGCAGGAGCTGTCGTGACGCAGAACACAATCGTGGAATCCGGTTCGATATACGCGGGTGTTCCAGCCAAAAAGGTAAAAGATCTTAACGCATCCGAGTTTGTTGGCGAAATTGCGCGGATTTCGAATAACTATGTTATGTACTCCAGCTGGTTGAAGGACCAATAGCTATACTTAAAAATCGGCTTCTAAGACCGCGTACTGCCCATCAAGTATACTAGACAACACTTTGGGGTCTGCGTTCGTATAAAACTCTGGAAATGCGTCGGTACGGCATGTAAATCCAACCGTAGATAAGAGCACGTTGTGGGTCTGCCTCGCTACCGCTTCACCTGAGTCAATAATTTGAATGGTAGGCGGAAGTATCGTACGAATCTGCGGTATCAGATACGGGAAGTGACTGCAACCCAATACCAGATAGTCGATATTTGCATCAACCATTGGCGCGAGATACTTTCTTAACAAATCGCCAACTTCTTTAGAATCCATTTTTCCGCTCTCGATAAGCGGCACAAGCCCGTGCCCCACCTGTTCAATGATACGCGTACCCTGATACAGTTCTAGTGCTTTGCTGAAGAGTTCGCTGCTCAACGTTCCTTTTGTTGCAAGGATGCCAATCGTTTGTGTACGCGAGCTGATCGCAGCAGGTTTGATTGCCGGTTCTATTCCGATAAACGGAACGTCATATCGCGAACGCAGTTCTTTAATAGCATTGGTTGTCGCGGTGTTGCACGCTACAACAATTATCTTACAGTTCCTTTCAAGTAGATGTTCGGTGTTTTTTATGCTTAGATGAATAATTTCATCTTTTGAACGCTCGCCATAAGGAGCATTTTTACTGTCAGCCAAATAAATGGTTTTTTCGTTTGGAAGCAGGTTGTGGATTTCCCTCCATATCGATGTTCCGCCTATGCCGGAGTCAAAAAGACCGATGGGATTGTCGTTAATCATAAAACAAAAGTAAAAAAAAACTGCCCGAAACGGGCAGTCTAAATGTTGATTGGATTTAATTAAAATCCAAGATCTTTTTTAATATCTTCAGTCAGGTTAGGTCCGTCTGCAAGAAGAAGCCCGGCTGAGTTCAGGATGTACTGATACCCTTTTGCTTTACCAATTTTCTGAATTGAAGTACGCACACGATCTTCAATGGGTTTCATTAAATCAGCTTCTTTTTTCTGTAGTTCTTTTTGTGCAGTACCTCTATAGTCGACAATTCGCTTTTCCATGTCCTGAACTTCTTTAGAACGTTCTTCGTTCATCTTTTCAGTTACGGTTGTAGCTTCCGATTCGTACTTTTTTAATTTAGTCTGGTATTCGTCTACCATCGTTTTGTATGCAGTATCGTAAGTTCCGCTTAATTGCTCCAATTGTTTTTGAGCATCAAGTACAGCGGGCATCTTCATCATTATTTCATTAACATCAACATGAGCAGTTTTAGCTTGTGCGTTCATTGTTTGCGTCGCGCCAAAAATTGCAATTGCAGCTATTAGTAAAATTTTCACGTGTTTCATCATTTTAAAGTATTAATTAATTATTTGTTTTAGTCTGTTGTGGTTTGTTGTTCTTGTTTAGCTTTCTTCGCGGCTTCACGATCTTCCAACGCTTTCTTACGCTTTTCTTCAAGTGCTTTTTTCCGATCTTCTAAAATTTTCGCACGAGCTTCAGCAGCTTTCTGCCGCGCATCGTCTGTTGTAGTTGCCGGGACATCCGGATTCGCAGTTCCAGACTTTTCGTCGGTTGTTGCAGATTTTTCGTCGGTGCCTGCCGGTTTATCTTCAGTTGACGTTGGAACGGTGGTGCCATTCTTCTTAGCCTCCCTTTCGGCAAGCATCTGCTTTCTTTTTTCCTCGAAGGCTTGCTTCTTGGCTTCAGCCGCAAGTTTACGTTCTTCCATCAGTTTGTCACGCTCCGCTTTTCGCTCATCGAGTTTCTTTTGACGCTCCTGCAGCGCAGGATTTTCATCAATAATGTCTTCTTTCATCTCACGGGATTCTTCCTGCTCAAGCTGTTTGTTAGTCATCTGTTCCCTTCGTTCAGCACGCGTGAGTAATCGGATCACGCGGTCGCTGATGTCGTACTTTTTGGCAGCGAACAGCATCGTCAGATCAGACGACTTGTCAAAAATGAAATCATATTTGTTGGCCTCGGCTATATCCTGTGCAGCAGTAAAAACCTGATCCTGTATAGGTTTAACGAGAACCGACTTCTGTGTAATCAAATCACCCGTGGGTCCAAAGCGTTTTTGCTGATAATTAGATAGTTCTGTTTCCTGAAATGTGATTTCCTCCTCACGTTCCTCGATTAGCTCTTTCGTAAGCAGTACGCGTTCGGTTTTAAGCGACTCTTTCAGTTTACCGATGTCGTTTTTTTTGGCTTCAATCTCCTGTTTCCACTGTTGCGCTTTTTGCTCCAGCTGGTTCTTTGCTTCAGCATAATCGGGTACATTTTGAAGTATGTACTCCATATCGATGAAGCCGATCTTGACGCCTCTGCCTTGCGATTGTGCCGTAAAACAAACGGCCAGCGCAAGAATCAGGAATAAAAAATGTTTTTTCATAATTTAAGATTGCATTAGAAAATATCGTGCCAGTAATATTAAAACTGTTGACCAATGATGAAATGCGTTTCCCAACCATTTTTGCCTGTCTGGCCAGGAAGAGCATCAAACCCGTGACCGAAATCGATACCGAGAAGTCCGAACGCAGGCATAAATACCCTCAAACCGAGACCTGCGGAACGCTGCAATATAAACGGATTATATTCTTTAAAATTGTCATAAGACGCTCCCGCTTCAAAAAACGCCAGCGCGTATATCGACGCCTGTGCTTTAAGGGTAATCGGGTATCTTAGTTCCAACGAGAACTTGTTATAGATTGTTCCACCGTCAGGCGATGACAATGCCTGGTTTGGATATCCACGCAACTGAACAACCTCTCGGCCATCAAGTGCGAAGTTTGCCAGTCCGTCGCCACCAACAAAGAAACGTTCGAACGGTACAACGCCACGGTCCTGATTATAAGCCCCAAGGAAGCCAAATTCCGCTAAAGAACGAAGGACTAAATTATGATAAATTCTGGTATACCAATCACCTTTGAATTTAATTTTATAGTACTCAAGCCAATTGAATCGTTTTTGGTCGACTTTCGATTGGTCGGTTGCGGCGTCTTCCCAATTTTCCGGCTCAACGCGATTTCCAGATTCGTCGATATAGTCGCCGGAAGTGACAGTGAATCCGTTTGCATCGGCATAGGTGGCTCCGGAGTATTTCAGCTTGTATTCCTTCAACTCACCAAGCTTCCCATATTCAATCTTATTGAAAAGCGAATACGGCGGCGTAAGTTTGGCTGTAAGGCTGAATTCAGATCCATAAGTAGGGAAAATCGGGTTGCTTCCTTTATTATTTCTTCCGATACCGATCGTATACGCGAGATTCCGTGAAGCGCCGTTACCAAACGTAAACAGGCCTGTGTTATAATTGTTCAGGTCATAATATTGGAAGCTCACAGCTTGCGAAAGGATGAACGAGTCATCGGGAACGGTAAGTCGTTTTGCAATTCCGACGGACAATGACGTGATGTTGAAACTCTTGGTTCTGTCAACATCGTTGGTACGGAAGTTTTGAAGAAACTGCTTACTGTGCGATAGTGATGTGCTGAATTGCACCGGCTTTCTACCGCCAAACCAAGGTTCGGAGAATGACATGCTATACGTCTGGAAGTACGAACTTCCTTGTAAACGCAGCGACACTTTTTGCCCGTCGCCCATTGGCAAAGGCCGATACGCATCTTTATTGAAGATGTTCCGCATCGAAAAGTTATTAAACGAAAGTCCGAGTGTTCCAATAAACCCGCCGCCGCCATAACCACCCTGAAGTTCCACTTGGCTGGAGCCTTTTTCGACCACGTTCCACTCAACGTCCACTGTTCCGTCAGCCGAATTCACATTTCGGAGTTCCGGGCGGATCGCTTCGGGATCGAAGAAGCCAAGTGCGCCGATTTCACGGATTGACCGCACAATTTCCTCTTTGCTATATCGCTGGCCCGGTTTTGTTCGAAGCTCGCGATAGATCACACGGTCATTCGTCTTATCATTTCCTACTACGGTAATTTTATTGAAGTAAGCAATTGGCCCTTCAATAATCCTAATGTCGAAATCAATTGTGTCGTTTGCCGTTCTGGTTTCAACCACATTGATGTTAGAAAACAGGTAACCATTGTTTTGGTATAGGTTCGTTAAGTCTTCTCCATCTGGTTTTGTGGGGTCTGAGATTCTCTTTTCTAACAAAACGCCATTATATACATCCCCTTTTTCGATCCCAAGAATTCTTTGTAAACCTTGGTCGCTATAAACTGTGTTGCCCAGAAACTTTATATCACCGAAATAATACTTACGTCCTTCTTCAAGTTTAATGTCGATTGAAAGCGTCTTTCCGCCAGGGTTGAAGTACACTGAATCAGAAATAATGCGCGCATCGCGATATCCCTTTTCTTTATATTTATCCATGACCTTTTCAAGATCTGCCCTATAGTCGTCCTGGATAAATTTGGATTTTTTAAAGATACGAAGCGGGTTCTTTTGCTTTGTATTTGCCATCTCCTTGCGAAGTTTCTTATCGGAAAACTTTTCATTCCCCTCGAAGTTGATCGACTTGATCTTAATCTTTTCTCCTTTGTCAACGTTGACCAACATTCTCACCGTGTTAGTCGCAGAAGTGTCGGGGCTTGTAGTGATCCGGACTTTCGTGTTGTAGTAACCGTCCTTCTTGTATTTGTTTTCGATATAATTTCGAGTAGTGGTAATCAGGTTCTCGTTAACGACTTTACCCTTGGTCAGGCCGTTGTCCTTGATCAGGTCTTCGGTCTTGTTCTTTTTGATCCCGGTAAACTTAACGTCGCTAAGTTTTGGCAGTTCATTAATATGTAGTTCAAGATAGATACTGTCGCCTTCTATTTTGTTAACGTAAAAGTCGATCTCGCTAAACAAACCAAGCCGGCCGAGTTTTTTAATAGCGTTTGTAATTTGCTCCCCTGGAACGGTAATAGGCTGGCCTTCTTCAAGTCCGGCGAACGTAATTACTGTCTGTTCGTTAAAACTGAGTTGTCCTGTTACTGCAACATCCGCTAAAATATATTGTTTTCCCGAATCAAAAGGTAACTTGTCCTGGGCTTTAAGTTGGGAGAAACTCCCGAAGATCAAAATGGTAAGAGCTAATCTTATGTTTGTTTGTAACACTAAAAAATTATTTAATTTGTTCACTTGTTTTTCCAAATCTGCGTTCCCGTTGCTGGAAACTAATTATGGCCTGATATAAATCTTCCTCTTTAAAATCAGGCCATAAGACATCGGTAAAATACAATTCTGCGTAAGCGATTTGCCAAAGCAGGAAATTACTGATCCTATGCTCGCCGCTGGTGCGTATCAATAAATCTACGTCTGGCAAATTTTGCGTGTAAAGATGCTGATTTATAATTGATTCGTCAATAGCGTCAATTGAAATTATATTATTTTTAACTTTATCGCTGATGCGCCTGATAGCGGTCACAATTTCCTCCCGTGAACCGTAGCTGAGCGCCAGTGTAAGCACCATTCGCGAGTTGTTTTTTGTTTTTTCGATCGCCTCCAGAAGTTCCTTTTTTGCCGTCTTCGGAAGCAGTTCCAGGTTGCCTATACAGTTCAGCCTGATGTTGTTTTCGTGCAGCGTCTTGAATTCACTTCGCAGCGAATTAAGAAGCAGTTTCATTAGCGTTTCCACCTCAAATTTGGGACGGTTCCAGTTCTCAGTGGAAAAGGCGTACAGCGTAAGATGTTCGACTCCCAATCGCGCGCACGTCTCGACGGTTATGCGTACCGATTTGGCTCCATTTTCATGTCCGAAGACGCGCATCAGGCCCTGCTGCTTTGCCCAACGGCCATTGCCGTCCATAATGATGGCAAGGTGTTTTGGCAACTTTTCTTTATTTATCTGTTCGAGAAGATCCATATTATTCAGCGCAGTAGCACGGTTTATTTCCGAATGTATAGGTAAGCGTCAGTCCCGAGAAAACATACCAGTCTTTGTTGTTTATATTCCCGAATTTAAGCGGCTGCAAATTTTCATTCTTCGGATTGCTTCCGTCGAGATTGTCGGTTAATGTGTATCGGGCACCGACTTCAAACCCAAGGATAAGGTTCTCCATAATGTTTGACTTAATCCCGACAGTCATCGGTATTGCAAAACTCCCTTCACGATAATCCTCTTTCGTTTCGCCGTTTATCACAAACAATTCTTCATAAGAAACATAACTGATTCCAGAATACACGTAAGGAGTTACTTTTCTGCGGGAATCATGCAGGTTAAAATCAAAAAAATTGAACTCGAACCCCAACGAAAGTTCCTTAATGTCATTTTCGAAATCGTAATCCCTTGCAATTCGCGAAGCCATATCGGAATCCGAGTCCCGTGATGTTATTTTTGACTGTGTATACGAAAATCTCCAGGAATGGCGCGGCGTCTTGTTCCATTTATAAAGCAGCCCGTAAGCGTATTCGTTTGGTGCAATATAATTTGTCGGACCAACATCGCCGATGTAATTACTACCTCCCAAAAAGATCCCTATTTCATGGATTTGTGCTTCGGCCGATGCCAGGCACGAGAAACAAAGAAATAAAATCCAAAATCTTTTCATCCATTGAAAATTGCGTGCAAATATAACAATTAACACTACTAAACGGTCAGTAAAGCAGGATTAAAAATAATTATAACGGCACTGGTTGGTCCCGGTTATTGAACGGGCTCAATTGGAAACGGGAATTTGGAGCAGAATAGTATAGAGCGCAGATGTTCCGGAGTTAATTTCTTTTGTCTTCGCCCCAAAGCAGCTTGTTCCTGAGGGTTTTAAGAAAGGTTTCGTCCGGAATTTCGACCATATTTATTTTGTAAGGGGTTTTACGGATGGTAAGCACAGCCTCGTTTTTGATCGATGTTATCCTGGAGTCCATCGATACGAGGTATTGCTCTTCTCGGCCTGAAATGCGCAGCCGTATTTCAGTTTTATCCGGGATCACGAGCGGGCGTGCATTCAGATTGTGCGGCGCGATCGGTGTTATTACGAGGGACTTCACATCAGGGGTCAGGATCGGGCCGCCGCAACTAAGCGAGTAGCCCGTTGATCCTGTTGGCGTGGCTATAATAAGTCCGTCTGCCCAATAGGAATTAAGATACTCGCCGTTCAGCCAGGTTTCAATGGTAATCATTGAAGTAGTATCCTTGCGGCTGACCGATATCTCGTTCATCGCAAAATTAATTTCAGCCAGGTCCGGATTTTTTGGTGACGCAGTCAAACTCAGCAATGTGCGCTTCGAAAGCGTATAATTTCGCTCGATCACAAATTGCATAAAGCTTTCGATGTTGTCTTTTTGAACCTTCGCAAGAAACCCAAGCCTTCCGGCATTGATGCCTAAAATCGGAATTTCAGAATCGCGCACCAGCGTCGCTGCCCTTAGTATTGTTCCATCGCCGCCGATGCTAATGAGCATATCAAAAGAACTGTCGAGTTCTTTGTAGGAAGCGAATGTTTTGTACTCTTTTTTAATGATTTGCTTCTCGTACAATATATTCAGAAAGACCTCGTCGATGACCATCTCAACGTTATTCTTGTTGAAGAAGACAAAAATGTCTTTAATAATGGGTTCCGTACTGTTCTGATAATATTGTCCGTATATCGCAACTTTCATTCAGTGATGTTTTACCCGGTTATATATTTAGGTACTTGTCAAGATAATCAGAACGGTCTTTCAGGTTGTTCAGATAATTATCTTCCTGGTGTTCCGATATAATCTCGTAGTTATACCTCCTGAATGTCTGAATGATATCGTTCATGCCGCCCATCGCTACTTTCACTGTAACCTGAACCGTTTCGGTATTGCTGTCGGATACAAAAACACCTAACACACGCGAGTTGTTCGTTTCGACTATTTGGACCACTTGACCGATCGAGTAATCCTTTATCCCTTTCTCAACTACAATTATTCCGCCTGGTTCTTTCAGGAACGGCGTCTCGTTGAATAGCTTGACGATATCGGTAATTTCATAATAGCCAACATACGTGTTGTTCTCATCAAGTACCGGAATCACATTGGTGTGGTTTTGCGCAAATACTTCAAGTACGTCGAGCCAGATCATGTTTGTACGTGCGAAAAAACCTTCCATCGCATAACGGTAGTGACTCAGTTGTTTGTCATCGTCAAATGTTTCGGCATCTTCTCCTGAAATACTCCCGATATATATGCTTTCCTCAAGAACAGGAAAGTGCGTAAAAACTTCCTCCGCAAAGAAATCCTTGACACTTGCAATTGTTTCATCGATGCTTAACGGCTTGTAGTCGTTTGTAATGTAATCGTTTATTTCCGTCATAAAAATCCTCCCGTAATTGACTGCAAAATAATCAAAATTTTGCACAAAGCACGGTGTTTAACTTTGTATTTTTGTTGGTGCAAATGCGTCAAACAATCTCTCGTTCCTATGACAAAACTTAGTGTCAATATCAATAAACTTGCAACGTTGCGTAATGCGCGCGGCGGAAATGTTCCGGATATTCTAAAAGCGGCGATCGATATTCAGCAGTTTGGGGCACATGGCATAACCATACATCCGCGACCTGACGAACGCCATATCCGATACCAAGACGCGCGCGATCTAAAAGCGGTGGTTTATACCGAATACAATATTGAAGGAAATCCTGAAGAAAGCTTCGTCGATCTTGTGCTTGCGGTAAAACCTACACAAGTTACGCTGGTTCCCGATGCTGTCGACGCCATTACGTCAAACGCAGGTTGGGATACGGTTACGCATCGCGAGTTCCTGACGGATATCATAGCGGAGTTCAAACGCAACAACATCCGAACGTCCATATTTGTCGATCCGGTAATCGAAATGATCGAAGGTGCTGCTAAAACCGGAACCGATCGAATCGAATTGTACACCGAAGCCTATGCGCATGAATATTCACTTGGCAACAAAGAAGGCATCCGGCCGTACGTGCTTGCCGCCCAACGCGCCAACGAACTTGGTCTTGGAATCAACGCCGGACATGATCTAAGCCTTGAAAATGTTCAGTATTTCAAACAAAATATTTCGGGATTGCTCGAGGTTTCTATCGGACACGCATTGATTTCAGAAGCTATTTATCTCGGACTCGACAACGTGGTAAATATGTATATCGCGAAGCTGAAATAGGATGCGACCAAAGGTCAGGCTGTACGCGCACGCCAGCAAAGCGAACTGGCGGAGCATCTACCGTAGTAAATAAATCACTAACATGAACGAACAACCACTACTATATTCAAAAATCGAAGGACAAGGCGAGCCGCTGGTAATTCTGCACGGCTTCCTCGGCATGTCGGATAACTGGAAAACCCTGGGAACAAAATTTGCGGCTTCAGGATATGAAGTCCACATGCTCGACATGCGCAACCATGGGCGGAGCTTCCATTCAGATGCTTTTAGCTACAACGATATGGCGGGCGATATTTCGAAATATTGTGAGCATCATCAGCTCACCGGTATAAATCTGCTCGGGCATTCGATGGGAGGAAAGGCTGCCATGTTTTTTGCTGCTGCAAATCCACAGGCGGTAAAAAAACTTGTCATCGCCGATATCGCGCCAAAGTACTACAGTCCACATCATGAGGATATTCTGAACGGGCTTAATGCGGTAGATTTTTCGAAAACACCGGACAGAGGTGAAGTTGAAGATGCAATAAAACCCTTTGTTCCTGATTTTGGCACGCGCCAATTCCTGATGAAGAGCTTATATTGGGCAGCACCCGGGCAATTGGCTTTTCGATTTAACCTGGACGTCTTCAACCGCACACAGGAAGTTATAGGTGAAGCGCTTCCGCAGAACGCGATATTTGAAAAACCAACACTCT
This sequence comes from Flavobacterium sp., assembly GCA_036386895.1. GTDB lineage: Bacteria > Bacteroidota > Bacteroidia > Flavobacteriales > Flavobacteriaceae > Flavobacterium. Next base: position 11,495 of record DASVUR010000007.1, read on the forward strand.
TCCTTAAAGGCGAAAACTCGCATTATATCGATGAAGAAGATTTTGAGGATATTGAGCACCATTTTCCCAACTCGGATGTTGTCGTAATTCCTAAAGCCGGTCATTGGCTTCACGCTGAAAACCCGGATACTTTTTATGAAGCAGTCATGAATTTCCTGAAATAAAAAAGCCTCTTCAATTGAAGAGGCTTTAATTTTTTTAGGCAGACCGGACTATTGCTTCACGATTTTTTTAACCGCTTTTCCTTGATCTGAATCGATGTTCATCATGTAAACACCTGCGGAAAGATCAGCAATATTAACTTGAATATCAGCCGAAGCGTCAGACACCGACAGCGTCTTAACTGTTCGTCCGTTAAGGTCCGTAATCTGGATTTGGCTTACGCGGATGTTCTCAAGATTTGAAAGAGTCACAATTCCGTTAGACGGGTTTGGATAGGTAGCAAATTTAGACGCAAGAACATCGTTTGCGCCAAGGTTTGAAGACGTTACTAAAAAGTCATCCACCATTAGCATGTAATGATCTTTTCCAATATTTCTAATACCGATCCGAATCGTTTGGTTGTTATACGCTGCAAGTGAATACGTCTTTTGCACCCACGACGTTGAGTTTACGTTTACTGGTTGGATACCTGAAATTACTGTAAATTGCGTAGCCGTCGGAATTCCGGAGCCAGTGTATACGCCCACGCGGAACTGCTCATCAGCATAACACGTAGAAAGTTCTTTCACCCAGAACGAAACGTTATTGTTTGAAGTTCCCAAAGTTACTGGCGGTGATATCAACCAATCATCATTTCGGTCCGGTGTGCCCGCGTCAGGTGGTACCGACGCCCATGATCCGGCATATTTCGCCCCTGTACGTGGGTCAAAGTTCCTGTTTTCATTACCACCTACGCATGCATCAGTACTGTTTGACACGCCTGCAGCAGTGGGATTAAAAACCATCCACGCCTGTGGGTCGCCTCCATTTGTCCACGATTCCGTAGCAGTATCGGGCAAGCCGCCAATGTAAGTCTCCAGTCCATCAGTGTCAATGGTAATCCAATCACCAAAACCGGTAATTGCAAAATCTTCGTAAGTCTCAAAACTGTCCTCAAAGACAGTCACTTGCGCATTCAGGCCAATGGCGCAGCAAAGCGCAGCAGAAAGTAAAAGTTTTTTCATAATTTTTGTTTTAAATTATTTCAAAAGTAGTAATTAATTTCATGTATGTCGCATCGTATGTATTAAAGTTACGCCACATTCTTAGCAATCCGTTAATTTCGGCAGCAAAACCTTATTTTATTTTATCTTTGGGAAAAAACTGAGATGAACCTGATTCTTCGAATTCTACTCACGGCAGTACTTGTTTTGCTGATCTCGCGAATTATGCCCGGCGTGACTGTCGATAATTTTATGACGTCGGTTATTGTTGCTATTGTACTGGGTCTGCTGAATCTTTTTGTGAAGCCGGTGTTGGTGATCTTCACATTGCCGGTGACGCTCCTGACGTTTGGCATCTTCCTGCTGGTCATCAACGCGTTGGTGATTCTTTTATGCGACGAGCTGGTTGCAGGTTTTACCGTCAGGAGCTTTTGGTACGCACTGCTTTTCAGCATTGTCCTCTCGGTATTCCAATCGCTGGTATTCTCTCTTGGAAAGCGCAGTAGGTCCGATAGTAAACGATGATTCCTGCATATTTAAATCCAATCTATAAATTTGTCGTCATTACAAAAAAGACGTAAATTCGCCATCCAATTCAAGATATTAAAAATGAACATTACACGAAATAATATCGATGACCTGAACGCTGTCATCACTGTTGAAATTTCTAAAGCAGATTATGCTCCCCAAGTTGAAAAAATTCTGAAAAACTACCAAAAAACCGCTACAATTCCCGGTTTTCGAAAAGGTGCAGTGCCGATGAGCCTGATAAAAAAACAGTACGGGAAGGCTGTCCTGCTAGAAGAAGTAAACAAAGTCCTGCAGGAGAATTTAAACAGATACCTTCAGCAGGAGAAGCTTGACATACTTGGAAACCCACTTCCAAGGATGGGTGAAGAAATCAACTGGGATGCCGAAGACTTTAAATTTGATTTCGAAATCGGCCTTACGCCCAAAGTGGATATCAACCTTGATGCGGTCAAAGATGTTACACGCTACAAGATTACTGCTGATGACAAAATGCTCGAAGAACAAATAGCACGTATCCGCAAGCAATATGGGAAAATGGTGTCAAAAGATACTGTCGAAGCCGGAGACGATATCCGTGGAGTTTTCATCAGCGAAGAGAAAGGGATTAACAATCCTGCACAAATAACACTTGATATTTTTAAAGATAAGTTGGCCGCCGATTCGTTTATCGGAAAGAAAGCTGGTGATGTCGTAAGCCTGAAAACAAAGGGATTGTTTGATGATGACCACCAGCTGATGGATTATCTGAAAGTGGGTCATGATGAAGTACACGGACTCGATATTGACGTAGATTTCAGAATTGAAGAAATTACTACCAGCGAACCTGCTGAGCTGACGCAGGAACTTTTTGATAAATTGTTCGGAGAAGGAACCGTTGCTTCGGTAGAAGAGCTAAAACAGAAAATAAAGGACGACGCAGAACGCCAGTTTTCTACTCAGGCCGACCAGAAGTTCTTGAATGACGTGACGGAGTCGCTTCTAAAAACGACACAGTTTGATTTGCCGGCGGAGTTTCTGAAGAAATGGATCCAAACAGCGGGAGAAACACCTCTAACTCCAGAGCAGGCAGAAACTGAATATGAAAAATCGGTTAACGGGCTGCGTTACCAGTTGATCGAAGGCAAAATCATGAGTTCAAACAATCTTCAACTTACGTTTGAAGACCTGAAGGCCTACACATCAGACGTGATCCGGAAACAGATGGCACAGTTTGGTCAAATGAATCCGACTGATTCTGATGTTGAAGGAATAGTGGCACGCGTATTGTCGAATCAGGAAGAAGTTAAGCGTCTCTCCGATCAGGTGATGAGCGAGAAAATGTTGAACCTCTTCAAAGAAAAAATAAACGCGACCACAAAAGAAGTCACGTACCAGGATTTTATAAAAGAGTCTTACGGCGAATAGCCACAAAATTCGTTACATTTGAGTGTGAGGTAACTGCCCTCAATAAGCCAAAAAACAACTACTATGAATTACGGTAAAGAATTTAAAAAGTTTGCTACAAAGCATCACGGTGTCAATTCAATGTACTACGACAAGATCGTCGCAGGTATGACTCCAACTGGAATGACACCATATATTATCGAAGAAAGACAGTTAAATGTCTCTCAGCTTGACGTGTTTTCGCGTCTGATGATGGACAGGATCATTTTCCTCGGCACAGGGATTGACGACCAGATTGCAAATATTGTTCAGGCACAATTGCTTTTTCTGGAAAGCGCAGACGCCGCAAAGGACATTCAAATTTACATCAATTCTCCGGGCGGAAGCGTATACGCCGGGCTCGGGATTTATGATACGATGCAATATATCAAGCCTGATGTAGCAACAATTTGTACGGGAATGGCAGCTTCAATGGGAGCCGTGCTCCTTTGTGCAGGAGCCAACGGGAAACGTTCGGCGCTTCCTCATTCACGCGTAATGATCCACCAGCCTTCAGGCGGTGCACAAGGTGTTGCCACCGATATGGAAATTAACCTTCGCGAAATGCTGAAACTGAAGGAAGAATTGTATAAAATTATCTCTGATCACTCGGGCCAGTCGTACGAGCGCGTCCACAAAGACAGCGAACGCGATTACTGGATGAAAGCCGACGAAGCGAAAGAATACGGCATGATTGATGAAGTGCTGAGGAGAAGCTAACCAGTTAAATATACATTTTTTGACTAAGTCTTCCGACTTTTGACTTTCCACTTTGACTTAAAAATTACTAAATGGCTAAAGAAGTATTGGATTGTTCCTTTTGCGGCAGGAAGAAGCCGGAAACCAATCTATTAATTGCCGGAATTAACGCCCACATCTGCGACAAGTGCATTGAACAGGCGCACGGCATTGTGCTGGAGGAGCTCAAGACAAACGGCAATTCCCGCGGTGCTGCTGACCTCGTGCTTAAAAAGCCCAAAGAAATCCGAGCGTTTCTCGATCAGTATGTTATCGGGCAGGACCAGACTAAAAAAGTCATGGCAGTTGCGGTGTACAACCACTACAAACGGTTGATGCAGCAACAGCTTAACGATGACGTCGAAATTGAGAAGAGCAACATTATCATGGTCGGTCAAACCGGAACTGGAAAAACGCTCGTTGCAAAGAGCATTGCGAAAATGCTTGATGTTCCGCTTGCAATCGTGGATGCGACTGTATTAACCGAAGCAGGTTATGTGGGCGAAGATGTGGAAAGTATTCTCACCCGCTTACTACAGGCGGCTGATTACGATGTGGCGAAAGCCGAACGTGGGATCGTTTTTATTGACGAAATAGATAAGATTGCGCGCAAAAGCGATAATCCGTCTATCACACGCGATGTATCGGGCGAAGGTGTCCAACAGGCGCTTTTAAAACTATTGGAAGGAACTGTAGTGAACGTTCCGCCTAAAGGTGGTCGTAAGCATCCTGATCAAAAGTTTGTTGAAGTAAATACGCAGAACATTCTGTTTATTGCCGGTGGCGCTTTCGACGGAATTGAAAAAATCATATCGAAAAGGTTAAACCGACAGGCCGTTGGCTACAGCACTTCGAAGAATGCCGACAACATTGATAAAGACAATTTGCTGCAATATATTATTCCGAAAGATGTCAAAGACTTCGGTTTGATTCCAGAGATTATTGGCCGGCTTCCGGTGTTGACGCACATGGATCCGCTAGACCGTGAGACGCTTCGCGCCATTTTGACCGTGCCGAAAAACGCGCTGATCAAGCAGTACAAAAAGCTTTTTGCGATGGATGAGGTCGATTTTACGATTACCGATGAAGCATTGGATTTTATTGTTGACAAAGCGTTGGAATATAAACTAGGGGCGCGCGGATTGCGTTCACTTTGCGAAGCGATTTTGACCGACGCGATGTATGATCTTCCTAGTTCAAGCGAAAAAGTGCTCATGATCGACCGCGAGTATGCTGAACACAGCCTCGGGAAGAATCTTCTGAAGCGACTAGAGATCGCATCCTGATCAAACAAAAAATCCTGCTATTGGCAGGATTTTTTTTGAAGTTATCTTTTCTTTGCTATCAGGTACATCTATTGAGCAACGCCTGTTTGGGCCACAACCCAGCCGCTTTGGTCCGCATGACCAACATAAAATCAAGGTTAAGATTAGAATCAATTTGTTCATTGTTGGTTGACATTTATTTGCAGGTTCAGCAGTTGTTCGAGATAATCCCGTTCGTTTGATAAACGCGGAATCTTATGCTGGCCGCCGAGTTTGTTGCGTTCTTTGAGCCAGTCGTAAAACAGGTTCTCTCGTGCGACATTCAGTATTAACGGGTTAAGCGTCATGTTATTGTAGCGTTTAGCTTCATAATCGGAGTTTAGCGATTGAAGTGTCTCGTCTAGAATTATTCGGAATTGTTCGATGCTTTCAGGCTTTTTCCGGAACTCGATCATCCATTCATGTGCGCCTTTTTCCTTGCCTTTCATAAACACGGGTGCAACAGTATAATCGACTACCTCGGCCTGGGTTGCCTGGCACGTTTTAGCAATCGCGTGATCCGTATTTTCAACCATCAGCTCTTCACCAAACACATTTATATGATGCTTGGTTCTTCCGCTAACGCGGATTCTGTACGGGTTTAATGACGTGAACCGGACAGTGTCACCAATTAAATAGCGCCACAACCCCGAATTAGTAGTGATTACAACGGCGTAGTTTTTATTGATCTCAACTTCGTCAAGCCTTACGACACGCTGACCCGTTGTGCCGAAAGTATCCATCGGGATAAATTCGTAAAAAATACCGTAATCAAGCATCAGCAACAGGTCGTTCGAATCATTCTGATCCTGGATCGCAAAAAATCCTTCAGATGCGTTATAAATTTCGTAATATCGAAAATCAGTCTTCGGAATGATCTTTTGGTATTGATCACGATACGGATCGAAACTGACGCCGCCATGAAAATAAACTTCAAGATTCGGCCATATTTCGAGCAAGTTCTCTTTTCCCGTTTCTTCGAGCACGCGGTTTAACAACACAAGCATCCAAGACGGCACACCGGCGAAGCTCGTAACGTTTTCTGTTTTAGTTTCATTAATTATTGCTGCTAGTTTGGCTTCCCATTCGCTCATCAGCGAAATCTTATTGCTGGGCGTGCTGCTGAATTCGGCCCAAATGGGCATATTTTCAATTAAAATTGCTGACAAGTCTCCAAAGTACGTGTTGTTGCTCTCGTATATTTGGGAACTTCCACCTAAGCGAAGGCTCTTTCCTACAAACAATTGCGAATCTTCATTGTTATTGAGGTACATGCAAAGCAGATCCTTGCTTCCTTTGTAGTGGCAGTCTTCAAGTGCCTCGCCGCTCACAGGAATAAATTTGCTCTTTGCGTTGGTTGTTCCGCTTGATTTAGCAAACCATTTGATCGGCGAATTCCAGATCACATTTTGTTCGCCTGTACGGGTCCGTTCTATCAAAGGCTCAAGTTCTTCGTAAGCCGATACAGGAACCCGTTCGGCGAAGGCCTGATACGATCGGATAGATGCGAAGTCGTAATCTTTTCCAAACGATGTCGTTTCAGCTGCCCGTACCAGTTTCATCAACAATTCCTCCTGAACTTCATTAGGATACTTCAGAAACAGCTCGATCTGATGGATGCGCTGTTTCAAAACCCATGAAGCGATTGAATTAATAAACGGTAGTGGCATTTGTTTTATCTTTACGCTAAAATAAGGATTTTTAGATGGAATATGAAGGGGTTCTAACAAAAATGCAGACAGAATACGGCAATCCGATCCAATACTATCTCGTATTTGAAAGCAGTTTCCTGAACATGAACCAATTGTTGGATAAGCAGCTTCGGATAAACTTTCGCGGCTTTCAGTGCCTGAACTGTTCAAAAAAGAAAAAGGTTTTTCGCCAGGGATTTTGCTACGACTGTTTTTATACGAGTCCGGCCGTAGGCGATTGGATAATGCGTCCTGAACTCAGTACGGCCCACAATGGAATTGCCGATCGCGATCTTGACTTTGAAAGCGCAGTACAGTTACAACCCCACGTTGTGTATCTGGCGCTTGCAAGTGACGTCAAGGTAGGCGTGACCCGGAAAACGCAAGTACCCACGAGATGGATAGATCAAGGGGCATGCGAAGCCGTATCAGTTGTCGAAGTTCCTAATCGGTATCTTGCAGGAATTACCGAGGTTGCTCTGAAAAAATACTACGTTGATAAAACGAATTGGCGTAAAATGCTGCAGAATGAGGTGCTTACGCTTGACCTGCTGACCGAGAAAACAAAAGTGTATGAGTATCTTCCTGATGAGGTGAAACCCTATTTTAACCCAGATCTCGATGAACATCTGGTGCTGAATTATCCGGTGCTCGAACATCCGAAGAAAGTAAAAGGACTAAATCTGGATAAAACCAATTTCTATGAAGGCCGACTGATCGGCATCCGCGGCCAATATCTGATTTTCCATGACGGAACAGTCTTCAACGTCCGGGGCTTCGAAGGTTATTCTGTAGCGATAGCTTTATAACCGAACGACAAAAAGCGAAATAGAACGGGCTCAAATTTTTTACTGAACCTGAACTTTTACCCTGCACCCTGAACCTCTTACGGTGTTTTCGGCTCTTCTTTTTTCTTCTTGTTGAACAGCCCGTTTAATAGATCCTGTGCTTTCGCTTTGGCCGCAGCTTTCTTTTCAGCATCGGTTTTTGCCGTGGTATCTTTTGCCTTGTTGCCGTCCAGGATGTTGCCTAAAGCGGAGGTTCCTTGTTTGATCAGTTTGTCCTTTTGCTGCTTTACGAGTTGTGTTGCCAGATTGGAAACAGCCTGTTTTAGGTCGGTTGTTATCTTCGGATTGTTAAACGTTCCCGTAACTCCGGCAGTAATCGGAATGCTTTGAAGCTTTGCGGCTTCAGCAGGTGAAAGTGATGCGAGGATTTTACCCGCTTCTGTTCCCAGGTATTTAGCAGGAACGTCAAACTTTACATTGTAATTCATTGATTGGTCAAAACCATGTTGGCCGCCCACGTTAATTTTAATATCCTGATAGTTCAGGTTAAAAGGCTTGACGCTGACCTTCCCATCTTGAAACGTCAATGCCGCCGTCAAATCGTTTAAGTTTAGCTTGGTCAGATCGATAAAGCCAAGTGTTTCGTCAAGCTTGTTGATCATTGGCGAGTTCGACTTGTTTATAGTTGTTGATAGCAGCTGCGCCAATAGATTTCCGGTCATCGTGTTCAGCACCGGCGTCATTTCCTTCGGATCAAGATTGCCCGAAAGTTTAATTGTAGAGTTTAGCTTTCCATTAATAACTCCGGCAATAGGAGCGATGTTCCTCATCATGTCGAGCTGTGTAAATGTCTGCTGAATGTCAACAGTTTTCAAGCCAAGGTTCATACTGAAGACAGGAATTTTACCTTTTGTTGATACGTCTCCGGTCACAGCAACAGTGCCGCCAAACAACGATGATCTCACGTTCTGCAGCGTCGCCTTTTGGTCGCGAACGATAATTTTTCCCGACACATTCTTCAGTGCGAGGTTGTCATATAAAACCGTATTGGCGTTTGCCGTGACCGTGCAATCAAGGAACGCCGGAATTTTTACGGCTTCGGGTGCTTTGGTTTTTGCGGTGGTCGGGGTTGTATTGGGCGACATGAAATCGGCTACAGCAAATTGATTCGAACGCAAGTTGAAATTACCTTTCAACACCTGATCTTTAAAAAGAAAGCCGTAGAAGTTATCAAGCGTGCCGTCGACTTTTAAATCGGTATTGCCGGTCGTGGCGCTCAATTCCTGAAGATGTATCCGCGTGGTGTTGAACTGCACGAGCGCTTTGCTGATGTTGATCGCCTTATTGTTTTGGTCCAGGTAACGGAATGCAGTCAGCGTCATGTTTCCGGCGTTGTCCATTTTTTCATACTCACTTGCTTCCACCGATTTCATGTCGAATTTAGTTTCAACATCGGCATTTAAAATTCCCGAAAGTGGTTTGTCAAGCTTGATAGGATACGCCTGCGAGAGGCTCCCCAAGTTCACCGTTCCTTTTAAACGTGCATCCACAAGCGGATTTTCAACTATGTTCCTGATTTTCGCACTCGCATTGAAAACATCCTGATCGATTTTAAACGAAAGTTTATCGAGATTCACATAAGTGTCATTCAGGATTCCGCTGTCGTTGATGATTTTTGTATCGATCACAATATTCTGCACCGATTTCGGTAGGTCAGGATATTGGAAGGATGCATTTTTTGATGCAATCGCCACATTAAATTTTGGTACGGTTGTATCGGAATAAAGTCCTTTTGCAAAACCTGCGACGGTAAATTCACCAGTCGTTTTTACTTTATCAAGACTTCCCGAGTAGGCAGAGGGAATGAGTCCGAGGAAATTTTTAAAAGCCGATGACGCCGTTTCAAAGGTCAGGTCATATTGTTGGCCGGCTTCAACCATTTGAATTGATCCGTCAAACTTCAGCGGAAGCTCATTAATTAAGGCCGTATTTTTCTTAAACGTATATCTATTTTTGTCAAGATCAATTCCCAGAACTGCATCAAGATCAAGTGCTACATCTTTCATGTAGTTCGTTCTGTCGATATCGAGTGAAACCTGTGCGGTCGACTTTGTTGTTAGATCAAGCTTCTGCTTCGCAAAATCGCCTTTTCCGGAATGGTTCAGGCTGTCGATTTCCAGCTTGAGCTTCGACTTCTCGTCGAAATATCTGAACTTATAATTTTCGATTGCGTAGTCTTTGATGTTCAGTGCCAGCGGATCGCTCTTTCCGTCACCTTTTTTCTTTGCGTTTTCAATCGCGATATCAAAATTTCCAACGCCGTCTTTGTTGAATATGATGTTGATCAGCCCGTCTTTCGATTCGAACGATTCGATGCTTATTGGTTCCGATTTGTCTTTAAAAAGTTCCATAACCGACATCTTTAGATCCAGTTCGCCAACATAAGCCAACGTGTCGCCGGTAAACGGTGCTTTGTTAAGTATGCTAAGTTTGTCTACAGTGACGTTTGCTCTGGGGAAGCTCCGCAAAAGGCTCAGGTCTACATCTTCAAATGCGACCGTGGCATCAACGTTTTTATTTATGGTCTCAGCAATCATTGCTTTGATCTTGTCCTGAAAAAAATACGGAATTGTAACCAATGCCACGAGTACCACCAAGATGATGACCCCTAACGCTTTTAAAATATTTTTTAACATGATAAATTGATTTAACCAAGCTGGTACAGCGTAATATAAAAAACTCCTGCAAGTTATTTCCTGCAAGAGTAAACTTATCGTTTTTTTGGATCAAAAACCGTGCTTCGCGCCTTTTTTAAGAATACTTTAATTGATCTTCAGCTCAAACGGTAACACTGCCTGGATCCCGCGCAATGCATTGACTCTGCGTAGTTGTTCGATAATCCGGTAGTTTTCTTCGCCGACTTCCTCTTTTATAAAATTTTCTTTTGTCTTAGCAAATGGCAATGCGGCGAGCAAATCACCGAACTCTTTATTGTAAACCGGAAAATCAACGGTTTTATAATCCTTGATCTTGGCCAATGAAGCGGCAGCTTTTAATGCATCATCAAGTCCGCCGATCTTGTCTACGAGCCCGATTTTTACTGCTTCAGAACCTGTCCACACGCGGCCTTGCGCAATCGCATCAACCTGCTGGAAACTCATCTTCCGTCCGCTTGCAACCCGTTTTACAAAAATGGCGTAAATCTTTTCTACACTTTCCTGGGTTACGGCCGCGAAATTCTTGTCAAGCGGAAGGAATACACTATAACCCGCAGCATTCTCGTGTGTACTGACTTCTTCAGCATAAATACCCATTTTGTTCGCAAGCTGTGTAAAGTTAGGAAGCGTTCCGAATACACCAATTGAGCCCGTGATCGTGTTCTCTTCAGCAAAGATCTGATTCGAATTACAAGCAATATAATATCCGCCGGAAGCTGCCGTATTTCCCATGGAAGCAACCACCGGCTTTACTTTTTTCGTTAGTTCGATTTCACGCCAAATCAGGTCCGATGTCAATGCGCTGCCGCCCGGACTGTCGATTCGCAGGACGATTGCCTTTACATTCTTGTCTTCGCGGGCATCACGCAATGATCTGCGCATCGATTCTTCGCCCACATAGTTAACGTCACCTTCACCACTTAAAATCGTTCCCTGGGCGTAAATAATCGCGATTTTGTCGGAACTATTTATCCTTTTGGGAGCGGCGGCAACATTTCGGGCATAGTCACGAATATCTACTTTATTGTAATCTTCATCTTTTTCGACCCCAAGCGCACTGCGAATGCCGTTGTGAAATACATCTTCATAGTCTATTTTGTCAACCAGTTTTTCTTTTTTCGCCATTTCTGGAGTACGTGCAAGCAAGCCGTTTGCAATTTCGTCCAACCGGGCTACGGAGACGTTCCTGCTTTTGGCGATGTCTTTCGACATGGAGTTCCAGACCGAATGGAGCAATGCTGTAAGTTGTTCGCGATTCGATTCGCTCATTGAATTTTGAAGAAAAGGCTCAACCGCACTTTTGTATTTTCCATGGCGGATGACTTCCATCCTGATCCCGGACTTGTCCTGGAAATCTTTAAAAAATAACACTTCCGAGGAAAGGCCTTTGAAATCCATTTCTCCGACAGGGTTCAAGTAAATAGTATCGGCAACAGAATTCAGGTAATATTCGCGTTGTGTAAACATATTTGCATAAGCGACAACGAACTTGCCCGATTTCTTGAAATCTTCAATTGCATCGCGGACCGCCTTGATCTGTGCCGGACCAATAGATGTAAAGCTGTTGAGGATTGAAATCCCTTTAATGTTGTCATCGGTTTTCGCGGCGTCGATCGCATTGATAATATCGGTCACGCCAATATTGGCACCGTCGGAAAACAATGTTACCATCGGGTCTGAGTATTGACCGCCATAGTCATTGCTGATACCGTCGAGCTTCAATTCGAGAACGGAGTCACTCTCTACAACTGCGACGTCGGAACTGCTTCCGAAAAGCGCTCCCAAAATCATGATCCCGATAAAAAACAACACAAAAAATACCATCAGTCCTACGACGGTGGCCAACACGTTTCCTAAAAATTTCATAGTTCGGTTTTTTAATAAGTATGGCTAAAAGCCAATCTGTTACAATCCCCGAAAAGCGGGTGGGATTATTTATCAACAGGCTGCAAATATACCTTTAATCTAAAATTGTTTTAGTTAATTTGTGCACAATATGGACAACCAGAACAAGGTGATTTTGGCGATTGGCAGCAATCAAGGCGACCGGCTTTCGATGATTAGCCAATGTATTGAAACTCTTCATAATACCGTTGGCACAGTTGTAAAAGTGTCCCGCGTTTATGAGACGCCGGCATGGGGATTCTCCGGTAATCCATTTTATAATTGTGCACTGGTCATGCATACCTGCTCGGCCGCTGAGACCGTTCTGCGGCAAATCCTCGACACCGAGGAACAATTGGGACGTGTCCGTAGCCAATCGGCAACTTATGAATCCCGCGCAATTGACATTGATATCATCGCATTCAACGAGGATATAATTGCGGCTGAAAACCTGAAAGTACCCCATCCGCTGATGCAGGAAAGAATGTTTGTGCTGCTGCCGATGCGTGACCTGAATCTCGATTGGCGCCATCCAATACTTCAAAAACATTTACCTGAGCTTGTTCTGACATCTGAAGACAAAAGCCAGTGTAAGGTCGTTGCTACGGTTAAAACACCTATTGAACAAATACATCCCGAACGGTTTAATTATATTGCTATAGAAGGAAACATCGGCGCAGGCAAAACAACCCTTGCGAATAAGATAGCTGAGGATTTTAACGCCAAAACTGTTCTTGAACGTTTCGCCGACAATCCGTTTTTACCGAAATTTTACGAAGACCAGACCCGATTTGCGTTTCCGCTTGAAATGTCTTTTCTGGCCGACAGGTACCAACAGATTTCGGACGATTTGGCACAATTTGACTTATTTCGTGACTTTATTATAGCGGATTATCACATATTCAAGTCACTCATTTTTGCGAAAGTTACGTTACCCGAAGATGAGTACCGACTTTACCGGAAGTTGTTTGAAATTATCTATAAAGAGATGCCAAAGCCTGATCTGTATGTTTATCTCTATCAAAATACTGACCGGCTTCTTGAAAATATAAAAAAGCGTGGCCGTAGCTACGAACAGGAAATTCCGGCAGAGTATCTTGACCGTATTAACAGGGGCTACCTTGAATATATAAAGTCACAAGCCGATCTGAATGTATTGGTGGTTGACGTTTCGGAACGTGACTTTGTGCAAAATCAATCGGATTACATCTACATCCTCGACCAGATCCAAATTAAAGTCCAGGCTGCTAACGGATAAGGCTGAAATGTCCGCGGATCTCGCTTTTTCCCTGGATCGAAAGCACAAACCAATAGTCGGATGCAGGCAGTTTGCGCCTGTTATGTTTCCCGTCCCATAATGGATTTTCCTGGCTGAGCTGACTTACCAGTTTGCCATAACGATCATAAATCGAGATCAATGCCGAAGGATAGTTCTCGACCCCTTTGATTGTCCAGTAGTCGTTAAACATATCTTCATTGGGACTAAAGAATGCCGGAACAACCAAAACGATAAAGTTCTCATTATCATTTCCGCAATAGTTCGTTTCACCGACGTAAGCAGTATGCAAACCAGGTTCATTTACTTGAAATACGTTCGAGATCTGGAAGTTTTCACCATCAATAGAATACTCGAAATCACCAGAGTTGCTCATGTTGATTGTAACCAGATTTCCTTCAACAGTGACACTTTCTATTACCGGTGCGAACTTTTCAACTACAGTAATGGTCTTAATTGCGGTACAATTTTGGGGCGCCGGACTCGTAACGGCGACTGTATAAACGCCCGGCTCCGTAACAACCACCGTTCGCGTGGTTTCCTGGGAGTGTTGCCAAAGAAAACTGTGGCCCGTAAGTGCGGCATCCAGTGTCAAAGTACTGTTTTCGCAAAGTGGCAAAACTTCATCTTCGACGTTCGGTTTATTGAAAATGACTGCGGTTACTGCAATTCTGGTGGCTGAAATACAATCAACAGTTGCGGCTTCCGCATAATATGTTGTTGTTTCGGAAATTACCGGTGTCGTAAAAGTTGGTCCCGTTGCAATTGCTGTTCCTCCGGCTGCCGATTCGAACCAACTTACCGTTCCCGAACTTGCTGTTGCAGATAAGGTCATGCTTCCTTCACATGAAGGCGGCGGCGGAGTAACGGTTAGTGTCGGTATGTTATTTATCGTCGCTACAATTGGTGTTCTCGTCGAGCCAGAACATCCGGAATCAACATAGAAAGTGGTCGTTGATGTTAAATTCGGGGTGGTAAAATCGTTTCCCGAATGCAAAACTGTAGTTCCGCTCGGACTGGCATACCAGTTTACGGTTCCGGTGTTTGAAGTTGCGCTGAGGGTGACTTGGCCCGAACCGCATGTTGAAGTAGGGACAGTTTCGGTTATTTCGGCTATTGTCATCGTAGTGCCCGCAGCGATATTGATTTCGGGATCATCAGCCATACCGCCATATTCTACAATATATCCTTTTGGCTGGTAATCGCCACCGGAACCTGCAAGCGGAAGATCGTTCCAGGAGCCTGGGATACCGACGCCCGGTGCGGTAACGTGGGCGTAATGCTCATCACCCAAATTGTTCGGCTCACTCGTATTCCAAAACGCAAAATTGGGTGTAGATCCGCTGGCGTTGCCATTCCAGAAAGTGGTGCTGGCTTCCGGTCCTGTCATCCACTTCCAGACCCCTTCAGTCGCTTCGTCGCTTCCGCCGATCCATCCGGCTCCCGATGCCTGTTCTCCCGTTATCTGTGCTTCGTCGGCTGCAGTTACCGTGGCAAGATAACCTTGAAGTCCGTAGTACAAACTGGCCTCAGCCGCGACCTTTGCAGCAGTCCAGGTAATTCCCACTGCCGATATAAATTGATAGTAATGTCCGTTTGACGGCAGATAATTTGCTTGTCCGACTGTAATTGAAAAGCCTCGAGTCCCGCTGGCATTTGAAGCTGAGTTGGTATAGACAACATCTTGAATTGCGTCCACAAAATCGGAATATGCAACCGGAAGTCCGACAGGGCTTTGAAGTGTCAGCTTTCCTGTAACTGCATTCCACGAAGCCACAACATTGGGATGGACGCCGCTCAGGCTGAGTTGATCCTGTGTACTTTGATATCCTGAAGATACCTGAATGTAGATCGCGTTTATTGTCGTGTCGTCGGGATCAGTAATGCTAATACCGGTCACTATTGGCAGACTAGTACCAGGACAGTAGAATTGCGTTCCGGCTGCAGTAAGCACCGGAGGCTGGTTCTGGCAATAACAGATGTTTAAAGCGAGAGGCAGCAGGAATGCAAACCATATATGGACCCATTTTGTCATTGCAGTTTACCTGTCTTTTAGGATTTTGCAGAATAAGTCCCAAATTACTATTCCGGCACTGACCGCAATATTCAGCGAATGTTTTGTTCCGAGCTGTGGGATTTCGATGCTCCCGTCACAAAGGGCAATGGCATCTTGTGAAACACCAAAGACCTCATTTCCAAAAATGAGCGCGTACTTTTGTCCCGATACCAGTTCAAATTTCTGAAGATGTACAGCATCTTCAACTTGTTCGACGGCAAAAATAGAGACGCCGTCCCGCTTCAATCGCTTCAGAATTTCAAGAATGCTTTCAGCATATTCCCATTCCACCGTGTCGGTGGCGCCAAGGGCCGTTTTATGGATTTCCTTGTTTGGTGGCGTTGCAGTGATGCCGCAGAGGTAAATTTTTTCGATCAGGAATGCGTCGGCAGTGCGAAAAACCGACCCGATGTTATTTAGGCTTCGAATGTCATCCAATATAACGATTAACGGCGTTTTCCCCGCACGTTTAAAATCTTCGACAGATTTCCGGTCTAATTCACTGTTTTCCAGTTTTCTCATATTAGCTGGGTTGTGCAATAAAAAAAGCTCCCGGTTTGACGGAAGCTTTTTATACTATCTGTAAGCGTTATTATCCTTTTGGTGCCTCGTCAGCCAACACATTTCCTTTAATAGTAAGTACTTTCGTTGGTTGCCCTTCAGCATTTGTGGTTAACGTGACTGTTTTTGTAAACGGACCAACGCGGTCAGTAGCGTATTTTACGCCAATTACACCTTTAGCACCCGGAGCGATAGGCTCTTTTGGCCAGGTTGGAACCGTACATCCGCATGATCCCTGGGCGTTTGAAATGATAAGTGGCTTTGTTCCGTTATTCGTGAAAACAAACTCACGTTTTCCGTCAGAATTTTTAGCGATAGTCCCGTAGTCGATAACCTCATTCTCCACTACAAGACCTGCGCCCTGAACCTTCGGCGTTTCAACCTTTGTAGAAGCTTTTTTTGCTGTACTTTTTTTCGCGTCCTGCGCGTTAGAAGTTGTTAATCCTGCAATAGTTAGCATAGCTAACAATACTAATTTTTTCATGTTTTTTTTGTTTGAAATAACGTCCAAATTTATATAAAAAAAATTAATGGCAATGACATGCGTTCTTAAAATTAATTAAATTTTTTTTACGTTTAAAATTCCTCGGCAATATAGTAAATTCGCCAAAATTTAAGTTTTAAATACTGTCGTGGCCAAAGAAAAGGAAGTTCGGGAAACCCCGTTAATGAAACAATATAACGAAATCAAGAGGAAATATCCTGATGCCTGCTTGTTGTTTCGCGTGGGCGATTTCTACGAAACGTTCGGGGAAGATGCTATTCGGGCGTCGAAGATCCTCGGGATCGTGCTAACCAAGCGTGGCGCCGGATCCGATACTGAAACTGCGCTCGCAGGATTCCCGCATCATTCGCTGAACACCTATCTTCCAAAACTTGTAAAAGCCGGGCTGCGCGTCGCCATCTGCGATCAGCTGGAAGATCCGAAGACGACCAAGACGATTGTAAAGCGCGGCGTTACAGAATTGGTGACTCCAGGCGTATCGATGAACGATGAGGTGCTTCAATCTAAATCAAACAACTTCCTTGCTTCGGTTTATGTCGGAAAAAAGAACTATGGTATTTCTTTTCTCGACGTCTCCACAGGAGAATTTTTGACAGCGCAGGGAACTGACGAATACATCGACAAGTTATTGCAAAATTTTAGCCCGAGTGAAGTACTTGTTCCAAAGGCATGTAAAAACGAGTTTCGCGAAACGTTTGGCGATGATTATCATACGTTTTACCTCGATGATTGGGTTTACAAAGAAGATTATGCCTTCGAAGTACTGACTAATCATTTCAAAACAATCTCATTAAAAGGTTTTGGGATAGAAGAATTAAACGAGGGAATAATTGCAGCCGGGGCGGCATTGTATTATCTGTCGGAGACGCAGCATAATAAAATTCAGCATATTACCTCGATTCAACGGATTGCCGAAGATGCCTACGTTTGGATGGACCGGTTTACGATACGAAACCTTGAATTATACCAAAGCTATAACCCGAATGCCGTTACGTTGCTTGATGTTATCGACAGAACGCTTTCGCCGATGGGCGGGCGACTGTTGAAACGCTGGCTCGCATTGCCGCTGAAGGACATTCAGAAGATTCAGAGTCGCCACCAGGTGGTTATGTATTTAAAAGAGAACCGCGAGGTTTTAAAAAGCATCCAAACCCAAATTAAACAAATTTCGGATCTGGAGCGCCTGATTTCAAAAATTGCCGCAGGAAAAGTGTCGCCTCGCGAGGTAATTTTCCTTAAAGATTCGCTTGATGCAATCATGCCAATTAAAGAACTTGCGCTCACCAGTCAAAATGAAGCGGTAAAGGTTATTGGCGATAATCTTCACGGATGTGAACTGTTACGGGAGAAAATCAAAAACACGCTTAATCAAGAAGCGCCGGTTGCAATTACCAAAGGAAACGCAATTGCATCGGGTGTGCATCCGGAGCTCGACGAACTGCGGACAATATCTACGTCGGGTAAGCAATTTTTGGACGGGATTGAAAAACGGGAATCCGAACGCACAGGAATCGCATCGCTGAAGATATCGTTTAACAATGTCTTCGGTTATTATATTGAGGTTCGAAATTCCCACAAAGACAAAGTGCCAACCGAATGGCTCCGAAAGCAGACGCTAGTGAATGCCGAGCGTTATATAACTGAAGAGCTTAAAGAATATGAAACTAAGATATTAGGCGCAGAAGAAAAAATCTACAAGCTCGAATGTGAGCTTTTCGAGCAGCTTGTTTCATGGATCGCAACCTACATTAAGCCGGTGCAATTGAATGCTAATTTGGTCGCACAGCTCGATTGCCTGACGTCGTTTACACAGCTTGCGATCGAAAATATGTATATCTGTCCGGAGCTCGATGATACTTTTGAACTGGAAATTAAAGGCGGCCGGCACCCGGTTATCGAAAAGCAGCTTCCCGTTGGAACACCATATATTGCCAATGATGTGTATCTCGATCGGGAAACGCAGCAACTAATTATGATTACCGGTCCTAACATGTCGGGTAAATCGGCAATATTGAGGCAAACTGCACTGATCGTACTGCTTGCGCAGATGGGAAGTTTCGTTCCTGCCGACAACGTTAGAATGGGTGTGGTCGATAAAATATTTACCCGTGTAGGCGCATCCGACAACATCTCGATGGGCGAATCGACGTTCATGGTTGAAATGAACGAAACGGCCTCGATACTGAACAACCTTTCGGATAGAAGCCTGGTGTTGCTTGATGAGATTGGTCGCGGGACCAGTACCTACGATGGCATTTCCATCGCCTGGGCCATTGCCGAATATTTGCATGAGCATCCGGGAAGGCCAAAGACGCTCTTCGCAACGCATTATCATGAGCTTAACGAAATGTCGGATATCTTGCCGCGTATCTGTAACTATAATGTGTCGGTAAAAGAGCTGAAGGATACGGTGCTTTTCATTCGGAAACTTGTCGCCGGCGGAAGTGCGCACAGTTTCGGAATACACGTGGCTAAAATGGCCGGAATGCCCCAAACCGTAATTTTAAAAGCCCAAAAGCTATTGAAAAAGCTGGAGAAAGATCATTCGGGTGAAGCTCTAAACGGAATAAAGGCTGCAAAGGACGAAATGCAACTCAGCATCTTCAATCTCGACGATCCGTTGCTTGAAGAAATTAAGGACGAAATATTGCAACTCGACATCAATACCTTGACTCCGATTGAGGCCTTGATGAAGCTCAACGAGATCAAAAGGATGCTCATCCGTAAATAGTGCAAAGCCTTACGAATAAAGGAAACGTAATCAGAAACTTACATATTTTCGCAAACTTTTTTAATCAAAACTTTTGCATAAGTAAATAAATGTGCTACATTTGCCCTCGCATTCCAACAGAAGTGCGACGTTCTTTTAAATCAATGCGAAAATAGCTCAGTTGGTAGAGCGCGACCTTGCCAAGGTCGAGGTCGCGGGTTCGAATCCCGTTTTTCGCTCAAAACAAGTCACAGTATGCTCGGATGGTGAAATTGGTAGACACGCTGGACTTAAAATCCAGTGGACAGCAATGTCCGTGCGGGTTCAAGTCCCGCTCTGAGTACAGAGCCCCAAAGAAATTTGGGGCTTTTTTTATTTATTAAAGTTTCAGGATGGGTGCATTTGTAATTAGCAAGCGGTTTAACGGCGATTTTAAATTTGTGTTTACCTCACGCAAAGGCAAAGTGATTTATACAAGCAAAGGATATTCGTCCAAAGACGCATGTGAGAAAGACATTGAGGTTCTTCGGCAGAAAGTCACATTAGAGTCGTTTCAGCGGGCAAAGGCAGCGAATGGAAAGTTCTTTTTTAAGATCGGCATTAACGAGGAAATATTTGCAGTTAGCCGAAAATATTCGACCGAACTCAGGATGAAGAAAGGAATTGACGAGATTATTAAGTATAGTTCCGGCGCGGAAGTGCTGGATTTTTCTGAGAACGCCGACATCTTTTCGGACTTCGCCTGATTCCATAAAAAAAGCCTCGCAATGCGAGGCTTGATTTTGTACTGTGTACTAAAATTACTGAGCTGGAGTTGCAGCAGGAGCAGCAGTTTCAGTTGTAGTAGTTTCAGTTGTAGTTGCAGCAGCAGCAGTGTCAGGAGCAACTTCTGGAGCTACTTCAGCTTCTGGAGCTACTTCAGTAGTTTCTGTAGTTGTTTCTTCTGTTTTCTCTTCAGTTTGCTTGCAAGAAACAACAGTTAATGCAGCAACTAATGCTAGGCTTAAAAATACTTTTTTCATCTTACTTATTATAAAAGGTTAATTATTAATTCGAGGCAAAGATATAAATTTTTTGTTTCGCAAAAATTTTTTTCAATTTTTTTTTGAAAAAATAAATCGCGCGCCGTATAAGGGTTTTAACAATAAATTATGAAAACTTATCCTAGCAAAAGATTTAGAATCAGCCGCTTATTTTTTACGTTTATTTTTCTTCGGATGTACCAGTTTCATTTCCTGGATCAGGTTCTGCGCGCCGGCATATTTGTCAACTATAAACAACACATATCGCATGTCGACCATGATATTTCTACAGATTTCCGGATCGTAGTAGATGTCACTCATCGTGCCTTCCCATACACGGTCAAAGTTGAGACCGACCAAATTTCCGTTCGAATCAATCGCCGGGCTACCTGAATTTCCCCCTGTGGTATGGTTCGTCCCGATAAAACAAACCGGCATCTTACCGTTTTCGCCGTATTGTCCGTAGTCTTTCTTGTTGTATAAGTCGATCAGCTTCGCGGGCACATCAAATTCGTAATCACCAGGCACATATTTCTCAATCACTCCGTCGAGGTAGGTAAACGGCGTATACAAAGTTGCATCGCGCGGCTCGTAGCCTTTTACTTTTCCGTAGGTCACGCGCAGCGTACTGTTAGCATCAGGAAATAGTCGCGCGTCCTTGTTCAGTTCGAGTTGCGCTTTCATATACGTACGTTGTAGCGCCGTAATGTTCAGGTTCAGCTCTGCATATTTATCAGCCACATTGTCGAAATACGTATCAGCAGCTTCCTTGACAAATTTAAAAGCGGGATCATTGTTGATGTTCGCTAGCACGGTTTTGGTATCGCCGGTAAGCAATTCAGTTAGACCCGCAAGACTTGTAAGTCGGGAGTTGCTGTAAATGTCATTTGTAAGCTTTGTTACATCGGCGGTCTTTAGCGTAGGCGGCATAAACTGTTGAGGTGCTTTTGTCGCATAGATGCCCACGATCTGCCCGAATATTTCTTTATCAACATTCTTATTATAATTGGCGAAACTTCCTTCACTTGCAGCAAGAAGGTTTTTCTTGCGATCAGTAAACGATTGCTCGCCTTTTTGTATAAACGCCTGCTCCAATTGGTATAGTTTAAATCCGAGGTTTAGCAAGTCGTTGTTGCTCAAAATCACCTCATTAAAATAATCCCGGCTCAGTACATACGGCCCGATCTCTTTATAGTTTCTTTCAAAGTCCTGAAGCAAGGTTCCATATTCAGCTTGCTTACCCGCTTTGATGACTTTCTGCTGGAAATCCGCTTCTTGTTTGCGTTTGATCGCAACAGCATTCGACTTCTTCAAACCTTGGGATTCACCAATCCATTTTTTCCAATAATTCGCGATGGATGCATACTTTGAAGCGTATTGGATCTTTATCGCCGGGTCTTTGCGCATGTAGGAATCCTCGACTTTCAATGCTGCGTCACGAACCGCGATCTTGGCAGGATTTAATTCGTTGACGATTTGCTCGATCGCCACCGCCGGAAGGTATTCGGTGGTTCGTCCCGGATATCCGAATACAAGCGTAAAATCATCTTCGGCTACGCCATCAAGCGATACCGGAAGGAAATGCTTCGGCGTATACGGAACATTGTCTTTTGAATACTCGGCAGGGCGATTGTTCTTATCAGCATAAATCCTGAACATCGAAAAGTCACCGGTATGACGTGGCCAGACCCAGTTGTCTGTATCCGAACCGAACTTTCCGATAGATGAAGGAGGAGCGCCAACCAATCGCACATCTTTATACGTCTCCGTCACAAACAACATGTACTGATTTCCCTCATAAAACGTTCGGATCTTATTCTCCTGCCAACTTTCCTTTGGCAACGAGTTGCTTAGGGCGCTGATATTGTCCTGGATTTTCTTCTGTTTATCGGCTTCAGCCGGAATTGCTGCAACACCTTCAAGAACTTTGTTCGTGACATCTTCAATGCGCACAATGAACGTGACGACCAGATTCTTATTTGGAAGTTCATCTTCCATCTTGTACGCCCAAAACCCGTTCGTCAGATAGTCATTTTCTACCGTGGAGTGCGACTGGATCTGGCTGTATCCACAGTGATGGTTGGTGAGAAGCAAGCCCTTGGGTGAAATCACTTCGGCCGTGCAGCCGCCATTAAAATGTGGTACGGCGTCTTTTAAACTGGAATTGTTGACATTGTAAATATCTTCAACCGACATCTTCATGCCGAGGTTCTTCATTTCTTTTTCATTCATTCCCTCAAGTAACGACGGAATCCACATTCCGCCTTGCTGTGCCTGCGTCGGGATGACAAAAAATAAAAGAAGCAGTCGTAAAAATTTCATAAGTTATAGATTTAGTATGTAGTGTTAATAGGTGATGTGTCGCCCTTAACGGCAAAATGTTTCATTATGTGCTCAGTCGCACTTTTATTCATCTGCACAAAAGCGCTGCAAATGTGGCCTTTTTCACGACGGACGTCCTTGTGGTGAATAAGATCGTCGAAAGCCTCATTAAGTTCTGTCTGATTCGAGACCGTGATACAGCCTTTCATATCAACTAGCGCTGTTGCTTCCGCGAAATGCGAATAATTTGGTCCGATAACGATTGGAATACCAAAAGTTGCCGGCTCCAAAATATTGTGGACACCGGGATTTCCAAAGCCGCCGCCAACGTATGCGATATCGGCATAGCTGTAGATTTTGGTCAGAATGCCAATCGTGTCGATAATAAGAACATCATAGCCCGAAAGCGAATTGTGTTCCTTTTCAGAATACAAAACCGTCTTCTTCGCGATGCTGTTTTTTAAAAATCCGATCTGTTCCGGCTTGATGTTGTGCGGCGCGATGATGAATTTTAAATCTGCCGGCGCTGAGTTGATATAGGTAACCAACAGTTCCTCATCTTTCGGCCACGAACTCCCGATCACTATTGTTCGTTTACCCGATTTGAAGTCCTCAATAAAGTCCAGCGTATTGTCTTTCTCAAGAATTGCGGCAACCCGATCGAAACGCGTATCGCCCGAAACGGTAACGTTAGTTTTTCCGATTCTTAGAAGAAGTTCTTTCGACTTTGCGGTTTGAACAAAAAAGTGTGTAAAGGTGTCAAGTGCATTGCGATAAAAACCGCCGTACCATTTAAAAAACGACTGACTTTCCCGAAAAATGCCCGAGACCAGATACGTCGGAACCTGTCGCTGTTTCAATTGTTTCAGATAATTTGGCCAATATTCGTATTTAATAAAAAAAACCAGCTCCGGCTTTACGATATCCAAAAATTTTACAACATTGGCATTCGTGTCCAAAGGCAAATACACCGTAACATCGGCAACAGCATTGTTCTTTCTGACTTCGTAGCCCGAAGGCGAAAAAAAAGTCAGCACGACTTTGTGATCCGGGAACCGTTCTTTCATCTTCTCAATCACCGGAAGACCTTGTTCATATTCGCCTAATGAAGCGGCGTGGAACCACAAAGTGCGGTCGTTTGCCGTAATTCCGGAGGCTAACATTTTGAGCGTCTGCCTGCGTCCTTCAACGAAAAGTCGCATCTTCGGGCTGAACCGTGCAGCGAGCTTTAGAGCAAAACCTGCGATGTATACCAATACGTTGTACAGGAAAAACATAGATTGGAAATTGTCGCGCTAAAATACGCCTCTTTCCGACAAAAACCATTGAAATCCGTCATTTAATTAGTAGTTTTGCTTGTTTTAAAATGCGTCAAAATGAACAAAATCCAGATGGTGGACCTGAAAGGGCAATATGAAAAGATAAAAGATACCGTCAACACCTCGATCCAACAGGTGCTTGATACCAACACCTACATTAACGGGCCTGAAGTACATGCTTTTCAGAAAAATCTTGAACAATATCTTAACGTAAAACACGTCATTCCGTGTGCAAACGGAACCGACGCGCTTCAGATCGCGATGATGGGCCTCGGACTACAGCCTGGCGATGAAGTCATTACAGCCGATTTCACTTTTGCTGCAACCGTTGAGGTTATTGCGCTGCTTCAGCTAACGCCGGTTTTGGTCGACGTCGAAATGAATACATTAAATATTTCCATAGACGCGATAAAAAAAGCGATAACTCCGAAAACCAAGGCGATCGTTCCAGTGCATTTATTCGGACAGGCCGCGAATATGGAAGCCATTATGCAACTAGCCGCCGAACATAACCTGTACGTAATCGAAGACAACGCCCAGGCAATCGGAGCCGATTATAAATTTTCTGACGGATCGAAAAAGAAAGCCGGTGGTATTGGCCACGTCGCGTCAACGTCATTTTTTCCATCAAAAAACCTTGGTTGTTACGGTGATGGCGGTGCAATTTTCACTAACGACGATGCGTTGGCACATACCTTACGCGGGATCGTGAATCACGGAATGTACGAGCGTTATCATCATGATGTTGTTGGGGTAAACTCGCGTCTCGACAGTATTCAGGCTGCGGTTTTGAACGCCAAATTGCCGAAACTCGATCAGTATAATGAAGCACGACGCGAAGCCGCACGCAAATATTCGGAAGCGCTTGCCAGCCATAACAATATCGTGACGCCGTTTATTTTTGGCGAAGCCGACAGTCATGTGTTCCACCAATATACATTGCGGATTGTAGGTGCCGATCGCGACCGACTCATGAAACACCTGCTCGATAACGGAATTCCTTGTGCGATTTATTACCCGATTCCGTTGCATTCACAAAAGGCGTACGCCCATGCGCGTTATAATGAAGCCGATTTTCCGGTTACGAACCAACTTGTGAAAGAGGTAATTTCGCTTCCAATGCACACCGAGCTCGACGACGAGCAGATTGCGTTTATCACCAACAGCATTTTGGAGTTTTTAAAATAGAAGCTAATCCTGCTGTCCGCTTTATCTTTTCCCTGCTAAAGAGCAGGCAAAAGGATGCCGCTGCCATCAGGGCTAGGCATTACCGTTCAATTTAAACAAATGCGCTATGAAAATATTAGTTACCGGTGGCTTGGGATTTATCGGTTCACACACTGTGGTCGAACTGCAAAATGAGGGACATGAGGTCGTTATAATCGATAATCTCTCAAATTCTTCCGAAGAGGTTCTCAAAGGCATTGCCGCAATAACAGGTAAGACGCCGCTGTTTGAGAATCTGGATCTTCGAGAGAAAGCAGCGGTCCAAAATTTCTTTAAAAAACATTCTGATATCTCAGGGATAATACATTTTGCAGCGTCCAAAGCCGTTGGCGAAAGCGTGCAACAGCCCTTGCTGTATTATGAAAACAATATCGGTTCGCTTGTGTATCTGTTGCAGGAACTTTCGCAACTAAAAGATGCGAACTTCATTTTCAGCTCGTCGTGCACAGTATACGGACAGGCAATGGAAATGCCGATCACTGAACAAGCGCCGATTCAGCCTGCAATGTCACCATACGGAAACACAAAGCAAATCGGTGAAGAAATTATCACCGACGCTGCCAAAGTCACCAATATCAACTCAATATTACTGCGCTATTTTAACCCGATTGGTGCACATCCGACTGCTGAAATAGGCGAACTTCCAATAGGTGTTCCGCAGAATCTTGTACCGTTTATTACTCAAACGGCCATGGGCTTACGCCAGGAACTCTCGGTTTACGGCGATGATTATCCAACACCTGATGGAACCTGCATCCGCGATTATATTCACGTAGTCGACCTGGCCAAAGCGCACGTTGTTGCATTGCAAAGGCTTCTCGAGAAGAAAAACGTAGAAAAAGTTGAGGTCTTCAACCTGGGCACCGGAAAAGGGAGTTCGGTTCTTGAGGTAATCAACGCATTTGAGAAGGTCAGCGGCAAAAAGTTACCGTACAAGATCGTCGGAAGAAGGGAAGGCGACGTAATTGAGGCTTATGCCAGTACTGACAAAGCCAATGAGGTTCTTGGTTGGGAAGCTGGGTCTTCGCTTGAAGAAGCGCTGGAAAGTGCCTGGAAATGGGAACAAAAAATCCGCGGAGCGGATTTTCAGTAGGCAGTTGCAGTAGGCAGTCGCAGTCAGCTTTAATTTGAACCAAATTTTTCAGGGTGTTGAAGCGTAAATTGAATGAGACGTCCAGTTTCCGCGTTTTTCGCGACTAAACTATCATATGTTTCGTTCGTAATATACTTACGGATAAAGCAAATTCTAACCAGACCGTGGTTTCAGAATTTTCTGCATCACAATCACTCAACTTGCTTATAAAGTTCTTTGGATATCGCCTTTTGCGATAAGCTTCCGCCATATTTGCGCAAACGCTTCGCGATGATCTTCTAATTTGATCAGTTAGTGAGTAACATTCTTCTTTGGGAAACGACTTGGATACTTCAAATAGTTCCATTGCAACTTCATATGCTTTTTTATAAGCATGTAAACTTTAAAATCCATGGCATATATTTTTTATTGGTTGGCGTATATAAATAATCTATTCTAATGTTGAAGCTAAACTGCGGACTGCTACTGCCTACTGTAGCTATGCACTTGCAGTCTCCGCTTCCTTATCAATCTTTTTCACCAATCCCTGTAATACATTTCCGGGACCAACTTCAGTAAACAATGTCGCTCCATCTTCAATCATTTGCCGCACTGATTGCGTCCATTTAACCGGGGCCGTCAGTTGAATAATAAGATTTTTCTTGATTTCTTCCGGATCCGAAACCGCAGTCGCTGACACATTTTGATATACAGGACAAACGGGTTGTGAAAAGTTCGTGGCTTCAATTGCTGCGGCAAGTTCTTCACGTGCCGGCTCCATCATTGGCGAGTGGAATGCACCGCCAACAGGAAGCAGCAACGCTCTTTTCGCACCGGCGGCTTTCATTGCTTCACATGCTTTTTCGACCGCTGATGTTTCGCCGGAAATTACAAGTTGACCCGGACAATTATAATTCGCAGCGACAACAATGCCGTCTATTGAAGCACAGACTTCTTCAACAACATGATCTTCAAGCCCAAGCACAGCAGCCATTGTTGACGGAGTAATTTCGCAAGCTTTTTGCATCGCCATTGCGCGTTTCGAAACAAGTCGTAAACCGTCTTCAAAAGACAAAGTTCCATTTGCAACGAGTGCAGAAAATTCACCCAATGAATGTCCGGCAACCATTTCAGGTTTAAAACCTGCGCCCATCGTTTTTGCAAGAATTACCGAATGCAGGAAAACTGCGGGTTGGGTGACTTTGGTTTCTTTTAGCTGTTCAGGGGTGCCTTCAAACATAACGTCGGTAATGCGGAAGCCAAGGATCTCGTTGGATCTCTCAAACAGTTCTTTTGCGGGTGGCGAACTTTCGTAAAGGTCCTTGCCCATTCCTGTAAACTGAGCGCCCTGTCCGGGAAATATGTATGCCTTCATTGTTTTATTTTTTTGGCTCCATTGGGAGAAGCTTAAACGATGTCGCTTTGTAACGGCCATCCACAATCTGTCCGGTAACTTCGGCCTGTCGAACAACCGAGCACATTCCATCTTTGGCATGGGCATCACCATGTGAATCCATTTTCACACCATCCACAAAATAAGCCTGACCATCAATTTTCACTGCAAGGTCACAACCGCCTTTGCTTTTGATCCCGAAATTACATTGGCCACACGAAGCTTCAACAACCTGTGCCTTTTGATCTTGTGCATTTGCGGCAAAGGCCACAAAGAATAACGCAATTGCGATAATTTTTTTCATTTTTAAGAATTTACGGTTACTAATTTTGCTGCTTCTTTTGCGCGTGCAACGACTTCGGCAATTGGTGTATCTAACGCATCATAAGTCAGTGCAACACCCATGCGACGGTACGGCCGCGAGGTTGGCTTGCCAAATATACGGAAATCGGTTTTAGGCAAAGCAGCGATTTTTTCTATTCCGGTATAGGTTGGGGCTTCACTATTTTCAGAAGCTAGGATTGCTGCGCTCGCGCCGGCTTTTTCGAGTCTGATTTCAAATATCGGCAGACTCAAAACTGCGCGCAAATGCAATTCAAACTCATTGAAGTTTTGCGTTCCTGCAAGCGTTACCATTCCCGTGTCGTGCGGACGAGGCGAGAGTTCCGAGAAGTAAACGCCGTCGTCGGTAAGGAAAAATTCTACTCCGAACAATCCGGCGCCGCCAAGCGCTTCAGTAATTTTACACGCCATCTCCTGTGCTTCAAGCAGATCTTTGTCGGATACTTCAGCAGGTTGCCAGCTTTCCATGTAATCGCCGCGTTCCTGCCGGTGGCCAATCGGCGCACAAAATAATGTAGGGTTGTTGTTTTGGGTCACGGTTAGGATTGTGATCTCGGAGTTAAACCTGACGAAGGCTTCAACAATGACTTCAACAACATCGCCACGCGAACCTTCAACAGCATAATTCCATGCTTTTTCGATATCGGCTGCTGTTTTAATTGTCGACTGGCCTTTGCCTGACGATGACATCAGTGGCTTTACAATGCATGGGATTCCGACCGCTTCAACGCCACTGCGAAGTTCATCTGCGGAAACTGCGTATCTGTAATTGGCGGTTTTCAGATGAAGTTCTTTAGCAGCAAGGTCACGAATAGCTTTTCTATTCATTGTGAAGTTGGCTGCCTTCGCTGAAGGCACGACAGTTATTCCTTGTTTTTCATAGTCATAGAAACGCTCGGTGCGGATCGCTTCTATTTCGGGAACAATATAATCGGGTAGGTGTTTGGCTACAATTCGGTCGAGTTCGGCGCCGTCGAGCATATTAATGACTTCGAACGAGTGTGCGACTTGCATTGCCGGAGCATTTTCGTAGCTATCGACAGCAATTATGGTTTGTCCGATCCGTTGTGCGGCTATTGTAAATTCTTTACCGAGTTCGCCGCAGCCGAGGAGTAAAATTTTTGCCATTTAAAAGGTATTGGTATATATGGAAGAGCGGGCGCGTTAGGGATTGTAATGATATCCTTTTGGCTAGGGGATGTTTTTGAAAAGAGCCATAGTCTGCCAAAAGATAAAATGGAAAGCCCGGCCCGCAGGGAAACGCCAAATAAAATTGAATTTACGCGAGCGCTTCCGCAATTCTTCTTATGGCCTCAGTTATTTGGTCCTCACTCGTAGCATATGAAATCCGAATGCAATTTGGGTTCCCAAACGCATCTCCGGTAACGGTTGCTACGTTGGCTTCTGCCAGGAGGTACATCGCAAAATCATCGGCGTTACTGATCAAGGTGCCGCGTAGTGTCTTCCCGAAATAAGAAGAGACATCAGGAAATACATAAAAAGCGCCCTCGGGAACGTTCATTTTTATGCCGCGTATTTTGCAGATCAGGTCTACGATGAGGTCGCGTCTTCGGTGGAACGCATCAACCATATCTTTAAGTACCGACGGGTCGGCATCAAGTGCAGCAATTGTAGCACGTTGTGCAATTGAATTTGCGCCACTGGTAACCTGTCCTTGCATTTTTGTACATGCTTTTGCGATAATCTCGGGAGCGCCGATGTAGCCGATTCGCCAGCCGGTCATGGCAAATGCTTTTGCTACGCCATTGACGGTAATGGTGCGGTCGAACATTCCGGGAATCGATGCCATACTGCAAAAAGTACCGGAGAAGTTGATATGCTCATAAATCTCATCTGACACAAAGTAGATATGCGGGTGTTTTGCAAGCACTTTTGCAAGTCCGAATAATTCGTCCCGGCTATAAACGGATCCGCTTGGATTATTTGGCGAACTGTACCACACCATTTTAGTTTTTGGTGTAATGGCCGCTTCGAGTTGTTCAGGAGTGATTTTAAAGTCGCTTTCAATTGTAGTTGGAACTTCGACAGGGACGCCACCCGACATCTTGACGATCTCGTAGTAACTTACCCAATACGGCGCCGGAAGAATAACTTCATCGCCATCGTTAAGCATGACCTGCGCAATATTGTAAAGCGATTGTTTTGCGCCTGTCGACACCACAATATTTGCAGGTAGATAATCAAGGTTGTTGTCGCGCTTGAATTTCCGGCAAATCGCATCTTTCAGTTCCACATAACCGTCAACCGGTGTGTACGTACTGTAATTCTCGTCGATTGCTTTTTTGGCAGCCTCTTTTATAAAATCGGGCGTATGGAAATCGGGTTCGCCGAGGCTCAGGCTGATAACATCTTTTCCCTGAAGTTTGAGTTCCCGAGCAAGTGCGGCCATTGCCAAGGTTTGCGAGGTCGACAAATTATTAATTCTATCGGACAGGATCTGGTTCATTAAAACTATGTTGGTTAGTTGGCCATTGTAGGCTCCATCCCGAGTTCACGAAGATGCTTAAAGTGTGCTATGACGGCGCTTCGCATCGTTTTAAATTCGTAGTAAGGAAGGTTGCACTCCTTGGCAGTCTGTTTTACAATTTCCGCTATCTTTCCATAGTGAACGTGGCTAATATTAGGAAAAATATGGTGTTCTATCTGGTGATTGAGTCCGCCGGTGAACCAATTTACAAGTTTGTTTTTTGGGGCAAAATTCGCAGTGGTATAAAGCTGGTGAATTGCCCAAGTGTTTTCAATTTCGCCGATCTCATTTGGAATGGGGTTTGCCGTTTCATCAACTACGTGTGCTAATTGGAATACGATGCTCAGGATAAGTCCGGCTGTGTAGTGCATGATGAAGAAACCGAGCAACACTTTCCACCACGTAATTCCGATAACGATCGGCAGTACGATCCATATTGATACATAAATGAGCTTTGTGATGATCAGCGTTGTCCACAGGATTTTCGGACTTTTAGCTTCCCCGTATGATAATTTCCTTTTCAGGTAACTGCGCATTTGTTTAAAATCGGTCGTGATCGCCCAGTTGAACGTCAGCAGTCCGTAAAGGAACACTGAATAATAATGTTGGAATTTATGAAAACGTCGCCATTCGGCTTCCTTTGTAAATCGGATGATTCGTCCGGCATCAAGATCTTCATCGTGCCCGTGAATATTTGTGTAAGTGTGGTGCAAAACATTATGTTGTACCTGCCAATTATATACATTTCCTGCCAACACATAAATGGTTCCGCCCATGAACTTATTGATCCATGATTTTGACGAATATGAACCGTGGTTCCCATCGTGCATAACGTTCATACCGATACCTGCCATTCCGATTCCAATTACGATACTCAGCAGCAAATGCAGCCAAACTGAGAGGTCAAGCGTCAGGATTAGAAAGTAGGGTGTGAGGAACACGCAGAAAAGCACAATCGTTTTAAGATGGATTTTCCAGTTCCCGGTTTTTTTAATGTTGTTATCTTTAAAGTAGGCGTTTACTCGCGAATTTAAAGTCCTGAAAAACTTTAGATTATCTTGCTTTGAGAAGGTAGGCGCGGTTGTATTCATAATCTTGAAAAGGTTAATTTTCGGCTGTAAAGATAGTTTTTTAATAGAAAGGTTGGCGGCGGGCAGACTTAAAAATTTCCAAACGAATTGCTTACTTTTGCTAAAAATGCGTTAATGGAAGAACTTCTGAAACAGTTTCCCGGCCTTACGGAAGTACAGAAAAAACAGTTTCAACAACTAGGCCAATTATATCCCGAATGGAATTCGAAGATCAACGTGATTTCACGAAAAGACATCGGTTCACTTTATATAAAGCATATTTTGCATTCACTTGCAATTGCCAAAGTACAGCCTTTCGAGCCGGGGTCGTTTGTTTTGGATGTTGGAACCGGAGGTGGTTTCCCGGGAATTCCGTTAGCAATCTTATTTCCGGAAACCCGATTTTACCTGATCGATGTAATCCTGAAAAAGATCAGTGTGGTCAAGGCTGTTGCCGACGCAATCGGACTGCAGAATGTGAAGGCTGAGCAAATTCGTGCGGAGAGCGTGAAAGGCGAATTTGATTTCATTGTGAGCCGGGCGGTGACGAATATGCCTGATTTTGTTTCGTGGGTAGAGACCAAAATCCGGAAGCAACAGAAACACGAACTCAAAAACGGAATACTGTATTTGAAAGGCGGTGACCTGTCTCAGGAGCTTGTTAACTTCCCGAAAGCGACAGAATATAACATTTCAGATTTCTTTAAAGATGCGTTTTTCGAAACCAAAAAAGTGGTGCATCTGCCGTTGAAGTTCAAGGTTTAAAAGTTAGCCACGAACGCACGATAAACTATTGTTATTCGTTGTTTTGATCAACAATATAGTTGTGGGTCTTTGCGGCAGTTATTTCGCCGGAACTGGCTGATTGCCGCTCAAGCTTAACGTCAAATAAAAAGGGCCACGATTCACGGATTAATCCGTGAATCGTGGCCAAACCTCTGACTTGCCGCCTTTCTGGCTGGTTTTACTCCCCTAAAAACGGATATCGGTAATCTTCAGGCGTCACAAAAGTCTCTTTTATCGTCCTGGCAGAAACCCAACGCAGCAAGTTCATAGCAGAGCCGGCTTTATCGTTGGTTCCGGAAGCCCTAGCTCCGCCAAAAGGCTGCATTCCCACTACGGCGCCTGTAGGCTTGTCGTTGATGTAGAAGTTACCCGCGCTGTTCTCAAGCAATTTTGTCGCTTCGGCGATCGCGTACCTGTCGCGGCTGAAAATGGCTCCGGTTAAAGCGTACTCTGTTGTGGCGTCAACAAGTTTCAGCGTTTCAAGCCAGTCTTTGTCCTCGTAGACATAGATGCTCATCACAGGGCCGAACAGCTCAGTGCACATGATCTTATAATTCGGATTTGTGGTTACAATGACAGTCGGCTCGATGAAATAGCCAACCGATTTATCATAGTTTCCACCTACAAGGATTTCCGCTTGGTCATCGTTTTTTGCTTCTTCAATAAATCCGGCGATCTTGTCGAACGAACCTTCATGGATTACAGCAGTGATGAAATTCCCGAAGTCTTCGGGCGACCCCATTTTTAACGACTTAACGTCATGTATAAGCTGTTCTTTTACTTCCGGCCAAAGGTTTTTCGGAATGTAAGCACGTGAAGCAGCCGAGCATTTTTGCCCTTGGTATTCGAATGCACCGCGAACAATTCCTGTCACAACCTGCTTTACGTTAGCGCTTGGATGCGCAACGATATAATCTTTCCCGCCGGTTTCGCCAACAATTCGTGGATAGGTTTTGTAATGGTGTATGTTGTTACCGATCTTTTGCCAAATGTCTTTAAACACGAACGTTGATCCTGTAAAGTGAACCCCGGCGAAATCACGACTGGCAAAAACCGTTTCACTAATCATTGCTGCGTCGCCAAAAAGAACGTTGATCACTCCGTCAGGAAGTCCGGCTTCCTTGAAGACATCAATAATGACTTTTGCAGAAAACACTTGACTGTCGCTTGGTTTCCAAACCACAACGTTGCCCATCAGCGCAGCACTCGCCGGTAAGTTAGCGGCAATTGCAGTGAAGTTAAACGGGGTGATTGCATATACAAACCCTTCGAGTGGACGATACTCGACGCGGTTCCAAACACCCGAATCAGATTTTGGTTGTTCGGTGTAAATCTGTGTCATAAACTCAACGTTATATCGTAGGAAGTCGATGAGTTCACATGAAGCGTCGATTTCAGCCTGGAAAATATTTTTTGACTGGCCGATCATGGTTGCAGCGTTAATTTGCGCGCGATAAGGTCCAGCGATGAGTTCCGCTGCCTTTAAGAATATGGATGCACGATGTTCCCAATCCATTGCTGACCATGCTTTTCTCGATTCGAGTGCATTGGCGATTGCTTGCTCGGCGTGTTGCTTTTCAGCAAGGTGATAGGTCCCTACGACATGTTTATGGTCGTGCGGCGGCGTGATCTCGCGGGTATTTCCGGTGCGGATTTCTTCGCTACCGATATATAACGGTACATCGATTCTAGAATTCCACATTTCCTTGTAAGCGGCAAGAACGGCTGCTTTTTCGGGTGAATTCGGTGCGTATGATTTTACCGGCTCATTGACGGCTTTGGGTACGTTAAAGAAACCTTTTGGCATAGATGAAAGATTTGAAAATTAAAATTAGAATTTGAAAATTCAGGTTGTGAGTTTGAGTCACATCGAATACAAAAATACGAAGGATAGATTGAAAATTTCAGGATAAAGTCGAAAAGCTTAAGTTAGCCCTAGCCCCGATACTAGTGAGTGCCTTTTGTTGCGGCAACTATTTTTTGCTGATGCGCCAAAGCGACACAGGAGCTCTTTGCGCAATTGCAAAAAAAGGAGCGGCGGCGAAAGCACGGAACGTATAGCGGGACCAGCTTCTAATTAATAGCAAAAGGAGCGCTAAGACGAAACGTTGGCACGATGACCCGAAATGTGCGTGTTGAGGTAAAATTGATCATGTTAAAATAGCCTTTCATCGCTCCAAAGGGCGACGAGAGCAAGCAACCTGAACTGTAGGAATGGGTTTCTCCGGGTTTTAATACCGGTTTTTTCCCAATAACGCCTTCGCCATCGACGATCTCAATGTCGTTAAGGGAATCGAAAATTTCCCAGTGGCGCGAAGTAAGTTGTACCGAATCCTTGCTGTGGTTCTCGATAGTAACTTCGTAACTGAAGGCAAAATGGATCTTATAGTTCTTGAAGTACGTACCTTCAAAACTTGTCAATACCGAAATTTTAATGCCTCTGGTAATTTGAGAAACCATAGAAAGAGAAATTAATCCTGACAAATCTACGAAATATTGGTTTGCATTGGATTTATTACCGCTAATTTTTAATTAGTTATGTTCAGCGAGCTTGCTACGCCTTTTCCGATGACGCGGTCAAATCTCCCGTTGTTGTCGCGGTAGTAAGCAACTACAAAATAATTATTTTCTGTCTGGTAGAAATTTCCGTCTATAGCGTTTGCCGGATCAATATTTGCGTTTGCATCGGCAACAACAAACTGGTAGTTTGTGAAACCCTGCTTGATCATTATCGCCTTTTCATAGACACCGCGACCGGCATTGTAATCCATCTTATATTCGGCTGTCCGCGCGTAGTTGTTGAACATCCCGTTAATGTAAATGTCTTTCTTTCCATACAAAGCGGGAGCCGATAATGTAAAAAACACCCACGCATAATCGGCTTCGACCTCATTCTTTTCGGCGTTGATGTTCAGTACGATGAAGTTCCCGTTTATGTCCGGATTGAAAGTATACAGGCGTTGGCCACGTGCTTCGTTCATATATAGATGCGAATTGTAAATGCCGCCGCCCGAGTCAACAAAATTCACATTGTTACCCGAGGCGCGGATGTCTTTGTTCTCAAAATAAAGGAACTCATTTCCGGCGAAAAACTGCGTTTCTGTGTCGTATTTGTAAATAAGGTCGTTGCCGATGGTATACTGCGGCTTAACGTTCATGATAGCATTGTCAAAGCGGCCATTTTGCATCAAAAGGACTTTTACGTTCCGGAGCGGGTTCTGGAACAGCAAGTTTGGCGACTGAACTGCGAAATCCAGGTTTTGCATCTCATTGATCACGCTAAGATTACGTGCACGTCGCACCTGAACGGGCACCGACACAAGGTCTTCGTACAAGATGAATTTTCGCGAAAACGCAACTTGGCGGTCTTCGTCAAGGATTCGGATGATGTAATTGCCGCTGACACGGAATTGCGTTTGCCGATTTGGCAGTGCCAAGGTATAGTGCGAATATATCTGCAGCGTGTTGAATGAGTTCACATAGTTCTGGATCCGGATATTGTCGAAGCCAGACAGGTATTCGCTTTTCGAGAGCTGCGACGGACGCCAATCGTAATCACAATGAACGATTTCATAATAGTAGTTTGCTTCGTTTCCGAAAAGGTCGTCGAATTGCAACTGGAATGAATCGGTGAGGCTAAAAAGTGGAATCGAGTTCTGTCCGTTTTGTACAAACGTGACGGTTTTGATATTGTAGGCAGGTGCGACTTCGGTTTCAGGTTGCGCAAATAGGGCGACAGACCATAAAAAAGCGAAGGTCGATAGAAATTTTGACATGTTGAGGTGTTTCAGAAATTCAAATATAAACAAATAATGCCTACTTAAATTGTGCCAAAACAGTTACACCCGAGATTCTTACTTGTAGCAA
The DNA here is from genome assembly GCA_036386895.1 of Flavobacterium sp. Lineage (GTDB taxonomy): Bacteria > Bacteroidota > Bacteroidia > Flavobacteriales > Flavobacteriaceae > Flavobacterium. The sequence continues at coordinate 47,731 of DASVUR010000007.1, forward strand.
ACGGGAATTATTTCCCCGGGTGCGAGGCAAAAGCGCGCCACAAGATCAGGCGATAGCGTAGCGGTATAATCTTCTTCTACAACCGTAAAGCCAATGCTTCGCAGTTTGTTAAAGTAGTCGCGGCCGTAAACACGAACGTGATCATATTGTCCGAAAATCTTAGCGCGTTCTTTTCGGTCAGTTATTGTATTATCCTCAAAAGTTGTTTGCCTTTTTAAGTCCTGCGGAATCTGAAGTATAGCCATTCCACCTGGTTTCAGAACCCGGTAAAGTTCCTGCATTGCTTTTGTATCGTCGGGAATATGCTCCAACACGTGGTTGCACAGAATAACGTCGTACGCATTATCTTCAAAAGGAAGATCGCAAATGTCGGCTTTTACATCTGCCAACGGCGACACAAGGTCGGTGGTTGTATAGTCCAGGTTATTCTGGTTACGGAAACGCTCATAGAACGCTTGCTCGGGAGCGAAGTGCAGTACTTTTTTCGGCGTCCGAAAGAAATCGGTTTCGTTGTGCAGATAAAGCCAAAGCAGTCGGTGTCTTTCAAGCGAAAGCGTACTCGGCGACAGCACGTTGTTACGTTGGGTGCCGTATCCGTAAGGCAAAAACGATCTGAAACTTTTCCCATCGATTGGATCTGTATAACGGCTTCCTTTTAATGCTAATGCCAGAACCGGTCGCACAACATAACTAAGGCGGATTAATAGCGGCCGCGGAATCGTATTGAGAATTGTTTTAAAGAGTTTTTTCAAAATTGGGTATTTGCCACGAATTCACGGATAAAAAATTTTACGTCCTGTAAATAGTTCGTGCATTCGCGATATTTAAATCTTTGTGCATCTCTTTGGAGCCGGAACTTAAATAGTCATTGGCGTCCTTCGGAATTCATTCTCCTCATCGCTTTCTATTCCTAATGCTTTGTAGATATACGCGAATGTCGAAAGCAATTCGGGTTTGCCGTTTACTAAAGCCACATCATGTTCAAAATGCGCGCTCGGTTTTTTATCGGCAGTAACAATTGTCCAGCCGTCTTTCAAGTGTTTGATGTTTTTCGTGCCAAGGTTAATCATCGGCTCAATCGCGACGACCATTCCTTCAACGAATAACTTTCCGCGTCCGCGTTTGCCATAATTAGGCATTTCCGGATCTTCATGCATTTTCTTCCCGAGTCCGTGGCCCACCAGCTCACGTACAACACCGTAACCGAACGATTCCGTATATTTTTGAATCGCGTTTCCAACATCTTCAACACGATTGCCGGCGCGGAATTCCCGGATGCCGATATACAATGACTCTTTTGTTACCTGAAGTAATTTTTTAACCTCGGGCGCCACTTCCCCAATCTCAAAAGTATAAGCGTGATCGCCGTAGTATTCATTTTTCAACACGCCACAGTCGACAGATACAATATCGCCTTCTTCAATCGGGCGAGCGGTTGGAAGCCCGTGCACAACCTGTTCATTCACACTCGTCAGCAATGTTGACGGACACCCGTATAAACCCAAAAATCCGGGTACAGCATGATGGTCGCGAATAAAAGTCTCAGCAAGCTTGTCGAGTTGCAATGTCGTTACTCCGGCCTTTATCTCACCGGCTATCATTCCGAGGGTTTTTGAAACCAGCAACGCACTTTCGCGCATCAATTCGATCTCTTCGGCTGTTTTAGGGATTATCATCTGTAAAAATTAGAGTGCAAAAGTACGTTTTTTAGCCGAACGTTTCTGTTTCAGCGTAATGAAGCAGCGATTTTCGTGTCATTACCGCCGGCGGTTCAATTCCGATTAGCTCAAGAATTGTGGGAGCAATATCGCCCAAAACCCCGTTGTGTATCTCATTAAGTTCTTTATCCACGAGTATAATTGGCACTGGATTAGTTGTATGCGCAGTATTCGGGCTTCCATCGGGGTTTATCATTGTTTCACAGTTCCCGTGATCCGCAATAACGATTGTAGTATAGTCATTTGCCAGCGCCGCCGTAATTACTTTTTCGACGCACTTATCAACGGCTTCGCATGCTTTTATTGCCGCTTCCATAACGCCGGTGTGCCCAACCATATCGCCGTTGGCAAAATTCAGGCAGACGAAATCAACCTCACCTTTGTCAATTTCAGGAACAAGTGCGTCGGCAAGTTCAAAGGCGCTCATTTCTGGCTTCAGGTCGTATGTGGCCACTTTGGGCGAGTTGCGTAAAATCCTTGTTTCACCTTCAAACGGCTGCTCGCGTCCACCCGAGAAGAAAAACGTCACGTGCGGATATTTCTCCGTTTCGGCAATCCGAATCTGCTTTTTATGGTTCCGTTCAAGTACTTCACCCAGCGTCTCGGTAATATTATCTTTATCGTAGATTACATGCAAGCCCGTATAGGTGTCGTCGTAGTTCGTAAGCGTCACATAATACAGGTTCATCTTATGCATGTTGTATTGGTGAAGATCAACTTGCGTTAAAACTTCTGTGAGTTGTCGGCCGCGGTCGGTTCGGAAGTTGAAGAAAATAACAACATCACCCGGCTCAATCTTGGCAAGCGGAACATTATTATCGTCTACCATCAAAATCGGTTCGATAAACTCGTCTGTTATCTCTTTATTGTAGCTATCGTGGATACTGTCGACTGCATTTATTGAAGGTTTTCCGAGGCCGTTCACAAGCAAATCGTAGGCAAGCTTAACCCGTTCCCATCGCTTGTCGCGATCCATTGCATAGTAGCGGCCTATTATAGTTGCAAGTTTCGCGGTTGTATTTTTTAGATGATTCTCAAGATCGCCGATAAAGTAAGCTCCTGATTTTGGATCTACATCACGACCGTCTGTAAAAGCGTGAACGAAGACGTTTTGGAGTCCGTAATCCTGCGTTGCGTCGATCAAGCCTTTCAAGTGGTTAATATGGGAATGCACTCCACCGTCAGAAACCAGTCCCAGGAAATGCACCTTTTTATTATTCTGCTTTGCATATTCGAATGCATCGGCAAGTACTTTTTCATTGTTGATCGACTTGTTCTGAACAGCAAGATTTATTTTTGCGAGATCTTGATAAATTATGCGGCCTGCGCCGAGGTTCATGTGGCCCACTTCAGAATTCCCCATCTGGCCTTCGGGCAACCCAACGTTCAGCCCATCGGTACGCAGCTGCGCGTTTGGATAATTTTTATAGAGGCTGTTTATAAACGGAATATGGGCATTATCTATCGCGGAAACCTTGGGATCGGGCGATTTTCCCCAACCGTCGAGAATCATCAGGATTACTTTTTTATTCATTGCAGAAAATTTCCGTAAAGATAACGATTTATAAAAGTGGCGGTAACAGCAATAGCTTAGTTTCGCAGAGAATTGTAGTCGATGAAATAGCGTACGCTGATGCTGAAAACCGTGTTGATATTGTTGCTGAACAGGTTGTCGAGATTTCGACCGACGTTATAATTGATAGCATTCCGGTAGTCCAGCGCATTATTCCGGTACAGGACCGAAATCTGGCTCGCAGGAGCGAACCACCATGAATAGGACAAATCGAAATTCCACAAGTTCAGGTTTTGGTCGTATGCTGAAGCTGCGCCAGGATCATTTGGCAGCTGATCCATATAGCCGTCGTTGTTCAAGGCGAATAAGCGATCGTTTTCGGAATACGCCCAATAATAACGAGCGGTAAGGTTCACGGTCATTTTGTTGTTGATTGAATAGCGTCCCGAAAGTTCGGAAGTTAATGTTTGGATATCGCGCTCTGCGAAGGTGATGTTGGTTGTATTTGCTCCGGATGCGTAACCGCGGTCGTTATACGTACGGGAGAAGTCGGTTGAGTAAATCAGCAGGATCTTATCGTTTATCCGGTAACGCGGACTAACATAAATGCCGTAGCCATTGCGGTTTTCTTCGCGCACAGCGACGGAACCCTTTATATCAAAGGCAAATGTCTTGTTGTAATTCGTCGAATACAGATACCAGGCCGAGATGCCTTTCGGAACAAACGAATACCGCCCGATAGTCAATGGCTGATAAAAGTCGAATGTCGTAAACGGATCGATCTGAAAGTACGCCTGATAAAAGTTATTCTGTTTTGTTGTGGCGCTTACAGTTAATGAATGAAATGCGCTTTGGAGCATTCCGGTTGTATTTTCGAATTCGACGCTCGCCGTCGCATCGAAACGCATTGCGTTTAAATTTCCGGCCGGATTTAGTATCCGATAGTTATAATTAGCGTAAAGGTTCGAATAATTATTCGTGAAATTTATTCCGAGATCGTTGATATCGTAGCCGGCCGACAAGTATTTCGCAAAAACCTCAAACCGATGTTTTCCGCTTGTCTTGACAAGGTTTAGTGCGGTTTTAAAGCCGTCCACATCTTCAACGTCATTGATATAACTATATTTAAAGTCACCTGCAAGTTTATAGGTGTTCCCTTTCGTATTAAGATCCCAGACAAGGCCGGTGACATTGGCATCACGAAAAGCGCCGTCCCGGGACACGTTCGAGTTCACGAGCGAAACCGATGAGTTGTTGATGCGCTGATCCAAAACCAACAAATTGTAATTTACTAACGGTTCAATGACCGCCACACGACTTTCTGAAGTGTTGACATCGCGAATGCGCGCGTAAGTCCGTTCTGTTACCGCGTTCAGGAAACCAATTCCGAGTCCGCCTTTTGTCCGCCCCGATATTTTTATCGCATTTATCAGATCGACGCTGTTCGGATACTCCTCGATGACTTCATCCGGCCCCACTTCAGGTAGGTAAGTTGGTGTTCCGCCGATTCGTCTTGAATACAACAGATTGCCCTTATTAAAAAGGTCGATTCCTTCGGTAAAAAAGGGCCTGTTTTCGTTGAATTGCTGCTCAAAAGGCGTGAGGTTCAGTATGACATTGTCAAATTTAGTCTGTCCGAAATCGGGAATCAGGATCGCATCAAGCGTAAAGGAGTCGCTGATCCCATATTTAATGTCAAGTCCGGCTTTAAATTTATTGTCGGGTTCGCCTTCGCTATAGTCATAATAATAGGAAGAATACGGAATCAGGAAAAGCCGCGTGGGTGTTTTGATGTTCTCGATTCCTTCGAGTGTTCCCGCTTGCTGTATCTCAGAACCGATATTGGCGCTTAGGAAGTTCCATGTATATTTCTGGCGGTCGCGCCGAAGTTCACGATACAGGTTAAGACCCCATGTTTGTACTTCCTCATTGCTAAACCGAAGTGCTGCGTACGGAATACGAATTTCTGCTGCCCAGCCAAAGTCAGTGATTTTAACTTCACTGTCCCAGATGGCGTTCCAGAGATAATCCTCAGCGGTTCCACCGGTATTGTCGGTCGCAATACAATCAAGTTGCACTCCGGCGGCGCTAACAAAGAATCGGAAGTCCTGCTGGCCGTCATTGTACCCGTTTAAAAATATACCAAAATGATCGGCTGACCCGAAATTATCACGTTCGGTTATTTCCTTTAAGATCTTTCGCGGTTCGTCGTCATATAGCCACGCGGCGATATAAACAGCGTCATCGTCATATAAAATGCGGACCTCAGTACGTTTTTCCTGACTTTCGGGCTTACCATTATCGGGCTCAAACATAATAAAAGCCGAGGCAATTGGCGCAGCTTCCCATGCAGGTTCGGTGAGATCGCCATCAATAGAGATGTTTTGCGAGGTCCTGACAGCCTGCAAAGCCTTCTTCTGGGCGTAGCCAGAGGAGTAAATCAGCAGTAAAGCCAACGGGAGCAGACGGAGAAGATCAGGCATAAAAAGCGGGTAGTTCGTCGAGCAAAAATAACTTTTATATCGGTAGTTGCAATTGTTTTGCAATAAAAATGAAATCAGCACGTTATGACTCTACGGCAATCGTAAAATGGCATGATTACTGCTATGATCAAGCCTCTGAGGAAAGGTTGCGAAGATGCCGAATTGCTTGATCTACAGCAATCTAAACGTTAAAGTTTTCCTTTTATAATAAATATTTACTTTCGATTCGTATTTTCGCAATCCCAATTTTGCTTTTAACCAAACAAACTAAATTTTTATGATGTACAGAATCCTTCCTGTTATCTTGTTCTTTGCTATGTCTTTCCAAACAAACGTCAAAACAGATAATCAGGAACCACAAGAATTCCTTGCTTCTGAAACTATGCCGACTTTTGAAGAAAAAGTCGCCGACATTTATTCCCATCTTAACGCTAACAACCTGGCATTGCCAAAATTAGAAAGTTTTTCTCAGGCATTGGAAGGTTATTATCGTATGAAAGAAAGTGGAAAGGTTACAAAAGAAATCCTTACGCTGGTTGATTTCAGTTTATCATCAAACGTAAAAAGGCTATGGGTTATCGACCTCGCTACTAACACCGTTTTATATAACACTTTGGTCGCACACGGCAGAAACACCGGAAACGAATTTGCGGATTCGTTTTCTAATGCAGCCGAATCGTACAAAAGCAGCCTTGGCTTTTATGCTACCGGCGAAGTTTATAATGGAAAACACGGCATGTCAATGAAACTTGACGGCCTTGAGCCGGGAGTGAACAGCAATGCCAGAAACCGCGCAGTCGTTGTTCATGGAGCTGATTATGTATCGGAATCCTTTATCAAAAACAACAGCCGTCTTGGCAGAAGCCTTGGTTGTCCTGCTATCCCTGTTGAAATGACTGGCACGATCATCAACACAATTAAAAATAAATCATGTCTTTTTATTTATCACCCGTCTCGTGATAAAAAGCAAGCCGTGAAGTTGCTTTCATAATTGATCATTAGTTATATTAGGAGGTCCCCGCATCACAAGTGCGGGGATTTTTTTTATCCGAACCGTTTGAACATCCTATAATGTATTCCGATGTCACCAATGGTAAACGCTTCGCCACTAACTTTATAGCCTAAGTTTTGATAAAACGGCACGGCAATTTCTCTTGCGTTAAACCAGATGATCTCAGTGCTTTTCGATGCTGCAACCGTTTCTACATGTTTTACCAGCGCGGCGCCAATGCCTTTCTTGCGATGCGAATCAAGTACTGCCATGCCTCTGATTTGATGTTGTTTGGCGAAATTAAATTGTGGGTTCGACTGTAGAAACAGCGAGATCACGCCAAGGAGTGCGCTGTTATCATAATATCCGAAATGCTGTGTCGTATCAAGTTCATCGCCATCAAAGCGGCAACTTTCCAGCGGCTTGCCCTGACGCAGTACAGGATGGCGCACAGCGAAAGTGTCGGCGGTTGTAATTTTTCTTATTTTAGAGGATAGGAATGTGTCGTTCATTTCGGCAGGATTTATAAGCATCAGATTACCAGCAACAAGAAATTTTATTCGATTATTTTACAATAAAAATTTGCGACAAAGTAAACTTATTATTTATATTTGCACCACAAACGCGGAAGTAGCTCAGTTGGTAGAGCTCCAGCCTTCCAAGCTGGTTGTCGCGAGTTCGAGCCTCGTCTTCCGCTCTCTAAGCCCTCACGAAAGTTGGGGCTTTTTTATTTCCTGCGTTCCGGCAAATTATGATTAATCATTTAATCAAACTCGTTCTTGCCGTCGGGCTTTCCGCAGTGCACGGCACTTTGCTGCAATCCCTAACGCGACGGCTTCAGATTGAGATGCTCTACTTCAATCCACTTAAACGAGTCTCTGGCTGTATTTCATACGGCTCTTTATCCTGCATGAAAATCCTTGCTGAGAGCTTTCCTTTCAGAACAATTGTCTCACCATCGACTGTAAGCCAACTTCCTTCACGCAGCCCTACAACGGGAATAGTATTGAATTTGTGAAATTCTTTTATTCGCGTTTCACGAGTTTCGCCCATATGCGTTGCGTTTAAATCAGGATCGAGGTAATGCGGGTTTAGGTTAAAGGGTAAAAAACCCAATGTCTGGAAACTCGGCGGATAAACAATTGGCATATCGTTCGTCGTCTGCATCGTAAGTCCGGTGATGTTGCTTCCAGCGCTTGATCCCAAATAAGGCGTGCCATTTTTCACGGCTGTAGCAATAGCATCCATTAAACCGAATTTATAAAGTTGCGCCACAAGTAAAAACGTGTTTCCGCCGCCTGTAAATATTCCTGACGCAGCGGCAACTGCTTCTTTTGGATTCTCGAACTCATGTACTCCGCGAACGTTGATGTCTATCTTTGCAAACGCAGCACGTACTATAGTGGTGTACTGATCATGCGAAATCCCTGCGGGCCGCGCATACGGAACAAACATAATTTCGTCGCAGCCTCTAAAGAGCGATTCGACTTCAGGCAAAAGATACTCCAGATATTTCTCGCCATGAAGCGTCGAGGTGCTTGCTATTAGTAGTTTTTTCATTTTATTTCTGTTACTGCAAAATAAAGAATATCGAATTCCGCTACAGGAGCCGATGAGTTCTTTAACAAAACTTTATTAACGTCTTAATAGTTAATTTGGAGCTCTTACCGATACTTTTACTGCCAAGTACCTCGCCTCCAAATGAAACATGTCTTTTTTTGCATCACACTTCTTTTTGCCACTCTTGTATCGGCGCAAAAGCAACCTGAAATCGTAAAAGGTAAGGTCGCCGCCGATTTATCACATCTTGATGGTATCTACGTGATCAATGTAAATACCGAGAAAGGAACTGCAACGAGAGAAGGCGGATACTTTGAAGTAGCAGCAGCCGTGGGCGACACGCTAATGTTTTCCTCCACCCAAACCATCGGCAACCGCATCGTTATTACAGAAGAAGATTTGAACAGTGAGCTCGTCTTCGTCAGGCTTCAAGTTCTGGTACATCACCTTGATGAGGTTATTGTGCGAAATCATCCGAAGATCACATCCGAATCATTAGGACTTGTGCCTTCAGGCCAAAAAGTCTTCACACCTGCAGAGCGTAAGTTAAATACGGCCTCAAATCCATATGCGCAAATCGGACTTAATTCGGCGGCATCGTTAGATCCGGTACTAAACTGGATGTCGGGCCGTACGGCCATGCTCAGGAAGGAAGTAGAAATTGAGAAAAAAGAAGGTTGGCTCGAGGTTTTGGCGGACTTGTACAGTTCTGAATATATAGAGAAGCTAAAAATTCCAGCCCCATATGTTGAAGGCTTCTACAGATACTGCGTTGAAAATACCGCGATTCTGGCTTCGTTAAAAGGAAACAATAAAACAATGGCCGCTTTTCAACTCGCCGAACTTGCTGTTAAATACAACGAAATCATTTCGCTTGAAAGCAAATAACATAGGGTTGCTGTTGCTGCTGTTGGTTGCGCAAAATATTGCGGGCCAGAACCAACCGGAGCAGTTGCTTCATTTCCGGGTAGTGTCCGATTCTACGTCGGTTGAAGGTATTAATGTAGTTAACCTTGTAAATGAAAAGGCGGCAGTCACCGACGTCCATGGCAACTTTTCAATTCCTGCCAAAGTCGACGATCTGCTTGTGCTGACTGCAGTGAATTTCGAATATAAGCGTAAAATTATCGAGGAGGAAGATTTAAAACAACAAGTTATCCTAATCAGGATGATCCCAAAGATCACCCAACTTGATGAAGTCATCATAAGCCAGCATCCGGACATCACTTCGGAATCGCTGGGTATTGTGCCGAAAGGGCAAAAACTGCTCACGCCAGCCGAACGGAGGCTGTATACTGCCAAGTCGGGCCCGGTTGATATTATCGCGAACAAAATTTCCGGGCGGACGAAGAGGTTGAAGAAAGAACTTGAAGTATCCAGGAAAGAAACGCTTCTGGAAAAGGTAGCCTATCTTTATGAAGACAAATATTACATCGAAACATTAAATATTGCGCCGGAGTATGTTAAGGGGTTCCAGTATTACCTGATTGAAGATCCCGAGTTTGTGGCAGCGTTAAAAGCGCGAAACAAGACCATGACGATGTTTCTGGCATCGGAACTGGCTGTCAGATACAACCAATTGACAAACGGAAAATAGCCGCCGCTATTACTGAAAGAGAAACAATTTGAACTTACTGACTATCTGATAAGAAAGAGCAGTGAGTTCCAACAGATAAATAGAAATGAATAACCTGAAGCGAATTTTTTTATTGACCGCGATCCTGACATTGCTTTGTTCTGTTTCTGTCCATAAGTTTTATGTTGCGATTCATCAGGTGAATTACGCGTCCGACAAGAAAATGCTTCAAATAACCTCACGCATCTTTATTGATGATCTGAATGATGCACTTCAGCAGAAATACCACAAGAAGTTTTACATCGGTGAAAAACGTGAAACACAAGAACAGGTAGTATTGATGCAGCAATATCTGATAGAGAATTTCGGAATTAAGGTCAACGGAAAGTCACGCCCGTTAAACTACCGCAGCAAAGAAATCGATAACAACGTGGTCCTTTGTTATTTTTCGATTTCCGATATTTCAAAAATTACGAACTTACAGATAACCAACAAAATCCTCTGCGATCTTGTAACAGAACAACAAAACATTATACAAACAAACGTTAACGGGCAGAAAAAAAGCCTGTTGCTAACAGCCGACAATCCGCACGGCGAGCTGAGTTACTAACCAGCTGCCCCAAAACATATATTTATGAAAAGACTTCACTACATTGCCTTGCTGACACTTTCGGTTTCCGTCTCGGCACAACAAACTCCCGCCAAACAGGAAGGCCACGAAGACATTAACAAGTTTCGCCAAATGTACGATCTGCTGGCAACGCCAAACATGTACAGAACCGCATCGGGTGCGCCCGGACCAGCATACTACCAGCAGCAAGCCGACTACAAAATGAATATCGAGCTCGACGATAAGAACACCCGGATTAACGGCCTCGAGACGATAACCTACCATAATAATGCAAAAGAATCGCTTGATTATTTATGGATCCAGCTCGATCAGAACCAGAACGCGCGCACATCGAAAACGCCGCTGGTACAAAGCACAAAAACCGATAAAGCAATTAGTGTAGCAGGATTTTCCCGTCAATATCTTGAAGAGGATTTCGATGGCGGATTTAAAATCGATTACGTAAGGGATGCGTCCGGAAACCCGATGTCGTATACGATCAATGAAACCATGATGCGTATCGACCTGCCGAAGCCGTTGGCAGGTGGCCAAAAAATGTCATTTTCCATTAAATGGTGGTACAACATCAACAACTATATGAAATACGGTGGGCGTTCAGGTTATGAACACTTCGACAAGGATGGGAACAACCTGTACGTTCTCGCGCAATTTTATCCTCGAATGGCCGTCTATAATGACGTCGAAGGCTGGCAAAATATGCAGTTTTGGGGAAGTGGAGAGTTCGCGTTGCCGTTCGGAAATTTTGAAGTCAACATCACAGTTCCTGCCGATCACTTTCTTGATGGAACAGGGGAGCTTGTCAACCGCAGCGAAGTTTATACTGCCGAGCAGATGAAACGGTATGCGCTGGCGCAGAAATCGTATGACAAGCCCGTGGTTATTGTAACGCAGGCAGAAGCAACGATAAATGAAAAAGGATTTTCCGACAAAAAGAAGACCTGGAAGTTTAAAGCACAGAACGTACGTGACTTCGGAATTTCGACTTCCCGTAAATTCATCTGCGACATGATGGCGGTAAAACTAGGAGGAAAGGACGTAATGGCAATCTCGTTATATCCCAAAGAAGGTAATCCACTTTGGGAACAGTTTTCAACTCGCGCCGTTGCCCATACGCTAAAAACCTATTCGCAATATACTTTCGACTATCCCTATCCGAAAGCAATATCAGTAAATGCCCAGGATCAGGGAATGGAATATCCGATGATTTGCTGGAACTTTGGCCGTCCTGAAGAAGACGGCACCTACAGCGACCGCGTAAAATATGGAATGCTGGGCGTAATCATTCATGAAGTTGGGCATAACTTCTTTCCAATGATCGTTAACTCGGATGAGCGCCAATGGACGTGGATGGACGAAGGCTTAAATTCGTTTTTGGAATATCTGACTGAGATTGCGTGGGAGCCTACTTTTCCGGTTACCCGTGGACCCGCCAAAAATATTGTTCCGTATATGAGCGGCGATCAGCGCAACCTTGAACCCATTATGTCAAACTCAGAAAGCATTAAACAGTTCGGCAATAACGCTTACGGAAAGCCCGCAACAGGTTTAAATATTCTTCGTGAAACAATCATGGGCCGTGAGCTTTTTGATCATGCGTTTAAAACCTATGCGAACCGATGGAAATTCAAGCATCCGACGCCGGAAGACTTTTTCCGTACGATGGAAGACGCCTCGGCAGTCGACTTGGATTGGTTTATCAGAGGCTGGTTCTACACAACCGATTATACGGATATCGGAATCATAGACGTAAAAAGATTCTTTATCAGCACTGAAGCGCCAAAAGGTTTTAAAGCGCCCGAAGTAACGCGAAGAAACCGTCGTACCGCTGCCGGGCCACTTGTTTACATGGTCGAGGAAGGAAGCGAAGATTACAATCCTTCGCTCAATAGGCCATTCAACGCGAAGGAAATTCAGCCGCTTAATGAATATCTGCAGGCTACGTTTTCACCTGCGGATCAGGCCAAGATGGCCGCTCCCAAATATTTTTACCAGGTAACATTTGACAAACCGGGCGGATTAGTGATGCCCATTATTGTTGAACTGACATTCGATGACGGAACAACCGAGATGCATACTTTTCCGGCGCAGATATGGCGAATGAACGATGACCAGGTATCGCGGACTTTTGCTGTACAGAAGCCGATTACAAAAATAACAGTCGATCCAAAACTTGAAACTGCCGATATTGACACTACAAACAATACCTGGCCGAAAGCCGCATTACCTTCCAAGTTCGACTAACTCAAATTATTTGTTAATATAGCTTCACATCCTGTTGAGGTTTGTAACTTTGTAGAACTAAAGGAAAAGTTATGTTCGGGATAGGCGGCGGCGAATTGGTATTTATCATCTTGATCGTGTTGATGTTATTCGGGTCAGACAAGATCCCGGACATGGCACGTACAGCCGGACGAGCTATGCGTCAATTGAAAGACGCAACGAACGATATCAAAAGTGAAATCCACAAAGGCGCCGAAGCTAATGGTATCGACAAATCGTTGCTGGACATCCGTGGAAACATTAACGCAGAAATAGAAAAGGCAAAAGAAAGCATGCTTGGCGATACTGCTAAGGAATTGAACAAAACCAAAGAAGACATCGACAGTATTGCGCCCGGACCTATTAAACGCCAACAATAATGCTGGAGCGGATTCTTGAGATCGACAGGGATGTATTTATCTACTTAAACAGCCTTGGCTCTGAAACCTACGATGGCCTCTGGCTTCTAATTACCAAACAATTCAATTGGATTCCGATGTTTGTAATCATCGGATATCTTGCTTTTAAAAACCTTGGCTGGAGACATGCAGTTTTGGTGATCTGCCTAATTGCGATCCTCGTTACAGCAACCGATCAAACTACAAACCTGATCAAAAATACTTTTCAGCGACTTCGGCCCGGAAGCAACCCGGAGCTTGCGAGCCTGATCCGGGCTGTACAAACCAGAAAATCATTTAGTTTCTTATCGGGTCACGCGTCAAGTTCAATGGCATCGGCGTTTTTTCTGTATCATGTGCTGAAACCATATACAAAATATATGGGTTTTTTGTTTCTCTGGCCGCTTATATTCGCCTATAGCAGGATTTATTTGGGCCTGCATTATCCGTTGGATATTCTTTGCGGTTACGCACTCGGAATCATTTTCGCGTTTCTTATGCTCCGTCTTTATGCGTATTTGCGCGATAGGTTTTTCCCGAAACAGAAGGAAAATCTAGACAACCCGACAAACAGTGAGCCCGTCACGAATGGGTAATACTATTGTTTCAACGCGCGGATCATTCTTCAGCGCCAGATTATAATCCTGCAACGTCCTGGTGCTTTTGTCATTCGGCTTTGCAGGTTCCAGCACTTTTCCGCTCCAAAGCACATTATCGGATATAATAATGCCGCCGCGTTTCATTCTCGGAACCATCATCTCGAAATAATTCAGATAATTTTCTTTATCGGCGTCGATGAATACAAGGTTGAATTGAGTTTCAAGTCCAGGAATGATATCGAGTGCGTTTCCAAGATGTTGCACAATCTGTTTTCCCCATGGTGATTTATCGAAATATTTCCGCTGAAGCCATACGAGTTCTTCGTTGTTGTCGATTGTATGCATCACACCGGTTTGTGGCATTCCTTCGCAAAGGCATAAAGTCGCATAGCCTGTAAAAGTTCCGATTTCGAGAATGTTTTCCGGGCGTAAAAGTTTTGAAAGCATGCTAAGTACACGTCCCTGGAAATGCCCGCTTAACATCCGCGGAAGCAGAATCTTCTGATGTGTTTCTTTGTTCAGCGCCGCCAGAAGTTCGGGTTCCGGTTCAGTGTGGCGTTCAACATAATCCTCTAGTTCAGGCGAAATGAAATGCATAGCAGTGTTTTTTCAAAATTATAAAAATCTTAATGAATATACACTTCTCATAATGAATACCTAACTTTGCAGGATGCAAACCCAGAAGACGGACATACGCGCTTTATCGAAGGAGAAACTTAGGGATTTCTTTGTTGCGAATGGGCATCAGGCTTTTCGTGGCAATCAGGTTTACGAGTGGTTGTGGAGCAAAGGTGCGCGCAGTTTCGACGATATGACAAACGTTAACAAAGCCACGCGGCAAATGCTGGAGGAACATTTTGTGATCAACCATATCAAGGTCGACCAAATGCAACACAGCTCCGACGGAACCGTAAAGAATGCAATTCGGCTTCACGACGGACTTCTGGTTGAAAGCGTCCTTATCCCTACAAATACGCGAACTACGGCTTGCGTTTCAAGCCAGGTCGGCTGCAGCCTTGATTGTAACTTCTGCGCTACAGCCCGCTTAAAGCGGATGCGAAATCTGGGTCCCGATGAAATTTACGACCAGGTTGTAGAAATTGATCGCGAAAGCCGTCTTTATCACAATAGGCCGTTGTCAAACATCGTCTTTATGGGAATGGGCGAGCCGCTGATGAACTACAATAATGTGCTGAAAGCCATTGAGATGATAACATCCGAAGAAGGCCTCGGAATGTCGCCAAAGCGGATTACCGTTTCTACATCGGGCGTTCCAAAAATGATCCGGAAACTTGCCGATGATGAGGTGAAGTTTAAGTTGGCAGTCTCGTTACATTCGGCCATTGATGAGGTCCGCGCCCGCATTATGCCATTCAGTTCCAATTTCCCGCTTTCCGATCTTCGGTCATCACTTGAATACTGGTATTCAAAAACTAAGAGCCGCGTTACATATGAATATGTTGTCTGGAAAGGCATCAACGATACACGTGAAGCAATCGACGCGCTAGTAAAATTCTGCAAGTACGTTCCGTGTAAAGTCAATCTTATTGAATACAACCCTATAGACGACGGCGAATTTCAACAAGCCGATCCAGAAGTAATCGAGGCTTATATTGCTGCCTTGGAACGAAATAACATAGTGGCTAAAGTTCGCCGCAGCCGCGGAAAAGACATTGATGCCGCATGCGGGCAACTGGCAAATAAAGAAGCGTAAAATAATAAAGCCACAAACGCACCGATTATTATTACAGTTTATCGTGTTAATTGGTGCAATTTGTGGCCAATGTTTTTGTGTACTTACCGGATTAGTTGCCTAACGTAATTGTAGATTCCAACCCATTTTCGGTCAGGATGGCAATGTTGTCACATTCACCTGTACCATAGTTCAACGAGCTTGTGTCTTCTCCTTGAACAAACGACACTTCGCCGCTTACAATATAGTCACAACTAAGCTCCATACGTAAAGGTGTTGTTATTGTCGCTGTCCAGTTTCCACTTGGGAATGTTGTCAGCCAATTTCCTGTAATAAGGTATACGTTGTCTTCTGGAACTGTGTCTCCCGACTCGTAACCTTCTGTTTGCTCGCCAATACGGGTTCCGGTACGGGTGTAAACATCTCCGTTTGGATACGTGATCGTGTAATTCAAGTCGGCATTTACTACAGGATGAACTTCAGCATCGAGCGGAGTACTCTCGAAGGTGCGCACAAATGTACTTCCTCCAGCTACACTGCGATCGTTGTGGTGAAAATTGTCAAAAGTATACGTTCCTGTATACGACGGTTGATCAAAGTCGATGCTGCCACTAAGAACGATGCTGCCGCTCAGGATATTTCCGTTTGGCAATTCACAGCCTTCAGCGCCAAAGTCGATTGTTCGCGTCCATGTTCCAGAGGAAATTACTGTTGTTACTGTTGCGCAATCCGGCAACACTGTGGCTACGGTAGCGTTTCGTCCGAAAGCGGCGAACGACCGGAGCTGGTCTTCAATGATAAGAGTGACATCGTCAGTAACTTGATCGATCTGCGCGTTTACCGTTGCATCAGCTAAAGCTGAAGAGGCCGTTTTCGTAGAGTCATCTTCGCACGAAATAGTGAAAAGGGCACAAACTGCCGAAAATAATAATAATCTCGTTTTCATAGTTTAGGATTTTACTGTTTGTAAATGTAAGCGCAACTACAAAGGTATGAAATTTACCTAACCGATTAACTTTTGCTACTTCCAAACCGTTGCCGTACCTTTGGATGTCAATGAACATTACTTCGCAAATAAAGCAGCCTATCCGTACTGAAATGGAACTTTTCGAAAAGAAGTTCTTCCAGTCGATGACCTCTCAGGTTGCTTTGCTGAACCGTATCACTTATTACATTGTTAACCGAAAAGGGAAGCAGATGCGTCCGATGTTCGTGTTTCTTACCGCCAAAATGGTTTCGGGTGGCGAGGTAAATGAACGTACGTATCGCGGCGCGTCAGTAATCGAGCTGATTCATACGGCAACACTTGTCCACGACGATGTTGTAGACGATAGCAACCGTAGGCGCGGATTTTTCTCAATAAATGCACTTTGGAAAAATAAAATCGCCGTCCTTGTGGGCGACTACCTGCTTTCAAAAGGCCTTTTATTATCGATAGACAACGGCGACTTCGATTTGCTGCGGATAATCTCTGTCGCCGTTCGTGAGATGAGTGAAGGTGAACTGCTTCAGATTGAAAAAGCACGCCGACTGGATATTACAGAAGAGGTTTATTACAATATCATCCGCAAGAAAACAGCCACACTTATCGCTGCATGTTGTGCGCTTGGTGCACGCTCCGTCAATGAACATGATGACGTGCTGGTCGAGAAAATGCGAAAATTCGGTGAACTCATCGGAATGGCATTTCAGATCAAAGACGATTTATTCGATTATACCGAAGAAGCGATCGGAAAGCCAACCGGGATCGACATAAAGGAGCAAAAGATGACATTGCCGCTGATCCATGTACTTAACAATTGCACATCTAAAGAAAAAGGCTGGATCATCAATTCGATCAAAAACCACAACAAAGACAAGAAACGCGTCAAAGAAGTCATTGCCTTTGTAAAAAGTAATAGCGGACTTACATACGCCGAGGCAAAAATGGGCCAGTTTCAGCAAGAAGCACTGCTTTTACTACGGGACTTCCCGGAATCGGAATACAAATCGGCGCTCACGCTGATGGTTAATTACGTAATTGAACGAAAAAAGTAAAATAATTCACGTTCTGTAATTCACTTCCTTACAGGCCATTACAAATTAAACACTTACTTTTGCTTACTTTTTTATTTTCCGATGCAACCATTTTTGAAGTTGCCTCGTCTATGCCAATAGAAACACTCAGGAGATTTTGAAGGTAATCGATTTACATCAGCAACAAAATGAAGTTATTGCAATGGCAGTGCAAAACAATCGCCATGCGCAACAACAGATTTACGCGAAATTTAGTCCGAAGATGCTCAGCGTTTGCCGCCAGTACGTCAAGGACATCCACACCGCTGAAGACATAATGATTACGGCGTTCATGAAGGTTTTTACGAATCTGAAGAATTTTGAGAACAAAGGAAGTTTCGAAGGCTGGATCAGGCGGATCATGATAAACGAATGCATTTCTTTTATCCGCGCACAGAAGAAGATTCGGTTTATTGAAGACATCGACTTTAAAGAAGACAGCTTCAATAATATTGAGAGCGGGCTTAGTGTAGAAGACATCCAAAGCCTGATTGATAGCCTCCCTGACGGGTACCGGATGATTTTCAACCTTTACGCGATTGAGGGATTCAAACACAAGGAAATTGCAGGCATGCTTGGGATTAATGAAGGAACTTCGAAATCACAGCTGTCGCACGCCAGGAAATTGCTCCAGGAGCAGGTTAACAAACAAAAGAACTACGTTTATGGCACGGAATAAAATAGAGAAGGAATTCAGCGAGAAGCTAAGCCAGCGCGAGATAAAACCAACAGAAATGGCGTGGGACCGACTTGATGCCATGCTAACGGTAGCCGAACAGGAAAAGCCCGTGAAAAAACGGAGCTGGCTCTATATTGCTGCAAGCTTCTTAGGATTTCTGTTAGTTGCAACGCTGTTCTTTAATAAAGGGAACGATGTTGAAATCGGTAAACCACAGGTTGTGCAGCAAGAAGCTCTGGTAACCAACAGGGCTTCGGAACCGCTGGCATTGCCGAAAACTCGCGGTCAGGATGCTTTAGCTCCAGAATCCGCACCAAACGAGAATCAGCCAATATTAAATAAAGTCTTTCAATCAGTCAGTCAAAATCAAATCGCCCAAAACACTACAAGCCAAAATCAATTACAGCAAGGCCAAGGTGCGGAAAGTAATCAAAGTCCGGAAAATCACAATGAGATCACCCGGCCTGGAACAGTAAACGGTGGAAGCATTACAAAAGCGGACGAGCTTCTGGCAGTAGCCCAATCAAATTCCGGCAACGGCGCGCCGATAAAATCGGTTAACGTAAACGCAAAAGGGCTGCTTTCACAGGTCGACGGTGAGCGCAGCATGACCTTCCGCGAAAAGCTGCTTCAGAAAGTTGGAAAAAACTACCAGAATGTAAAGGTGGCGCTTGCTAACCGCAACATCGAAGACGAGAATCATTAATCAACATTTTATCAATCAATCAACATGAGAAATTTTACCATTTACTTAGCAGGATTCCTATGCCTTTTTGTAATCCAGATGAATGCGCAGGAACCAACCACAGACAATGCGAAGCAAACATTCGAAAGCCGCGCCAGGGCAATAGCAGACAAGATCGAACAAATCACGAAAGAAGAAAAGGAAGCACTACGGTCGGAAGTTGCGCTTGTTAACGAGCGACTTGATATTGGCGAAATCACGGTTGAAGAAGCCGATGAGCAGAAACTCGCGCTAGCTGAAAAACGTGCACGCAACATTGAAACCCGGACAGCCGGCGCGCAGGAACAACTTCGCTTGCTGGTTCAGGAGAAAGTCGATGGAAATGTTAAGTCGCAGGATACTTCCGGACGTTATACATTCGCTATTAGTTTTCCGATTGAATTTCGCGACAAGGAACGTGAGCGCCGGAGACTCGATACGTTGCGCGGAGATTCGCGGACTACCTCACAATTTGTCTATTCGATAATGCTTAACAGCCTCGTAACTGACGGTGCTTTCGCAAATTCTAGCTATAGCGAATACATGGGCAACGCTTATGAATGGGGAATTTCCTACACAACACGCATCCTAAAAAATTCAAACCTGCTTCAGGCCAAGTATGGGCTCTCGTTGATGTACAACAATCTGGAACAAACCAAGGACCGGTATTTTGTACGCGATGGTGATGTCACCAATCTTGTTGAGACCGACCTGGATTTGGATCATTCGCGTCTTCGCAACGTTTATCTTTCGGTACCGCTGCATCTTGAGTTTGATTTCGGAAAGCAAAAAAGCGCAGGCGTTTTCAGAAAGCAACGGGGTTGGCGACTTGGAATTGGCGGTTTTGGCGGATTCAGGGTGAAGTCGAAACAGGTGCTACGATACGAGGTTGATGGCGACAAGGTGGAAACACGCACAAAGGGCGACTTCAACGTGAACGATTTCAACTACGGTTTAAGTTCGTATATCGGTTATAAAGCATTGAGTTTATACGTAAAGTATGACGTGCAGCCCATTTTTGAAAACAATCCGGTGGAGCAAAATAACATCTCCGCTGGTATTCGATGGGATTTCGATTAAGTTAGTTTGGGTGGTTATATTTGGGCGCTCTTCGGGGCGCTTTTTTTATGCGTTTTTTCGGTCATGTCGACCAAGGAGAGATCTCTGGAGAATTTGGAGCAACTTCCTGCTGTCCGCTATATCTTTTGCGGCCTTCACTTTGTTGCGGCCGCAAAAGGATGCCGCTCCCATCAGGGCTAAAACAATTAACAGATTACAATCAATAATTGATTATTTAAAAATGTCAATTCTATTATCTTTACCGCAAACATTATCTCTTGATTTCAAAAGCCACAATCGACACCGTATTTGAAACCGTCCGCGTTGAGGAAGTCATTGGCGATTTTGTCCAGCTCAAGCGCGCGGGCAGCAATTTTAAAGGCTTAAGTCCGTTTTCCGACGAGCGTTCGCCATCTTTTATGGTGTCTCCGGTAAAGCAGATATGGAAAGACTTCAGCTCGGGAAAAGGAGGAAATGCTGTAGCCTTCTTAATGGAACATGAGCATTTTACGTATCCCGAAGCCATCCGGTACCTCGCAAAGAAGTACAATATCGAAATTGAGGAGACGGAAAAAACCGACGAAGAAAAGGCCAACACCGACATCCGCGAAAGCATGTTTCTGGTGAGCGAGTTCGCCCAAAAGTATTTCCACGACGCGTTATTGCATTCAGATGAAGGAAAAGCGATTGGACATTCCTATTTTAAAGAACGCGGATTTACAAACGAAACCATTAAACGGTTCGGGCTCGGCTATTCACCTGAAGCCTGGGATGCATTTTCGAAAGAAGCGCTAGGCAAAGGATACAAACTCGAATTTCTTGAAAGCACCGGACTCACAATTTTGAAAGACGACCGCACAATCGACCGGTTTCGCGGACGCGTAATGTTTCCAATCCAAAGCATGTCGGGACGCGTACTGGGCTTTGGGGGCCGAATTCTTACAAACGATAAAAAAGCCGCAAAGTACCTGAACTCGCCCGAAAGCGAACTTTACCATAAAAGTAAAGTGCTTTACGGCATTTTTCATGCGAAACAGGCGATTGCGAAACAGGATAATTGCTACCTCGTTGAAGGTTATACCGACGTGATCCAGTTTCATCAAAGCGGAATTGAAAACGTCGTGGCATCGTCCGGAACAGCCCTTACGCCCGATCAAATACGGTTAATCAACCGACTTACGAAAAACATAACGGTACTTTTTGATGGCGATGCCGCCGGGTTACGTGCATCGGTACGCGGAATAGACTTAATCCTTGAAGAAGGCATGAACGTTAGGGTTTGTACTTTCCCTGATGGTGAAGATCCGGATAGCTTTGCAAAGAAAAATACGCACGATCAGCTGCTGGAATATTTGGAAGCCAACGCTAAAGATTTTATTCAGTTCAAGGCTTCGCTGCTGATGGACGAGGCAAAAAACGATCCGGTAAAGAAAGCCGGCCTGATCCGCGATATGGTGACAAGCATCTCCAAGATACCGGATCGCATCCAGCGTGAGATATACGTTCAGGAATGTTCACGTATCATGGACATTTCCGAACAAGTATTAATTAGCGAACTGGCGCAGCTTGTCCAGAAAGATATAACAGAAAGCGGTAGAAGACTCAAGCAGGAGCAAAAGGCGTTTGATGTTGTAAAAGATGTTGATGCGGTTTCAGTCCCCAAAATTGATGTGCTATATGAGCTCGAGCGCAAGATCGTTGAAATACTGCTGCTCTATGGAAATCGGACGGAAGAGTTCGAGGATGTTCTGTTAAAAACGAACGACGATGGAGAGATTGTTCATGTTCCGGAGAAGCGCGAATATAAAGTTTACCAGCGGGTTTTCTTGAGTTTACAGGAAGACGAAACCGAATTGGCAAATCCGCTGTTCCGCGAATTGTATCATGATATCATCAATTATTTTCACCAAAACGAAGATTTTTCGATAGACCAATATCTGGCACAACTGCGACCCGAATTCCAACAGGAAGTAACTGATATACTGATGCAGGAAGAACGCGAGACGCTACACAACTGGGAAGCGCAAAATATTATCGTAAAACTGAAAGATCAAAGCATCGGCCAGTACGTATCTGAAACGATTCTGACGCTGCGCTGGTATCTCGTGGACCGTATAATTGAAGAGTTGAAAGACTCAATTTCCGTTGAACCTGATGCCGACAATGCCGAACCGTTAGCAATGGCAATGGATTACTACAAGCTGATAAATTCGTTTTCGCAAAAGCTGGGAAGAGTAATGTCGCGCTATAACTAAACTATTTCAAGGGTTTTTGCTTTATTTACCAAGTCCACAAGATTGGTGACATTTAATTTCGTCAGTAACCGAAGCTTATAAGTACTTACGGTCTTCTCGTTGAGGTTAAGGATTTTGGAAATCTCATTGTTCTTTTTCCCGTCGCTCAGGTAGCGTAATACCTCGATCTCACGGTTTGAAAGTTTTCTGTAAAGTCTTTCGCTTTTGTTTTGCTTTGCGATCAAGGCCAGATTTCGCTTGATTGAATCGCTGAGCATAATTGTTCCCTGATGTACTTTCTGAATGGTAATACCAAGTGTCTCAAGTTTCGCCGATTTATGTACAAAGCCGGCCACACCCGACTTAATTGCATTCGGTGCGTAAATTTGCTCGGAAAGGCTGGTGAAGATTATGACTTTGGTCTTCGGATTATTTTTAATGATCGATTTCACTTCGTAGATACTGGTTAAACCGTCAAGTTCCAGATCCAATATCAGCACGTCGATCGGCTTATTTTTTAAAGCGTCTGGGATCATGAAAAAGTTTCCTACGTTAGAAACAATAGCGATCTCGGCATGGTCCCGGAAATACGATTTGACCCCAAAATGAACCACCGGATAATTATCGGCTAAACAAACATTTATCATAATACGACTTTTTAAGAATTGTGTATTCTCGGGGCTATAGTAAATTTAATACAAAAATTATAAAACTTGTACGTTACAACCGACTAATTTCTAAGCTCAACAGGAACAAGGCATACGGGAATCGGATCCATCTTATGTCTGTTTGCCAGATTCAGCCGTTTGTAAATTTGAAAGACCTGCTGTTCGCGTCCGTCGAAATCCGTATCGGATCGCCCGGACTCATATTGTTCCATTGCCCACTCCAGCTCATCATAACTTGCGCCCAACTGATCTTCATCACTACGGTCGTCCCCGAACAATCCGTCTGTTGGCTTAGCGCGCAAAATGCTTTCTGATAGTTGAAGATACTCGGCAAGCGCATATACATCCGATTTCATTAAGTCGGCAATCGGACTCAAATCGACTCCGCCATCGCCATATTTGGTGTAAAAACCGACACCAAAATCCTCTACCTTGTTTCCGGTTCCGGCAACCAATAGGCCGTGAAGCCCTGCACAATAATACAGTGTCGTCATCCGCAACCGCGCGCGCGTATTTGCTAGCGCCATGTTTAGCTTCGACTCATCATCCGACGTGGGCACAGCCTTCCTAAAGGTATCAAATACAGGGGTCAGGTCAGCTTCAACGCTTTTCACGTTTGGAAACTTCTGTGTCAGCCATTCGATATGCTCACGGGCACGTGTTACATGCGTCGGCGCCTGATGGATCGGCATTTCCACACAAAGAACGTCGAGCCCCGTTTGCGCACATAAGGTCGAGGTTACCGCAGAATCGATTCCGCCGGAAATCCCGACAACAAATCCGCTGACTTTCGCATTCAATGCGTAATCCTTCAGCCATTGGACGATATGTATGTTAACTTTATCGGTTTTAATTGTACTTTTTTTAGGCATGGCAATTTGAATTGTTCAACAACAGCAATGTATATTTGCAAATTAAAGCAATAATACGCTTTGCATATGCGATATAATCTTTTGCAGTACCCTGCGACTGCTGTCCCGGCATCAGGCGGCGCCGCACTTGGGCTAATTTAAAACACCTATGAAGAAACAGTTTATATTATTTGCTGTAATTTTTATCTTATTCTCATGTGATAAGAAAAGCAAGGTTGAAAAGGAGGTAGAAGAGATTCCAATAGAAATTACCGTTAACCGGTTTGACAAGGCGTTCTTTGGTGCAAAGCCACAAGACCTTCCTGCGCTGAAACGACAGTATCCTTTCTTTTTCCCAGCCGGCAATGACGACGCTGTATGGATAGAAAAAATGCAAAATCCGTTATGGCGCGAGCTTTATGGTGAGGTACAGAAGAAATTCGGAAATTTCGAAACCGAAACTACCCAGATTGAAGACCTGATCAGGCACATCCGTTATTATTTTCCAGCGGTAAAGACGCCTGCTGTTTATACTGTAATCGGCGATATGGATTATACCAGTAAAGCGTTGTACGCGAAGGATACGATTGTTATCGCCCTTGAGCTTTATCTGGGAAAAGATCATAAATATTACATCAACGAATTTCCCCAATACCTTCAGCAAAACTTTGATCCAAGCCAGATGATGCCTGATATTGTTTCATCGTTTGCACTCGGCAAGATTCCGCCACCGGACAATACGCTGCTTGCGCAGATGATCTACGCCGGAAAAGAGCTTTATCTAAAGGACGTACTTTTGCCGGAACATAGTGATGCCGCAAAAATGGGTTATCAGCCTGAACAGATCACATGGTGTGAAGAAAACGAATCGTATATGTGGCGCTACTTCATCGAAAACAGCCTTTTGTACGACTCCGATTCGAAGCTTCCGCCGAGATTCATTAACCCGGCGCCTTTTTCCAAGTTTTATCTGGAAATCGATAACGAGTCGCCCGGTCGTGTAGGTGCGTGGCTCGGCTGGCAGATTGTCCGTTCATATATGGACAACAATGAAGTACCTTTGCAGCAAATGCTCCAAACGGACGCGCGCCAGTTGTTCGAACGCTCTAAATATAAACCAAAGAAAAATGAGTAAAAATATCACATCCGAAATAAAATTTCTTGTTGAACTTGATGAGAACAGGGTTCCTGAAAAACTATCATGGACCGCTGAAGATGGCGGCGTCGATGCCGAAGAAGCAAAAGCGATGATGTTGTCGATCTGGGACAGCAAAGCGCAGGAAACCCTGCGAATCGATTTGTGGACCAAAGATATGCCTGTCGATGAGATGAAAAAGTTTTTTCATCAAACGCTTGTGGCTATGGCCGATACCTACGAACGCGCAACCGCCGACGAAAAAATGACGGGAACAATGCGTGATTTCTGTGACTATTTTGCCGAGAAACTGGAGCTGACAAAATGATCCTGATGCATTTAATAAAATGAGTTTAAAATATAACTAACGTTTTTTGGCAGCCGTATAAGCGGTAACTAAAACTAAAAGTATTTAACAAGACGATCCTTTTATGAGCCGTTTTTTATTGAAATCCGCCGTTCTTAAAGATTTCGTCATTGACTTCGTCGATATACGATAATAATTCGTCTTTACCGGTTCCGTCGGTTGATGAGGTAACGAAGTAATGCGGCATTTCAGCCCAATTGTTGGCCAGCAGCTGTTTTTTGTACGCCGCGATATGCGAATCAATTTTAACTTTGCTGATTTTGTCTGCTTTAGTGAAGATGATGCAAAATGGAATTTCGCTTTCGCCCATATATTGCATGAATTCAAGATCGATGTTCTGCGCTTCATGGCGGATATCGATCAACACGAAGGCACAAACCAACTGTTCGCGTTTTTCGAAATAGTCGGTAATAAATTGTTGGAATACCGACTTTGTTTTCTTTGAAACCTTAGCGTAGCCATAGCCGGGTAAATCCACCAAAAACCAGTTGTTGTTGATCTTAAAGTGATTGATAAGTTGCGTTTTTCCAGGTCTTCCCGATGTCTTTGCAAGATTCTTATGGTTCGTCAGCATGTTGATAAGTGACGATTTGCCGACATTCGACCTGCCAATGAATGCATATTCTGGTAGCAGCTCGGCGGGACATTTACTAACATCTGAATTGCTGATTATAAATTCGGCAGTATTAATTTTCATTGGTGGAATTTTAGCGATCTGCTACAGGTTGACCTTTTTCAGCCATGAATGCATGAGTTCGTTGAATTCGTCAGGATGTTCCATCATAGCCGCATGGCCACATTTGTCGATCCAGTACAGTGACGAATTTGGGAGAAGGCTGTGGAATTCCTCGGCAACTTCAGGAGGCGTGACTTTATCGTTTTTCCCCCAGATGATACAGGTGGGAACATGCATCTTCGGAAGATCTTTCGCCATATTGTGACGGATAGCGCTCTTAGCTATTGTAAGGGTCTTGATCAGTTTAATGCGATCGTTCGCAACTGAATACACTTCATCTACAATCTCTTTGGTTGCTATTTTCGGGTCATAAAAAACATCTTCCGCTTTCTTCTGGATGTAATCGTAATCGCCACGGCGCGGATAACTGTCGCCCATCGCGTTTTCGTAAAGTCCGGAACTTCCGGTAATAATTAGCCCAAGCATTTTTTCAGGATACATCTTTGTGTGGTAGAGCGCAATATGTCCGCCAAGCGAATTTCCCAACAGTATTACGCGTTCGTAACCTTTGAAGGTAATAAAATCTTTAACATATTTTGCAAACGCCTTTACGTTCGTTTTCAGAATATTCTGAGTGTAGATAGGCAACTCCGGAATTACCACTTTATACCCGTTTTTAGGAAAATAGTCGGCTACCCCGTCAAAATTACTCAATCCGCCCATCAACCCGTGCAGAATTATAATCGGCGTGCCTTCGCCTTGCTCAAAATACTTGTATTTCCCCTCTTTCCTCAGGTCTTTTTCCATCGAATATGCAGTCTTTACGATTATCACAAATATATGATTTTATAAATAACAGTGCACGCCATGCAGCCATTTTCGGAATGTTCAGCAGATCTCGCAGCTCTTTTCACTATATCTGTGAGAACCAGTGAATTATCAAAGCGGGTGTTCCCAATTGAAATCTTGTCAGCCGAAAAACTTTAAACATTCGGCAAACGCCGATTTCATTTTAACTATTTTTCAACCGATAATTTTTTTAATTCTGATTTTAAGTAATAATCTTCTAATTTTCTTGTGGTTAGTGCCTAAACACAGTAGCTCATTTAAATCCACTTAAGTGGTAAAACTTATCAACAAAGTGGGATAATGTGGTAAAATGTGGTATTAATTTTTATATTTTTGTCGATAATCTTAATCTGCGATTTCTTGGAAGCCATAATCGGAAC
Source organism: Flavobacterium sp. (assembly GCA_036386895.1). GTDB lineage: Bacteria > Bacteroidota > Bacteroidia > Flavobacteriales > Flavobacteriaceae > Flavobacterium. The sequence continues at coordinate 74,829 of DASVUR010000007.1, forward strand.
ATACGAATGTAAAGTTGACGCCAAAGGAAGGCTGCTCTTGCCTGCTCCGCTGAAAAAGCAGTTGTCGGCTTCTTTACAGGATGGTTTCGTGCTGAAGCGTTCGGTTTTCCAGCCCTGCCTGGAGTTGTACCCAATGAGCGAATGGAATGTCATGATGCAGAAAATCAACAAATTAAACCGATTTGTAAAGAAGAACAACGACTTTATCAGACGCTTCACTGCGGGAGTGAAAGTGGTTGAAATAGATGCTTTGGGCCGCCTGTTGATTCCGAAAGATTTAGTGGCTTTTGGCAGCATCGATAAGGATGTCGTGTTGTCCTCGGCAGTTAACATTGTTGAGATTTGGGATAAAGAATTATACGAAAAGTCACTTGATAATAATGAGGTTGATTTTGCCGATCTGGCGGAAGATGTAATGGGAAATTTAAATGACGGCGACAATGGAATATCATAATCCTGTCCTGCTTAAGCAAAGTGTCGATGGGCTTAACGTCCGTCCCGACGGAGTCTACGTCGACGTTACTTTCGGGGGTGGCGGACATTCACGTGAAATTCTCTCCCGGCTTGGCGAGAACGGAAAATTGTTCGCATTCGACCAGGATGAGGATGCGCTTGCCAATACCATTGATGATGAGCGCTTTACGCTGATCAATGAAAATTTTCGGTTCCTTAAACGTTTTTTGCGCTTTCACGGAGTGCGTCAGGTTGATGGCATCCTTGGCGATCTCGGCGTTTCATCCCATCAGTTTGATGTTGCCCAACGCGGTTTCTCAACTCGTTTTGACGCCGGACTCGATATGAGGATGAACCAGAAAAGCGACCTGGATGCCTATAAAGTTGTCAACCACTACGATGAGGCGAACCTGCGCCGCGTGTTTCTTGAGTACGGCGAACTAAAGAACGCTCCGGCTATCGCACGGGTAATCATCGAAGCCCGTGAGCTGAGCCCGATAAAAAACACCGAACATTTGAAAACGGTCTTAAGCCGCTTCCTTCCTGCTCATAAAAGCAATAAGATACTCGCGCAAATGTACCAGGCCATCCGTATCGAGGTTAACCAGGAAATGGCTGTGCTGAAGGAATTTCTGGAGCAGTCACTCGAGATTCTGAGTCCTGGCGGAAGGCTAAGCGTAATATCCTATCATTCACTGGAGGACCGCCTCGTAAAGCGATATATAAAAAACGGAATGTTTGAAGGCGAACCGGAACGGGATTTCTTCGGAAACTTTTCTGTTCCGTTCAAAACCATCGGGAAACTCATCGTTCCTTCTGATCATGAAATTCGGATTAACAACCGCGCACGCAGCGCAAAACTTCGGATAGCCGAAAAATTGTAAGATGAAACAGGGTGTTTACAGCATTTTAAAAGCACGGTTCCTGATCAACGAAGATGCGACAAAAAACTGGCGCTTCATTGTTTTTCTAATACTGCTGGCAATTATAATGATTGCGAATACCCAACGATACGAACAGAAGGTATTCAGGATCATCGAGCTTACAAGTGAAGTTAAAGAGTTGCGATCGGAGTTCGTTGACCGTCGGTCAGAGCTAATGAAATTGAAAATGGAGTCGACCGTGGCCGCAAAAATGGAAGAGAAAGGAATCTTTCCATCATCGGTTCCACCACAGAAAATAAAAGTAAAAAAAGAAGAAGAGAAAGGTTTCTTTCAGAAGTTATGGCAGTAGAAGATAAACATATTTCCTACCGAATTTACCTCGTGGCGTTCGCGATCTTTGTGATGGCGGCCGCTATTGCCGTGAAACTCACCAATATTCAATGGGTAGAAGGGGAATATTATCGCAAGCTTGCAAAGGAACGTACGGTTAGAAGATTTGTAATTCCGGCTAATCGCGGCAACATTTATTCCGCCGACGGAAGCCTCCTCGCGACCTCAATCCCAAATTACGTGATCCGTTTTGATGCCGTGGCGCCAAAAGCTGAAGCATTCGAGAAAAATGTAAAGCCGCTGGCCGACTCCCTATCGAAACTTTTAGGCAAACCTGCTTATTTCTATCAGTCGGAATTGCTGAAAGCGCGTGCTAATAAAAACCGTTATTACCTGGTCGCGAAAGGCCTCAGCTATACGCAATACATGGCCATGAAGCGTTATCCGTTATTCAATCTCGGCACGTATAAAGGCGGAATGATCACTGAGCAACAGACGGTTCGTGAACACCCAATCGGTTTAATCGCCAAGCGAACAATCGGTTACGATAAAATCCTGCCAAACGGTAAGCCTGATGGAAAGGGGATTGAATGGGCTTATCGGAAATACCTGAACGGAAAAGACGGCGAAATCCTCAAACAAAAAATTGCGAAAGGGCAATGGAAGCCGATCCGTGACGTAAACGAAGTTGATCCGCAAGATGGTTACGACATCATTTCAACCATTGATGTATATGTTCAGGATATCGCGCACCACGCATTGCTCAAACAACTTGAGTTATACCAGGCCGATCATGGTTGTGTAGTGGTAATGGAAACAAAAACCGGCTACGTAAAAGCGATTTCAAATCTCGGCCGTGCCGCCGATGGATCATATTACGAAACCACAAACTACGCTATTGCCGAAGCGCACGAGCCGGGCTCGACTTACAAGCTTGCCGATATGATGGCTTTGTTAGACGACAAGAAAATTGACACGGGCGCAGTATTCGACAGTCGTGGCGGAATCATAACCTATTCGGGCAAAAAAGTCCGCGATTCACATGACGGTGGTTATGGAAAGATCTCACTTGCCCGCGGATTTGAGGTATCGTCGAACACGGTACTGGTCCAGGCGGTTTATAACAATTATAAAGATGAACCGGAGACGTTCGTAAACCACTTAAACGACTACGGACTCAACCGAACACTCAACTTGCCAATCGAAGGTGAAGGCAAGCCGTATATTCCGCAGCCCGGCGACAAGCATTGGAGCGCAATTTCACTCCCGTGGATGGCATTCGGCTACGGTGTTCATATTACACCTTTACAGACGCTGACGTACTATAACGCGGTTGCAAACAATGGCGTGATGGTAAAGCCGCAATTCGTTTCGGAAATACGGGAATGGAACCGGACCATCAAGAAATACGATCGTGAAATAATTAATCCTCGCATTTGTTCACCTGAAACGATTAAAAAACTGAAAGCTCTTTTGGCGAACGTCGTCAAAAAAGGAACTGGTTCAAAACTGTATTCCAAAGACTTTTCGATGGCCGGGAAAACCGGAACCGCGCAGGCAAACTACAACCGAAAAGACGGAACCGAGAAACATTACATTTCTTCATTCGTAGGTTATTTTCCTGCAGAAAATCCGCAGTATTCGTGTATCGTCGTTGTTCATGAACCCAATACTTCCGGAAACAACTATTACGGTGCCGATGTCGCCGGACCGGTTTTTAAGCGAATTGCCCAGAAAATATTTACCGACGCGCCGTCTACGAACGAAATCAAAAATCTTGACAGAAAAATTCAAAAGCAAGAAGCCCATTACAATAGATATTACGCAAAATCCCAAGGGATCAAGCCGAAAGTTGTCCCGAATCTTAGGGGTATGGCCGGAATGGATGCGGTTGCGTTGCTAGAAAATCTCGGTCTGAAAGTGAAAGCTGTTGGTGTTGGAAAAGTAAAAAATCAGTCGGTGCAACCCGGAACAAGTCCTGATGCAAATACCGTCGTAATTCTTGAATTATCGTGACAAACTTAAAAGACATATTGTACAAAGTAGCGATTGAAGCAGTTAAAGGCCCGACTGACATTGCGATCAACGCGCTTCATTTCGATTCTCGCGATGTCGATTACAACGACGTGTTTATTGCGATCCGTGGTACACTTTCTAACGGGCATGACTATATCGAAACTGCAATTAACCTTGGTGCAATTGCAATTGTATGTGATAGGTTTCCCGAGATTATCGTCAATGGCGTTACGTACATCCAGGTAAAGGATACGAATAATGCACTCGCTTTCATGGCGGCCAATTATTACGACAACCCGTCGCACAACCTGAAGCTCGTCGGAATTACCGGAACAAACGGTAAAACCACCGTCGCTTCTTTATTATATCAGTTGTTTAAGAAAGCAGGATACAAAGTGGGATTGCTTTCAACAGTCAGGATCCTGGTCGATGAAACCGAATTTAAAGCGACACACACAACGCCTGATTCGATTACCATCAACAAGTATCTGAGACAGATGAACGAAGCAGGAGTCGAATTTTGCTTCATGGAGGTCAGTTCGCACGGCGTTCACCAAAAACGGACTGAAGCCCTGGAGTTTGCCGGCGGCGTCTTTACGAACCTATCGCACGATCACCTGGACTATCATTCAACATTTGCCGAATACCGAGATGTCAAAAAGCGTTTTTTCGACAAGCTTCCAAAGACGGCTTTTGCGCTGACAAACATCGACGATAAGAACGGCCTGGTGATGCTGCAAAACACGTTTGCGAAGAAGATCACCTACGCGCTAAAAACGTATGCCGATTATCGCGCGCATATCCTTGAGAGCCAGTTATCGGGACTGCTATTAAAAATCAACGATCAGGAAGTATGGGTACGTCTTATAGGTACATTTAACGCATACAACCTGCTCGCGATTTATGGCACTGCGATAGAACTGGGCCTTGATCGGCTTGAAGTGCTCCGGCTTTTATCGGAACTTGAAAGTGTCTCCGGAAGATTCCAATTTATTGTTTCCCAAGGGAACGTAACGGCCATCGTGGATTACGCACACACGCCTGATGCTCTGGAAAATGTGCTAAAGACGATCAACGATATACGCACGAAAAACGAACAGCTCATCACGGTAGTCGGCTGCGGCGGAGATCGTGATAAAACTAAAAGACCTTTGATGGCCGACATTGCGTCGACATTGAGTTCAAAGGTGATTCTAACCTCGGACAATCCGAGAAGCGAAGATCCTGACGATATTATTGCGGAAATGGAAGCCGGCGTTCAACCACAGAATTATAAAAAAACTATCGCAACATCCGACAGGAAACAAGCTATTAAAATAGCGTGCCAGCTTGCCGGACCAAACGATATCATACTCATCGCCGGAAAAGGCCACGAAACGTACCAGGAAATTAAAGGCGTGAAGCATCCATTCGATGACATGCTGATTGTAAAAGACTTTTTGGAGCAACTAAATAAATAGAAGATATGCTGTATTATTTATTTGAATATTTCGACAAGATGCTGGACCTTCCGGGAACTGGCGTCTTCCAGTATATCACATTTCGTTCGGCGCTGGCTGTGTTGCTTTCGCTGATGATTTCGACCGTTTACGGAAAGAAAATTATCAACTTTTTACGTAACCAGCAGGTTGGCGAAACTGTTCGTGAACTTGGACTTGAAGGCCAGACTCAAAAAGCGGGAACGCCAACAATGGGCGGACTCATCATCATCATCGCAACGCTGATACCTGTTTTATTGCTCGCGCGTCTCGACAATATTTACATTGTGCTGCTGATTGTCACGACACTTTGGATGGGAACGATCGGATTCATCGACGACTACATCAAAATATTTAAAAAAGATAAGCAAGGACTCAAAGGAATCTTTAAAGTTATTGGTCAGGTTGGACTCGGATTGATAGTTGGCGCGGTTCTGTATTTTGATCCGGGCGTTACCGTTCGCAACGACGCACAAGTCGCAAACCTGAGCCTGAACCAGACCGAGAACGTGATTCGACCTGCGCCGCTTGAAGAAAAATCGACGGCAACAACGATCCCCTTTTTTAAAAATAACGAGTTGGATTATGCCGAATTGCTTGCATGGACCGGCGAGGGCTATCGCGACTATGCATGGCTGGTGTTTATCCCAATAGTGATTTTCATCATAACTGCAGTTTCCAATGGCGCAAACCTTACCGATGGAATCGACGGACTCGCAGCCGGAACATCGGCAATTTCAGTTCTGGCACTCGGAATCTTCACGTTCGTCTCGGGCAACATTATTTTTTCTAGCTATCTGGACATCATGTATATCCCAAATTCGGGTGAAATGACTGTATTTATTGCCGCCTTTGTTGGGTCGCTTGTCGGGTTTCTGTGGTACAACTCCTATCCGGCGTCGGTTTTTATGGGCGACACGGGAAGCTTAACGATTGGCGGAATCATTGCAGTTCTGGCCATCTCCGTCCGCAAAGAATTATTGATTCCATTGTTATGCGGAATATTCCTGGTTGAAAATTTCTCGGTTGTACTGCAGGTCAGTTATTTCAAATACACAAGGAAGCGATATGGTGAAGGCCGCCGGATTTTCCTGATGTCGCCTTTGCACCATCATTTCCAGAAGAAAGGCTATCACGAAAGTAAGATCGTAACGCGGTTCTGGATTGTCGGAATATTGCTCGCGATCCTGTCAATTGTTACACTAAAACTCCGATAGATGCAGCGACTTGTAATATTAGGCGGAGGCGAAAGCGGAGTTGGAACGGCAATTCTTGGAAAAAAACAGGGGTTTGATGTTTTCCTGTCGGATGCAGGTAAGATCAAGAATAATTACAAAGAAGTGCTGCTGATCAACAAGATCGCCTACGAACATGAAAAACATACGGAAGAGCTGATCCTGAATGCCGATGTCGTGATGAAAAGCCCGGGGATTCCAGATTCATCACAGATCGTAAAGAAGCTCCGCCAGAAAAACATTCCTGTTATCTCGGAAATTGAGTTTGCATGCCAGTTTACAACTGCAAAAGTGATTGGAATTACCGGAAGCAACGGCAAGACGACAACGACAATGTTAACGTATCACCTGCTAAAGTCGGCCGGGATCAATGTTGGGCTCGGAGGCAACATCGGAAAGAGTTTTGCGTGGCAGGTCGCCGAAGGGCATTTCGAATATTATGTGCTGGAGCTTAGCAGTTTTCAGCTTGACGGGATACTGAAATTTTGTCCGCATATCGCAATCCTGACGAACATTAGCCCGGATCACCTGGACCGATACGATTACCAGTACGAGAAGTACATAGAGGCAAAGTTTCGGATCACAATGAACATGACAGAAGATGATTACTTTATTTACGACGATGACGACGAGGCAATAACTGCCTGGCTCGCAAAAAATAAAATCAAAGCACAATTAATTCCTTTTTCACTGACAAGATCATTCGACAAAGGAGCCTTTATAAAAGACAACAAAATGGAAATCAACATCAACGAGGAAGAGTTCATCATGGAAACAGAATATATTGCGCTTGAAGGCAAGCACAATATGAAAAACGCAATGGCGGCAACGTCTGTGGCGAAACTGATGCAGATCAGAAAAGCTACAATACGCGAAAGCCTGTCGAACTTCCAAGGTGTCGAACATCGACTGGAAAGGGTGCTGAAAATCCAAAATATCCAGTACATCAACGACTCCAAGGCGACCAATGTAAATGCCACGTTCTATGCACTCGATAGCATGAACGCGCCAACGGTCTGGATTGTAGGCGGAGTTGATAAAGGAAACGATTATTCGGAACTGATGTCGCTCGTCCGCGAAAAAGTTAAGGCAATAGTTTGCCTTGGTGTTGATAACCGAAAAATTATCGATGCTTTTGGTGATGTCGTCGATGTGCTGATTGAAGTGCAAAACATGAACGACGCCGTTCGAATGGCACAACGTTTTGCCGAAAAAGGCGATACCGTTTTACTGTCGCCTGCGTGCGCGAGTTTCGATTTGTTCGAAAACTATGAAGACCGTGGGAAGCAGTTCAAAATGGCAGTTCAGAATTTATAGAAGCTAATCCTGCTGTCCGCTAAATCTTTTCCGCGCTAAAGAAGCGCAAAAAAGGATACCGCTGCCATCAGGGCTAAAAACAATAAACCAAGAAAACTCAATCTTATAGCGAAGCGGCCTCACATAAAGCCATTTGAGATTAAGAGGAGGAAGTCCAGTGGACTTCAGGTGTTTTTGAAACAAAGTAGTCATATAAAAATTGCCGTGTACAATAGCGCAGGCGAATCTAATATCAAAAGCAAAGCGGGTCTATGAAACAGCTGTTATACAACCTAAAAGGAGATAAGGTCATCTGGTCGTTCGTGGCCCTGTTGGCGCTATTTTCGTTTATGCCTGTGTTCAGCGCCAGCAGCAACCTGGCCTACTTGGGGCAAGGAACCGGAAACACGATCAGCTATTTGCTGAAACATCTGGCGCACGTTTTTATCGGGTTCTGCATGATCTATTGGGTGCATAAAGTACCCTATCATTATTTCCGTGGAATATCAAAGATTGCGTTGCCGATAGTTTGGTTTCTTTTGGCTTATACACTATTGAAGGGGACGATCATCGACGGTGCCAACGCGAGCCGTTGGATAAAAGTTCCGTTTATCGGGATCACATTCCAGACATCAACACTGGCGTCAATCGTCCTGATGATTTTTGTCGCAAGATATTTGTCGAAAACCCGCGAGACACCGCTAACAATCCAGTCGTCTTTATGGGAACTTTGGACGCCGGTTTTCATAACAATTGCTCTGATCCTGCCAGCAAACTTGTCGACCGCAGCATTAATTTTTGCGATGGTTGTTACGTTAGTTTTCGTTGGCAAGTATCCGCTAAAGTATATTGCTTTTGTAGTCGGAAGCGGCATAGTGGCGTTAACGTTTTTTATCCTTGTCGTCCGGCAGTTCCCCGATGCCTTCCCAAACCGCGTCGACACCTGGATCAGCAGGATAGAAAATTTTACAACAGATAAACCGGGTGAAGACGATTATCAAATAGAAAAGGCGAAAATCGCGATCGCTTCAGGCGGCGTTTACGGCCTCGGACCCGGGAAAAGCGTACAGAAAAATTTCCTTCCGCAGTCCTCATCCGATTTCATATATGCAATAATCGTCGAGGAATACGGAATCATCGGTGGCGTTGGCGTACTTCTATTGTATCTGCTGCTGTTCTTCCGGTTCATCGTCGCAGCACACAAAGCAACAACGCTATTTGGAAAACTAGTTGTGGTCGGCCTTGGGTTTCCGATTGTCTTTCAGGCTATGATCAATATGGCAGTTGCAGTCGAACTGCTTCCTGTTACCGGTCAAACGCTTCCGTTGATATCAAGCGGAGGAAGCTCGATCTGGATGACGTGTATCGCAATCGGAATTATCATCGGAGTGACCAAAAAAGAAGAAGAAATAGCAGAAGAAATCGCTGACAAACAACAACGTGAGGAAGCGCTGCGGCGAATGATAGACGCGCAGATCGCTCGTGAGCAAGCAGCCGAAGCCGCAATATTGGCGGGAGAAGACTATTCGATCGTAGATAAAACATACCCTATGAAAGCGGTAATGGGGAAATAAAATTCAAAATTAAGATTGACATGTAATTGACATCGGAGTGACATTGAAAAAGTTGAAATTCATATTAAGCGGAGGAGGAACCGGCGGGCATATTTACCCGGCCATTGCGATTGCGAACGAACTAAGATCGCGCTTTCCCGATGCTGAATTTTTGTTTGTTGGTGCCAAGGATAAAATGGAGATGCAAAAAGTGCCGCAGGCCGGATATAAAATAGAAGGGCTGTGGATCGCTGGATTGCAGCGACGACTGTCTATCGATAACACGCTTTTCCCAATTAAAGTTATTTCAAGCATGCTGAAAGCACGTTCGATAATACGTGATTTTAAACCTGATGTTGTGATCGGTACCGGCGGATTTGCAAGCGGGCCGTTGCTTCAGGTTGCGAATCTAACTGGAATTCCGACAGTGATCCAGGAACAGAACTCGTATCCGGGAATCACAAACAAGATGTTGAGTGCGAAAGCTTCAAAAATTTGCGTTGCATACCAGGGTTTGGAACGGTTCTTTCCAAAGAACAAAATTATCCATACAGGCAATCCGGTGCGTGAAGATCTTATCGGAGTGGATCATTTAAGGAAAGAAGCGCTCGAATATTTTAAGCTCGATGAAACCCGGAGGACGTTGCTTGTACTGGGCGGAAGCCTTGGCTCAAGAAGAATCAACCAGCTCATTGCAAAGGAGCTGTTGGATTTCGCGGCGCAGAATGTGCAGGTTATCTGGCAATGCGGAAAGTTTTATTACGATGAACACAAGCATTTTTCGGATCATGAAAATGTTCAGGTAATGTCGTTTATCGATCGGATGGACCTGGTTTACGCTGCTGCGGACATTGTGATTTCGCGTGCCGGAGCTTCGTCTGTTTCGGAGTTGTGCATCGTTGGAAAACCGGTGATTTTTATTCCGTCGCCAAATGTTGCCGAAGATCATCAAACTAAAAATGCACAGGCAATTGTAGAAAAACAGGGCGGAATTTTACTGCGTGAAGGTGAACTCGATACACAGTTTACTCAAACGTTTAACAATCTGCTAAACGATCAAGACCTGCAGCAGGCTTTGGGACACAATATTAAACAACTGGCAAAAGTCAATGCGACCAAGGATATCGTGGACGAGATAGTCAAATTATTAAATCCGAATTCTGAACTCTGAATCAACAATGAACCTAAACCAAATACATAACGTCTACTTCATTGGAATCGGAGGCATCGGAATGAGCGCCCTTGCACGGTATTTTAAAAATATTGGCAAGAATATCGCAGGCTATGACAAGACGCCAACAGAACTTACTGATGAATTGGCTGAAATGGGAATGCAGATCCATTTCGAAGATAATATCAGCCTGATTCCAGAAACATTTTACGCCGAAAATACACTTGTCATCGTGACGCCCGCAGTTCCGAAGTCACACTCCGAATGGAATTTTTTCCTTGAGCGCGATTTTCATCTGCGCAAGCGTGCCGAAGTACTCGGGATCATTACCAGGGACACGTTCTGTTTTGCAGTTGCCGGCACCCATGGAAAAACGACAACTTCAAGTATTCTCGGACATATTTTGTTTGAAAGCGGTGCGGACGTTACGGCCTTCCTGGGCGGAATCGTAGAAAATTACAACTCGAACCTAATCGGCTGCGGAAAGACGGTGACCGTTGTTGAGGCCGATGAATTCGACCGTTCGTTCCTGCATTTGCATCCTGACATTTCATGCGTGACGTCAATGGACGCCGATCATTTGGATATTTACGGCGATAAGGCATCGATCGAAGCATCATTTGCCGAGTTTGCCGACAAGACCTCAGACAAGAAAAACATCTTCGTAACCAAAGGCTTGCCGTTAGTCGGATTGACAGTCGGAATAGAAGAAAATGCCGATTTCGACGCGCATAATATACGCATCGAAAATGGGCAGTATGTTTTTGATGTCCAAACGCCAACCGAAGTATTGAAAGATTTAAGGTTCGGTTTGCCGGGAAGACATAATTTACGAAATGCGCTAATGGCTTTGGCGATGGCAAAAACGTATGGTTCCTCAACTGAAGACATCGCTAAAGCATTGGTGTCGTTTAACGGCATAAAGCGCCGGTTTTCGTACCAGATCAGAACGGAGAACCTGGTTTTTATCGACGATTATGCGCATCATCCAACCGAGATCAATGCTGTTTATGATGCCGTGTCGGAGTTGTATCTGAACAAGAAAGTACTGGCTATTTTTCAGCCGCATCTGTTTAGCCGCACAAAAGATTTTGCAGATGATTTTGCAAAAAGCCTTTCCCGGTTTGATGAAGTTATCCTGCTCGATATTTATCCTGCACGCGAACTTCCAATGCCCGGAATTACGTCGGAATGGCTGATGGGAAAAATGACGGGCGCAAATGTGAAACTGGTTCTGAAAAACGATTTGGTAGCCGAGGTTAAAAGTTCGGAAGCAACGGTAATTGTAACGATCGGAGCCGGAGATATCGGCGAATTGGTCCAACCTATAAAACAAGCGTTATCATGAAAATTTTTAGCTGGAGAAATATCCGTTTGATGCTGATGTTCGCAGTCGTGATTTTCCTTTTTGCATTTACCTCAAAGCGCAATAATGAAAGAAAGGTCGTAAGGACCGAGGTCATTTTTAACGGCGAAAATAACCTGTTTTTGAAGCCTGAGACGGTTAATAAATTGTTAATAGAAAATAAAACCCTCGCCTCAGCCATTGAAAAAGATGGTCTAGATTTGAATAAGTTGGAAAAAAAGGTAAATGGCCACCAATTGATTGAAAAATCGGAGGTGTTTGTCAGTATCGACGGGGTGTTGAAAGCGGTAGTAAAGCAGAAAGCACCAGTTGTAAGGGTTTTCGATGAAACAGGTTCTTTTTATATTGATTATGACGGAAACAGGATGCCACTTTCCCCAATTTATGCCGCTCGTGTACCGTTGGTTTCAGGCGAGATAGACGGAGAAAAAGAGGCGGAGCTAAAAAAATTATTCCGGTTTATTCACGATGACGATTTTCTTCGCAAAAACATTATCGGCATCGAGGTTTTGCCTAACGGCGGACTAAAAATGATGAACAGGAACTTCAACTATGAGATAGATTTCGGCAAGCCCATAAACGTTGAAAGGAAGTTTAATAATTACAAAGCTTTCTTTCAGAAGGCGGTCCTTGACAGTACGTTGTACAATTATAAAAAGATTAATCTAAAATTTACGCAGCAGGTCGTGTGCACAAAATAATGGTTATGGAAAAAGAGAACATTGCAGTAGGTTTAGACATCGGAACGACGAAAATCGTCGCGATGATCGGTAAGAAGAATGAATACGGAAAACTCGAAATATTGGGTGTCGGCAAATCTAAAAGCCTTGGCGTTGCACGTGGTGTTGTAAACAATATCACGCAAACCATCCAATCCATCCAACAGGCTATTGCCGAAGCAGAAACCAACTCAGGCTACAAGATTAAAGATGTTGTGGTTGGTATTGCGGGGCAACATATCCGGAGCATTCAGCACAGCGATTACATAAGCCGCACCAACCCCGAAGAAGTTATCGGAGAGAAAGACATTCAACTGTTGATCGACCAGGTCAATAAGCTTGCGATGCTTCCGGGTGAAGAAATCATACACGTATTGCCGCAGGAGTTTAAGATCGATGGGCAATCCGAAATTAAAGAACCGATCGGAATGTACGGCGGCCGACTTGAGTCGAGTTTCCATGTCGTGGTCGGACAAGCATCGTCTATCCGTAATGTGGGTCGTTGCATCCAAAGCAGCGGAATCGAACTTTCAGGGTTGACCCTTGAGCCACTTGCGTCTGCGGATGCGGTTTTGAGCCAGGAAGAGAAGGAAGCCGGAGTCGCGTTGATCGATATCGGTGGCGGAACAACTGACCTTGCAATCTTCAAAGACGGAATTATCCGTCATACGGCTGTAATTCCTTTCGGAGGAAATGTAATTACAGAAGATATTAAAGAAGGTTGCTCGATCATTGAAAAACAGGCTGAACTTTTGAAGGTCAAATTCGGTTCGGCATGGCCAGGTGAAAATCGGGATAATGAAATAGTATCCATTCCGGGTCTTCGCGGACGAGAGCCAAAAGAAATATCATTGAAAAACCTTTCGAAAATCATCCATGCGCGCGTGGTTGAGATTATTGAACAGGTTTTTGCGGAAATAAAATCATACGGACACGAAGATCCGCGTCGGAAATTAATTGCCGGAATCGTATTGACAGGTGGTGGCGCACAGTTGCAGCACATCAAGCAGCTCGTGGAATACATCACCGGAATGGACACAAGAATCGGTTATCCGAATGAGCACCTTGCCGGAAATTCGGATGAAGAGATCTCAAGTCCACTTTACGCGACAGCCGTTGGATTGGTGATGAACAGCATCGAGAACAAAACCCAAAGCGCCGTAAAGTTATATGAAGAAGTGATTCCGCAGCCGGTTTTCAGAACCCAGCCAATTCCGGTCCAGATGCCTGTAGAACAACCCGAGCCCGTTACCGCCGATGTTGAACAAGCACCGGCAAAACCTGCACAGGTAACAACTGAAGGAAAGATAAGGAGGTCATTTTTTGACAAGTATGTAGACAAGATTAAAGATTTTTTAGACAACGCGGAGTAGGCGTTCATTAATTAGAAGAATTCAAAACAAAATATTATGGCAAGCAACTCAGATTTTGGGAGTATTTCATTTGATTTACCGAAAAACCAATCAAATGTTATCAAAGTTATTGGTGTAGGAGGAGGCGGTAGCAATGCTATCAACCACATGTTCAGGCAGGGAATCAAGGGTGTAGACTTTATCGTTTGCAATACCGATTCACAAGCTTTGCAAAACAGTTCGGTACCAAACAAAATTCAATTGGGTGTAAACCTGACGGAAGGACTTGGTGCTGGGGCTAATCCTGAAGTCGGACAACAATCCGCTATCGAAAGTATCGGCGAGATTGAAAAAATGCTTGACAGCAACACAAAGATGGTTTTCATTACCGCTGGAATGGGTGGCGGTACCGGAACCGGAGCAGCGCCTGTAATCGCTCAACTTGCCAAAGAGCGGGACATTCTGACTGTTGGGATTGTAACAATTCCGTTCCAGTTCGAAGGAAAGGTACGTCAGGACCAAGCCTTGCAGGGAGTTGAAAGACTTCGTAAGCAGGTAGATTCGTTGATCGTTATCAATAACAATAAGCTACGTGAAGTTTACGGAAATCTTGGTTTTAAAGCCGGTTTCTCAAAAGCGGACGAGGTTTTGGCAACGGCTTCACGCGGAATTGCCGAGGTCATCACGCACCACTACACGCAGAACATCGACTTAAAGGACGCTAAAACAGTTTTGTCTAACAGCGGAACTGCGATAATGGGATCGGCTACTGCAATCGGTGACAACCGCGCAAAAGAAGCAATTGTTTCTGCGTTAGATTCGCCTTTGTTGAACGATAACAAAATTTCCGGCGCCAAAAACGTATTGTTGCTTATCGTTTCGGGAAGCAATGAGATTACGATCGATGAGATCGGTGAAATCAACGACCATATCCAGGCTGAAGCCGGGCATAACGCAAATATCATTATGGGTGTTGGCGAAGACGAGTCGTTGGGCGATTCAATTGCGGTGACTATCATCGCAACCGGATTTAATGTTGAACAGCAGACGCAAATCGTAAATACGGAACCTAAGAAGATCATTCATTCGCTTGAAGGCGAGCAAAAGCTGACGCACGATTTGTCTAAGAAAGATATTCCTTCGTTTGATTTTTTGCCGATTGAGGAAAGCGCTCCTCAAAAGACCGAAGAACGTGTTGTATTCGAACTGGTTGATGACGTAGTTGCCCCAGCTCCCGTTGCAGTTGTACATGAAGTGGATTTGGTACCGACATCGGAATTCATCAAAAACCTGGATGTTACTTTCGAAATCGTCTCGCCAATCAACGACCTTGACTTTTTTATCACAACTCCTGAAGTTCGGGAAATTGAAGTCCGCGAGCCACAACACCTGGTTAAAGAACAACCGACTTTCACTTTTGATCTGCCGATAGCTAAGCCAGAGCCAGTAAAAGAAGACCGTTTATTGTTTGAGTTGACAAATGAAACGAAAGATATTAAAGTGAACGAGCCTGTTCAGATGGTGCCGATGACTGAATTAAATGAAACAGGAATCATCAAGTATTCGTTAGAAGAATACATGGAGGTTGAAAACGACCTTCTGAATTCAAAACCGGTTGCAAAAGTGGTTGAAGAACCAATCGCTGAAGAGCTTAAAATTACAATGAAAACAGCAGCACCTGCGACTAGTTTCTCTTCTGCTTTCGAAGAAGTTTCACCAATCGATATGTCAATTGAAGAGACATTGAAATTCCGTGCCGACGAAAGAAGAAGGAAGTTGAAAGAGTTCAACTACAAGTTCCACAACAATCCCTCGCGCGTTGACGAGTATGAAAAAGAGCCGGCGTACAAACGCTCGGGAATAGACATCTCAGGCCGTCATCAGGCTAACGGGCACTCCCGTATGTCGTTGGGAACCGATAGCAACGACGATATGCAATTGCGTTCCAACAATTCCTTTCTGCACGACAATGTAGACTAAACCCAAAACCAATATTTTTCTTTTTAACCCGGATCTCCAATTGGATTTCCGGGTTATTTTTTAATACGATTCTTGTTAAAAGAACCTATAATCCTTATATTCGGCGAATTAAAACCAAGAAACATTTAAACAATGAAAAACATCAAATTAGGGCTGTTAGTAATGGCTGCATTTTCAATTTCCTCGTTATCGCATGCCCAATTGGGCGGAGCACTTAAAAAAGCCGCAAAGGCGGCGACATCAAAAGAGGCAGGAAAAGTGGTGCCCGGCGTAGGTTCCGGTGCATCTTCAAAGGTAAAGATGGATTGGACTATGTTTCCGCAAACGCCTGCTATTACCATGGAAACACTTCTTAGCGGAACGGAGGTATATAACCATGGAAACCTTCGTGCAAATTTTTATACGGGAACGTTCGTGCCGAGTAAAACGGCCTCAGGTCAGTCGGTTGAGCCGCTGTTTAAAAATGAAGGGGTTTTACGGACTAAATTGTTTGTAAACGACAAACTCTTAAAAGAAGTTTCTTATAATGACGGGGATTATTTTACTGAAGGGAAGCAGGTTCGCTTCCAGACAGGATCGATTAATAATTCTGACACCGATCTGACACAGGAAGGAAAATACCGTCTGGAATTTTATGCGGGCGATAAGATGTTTTACAAATTCGATTTCGAAGTAGCAAAAAAGACAGATACCGATCCGTACGCGTCTGAAAGCAGCTTGTGGTACGCAAAAGGGCCTTGGGAAAAATATGCATACGTGACACCGCAGACCACTGGAAATTTCATTTTCGGATTTTACATGATGCATACCGAATTCAAACCCAACCCGAACGACCCGCGATCTAGTATCAAGAAGGTAGACTGGTATCCTGAACTATACAAAGACGGAAAATTGATCTCGGTTAAGAACAAGCAAACTGCCAATCTTGAAAAAGGCGAGTGGAAACCGTTTCAATCCTCAATTAAACTAATTGGTGCAAAGGACTTTCTCAAGATCGCAGAGCTTGCCGATGGAAATTACAGCTATAAGGTAACTGTCGACGGCGAAGCGACGCCAAGGAACTATAAGTTTTCGATGAAGGGCGGGAAAATTGTTCAAAGTACAAGTCAGGACCGTACAAAAAATACAGACCCTGCCACTTTGGTCGAAGGCTGGAACAATTACTTCTGGCTTGAGAGAAGCTAAGGCGGATTCAAAAACCCTTTTTTAACCCGAATTTCCAATTGGATTTTCGGGTTATTTTTTTAACTTCGCGAAATCAAATTTAGGAGATGAGTTTACTGATAGAAATCAACGAAGAAATTAAGAATGCCATGCGTGCGAAAGACACGATGACGTTAGATTCGTTGCGCGCTGTGAAGTCTGCGATCTTATTGGCCCAGACTGAAACCGGTGCAAAAGAGGAACTATCTGCCGACGAAGAGATCAAGTTGTTGCAGCGTCTTGTAAAGCAGCGTAAAGACAGCGCAAACATCTACAAGGAGCAGGGGCGACCTGATCTTGCAGAACCTGAATTGCAACAAGCGGCGGTAATAGAAAGATTTCTGCCAGCGCAGTTAACCCAAGCGGAAGTGGAAGCGGTTGTTTCCAGGATTATTGCCGATAACGGTGCCTCGGGTATGGGTTCAATGGGAAAAGTAATGGGGTTGGCGTCGGCCGAATTAGCAGGCAAAGCCGATGGTAAGACCATTTCAACAATAGTAAAAAAATTATTGTCTTAATACATTTCTGGAGCAAGATGAAAGAGGATCAAACGATCCTTAATCTTAAGCCTGAAGTATAAAAGAGGCCTCGTAGTTCAACTGGATAGAATATCAGATTTCGGCTCTGAGGGTTGGGGGTTCGAATCCCTTCGAGGTCACGAATAAATACAAAGCGCCAAAAAAGGATCAAGCTTGCTTGAAATTCTTTTTTGGCGCTTTGTATTTTCAAAGCGGAGCTTTGAGGGATGGCCGAAGGCAATCCTTTGAGAAGAGATGGATCAAGCTTGCTTGAAATTCTTTTTTGGCGCTTTGTATTTTCAAAGCGGAGCTTTGAGGGATGGCGGGAGGCAATCCTTCGAGAATGGCTGGATCAAGCTTGCTTGAAATTCTTTTTTAGCGCTTTGTATTTTCAAAGCGGAGCTTTGAGGGATGGCCGAAGGCAATCCTTCGAGAATGGCTGGATCAAGCTTGCTTGAAATTCTTTTTTGGCGCTTTGTATTTTCAAAGCGGAGCTTTGAGGGATGGCCGAAGGCAATCCTTCGTGAAGAGATGGATCAAGCTTGCTTGAAATTTTTTTGGCGTTTGTATTTTCAAAGCTCCGATTTGCTCGAAGTTCATTAGGTGCTATTCTTTAACTGATTGCGGAATTTGACTAACGCTTGCTACTCGCTTCTGCCTCACTTTCAATATTTTATTTTCACAATAAGGTTAAATCACTTATATTCGGCCTGTTGCTCCCAAGCTACTATAGATGTATGGATACTGATCTTATTTTGTCAATCTTCTTATGGATTGCCGTAAGCTTCTTCGGCATTTTGATGCTGCTCAATAGTTTGATCGAGCCGCTCTACAGCAAAATTTTTCGTCGGCCTTTGTACTTGTATTGGTATCCGATTTTAAAAAAGCTGACGCCCGAACAGCGAAAAGTGCTGAACGATGTTCCTTACTATAGAAGGCTTTCTGATCGTCACAAAACGTTTTTCGAACACCGTACGGTCGACTTCATGGAAAGCTACACCTTTTACGGGAAGAATGCGTTGGTCATCACAGACGCAATAAAAGTAACTGTGGCCTCTGCCTATATTATGCTGACGTTTGGGATGCGTAGATACAAGACGGATGTCTTCGACAAAATCATCCTGTACCCCGACTCCTACTTGTCGACGATCAGCGACGAACTTCATAACGGCGAATTTAATCCCAATCTCAAGGCGATTGTCTTTTCGTGGAAGCACTTTCAGGAAGGCTACCGCGAAGGAAGCGACAACCTGAACCTAGGAATTCATGAATTTGCACATGCGCTGCATTACCACGGACTTCAGCGCGGAGACCGCAGTGCGATAATCTTCTCTGAGCAATATGCGCGGATCATGAAGGAGGTAAAGCATCCGCCTAACGCAAAACGACTTGTTGATTCAGAGTATTTCCGAATTTATGCCTACACCAACGAATTTGAATTTCTCGCAGTAATTCTTGAACACTTCTTCGAAACCCCTCAAATTTTTAAGAAAGAGTTTCCTGAACTCTATGACAATGTCCGTTTGATGATCAATTATCGTTCGTAGCGCGTTCCTTATCTCTCTAATAACTCCTGAGCTGTTCAGGCCGGCGCCTGTAGCTGGCGCTCAGCCGATTGCGTTTTGAAGATCTAATGAGGATGACGGGCCGCCTTAAAGTCGAATTATAAACAATATTTGCAATTATATCAACAAAGTCATTCCATATCCTCAATATTTTATAGATTTACTTGAACTTAAAAAAATATAAAATGAAAAAAACTCTACTCTTTCTATGTGTTTGCCTAATCGGAGGAACCTCCTTCGCACAGGTATTAACTGAAAATTTTTCCGGCTACACAATCGGAAACATTGGTACCGACATGACTGGAACTACACCGGGTCAGGGAAACTGGTACACGCTCTCAAGCAATGGCACTGCGCCGACTACCACCACAAATGCATCTAATAACAACTTCCAGATTGTGGATAATGGAGGTACAAACGGATATGTGCTTCAAATAACAGGTCCGAATGGGAATCCGGGCAGTAGCATTATGTGGCAGAACGGGCTCTCAACTTGGTGGGGATTGCGTCCGGCAGGTAATAACATAATCGAAATCGAGTACGATTTCTTTACCGGGCCGCCAACAACAAGTCTAAACAACATGCGTGTGTTGCTGTATGACGCAGCAGGAACAAGGATACTTGCGGGTCTTTCCATGGTAGAAAGCACAAAGGTAATAAGCGGAGTGGCATATTACGACAACACTGCAGGAGGTGGATCTGTGACAAATTATCTTTTCAACCTGGGAACGCCACCCGTTACGCTACCAGCTAATACGTGGGTCAGAATGGGAATGAGTTTCAACAAAACTACTGGCGAAGTAAAATGGCGCGGGCCAGGATTCAATGGCTTTGTAATGGGTGCTGCAGCGGGCTATGATCCTGACGAAGCTGATTTAATTGCAACAGCAGGTGGTGCGGCGAATAACGTTGCAAGTACCGGATTGTTCGACAACCTTCTGATCAGGAACACGGCGACAGACACGTTACTGGAAGTGGATGGAATTCAGTCGTCTGCTTCAATGTCAGTTTTCCCGAACCCGGCCTCCGGCTTTATCAATATCGCCAATGTCCCGGGACTTCGTTCAATTGCCATTGTAGACCTAAACGGGCGCACTGTTAAATCGGTACGCTATGAAGGCGTGTCTGATGCAACCGTCGACATTTCCGAGTTGGCAGCAGGTATGTATCTATTGTCGGTTAACGGTGATAGCGGCACAGTTACGCAAAAGATCGTTAAGAAATAATTTGGTAGGGATTACAACAAGGCCTCTCAATCGAGAGGCTTTTTTTATGCAAGTATATTTTTCAAATCAGCTATAGCCTGGGCTGGATTTTGAGCCCTAAAGACGAAGTTCCCTGCGACAAGTATGTTGGCTCCAGCCTCTGCCAACTGTAGCGCATTCTGATTGTTTACTCCGCCATCAACTTCAATTAATGCCGGTGATTTTGTGCGTACGATCATTTCCTTTAGCAAAGAAACTTTTCGGTAGGTGTTCTCAATAAATGACTGGCCTCCAAAACCGGGATTTACGCTCATCAGGCATACAAGATCGATTTCCGAAATTACATCTTCAAGCTGGTTAACAGAGGTGTGCGGATTTAACGCGACACCTGCTTTCATTCCCTGTGCCTTGATTTCCTGCAAAGTGCGGTGCAGGTGATTAGTTGCTTCAATGTGAACGGTAAGATTGTTGGCGCCTAATGCGGCGAAGGTTTTAATGTAACGATCAGGGTCGACGATCATAAGGTGTACGTCGACCGTCTTTGTAGCGTGTTTGGTGATCGCTTCAAGCACCGGCATTCCAAAAGATATGTTGGGTACGAAGACGCCATCCATTATGTCTACATGGAACCAGTCGGCTTCACTGTTGTTGATCATTTCGATGTCACGCTGCAAATTTGCGAAATCGGCTGCAAGAATGGAAGGAGCTATAAGAGTGTTTTTCATTTTTAAGTCGTTGTGTGAGGTAAAGATACTATTTTCAACAGAAAATGCTGGTAGAAAAGGATACCTCCGCGTGAAGGATTGAGGCGATATCCTTGTAGCGCAGCGGAAAGATAAAGCCAAAAGCCTGACCCTTGTGGGCACGACCAAAACTTCCGCGTCTTTATTGGTGTGTAGCTAGCTAAAGGTAAAACTCCGGGAACGCGAGCCATTTTCGGCATTTGGAATTAAAAGGAGGAAGCCCTGTGGGCTTCAGGTATAAAAGTAAAACTCCGGAACCCGAGCCATTTTCGGCGAACAGACTGGAGTTTAGATAATGTTCCTGCTAAGGCATATAAAAGTAAAACTCCGGTAATCAGCCGGAGTTTCAATCATCAATCAAAAAACGAACAGTTAATCAGACTGTTGTTACTATATTCCAAATTAGAATTTACTGTGTAGCGGGTTGTAATTTGGCACTTTTCCCTGAATTATCCAAGGTATGTTTTTAAAATTTTACTTCTTGAAGTGTGTTTCAGCCTACGGATTGCTTTTTCCTTGATCTGGCGCACTCGCTCACGCGTTAAATCAAAAGTCTCGCCAATTTCTTCAAGCGTCATCGGATGCTGGTCACCAAGTCCGAAATACAACCGTACCACATCGGCTTCGCGCGGTGTCAATGTCTCTAAAGAACGCTCGATTTCTGTACGTAATGATTCGTGGATCAACTCACGGTCAGGATTTGGTGATTCGCCTGAACGAAGTACATCGTAGAGGTTTGAATCTTCACCTTCAACAAGCGGCGCATCCATTGAAAGGTGGCGACCCGAGTTTTTCATGCTTTCCTTAACATCGTTAACCGTCATGTCAAGTTCCTTAGCAATTTCCTCTGCTGAAGGCGGACGCTCGTTTGATTGCTCAAGTAAAGCGTACATTTTGTTGATCTTATTGATCGATCCGATCTTGTTCAATGGAAGACGAACAATACGCGATTGCTCGGCCAAAGCCTGAAGAATCGACTGTCGGATCCACCAAACAGCGTATGAAATGAATTTAAAACCTCGTGTTTCGTCGAAACGTTGTGCGGCTTTGATAAGTCCAAGGTTTCCTTCGTTGATCAAATCCGGAAGTGTAAGCCCTTGGTTTTGGTATTGTTTAGCTACCGAAACAACAAATCGCAAATTCGCTTTCGTAAGTTTTTCTAATGCTTTCTGATCTCCGGCTTTGATTTTTTGTGCTAATTCTACCTCTTCGTCGGCAGTAATAAGGTCAACTTTCCCAATTTCCTGTAAATATTTGTCTAAGGATGCAGTTTCACGATTGGTTACCTGCTTCGTAATCTTAAGTTGTCTCATGTTGGGGATATACGTTTTTAATAGTGTACCGTCATTGTACGTAACCGAACGGATAAAAGTTACAAAAATTTCATTTATTTTCTAAAACATTAAATCTACCTGGTTATTGATCCGTTCCATGTAATAGTCCACTTTGCGGATAGCCTTGTTGAAAAACAGGTTTTGGTCTTTGATCCCGACGCTGTTCAGTAACTTGGAATTCCCGATCTGCTGGCTAAAAAACTGATGTACGTTGTGACAGCTTTCTTCATCGTCGGTAATAAAGTAGCCGAGTAGCGTATACGGGACAAACATCGTGAGCCTGTCTTCCGATTCGATCAGCAGGTTGTTGTTTAGCAATATCAGTTCGTTATAGTATATTGAAAACATCGGATCCTTGCTGTTGCATTTGCCCTGTATCAAACGTACTATACGCTTCATGTCCCGAAACAGCGCGTTTGCACTTTTAAAATCAAGAAGACCGGCTTCATAAAAATAAAGGATCTGTTGGAGGCTGCTGTTAATTGTCGTGTCGTTCCAGATTTCTCGGACGTTGACATTCTCATAAACCGACTTCAGCTTTTGCGAATGTTCCATAAATGACTCATCGATTACGAATTTCTCGAACGGGATCCGCGGCTGATTTCCATTCAGCAGGTTAAGCCATACATACGCCTTAAACTTCGACAATATGGTTGCGTCCATGAAATAGAAAAGCGGGATGTCTTTAGCCGAATAATACAAAGTAGCCTTCCTGTCTTTTGTAAGCTGCTGCAGTTGGTTGGCCGATCTTTTAAAATATTCGAGCATGTCTTTCAATGAGGTAATTTCGATGGTCTTCTCGACGATAATTTTCTCCTGCTTCAGGAAAAGCCGGTCCAGTGAAATATTAAAGTGATTGGCAAGCAATATGGTTTCGTCGATTGAGAACTTGCTCTTTCCGGAAATCCTCCGATGCGAAGCATCATAACTGATATTTAGTGCCGAGGCAATCTCGTCAATTATGGATCCGCGAATTTTCTTGCGGATGGTTTTCAATAGTAGTTCCTGCTGCTCCACGTGTTTTGCGATTTTCACAAATATATAATATAACAAAATTACTTTCCACAATTCAGCTTGTAATAAACGCAATAGGTTTGTCTGAACTTTTAAGCTATAAATCATGAAGCCATTATTTTATTCACTGCTACTTTTAGCACTCGCAACTACGTATGCCCAAGACACAATTGCTCCTGCACGCAGCTTTCCTGTTGCCGCGCGATCACAGCTTTTCAGTCTGTCGCCGATGTCAAAAAGAACGGCAGAAGTCAACGGTTTGACATTCGGTGTCGGACATGTCGGCAATAAGAGTATCGACTCTCAAACAATCAACGGACTAAATGTCGAAGCCAATCCGGCGCCGATCGCTGCTGCGCTTATGGCCTTTGTCGCAATCATGCACTTGCCCGACATAATCAAGGCGCAAACCTCAGGTCGACAACCGGGAACACACGAAGATTATTATGTAGTCAATGACATGAAGAGCGCATCACACCTCAAAGTCAACGGTCTCAATGTAAGTACAGGCTGCTTTTTTACCCGTACGAGCATGAGCGGACTCAATATTTCACTGGGGAACAAATTCAAATATTTCAACGGTGTTTCATTGACCGCACTCGGAACTATTGCTGATCAGCAGAAAGGGGTATCGATTGGGCTCGCCAATACGAACAATAACCTCGGCGGCGCTTCAATCGGAGTCTACAATCAATCGCATGATTTGAACGGTTTGCATCTTGGCGTGCTAAACAACGCAAAGAACAGCCACGGTCTACAGATCGGGCTGGTGAATATCTGTAAAGGAAAGGGCTTTCAAATGGGGTTGTGGAATGTTAACGGCAAAAGGAAAATGCCTTTTCTAAACTGGTAACAGTGAAGTATTTATTCAACTTAGCGTGCATCTTGGTATGCTTCTCGGCTATAGCCCAAAAACCTTTAGCAAAAGCAAAATACGAGGGTGTTTACATAGAAGCAGGTTTCGTTCAGCCTTTGGGACGACTTGCGAGCAGATTTGAGATGTCACCATCCTTCGGGTTTTGGATCCGAACAACAGAAAGCGGGAAAAATTTCGTGGATCTCGGGTTTACTTTATTTATACCAAGAAACGCCTCCGATATAAATTTCAGGTTCAAAGACTCGACCGTAAGTTATAAGTCGCAGAAATTCGCGATCAGTGTTGGTGGCCGGTATGCAAAAGTGTTTCGTTTGAGTTCCGATCCCGAAGGATTTAGTGGCGAATACAATGCGGGCGCAGGCCTTGCCATAAATATGTATTTAGCCCCTGATGAACTGGAATTTGAAAAAGGGGAGCGTTCTGAGGAAATCCTCACCACTTTTTATCTGTCACCGGGATTTAAGATCAACTACCGAAACACCGGATTGCAACTTCATTATCAATGGGCCCCATATGGCGTTACGAGCCAGAAAATAAGAGCCAACTATGGGTCGCACTTGCTGATGTTCGGAATCGTGTATCGACAGTAGCTATTTTACTTCGATGAGATCAGAAACCGTCACGGGTTTCCCTTCGGATGAAAATCCCTCTATGACCACTTCGAACATTCCTTTAACGTCCGATGTATAGAACGACATTGCGCTGGCTCCATTGTAGTTTGGTTCCCAAAATAGCTGCACGCGATAGTCCGGAATGCGCTTCGAACCGGCATCCGAATGATCTTGCATGTAATAGATCTTTTTTGCAACAGGCCGAAGCAAGTTTGCTGTAACATAGAAGTCGCCTTTTGTCTTACTCACATAATCGCCACCGATTGTTTCAATATTGATAACGCCACTAAAAATCGAAGATCCGTAATAATAACCGCCCGGTAATATTGAAATTTTATAGACGCTTGCCATCGGGTAATCAAAGAGTTCGTTAACATCCTGGATCAGCAGCCCGTCGACCAACACAAGTACAGGCTCTGCGCGTTTTACCTGAGTGCTGTAATCCCTTAGGTGTAATTCGTATTTGCCGTTGTCATTCGTATAGTACATCTCAGAAAGTACTTCAACGATTGTTTCCTTAAATGTTGGAAATCGGGTGTAGTCGCTCAATACATAATCTTTTGCCAGAGGCTCGAAAAATGGTTTTTGTGCGTGCTGTGTTAAGCTGTCAGTTTTACGGGAAGAGTAGGCATTTTCAATTTGACTTGCTGTAGATCGCTCGATGATGCTGTTCCTGATGTTGGGATCGAGTTTGAAAGCCGACTCAAAACGTAGCGGCAGTTGTACGCTATGTTGGTCGACGGTCAGGGTATAGTCATTACGTTGGTCGCCGAGTACCTGGAAATGCAATTCAGAAACCGGATAGAATTTGTCGAGCGTAACATAGAACCTACCTGAGGCATCCGTGTTTCCAATTTGGAGTCCGAAGCTCTTTCCGGGAGCCGATACTGCAACAGCTTTACCGCTAACCGCGGCGCCGGATTTAGAAGTGATAGTACCCGAAAATAATTCGCCGCGAAGCTCAACGATGTGCGCGGGATCGATAATTATCGATGTGGACTCATTTTGTCTCCCCGTGAAATCTGTAGCCGACAGAGGCGAAACTGTAGGAAGGGCCTCAATTTTTCGTACCGAAACCGAATAATTTCCGTCGGGTATTGTTGGTGTCAGCGAAACCCGCTCACGCGTCGAATACACTCTTTTTTCGATGGCAAGTTTTGTCGCGCCTGTACGCGATACTACATTACCCTGTTGTTGCACTGAAGTTTGGGCCGATTGCGACGAGGATAAATACGCTGCGTTTGTTTCAAACGGATTGACTATAAAAATATCCATCTGATAGCATTTATCTACTGATCTGTTTGTTGTCCAGGTTGTGTAACCAATTAGTTTATAGACACCTGTCGGGATTGACGCCGGAATGAAAATATCGCCTTGTCCGGAACCGTTCTCCAAAAAAAGTTTTTGTGTTACCATTTTCTTCTGATCCGCAGAAACGAGTTCGACATAGGCGATCTTGCTGATGCGGCTTGGCAAGAAACTAGCCGGCCTCAAACAATACAACTTATAGAGTAGTGTTTCACCCGGGACAAACGTGGTCGCATTTGCGTGCACGTAGACGGTTTCTCCGGAAGCTGTTACGGGAAGGTTTTCCAGATTCTGCTGAGCGAACAACGCGGTTTGCAGCATTACGAATAAGGTCACAAGCAACAACGGCAGCGCTTGTTGGGGTTTCGGACAAATATTTTTGAATGTCATATAGCGGTTTGTGTTATGATAAAATTTAACCTGTACGGATCGCTACATGCAGACGACAAGATCATCGAAATAAATAACAAAAACGCGTACGATTGTTTCATCTTATCTTAGTTAATCGACCCAAAATGGAGGCACAACATTAGAGGCAAAAGTGGTACAGTCACCACATTCCTTACGAACGATGTCATAAAAAATTCCGAAATGCTCGTAGTATAGATAAAACCCGCCTGCGAGGTTGGAAAACAAGGTGCCACCTTCGTTATCGGGTAATGAAAAATCGGTCGAATCCAACGTGATCGGTTCACAATCCATGAAAAACGGCGGCGGAAGTATGCCAGGAAACATCTCATCGTAATTAAAGAAAATTCGATATTCAGATACCGACGAAACCTCGAAGAAGCCCATGACTTTTTCGCTGGGGTTCGTTGTAGATTTGATATTCCCTGAAAAATAACCAGGTTGGTTGGGTGATAAGATATCTCCACCAGCGCCTGACATCTCTCGTAAGGTTTCATAAAATTCGTATGACGCTGCGGATTGGACATACTGAAAGACATTGATCGAATATCGATTGGCTATAATATCGTCGTGCTTGTCAATAAAACGAACTGGAAAGTTTTCAATCCGATCTTCTGTCAGGCCGAGCGTAGACGATAGTAATATCTGATCCGACGGATTTGTTTTGAAGCATGTTTGCGCTTCTTCTGTTCGAGGCAGTAATATAATATCATCGTTTGGGCCATACCCACTTGGTGGATGATTATCTATAACAGCATAGACGCCTGTCCATTTTGGCGCGATGACTTTGTACGTTTCGTCATATCGGAACCTGTAATACTTCGAGGTTCCCGTAGGATCAAAACTGTTCACTCGGATTTGGACACCTTCAACACCGTTCAAGGTCTCTACAGCTGCAGTAACATTCGTTATGGGGCTTGCAGTTGTTAAAGTGGTGGGAATGGAGCTGTACGATCTTCCGTCGGTGGTTGAAATCTCAAGATTGTAAGCTCTTCCGGGAACAGCCTGAAAAGGAATATCCGACAAATAAATTCCACCGATTTCTGAAAACTCATAACTATTGCCGGCATCGTCTGTAACTACTACACTGGCGCCAGCTACCGGCAGCGGACTCGATTCCTCGAGCCGGTATGTTTTGGAGAGCTTAATTTCCTGCCGCTTCATTTCATTTGTAATCGTAGCTTCTACCACAAGGATATCATCGAAAGTTTCGGTCTGCAGTTTGTAGGGGTCAGTACATCCGTACGAAAGAAACAGCAACAAAACAATATATAAAACGTTTTTTTTCATAGTATAAAGATTAATCAAGCCAAAATGGAGGGAAAAGTGGTGCAAAATAGTAGTAGGATTTCACTGTTAAAACTTAAAATTGTACGTAACGGTTGGAACCGGGATTGAAAATATAGAGCTTTGGTAGGCTTTGACCTCGCCCTGTTCCGTGACGAAAAATACAGAATATGGATTGTTTCGGCCCAGCACATTATAAACGGAAATATTCCAGAAACTGTGTGCAAACTTTTTGATTTTGTGATTACCCTCAATGTTAATCCCAAGGTCTAACCGGTAATAATCAGGGATTCGGAACGCGTTTCGGTCGCTGTAAAGCGTGTATTCGACACCGCCGTACTGATACGTCCCCACGGGATAGGTTATAGGCCGACCCGTTTGATAGACGAAATTCGTCGAGAAGCTATAACGTTTAGTAAATTTGTAATTCAGGACAAGGCTAACGTCGTGCGGCTTATCAAAATTAGCAGCGAAATATTTACCATTGTTCACGCGTTCCGACGCAAATTCACTATCTAATTTCACGAGTGTACGGGAATACGTGTAGCCAATCCATCCGTTCAATTTTCCCACTGATTTCTTAAGCAACAGCTCGACTCCGTACGCTTTGCCTTCGCCTTGCAACAGTTCTGTCTCGATGTTCTGGTTTAGCAGCAGCTCGGCGCCAACTTTGTAATCGAGGAAATTCTCTGACTTTTTATAGTAGCCTTCAATGCTGGCTTCGAGATCGTCGCCCATGAAGTTCTTATACAGCCCTAGTGAGAATTGCTGTGAATGTTGTGGTTTTACGTTCAGGTCCGACAGTTTCCAAGTATCGGTTGGCGACTGGGTCGTGTTGTTCGACAGCAGGTGCATATACTGGAACGTCTTGTCATAGCTGGCCTTTACTGAAAAGTTCTTTGTAAGAAAATATCGGGCTGCGATCCGAGGTTCAAAGCCTCCATATGTTTTAACGATTTCATTATTGGCAAACCTCTTTTCAGCCACAACGGTATCATCACTTAGTGGAACTCCCGGTTGATAAACACGTTGCGTTGATTCACCGAGAAACGCAAATAACGAGTACCGAACCCCGACGTCAAGCAATAGTTTATCCGAAATCTTAAAATTGTCAGCGATGTACACGGCTGATTCGAGTCCGCGTTCTGTTGCAACCTCGATCGGCACCAACAGCGATTCTGTTCTTTTCGGATCGAAGTAGCCGGGATCAATGTTATAGAGTTTACTCGCGATTCCATAACTCAAGCGATGTTTCGGACTGTACATGTAGCCCATCTTGGCCTGAAATTGGGTCTCGTTTAGGTTATATCCAAATTCAAATGCGTTTGCATTGTTGCTGTCGTAGTCAATGTTGAACTTGTAATCGCTGTTGGTGATAATCAACGAGCCTTTGTGTTTTTCGTTGAAAGTATGGTCCCATTTGAACGACGCCAAACGATTTCGGTATTTATACAGTGAATCAGAAGTAATGCTAAAGGCGTCATTGCTGAGATAAAACGTTCCTTCGACGTTGTTATTTGCGTTAAACTTATGGCTGTACTTCACAATTGCATCATAGAACGAGGCGCTGCTGTTTTTCAATGATTCTTCATCGAGCGAACGCAGTATCCAACCCGAATAGGTAGCGCGGCCGCCTACAAGAAGGCTCGATTTTCCTTTAATGACAGGAATTCCGAGGGTTAAGTTACTTGTTACAGGACCAATGCCTCCTTCCCCCGAAAATTTTTCGGTACTACCGCTTTTTGTCGTGATGTCGAATACGGAAGATAGCCTGCCGCCGAACTCGGCTGGAATGCTTCCCTTATAGATGTCGGCTTTTTCCACAGTGAACGGGTTAACAGCAGAGAAAAATCCGAAAAAATGTGCGGGATTGTATAAAACCGCATTGTCTAGCAAAATCAGGTTCTGGTCTTCTTTCCCGCCGCGCACGTTATACCCCGCCGATCCTTCGCCGGCCGTCTTTATTCCGGGTAATGTCGTGGCAACTTTAAAAATATCGCGTTCGCCTAAGACTAAAGGAACTGTTTTTATACCTTCAACATCAAGTGCTATTACTCCCGTGGTAGCCGTCTTCAGGTTGTCTTTAGCGGCGGCATTTATGATTACCTCGTCGAGTTGGTTAATCACCTCCGCCAGTTGAAAATTCAATTTTCCGTCGTCGTAAAGCACTACTTTCCGTGCCATTGTCCGGTGACTAAAAGTTTGCGCTTCGATAACACTTACTCCAGCCGGAAGATCCAGCTTATAAAAGCCGTTCTGATCGGTGACCGTTCCGACACGCAATTTTAGAACTTGCACATTTACATCGGCTATCGGCTGGCCTGTTTTTGAGTCGCGGACATACCCGGTAACGGTGAATGTTTTCTTGGTGCTGTTCTTGCTTTGCTTCCCAATCAGCGTCAAAGGCTGTTCAGGTTCGGCTGCCGGAGTAGGAGCCTGATATTCTTTCTCAAATATCGGTTTGTCCACAACTTCCGGTAATGCGGTTTTTGACGGTGGCAAGAAATAGGTGTCGGGCAAATCGGAATAAATTACGCGATTTTTTAGCAGGATGACGTTTCGTGCGTCGATGAAAAAGTTCATGTCGGTCCTTTTTAAGACATCTGTCAGAACTGTCTCGATCGTGCCTGAATAGGAACCTGAGATCTTGACTTCGGGATTCTGTACCCAGGATTGTTCGTAGAAAAATCGGTATTCCGACTTGCTTTCCAATTCAAGAAGCACTTCTTCAAGAGAAGCGTTCGCAAAAGTCGACGTCGTTATCTGTTGTGCCGAAGCTGAAAGATGAAGAATCAGAAGCAAGGCGGTAAGAATGCTATTTCTCATCTTATTTCAGGATAGAATTAATGTGTCGGAACAAACCCTCCATAAAGCGCAGATCTGAATTTTTTGCATTCGACGAATAATATTTGTTGATTTCGGTTTTAAGGGCAGGAAAGAGGGAAATAACGTTCTTTTTGGATTTTACAGTGTGGAATGCGCCATCTTTTAGTACGACAAAATCGTATGCCGGTGAAAAATCGTTTAGTAGAGTCTCGTTGTGTATAATTTCACGAACTGTCTTACGGTGTTTTATGTAAAAGGTGAAATGCGCGGCTACAAGATTTTCTTCAAAATAACCTTTAACTGATTCCGGAACCTCTTTATTATAGCCGGGATTGACGAACTTCTTTCCGAGAACAACAAATGAGGCTGTTCTTTCGGGAATAAAAATTACCGAACGGTTCGTGCTGCCGTCAAGTGGCTGAAGGAGCAACAAGTCGCGATGAATATCGTACTTCAGGTTGATGTTGAAATAGGGTTGGCCGTCGTATAAAACATTTCCCTTTGAATATTCGTCCAAAGCCAGGAACGGGTTATTTGAAGGATTTTGTGTCCGATACTGATTAAAATACATCGGTCCGTTATACATCGAGGTGCTTCCGGTGGCAGCGTCATACCATTCATACAAGTTATTGGACGTTTGTGCCACAGCGATATCCGGGAGACACGCAGTTAACAACGCTATTAAAAGCGTCATAGGTTTGAAAAGAAACATCAGCGGTTAATTTATAGTTGCAATTTTCGTAAATGTAGGAAAAAAAACACACGCGCAACAGTAAGTCATTGCGATGTCGAACAATTAACATGGCAATCTAGCATCGGGTAACGAGGCCTATATAACAAAATCCCGCCGAAGCGGGATTTCATATGAATTAATATATAACTAACCTTATCTCCTTGAGTCTCTGCGGTCATCGCGGCGCGAGTCGTTTCGCGGACCACGGTCGTCTCCTTCTCTCGGCGGGCGGTTCGCATCACGTGGCGGTGCATTCTCGTCACGTGGAGGACGCGGAAGCAAAGCCTTTCTTGATACTTTTTCCTTGCGTGTCTTAGGGTCGATGCCAATGTATTTTACTTCAAAAACATCTCCCATATTTACGACATCCGAAACATTCTCAGTTCGTTCCCATGCCAATTCTGAGACGTGAAGCAATACTTCATTGCCTGGCGCAGCGGTGTATTCTACCACAGCTCCAAAGTCAAGCATTTTGATGACTTTCACTTCATAGCTCTCGCCAACTTGGGGTTTAAACATCATCGAATCGATCTTAGAAAGAACCATTTGGATTCCGTCCGGATCGGTTCCCAGAATTTCAACTTCGCCCATTTCATTGACTTCGTTGATAACAATTGTTGTTCCTGATGCTTTTTGAAGTTCCTGGATTACTTTTCCGCCAGGTCCGATCAACGCCCCAATAAAGCTTCCCGGAATGGTAACTTTGATAATTTTTGGCGCATACTTTTTAACGTCAGCTTTTGGCTGTGGCAATGTTTCAACCAGTTTCTCAAGAATATGCAGTCGGCCGTCACGAGCTTGTTCCAACGCTTTTTCCATAATGTCGTATGCCAACCCTTCGATTTTAATATCCATCTGGCAAGCGGTGATTCCGTCAGCAGTTCCGGTGACTTTAAAGTCCATGTCACCAAGATGATCTTCGTCACCAAGAATATCCGACAATACGGCCCAACGACCGGTTTTCTCGTCAGAAATCAATCCCATTGCGATACCCGAAACCGGTTTGATCATCTGAACCCCGGCATCCATCAATGCCAATGTTCCCGCACAAACTGTCGCCATTGAAGACGATCCGTTCGATTCCAACACTTCAGAAACGATTCTGATTGTGTATGGATTTTCAGCAGGAATCATGTTTTTCAGTGCACGCTGTGCAAGATTTCCGTGTCCGACTTCCCGTCGTGAAGTTCCACGTAGCGGTTTTGCTTCACCTGTTGAGTAAGGAGGGAAATTATAGTGCAGATAGAATTTTTCCTCGCCTTGTTCAGATGGAGAGTCAATTTGGTTTGCCTCGCGTGAAGTTCCCAAGGTCACTGTTGCCAATGCCTGAGTTTCACCGCGCGTAAAGATTGCTGATCCGTGTACAGATGGCAAATAATCAACTTCGCACCAGATTGGACGGATTTCATTCGTTTTTCTACCGTCAAGGCGCAATCCGAGATCGAGGATCACATTACGGACAGCTTCTTTCTGTGTCTTGTAGAAATATTTCCCGATAAGGTCGCCGTTTGCAATCAGCTCTTCATCGGTAAACTCAGCTTTAATGTCTTCTTTTACTGCTGAAAATTTTTCAGAACGTTCGTGTTTTGCCGATGCTTCCTGTGCAATTGCGTACAATTTGTCGTACGATAACGAACGTACTTTTTCAAAAACCGCTTCGTCGCTACGCTCTTCGTCGTATGAACGAACGTCTTTCTTGCCAAAAGCAGCCTGAAGGCGTTCCTGCGCAGCAATCTGAATTTTAATGGCTTCGTGTGCGAATTTGATCGCTTCAACCATTTCCTTTTCTGAAATCTCTTTCATCTCGCCCTCAACCATTGCGATTGAATCTTTTGAAGCACCAATCATCATGTCGATGTCCGATTGCTCCAATTGTGTACGGCTTGGGTTGATGATGAACTGCCCGTCGACACGTGCAACGCGTACTTCGGAAATGAGAGTTGAAAACGGCAGGTCGGAAACAGCAAGAGCCGCAGAAGCTGCGAGTCCGGCAAGTGCATCCGGCATTACATTTTCGTCGTGCGACATCAATTGGATCATCAACTGGGTTTCAGCATGATAATCACTTGGGAAAAGCGGACGTAAAACACGGTCAACCAAACGCATCACGAGGATCTCGTTATCGCTTGGACGCGCTTCCCTTTTAAAGAATCCGCCCGGGAAACGTCCCGCAGCGGCAAATTTTTCACGGTAATCTACCGTAAGCGGTAAAAAGTCAACACCGGGGCTGGCTTTTCGGGCAGATACAACAGTTGCAAGCAACATTGTGTCTCCCATTCGTACTACTACCGATCCGTCAGCTTGTTTCGCCAACTTCCCGGTTTCGATAGAGATGCTTCTTCCATCTCCTAAATCGATTACTTCTTTTGTAACCTGTGGAATCATAAGTCCTTATTCTTGATTAAACAATGGGTTTTAGTTGTGTTGTAGTTGTTGTTGTTGTAGTTGTCTAAAACCCAATGAAAAACCAAACTTTTTTAAACGCCAAGCGCCTCACGGCAGCTTTATCTGATCGAAAACATTTTAAAACAAAAAGAGGCGCGCAGGCACCTCTTTAGTTGATTGATTATTTTCGGATATTCAATTCTTTGATGATCTCACGGTATCTGTTGATCTCCTTTTTCTTCAGGTAATCAAGCAGGCTTCTTCTTTTACCTACCAACAATACCAATGAACGTTCTGTATTAAAATCGTGACGATTTTTTTTCAGGTGCTCTGTCAAATGCGTAATCCTGTGTGTGAATAAAGCGATTTGCCCTTCTGCAGATCCTGTGTTTGTAGCAGATCCGCCGTGTTTAGCGAAAATCTCTTCTTTAACTTCCTTAGTTAAGTACATGCCAATATTATTTAAATGATTTTTATGTAGTAGCCATCTTTTGGATACGGGTGCAAAAATACACTTATTTTTTAAAACCGCAAGCTATTTTTGGGAACTAAAACAATTTGGCTACTGTAGCGTTAACCGATTCCAGAAAGCGCTCGTCGGTTTGGGTAAACGGATCAAGCACGTTGGAATCGATGTCGATCTGGCCGATATTGGCGCCCTCAACAAACAATGGTACAACTATTTCTGATTTCACCGTGAGACTGCACGCGATGTAGTTGTCCTGTGCTGAAACATCGGGAACCACGAAATTTTGATTTGATACGGCAACCTGTCCGCAGATTCCTTTGCCGAAAGGGATAACAGTGTGATCGGTTGGTTCACCGGCGTAAGGCCCGAGCAATAGTTCCTCTTTGTCGCCGTTTCTGAAATAGAATCCGACCCAGTCATAGTAATCAATATTGTCTTTTAGGAGGTGGCATATCTGCAGGAGCTTGTCGTCACGGAGCGTGTTGGTGTGGCGTACGATATCTTCAACTTTGGACAAAATTTCTTCGAAAGTCATGACTTTTTATTTTGTACAAAAGTATTAATTGCCTGAGGGGATTTTTATATAAATTTGTTAAAAAAGCAGTTGAATCAGTATTTACGCCAATATCGTCCCTTCTTCATTTTTCTGTTAAAGTTTTTCGGCGTTTATATTGTGCTGACGGTTGTTTACCAACTTTATCTCTCAAATTTCAATGTATCCTACGAAGTTGACGGCTTCACCAAGCTTGTGGCGCGGCAGACAGAGACGATCCTTGACCTGTTCTATCAAGCGCACATAGAGCCGCATCCTTTTCAAAGGTCGATCAAGCTCAGCCTAAACGGGGATTATTTAGCGCGCATCGTTGAAGGTTGTAACGCCTTGAGTGTAATGATTCTCTTTACTGCCTTTGTCGTTGCTTTTAGCGGAAGGTTAAAGCATACCATTTTGTATATTTTAACCGGGATCATCATCATTCATATCCTGAATATCGTTCGGATCGTGCTGCTTACGATCGCGTTATTGCAATATCCGGAGTATGGGCATTTCCTGCACAGTGTGGTTTTCCCGTTGTTCATTTATGGTGTCGTTTTTGTTTTATGGGTTATTTGGGTAAACAAGTATTCAGGCTATGCGCGCAAAACAGCTTAACCACTGGCCAAAAATCGTTCTTTGTACGCTTCTCGTTGCGGTGCTCGCCGGTATACGCGCCTATGAAACCGAACTGTTTTACGACCCGTTCGCCCAATATTTTGAGAATGAATATTTGAACAACGCCTTTCCAGCTTACGATTTGTGGCAACTGGTCGGAAGTTTGTCCTTTCGCTATTTGCTGAATATGGTCGTGTCACTGACAATCCTATACGTGCTTTTTCGCGATCGTGGCCTTGTCCGCTTTTGCGGAATTTTGTATGGCGTATTCTTTGTGATATTGATGTCGGCGTTCCTGATCCTGCTTCACTTTTTCGATAGCAGCCAGAATTTTACACTGTTCTATGTCAGGAGGTTTCTTATCCAGCCGCTGTTCCTGTTGCTGTTTATCCCCGCATCCTACTATCAGTCCCGGCTAACAAAAAATTAACATTGTCGCTCCGATTGAGGCTTGCTTTTTTGTACTTTTGCCACATGAATCCGAAGAAATGTACGAGCTTGTTCCTGGCGATGCTGCTGTTGGTTTCCAACATCGGGCTGGCGTTCAATGTACATTATTGCGAAGGTGAAATAGCGTCCGTAAGTTCGATCTACAGTAATGAGGAAGTCTGCGAGATGCCTGTTGCACCCGCAGAAAAGGCATGTTGCGCCGAGGCGGCTAAAGACCACAAGTCGTGCTGCAAAGACAAGACCGTGGATCTTCAGGATAAGTCGGATGACATTATAGTAAAGACATTCTCCATTGTTTTGGATGCTTTTGTTCCGGTACCGTCGTGGAAACCGGTCCGGTATCGAACCGATGCTCCTTCTTTAAAGGAACAAATTACTTCTTATTATTGCGACGCCCACGCGCCGCCGCTTTTTAAGTTGTACAGCCAATATATTCTCTACGCCTGATTGTGTTATAGCTTCCCAAGGGAAAACTATTCTATAACATAAATCAATATCATGCACAAATACTTATTTATATTGTTGGCGCTGTTTAGCGCAGCAACTGTTGCCGCACAGGATACGCTTCAGGCAGTTCAGGTACAAGCGAAGGTACGCTCGCTGAAGAAATCGCTAAAAGTTACGGCAAACACAACTATTATGACCAGCAAGGAATTGCTTAAAGCTGCCTGCTGCAACCTCGCTGAAAGTTTCGAGACCAATCCCTCGATCGACGTCAATTTTTCAGACGCACTAACGGGAACGAAACAAATCCGCATGCTCGGGCTGACAAGTCCGTACTTGATGATCACAGAAGAAAATATTCCCTCGGTACGTGGCGCGTCGCAGGCTTATGGATTGTCTTTTACCCCGGGAACGTGGGTTGAAAGCATCCAGGTCACCAAAGGCGCAGGCTCAGTGGTAAACGGGTACGAAAGCATATCGGGCCAAATAAATACCGAATTGATCAAGCCATTGAGCGATATTCCATTTTTCCTCAACCTCTACGGATCGTCCGATTCGCGTTTTGAGGCAAATGTACACTTCAATCATAAGTTCTCCGACAAATGGAGCAGCAGCCTTTTCGTTCATACGAACACGCGAATTGCGAAGAACGATATGAATGACGACGGTTTTCTTGATAATCCGCTCGGAAAGCAGTTCAATATCTTGAATCGCTGGCAATATAACAACGCTGAAAAAGGCTGGGTGAGCTTCATCAATTTCCGGTATATGAACGATGAGAAGCAGACCGGACAACGCAACTTTGATCCCGATCGCGATCGTCTTACTACAAACGCATGGGGTTCTGAAATTAATACCGGGCGATTCGACATTTCTGCTAAGATTGGTTACGTTTTTCCTGATATGCCTTATCAAAGCATCGGATTCCAGAATGCTTTCAACATTCACGACCAGGAGTCTTATTTTGGACTGAACCAATACAATATCAGGCAGAACAGTTTTTATTCGAACCTGATCTTCAACTCGATCATCGGCAATACATTGCATAAGTTTGCTACAGGGCTTAATTTCACTTACGACGGATATAACGAATTGATCGATGTTCCGAACATTTCTTCCGATTTTAGGCGAAAAGATAACTCTGTCGGAGCATTCTTCGAATATACGTATGACAACACGGAAAATTTCAGCCTGATTGCCGGCGCTCGTATTGATCAGCACAACCGACTCGGCGCCTTTTTCACTCCTCGACTGCATTTGCGCTACAATCCGTGGGAGAAAGGTGTGATTCGGGCTTCGGCAGGTCGAGGAAAACGTTCTGCTAATGTTTTTGCAGAAAATCAGCAACTGTTTGCCAGTTCCCGTGTTTTCGATATTCTGAATACCAACGGGAGAATCTACGGCCTGGATCCGGAAATTGCATGGAACTACGGACTCAGCTTTATGCAGAATTTTATTTTATTTGGTAAAAGCGCTGACGCAGGGTTTGATTTTTACCGAACCGATTTTACGAATCAGGCTGTTGTCGATTTATACAATGCTCCGCAACAGGCGCTGTTTTACAACGGAAAATCATATGCGAACAGCCTTCAGGTAGAGTTTAATTATGAGCTTGCGACGCACTTCAACCTTAGAACGGCATACAAGTTCTATGACATTAAAACCGACTACCTTTCCGGTGACTTTGAGCGACCCTTGCAGGCCAAACACAGGTTTTTTGCGAACCTCGAGTATGCAACGCATATCGTGGAGAAGGGACGGCAATGGAAGTTTGATTTTACCTACAATTGGATGGGGCAGCAGCGGCTTCCAAATACTGCCGCGAATCCGCCAGCCGACAGGCTTCCGGACTATTCGCCTTCGTTTTCACTGATGAATGTGCAGGTAACCCGTACCCTGTCATCGGTGTTTGAAATATACGTTGGTGGCGAGAACATCGGCAACTATGCACAAGAGAAAGCTATATTAGGAGCGGATGATCCTTTCGGCCCGAATTTTGACACCTCAGTAATTTATGCGCCGGTATTCGGCCAAATGTATTATGCCGGGCTGCGTTTCAAAATCAGATAAAATAGATTGCAATAACAATAAAAGATAACAAATGAGAAATTTTCTAATGATCCTGATGTTTATCATCGCAATAGGTGCTAATGCTCAGGAGGCTAAAAACAAAAATGCAAAGTACAATGTTGAAGTAAACGGCAACTGCGAGCAATGCAAGAAGCGAATTGAAAAAGCAGCATTTTCTGTGGCGGGAGTGAAGTCGGCGGTTTGGCATATTGACGATCAGATGCTTCACTTAATAATCAACGAGGAGAAAACATCACTTACAACTGTGAAGAAAGCGGTCGCGAAAGTGGGTCACGACACAGATGACGTTAAAGCTACCGATGCTGACTACGAAGCGTTACATAGCTGCTGCTTATACGAACGAAAATAACCTGATAAAAATAAATAGAATCCACCTGTCGATGAATGTTGGCAGGTGTTTTTTTTTGCAACCCGGTCGTCGGCTTTGCCTTGTTAAAGCCTTGGAGCCTGTGTTTTAGCCTGCAAAACACGCTTACGTACAATATAAAATACGGCCGTTTAAACCGTTAATAAATCTTTAAAGTAAATCAATAAATTGTGGTTACGCCAAATTATACTTACTTTCACGCCTCAAAATTCAGCATAATACGCACCCGAAAATGAATGATTTCGACTGGAAAAACTTAATTGACCCGCTTTTTTATATCCATTTCGATATTAATGGCGTCAAAATGGGAATCTATATCGTTCTTTTCATAGTGTTTGCCGAAACCGGATTATTTGCCGGATTTTTTCTTCCCGGCGACAGCTTACTTTTCCTTGCCGGAATATATAACCGCGAGCTGATCGAAAATGTTTTTGTTATCCGCAGCAGCTTTCTGAACGTGGCATTGCTTTCGACGCTAGTCGCAATTGCGGGAATCCTTGGCAATATGGTCGGTTACTGGTTTGGTTCGAAAAGCGGTTACTACCTTTACAATAAGCAGGATAGTTTTTGGTTTAAGAAAAAATACCTGATCCAATCTAAAGAATTTTTTGAAAAGCACGGCGGACGGGCAATTATATTTGCAAGGTTCCTTCCGATATTCCGAACCTTTGCCCCAATTGTTGCAGGCATTGTTAGCATGGACAAAAAGAAGTTTATGTTCTTCAATATCCTGAGCTCGTTTCTGTGGTCGTTCAGTTTAATTTTTGCGGGGCACTATTTGTATGGCTTTCTGTTGGAACGATTCGACATCGATCTAAAAGAACATATCGAACTTATCGTGATTGGCCTTGTTGCTATAACAATACTTCCTGTAATCCTCAAGTTCAGCAAGAAACTGACCATTGATCAGGAAGAACAATTAAAATAAAACCCGGAGAATGCTCCGGGTTGTTTGTTATCTAAGATCTACAGTTACCGCTTCCGAAATTACTTTGCCATCCGACGATATTCCTTCTATGTGTAATTTGACCGCTTGCTGGTACAGGTTCGGAACAGAAAATGTGAAATTTCCCTGAGCATCCGTATTAACATTTGGAATCCAGTGAATAGTTCCGAAATTCTGAAAGCCCGGGTTATGTACGTTATCGTACTTCGGATTTTCAAACGCGCGCCATTTTTGGAAACCGTCCTGCACAAGGAACGACTGAGAGTTGATTGCGATATCCGGGGCGCCTGAGGTTCCTTTTTTAGTGTAAATGCGAATGCTTCCCAAAGCGCCATCGCCGCCGCCGCCATAACCGTGCTTGTTGATGTATATTTCCTCAATACTTTTAAGATTCATGCCACGCAGAAGATTAAAATCATCCATCGGCGAATTGTCGACAAATACCGCGGGAGTGTTTGAGCCTTCAAATGAACGCGCATACGTATTGGTAATTGTCACCTGGGCACCAGTGCTTGAAACCCGATATCCATGCGCCTGTATAAAGCTCAACACATCAAGATAATTCGTAGCCATCTCCGCTGTAATTTTAAAGCCTCGGGCCATGCTGTTGCCGTGGACCCTGTCGTTTACCAGCGTATCTCGTTTAATAACACCTTTAACGGTCACGTTCTCGAGTAAAACTGTATTCTCTAACATGGGATAATCATCCTGAACATCCTGTAAAATTGTGCAAATGCGCCTACGGGGTGAAAAGGCTTTGTTGAACGTACGGTTTCCATTCACAAGTTGCGGATAAATTTTGAGCGGGGCCGATCTTTCCTTGCGCATCAGGCTGAAATGGATCCGGCTCGAATCGACAGCCACAAGATTATGGAAGAAGAATTCGTTTTTATCATTTAATGTAGTAAACTGATCGCCATCAAACAAAGATGTCATCTTGATCTTGAAGTCCTTTTTATCTGAAACACCAGTGTTCACTGTTCCTTTTATTGTAAGTCCGGCGTCAAATGGAAATTTAATTTCTACCGGCTGGTTTCGCTTTAGGTCTTCCCATTTGTACTTTGAAGTTTTTGTAATCAGGACGTTATCCAGGTCAAAACGCTTTTTCCTGTCTGGATTGGCAATGTACGCTGATACGTTCTTTATTGGAGTAGTCAAGATATTATCGAATAAAAGAGTAGCATAAATCGATTTGTCGGACGTATCCGAAATAGTTGCCGACGGAAGAACCGAGATGCTCATTGCCCCCAATTTTAAAGGTGAAAGGGCACTAATGGTAATGGAGTCACGCCGCGACTCTTTAATGTTGAACACAATTGGTGCAATGGCTGTGCCCGGCGTAAAGATCACCCGCTCGGAAAGTTTATTCAACTGCTTGTCGACTAAATAGATTGTAGTAAGGCCTTCAGCAAACTGTTCTGTCGGAATAACAAGTGAATGCTCGGTGGCATGGGGTTTAAAAGCGAACGAAATACGTGCTGATGATGTGCCTTTGTGCAGCACCAACGCGAGGCTGTCGGTTGCGAATCCTGCAAGGGAAGCAGTATTGGTTTTAATTTTAAAGACGGATTTGTTCGGGAATACGTAGTTGTTCACTGAAAGCGTAGCGCCGATAAGCTGGGGTGCGGGCAGAAATTTCTCGGCTTTCAATCCTCCAATGGAACCTACTATCTTATAGATTTCCTGAGGCTGCGGCGTTATATCGAAACGACCGTAACCGGACTCGTTCGTGCTAAACTTTACTACCGCATTGCCGCGCGAATCGAGTACATGAATATCTGTAACAGCGATCCCGTTGTCATTACAGTCGGCTACTTTCACGCCAAAAGTGTTTTGTGCGCCTTGGAGGTAAACCCCGCCTTCAGGAAAAAGCTCGATTTCGGCCGTTTTCATATCGACGGTTTGGGGTTTAACTGTCTTTTTATCAGCTGGGTTGAGGACCGTTATCCGAAATACCGACGATTCATCTTCATAAAAATTATTCATGAAATTCGTGTATGCCTGAAGAAAGTACGTTCCCGTAGGCATCGTTTGGTCAAGTGTAATATAACCC
This sequence comes from Flavobacterium sp., assembly GCA_036386895.1. Taxonomy (GTDB): domain Bacteria; phylum Bacteroidota; class Bacteroidia; order Flavobacteriales; family Flavobacteriaceae; genus Flavobacterium. Next base: position 116,649 of record DASVUR010000007.1, read on the forward strand.
TCAAACGTACTGCTTGTGGCAAAATGAAGGTTCGACTTTATAGGCTTTCCCGTTTGGTCAAGTAGCTGGACATATACATTTGCCGTGCTGCCATAAGGCTGATCGGATTTTTTCTCGGTGATATATCCTTTGAACCAAATCGTTTCGTTGGACAAATACGTATTCTTGTTCAGGTGCAAATGGATGATTTCGCGGTCAAGCTTGAAATACTCCGAAATCGAATTGGAGACCTGATCGGTAGCTGTGGCTTTGTCGGTTTGTGAATAAATGGCGCTGAAAAACAGCGAAAGGATCAGGACGGTCAATATCCTAAAATTTGTCATGGCTTTGATGTTATGCGACGAAGATAATTGTTTTGTGCATAAAAAAAACTGCACGAAGGATATTCGTGCAGTTTTCCGAAAAAAAGGCAAATTGGAATTACATCATTCCCGGCATTCCGCCACCCATTGGCATTCCGCCGCCGGCATTTTCTTCTTTAATATCAACAAGCGCACATTCGGTAGTCAGGATCATTCCGGCCACAGAAGCAGCATTTTCAAGAGCCACACGGGTTACTTTCTTCGGATCGATGATCCCGGCAGCCAGCATGTCTACATATTCGTCGGTTTTTGCATTGTATCCGAAATCGCCTGAGCCTTCAGCCACTTTGGCAACGACCACAGAGCCTTCAAGTCCTGCGTTTTCAACAATTGTTCGCAATGGCGCTTCTACGGCACGCGAAACGATTTGAATACCTGTAGCTTCATCGGCGTTATCAGCCTTAAGTTCTTTAAGTGTATTTTTTGCTCGCAGCAATGCAACGCCACCGCCGGCAACAATGCCTTCTTCAACGGCTGCACGTGTTGCATGTAACGCATCGTCAACGCGATCTTTCTTTTCTTTCATTTCAACTTCGGAAGCGGCGCCCACGTATAGTACAGCAACGCCTCCGGCAAGTTTCGCCAGGCGCTCCTGAAGTTTCTCACGATCATAGTCGGATGTTGTGGTTTCCATCTGCCCTTTGATCTGGTTAACACGGTTCTTGATCATATCGGCTTCGCCGGCGCCGCTTACAAGCGTAGTATTATCTTTGTCTATAGTTACGCGTTTCGCCGTTCCCAGCATTTCCATTGTAGCGTTTTCCAAAGTGTAACCTCTTTCTTCAGAAATTACCGTTCCGCCAGTAAGAATTGCGATATCTTCAAGTAACGCTTTTCTTCTGTCGCCAAAACCCGGAGCTTTTACAGCTGCAATCTTTAACGCGCCACGAAGTTTGTTTACAACAAGTGTCGACAATGCTTCACCATCAACATCTTCTGCGATAATCAACAACGGTTTGCCTGATTGCGCAACCGGTTCAAGAACAGGCAGCAATTCTTTCAGCGAGGAAACTTTTTTATCGTAAAGTAGGATGTAAGGATTTTCAAGTTCCGCTTCCATTTTCTCCGGATTCGTAACGAAATATGGAGAAAGGTAACCGCGGTCGAACTGCATGCCTTCAACAACGTCAACATAAGTATCAGTTCCTTTAGCTTCTTCGACAGTGATAACGCCTTCAGTGCCAACTTTAGCAAAAGCATTTGCAATTAGTTCGCCAATCACTTCGTCGTTATTAGCAGAAATTGCTGCAATTTGCTTGATTTTGTCAGAGTCGGATCCTACAACTTTAGCTTGTGAAGCAAGATCGGAAACAATAGCTTCAACCGCTTTGTCTATTCCGCGTTTTAAATCCATCGGGTTTGCGCCTGCAGCAACATTTTTCAGCCCTTCTTTTACAATTGCCTGAGCAAGGACGGTCGCAGTGGTCGTACCATCACCGGCAAGGTCATTGGTTTTGGAAGCAACTTCCTTAACCATTTGCGCACCCATATTCTCAAGAGGATCTTTTAATTCAATTTCTTTTGCAACGGTAACACCATCTTTTGTTACGGTTGGCCCACCAAAAGATTTTCCGATGATTACGTTGCGGCCCTTTGGCCCAAGGGTAACTTTTACAGCATTTGCGAGTGCATCAACACCGCGTTTTAAACCATCACGAGCTTCGATATCGAATTTAATGTCTTTAGCCATTTTATATTATTTTAGGTTATATGAAGTTTATGCTACAGTTAGATAATTGCAAGAATGTCATCCTCACGCATGATCAGGTAGTCTTTGCCTTCAAGTTTCAATTCTGTTCCTGCGTATTTGCCATATAAAACGGTATCCCCGGTTTTGACGGTCATCTCATGGTCTTTTGATCCGTTTCCAACTGCTACAACAGTTCCTTTCTGTGGTTTTTCCTTTGCAGTGTCAGGTATGAAGATTCCCGACGCGGTCTGCGTTTCAGCAGCAACAGGTTCAATAAGAACACGGTCCGAAAGCGGTCTAATGTTTAAAGCCATAATAGTACTATTTTTGATGTTAATTGTTTTACTGCGTCGCGTTTGTCACAAATTATGCCATCCAATTTTAACTGACATTTTTACATAAAAAAATGCCAGCGGTTTGACAGGCTGGCATTTTAATTGGTTTTTGTATTGTATTTACTGGGCTGCCGGGGCAGATTCTGTAGGAGCAATTTGTTTGGTCGCATCATCAGTTGCTGCCGGCGTTGTTGCAGATGGTGTAACAGGTGCTGCCGCAGGAGTCACAGGAGCCGAGTCGTCGATCAGTTTTGAATCATCGCTTAAAGCATCTGTAAAGCTTAGGCTTGACGCAAGGATCAAAACGATAAGCAATGTTCCCAACGTCCAGGTACTTTTATCAAGAAAGTCAGTCGTTTTTTGAACACCACCTAACATTTGGGATCCGCCCAATGATGATGATAAACCGCCACCTTTAGGATTTTGAACCATAATCACTACGATCAATAAAAAGCAAACAATAGTTATTAAAACTAGGAAAATTGTGAAATTAACGTCCATTCTATTCTTTATTATTTTGTTGTAAATTCCTGATGTCTAAAATCCGGTCTGCAAAGAAACTACTTTTTTCCGGATATTTCAAAATTAAAATTTCGTATGCCTGAATGGCTTTTTGATATTTTTTTTGTTCCAGATAGACCCGCGCCAGCGTTTCGGTCATCAGATAGGTATTATCGGGTTTACTGGGTTCTACCAGTATAGACGTGACTTTATCCTGTCTAATCGGTGGAATCTTTGGATTTGCTTCGATAAACTTGTCAATCAGCTCAATTTTTTTTTGTTTGGGATCCCGTTCTAATTCCAGTTCCGGTTGTTCCTGCTCAATTATATCCTCGGCAACGGGATCGCGCTGGATTGGATTAATCTGCGAAAGCTGAAGCCATTCCTGAAAGGAGTGCTTTTCTTCTTTCGAGAAATCAAGCGGCCTCCCTAGTTCCAGCTTTTGTGCGGGTGTTTCTTCGGCAACAGGACTACTATCTGCGTAATTTGTTTGAGCGACATTTTCCTGTTCCTGTTCCATCAGGCGTGGCGCTTCAATTACGATCTCGGCACCCGAAACAACGATCTGGTGGAGCTGCTCAAGTTTTTGGTCGTACAGCCCTTTTTGGATAGCCGTGAATGTGTCGGAAGTGATAAAGTCGAAAAGCACACTCCGATCAGTCGTATACGCAGCAGTGACTTTCAGCGCATGGTTGTATTTGAAACTGTCTTCATTATACAAGCCTTTCAATCGTAATGCCCGTGCACTTTGGAAATACGGAAATTCTTCTACGATCTTTTCCAATGTCAACGTCTGGCGATTGTTGATCGCATCGGGTTTGTTCAGCAGAAAAGTATAGTCGGTGACGTTCAAAATAGTTGTTTTAAATTACCACTTTGCCAGGGATTCGTTAAAAATATCTTGCGTTATACGTTCAAAAATAACGTCGAGCGCCGTTGCGAGCGTGGGGCCAACAAGCTGCGCCGAACCCGGATAATCATAGAAAAAGGAGAATGTCTTTTCGAAATTGTCTTCTTCTTTATTTTTATTCGTAAAACGGACAAGCACACGAATCGTCAGCCGGTTTTGTGCAGCGGTAATATCGGCTGTCGCGGTCATTGGCGAAATCCTGAAATCGGTAATCTCGCCTTCGTAAACAAGGTCGCCGTTCGTGCCCACAAGATTCAGGTTCGTCTGGCTTTGGATCAGATCCTGAAGTTCAAGCGTAAAAGTCCGCTCAATTCCAGGCTCGACAAGTTCGGCTGTGTTCTGGAAATAGTTGACCTGAAATGTCTTTGCGTCTATATTTCCGGTTCCAGTAAAATTATAGACGGAGCAACTGTTGAATGCGACAACAATAATGATACAGGCTATAAGTGTTTTTATTTTCTTCATGTGGCAGCCAAATATACTACAAATCGAATTGTTTGATTTTCCTGTAAAGCGTTCTTTCAGAAATTCCCAGCTCGTCGGCCGCAGCCTTACGTTTCCCTTTATTTTTCTCAAGCGATTTCTTGATCATCTCGATTTCCTTTTGCTCAAGCCGAAGTGTTTCCTCTTCTTCAACGGTTTCCGCATCAAGGTAATTTTCATCGTGATCATGAAAGTTTTCGCGCTCCTGTTTTTTCTGCGCCGGGATAACCGAAAATTGAGATTGTTCCTCAAAATCAATCTCACTGTCAGATTGCTGTCCGTAAATTTTCTGGATTAGATGCTGACTCGTTTCAGGCGCTTTCGCAGATCCGTTTTTCATCAGCTCCAGCGTCAGTGTCTTAAGGTCGTTCAAGTCGCTTTTCATGTCGAACAATACCTTATATAGTATTTCGCGTTCGTTGCTGAAATCGCTGTCCGATTTTTTGTCATTGATCACCGAGGGCAAGTTCGACCCTTCCATAGGTAAATAGGACTGCAATGTTGCGGCGGAAATATCACGCGAAGTTTCTAAGACCGAAAGCTGTTCGGCTATATTTCGCAATTGCCGAATGTTTCCGCTCCAGCGAAACTTTAAAAGGATGTCGACTGCATTGTCATCAAGCCTGATGGGCGGCATTTTATATTTATGGGCAAAGTCAGCCGCAAACTTTCGAAACAACAAATGAATATCGTCTTTACGTTCGCGAAGCGGCGGCAAATGAATATCTACCGTGCTCAATCTATAATAGAGATCTTCCCGAAATTTTCCTTTTTCAATCGCTTCAAACATATTGACGTTTGTCGCGGCAACGATCCGGACATCCGTTTTTTGCACCTGCGAAGATCCGACTTTAATAAATTCGCCGTTTTCGAGCACACGCAGCAATCTCACTTGTGTCGTTAATGGCAGTTCACCGACTTCATCTAAAAATATTGTTCCGCCGCTTGCTACTTCAAAATACCCTTCGCGCGTCCCGGTTGCGCCGGTAAATGCGCCTTTTTCGTGTCCAAACAGCTCACTGTCTATTGTGCCTTCAGGGATTGCTCCGCAGTTGACCGCAATATATTTTCCGTGTTTCCGGTGTGACAGCGAGTGAATGATCCGCGGAATATTTTCTTTTCCGACGCCGCTTTCCCCGACAACTAACACCGAAATGTCGGTTGGCGCCACTTGGATTGCTTTTTCTATTGCACGATTGAGCTTCGGGTCGTTCCCGATAATCTCAAATCGTTGCTTTATGGCTTGCACTGATTCCATTCAATTGATATTAACAATTGATAATTGATAATTAAGATCGTATTATCAAATTCGATTGTACTATTTAACTTCTGTTTGCTGATTTCGCTGCCACTGAGTATGTTCTGGATAGGATTGTTAACTCTTAATTATCAATTTCTTTCACTGTATCCAATCGCTTTCCCAATTAAAGTTCCGCTTGTGCAGCTTGTTATTTGCACCAGCACAAAATCGCCTATCTCATAGTGCTCACGTGGAAAAACTACGGTCAGGTTCTGCGAGTTGCGGCCTGAAAGTTCATGTTGCGATTTTTTAGAAACTTTCTCAATCAACACTTCCATCGTTTTGCCAACAAATTCCTGTGTTCTGTATAAGCTGTGGCTTCGCTGCAAAGCAACAATTTCCTGTAGTCGGCGAAGTTTAACTTCTTCAGGAACATCGTCAACCATCTTTCTTCCCGCTAAAGTTCCAGGGCGTTCCGAATAGGCGTACATATAACCGAAACTATATTTCACTTCTTCCATCAGGCTTAGTGTATCGGCATGATCTGCTTCCGTTTCGGTCGGAAAACCCGCTATCATATCTTGGGTAATTGTACAGTCCGGCAGAATTGTGCGGATCTTTTGGATCAATTCAAGATATTCGGCACGCGTGTGCAAACGGTTCATTTCCTTCAGAATCCTGTCACTTCCCGATTGGACCGGCAAGTGAATGTGTTTGCAGATATTGTCATATTTCATCATCACGCGCAACACACTTTCGTGCATATCTTGCGGATTTGATGTCGAAAAACGAATTCTCATCTTTGGGAAAGTTGATGCAACCATTTCCAGCAACTCGTCAAATCGAACCGCTGTTGCCTGTTCCATTATCGATGCTTTCACGAAATCTTTCTTCAATCCACCGCCATACCACAAATAGCTGTCGACGTTTTGCCCAAGGAGCGTAATTTCCTTATAACCTTTCTGCCACAAATCGGCAATTTCAGCCATAATGCTTTGCGGCTCCCGGCTACGTTCGCGCCCACGTGTAAACGGAACTACACAAAACGTACACATGTTGTCGCATCCGCGTGTAATTGACACGAATGCCGATACGCCGTTGTTTCCCAAACGTACCGGAGAAATATCACCATACGTTTCGTCTTTCGATAAAATTACATTGATTGCATCGTTTCCGGCTTCGACTTCGGCAAGCAAATTTGGAAGATCTTTATACGCATCAGGCCCAACAACAAGATCAACAATTTTCTCCTGTTCCAGGAACTGCGATTTTAGGCGTTCGGCCATACAACCAAGAACCCCAACTTTCATTTTTGGGTTTACACGACGCTTTACGGCGTTATACTTTTCAAGTCGCTTTCTGACCGTTTGTTCGGCCTTATCGCGAATCGAGCACGTGTTTACAAGCACAAGATCGGCTTCTTCAAGAATGGAGGTCGTGTTGTACCCGCCATCGGCAAGGATTGAGGCAACAACTTCGCTGTCGCTGAAGTTCATTGCGCAGCCATAACTCTCAATAAACAGCTTCTTCGTGTTTTGCGGTTTTTGTTCCAGCACCAGCGTATTTCCCTGCTGGCTTTCGGCAATACTCTTTTCCATGTCACTTATAAAGCGCCAAATATACGAAGAATCCAGGTGGTGACAAGATGTCAGTACGCGCAATTAACAAATTACGATTGAGAATTAACAGTTGTCTTGTCGTTCCCTTTAATTTTGTAATGCTTAAAAAAATCGGGCAGCAAGTTCGCGCTGTCCGCTGCAAGTCCGCGCAAAAAAGGGGCCGCGTTTCAAACGCTTCAAAAAGCTTCCGTTGGTCGCTTTCCGTTGCCTTGAAACCCAGGCCTTTTCCTGCTGTGGGCTTTGCACTTCCATCGCGGCTGCGGCACTCTCGAAACAAGGTTATTCGGGAACTGTAAATCGCTTCATTTCCTGAAGCGGCTCAATTGCACCGTATTCAGCCCAGATCTTCGGATCATAACGCTTTAGCTGCTGGTATTTAAAATTAGCTTCGTTTACAGTTGCAAGAACCGGTTCGCCGACTTCGGTCCGGGAGATATTTAGAAACTCCGTTTTCTCGTTCATGTCGCCTTCTACTTTAACGTCGAATGCCAATACATCTTTTTCCTCCTTCGACAGTTCGATGAATTTGAAAGGCCTGTTCAAATAAAAGTATTGGCCGGATTCTACTGTCGCATATTGCAAGTAGTAGCCTTCGCCGGAGCTGTTTTGCTTATAGATTGTTGTTCCCGTACTGATATTTTCGGACATCTTAATTCCGAGGAGCCACTTCACGTTAATTCCGCCTTCCGTTTTGCCTTTGCCCAACGTGTAGTCGGTTCGGATCACTGCATAGTCCGTTGACGAAACATATACGGTTCCGGTATACAAAGCTTTGCTCTTACGAGGCTTGAATTTCAATACGTACACGAGGTCGTTGTTGAGGAAAACGGCGCCATCATATGTATACTCATATATCTCCGGCTGTGTAACAAATGTTAGTTTTGAATCTTTGAGAAAGTTGTTTTCAGTAAGGAATGCGGTTAGCTTTCCCTTTGACGACAGCAGTTGGCTGTTTGCAGCCTTTTTCTTATTCTTCTTGTTGTTGAAGTCTTTCCGCAATGAAATGGTGTCGCGCGTTCCGATCCAACCCGTTTTGAAGCGATAATATTTCGATGTGTCGAGGTGCTTTAAAAGCATCGTCGCTAACTTGTTATACATTTCTTCAATTGATGTTGATCGTGTTTCATCATTTAGTTTGGTGGCTTTTATTACCTCTAGTTTGCTCGCCGATTTCGCCGGTAAATAGTAATTGCAGAGCATGTCGGTGAACTGTTTCGGCGGATGTGATTTCATTGCCGCTGTAAACGCACTCAAATCCGAGTTGGCCTGAGCGAGTCCTTTTTTAGTAAACCCGGTCGATTCAGTAATTTCAAAATCCATCTTCTTTGGGCTGAAGTTGTTCGTCTCGCGGATAAACAGCATGTCTTTTGCAACCGGAAGCTGACTCGCATAATGCTTTGAAAGGTTCTTTTTAACCGTTGCCATGATAATAGCCGGATCGGGACGCGTTACACTGACATCATCGAGTTCGTACGTCGCCGGACTCAGCTTTACGACGAAGTTCTGAGATGAAAGCAGGCCAATAGTGGTTTCTTTCCCGACATAGCCCATGCAGGTAACTACAATTTTCAGCGTTGCATCTGCGGGCGGGACAGTAAAAAACCCTTCAGCGTTGGACACCTGACTCTCTGGGCCAATTGTAATGTTGGCGTACGGAATGATCTCGCCCGTGTTTTCATCGACAATCTTCGCTGTAGTTTGCGCAATTGTAATGTTCGCAAGTAACGACAGCGCAATTAAAATAAAATTCTTCATGTTTGTTTTGGTTTTGGCGGCCAAAGTAGTTAAAAATCAATTACAATAAATCAGGATTACGTATTGTGTAGCGTTTGGAATTGAAAACGGGTGAAGTCATTTTGCCGGGTTGATGGTTTCATTGTGCCGCGTTGGAACACATCGCACCATTCTTAGCTAAGAATGTACACAAATAAAAAAAACCGCCTTTTAAAAAATTGCATACTTTTGCGCCTTCCCGACGCGACAAGGTCTCGGGGCTGAAACAAATAGGTATGGCAAAGAATCTGGTAATAGTAGAGTCGCCCGCAAAGGCAAAGACAATAGAAAAATTCCTCGGGAGTGACTATCAGGTTGAATCGAGTTACGGCCATATTGCCGATCTTCCGTCTAAGGAAATTGGTGTCGATGTCGAACACGGATTTAAACCAAAATATGAAGTCTCACCCGATAAAAAAGCACTTGTCACAAAATTACGCGGACTCGCAAAAAAAGCCGACATGGTCTGGCTTGCGAGTGATGAGGACCGTGAAGGGGAAGCAATATCGTGGCATTTGTCCGAAGAGCTGAACCTGAAAGCGGAGAAAACCAAACGTATCGTTTTCCATGAAATCACGAAAGGCGCAATATTAAAAGCAATTGAGAACCCGCGCGGAATAAATTATGACCTTGTAAATGCGCAACAGGCGAGAAGGGTTTTGGACCGTTTGGTGGGATATGAGCTTTCGCCGGTGTTATGGCGCAAAGTCAAAGGTGGGCTTTCAGCGGGACGCGTACAGTCGGTTGCCGTTCGGCTAATAGTGGAACGAGAACGTGAGATACAAAATTTCAATGCCGTTGCATCGTATTCGGTTACAGCCGAGTTTATAAACGAAGCCGGAAAAACATTTAAGGCGCGGCTTCCAAAGAACTTCGCTACAAAACAGGAAGCCGAAGATTTTCTGAACAAGAATATCGGTTCTATATATAAGGTAGCCGATCTTGAAACAAAACCTACCAAAAAATCACCCGCAGCTCCGTTTACAACTTCAACGTTACAGCAGGAAGCAGCGCGAAAGTTATATCTTCCCGTAGGAATTACAATGCAACTCGCACAGCGACTGTATGAAGCCGGACTCATAACGTATATGCGTACCGACAGCGTCAATCTTTCTAACGACGCAATGACGGCCGCAGCTGCGGAAATTACAAAATCATACGGCAAGGAATATTCTAAGCCCCGGAACTTCGTTACCAAAAGTAAAGGTGCACAGGAAGCACACGAGGCAATACGACCTACCGATATGTCGCGGCACACGGTGAACATCGACCGTGATCAGGCGCGTTTATACGACCTGATCTGGAAAAGGACGCTCGCCTCGCAGATGAGCGACGCCGAACTTGAACGTACAAACGTGAAAGTAGCGGCAAACAATCACAACGAATTGTTCACGGCAAGTGGCGAAGTGCTGTTGTTTGAAGGATTTTTAAAAGTATACCTGGAAGGCAGTGACGAGGACGAAGACGAACAGGAAGGAATGCTTCCGGCGTTGAAGGTCAACGAACGGCTCGAGAATAATTCGATTGTCGCAACCGAAAAGTATTCGCGTCCGCCGGCGCGTTACACTGAAGCCTCATTGGTAAAGAAACTGGAGGAGCTCGGAATCGGACGCCCGTCAACATATGCGCCAACAATATCCACTATCATCAACAGGAATTATGTCGAGAAGGGAAATTTGGAAGGGCACGAGCGAAGTTATACGCAACTGACGTTGAAATCCGGCAAGCTTGCCGAAAAAGTGCTTAAGGAAAACACGGGTTCCGACAAAGGGAAGCTGGTGCCAACTGACATTGGAACGATTGTTACCGATTTCCTGGTGAAGAACTTTGGAAACATCCTCGATTACAACTTCACTGCAAAAGTGGAACAGGATTTTGATGAGATCGCAGAAGGGAATGTGAACTGGTCAAACATGATGCAGGAGTTCTACGACAAATTTCATCCGAACGTGAAGGAAGTCGAAGCCAATGCCGAGCGCGAAAGTGGTGAACGAATACTTGGAACCGATCCGAAAAGCGGAAAGCCGGTAAGCGTACGTTTGGGTAAATTTGGACCAATGGCGCAAATCGGCGATGCCGAAGATGAAAATAAGATTTTCGCGAGCCTTCGTTCCGACCAGAATATCGGCAACATCACGCTTGAAGAAGCCTTGAAGCTGTTTCTTTTGCCGAAGAACCTTGGAATTCATGAAGGAGAAGAAGTGGAGGTCAGTAATGGAAGGTTCGGTCCCTATATTCGGCACGGCAAAACGTTTATATCCTTGCCTAAAGGCGAAGATCCGCTCGATGTAACCATGGAACGCGCCAAGGAACTGATCGGGGAGAAAGCAAAGGCCGACGCGCCGATCGGATATTATGATGGTGAACCGGTGCAGAAGGGCGTGGGACGTTTCGGGCCGTTTATCAAGTGGAACGGCTTGTTTATAAACGTCAATAAAAAATACAATTTTGATACTCTTTCAGATGCCGACATAAAGTCGCTCGTACAGGAGAAGCTTCAGAAAGATGCCGATAAAGTGATTAACCGTTGGGATGACGAAGGCATTTGTGTTGAAAAAGCACGTTGGGGCCGATCGGTGATCACAAAAGGAAAAATCAAAATTGAACTTAGCAAGGATGTTGATGCTTCGAAACTGACACTTGATGAAATCAAGGAAATGATTGCAAAAAAGACACCTGCGAAAAAGGCTGCAGTTAAGAAAACAGCCTCCAAAAAGCCAGCCGCTAAGAAAACGAAAACTACAACCGCAAAAAAGAAATAAAGTATGGAGTTTGACTTTCTGTCCCCTTTAGATTCGAAAACGCTTGATTTTGTGAGCGACCTTTCATCGCAACACCTCGGCAGTAAAGTTCTTTTTCACACCAATAACGATTTTCCGCACCTTGAGAATGTACGCATTGCGATAATTGGCGTACTCGACAATCGTGGTTCCGGTCGCGAGTCCGACCATGTCGAACTGGCGTACCTGCGACGCGAATTATATCATTTATATCCGGGAAACTGGGACGCGGCTATCGCGGATCTTGGCGACATACTGCAAGGGGAAACAATTGAAGATACGTATTACGCCGTCAGGAAGGCGATTGCGGGATTGATCAAACGCAAAATTATTCCAGTTGTAATTGGCGGATCGCAGGATCTGACGTACGCCTTATATCGGGCTTACGATAACCTTGAGCAGATGGTAAACCTTGTGGCGATAGACGGTAGGTTTGACTTTGGAAAAGCAGGCGAAGGCGTGGCTGCAAAGTCGTACCTGAGTAAAATCATCGTTGATGAACCGAACAACTTGTTCAACTACAGCAACGTCGGATATCAAACCTATTACAATTCGCAGGAAGAAATTGACCTGATCGAGAAGCTGTTCTTCGACTCTTATCGGTTGGGTGAGGTATCGGCAAACATTTCCATCGCCGAACCTGTTTTTAGGGATGCCGACATGGTAAGCCTGGATTTAACATCAGTGAAGTCAGCCGATTCGGGAAATTTCATTACATTTATGCCTAACGGTTTCAGCGGCAAGGAAATTTGTGCGCTGGCAAGGTACGCGGGTATAAGTGATAAAGTGTCATTGTTTGGTATCTTTGGTCACAACAACTCCAAGCAGGAATCGGTGCTGATGGCGCAGATTATCTGGTATTTTATCGAAGGGTATCACTACAGGTCAAATGAGTATCCGTTCAGCAACAAAGACAACTATCTAAAATATATTGTCCCGTTTGAGAACGAACAGCTAGTTTTTTACAAAAGCGATAAAACGGACAGGTGGTGGATTGAGATTCCTTTTCTTTCAAATGCTAATAATAAATTAAAAAGAAACACGTTATTACCCTGTTCCCACGAAGAATATCTTGCTGCGTGCAACCAGGAACTTCCTGAAAGGTGGTGGAAGGCGCAGCGTAAAAATAGCATCTAAAGGATGTTAAAAATCGGGTTTTTTTACCTTTTGTCGAGGTTTTGCCTCAGTGTAAAGGTAGTCTTATTCTGATAAAGCATCTAATTTTATGCATTTTAACGTCGTTTTTGAGCATTTTATCGAGGAAACGTTTTTTTGTTTGCTTTTTTACTTCTACTTTTGGGCAGTGGTAGAAATTTTAAGGCAAATAATTGGTTTTTTAAAAAATTATAGATAGGTTTACGCCCTTTAAATTATAATACTTACATAACCCAAATTATATGAAGAAATTTGTTGCATTTACAGCAATTTTTACTCTTTTCATCAGCTGCGGATCTAGCGACAAAGGTGAACTGGTTGGAGTAAAGGGGAAAAAATGGCATCCTGAAAAGCCTTACGGTATGACTTTGGTACCCGGCGGCGCTTACATAATGGGTAAATCAGACGATGATTTGGCCAACCTACAGGACGCGCCTACAAAAACGGTTACTGTTCGCGCCTTTTATATGGACGAGACTGAAATCACTAATAGTGAGTACCGGCAGTTTGTGGAATGGGTGAAAGATTCTATCATTCGTACGCGTCTTGCAATTCTTGCTGATGAAGTTGGCGGCGGCGGAACAGCCGGTGCTACAGGAGGTAAAGGTGGAAAAGGAGGAAGCATTGCGGACTTCGCATTTAACGATCAGGATCCTGCAACTATGACTCCGTACGACAAATATATGTATGAGAACTACTATAGTTTAGGTACAGATGATGATCCTTACGCAGGCAGGAAGCTAAACCGAAAAGTAAAATTGCACACCGAGACCAGCAAATATCCTGATGAGTATTATGTTGAGGTGATGGATACAATGTATCTTCCGGTAACTGAATCATACAATGGTTTGCGAACTATTGATGTTGATAAATTGAAATTCCGTTATTCATGGATGGATATTCAGGCTGCTGCCAAAGCAAAAGTGGGCAAACGAAGCGAGTTCATCAGGACCGAGCAGACTAAAGTATATCCTGACACAACTGCATGGATCAAGGATTTCGCATATTCATATAATGAACCCATGCACAATGACTACTTCTGGCACCAGGCTTACGCCGATTACCCGGTTGTAGGTGTTAACTGGAAACAGGCAAAAGCATTCTGTGCCTGGAGAACTCTTAACAAGAATACCTATGTTAAGCAGAAAAAAGGACGTGACCTGATCAATTCATTCAGGCTTCCTACTGAGGCAGAATGGGAATATTCTGCACGTGGCGGACTCGAATCAGGAACTTATCCATGGGGTGGCCCTTATGCTTTTAATGACCGCGGTTGCTTTATGGCTAACTTCAAGCCTGCCCGTGGTGATTATGCTGCCGATGAAGCGTTGTATACTGTTGAGGCAAAATCATACGAGCCAAACGGATTTAACCTGTATAACATGGCCGGTAACGTAGCAGAATGGACTGATTCTTCATACGATCCTGCTGCATACGAATACGTATCTACAATGAACCCGACAGTAGGCGATTTGTCGAACATGAGAAAAGTGGTACGTGGCGGATCTTGGAAAGACGTGGCATTTATGTTACAGGTAAGTACAAGGGATTTTGAATACGCCGACACCTCTCGAAGCTATATCGGCTTCCGTACGGTTCAGGATTACATGGGTACACAAGTAACCGGAAATCCAACCCGCCGCTAATCAATCTGAGTAAATTTAACCGACTTTATATTTAACTTAACTAACTAAATTTTTTTTATTATGGCATTTTTGAGCAAAAAAGCAATGAACTTCGCTTACGGTATGGGAGCAGCTGTGGTTATTATCGGAGCACTTTTTAAACTAATGCACTGGCCCGGTGCGAGCGCGATGTTGATCATCGGTCTTGGAACTGAGGCATTAATTTTCGGATTATCTGCATTCGATCCAGTAGATAAAGAACTAGACTGGTCACTTGTTTACCCTGAATTGGCCGGCGGTGACGCTAAGAGAAAAGAAGCTAAAGAAACCCCTACTGAAGCGCAAGGTCTTCTTTCACAAAAATTGGACGCAATGCTAAAAGAGGCAAAAATCGACGGTGAATTGATGGCGAGCTTAGGTTCAAGCATTAAAAACTTCGAAGGAGCTGCTAAAGGTATCGCACCTACTGTTGACGCAATCGCTTCACAAAAGAAATACAGCGAAGAGCTTACTACGGCTGCAGCACAAATGGAATCGTTGAACAGTCTTTACAAAATTCAATTGGAAAGCGCATCAAGAAACGCGCAAATCAATCAGGAAGTTGCTGAGAACAACCTGAAACTAAAAGATCAAATGCAGTCATTAACGTCAAACCTTGCTTCTTTGAACAATGTTTACGGTGGTATGTTGTCTGCTATGAGTAACAGAGGATAATTTTTCAACCTTCATTTTAATTAACAAAACAAACTAAAAAGAAAAAATGGCAGGAGGAAAATTAACCCCTAGACAGAAGATGATCAACCTGATGTATCTGGTGTTCATCGCGATGTTAGCGCTAAATATGTCAAAAGAAGTATTGTCTGCTTTTGGTATCTTGAATAATAAAATTATCGAATCAAACAGCATCACCGACGCGCGTAACCAGAGCTCGTTTGAACAGCTGGCACAGAAAGCGGCCGATCAGCCCGGACAATACGGGGCTAAGAAAGCTAAAGTGGAGCAGATTCGTAAATTGTCAAAGGATTTCAACGACTATATTGAAGGAATCAAAACGGACTTTACCAAAGAATTCGAAAGAGATGCACAAGGCAATCTACCTTACGAGGCAATGGATAAAGGAGATATGGTTGACGAAAGATGGTTTGAAGGCGACAGACCTTCGAAGCAAGGTCAGGAATTTTTGACCAAAATTTCGACTTACGTTAGCCAGCTTCGTCAAATCGGAGGTAGCTCGATTGCTGCCAGTGAAATGAAGAAGATTGAGAATAGATTTGCTACCAATCCGGTGAAATCTGCATCTGCAGGCACAACTTTACCTTGGTTGGAATACAATTACAAAGGCTTCCCATTGATTGCTACTGTTACTAAACTGTCGCAGTTGCAAGCTGATATTAAAACTACAGAAAGCGATATCATAAACGGAATGTTTCAGTCGGATTTGATTGCAGCAGCTTCATTGACTGCTTACCAGCCGATTGTTGTTCTTGATAAAACCGCTTATTTCCAAGGAGAAGCCGTAACAGGTAAAGTTATCCTCGGAAAGTTTGATCCGTCACTACAGGCTAAATCAGTTGTTTTGAACGGACAAAACCTTAAAGCGGAAGCTGGACAAGCAAAGTTTTCTTTCGGTGCAGGTGCTGTGGGTGACCACGAAATGTCGGGATCGTTTAACTTTGAGGAAAACGGAAAATTGGTTCCGCTGCCTATTAAAGGAAATTATGTTGTCGTTCCGCGTCCAAACTCTGCTAACATTTCTGCAGATAAGATGAACGTTGTGTACCGTGGATTACCTAACCCAATGACAATCTCTTTCGCAGGTATTTCTGACGATAAAGTTAGTGCATCAGCACCTGGTTTGTCACGTTCAGGTAAGCCTGGCCAGTACAACTTAAATCCTGGATCAGGAACTGAAGTAACGGTTAGCGTTACAGGTAAGCTACCTGACGGAAAAGGTGTTTCTGACAAGAAGACCTTCAGAATCAAGAACATTCCTGGCCCAATGGGAGCTATTGGCGGAACGACCGGAACAATTAAAGGATCGAAGTCTCGTTTGGAAGTATCAGAAGTATCAGCGGTTTTACCTGACTTCTTGTATGATCTTAAATTCCAGGTTACCCAGTTTACATTTAAAGTTCCTGGACAGGCTGCGATTGTAGTCAACGGAAGCCGTGTCGATGGACGATGCAAAGCTGCGTTGGCTAAGGTGACTAGAGGAGACCAGATAACAATCTCTGACATCAAAACTAAGATCGTAGGGGTTACCGCTAATGTTATGACCGGTAAAACAGCCCCGGTTATTTACGAAATACAATAATAATTTAAGTTGGACGTTATTCCTGTCTTAGATAACTTATACATTAAAACATGAAATTGAGAAACTTTTTATTAGTGGTATTTGCCGTTGCAGGAAGCTACACTTCGTTTGCACAGTCAAATTTGCTGAATGCGAAAGTCCCGGATGAGATAGGAAAGAAAACGCCTGCCCAATTGATATCAGACAACGATAAGCCACTTCCGTACGGATATGTGCATGACCGTGATATCCTGATGGGTAAAGCAGTCTGGGAAATCATCGATCTTGATGAAAGGGTTAACTTCCCTTTGTACTATCCGGTTGATGAGGCAAACATCGGTAAAGAAAGACGTTCCTTATTTAATGTTTTGTTGCAAGGTATTAAGGACGGGCGTATCACTGAAGTCTACGGTGATGATTATTTCAACACTAAGAAGACCCTGAAGGACATGACGACCTCGTTTAAGTATATCGATACAATTGACGCTGGTATCGACGAGATCAATAACTACTACGATGAGTATATGTCAGGAAAGCGGGTGCTTGATCCTCAATACATAGATGTACGTGAGTTGACGGCGCAGGATATTTCCGGATATAAGATCAAAGGATATTGGTACTTCGACAAGCGTCAGGGTGAATTGAAATACAGAATGCTCGGTATCTGTCCAGTTGCTCCTGAAGCACGGGATATAGGCGCGGAGAATCCGGATGTAATCGAATTGTTCTGGGTTTATTTTCCTGCAATCCGGGATGAACTCCACGAGTACAAGGCCTTTAATGATCGAAACTCCGCGATGCCTATCACGTTCGACCACCTTCTTAATTCACGACGTTTTCATGCCGTGATCTATAAAGAAGAGAACGTATACGGTGACAGGAAGATCGAAAACTACATGAAAGACAACTCGCAAATGCAGTTGCTCGAGTCAGAAAGGGTACGTGATAAAATCCGTGACTTCGAACAGGATATGTGGAACTACTAAATGTTCAATCATAATACAAAGAAACTCTTACCACTTCGGTAAGAGTTTTTTATTTTTGCAGAATGACAGATTATATAATTGTTGGATGCGGATTAGCTGGAATTGCATTTGCTGAAACTGCATTGGCGAACGACAAGTCCATTCTCGTATTCGAAAACAACTCACAGACCTCCTCACGTGTGGCCGGCGGATTGTATAATCCTGTTATCTTGAAACGATTCAGCGGTCTCGCGGACGCGCAGGAACAGCTCAATAAAATGAACGCTTTTTACGAGTCGCTCCTCTCTCGAATACCTCTCAAGGTCAATCACGCTATGCCTGTTCTCAGGAAGTTTTATTCTGTCGAAGAGCTTAATAATTGGTTCATCGCTGCAGACAAGCCGAGTTTACAGGAGTTTCTTTCAACCCGTGTTGTCTCGACAAGATATTCCGGGATTGAATCACCACTTGGATTTGGCGAAGTGCTGCAAACGGGATACGTCGATACCGCAAAGCTGCTTGAGTTGTACCACGTTTTTCTTCGCAATGAGGGCTTGCTAGTCGAAGCGCCTTTCAATTACGGCGCGTTGGCGTTAGGCGAAGACAAAGTAGTATATGGCGAAGTAGCAGCTCGGAATATAGTCTTTGCAGAAGGCTTCGGGATACATTCCAACCCGTTCTTTAGCTATCTTCCGCTGAATGGCACCAAAGGCGAGCTTTTTATTATTAAAGCGCCCGATCTTAATCTGGACGTTATTGTTAATACCAGTGTTTTTATCCTTCCTTTGGGTAACAGCCTTTTTAAAGTCGGCGCCACGTACGAATGGGTCGATAAAACCGATCTTCCAACGGAAGCCGGAAAGCAGGAATTAATAGCAAGAATAAAGGAAATACTGGAATGTGATTTTGAGGTTATCCAACATCTTGCCGGTGTTCGCCCAACAACGAAAGACCGCAAAGCCATCTTAGGCACTCATCCAAATCATAAGCAGCTACATGTGCTGAACGGCTTGGGAACGCGTGGCGTAATGCTAGCACCTGCAATGGCACAAACTTTATTCGATCATATTGAAGAAGGTGAACCGATAAAACGCGAGATCAGCATTAACCGTTTTTCGCCCCAGGATCGCGCGAGCTGTCGTAGCTCATAAACATATTGATGTAAATGTTTCGGGACAATCGCGTTATCAATGGCATCAAAAGGAACAGCGTAATGAGTATGGCCACGAACGAGGCACCAATTGTCATGTCTAGCCACAGGTAACATACTGCAAACGCGAGCATACTCTCGGCGACTGCAAGTGCATAGCTAACATACATCGCGCCAAAAAAGAAGTTCGGCTCCATCTTATATTTAGTACCACAATAGCTGCAATGGTCATGCATCTCCATCGTTTCCGAAATCACATAGGGGTTTTTGTTCACGTACATGTTCTCGTTCTGGCACTTTGGGCAAGTTCCTGTTAAAATGCTATATAGTTTGGATCCTTTTTTTAACATTTGCAAAAATTTTCTGAGGGCTTGTTCCTGCTCCAAAATTAACCATTCAATCATTGACACTCTACTAATAAATGCTTAATATTCACAATTTGTCGGTCTCGTTTGGCGGGACATATCTATTCGAAGAAGTAACCTTTCGTTTGGGCGCGGGCGACCGTGTTGGACTGGTTGGAAAGAACGGCGCAGGTAAATCAACTATGTTGAAAATCCTTGCGAAAGACATCGTACCAGATTCAGGAAGCATTGCTGCGGAAAAGGAAATACGAATCGGCTTTCTGCGTCAGGATATCGACTTTGAACAGGGGCGAACCGTTCTCGAAGAAGCATACCAGGCATTCGTAGATATAAAGGAGGTAGAACGCAAGCTAGAACAGATCAATCACGAATTGGTAACGCGAACCGATTATGAAAGCGACGCATACAGCAAGATCATCGAAGACTTGTCGGACTATACACATCGTTTTGAACTTCTAGGCGGGTATAATTACGTTGGCGATACAGAGAAAATCCTGTTAGGGCTCGGATTCAAGCGTGAAGATTTCAACAACCCAACCGAGACGTTCTCCGGAGGATGGCGTATGCGTATCGAACTCGCTAAGCTGCTACTGCAGTCAAACGACGTTCTGCTTCTCGATGAGCCAACGAACCACCTCGACATCGAATCGATTATCTGGCTTGAGAATTTCCTTCGCAATTATCCCGGTGTCGTTGTAATCGTTTCACACGATAAGATGTTCCTAGATAATGTAACAAACCGAACGATTGAAATATCTCTTGGAAAAGCATACGATTTCAATAAACCCTATTCGCAATATCTTGAACTCCGACATGAGATCCGCGAAAAGCAGCTTGCCACACAGAAGAACCAGCAAAAGAAAATAGAAGAGACTGAAAAGCTAATTGAAAAATTCCGTGCAAAAGCGTCCAAAGCATCAATGGCCCAATCTCTTATTAAAAAACTTGATAAAGTAGAACGGATTGAAGTCGATGAAGATGACAATTCGGTAATGAACATTTCGTTTCCTGTTTCAAAAGTCCCCGGCCGGGTCGTTATTGAGGCCGACCACGTCACCAAAGCATATGGCGATAAGGTAATTCTTAAAGATATTTCGCTGCTGGTTGAACGCGGGAGCAAAATTGCCTTTGTAGGGCAAAACGGTCAGGGAAAGTCGACATTTATCAAAGCTATTGTAAACGAATTCGAATTTGAAGGAACTATAAAACTCGGGCACAACGTTCAGATCGGCTATTTTGCCCAAAACCAGGCCGAATACCTTGATGGCGAAATAACGCTGCTCGAAACCATGGAAAATGCCGCGACAGATACCAACCGATCCAAAGTACGGGATATGCTGGGTTCTTTTCTGTTCCGGGGCGATGATGTGGAGAAGAAGGTAAAGGTCCTTTCGGGAGGAGAGAGAAACCGTTTGGCGCTCTGTAAACTGCTCCTGCAGCCGATCAACGTGCTTGTGATGGACGAGCCTACGAACCACCTCGACATCAAGTCGAAGAACGTGCTGAAGGCCGCACTTCAAAAATATGAGGGAACATTGCTGCTTGTATCGCACGACAGGGATTTTCTTCAGGGCATGTCAAATCTTGTTTATGAATTTAAAGACCAGAAGATTAAGGAATATTTGGGTGACATCAATTACTTCCTTGAAATGCGTAATCTGGAAAACATGCGCGAAGTCGAAAAAAAGGATGCGGTCAGGAAGGACACGCCAAAAGACAATGCAAGCAAACTTTCGTACGAAGATCAAAAGAAAGGAAAGGCACTTCAAAATCGTCTGAGCAAAATCGAAAGCCAGATCAAACAACTTGAGCGGGACATTCAAAACGACGATAAAATGTTAGCCTCTAATTATGATAAACACATAGAGGACGCTAAGTTCTTTACAGCATACAATAAAAAGAAAGCTGAACTCGACCAGCTTTTACTGGATTGGGAGCTCGTACAGGAAGAGATTGACAACGGGTAAATTTAAGCAACACGAGTATATTCCGGGTAAGACTCATATATTTGCGTCTTAACAAAAAATTATGCGAACTATTCTTGCTTTTATATTGGTCTTAACGGGCGTGGCAACTCATGCCCAAATTCATTTCGAAGCCGGATATTTTATCACTAGCGCGAACCAGAAGGTCGTTTGTGAAATAAAGAATGCCGAGTGGCGAGGCAATCCCACAGAATTCGATTATCGGGCGTCGGAGACAGATGAAGTTAAAACAGCATCAATAAAAGATGTAAAAGAATTTGCAATCGGCAATGTGGCGAAATATATCAGATACACCGTTCAGATTGATCGTTCAAGCGAGAGCGTAAATGATTTAAGCATTGACAAAAATCCGGTATTTAAAGAGGAAGAACTTTTTCTGAAAGTCTTAGTGGAAGGGGACGCAAGCCTTTACGAATATCTTGGCCGCAACCTGCGGAGATATTTTTACTCCAAGCAGAATTCAGCTCCAACACAGTTAGTTTTTAAAAGTTATTTCACCGCCGATACCAAAATTGGACAAAACAATTACTTTCGGCAGCAGTTGTGGAACGATCTAAAGTGCCCGCAAATCACACTGTCCCAAATTGAAGGTCTGAAATATCACAGTAACGATCTTTTACGCTTCTTTGTCGACTACAATGAATGCAACAACAGCACGATGACCTATGTTCAGCAGAAACCGAAACGCGATGCGTTTAATTTATCGGTACAAGCACATCTGAGAAGTTCTTCTTCAGAAATCACAAACAGCGCGAACGACGACTACAGTTTCAATTTCGACCCCAAATTATCAGTTAGCGCGGGTCTGGAAGCAGAATTTGTACTGCCTTTCAATAAAAACAAATGGAGCATCTTCATCGCTCCCACGTATCACTCGTTTGAGGGTAATGAAACCCGGGTTGCGGCTACCGTATCCGGGCATATCATCCACGCAACATTAGAGTATAAATCAATCGAAGTTCCTGTAGGGGCCAGGTATTACTTTTTTTTGAGTGACAAGTCTAAATTATTTTTGAACGCGGCCTACGTTTTCGATTTTCAGACGAAAAATTCGATGGCCTATACGCGCGACAACGGCACCGTGTTGGCAGCTTTTGCCGGTAAGTCCCGCGGCAATTTTGCAATAGGAGGTGGTTATAAGTATGATAATAAAGTCAGCCTTGAGGCGCGATTAATGACACCGCGAGATCTGCTGCCCGATTTTGTAGTCTACAGCGCAAAATATCATTCGGTTTCGGTTATCGTAGGCTATACGTTTTTGTAAAGTAGTTACCTCCACCTAAGTTTTAGGAGCTTTTTCCGGCTGTTCGCTTAATCTTTTGCGGCCTCCGCTGCGCTGCGGCCGCAAAAGGATACCGCTGCCATCCGGGCTAGGCATAAGGAAAACACGACGCACATTTCATTCAACATTTGCAATTCATCAGGAAAGCAACCCAATGCTTCTTGAATGTGCGATTGCCTCGCTGCTGTCAGTGAAGTAGCAGGTAGCCACGTTCATCGCTTCAATGTTTTTTAGTGCCGCTACCGCCTTAGGCTTTTTGGCGCTTCCGGTTTGCCGGATATAAACCGCTTTGACCGTGACCGGAAAAATCTTGCAGATATCTTCATATAAAAACGGATCGTGCTGCGAATCGTCGCCCAGCAGCGTATAGAGCAGATGCGGATAAAATTCCAGGATGTGCTTTATCTTTTCAAATTTATGGTTGTGGTCGCCGCGTCCCGTGATGAAGAAATCGAACAAACTCGTTTTTATATCCTTCAATAACAAAACGGCGCGGGGAAGCTCGTGCATCTGTGTAAAATCGACGATAAAACGGTATAAATTCCACTCGCTGCTCGAAACATAAAAAAATGCGTTCTGCTCGTCCTTTTGATTGCGTCCTGCAGTACTCAGTGCTTGGTAATGCGGCACAACCCCTTCAAAGATCTTTCGGTCGTTGACATTCCGGAACAACAGGATGTAAAGTTTTTTAAATGCGTTTCGCGTATGCGATACCAAAAACGTATCGTCAATATCTGAAATGAAGCCCAAATTGCCTTTGTGCGGCCGGATATAACTTCCCTTAGTTGTAATCTCTTCGTTGCCATGAAACATGCTCACGCTGTAATCCATCCAGCCGTAACCGGGTTCTTGTGCCAAAGCGTCTTCGCCCGGATTTTTGACAAGCGGGATGCAGAATTTAAAAAAGCCGTCGTCGAGGGTCTTCGTATGGATCTTCTTGCCGTTGTGTTCAAGGTAAACATCCGCATTTGCCTGTGTTTTTATCCGGAACATCCGTATTACCGATTTGGCGTTCCTAAAGTTCTTTTTCTGAAAGTCATATTCTTCCTGTGTCGTCGGCCGGAAAACATGCCCCATGACCATGAGCTCTTCCTGATTGGCGTAGCCGCGATACAATTTTAAGATTGGCTTCATAAAAATTCTTACATTTACGTTCCTTAGAAACAAAATACGACTTTATTTGCAATTATCCGATATGAGTACGCTAAAGAAATACCTGTTTGTGGTAAATCCAATAGCCGGTGGTGTGGATAAAACAGAGATGGTTGCTGCGGTCGACGCGTTTGCGGCCGGGCTCAATATCGTAATCATCACCTACGAAACTACCGGTGAAGATGATGAATCAAGAATTAAGAATCTTTATGCCGAACATCGTCCCGAAAGGATCATCGTGGCAGGCGGCGACGGTACAATAAAGCTTGTTGCCGAAGCCCTTGAACAGAAAAACGTAGTATTCGGGATAATTCCTGCGGGTTCGGCAAACGGCTTGTCGGTGGATTTGAACTTTCCGGACGCGCTTGATGAAGTGCTCGCAATTGCTTTCCACAACGATTATATGGAACTCGACATGGTTAGCATCAACAATCGTAAGAGTCTGCACCTGAGCGATATCGGTCTTAACGCCGAACTCATCAAAAACTACGAAAACAGCCGGATCCGCGGTAAAATAGGTTATGCGCTTCAGGCATTAAGCACCTTGACCGATGACGAAGTTTCCTTTCATGTTACTGTGGAGGCAAATGGCGAAGTCGTTGAAGCGGAAACAAAAATGGTTGTAATCGCAAATTCACAAAAGTATGGCACTGGTGTTACGATCAATCCACATGGCAAAATGGACGACGGTAAATTTGAGATTGTTGTTATAAAAAGCCTGACGCTTGGTGTATTCGGCAAAATTATTTCCGGAAACATGCCTTTAGACACAGGTGATGTTGAAATTATATCTGCCGACCGGGCAACAATTACAACCGACATTCCAGTTCATTTCCAAGTCGACGGCGAGTATTACGGCGAAGAAAGCAGGCTGGAGGTAAAGATTCTTCCGAAGCAGATGAAACTTGCAATCCCTAATCCTTAAACGGATGCCTTTGCTGCCAACTCGTATCCGGTTCGAAATAGCGGAATAACCGCGGCAGAAAGTAATCCAGCAACCTATTGCTGTGGCGCATATAGCCGATCATCTGCTGGGGCACAGCACCAACTGAACTTTTTATTTCAAGAGCCGTGCGCGCGAAGATTACTTTGCGGTAACGGTTGTTCAGCGAGAACGCTGTCATATCGTAAAGCATGTTCAGGTAGAGCATCTTTTCGCGCTGGCATTGTTCATCGTAACCTAAAAAGTAGGTATCAATGCCGGCGCCGTTAGCGATCAATGTACTAAAACCTACAAGCGTCTCTTTTTCAAAATATCCGTAGAAATAAAATTTTTCACCTAAGTTGCGCTTTAGACTGGTAAAATGGTCGTTGGAGAGATAAAAAGTATTAAAAGGCGCATTTCTGGCAACCGTCAGATAGAGTTCGTGAATATGCGATTTGTATTGTTCCATTTCGTGGAGGTTTAACTTTCGCTTTTCAATACCATCTGATTTTTTGCGCGCCCGTTTATATTGATCGCGGTATTTTTTGGTAATGCTTCTCAAATAGTCCTCAAAGGAGTCCCATGTGGAGCGGAATGTCAAAACCATATTTGGCTGAGTCGAAAACGTAAAATAATTTGAAAATCCTGCCGCAGTAAAGTAGGATGCGTCTGAAGGATAAAAATCTTTAAAAATAGTCAGGTGCGTCTTTCTTCCGGCGGCTGCATGCATTTTTTGAATTTTTTCAACTGCAGCATGAAGTACGTAAAGTCCATCGGCAGGCATGACATCCGGAGTAAACACAAAGGCGTTTTGTCCTGTGAGCATATTATTTCCCAGAATCAATACGTTGGCCCCAAAAATCTTAAAGAAGAAATGCCTGATTTTAGTCTTCAACCGGCTGTCGCGTTCACCAAAGGATTCGATCTTGGTCAGGCTGATAAACTGCGAAACAGAAACGCCACATAGTCGTCCAGCTTTAAAAATCCCAATGAAACGGCATTCCATGTTCTCCGGCGCCGATTCCTCGAGTACCCTAAGGTAGGCAACAGATAAAAAAATGTTCCGCGATGCTACCTGATCCCAATCGAAAGGAAGTTCAGTAACGGCAGAATAAATTTCGAAGGAGTACGCTGTGTTCAATCGGATCTTGTATAAACTTAGTCCGTGAAGAATAAGCGCTGCAAAAATAGCAAATAAAGCTTGGGAAATAAAAACCCGCCAGTGACGGCGGGCTTAAATTTTAAACCCAGGCGCAAAGTATCCCGCCCATTATAGTAAAGCAGACAATCCAGAAACCGCCGTTTACTAAGATATACCGCCAACTCTTTCTTTCAAAAAGGGCATTGGTACCAAGTATAGGTAACGCCAAGAAAAGACCGGTCATAAACCCGTGTAGTGTTCCGTGTTTGAAGGTACGGAAGGCAGTTCCGTAGTCAGCCATAAAAGCAGCATAAGAAGGCTTAGCCATTTCGGGCTTAGCATCGATCATTCCCAATGCGCCGAATTGGTGTACAACGATCGCACTGAGGAGCATCGACATCATCAGCGCAAAAAGAAGCGACAGTCCCAAAAGCTTCAGCATGTTGGTGCCTTTGATTCTTTCTTCTGTCATTCCGGATTCGCGCATCCAGATTCCGCCGAACACTTTAGGATTATACCAGATAAATCCGATAACTAGCGTCGACAACGCCGAGGCAAAAACTGCAAGAAAATTTAATTCCATATTGTTTGTTTATTTGGTTTGATCAAATATAGGCACTTTTATTATTTGGCAGAAGTTGCGCTTCACTAATTTGCTACGTTTCAAGAGATTGCAACCACATTGTCTATTTGCGCTAAATGTAAGAAATAGTTTATATAAAATTTTAAATCATGCTGTATGTCGATTTTATTTGTTTATAATCGATAATTTGCCGTAGCTTTACTGTCCTGATTTACCCAATCATGAAAACACTATTAATCTTCTTTTTTCTGTTTGCATCGCTAACAGTGACAGCGGGAATTTCACCGGCTGAAAAAGCGGCACTTATTGTTTTCAATCAAACAACCAACGGGAGTGCATGGGTACACAAATGGGACGTGAGTGCGCCGGTGGAAAGTTGGTACGGTGTAACCGTTTTCGATGGAAAGGTGATTAGCCTGGATTTATCGGAAAATAATCTGAGCGGGCAACTTCCGGAAGAACTTGGGGAGCTTGTTCATTTGCAACAGCTAAACCTCTTCCGAAACGCCATTAGCGGGCAAATTCCCGCCACATTTTCAAACCTAAAAAAACTATTGACGCTCAACATTGCCTTCAATAGGCTTTCGGGGATAATTCCGCCAACATTAGCTGATGCTACTTCGCTCATCCGGATCGAGCTTCATATGAACATGCTGAGTGGAAACCTTCCGGCAGAACTGGGAAAACTTACTAGCCTCCAGGTATTGTCATTGTATAACAACCAAATCGAAGGAGAGATTCCCGCCTCATTTTATTCGCTCAAAGCAATAAAGATCTTACTTTTGAGCAGTAATAGCCTGAGCGGCAAACTTAGCAGTGAAATTGCGAACATGGAATCGCTCGAGACGCTGAGCTTATTTGAGAATAATCTGGAAGGGCAGGTACCGTTGGATCTTGAGAAGCTGCGTAACCTTCGGGAACTAAATATCTCTTACAACGGTTTTGACGGTTTTGTGTCGCCGTATCTTTCAAAACTCGACACGTTGCACATGACTATGTTCAACGAACGAGGAATGGCAATGGCGCTTCCGGTGCAAATCAGCAACACAGCAATCGCAACAGAAGACTAGTTAGTTATAGATTAGTTATAAGAAAAAAGGCTTATCCTGAAGGATAAGCCTTTTTTTGTTATTGACGTACAAACTGGAGTTCGATGTCGAGTCGTACTTCATCGCTGACGAGTACGCCGCCGGTTTCCAGTGCGGCATTCCACGTAAGTCCCCAGTCTTTTCGGTTGATCTTACCGGTGATTGAAAAAGCTGCTTTCGTATTTCCAAACGGATCTTTCATGATTCCGCCAAACTCCGCCTGGAGGCGAACCGGCTTCGTAACGCCCCGTAGCGAGAGGTCGCCTGCCACTTCAAACTCGTTTTCAGAAGTCTTTGTAACCGAAGCTGAGGTGAAGGTTATCTTCGGCGATTCATCTCCATTAAAGAAATCAGCGCCTTTTAAGTGCGCATCGCGATCGGCGTTTCCGGTGGAGATAGAGGCAATGTCACCACTAAACCGCATGTTCGAGTTCTCAAAATTGTCACCATCTGATTCTATTGTGGCCTCAAACGTCTCGAATTTTCCGTTAACGTTTGTAAACATCATGTGCTTTACCTTAAAGCCGATTTGTGAGTGGGTTGGATCTGCAATCCATTTCGTTGTTGACATAGTTCTATATTTAAATGTTATTATTTGAATTACATGCTCATCGGAACTTCCATCAGCAGGATTTCGGCATCTTCCGACTTTGCTGTCAGCGGAAACGAAGCGACATCCCATATCCCAAAGCCGTCCCGTTCATCAAGCAGGACATCACCAATAGCAAAACGTCCTCTTAAAACAAACGCATACACGCCGTTTCCTTGCTTTTTGATGTTATAGTCCAACGCGAAATTCCTGTCAAATGACCCAAGGTGAAACCACGCATCCTGGTGAATCCAAACGCCCTCATCATTTGGATCAGGTGAAAGGATTTGCTGAAGCCTGTTACGCCGGTCGGTTTCATTTAATGTAACCTGATGGTACCGCGGCTTGACATTTTTCTTATTCGGATAAACCCATATCTGCAGGAATTTTGTCAGCTGGTCGGGATTTCTGTTGTACTCGCTGTGCGTGATTCCGGTTCCCGCGCTCATCACCTGGATGTCGCCTTTTTTTATCACTGCAACATTTCCCATGCTGTCCTGATGCTCAAGATCACCTTCAAGCGGAATAGAGATAATCTCCATGTTGTCATGCGGATGCTTTCCGAAGCCCATTCCCGCATCCACACGGTCGTCATTCAAAACCCGAAGCGCACCAAAGTGCATCCTGTCGGCATCATAATAGCTTCCGAAACTGAACGTGTGATGAGAATCAAGCCATCCGTGATTTACGTGCCCTCGTGTACTGGCTTTGTGTAAGACTGCATTTTGGCCGACTATGAACGGTGCCGGTTGTTTTTCAAAAAATGCTTCCGGATTGGTACTAGCATCTATGTCGTTCTTCAAAAGATTACCTGCTTCAGATGACGATACAAACATTCCGGTGCCGGTTAAACCTGTCTTGATAAAATCTTTATTGTCCATAATGTTTAGGTTTTTAATTACAGGACAAAGTTCGTGTCCGGATCCCCGATAAGCATTGAACTGGGACAAGAAATACAAATTTAGAAAAACCGTCAGGTATGCACGAAATTCGGCGTTATGGATTTTGCGCTAAATTTTATACCAATCGGCTATTGGCGTGCAAGCCTCGCACGGACCTTCGACAGGAATTCTGCAGATATTCCGAGATACGAAGCGATGTAATGTTGGGCCACGCGGTTTGGTATCGTAGGATATTGTTCAAGAAATTCAAGGTATTTTTCGGTCGCGCTCATTGCGATCGTGTTGAATAGCCGATTTTGGGTAACGGCAAGGTTTCGTTGCATCAGGATGCGAAAAACACGCTCAAATCGCGGAGCCTTTACGAAAAGCTCCTCTTTGCTTTCAGGCGTAAACGATAAAAATTCACAATCTTCCAACGTTTCTATAAACACTTTACTTGGCCGGTCTTCATAAATGCTAAACGAAATATCACTGATCCACGCGCCTTCAATCCCGAACTGAATTATGATCTCGGCACCAGTGGCATCAATATAATATTTCCGGACACAACCTTTTACCACATAAGATTCAAAATTACATTTCTCTCCGGCGTGCAGCATGATCGTGCGTTTTTGTACCTTCCTTATTTCAAGCAGCGAATGACACACCGAAAGCTCGTCGTTCGTTAGCGACACATATCGTGAAAGGCTTTTGTCGAGTTGTTCGTACATCAGAGAGTTTTGATTAAAGATATTCGTTTCGTTTTTCTTGCGCTAATTTTCCTATGAAAAGATGTAAAGGAAAAACGAAATTGTGTTAACGGGCCCGAGGAGATGCAGGCTACCTTTGAATTCCGCCAACTATTTTAGTTCAGACATATGAAGAACATTACCAACGCGAACTTTTCTTGTCTCGCCCAATACGCTATTGCTGTCGTGGCTTCATTTTGTCTGGGTTCCTGTGCGACCTATCGGGCGCAATCAGGCTCAGATGTTCCGGTTATAATCTCGGCTAAGTTTGATGATCCTGCTTTAATTTCGCACACGTTCGTTCTCGTTGGCGACGCAGGAAATGCCGACACGGAACAGCCGCAACAGATGCTTTCATCACTAACACAACGCCTTTCTAAATCAGATGCAAATACCACGCTTCTTTTTCTGGGTGATAATATTTACGAAAATGGTATTCCGCCAAAAGGCTCGAAAGATCGTGCCGACGCAGAAGAAAAACTCAATCGGCAGTTGCGCCTAACGGAGCGCTTTAAAGGAAAAACCATTTTCATTCCGGGAAACCATGATTGGTACAGCGGGATCGCGGGGATCAAAGAGCAAGAGCGGCTGGTTACAGAATATTTTAAGGATTCCATGTCGTTTCTGCCACGAAACACCTGCGGACTCGAAGTTCATCACGTGAACGATCAGGTGGTGATGATTGTAGTGGACAGTTATTGGTTTCTCCAGGATTGGGACAAGCTGCCGGAAATAAATTCAGGTTGTGATATACAAACGCGTGAGCAATTTTATGAGGCGCTGGAAAACGAACTGAATGAGAACCAAAATAAAGCAGTCCTGCTGACGGTTCACCATCCGCTGGTGACGCATGGCTCGCATGGCGGGGAATTTCCGCTGCGCGAACATCTTTTTCCACTCGAGCAAGACATTCCGCTGCCGGGTATCGCGACATTAATTCATTTGCTACGAAAAACATCGGGGGTAAGTGTTCAGGACATTCAGAACAAAAAGTACAACGCGATGGCGCGGCGCATCAAGACAATGATTGCCACAAGAAAGAACGTCGTAGTGGTATCAGGGCACGACCACAATCTGCAATATATGGATGAAGACAACATCCGGCAGATCATTAGCGGATCGGGATCCAAGAACGAAGGCGCGCGTGCTGTTGGTGACAAAGGATTTTCCTACGGAAGAAACGGCTATGCGGTACTTCAGGTACTAAAAACCGGCGGAGCAAGGGTATCTTTTTACGGCGTGGGACGCGAGGGCAAGGAAGCGCTTCTGGCTCAGCGCGAACCTCTTGTAGCGCCCCAAAAGCCGAATGTTCGCGAGGTTTTCGCCCACTTCGCGGCGGTTAAAGATACCTCGGTCTACAGCCGCAACATGACAAACAAAACGAAGTTCTACCGCGTACTTTGGGGCGAGCATTACCGCAGGTTGTACGGAAGAACTATTCGCGTGCGACAGGCAAATCTGGACACGCTGTTTGGCGGCCTGACGCCGGATTTGTCCGGGAACGACGATCAATCACGATCGATAACATTAACAACAAAAGGCGGCCGCATATATGAAATGCGGGCTTTAAGAAAAAGCGGTGCGAGGTTTTTGCAATCGGCAGCATTCAGGGATCAGGCAGTTGAAAATGCGTTCAGAAATACCTACACCGACGAGTTTATTCTCGATTTCTATACCACGGCACATCCATACGCTCCACTTGTGGTTTCTGGTTTGGCGCAGCGCATCGCCGTAAGCCACAGCAACCCGCGGCTTTTTTTTATTCCGAAGCAAAAATCGTTAGGGTTGTTCAATTCGAACTTCGGTGATGAACTTTATCTGATAGAGGAACATCCGACTGACGCTTCACGTACCCTTCGGAACTTTGGCAAACCATCGTCAATAATCGAAACAGAGGAAATGCTTGCCAACATCCGCAGAGACAAAAAGTATAGCGTTGACAAAGACGATTACATCAAAGCACGTTTGTTTGATATGCTGATAGGTGACTGGGATCGTGGGCCTGATCAATGGAAATGGGGTGAATATCCTGCGAATGGTAAGATCATCTACCGGCCGATCCCGCTGAACCGCGACCAGGCTTTTACAAGATTCGACGGACTGCTGTTTAAGATCATAATGAAGTTTCAGCCGATACGCCACATGAAATCGTACGGCAAAGAGATAGACAATGTGAAGTGGTTCAACCGTCAGGCGTTCAATCTAGATGTTGCATTGCTTCCTGAAGCGGATCGTGAGGATTGGCTGCGTCAGGCGACTTACATCATCGAAAATTTATCGGACGCGGAAATCGACCGTGCATTTGAAAACTTACCTGTAGAAATGAAGGACGGGTTGGCCGATAAAATAAAATCAGAACTTAAAACCCGAAAAACGCATCTGCGAGAATACGCTACCGAGTATTTCGAAATTCTCCGGCGGAAGGTGATCATAACCGGATCGGAAGGCATAGACAGAATTGTTGTCGATAGAAACGCAGAAACGACCACTGTGCAGGTTTATCAGATAGAAGATAATGTTCAGAAAGTAGTTTTTGAGCACTCATATGATAATGATCTGACAAAAGAACTTTGGCTATACGGGCTCGGGGCTGAAGATGTTTTTGAAGTTACCGGCACAGCAACAGGGCCGC
This sequence comes from Flavobacterium sp., assembly GCA_036386895.1. GTDB lineage: Bacteria > Bacteroidota > Bacteroidia > Flavobacteriales > Flavobacteriaceae > Flavobacterium. The sequence continues at coordinate 148,902 of DASVUR010000007.1, forward strand.
AGATTCGCCTCATGGGCGGATCCGAAACCGACAGGTATCAGGTGGAGTGCGGAAAACGTGTCAAGATATACGATTTTGTCGCAACCGACAGCGACGTCATCGACGCCGGTTCGGCAAAAATGGCCTTCAGCGATTCCTATGAGCGCAACAGCTATATCTTCGAAAAACCGAAGTACAATTTCTTTTCGGCGCTGCCCCTAATAGGATTCAATCCTGACGACGGAATTAAAATAGGCGGAGTTGCAGCCTACAACATCAGTACGTTCAATAGTTATCCGAACATGCAGCGCCACAGCGTCCGCGGAAGCTTTTATTTTGCTACCGGCGGATACGAACTGCGCTACGACGGGTTATTTCCGGACGTTGTTGGTAAATGGGATCTGGCAGTCGACCTGCTTTATACAAGCCCGAATTTCAGCATTAACTTCTTCGGACTCGGAAATGAAACCGAGAATTTCGAAGATGAAGTCGGCAAAGACTTCAACAGGGTGAAAATACGCACGATCCGAGCCTCGCCTTCGCTGCAGTGGCAGGGCGAACAAGGCGGTTCAGCGTTTGTAAGAGCATCGTTTGAGCGCAACCGCGTAGATCGCACAGCCGACCGCTTTATCTCGGATCCGGGAATCGTAAATCCGGAGGTTTTCCAATATCAGAATTTCATGGACTATAGCGGCGGATATAGATTTGCCAATTACGATAACGTGTCGAATCCTACACTTGGGATGACATTCGCATTGTCGGGCGGAATTAAAATTAACATCAATGAAACCGGCCGAAAGGTTCCGTATGCTGAGTCGGCTTTAGGGTTTACTTACCGATTGTCGCCCACGGGGAATTGGGTATTGGAAACCATGCTGAAGGGCCGTGCGCTCTTCAGCAATGCGTATGAGTTCTATCAGGCAGCGACCGTTGGTGGCGATGCAGATTTGCGTGGATTCAGAAATCAACGCTTCGCGGGTAAACGCTCGTTTTATCAAAGCACGGATCTGCGATGGAACCTTGGCAAGCTGAAAAACGGATTCGGACCACTGTATTACGGACTTTTTGGCGGAGTGGATTATGGACGTGTATGGCTTAAAGACGATACTTCTGAAAAATGGCACCAGTCGTACGGCGGAGGCGTCTATTTGAATGGGGTGAACCTTGTGACGGCCAGGCTTTCCTACTTCCAGTCGGGCGATGGTGGCAGGCTCGTATTCGGGTTCTTATTAGGCTTTTAACGGAAATATTAATAAACCGCTAACAGAATAATGCTTTTTTTAATCTTAAATTTGAGTAGCAACGCTTACATATAACAATTTAAAAACTAATAAACATGTCGGAAATAAAGAATTTGACCAGTCAGGAAGCTGCGGCTAAGATTAAACAGATGGCCGAGGAAATTAAAACATGCATGTTCTGTACCGAGCTATCCGTTCAGCCAATCGCAACACGGCCCATGCACGTGCAGGAGGTAGATGACAACGGAAACTTGTGGTTCATCAGTTCGAAGCAAAGCAACAAGAACTTTGAGATTATGCAGGACGATCGTGTTCAACTTATTTTCGCAAACAATGCCGATTCGCACTTTTTATCTCTTTTCGGACATGCAACGATCTATCGGGATAAAAGCAAAATAGATGAGGTTTGGTCGCCCGTTGCAAAGGCGTGGTTCGAGCAGGGGGAAAACGATCCTGATGTTACGGTGATCAAAGTTCGCCCGACAGATGCATACTATTGGGACACCAAAGAAGGCAAAGTAGTTACGTTGCTTAAAATTGCTGCGGCTGCAATTACCGGGGGAAATGCTGAAGATGTTGGCGTAGAAGGCCGCATCGTGTTGTAGTGTGGGAATACTGCAACTATCGTCAGAAATTGTATAAACCGCTTGTTAGGTGTAATCGGTAAATTTATAAGATAGATACCATAACCAAATATAAACCAATGAAAACTGTAAAAACTACCACCGACAGCAACAAGACAGCGCTTGAGACGCTGGCAGAAAACCTTACCGGCATGAAGTATAAAAGAATGCAGGTGAGAAACAGGCAATACATCCGAAACCTGCTGAAAACCAATCAACAGTTGTTGAAGGACAATAACATCAACAGTTTAATTTTATTCTAACAATATGGTACCAAATAAAGGGAATGACAATGGTTTTGATAATTCCGAAAGCCAGCGAAACGATGAGGTCTTTTCACGGCAGCCGGAGAATGATCACGATATTCCGCAGGATGCGCACGGGGGTTTGGAAACCGATAAAGGAACAGTGGAAGGATATTATTCGTCAGACGAAGACAAATATCTTGCGCTTGAACAGCCAGGAGTTTCGTATACAGATGAAGGAAACACAACCTTACTTAACTCTGACGATATCGAAGATGGAACGCCAGAAAATGAAGATTTATGGGATCCTGAAGTGAAAAATTCCAGAAATTCTGAAGCCTTTAATCAGGACAAATACATTCTAAACGAAAACATAGATCTGGACGAAGACAGTCATAGGTCGATTTCGTCCGACGATGATCTTGAAGATTTCAATACGAACAATGTTTAAATGAGAAAGCCGCGATAATAAGCGGTTTTTTTTTTAACCTGCCTGATTAAAGTATATGGCAGACAATGCGATTTGAGACAGCATCTTGTGGGCGTTTTTCTCTTCAGAAATGGCAGTGTCCAACAACTCGGCCGCGCCATCTTCTTTTAAAGTAAGCGCATCCTCGCGAAGGGCCGAATACGCTTCAATTTCGTGAAGCATAATTTTTTGGCAGACCTCAATTATGGCTGAATCGCCCGCATATCCTAATTCGTTCCCGGATATGATAATTTCAGCTTGGTTTATGAGGTGGTTAATTTTGGTCGATCGACTGCCGGTTGCGCGTTCTTCGATTATATCAAATACATGAATTAGCCGCATGACCTGTTGTTCCGAGATTAAAAGATGTTCCTGAATTGCTGCGGCGAGTTCATACGATGTGGTGCGTTTAATCAGCTGGGGTAATAGCTGGAGTAATTCTTTTTCTGCCCAATAGCGCTGGTGCAACTGGTCTTCAAAGCCGCTTCTTACCTGCTCAGATGTCAGTACTTTCTTTCGTCTGGTTCTAGCCGTTGCTGTGGGCTTGTCTGCCGGCTTTTTTTTCATTACATGAACAGTCGCATAAATAGAAGACAATCGTAGATGTGTACATAGGTCTGCGCCACCTTTTTGGCGACCACGCGGGTGCATGCATCGCTGTTGGCCTGGATTACGTTTTGGAGTTTGTTTTGGAGTAGCATAGCAATTTCTTTTTGTTAAATCAAAGTTCTTCTAATTCCAGCAGTTGTTCCTTATTCGATTTTTCGTTTTTGTTACAGCATTTCAACGTGTTGAAGAGGATGTAGTTAAATATGAAAAAGCCCGTCATACATGGGCAGACGAGCTTTAGCAAAACGTATAGTTATGGTGTTATCTCGATTTCATTTTCTTAATTTTCGGGCCGACTTTCGGCATCGCTTTCATCAACGTACTTTGCGTCCAATACATATCTTGTAGTTTCTCGTCATAAAGGTCCTCAAAATTGTCCATTACTCTTGTGGTTGCCTTAAAAGCCTTCTCGTTTCCCGGAATTGGTCTGTGTAAAGATTTCATTGTAAAAGTGGTTTAGTTGATAAAGTAGTTTATGCTTCTCGATGTACAAAGGTTGCACATTGGCTTTTCTCAAATCTTACACTATTTTGAAGAATATTTGCACGATTATTAGAAAAGTTAAATTGTGGATTATCAGTCGGTTATTACTTAATATCCTGCAAATAAATCTGTCAATGCTGTAAAACAGGCCCGCTTTTTAATGCCGAAATTTATCGGAATAAATAAACAATCATGAGAACACATCACACCTGTGCTATAGAAAATCCGGAATCGAACATTATGGAATGGATCTGCTTTCAGGATGAGACACAACAGTTCGATTCATGGAACCTGCATTTCGACGAGGATGAAGACAGCACGCACGGAAGCGACAGGCAGGACGACACCGATCAAGACGATGGCGATCCAAATCGTTACCTGGGATAATTAATTTTTGGAATCGTCGCTGTGCATTTTATCGTGCAGGTCTTCCAGCACTGTTCTTGAAGTATGCTTCAGGAATAGGATCGTTACGGCCACAAGCGCGGATATACCATTGGCCAGTATAATCGGAATATCATCACGAAAGATCCCGTAAGTGATCCAAATAATGAAGCCTGCCAGCAATAACGAGTAGGTCATTGTGGAGATGCTTTTCGTCGATTTTGTCTTTACGATTTTATATGCCTGTGGAATATTTGCTGCAGTAGTGAATACGGCGGCTATGAGTCCGAGAATCTGAATATAGTCCATTTTGTGAGTTTTATATAAATTTAACTACAATAGTGTCAGTGTTGTTGCACTACAAAAAGATGTTCTTACATTATTGCAAGCTACGGCAAATGAAAATTTTAAAAAAAAGACTTGTGTTTATTAATATTCGTCGTATATTTGCACCCGAACAGCGCGGGATAGAGCAGTAGGCAGCTCGTCGGGCTCATAACCCGAAGGTCACAGGTTCGAGTCCTGTTCCCGCTACTAAGCAAGCCATTCAGAAATGAGTGGCTTTTTTTATACTTGATCATTATGTCACATAAAGCAGGATTTGTAAATATTATTGGTAACCCGAACGTCGGAAAATCAACCCTGATGAACGCCTTCGTCGGTGAGCGCTTGTCAATCATCACCTCAAAGGCACAAACTACAAGGCATCGTATCCTGGGAATCGTAAACGGCGATGATTTTCAGGTCATTCTTTCAGATACACCCGGAATTATAAAGCCGGCATACGAGATGCAGGAGTCGATGATGAATTTCGTAAAGTCGGCTTTTGAAGATGCCGATATCCTGATTTACATGGTCGAGATTGGTGAACAGGATCTAAAAGACGAAGCGTTCTTCAACAAGATCATCCACGCTAAGATTCCGGTGCTTTTGCTTTTGAACAAGATCGATAATTCCAATCAGGTGCAACTTGAAGAACAGGTCGCATTCTGGTCGGCTAAAGTGCCCAACGCCGAAATATTCCCTATATCGGCACTTAAGAATTTTAATGTTCCTGAAGTCTTCAGCCGAATCCTGGCTTTGTTGCCCGAATCACCTGCGTATTATCCGAAAGACACGCTAACGGATAAGCCGGAGCGCTTCTTTGTAAACGAAACCATTCGCGAGAAGATCCTTTTGCACTACAACAAGGAAATTCCGTATGCGGTAGAAATTGAAACAGAGGAATTTATTGAAGATGACAACATTATACGAATACGTTCACTGATTATGGTGGAGCGCGATACGCAAAAGGGAATTATTATCGGACATAAAGGCGAAGCCCTAAAGCGTGTCGGGATCGAAGCGCGTGCCGATCTTGAAAAGTTCTTCGGAAAACAGATCCACATCGAAATGTATGTCAAGGTCAACAAAAACTGGCGTAGCAACACCAACCAATTGCGGCGCTTCGGATACAACAACTAACCTTTTCAAAATAAGCCAAATCGGATCTCAACAGTCCGATTTTTTTCTGCCCTAAATTATTTTTGTTTAATTTTGTATAAAAATAATTAAACAAAGTGATTGAACAGAAGACTGCAGTTGTGATAGGAGCGGGAATAGCGGGTTTGTCTACAGCAGCTTTTTTAGCAAAGTCGGGATGGAGCGTCACGGTTATTGAAAAGAACGAAGCGGCCGGCGGACGTGCCAGAAAGTTTTCTGCCGAGGGTTTTACGTTCGACATGGGTCCAAGTTGGTACTGGATGCCTGAAGTATTTGAAAATTTTTTTTCAACCTTTGGCAAATCGGTAGCCGACTTTTATTCGCTCATCCGGCTTGATCCGTCATACCGCGTATACTGGGACCATTCCCATTCCGATTTCCCTTCGGATTATGACGGCTTACGCACGGTGTTCGAACATATTGAACCCGGATCTGGGGCAAAGCTTGACAAATATCTTGCGGAAGCGGAAACCAAATACGACATCGGGATGCGACGGCTTGTCTACACACCGGCTCTTTCGGTGACCGAGTTTCTCAATTGGCCTTTGCTGCGGAATATCTTTAAACTCGACGTGTTCTCGTCGATAAAAAAACATATCGCCAAGAGCTTCTCAAGTCCCAGGATCCGGCAGGTGCTGGAGTTTCCGGTGCTGTTTCTGGGAGCGCTTCCAAAAAATACTCCTGCGTTGTACAGCCTGATGAATTACGCCGACATAAAAGGCGGGACCTGGTATCCGTCAGGCGGAATGTATAGAATTGTCGAGGCGATGCAACAGCTTTGTGAGGAACTGGGCGTAAAGTTTATTTTCGACACGCCAGTCCAGAAAATTCTTGTAAAAGGAGACACGGCAACTGCTGTAGTAGCTGATGATAAAATACTTACGGCCGATGTTGTAATTAGTGCGGCCGATTATCACTTTACTGAGATGAACCTGCTGGAGTCGAAGTTTCGCACTTATTCAGAATCGTACTGGAACAAACGTATCCTCGCGCCGTCGTGTCTGGTTTACTATATCGGACTGAATCGGAAGCTCCCGGGACTTCTACATCATTCCTTATTCTTTGATGTTCCTTTTGAAAAGCATGCTGATGAAATTTATTCCGATCCAAAATGGCCGTCGGAGCCGCTTTTTTATATGTGTGTACCTTCAACAACGGATGCCAGCGTAGCGCCCGAAGGTTGTGAAAACCTGTTTCTGCTGATTCCGGTCGCATCAGGATTAAAAGGTGACGATCAGGCGCTTCGGGAGTTTTATCTGGATAAGATACTTGATCGGATACAAGAACGGACAGCCCAAGACATCCGTCCAAACATAATTTTTAAAAGATCGTATGCAACAAGCAATTTCGTCTCTGATTACAACTCCTACAAAGGTAATGCGTACGGTTTGGCAAATACGCTGATGCAAACAGCGATACTTAAGCCCTCGTGCAGAAGCCGAAAAGTAAAAAACCTCTTTTACGCTGGCCAATTTACTGTTCCAGGCCCGGGCGTACCGCCTGCAATTATCAGCGGTGAGGTGGTAGCAAAACTTGTAAACAAAATTTTTATTTCTAAAGTATGACAATAGCGTTATTTGATGATGTGAGCATACAATGCAACCGGGCGATTACACGTGCGTACAGTACGTCGTTTGCGTCGGCAATACTGCTGCTTCACAAGGATTTGAGGTCGCCGATTTACAACATTTACGGAATGGTACGTTTGGCTGATGAGATCGTCGATACGTTTCATGACCACGATAAGTCGGAACTGCTTCAACACTTTGAACAACAGACCTTCGATGCAGTCGCTCAAAAGATAAGTTTGAATCCGGTTTTACACGCCTTCCAGCTAACGGTCAACCGATATAATATCGACCTTTCGCTAATCCGTTCTTTTTTTAATAGCATGAGATCGGATCTGACGGAGAAAAAATATAATAAAGAGTCGTATGACCAGTATGTTTACGGTTCGGCTGAGGTGGTCGGCTTGATGTGTTTGTATGTCTTTTGCGAAGGCGACAGGCCAAGATTTGATCGGCTGAAAACATCAGCGAGAGCCTTGGGAGCAGCTTTTCAGAAAGTGAATTTCTTGCGCGATATGCGCGCCGACTATAATGATTTGTCCCGGACGTATTTTCCCGACTGTAATTTCGATAATTTTACGATCGGTGACAAGAACAGCATTGAGAAAGAGATTGAGCAGGATTTCTGTGATGCGTTCGACGGTATCCGGCAATTACCGCTAAAGGCTAAGTTCGGGGTTTATGTCGCATATAAGTATTATTATTCCCTTTTCCGAAAGATAAAACTTGCGCCACCGGCAAAAATCATGCAAACGCGCTTCCGTATTGCAAATCACCATAAGGCGCTAATCGTGTTTCGGGCGGGACTTAAGATGCAATTAAAAATGTTATGATGGAAACTGGATTTTTTATCATTGTATTTATTGGAACTTTCCTGTTGATGGAAGGCCTAACATGGCTTGCCCACAAGTATATAATGCACGGATTTTTATGGAACCTGCACCGCGACCACCATCAACAGACAAATACGTTTTTTGAAAAGAATGACTGGTTTTTCGTGATATTTGCGGTTCCGAGTATCATCTTGATTTATCGCGGAGTTTCTGATAGGAATGTGGCATACGCAGGATTAGGATTTGGAATAATGGCATACGGATTTGCGTACTTTATGATTCACGACGTTATCATCCATCAGCGTTTTAAATGGTTTTCGAAGACCAATAACCCCTATTTGCTCGGCCTTCGCTGGGGACATAAAATGCATCATAAGCACCTGAACAAACAGCACGGAGAATGTTTCGGCATGCTTTACGTGGCGCGGAAATATCGTCAGAAAATATACACTGATCGTTTGAGGGCCAAAGAACGTCGTATAGATACTGCGCAATCATGAGGCAGCGTGACTATGACTATATCATCGCCGGAGCTGGTTGCGCCGGATTGAGCCTTGCCGTACATTTAATCAAATCGGGAAAATTTGCCGAAAAGAAAATATTGATAACCGACCAATCTTCAAAAAGAGAAAATGACCGGACGTGGTGTTTCTGGGAAACGGAGAGCGGAATCTTTGAAGATATTGTTTTCAGGCAGTGGGGCCAACTGCAGGTTCGTGATGCCAATGGAACAATCCCGCTCGACCTGAAATCGTATCAATACAAACTAATCCGCGGAATCGACTTCTATAATTACTCACTGGCGTTGATTGCAAAGCAGCCGAACTTTACATTTTTGAAAGGGAAGACTGAGCAGGTTTTTAACGGCGGATCACCAGGAATTACAGTTAACGGAGAGACCTTTACAGCCCAATACATCTTTAACAGTATCTTGAAAAAGCCGACGCTGCGATCGGGCAATGTTTTTATGTTGCAGCATTTCAGAGGCTGGCGCATTACAACTTCGACGCCCGTGTTCGATCCCGCCAAAGCGACTCTAATGGATTTCCGAACGCCTCAAAACGGGGTAACAGCATTTCTATACGTCCTTCCGTTTTCCGAAGCTGAGGCCTTAATTGAATATACTGTTTTCTCGACGTCGGTGCTTGCTGAAGCTGATTATGAAAATGCACTTCAGCAGTATATCCTGAAATTTATTTCGTCTGATTATGTCATAGCTGAAAGGGAAGCAGGTGTAATTCCGATGACAAACGCCGACTTTCCAACATACGAAAATAGTCTTTTCTACATTGGAACCGCCGGCGGACAAACAAAAGGATCAACGGGATACACGTTTCAGTTTATCCAAAAACAGTCGGCTGAGATTGTCGATTTGCTAAAACTTGGCAAAAAGCCAAAGTCTAAAAAACAACCTTGGAGGTTCCGGTTTTATGACAGCGTCCTACTTGATGTTCTGTCAAATAATTCTGTTCCCGGCGCAGCTGTTTTCATCCGCTTGTTTGAGAAAAGCAATTGCAGGGATGTATTTCGATTTCTCGATAATGAAACGACTTTACCCACCGAGCTGAGAATTATCAGCCGGCTTCCGTTTGCACCCTTTGCGAAAGCAGCATTACGCCGGTTGCTCGGATAATCCTAAAAGTCAAACAGATCGCCGAGAAACGAATCTTTACGTTTCTTCTTGTAGTAATCGCTGTGCTGCTGATGTTGCTGCTGGTGGTGGCCGTAATTGTCATCCTTCCTGACATCAAACCCCGGCGAAGTGGTTACCGACTTGTCAATGATTTTATCCAGCTCACCGCGATCAAGCCATACGCCGCGGCATTCCGGACAATAATCAATTTCGACTCCGCTACGCTCCGACATTACCAGACTTACATTACAATTTGGACATTTCATGATGTAGATTTTGAGGCCTAAAGATAAAAAACACACCTTTAGCAGGCAATTTGGTTGATAAGCTTTGTGGTAACTTTAACGAACCAACCGCATGTTTCAAAACAGGAGCCGCGTTAGGGGTTGCAGCGGCATCCTTGCGAAATTTCAGTCACCCAATAAAATGTTCGGGTTATTGAGCAAGATATAGCGGAAGACCCGGCCCACAGGCAACGCCCAACTTAAACTTCTCAACCTTCAATTAAAAAGGGCTATCTTTGCAACCCGAGCGTAGCGAACAGACGCAGTAAATATTTGAAAAAGCATTATGAATAACATTGTTGCGATAGTAGGAAGGCCCAACGTTGGAAAATCGACGTTGTTTAACCGCCTGATACAAAGAAGGGAAGCAATCGTTGACTCGGTTTCAGGCGTTACGCGCGACCGGAATTACGGTAAAAGCGAATGGAATGGAAAAGAGTTTTCGGTTATTGATACCGGAGGATATGTACGCGGGAGCGATGACGTTTTTGAAGGCGAGATCCGCAAACAGGTTGAGCTTGCTATCGATGAAGCCGACGTGATCATTTTCGTTGTTGATGTTGAAGAAGGCGTTACGCCGATGGACGAAGCCGTTGCAAAGCTGCTGCGAAAAGTTACCAAACCGGTATTGCTTGCGGTCAATAAAGTCGACAATGCAATGCGTGAAAAGGACGCAATTGAGTTCTATAACCTTGGGCTTGGCGAATATTTTACGTTTGCAAGTATTTCAGGTAGCGGAACAGGCGATCTTCTCGATGCGCTAATAGAGGCCTTTCCTGAAAAACCCGAACCTGTCCAGGAAGAAGTTGAACTTCCACGTTTTGCAGTCGTAGGCCGCCCTAACGCAGGTAAGTCAAGCTTTATCAATGCGTTGATTGGAAAAGACCGATATATTGTTACGGATATTGCAGGAACCACGCGTGATGCAATTGATACTAAATTTGACCGTTTCGGTTTTGAATTTAACCTGGTTGATACGGCTGGAATCAGACGAAAAGCCAAGGTAAAGGAAGATCTCGAATTTTATTCGGTAATGCGGTCGGTTCGTGCAATTGAACATGCCGACATCTGTATACTGATTATCGATGCAACACGCGGATTTGAAGGGCAGGACCAAAGCATCTTCTGGCTGGCCGAAAAAAACCGCAAAGGCGTGGTGATCCTCGTGAATAAATGGGACCTTGTGGAAAAAGATACCATGTCTACGCGCGATTACGAGGCGAAGATCCGAAAGGAACTTGAGCCGTTCACCGACGTGCCGATCCTGTTTGTTTCAGCTTTGACAAAACAACGTTTACTAAAAGCGCTTGAAACCTCAGTTCAGGTTTTTGAAAACCGCAAACAGCGGATCCCGACCTCGAAGTTCAACGACTATATGCTGAAAGTGATCGAAGGGTATCCGCCGCCGGCATTAAAGGGAAAATACGTGAAAATTAAATATTGCATGCAGCTCCCAACTCCGACGCCTCAGTTTGTTTTCTTCGCGAACTTGCCGCAGTATGTGAAAGAGCCGTACAAGCGTTTTCTGGAGAACAAGATCCGGGAACACTGGGACTTTTCAGGAGTTCCAATCGATATTTACATCAGGGAGAAATAAACTGATATTTATAATAAAAAACCCGAAGCCTCAGCTTCGGGTTTTTCTATGGTTTGTGTTGATAACAATACAAATCTCCGTTACTAGATACGCAATGTTTGCATTGCTTACCGGTACTTTTTGCGGTTGCCTGGCACTGGCCATGATGACAGTCGAGGTTTTCGAGCTGTACAGCAACGTCAGCCCGGCGCGGTTCAGACGTGGTGAAGCTTGCGAGACTTAAGATCAGAAATAGCAATACTAATAATTTCTTCATCCTTTTATGATTTAGGTTCCGCTAATCTAAGTATTTGATATTTAGCAATCTATAACAGTTACCATTTTTCGATTAAAGCTCTGAATTCTCGACGAACAGTTGTCATGCAAGACCGCTACAAAAGCAGTTATACGAACGTACCTGCATTCTAAGGCTTGCAATTCTTTGCGATCACACTTTTCGCTGCAGTAAAACCTAAATCCCTTGCTTTCTTGAGATCGACGCAGTAGTCGCCGGTTTTATAATTCAGGAAATACATCGCCCGGTTGTAGTAGAGCTCACCGTTGTCAGGCTCAAATGAAATGGCGATATCAAAGTCCATTTTCGCTTCAGGTTGCCTTGCGTATGCGCGCGATATCGCCCGGTTCGAATATGCTTCGGTAAACGTCGGATTTAATTCGATTGCTTTGTTAAATTCTGCAATTGAGGCGAGATGATTTTTAGCCTTTTGAAGTATCAGCCCGCTGTTAAAGTACGCCGATGCATTTGGTTTAATTTCATTACTGGCTTTATAATCCGCGAGTGCGCCGTCATAATCGCCGGTCATTGACCTTGCGTAACCGCGGCCATAAAAGGATTTAGCTGATTGTGGTTTTAACCCAATACAGCGGGTAAAATCAGTTATCGCGCCATTATAATCGGTTATTTTATGTCGCAATATCCCACGGCTGTAAAACGAATCGAAATCTGAATCATTGAGAGCAATCGCTTTATCAAAATCGGATAGCGCAGCAGGATATTCACCAATATTGTATTTGGCGGTCCCACGAAAAAAATAGTTTTCAGCGGTCGGTTCGAATGCTATGATCGAATCAAGCTGTTTTATTTGCTGTAGGTTTTCCTCGCGCGTTAATTGCTGGGCTATAGCCGACAGGTGTAGCAAAAACACCAATGAGATAAGAAATTTAGTCATAGAACTTAGATTACCAGCTTCCGCCTGCGCCGCCGCCACTAAAGCCGCCGCCGCCAAATCCACCACCAAATCCGCCACCGCCAAATCCGCCGCCACCGCCGCCAAATCCACCGCCGCCGCCAAATCCACCGCGGCCAAGGCTGCTAAGGATGATCATTTCGCCGAGTCCGAATCCGCCGCCGCGTCCACCTGAATTTCCGCCGCCTCTTTTACGGGAAGCAAGTATGATGATAATAATTATAAAAATTACAATAAACATTAGCGGTGGTGCGCCGCCTTCTTTTTTTCGGGTTCCTTTGTATTTTCCTTTTAAGACGTCGAAAATTGCGTCGGCACCTTTATCTAGACCGCTATAATAATTACCTGCTTTAAATTCAGGAATGATCACATTCCGCGTAAGTTCGCCTGTAATTCCTGCTGACAAGCGGTCTTCAACTCCGTAACCAGGCGCAATCCAGATGTCACGTTCTTTTTCGGCGAGCAGGATAAAAACCCCGTTGTCTTCCTTTGCCTGTCCAACGCCCCATTCGTGTGCCCATTTGGGAGCAAGGATCCCGATACTTTCGTTATTGATGGTTTCGGCTGTTACAACTACGATCTGGGTCGTAGTTGAATCCGAATAGCGTACGAGTTTCTCTTCAAGCGCCGCTTTTTCCGTCGGGCTCAAAAGATTCGCATAGTCGTATACGCTGGTCTGGAAAGACGGCTTTTCAGGAATTTTAAACTGCGCTATGGCATTAGATGAAAAAAGCAGGAAAACTGCGGCTGCGAGGGCGCGCGTCTGTAAAATAGAAAAACCCATTAGCTTCGGGAGATTTCGTTTGATAATTCGTCGGTATCATGGCTTTCCCATGGAAAATGTTTCTGCAGTTGCTCGCCGGCCCGCCGTATTCCGTCAATTAAGCCTTGCTTAAAGTTGCCATCGCGGAAATGGGAAACCATGATGTCTTTGGTGCTGTCCCAGAAGTCATGCCCTACAATATCGTTGATCCCTTTATCGCCAATGATGGCGAACTGATGATCGTCGACAGCAAGATAGATAAGCACACCGTTCTGAAGTTTCGTATTGTCCATTTTAAGCAAGTGGAAAACTTCCGTTGCGCGGGTAAATGCATCAACGGAAGCTTTTTTTTCAATGTGTACCCGAATCTCGCCAGAAGTTTCTTTTTCCGCAAGGCGAATTGCCCCGACAATTTCGAGTTCATCTTCTTTGCTTAGGAACGAATCAGCGCTGGCCATATTTAGAATTGGACTTCTACAGGCCGGTCGGCGCCTTCAACAGCATCGAAATACGCTTTTTTCTGAAATCCAAACATTCCTGCAAATAGCGAATTTGGGAACGTTCCAACGTGATTGTTGTATGGTTTTACTGATTCGTTAAAACGTGTTCGTGCTGTCAGAATTTGATTTTCGGTACTTGCCAGTTCGTCCTGAAGCTTTAAAAAGTTCTGGTTTGCCTGTAGTGTCGGATACGCTTCAACGGTCACCAGTAGTCGTGATAAGGCGGATGAAACCCCGCTTTGGGCCGAATTAAATGCGGCAAGCTGTTCCGGGGTAATATTTTGTGGGTCCACGTTTACCGAAGTCGCTTTTGCACGCGCTTCGATCACTGCGGTCAATGTTCCTTTTTCGTGTTCGGCTGCGCCTTTTACGGTATTCACAAGATTTCCGATAAGGTCGTTACGACGTTGATAAGCAGTTTGGACATTACCCCACGACTCCTCAATATTCGAGTTCAATGTAACGGCTGTGTTGTTGATTCCTTTTATCCAGAAGAACAGGATTAAAACAATTCCTCCAACGATAATCCACGGTAAGTACTTTCTCATTTTATTAATTTTTAAATATTTGGTTTCTATTTTAATGGTTCGGGCTGTACGGTTCAGGTTTTTATGTGTTCGGCATTATTGTACCCTTTCTAATTGCTGTTGTCACTGCTATTGCCCTTGTCAAAGCGCGTTTTTAATATTCGTAAGTTGTGTTTTTATTGATTCAAGTTTACTGATGATCTCATATTTGTCAAGTGTTTTCTTTTGCCCTTCTTTCAGATGCGTCTTCGCGCCTTCAAGGGTAAATCCGCGTTCTTTTACCAGATGATAAATCAGCTGCAGGTTCTTTACATCCTCCGGCGTAAACATCCGGTTGCCTTTTGCGTTTTTTTTCGGTTTAAGGACATCGAACTCCTTGTCCCAAAAGCGGATCAGCGATGCATTGACGTTAAAAGCGCGGGCAAGTTCGCCAATGCTGTAGTACCTTTTGTCTGGTGATAATTCTATGTGCATCAGTCTAAAGATTGATTTTCCTGGTTTGCAAGTTTCGAAATTACAACATATTCTGCTGCCGAAATATTTCCATAGTAAAAATTAAGCGGATTCACGACCTCGCCATTCTTATGTACCTCATAATGAAGGTGTGGCGCTTCCGATCGGCCGGTGCTCCCGACATAGCCAATAACGTCCCCTCTTTTAACCCTTTGTCCCGCACGAACTTTGTACTTGCTCAAGTGTCCGTACAACGTTTCATAACCATATCCGTGTCGAAGTACAATGTGATTTCCGTAACCCGATGCGCTGTTGTCGGCACGTTCTACAACGCCGTCTCCGGTTGCAAAAATAGGAGTTCCTGATTTAGCCGAAAAGTCCATTCCGGCATGAAACTTCCTGGCTTTCGTAAACGGATCGCTTCGATAGCCAAATCCCGATGCAACGGCGCGAAGGTTTTCGTTCCGCACGGGTTGTATCGCCGGAATCGCAGCCAAAAGCTTGTTTTTTTCCCTTGCGAGCTTTAGTATTTCGTCAAGCGATTTTGATTGGATAGCGAGTTCTTTCTGAATAACATCAACACGTCTTGAAGTGTTAACTACCAGTTCTGAGTTATTGAAGCCTTCAAGTTCTTTGTAGCGGTTCACGCCACCAAATCCAGCCTTTCGCTGCTCATCGGGAATTGGGGAGGTATTAAAATACGTGCGATAGATCGAGTTGTCACGCTCGGCAATACTCGCTAGAACGGCATCGATCTCGTCCATTTTTCTGTTCAAAAGCGCATACCGAATCTTGAAGTTTTCGATTTCGCGCGCCTGAAGCCTGTCTTTCGGAGTTTCAAAGTACGGCGTATTCAGCAGCAGGATAAAACACAACGTGCCAAAAAGCGCAGACGCCAGCAAAAACAAGCCCGCGTAGGCAAACTTAGTGCGCTTCTTCGTCTTGATTTTCCGGTAGGCAAGGCTCTCCTGATCGTAGTAATATTTTACCCTTTTCATGTGCGCTTTCTATTGTTTTTTCAACGGGTCACATGTCATTCGCCTACAAACCCGGTAGAAACCCGGATATTTGTGTAGCCATTTTATGTGTGGGATTTTACCTTTTTTTAAAGGTCACATATAATTCGCTCTGAGACTAAAGCTTTATTTCAAGTTTTTTTAGCTCATTTCATATTTTAAAAAATCCTATTTTTGCCCTTTGAAAAAGGTCGGCCGAACAAATTTAATAAATGTTTGAAGCCGATGCCAAGATAAAACATTTTATTATAATTTTCAGGGCCTTATCCCGCCTTACGTTGCAAGTTTTCGGTTAAAAACCGTGTTTCCGGCACGCTGCCACAAGCTTCCTCCGGTCGCTGTGCCATCGCGGGAAACACAGGCTTTTAAAGCCTCAAAGCTTTCCACTGCTGTCGGGGGCAGTTTGGAATTTGGAATTTGAGATCTCAATGAATGTATATTGAGATCCCAAATTCAAATCCCAAATATGAAATTCCATATTCCAATGATGACATCACAAGAAATACGCAAGCAGTTCCTGGACTTCTTCCAAAGCAAAGGCCACACGATCGTTCCATCTGCGCCAATCGTTCTTAAAGACGATCCAACGCTGATGTTTAACAACTCGGGAATGGCGCAATTCAAGGAATATTTCCTTGGTAACGGGACGCCGAAAAGCAAACGTATAGCCGATACCCAAAAATGCCTGCGCGTATCGGGAAAGCACAACGATCTTGAGGAAGTTGGGATCGACACCTATCATCACACCATGTTCGAAATGCTTGGAAACTGGAGCTTTGGCGATTACTTCAAAAAAGACGCGATTCATTGGGCGTGGGAACTGCTTACGGAAGTTTACAACATCGACAAAAACATTCTTTACGTGACCGTATTCGAGGGAAGTAAGGAAGAAAATGTCCCGTTCGATCAGGAAGCATATGATATTTGGAAAACGTTAATTGCAGAAGAGCGAATTCTGCTCGGAAATAAAAAAGATAATTTTTGGGAAATGGGCGATCAGGGGCCATGCGGGCCTTGTTCTGAAATTCATGTCGATATACGTTCGGCAGCCGAAAAGGCCGCGACGCCAGGAAAAGAGCTAGTAAACGCCGATCATCCGCATGTTGTGGAAATCTGGAACAACGTTTTCATGGAATTTAACCGCAAGGCAGACGGTTCGCTGGAAAAACTTCCGGCACAGCACGTGGACACCGGAATGGGTTTTGAACGTCTTTGCATGGTTTTACAAGGTGTTCAATCGAATTACGATACCGATGTTTTTTCGCCACTGATCCGAAAAATTGAAAGTATCACAAACTCACAATATACAATTAAGGCTGCTAACGATGCCGAGGAAAAAATAAATATTGCTGTCCGGGTTATTGCCGATCACGTTCGCGCAGTCGCTTTTGCCATCGCCGACGGGCAGCTTCCGTCAAACACAGGCGCGGGTTACGTAATCCGCCGTATTCTACGCCGCGCAATCAGATATGGGTTTACGTTTTTAAACACGAAAGAGCCGTTTATTTATAAGCTAATCGAAACGCTGGCCGACCAAATGGGAAGCTCATTTCCCGAAATCCGTTCGCAGCAAACACTCGTGATGAATGTGATCCGCGAAGAGGAATCGTCGTTCTTACGCACGCTTGATCAAGGATTGCAGCTTCTTGAGAATGTCATCTCCGAGTCAGAAGGAAAAATAATCTCCGGCAAAAAAGCATTCGAGTTATACGACACATTCGGTTTCCCGATTGATTTGACAGCATTGATCCTTCGCGAGCGGAAACTCGAACTAGACGAGAAAGGTTTCGATCAGGCTATGTTCGAACAAAAATCGCGATCTCGTGCGGCATCTGAAGTTTCTACTGGCGACTGGACCACGCTGATCGATGGCAATATTGAGACATTCGTAGGATATGATTTGCTTGTCAATGAAGTAAAAATTACACGTTATAGAAAAATTGATTCGAAAAAGGACGGCGTTCTGTATCAACTTGTGCTCGATCACACGCCATTCTATCCCGAAGGCGGCGGACAGGTGGGCGATAAAGGGACACTGTCAAATTCAAACGAGACGATTGAAATTATCGACACTAAAAAAGAAAATAACCTTATTATCCATTTTACGAAGCGACTTCCTGAAAGCCTCGACGGGACGTTTATAGCAAAGGTCGATAAGGCACTCCGCGAGGATTCAGCCGCAAACCATTCGGCGACACACCTGATGCATCTCGCTTTGCGTACTATACTTGGTAAGCATGTTGAGCAGAAAGGATCGCTGGTAAACCCCAACTACCTACGTTTCGATTTTTCGCATTTTTCAAAGGTTACCGAAGAAGAACTTCGCCAGGTGGAGGAATTCGTAAACGCGCGAATCCAGGAGCAATTGCCTTTGGTCGAACGTCGGAATATCCCGTTTCAACAAGCTGTGGAAGAAGGCGCAATGGCGTTGTTCGGGGAAAAATACGGCGACACTGTTCGTGCGATCCGCTTTGGCGACAGCATGGAATTGTGCGGCGGAATCCACGTGGCCAATACTGCTGATATCTGGCATTTCAAGATCATCAGTGAAGGCGCGGTCGCTGCAGGAATACGCCGAATCGAAGCAATAACTTCAGATGCTGTTAAGAATTATTTTGCGTCACAGGAGAAAGCGCTTGAAGAAATAAAGGCGGCGCTGAAGAATCCGCAGGATACAATCAAAGCTGTGGTTTCGCTTCAGGATGAAAATGCAAAACTGAAAAAACAGGTTGAATTGCTGCTAAAAGAAAAGGCAAAGAATCTGAAATCGGAACTCGCATCGGAAATACAAGAGATTAACGGCGTCCGATTTCTGGCAAAACAGGTCGACCTGAACCCTGAAGGCGCAAAAGATCTTGCATATGAACTTGGTACGCTGGGAGATAATTTGTTTCTGGTTTTGGCAACTGCCCAAGAAGGAAAACCAATGCTGAGTGTCTATATATCGAAAGAACTTGTTGCCCAACGTAGTTTTAATGCTGGAAATGTCGTTCGCGAGCTTGGAAAACACATACAAGGCGGCGGCGGCGGACAACCATTTTTCGCAACCGCGGGCGGAAAAGATGTTGAAGGAATACCCGAGGCATTGGCACGAGCGGCTGATTTTTTAAGCTAGTCCAAACCGGAAATGGAATTCAGGACCCAGGTACCAATCAAATTCAATGATCATCCTATTGATTATGATTCTCAGATTGTGTCCCTGGGTTCTTGCTTTGCGGTAAACATTGCAGAAAAATTTGGGTATTATAAATTTCGGAACACCGTAAACCCGTTTGGGATATTGTTCCATCCGCTCGCGCTCCAAAAAGTGATTGAATTCGCGACAACAACCAAAGTCTTCACTGAAAAAGACATCTTCTTCCACAACGGTCGCTGGCATTGTTTTGATGCACATTCTGATCTGAGCGACCCCGATAAAACTTCGGCACTGGAAAAACTCAATTCTGCACGCGCTACTACAAAAGCGGGCATTACCCGCGCCAGCCATATCATTATCACACTAGGAACTGCATGGGCATACCGGCGACCGCTAACCGGGGAAGTTGTTGCCAACTGTCATAAAGTGCCGCAAAAGCAATTTATGAAGGAATTATTACCGGTTGACCTGATCATCGACAGCCTGAACAATATCATGTCGTTTTTGCAGCGTCAGAATCCGGATGTTCAGATAGTGTTTACAGTTTCCCCTGTCCGGCATATTAAGGACGGTTTTGCAGAAAACCAGCGCAGCAAAGCCCATTTAATTGCTGCTGTTCATGATGTTGTTGCCCGTTTTTCCAATGCCTGCTACTTTCCATCGTATGAAATTATGATCGACGAATTGCGCGACTATCGTTTTTACGGAACCGATATGCTTCATCCGAACCAGATAGCGGTGGATTATATCTGGGAGCGGTTCTCAGAACATTTTGTTTCACCCGAAGCATGTTCGGTCATGAAAGAAGTCGAAGCTATCCAAAAAGCATTGTCACACCGCCCGTTTAACGAATCCTCGGCAGAACATCAGCAGTTTGCCGCTAAAACTGCTACACGAATTTCTTCACTACAGAAGCAACACCCGCATCTGAGTTTTTAAAATACGGCAAATGCCCTATTGATTGCACTATTTCATAATCGCAGATTTGTAAGATAAAATTAACTAACAAATCAATTTTGAATTATGAAAAAACTAAACACATTTAAAACGTTTGGAAAGGCAGGAATTATTGCAACAGCATTATTCTTTGCAGCAGCATGTAGCGACGATGATAACAACAGCTCGGGCACAGGTGGCGGCACCGACAGCTTTATTGAGGGAAAGGTCGACGGAACGCAATTCAACAACCTTGAAATTCAAGGGAATTCCGTAGCGGTTGCTACTACATCAGGAACTGGAGACGCCAGATTGATTATGATCTCTGGAAGCGACATGAGCCAGAACACGATGTCGGTGATCATGCTCGGAATCGATGCGCCTGGCACTTACCCTGTAAATCCAGATACCGACACTGTATTGGCATATCTTCCGGGTGGAACACAGGAAAGCTACGACACAAGCAACTGTTCCAACGCTACGGGAACGCTTACAATTACTACGATTAATGACACCAAAGTAGAAGGTACGTTCGAATTTACAGGCAAAGTTGATGAGAATTGCGCTATGAGCAAAGAAATCACAAGTGGGTCGTTCAGGGGCGTATTCCTACAGGCTGAAAATTAATATATTTCTCTCATACTTGATAAAAGGCTGATTCGTTCAGCCTTTTTTTTGGCCTCACATCACGCGCTCCTGGTGGATGACTTGTAAAATATACGGCAGATGCCTTATTGAACGGTATTTGCCATAGTTGCAGCTTTGTACGGTAACCATAACGAACCGAAAATGAAAAAAATGTACCTAATTCCAGTCTTCTTAATGCTGATTTTGTCGATGCCCTCGAATGCGCAGCGGCAAGTTTTGACCGACGAGGAAATTGTGAATGAAGAAGTAACAAAAGAAATTGATGCCGTGTTTCAATCGGTTGACTTCCTGAAACGAAAGAAGAAGGAGTTCGAGGGCGTTACCGGCACAATGGTGGTCGATATCGGAGTTGTTCAAAACGGAAAAGTTTCCTCATTCTTCAAAGTCGACAGCGACATAAAGAACATCGACTTTATCAACTTCATGTCGGATTACATACTCGCCCATAAGTTCAATTTCAAACTTCAAAAGCAACAGCGCTACAAAATACGATACACAGCAACCTTCTAAATCAACAAACATGAAAAACATTTTACTACTGGCAATTGCACTAACACTCTGCGGCTCATTGAGTGTAACTGCACAAAAAAAATCCGGCAGCTTTTCAACAGTCTGGGAAACTGAATTCGACAACAAGGCAACGCGACTCGCGCTTTGCAACACCAACGGAAACTGCATCATCGGTACCGACGACAATTCGGCTTCCGTTATCGATCAGGACGGAAAGGCAATGTGGAGCGGCGACTACAAGAAAATCACAACCAATAAGACCAATAAATCGGAATACCAATACACAATCTGGAAAGAGAAAGGCGGCTACCTATTTTTGTTTGACGAACGCAAAATGGGAACCGATCGCGTTGCAGTACTTGATCTGGTAAGTGGAAAAGAACTATGGAATTCGGAACAATACCAAAACCTGATTCCGAAAGGCACAAAAGCTGAAGAAGGAACCGACGAAGGTGAACTTGAAACCGTGAAATACATCAGCGAGCTGGACGCGTTTTTAATTTCGCAGAAAGAATCGGTCATTCTTGTTAAAGCCGACACCGGTGAAAAAGTCTGGGAAACGAATAGGTTTAAAGGCGGCGTTGGTAAATACATCTACAACCAGGGTAAGAATGAAATCATCATGGTGAATTTTAAGCCGACTGCTCTAGGGGCTTTGTTCGCCGGGTTCAAAAATCAGCTTGTTCGGATCAATGCAAGCAACGGCGATATCCTTTGGGACGCATCGTTTACAGGTGCAATTGAAAAAGAACTCGTAACAAGACGCGCAATCATCGATCTATGGGTCAAAGGTGACAAGATTTTTATGTACCTCAACGGCCTTACGGTTTACAACTACAACAACGGCCAGCAACTTTGGTCGGCTACCTACGAAACCGATATGGAAGGGTCGAAAGGGTTGTTCAGCGGCAACAAAAGGTCCAAAATATACCGGACTATTGCAGATCCGTTGTTCACCGATGATGCTGTATATCTTGTGATTCTCGGCAACCGTGATAAAACGAAATATGTGGAAAAGCACGACCTTGAAACAGGCAAATTATTATGGGCATCAGAAAAAATAACCGGCGCCCTATCAATGCCGAACCTATACAAAGCAGGTAACAAAGTAGTAGTTCAGGTTGGCGGTAAAGTACAGGTTCAGGAACTCAGGCTCGAAGAAACCTCAAACGGATTTTCTGCAGGAATGGCGCTGGGCGGATTCGGTGGCGGATCGATGAAACAATGGGTTCCGTACATCTATTGGGATTATCGCGCACAGAAAAACAGCGTGCTTGCGTTAGACGATGCGACCGGGAAAACAGCATGGCGCTCCGAAAAGTTCGACAAACGCATTACCGATCTTATCCTCGAGAATGACAAAACAGTCTTTGTAGGCGACGGCGATCAATTCTATTGTTATGACATCGCTAGCGGAGCCCAAGTATTTGATGTGAAACACAATGATGCAAAAGTTGGAAAGGCGACCGATGTGATAGACTTCGGGGAGCGCGTGGTGGTGTTGTCTGAAAAAGGTCTCGCATCCTACAATAAGAAAGACGGATCGCGTGCGTATGCGACTGAGAAAATCCGTGGGGTTGATTACTTCTACCAAATCGGCGACAATTATTTCCTGCGTGACCAACGCAACAGCAAAAACATTATTTACGGAATCGATATGACAAACGGTGAGACCAAAGGATCCGTGCAGTCAAAAGGCAAGGGAGGAAGCCCGAAATATGGCGATGGCATCGATATTACCGAGGATGGCGAATACATCTTTGCTTTCAAGGGGAAGAAAGTTGAAAAAATAAAGTGAATCACTAAAGGCTGGTAGCTTGTAACCAAAGGGCTGGCAGAGTAGTATCTGCAGCCCTTTTATAACTGTTAGGCATGAGAAAGGTATTTATCATTATTGCTGCAGCCATTGCGGTTTCCGGGTCGGCGCAGCAAATCCAGTGGGCTTCAAAAGTTATCAAATATTCATCAGATCTTGGCGGAAAGCAAAACGGCATCAAACGTATCCTGGGTAAACCGGATGCTTTTCCGCAAGGAGGGCCGAGTGCCAACGCATGGACACCGAAAAACGCGCTCGACGGATGGGAAACTGTTGTAGTGGGTTTCGATAAACCGCAAACCGTTCGCCAAGTCGCTGTATTCGAAAACCTGAATGCGGGATGCGTGAACCGAATTATGGCCGACGACGGCTCCGGGAAATTCCAGACAGTTTGGTACCGGAAACCCGAGCATCGTACACCATTGTACAGCCCCACAATAGCAGCCGACCGTAGATACTATTATAACCGAAAACGGCGTAGAGTGCAAACAGCGCCCGATGTTGCGGTCAACTCGGGTATCGAATACGCAATCCTTGACGCTCCGGTGGCGAACGTCGTAGCAATAAAGGTTGAATTTATTTTTGCATCGCTTCCGGGTCAGAAGCAGATTGATGCTATTGGAATTTCCGATTCCCCCGAGCCAATCCTGCCCACAATTAACTTGGTGTCCGGCCTAGAAAGTCTGCCTGATGCAAAGCCGCTTCCGTTTGACCGCCTGCAGCCTTCGGCTCCTGTTGTTTCTGCCGACGGACAAAAGTTATTCTTCACAAGCAATGCAGGCGAGAAGGAGGTAATTTACTCCTGTTCACTAACCAACGGGGAATGGTCGGCGCCGGTTTCCGAAGATGCATCGTTGAGCAGCAACCGTAATTTCAACTATATTGAAAGTTATGGCCACTACATTCTTAAAGGCGGTGTTGCGTACGGCCGCGGAACAGGCGAAACCGGCTATGAGTTTCTTCAGATGAGAGACGGAAAATACCAAAGCGTCGGGCCGTTAAAGATTACCGCTTATAACAATTATGACGACACATCGGAAGCGACAATTACTGCCGATGGAAAAGTTATAATTATAGGGATCGAATCCGATTTAAGTCAAGGCGGTGCCGATTTATATTTTGCCACACGAAAAGAAGACGGAACGTACATGTTCTTGCAAAATATGGGGAAGATCATCAACAGCGCCGCCGATGAGAGCATGCCCTTTTTGTTGTCAGACCAGAAAACCTTGTTGTTCAGCAGTAATGGTTTTAGCAGCTACGGCGATTATGATATCTACGTTACCTCTCGTTTGGACGACACCTGGAAAAACTGGTCAGAGCCGAAAAATCTTGGCAGCAAGATCAATAGCGGGAGTTTTGATGGCGCCCCATTTTACGATGAAAAAGACGGGCAGCTTTATTTTACGAGGGCTGGAGACGGAACTACTTCAATTTACCGGATTGCAGTTCCTGTTGCGATGTTGCAGGCAGATTAACCTTATCCTAATTAGCAAAAATGATTTATATCCTCGTTGTGATCGTGGCCGTGCTACTCGCAATTATCGTGTTTCTTGGAATGGATTTAAAAAAATCGCGGCTCAATCACGAAAAGCGCATCGCCGTCTTGCAGGAAATGATTGCCCGTTTACTGGATAATCAGGATGTGCAAACCAGCAAAATTAAACTTTCCGACGAGATGAACCAGAAGATTGATTCCGCAAATCGCGTCATCAGCAATGATATCCTGGCGTTGGTACATGATTTCGTTGATACGCTGTCGAAAAATAACCTGCTAAAAAAATAACGTCTGTCGGCTAACTTATTCGAAACGAGTTATATTCGTAGACGAAACAATTGTTTTATGATGAGAATATTTGCGCTTGCAGGCATTTTTCTGTTCGTTAATTCGTGCAATACAAATGAAAAACCGCTACGCGATCCGGAATCCGATAAATATGCCAGAATCGCGCAGCAATACAGGCAGATCGAGCCGTTACTACACAAGCCGTTGGACTCATTGCGGCTGCACCTTGACAAGATGGATGCCGCACTGGGTGATGCTCCGAACGAGTATAAAGCGATGGCACAGATTGGCGCCGGCATCTACAACCTGAACAAGTCGGCTCACGTGCTGGCGCAGAAAAAGTACGAAACAGCACTTAATCTTCTAAAGAATTCAGATGCTGATACGTTGCGTGCACGGGCATTTTCGGGTTTGGGCTCGGTCTATAAGAATGCAGGCGACCATCCCAAAGCATTTGATTATCTGTATAAAGCACAACGGATTTATGAAAAACACCATCATAAGCAGGGAATTGCAATCATCAATGGCAATATTGCACAGATATACCTTCAAAAGAACGACCTGAAACTGGCAAAGGAGCATCTGGAAATTGCATTGAAAACGATGGCGCACGACAAATCGCACTATTCATATATGAACTCGTTGCACACGCTTGCGAACATCTACGGCATGTCGGGTGAATACGACACCGCGCTTGAAATAGACGACACCGCGATACGAATCGCTGACAGCATTAAATCGCCGAAGTTAAAGACACCGTTTTTAGACAACAAAGCCAATTGTTATCTGTATTCAAACCGGCTCGACAGTGCCAGATCATACTTCAATGCGTGTTTAAAGATCGACTTGCAGACAGGAAACCCGAAGCAGATAGGCGATACGTATTGCAACCTCGGAACGTTAGCTTTATTCTCAAAGGATTACGCTGAGGCGGAACGCAACGTCAAAAAAAGTATAGGCATACTTACGGAAGTCGATCATAAGCCAAATCTTTTGAAATCGTATGAAGTCCTGAGTGATATTTACCGCCACTCGGGTAGACTTGGGGAAGCTTTAGCGGCGAAAGACAGCTATCTCGATATTTATCGGAAGATGATGAACGAGAAGAAAGAGGCCGCGCTTGCTGAATATAAAATTGTCCACGAAACCGAGCAAAAGGAAAAAATCATCACGCAGAACAAGATCGACCTGCTTGTTAAAGACCGCGAAGTAAGGCAGCGCAATTACCTGCTTTTCGGGATTTCTTTGCTGGCAATTTTCATCGCATTGATCGGTTGGATGATTTATCGGCAACAGAAACTTAAGAACCATCAGCAGCAGCAGGAACACGACCTGAAGTCGGCCATTTCACAAATCGAAACACAGAACAAGCTTCAGGAACAGCGACTGAGTATTTCACGGGATTTGCACGACAACATTGGGGCACAGCTGACCTTCATCATTTCATCTGTTGATAACCTGCGTTACGCCTTTGATTTGAAGGACACCAAATTGGAAAGCAGGCTGCAGAACATCAATAATTTCACACGGTCGACTATTGTCGAACTTCGCGATACCATCTGGGCGATGAACAACTCGGAAATATCGTTCGAAGATCTTCGGATACGGATTTTCAACTTCATCGAAAAGGCCAAGGATGCGGCCGAAAAAATTAGTTTCAGCTTTGATATTGATCCGCAGCTTTCGCAGATCCGACTCAGTTCTGTCAGCGGAATGAATATCTACCGGACAATCCAGGAGGCTGTCAACAATGCAATCAAATACTCCGAGGCCGAAAACATCACAGTAGCTATTGGGAAATTCGACGATCAGGCCATCATCACGATCTCCGATAACGGAAAAGGGTTTGACCCGGCTGCCACTGCGCGTGGGAACGGCCTTGTCAATATGAAAAAAAGGGTCGAAGACATAGGAGGCGACTTCCTGCTTGAGTCGGGCTTGGGACATGGTACAACGGTCACAATTTCTATCCAGGCTGCCGCACTCGCTTTAAAAGCCGTATCATGAAAAAACGCATAGCAATCACAGTTTCGTTCGTGTTTGCGGCCTCATTCGCCCAAAACAGGCGTAGTATCGATTCCCTGAACGCCCTTCCATTTGACCGGAAAATCGCCAATGCTGCTGTTCTGGACGCACATTATTTAAAAAACGCTGCTGCTGCGCGTGAATTAAAATATAAAACGGGTGAGGCGATGAGCTACAGCAATCTGTCGCTTGTTTATTATTATCAGGGAAAGTACAATTTACAGGTGGAAAATTCTCTAAAGGCGATCCGACTCTTTGAAGAGCTTAAAATGATGGACAAGCTTGCCTACGAATATGGCGGCTTTGGGTATTCAATGAAGCGGAGAAACATGCCACAAGCACTGTTTTACATGCAAAAAGGAAAAGCTATTGCTGAGAATCACAAAGACACTGCATCGTTGCTGAGTATCTACAACAATTATGGGGTACTGAAAGAGATGACGAAGCAACTAGACAGCGCGTTGTACTTCTACAGGAAAGGATTACAGCTAAAAGAAGCGGTAAGGGATTCAGCCGGAATTCCGTATAGCCTGAATAATATAGCGGGAATTTATGTGATGAAGAAAAATTTTGATGAAGCCGAACGATTATACGGCGCCGCATTACAAATGAGGCAAAGGGCAAACGACGGTGTCGGGATTGCGGAAAATTATACGTATTTCGGTGACCTTTATCTGGCGCAAGAGAATTATGCCAAGGCGCTTTTGTTCTATAGCGAAGCACTTAAAAAGGCGCGTGAGTTCAACTATATCGACCTGATGCGCAACAGCTACAAATCGATTTCCGAAGTGCAGGAAAGACTGGGTAATGATAGGGAAGCGCTGGCAAACTTCAAATTGTACGAACAATATAAAGACAGTCTGATCAACATTGGGATGAACTCGAAGATAGCGGAGCTCGAGGTGCGTTTCGATACGAACAATAAAGAGAAAATGCTGGCTCAGCACAAGAACCTGCTGCTGGAGAAGGAAGCGGAATCCCGACAGAAAAACTACGTCTTAATGATGTTATCGGTACTGTCGGCCTTTATCGCGCTGACCGGCTTTTTAATCTATCGGCAGCAAAAGCTGAAGAACCGCCAACAGGTTCAGGAACACGAGCTTAAGACAGCGATATCGCAAATCGAGACGCAGAACAAGCTTCACGAACAGCGTCTGTCTATTTCGCGCGACCTTCATGACAATATCGGGGCACAACTAACTTTTATAATTTCATCGGTCGACAATATCAAGTACGCGTTTGATTTGAAAAACACCAAACTCGACCGAAAGCTCGAGAGCATCAGCAGTTTTACGAAAGAGACCATTGTGGAACTGCGCGACACCATCTGGGCGATGAATACCAACGAAATAACGTTGGAGAGTATGATGACGCGAATATTGAATTTCATTGAAAAAGCCCAAGACGCAAAAGAAAATATCACTTTTACATGCTCAATAGCAAACGGACTGAACGAGTTGTCGCTCTCCTCGGTCAAGGGCATGAATATTTATCGGACGGTTCAGGAGGCAGTCAACAATGCAGTGAAGTATTCGCATGCGAAGGCGATCTCGGTAAGCATGTTCCCCGAAGACGATCAGATAGGAATTACGGTTTCAGATGACGGTATCGGGTTTGATGTCGCCTCCGCACAAAGAGGAAACGGGCTTTCTAACATGGAAAAGCGGATTGCTGAAATAGGAGGTGAGATTTTACTTGAATCGGAAGTTTCGAAAGGAACGCAAGTGAAGATACTGTTTGATTCAAATAAGGCAGATGCCGTATAGGAAATGGGCGGCTTTAAATGCATATTTGTAACATGAACACGCTTAGATCACGTATAACGTTCTGGGTACTGGTAATTGCTGTAGCCGCATTTATAGTGCTGAACCTGTTATTCATACTGTTTTTTTAATACGTTCGCAATACGACACCAACCATGAGCATGAGTATCAGAATCGCGATAGCCGACGACAACAATTTCCTGATCCGAGCGATACAGGAGAAGCTTTCGTTTTTTGATGACCTGTGCAGCAGGTTTACGGCTACCGACGGCAAGGATTTGCTTCAAAAACTCGAAGCGAACCACAACATCGACCTGATCCTGATGGATATCGAGATGCCCAAAATGAACGGGATTGAGGCAACAACAATGGTAAAGAACAAGTATCCGCACATAAAGATCATCATGCTCACGGTTTTTGACAATGATGAAAATATCTTCAACTCGATAAAAGCCGGCGCCGACGGATATCTCCTCAAGGAAGTCAACCCAAAGGACCTTCATCAGGGAATCGTGGAAACACTTAATGGTGGTGCGGCAATGAACCCTTCAATTGCACTCAAGACCCTAAAGCTGCTCCGTAAACCAATTGAGTTTGACAAAGCCACCACAGAAGAAATTAAACTATCGGTACGCGAAATTGAAGTTCTCGAACAGCTCAGCAAAGGTCTTAATTACAACAACATCGCCGATAATCTGATTCTTTCGCCAAGTACTGTGCGAAAACATATCGAAAATATTTACAATAAACTTCAGGTGCACAATAAACTTGAGGCGGTCCAGAAGGCGAAAAGCAACAACCTTATCTAGTTTTTCCAATAAATATCGACGCAAATGTTTTAACTTTAAAACAAAAACATGCGTAGAATCTTACTTATAGCCGCTGCGATCCTTGTAGCTATTTTAGCTTTTCGCTATTGCACATTTAAATCGGATGATGAGTCGCTTGAATATAACACCAACCTGATTCAGCAGCAAATAGTGAATGTGGGCAAGCTCATTGTCACCGAAGGCCATTTTGCCGAAGTGCTAACGTACAAAGACCAGGACAAATACTTTATGAACATGCTGTCGTTTGAAAAGAAAGCACTGATCATTGTCAATGCTGATGTTACTGTTGCGTACGATTTGCGTCAAATACAATACGACATCGACGAAGACTCCAAAACAATCACAATCAAAAATATTCCAAAAGAAGAAATTAAAATAAGCCCTGATATCAAGTTCTACGACGTGGACCAAAGCAGGCTAAATCCTTTTACCGGGGAAGACTACAACAAAATCAACAAATCGGTCCGCGAGAATCTTGCAAAGAAAATTAACAAATCAACGCTAAAATCGAATGCGCAAAACCGCCTGATAAGCGAACTTTCAAAAATTTTGATTCTTACCAACAGCATGGGATGGACGCTGCAGTATCAGGACAAGGTAATCGAAAACGAAAACGAACTCGCAACCGATTTAAAGCTATAACATCAGGCGTTGGGAAATTCCCTCCTGCAAGGATCAAAGTTGTGTTTAGTTTACAGCTTCATCTTCAAAAATTAACTCAAGCCCGTTTGATATTAGATGTGCAATTTGAGGTCTTTGCTGCTTCAATTGTTCAAGGTGCGCCAACACTTCCTCCATTAGCTGTTGATCGTTTTGTTCTTTTACAAGTTCCGCGATTTCGACCGACAGCAACCAGTCTTTCGGATGATTCAATTTCGCCTTCGTAAATATTTCACGTAACGAACCTGCGTCTTTATTGCCTTCGCGTAAAGAACGTACGGCCCGATAGAGATCTTCGAGTTCGTTGCGTTCCGCCGATTTCTTAGCTTTTATGGTTGTGCTTGAAGGAACATGTGTAATCAAATCGAAACTGTTCACGTCGGCCGGTCCGGAAAATGCAGAAACGATCTTCTTGCCCACCGCCATATCGTATGTTCCCCATTCAGGGCGAAACAGGGTTTCTTCGCCGTGTTTTACCGTACAGTTCCTAAAGCTGATAATAATAATTTCGCCCTGTAGATTTCGCGAGCCGGTGATGATTTCGCCACTTACCGTTATTTCCCCCTCAAACTCCAATGTCACGGTCTCACCTTCATAAATCGCGTAGGCGATGAGGTCACGCGGACTCATATCTTCTATTGCAATGTTGATTCCTTTAAGCTTTCCAACCGGACTTCCAAAACCTTCAGCGTGTGTTGCCGTACCATGGCCAACAAGCTCTTTTTCACGATAGGACAACGCTGTTTTACCCGTAGTTTGGATGTAACTTGGCTTTCCGTTGTTCTCGATGACGTTGGTAAAAACGCCTGAAACCTGAAGGCCGGTGCTAAGCTCAATGGTGCCAAGCGCTCTTGATTGGATCAATTTACTGACGCCGCTCAATCCGCCGGTGCGTAACGCCATCGTATTTGCAAATTCTTCTAGAACCGAGCTTAAATGCGCGAAATCGGGCGTCACAAAAAGCTGTGGTTGAGGTTTTGTAATATCAAAGGTTTGATCTGCAGCCGAAATATCGTAGGGAAGCTTGGCCACTTTATCGGTCATGCACCAGGCACTTTCACCAATCGATGATAAAAGTCCGGCGCCGTATATCTTGGGGTTCTCCAATGTTCCGATCAGGCCATACTCGACCGTCCACCAGTGAAGGTTCCTGATACGTGCCATCTCTGACATTTCACCCATGTTGTTTTGCAAATCGTCTACCGCCTTTTCAGCAGCTTCAATTTCGTGTTGCGGCGTGTCTTCGGCTTCTTTAAGGATTGAAAGCAGCCGAATTGCTTCGTACATTTCGTAATCTTTACCTGAAGAAATCGCTTTACAGCCAATTTCACCAAAGCGGCGAAGGTACTCGGCATATTCGGGATTTGCGATAATTGGAGCGTGTCCTGCGCCTTCATGGATAATGTCTGGAGCAGGCGTGTACTCGATGTGTTCAAGCTGACGAATATCGGATGCGATTACCAATACATTATAGGCCTGGAATTCCATAAACGCATTAGGCGGAATAAACCCGTCGACAGCCACTGCGGCCCAGCCGATTTCCTTTAGGATTCGGTTCATGCCATACATGTTCGGGATATTTTCGATCTCGAGACCCGTTTTCTTGAGTCCGTCGAGGTATGACTTATGCGCGACTTTCGAAAGATAATCCACGTTTTTACGCATCACATACCGCCAAACGGCCTGATTAATCGGCGTATAGTCTTCGTAGTTCTGTGGCTTTATAAATTGCTTCAGGTGCTTGGGCAGCCTGTCGATCAGTGGATTGCTTTCAAAAGCGTCAGTCATGGTAGAATGCGTTGTTGTTGTTGTGTAAATTTACGAATATTCGGTAGAGTTTTTTAAAACGGAATCATAAATGTTGGTAGCTGATCCGGCTCTTCACTTCAAGCTTTCTTGCTGCGGCTCAATTTCACAAACCTCAAAAGGGCTTCCGCTGGTCGCGTTTTTCGGCTGTAAATTTACGCAGCCGCCGCAAAAGGCTTTCCATTTCGATCCGGGCTGGACAGTTTACGGTTTATCGTTCACAGCCGTAGCCGCGTTAGGGATAGAAGCGAAAATCCTGCTTGCAGATTGAAGCGATAGCCCGACCCGCAGGGGAACGCCCAATTCAGTAGGCAGTTCCCGGTAGGCAGGGGATAGTTTGCTGTTCACTTATAATTTAAACAAAAGAGAAAAAGCCGCAACTTTCGCGCGGCTTTTAATCTAAGATTGCTGTGACCTTCTACAGCTACTGTAAACCGTAAACTATTGTTTCTTCTTCGGCGGGTATTGTTCCAAAATTTCAGCAACGAACTGGGCGATACGCTTGTCTTTGTCGCCGGCATTTTGAGTAAGAACGCCCGAACCCTCACCTTGCCAGATGAGTTCTTTTTTCTTAGCGTCGATCAGATCGATAAACAAAGTGCCTTCGGTGTACGACGAAACAGAGGTGCGGCCGCCCCACATATACGGGTTCCAGCCATAACCCCATCCGTAACCCCATCCTGAATTAAATTGGTTTACGTCTACTTGCTCGCGGGCTTTCGTAAAGATGTTCACAAGCAAGTCGGGATTTTCGCTTTTGGTAAAGCCTTTTGCAACAAGTTGTTCCTCGATTGCGCGAAGGATCCGCTTTTTATCAAGATCGGAAACTTCTACTTTGTCGATTCCCGTTTTGAAGAAGGCAAAAGTTTTGTATTGTGTGAAATCGACATTCTTGTCAAAATCGGATGCGGTTCGTACTGAAGAGCAGGAAGCCAGCATCAATAAAAAAATAGGTAAAAATCGTAGTGTTTTCATAGCTGTAATGGTGGATTAAAATTTGTTCTCTCGCTTCTCTTTGAAATTTTTTATGATAGCGATTATGTTCATCACGATCGAAGCCACCAACAGGATTGATTTCAGGTATAGATTATCCATCAGCAGGGCGAGTGGGAGAAATCCCGTGCCCATCAGCATCAGCGTAATACTATTCACCTTTTTCATGCTACAAATCATTCAGAATAGAATCGTCAACCATATTAGGGATGGTAACTTTCAACAAGGGTTGCGTTGCCATCGCCCGTTTAATCGCAAAAATAGCTTCATCGTTGCGAGCCCAGCTTCTTCGGGAAATTCCGTTGTTCACATCCCAGAAAAGCATGGATTCGAGCCGCTTTGAAGCGTCGGCTGAGCCATCAAGAACCATACCAAATCCGCCATTAATAACCTCTCCCCAGCCAACGCCCCCGCCATTGTGAATACTGACCCAAGTGGCCCCACGGAAGCTGTCGCCGATCACGTTTTGAATCGCCATATCGGCTGTGAAACGCGAGCCGTCGTAGATATTGGAAGTTTCACGGTACGGAGAATCGGTTCCGGATACATCGTGATGATCGCGGCCTAAAACGACATAACCGATTTCCCGGTTTGCGATCGATTTGTTAAATGCCGCTGCGATTTTCATACGCCCTTCGGCATCGGCATATAATATCCGGGCCTGAGAACCAACAACCAGTTTGTTTTGCTGTGCGCCTTTGATCCATTGAATGTTATCCTGCATTTGCTGCTGAATTTCGGCTGGCGCGGTTTGCGCCATTTCCTCAAGCACCGAACACGCAATGGCATCGGTTTTAGCTAAATCTTTCGGTTTCCCTGAAGTGCAAACCCATCTGAAGGGGCCAAATCCGTAGTCAAAGCACATTGGTCCGAGAATGTCCTGCACATAACTCGGATATCTGAAGTCGATTCCGTTTGCAGCCAATACGTCGGCTCCGGCGCGCGAACACTCAAGCAGGAATGCATTTCCGTAGTCAAAAAAATAGGTGCCTTTCGCAGTATGTTTGTTAATTGCCGCTGCATGCCTTCGGAGCGATTCCTGTACTTTTTCCTTAAAAACATCAGGGTCATCAGCCATTAGTTTTTTAGCCTCCTCAAACGACAGCCCCACCGGATAATAGCCGCCTGCCCATGGATTATGAAGCGATGTTTGATCGGAACCCAAATCTACGTAAAGTTCCTCGGAATCAAATTTCTCCCATACATCGACGACATTGCCAAGATATGCGATCGAGACCACTTCCTTATTTTTTTTTGCCAATGTTACGCGTGCCACAAGCTGATGGAGGTTTTCGATAATCTCATCGACCCAACCCTGCGAATGACGCGTATGGGCAGCTTTCGGATTGACTTCGGCACAAACGGTAATACAGCCGGCAATGTTTCCGGCCTTTGGCTGAGCGCCACTCATTCCGCCGAGGCCTGAAGTCACAAAAAGTTTTCCGGCGAGGTTCTCACCTGATTTTGCAATTTTCCGTCCTGCGTTCAGCACGGTGATTGTAGTTCCGTGAACGATTCCTTGCGGCCCGATGTACATATAACTTCCGGCGGTCATTTGGCCATATTGCGTTACCCCGAGTGCGTTGAACTTTTCCCAGTCGTCCTGTTTTGAGTAGTTCGGAATCATCATTCCGTTTGTAACGACAACGCGTGGAGCATCTTTATGCGAAGGAAAAAGACCCATCGGATGACCCGAATAAATTGTCAGCGTTTGCTCCTCATTCATCTCCGACAGATATTTCATCGTGAGTACGTATTGTGCCCAATTCTGGAAAACGGCGCCGTTTCCGCCGTAGGTTATCAGTTCATGCGGGTGTTGTGCGACGGCATCGTCGAGATTGTTCTGAATCATCAGCATGATCGCTTTCGCCTGCTCACTTTTTCCCGGATATTCAGATAGTGGCCGGGCTTTCATCTCATAATCCGGGCGTAGCCGATACATGTAAATGCGTCCGTAGGTGTTGAGCTCTTCGTAAAATTCTTTTGCAAGAACAGCATGGTCTTTAGGGTCGAAATACCGCAGCGCATTTCGGACCGCTAGCTTCTTTTCGTCGGGCGAAAGGATGTCTTTCCGTTTTGGCGCGTGATTGATTTGCGTGTCGTACGGCTTCGGCTTCGGTAATATCGTGGGGATTCCCTGTTGTATCTGTTCCTGGAATGTCATATTTATTGAGGGTTTAAAGAGCTTCGAAGATCTGTTTAAGTTAAGCTTTGGGTAAATCAAATTGCTGCAAAGACTGTGAGGTTTGAGGTTATTGTTAACTCCGACTCAGTTTTGCTTGTCTTTTTTCTTGTCGTACCCGTACGGACAATGGCGGCAGCCGCTACGGCAGCAATAGCCGCGTTTGCGATGATATTCTTCAGTGAAAACCTTGTATCCTTCGGGTGTCAGGTAATAATCGAGGCCTTCTACAAGCTTATTTTCCTTATTTTCGTCCATACGTTACAAATTTAAGAAGATAAGCTGAATGATTATAATCGTTTCACGCTATTTAATCCCGAAAGGCTACCGCGGAATCACATTATGCCCGTTTGTTTTGGTACGTGAAAAATCGGATGTCTCTGATCCGGTGATGTTAAATCACGAACGAATCCATATCCGGCAGCAAGTGGAGCTGCTGGTGTTTCCGTTCTTCATTTGGTATGGAACCGAATATCTGCTGCGTCTTTTGATATATTGGGACGCAAAGAAAGCGTACAGGAATATCTGCTTTGAGCGTGAGGCCTATCAAAACGAAAAAGACCTTAACTATTTAAAGAAAAGGTCTTTTTGGAGGTTTTTGGAATATTTTCGAAGAACGTGAATTGATCTACTCCCTTGTTAGTTCCTTTACCGGTTTCTGAGTCCTTTTTTGTAGTTCGGGCGCTTTTTCAAAACGGGTGCCGTATTTTACCACGCGCGTTTCACCTGACGATGAAATTTGTGTTTCGTCTGCTCTTGTCGCAACAATTGAATAGGAAAAACCGGTGTTTGATGTTCCGCTTTGTAACTCAATTACATCAAACGACGCGGCCGACTTGTTTGTCACATATACGCCATTGCACTCTCCTTCCAGTTGCACGAAAACTTTGAGTGGATGTTGCTCATTTACAACGATGTTCCTGGCAAATATCGGGTCGATCGTGATATGCGCTCTTCCGTTGACCAACTTTCCGATACCGTAATCCTCAAATAATATCTCGGGAGACTCTGCACAATGCATCACTACGCGTTCGTTATTCAAGTCCTTTACGATTGTACTCACAGTTCCATCGCCTATTATTTTGTAGGTAACGCCGGTTGTATTATTATAAGCGCCTACCTGCCATTCTCCTCCCCAATCATCTTGAGCTAATATGGCACGGCCTGTGCCTGCGGTTTCATAAAAAGAGTAAAGCCCTGTCGTCCATCCCGAGAATGCTCCGCCACTTCCCGCGGTTAAAAA
Source organism: Flavobacterium sp. (assembly GCA_036386895.1). Lineage (GTDB taxonomy): Bacteria > Bacteroidota > Bacteroidia > Flavobacteriales > Flavobacteriaceae > Flavobacterium. The sequence continues at coordinate 185,112 of DASVUR010000007.1, forward strand.
CGAGCCCAACCCGGTTTGTCCGGAACCCACTATACCGGTTCCTGCGGCGTTACTGTTGTAGCCAAAAACCCCTGAACTGGTGGCGTTTGTCGCGGAACCATATACGCCGCTGCCGTTGGCTCCTGTGGTATATCCGTTCACTGCATAAGCAGTACTGTTCACCGAAAATTGGTCGCCGGCAACGGGCGTTGCGGTATTTATCGCCACCTGACCGTTAGCTAACAGCCGCATACGTAGAACGCCGGCTGTCGAAAACGCCAAATTATTTGCGGCCGTACTGTACATACCAGTATCGGGATCGGCACTAAATGAATAAAATGGTAAGGCGACAGTTCCAAGGCTCATAGCATGAACCTGATTGGCAGCTGGAATGCGCAACCTTTCAATACCTCCCGTGGACAAGCTTAATTGATCTGCGCCAAAGCTAAACAGTCCTGTATTCGGGTCGGCTGTAAAAGAGTAGAATGGTAATGCAGCGCTACCAAGACTCATTGCATGGACTTGGGCTGCAGCCGGAATCCTCAAACGTTCGACACCACCTGTGGAAAAGGCAATAACGTCAGCTGAAGGTCGCCAGAGTCCGGTGTCTTCATCTCCAATCCATGAGTAGGTAGGCTGAGCTGTTATCCCGTTGTCGTAAGAACGCAATCTTCCGTTGCTTGAAAAATTAAATCGGTCGGCGCCATTTGTTTTGATCCGAAGGTCAACGTTGTCGGTTGTTCCTAAATAGTCCGTTCCCGGTGTAGTTCCGGAATTTCCTGAAAGCGACCATTGCCGGGTCGTGTCGCCACCCATGGCTGCCCATGCTGAACCTGTCCAATAATAAAATCCGGGAACTACATTATTAGGGGAAACTCCGGCCGTGGCTGTATTCCAGACTAAAGTTCCGGCAATCAAACCGCCGCCTTGTGGGTTTGATACTGTGGCAGCATCAGATTTCGAGGTCAGACTCACGCGCGGCACGAGTACGCCACTGTTTGTTGAGGTAATATCGAGTGCGCCTTCGGGTGTTGTTGTTCCGATTCCGACCTGCGCCAAACTGCTTGTGCAAATCAAAAGGAGAATAGCTAAGTGCTTGTAAAACTGTTTCATAGTGGTATGTGAGTTTAGTACGTAATCCAATTATAAATTTTTATCGACGAACGGTAATCTATTATCGATCAACTACATAACCTGTTGATTTATAAAGAATTATGCGATAAAAATATGTTTTTATCTGCTTTGAATTTATATTTTTAGGGAAAATTTTCTGATATGAAATCGTTTTCTACCTTCGTTGCCTTATTTTCTGCGGTATCGTGCTTTGCACAACTCAATATAACTCCCGGCAGCTATCTTTTTGTTCGGGATCAGATGGTGTTCGTTAAACAGGATATCAATTTGCGCAACAACGGCAACATCTTTTTGCGACAGGATGCCCAACTGCTACAAGGCACTACAGGCAGCTCGACAAATCGAGGTCCGGGAGAATTATCGGTTTTTCAGGAAGGGACAGTTGACAACTTTGAATACAATTATTGGTGTTCCCCAATAGGGAATTCAAGCAATACATCGGGAAATGAAAACTTCGGTATTACGATGCTTGAACGACCTGTGACGTTGACAACCTCTGCGCCGGCAGTTATTCTGGGAGCAGGCCTAAGCAACGGCGAGGCATTTCCACTTAAAATCGCCTCCCTATGGATAAACAAGTTCTTGTCATCGGCAAATTATTCGCAATGGATTCCCGTGCTTAACGCATCAACTATAGCGCCGGGCGAAGGTTTTACCATGAAGGGAACTTCGGGTACAGACGTCACGATGATTTATGGCGTGCCAAACAATTCCGGTGGCGCACAACGGTATGATTTCCGAGGCAAGCCGAACGATGGCACTATAACGGTGAACGTCGCAAACAACCAATTCACGCTGACAGGAAATCCGTATCCATCGGCGATTGATCTTTCCGCTTTCCTGACTGAGGCATTAAATTGTACAGGGGTTGCTTATTTCTGGGAGCAGGACAAGACAATTAATTCGCACCTGATCGCATCATATCGAGGCGGTTACGGTACCTTTTCTCCAGTGTCCAGAGGCGGGACCGGAATCTATGTTCCTGCACCATTTTATGCATTTGCTTCAGACGGCACGCAGCTCGGCGTTCAATCAACCCCTATGAATAGTTACGCACGATATTTTGCACCGATCGGGCAGGGATTTCTGGTTGAAGGAAACGGCTCAGGGCCTACAGTAACTATGAAAAACAGCTATCGGGTCTTCCAAAAGGAGAATGCTGCAACGTCGGTATTTGAACGTTCTGCTGACGCTCAGGAATTGGTTAATAGTGATTATCTGCCGGAAATCGCGTCGGTATCGGGTTTTGATTATACCACTGTCAGTACCGCGCCGGTGCCTCAGATTCAATTTAACGCACTTCTAAACAACACCGGCTTCAGACAGTTTGTACTTGCATTCGACGATGCCGCAACCGATGCTGCAGATCACGCTATGGATGCCCGTACGCCAAGTGCAGGACTTCCGGCAGATGTGTTTTTTGCGATTGATGAGAGCGAGTATGTAATTTCGGTGATCGATTTTGATAGCAACAAGCGAATCCCGTTAGGACTAAAAAGTACAACCGAAGCAAATTTTAAAATCGCGGTCAGCAACATCGTGAATTTCGCTGCAGCGGACAACGTCTACATTTACGATAAAGAAACTCAGATCTACCACGACATCAAAAACGGAATATTTGAAATAACACTTGCTGCAGGAACAACTACCAGCCGGTTCGAAGTGACCTTCACCAATGAACTGTTAGAAACACCTGAAGCCGTTAATCACTCTCTTTCAATATTACAGAACAACGATACGCAGTTCCTCACTGTCTACAATCCCGACGCGGCAGATATACAATCGGTTGCTTTATTCGACATGGCAGGAAAAAGGGTTTTCAGTAAAGAAAAAATCGGTACGTCGACATCGACTGATTTCTCGACATCCGGACTTGCAGAAGGCGTTTACATTGCAAAAATCACTGCAAACAACGGCGCTGTCGCCAGGAAAATCTCGATTTTTAGAGCCAGATAAATTCGGCACCCGACGGAAAGTCGCTACTTTTACCAAAAAAAGTGGCCAGGATAACCCAGAAGATCATTATCCCGAACAACAGCGTCGCGCTTTCCATCAGGCGCGAAGATCTCATTCATCCTTTTGTTTCAGGGAATAAGTTTAGGAAACTAAAATACAACCTTCTCCAGGCAGAAAAGCTTCAACTCAAAACTTTGCTGACTTTCGGCGGCGCCTTCTCCAATCATATTGCTGCAGTTGCGGCGGCTGGAAAATCGTTTGGTTACCAGACAATTGGCGTCGTTCGTGGCGATGAACTGCAAAATCGGATAGAAGAAAATCCCACACTCTCATTCGCAATCCAACAGGGAATGAAACTGGTGTTTGTCTCGCGGGAAGAATATAGGAAAAAGGATAGCGCTGAGTTTTTACAGCAACTTAGGGAGCGCTACGGCCCTTTTTACCTGCTTCCAGAAGGTGGTACAAACGCACTCGCGGTGCAAGGTTGTGAAGAAATTTTATCCGCCGCTGACTCGGTTTTTGATTATATTTGCTGCGCAGTCGGTACCGGAGGAACTCTTTCCGGGATCATAAACAGCTCATCTGACAATCAAGCCGTTTTAGGGTTTCCGGCGTTAAAAGCCGATTTACGGAGTGCGGTTCAGAAGTTCGCGAAAAAGGACAATTGGACCCTTATTACAGGTTATCATTTTGGCGGATATGCACGCGTTGATGCTGAGTTAGTATCTTTCATCAACGAATTTTATCAACAAAATGCGGTTCTGCTCGATCCGGTTTATACGGGAAAGATGATTTTTGGCGTTATGGATCTTATCCGAAACGGGTATTTTCCAGAGGAATCGAAGATATTGGCTGTCCATACCGGCGGAATCCAAGGAATACAAGGAATGAACAACAAATTGAGAAATAGAAACCTACCCTTAATTGAGACCAAATGATTAAAAAAATCTTTCTTCTCATTACAGCCATTTTGCTTGTGAGCTGCGGCTCCGGAAAATCCACCGCCTCCAAGTCCTCCAAACCGTACCGAAAACCATCCACATCGGTAGCTGCGAAAAAGTCCACTTACAAGAAACCCGTTGCAAAAAAGGCTGTTGCCAAACAGACCCCGGTAAGACCTGTAGTTAGAAAACCTTCATCTACGGCAAACAGTGGTTCCGCTTCAGAGACTGAAGTGCTCCAAGCCACAACGCGAGTAAAAGTTACAACCGAAATCGTACTTGGATACATTAGCCAGTATAAAGAGATCGCAAAGAACAACATGCGTCAATATGGTATTCCTTCCAGCATCATTCTCGCTCAGGGAATCCTAGAGTCGGGCGCAGGAACAGGATCGCTGAGCACATTGGCCAATAATCATTTTGGTATTAAATGTCACACAGGCTGGACAGGTGACAGTGTTCGACACGATGACGATTCAGAGCAGGAATGTTTCAGGAAATACTCAAAACCTTCTGAGTCATATGATGATCACGCCGTTTTCTTAACCGGAAGATCCCGGTACGCATCACTGTTTAAACTTGACAAAGGGGACTACGCTGCATGGGCGAGAGGATTGCGTGCTGCAGGATATGCGACTGATCCGAAATATCCTGAAAAACTAATCGGACTGATCGAAAGGTATAAGCTTGACCGTTATGATGCTGAAGTTCTCGGTAAAGATTATGTGCCTTCGGCAAATAATTCGATCGCGGCCGTTGCCAGCGCCGACACTTATGAAGTAAATCCCGGCGACACGCTCTATTCCATCTCAAAAAAATTCAATGTGTCGGTCGACGAATTAAAGCGTAAAAACAATATGCAGGACAATACGCTCTCAATCGGACAGTTCCTTAAAATCAGATAAAATGTTTTATAAAAGAAGCAGCGAGCTGTTTGCGGAAGCTGAAAAAGTAATACCGGGCGGAGTCAACTCGCCTGTACGTGCGTTCAAGGCCGTGGGCGGAACACCTATTTTTGTTAAACGTGCAAAAGGTGCTTATCTCTATGATGAAGATGGAAATCGTTTGATCGATTTTATCAATTCATGGGGTCCAATGATTCTCGGACATGCGTACCAACCCGTTGTCGACGCAATTATTGAAAGAGCCGAACACGGGACTTCTTTTGGAATGCCGACAGAACTCGAAACAGAAATTGCGACGCTGGCAATTAAGATGGTGCCAAACATCGATAAAATAAGATTTGTAAATTCAGGTACCGAAGCTTGCATGAGTGCAGTGCGCCTGGCCCGAGGATACACGCGCAGAGATAAAATAATTAAGTTTTCAGGATGTTACCATGGCCATTCCGATTCGTTCCTGATCCAGGCGGGAAGTGGCGCGGTAACGTTTGGTGTGCCGAATAGTCCAGGAGTCACACAGGGAACCGCAAGAGATACGCTTTTAGCACGGTACAACGATTTGGCACATGTTGCCGAGCTGCTAACTGCAAATGCCAACGAGGTTGCCGCTATTATAATTGAACCTGTCGCTGGGAATATGGGTTGTGTTCCGCCAAAAGAGGGTTTTTTAGAAGGACTAAGAGATCTTTGCGACACACACGGCAGCCTGCTGATCTTTGATGAGGTAATGACAGGTTTTCGTCTGGCAAAAGGCGGCGCCCAGGAACTGTACGGGATTAATGCCGACATTGTAACGTTTGGTAAAGTTATCGGAGGCGGATTGCCTGTAGGAGCGTTTTCGGCACGTAGGGAAATAATGGATTACCTTGCGCCAATTGGACCGGTGTACCAGGCCGGGACATTATCGGGTAACCCGCTAGCAATGGCTGCCGGCCTTGCGATGCTCAAGAGCCTGAATAGTGATCCGGGAATTTTTACACGATTGGAACAGAAGACTCTATACCTTGAAACAGGTATTTCCAAGGCACTATCGGAAAATAGTATTCAGTTTACTGTAAATCGTATGGGTTCCATGATTTCGGTTCATTTTGATGCCGAGCCTGTCACCGATTTCGAAAGTGCTGCAAAAGGGGATAATGAAACGTTTAGAAAGTTTTTCCACGGGCTGCTATCTGAAGGAGTCTATATCGCGCCGTCGGCCTATGAAACTTGGTTTATATGTGACGCGCTTTCATATGAGGACCTTGATTTTACTATTGCAGCCGTCTATAAAGTTGCGAAGACACTGTAAATAAAAAAGTCCGCTCTAGCGGACTTTTTAGTTTCTATTTTACTAATTTTTCAAGAAGTTCCGGATTCTTTGCCAGCTTTTGTTTCTGGTTCTCATCAATCGATGCGTTGATTTTAACAGCTACCATTCTTGACATTTCGTCCTTTCTTTCCTGAGGGATTGTAGCATCATTTAGCACTTTGTACTTGTGTTTAAACAAAGCTATAAAATTCACCTGCTGATCCTGTGTCAGTCCCAGGTATTCTGCAAGTTCGGCTGTATCCTTCTTTGCAGCTTCATCTGCAGAAGGTTTCGCATCCTGAGCATGGGCAGAAATTGTAAATGCCAGTAAAAAAGTAAATATTGCTGCTAATTTTTTCATGAGTGAAAGTTTAGTATAAAATCCAAATCTACTGGATTATTATCAAAAAACAAAACTTTATTTCCCTACGGGAGCTACAGGTTTACCAGTTCTCTTTTTGCCCTCATGCTGTCCGTGCTTGGCGCGCTTAGAGTGCTTTGATTTGTAGGCTTTCATTTGTTCCCACTTTGTCATCTGTTCAGGTGTGAGAAAAGATCTGAGTCTTTGTTGCATTGCAATCTGGTCGTCAAGTCTCTTGTTCTTACGGGCGAACTTCTCCTCGGCAGTTAATTGCTTTGCCGCATCTTTGTTCGTTTTGCGCTCCGCTATTGCAGCAGTTCGTTTCGCCTGCTGCTCAGATAGGATTTTCGACATTTCCTTCTGTTGCGATGCCGAAAGATCAAGCTTTAATGTCAGCTCTTTCAATCGAAGTTCCTGGCGTTGCTGCGGCGTCAATTGCTCTGTACGTGCTTTTGCATCTTCAACCTTTTTTCCTTCTTGAGCAAAGGTGGTCAATCCCATAATAAGAACTGCCGCCATCAATAAATTTCTCATTTGTCTAATTTTAAAGTTTGCAGTAAGACGAATTACGTACAGAAAGGTTTAAGCAAAATTTAAAATTTTCAGGAAATTAACTTTAACGTATCAGCTGCCGAGATATTCTACTGTTTTATTTTCTCCGTCTACGATAACTTTCGTGAGGCCATTTCTCGCAAGGCCTTTAATCGCTGCATCCCATTTTTTACCGCTGAGTCCTGCCTGGAGTTTCAGGGCATCGAGCGCAAGTGACCTCGTAGCTTTAAGTATTTCAGCTATAAGCTTTTCGTCTTCGGTGAGTTCAATCGCTTTTTTTTCAGGCCGCATTTGCGGAAAAAACAGTACTTCCTGAATTGAAGAATTATTGGTAAGGAACATGATCAGCCGATCCATCCCGATTCCTAGTCCGGATGTTGGCGGCATTCCGTACTCAAGCGCTCTTAAGAAATCCTCGTCAATAAACTGCGTAGCCTCATCGTCGCCTTTTTCTGCTAGCCTTAACTGATGCTCGAAACGCTCTCGCTGATCGATTGGGTCATTTAATTCGGAATAGGCATTTGCGACTTCTTTTCCGCACACCATTAGTTCGAAACGTTCTGTAAGCTCGGGATTGTTCCGATGTTGCTTGCAAAGCGGACTCATTTCTTTTGGATAATCGGTAATAAATGTGGGCTGGATGAAATTTCCTTCACATTTAGCGCCGAAAATTTCGTCAATGAGCTTTCCTTTACCCATGGTAGAATCTACTGCTATTCCCAGGTTTCTGGCGGCTTCAAATAGTTCAGCTTCCGATTTTCCACTAATGTCAAAACCTGTATACTGTTTAATTGCGTCAGTCATCGTAACTCTTGCATAGGGTGCCTTAAAGCTGATGCTGTACTCGCCGAACGTTGCTTCAGGGGTTCCATTCACGGCCACTGCGCAGTGTTCCAGAAGTCGTTCGGTGAACTCCATCATCCAGTTGTAATCTTTATAGGCAACGTAAATTTCCATTGCCGTAAACTCCGGATTGTGCGTGCGGTCCATCCCTTCGTTTCTGAAATTTTTAGAAAACTCATAGACGCCTTCAAATCCTCCCACTATAAGTCGTTTTAGATAAAGCTCGTTTGCAATCCGCATATAAAGTGGGATGTCGAGCGAGTTGTGATGTGTGACAAACGGACGAGCGGCAGCTCCACCCGGGATAGGCTGCAGTACAGGCGTCTCAACTTCAAGATATCCCTGTTCGTTAAAAAAGTTCCGCATCGCGTTGAACAACTTCGTTCGTTTGAGAAACGTTTCTTTTACGTTGTCATTCACAGTAAGATCAACATAACGCCTACGGTAGCGCTGTTCCGGATCGGCAAATGCGTCGTGAATTTTTCCGTCGGCATCCGTCTTTACAACAGGAAGCGGTCGCAATGCTTTTGAAAGTACAGTCAGATTGGTAATGTGTACCGATATCTCGCCAACCTGCGTTTTAAAGACGGTTCCCTGTACGCCAATAAAATCCCCGATGTCCAAAAGTTTTCGAAAAACAGTATTGTACATCGTTTTTTGCTCGTCCTGCGAAATTTCGTCGCGTGACACGTAAATCTGAATTCGGCCTTCAGAATCTTTAAGTTCCGCAAAAGAAGCTTTACCCATAATTCGTTTTCCCATAAGCCGGCCGGCGAGGGTAACTTGTTTTCCTTCGAAGGCATCGTAATTCGCGAGTAGGTCGCGTGAGTATGCCGTAGTCTTAAATTCTTGTGCAGGATAAGGTTCGATACCTAATTTTCGTAATTCCGCAAGCGCTTCCCTTCGTAGCAGTTCCTGTTCTGATAGTGCCATCTTAATTCTTTTTTACCATTGCAAATGTACGGCATATGTATTAAGTCGCAAAGCGTCGCCGCCGGAAGTTCACGCGCAGGCTACCTTGCTGTACTATTTCCGATTGATGTATCTTTGCTGATACTAATTGCGGATGGCCCGCCTTATCATGAATAAAAAAATCATACTTCAGGATCTTGGACTCATCGACTACGAACAGGCGTGGGAATACCAGGAGCAGTTGTTTTCAGGTATTGTCGATTTAAAAATCAAGAACCGCCGAGAGGAGCTGAATTTAGTTACTCCTAATTACTTCTTATTTGTCGAACACCCGCACGTTTATACGTTGGGTAAGAGTGGCGATGTTTCGAATTTGCTGCTGAATGAAAAACAACTTGAAGCGAAAGGTGCGAAGTACTATAAGATTAACAGAGGCGGCGATATAACGTATCATGGTCCAGGTCAGATCGTGGGTTATCCTATTCTTGATCTGGAGAACTTTTTTACAGATATCCATAAATACCTGCGCCTGCTCGAGCAAGTCATTATCCTTACACTTGCCGATTATGGCCTGATGGGAACACGAAGTGAAGGAGAAACAGGCGTATGGCTCGATTCTGGAACGCCGTTTGCGCGAAAGATATGTGCAATGGGAGTCAGGGCTTCCCGTTGGGTCACCATGCATGGCTTCGCGCTCAACGTGAATTCAGACTTAGGTTATTTCGACAACATTATTCCGTGTGGGATCCGCGGAAAAGGAGTGACGTCGCTAAACGTAGAATTGGGTGTAGCTGAAGTCGCAATGGATGAAGTCAGGGAAAAAATCAAAAGATATTTTGCGGCCTTGTTTGAAGCTCGGTTTGAAGCTTCAGGCGCTGCAATTCGTTAGGTCATCTTCAAACTCAAGCTCGAACTGCTCTGGAAGCAGCCTGAATGTCATACGGTGGTATTTAGTGGTTCCAAATTCGCGAATGGCATCCCGGTGTTCGGGTGTCGGATACCCTTTGTTCTGTTTCCAGTTGTACATCGGAAACTCTTCGTGAATCCTGCACATGTATTCATCACGGTACGTCTTTGCTAAAATAGAGGCTGCAGCTATGCTCATAAATTTGCTGTCGCCTTTAATAATACAGGTATGTGGGATATTGGGGATAGCTTTAAACCGATTACCGTCAACTATAATATGAACCGGAACAGGGTTAAGCTTTTTAACACATTCCTGCATCGCCTGAATCGATGCGTTCAGGATGTTTATTTCGTCAATTATAACGGGGTCAAGATGCGTTACAGAATAACACAAAGCTACTTCTTCGATCAACGGGCGGAGTAAATCGCGGTCTTTCTCGGAAAGTTGTTTTGAGTCGTTCAATAATTCGTGCTCGAACTCAGCCGGAAGAATTACGGCGGCGGCGGTCACAGGCCCTGCAAGGCAGCCTCGCCCAGCCTCATCCGTACCGGCTTCAAAGTAATGTTCAGAAAACCTCTTGGTGAGCATTAAAATCTTTTTTTGCAAAAATATAAAAACGCACGCAACCTTTTGATTTTTTCTTCATCTAACTCATGAGTCGCGTTGCATTATTGATTCGATCACGCATTCTTTTTTCTGAAAATAAATTGTATTATTCCGGAGTAATATTTGTTTATTTAAGAATTAATTGTGAAGTTTGCGGAATAACTAACTCAAATAAATTTAATATGAGATCGAAGTTCAAATGGATTTATACGCTATTATTAGCGTTATCAATGCAGTTTTCGTTTGCGCAAGAGAAAACTGTTACAGGTGTTGTTTCAGATGAGACAGGACCGCTTCCGGGTGTAAACGTAGTCGTTCAGGGAACAGACAGAGGAGTGCAGACCGACATTGACGGTAGGTATTCCATCAGTGCAAAAGCAGGCGACGTTTTGGTGTTCTCATTTGTGGGAATGACTGACGTTACAATGCCCGTGGGTGCTTCAAACGTGATCAACGCTACTTTGCAGCAAGGAATTGAGCTGGAAACTGTCGTGGTTACCGCGATGAACATCCGTCGTAAGGCAGATGCAATTACGTCATCATACGACGTGGTTGATAATGAGACATTGACTCAGGCTGCTAACCCGAACGCTGTTCAAGCGCTTGTTGGTAAAGTGTCAGGTATCCAGATCAACGCAACCAATGCGGGTCTTGGAGGCTCTAACAGTATTGTCTTCCGTGGTAATCGTACCATGACAGGTAGTAACGGAGCGCTTATCGTAATTGATGGAGCAATTTCTACTGTTCAAACGTTCGAGCAGATTCCGCCGGAATTAATTGAAAGCGTTACTACTCTTAAAGGTGCGCAGGGTGCTGCTTTGTACGGATCCGATGGTGTGAATGGTGCGATAGTGATTACAACAAGAAGAGGAGCGAAAGGTGAGAAGTTTACAGTTTCGTTGACATCGTCGCTAGATATTCTAGATATTGCTTACTTGCCAGAGAGACAACAACGTTACGGTCAAGGTTGGGACGGTGTTCATTCAAGTTTTGAAAATGGTTCTTGGGGTCCTGAATATGATGGATCACTGCAACCCGTAGGCTTGCCGCAGGCTGATGGTACCTATATCATGAGGCCTTATAGCCCAATTAATGATAACATCAAGCAATTCTTCAAAAAAGGTACTCTGTCGCAAAACAATATCACGTTGAGCGGTGGGTCTTTGGAAACAGGATACGTAGTGTTTTCGGCTAACAGGCAACAAACAGACTTTATTGTTGAAGGTGATGAGCTAAAACGTAACGCGTTCTTGTTGAAAGCTGGTAAGAAAATGGGTAAATGGTCGGTTGAAGGTAATTTCAATTACATCAGCCAAATTATTAAGTCATCCGAGTCAGGATTGTATGATGACTTGTTGCAGACTCCTGGAAACATTCCGGTTGGCGACTTTAGTCATGGTCAAAATCAGCATCACTGGACGATTTACTATCTTAACCCATGGTGGTTGTCAAGAAATCAACGTGAGGACAACAGACAGGATAAGTTTACTGCTATTGTAAATCTGGGTTACGAATTCAACAAAAACATCAGTGTTAGCTACCTGGCTAACTTAAGATTGGATATGTCGAATAACCAAAGTTACAGAAATGCTTATGTTGACGAGATTGCTGCGATCTATGGAACTACAAATAACTCGATCACCTCTGAATATTTTACTGATCAGACGTTCAACCGCAGATTCTACGGTGACTTGTTGTTTAACTTTGACTATGACTTGTCTGATGACTTTTCTTTCGACGCGAACATTGGTAACAACATTCAGGATCAGTGGGCTCACGTGAATCAAGTGGGAGGTTTGAATCTTGAAATTCCTGGGATCTACAATTATACAAACGTCTTGAGCCCATGGAGTGCAGGACAGTTGAACGGAGATGTTGGTAACTACTACCAAAAAAGAAGAGAAGTTTCGGTTTTTGCGAACGTTGATTTTGGTTTCAGAGATTACCTGTTCTTGAACTTAACAGCTCGAAACGAGTGGTCTTCAGTTTTCAGCAAGGAAAATCAAAGCTATTTTTACCCAAGCGCAGGACTTTCGTTTGTTGCTACTGATGCAATTCCAGGTCTGAAAGGTGATGTAGTTAACTTTATGAAGATACTTGCTAACTGGACAAGAGTTGGAAATGACAATAACGTAGGTCCTTATGCGATCAACCAGTTAGGGTCTTTAGGAATCGGATATCCGTTTTCAGGAGCTAACTCATACGTACAGCAAATTACACAGACTGATCCAAACATCAGACCTGAGTTCGTGACGTCAACTGAACTTGCTATTAATACAGGTTTCTTTGGTGACAGACTAACTTTGGATCTTGCGGGTTATATTACTGAGACTACTGATTTGATTACAGTGAGTTCAGTAAGTAATGCGTCTGGTATCTTCAGACAGAGAGGTAACGCAGGTAGTATGGAAACAAAAGGTTTTGATATTGATTTAGGTGTGCGTCCAATCTGGAGCAAAGCATCTGACGGATTCCGTTGGGAAGCGAACTTGAACTTTACCAAATTTGAATCTACAGTTACTGAAGTTGCTGATGGTGCAGCAGAGGTGAACCTTCGTCAACCGTATGCTTTTGTTGGAATTTTTGCTGTAGTAGGTGACGATTTCCCTATGATCAAAGGAACGAAATATGCACGTGACGACCAAGGTAGAATTATCGTTGACGAGAACGGTAACCCAACAATTGATCCAACCATGCAGAACCTTGGAAAAGTTAACCCTGACTTCATTGTTGGATTGAACTCAAGCGTTGCGTACAAGGGGATTAAACTTGCTGCAACTATGGATTTCAGAACTGGTGGACACTTCTATTCGGATGTTAAGAGAAATCTTGCATGGACAGGTCAGTTGATCGAGTCTGCTGAAAACAGAAGTGGCTTCATTATGCCTAACTCATCTTTCCTTGCAGCAGACGGAACATATCAGCCAAACACAAGTATTGTGACGGGTGGTGGTTCTACAACAAATTTTATTAACTATTATAATACGTACTATCAGTCGGCAGGTGAAAATCTTGTTCTTGATGCCACAGCTTTCAAGCTTAGAGAGGTTGCTTTGAGCTATACTCTGCCAGCTAAATATTTAGACAGAACAGGCCTTAGCAATGTAACTTTTGGTGTACAAGGACGTAACTTGTTTACGTGGCTTCCTGAGCAGAACCGTTTCTACAACGATCCGGAAACTGGGGAAACTACTGGAACTAGCGGTCAAGGTTTAGCCTTTACAGACAGGTATCCTGTACAGAAATCATACGGTTTCTCTGTTAACTTAACTTTTTAATTAAAAATTATTATGAAAAAAAACATTGTATATTTATTTACAGCTAGTATTATGCTGCTTGCAACGTCTTGCAGCGACTTCTTAGATGTAAACGATAGCCCAAATAACCCGCAGGCGTCACAGATTCCGCCAGAGAGAACGCTTTCGGCGGCTCAGACACAGGCGTTCCGAGTTATTAGTGGAGATAACCAGAATTTTGAGACTTCTGTTCGTTCCAGTAGCTTGAACCAATTGGGTAATCTAATGATGAACAGTTGGGCAGGTAACTCAAACAGCGTTACCAATCCGTACAGCGATGAGTATCGTTCGATTATTACTTCATCGTTCTATGACAATATCTGGGATTGGAATTACAGAAGTATTGGAAACTTTCAGTTGATCATTGATTACAATAGCGAAACTTATGATAACCATAAGGCTATTGCTAGGATCATGAAGAGCTTTTACATGCAGTACATTGTTGATTTGTATGGTGATGCTCCTTATTCAGAAGCTTGGCAGGGACTAGATAACCCGTCACCTGCTTATGATGACGACAAGCAGATTTACCGTGACTTGTATACAAATCTTGATGAGGCAATCTCATTAATAGAAAATGCTGACGCTGCTGACATGACAGTTGGAGCTGAGGACGCAATGCTTGGAGGTGATATGAATGAGTGGATTCGTTTTGCAAATACTATCAAATTGAGATTGTTGATTAGACAGTCAGGCTTGACAGATGCTGAAACGGTTACTTATATTAACGAGCGTTTGACTGAGTTGCAGGATGAAGAGTTTATCACTCGTGATATCACTATTAATCCTGGATATTCTGCATCAAGCCTGGTAAACCAGAATCCATTCTACGGAGCTTATGGTTATAACATTCAAGGTACTGCGACATCGTCAAGAAACCTTGTTACTGCTTCTGCGCACGCCGCGGATGAATTGAACACCACTAATGATCCAAGAAGAAGCCGCTTGTGGACAGTTCCTACTTCAGGAGCTCAGGCAGGTATGGTAATTGGGATTGAACAAGGTGAGGATGCTGAAGAAGCGCCTGACAACCCGTCTTTCCTTGGGCCTGCGATTATTCCTGTCCCAGTTGGAACTAACGTAAGCGTTGGTTCATCTATGAACGGTTATGTAATGACTTTAAGTGAAGCACGTTTTTTAATGTCGGAAGCAGCTGTAAGATACCCTGCACATTTCGCAGGCTACGATGCCCGTGAATTATGGGAAGAAGGGATTGCTGCGTCGTTTACACGTCTTGGCGCTACAGGTCTTGCTGATTACCTGACAAATATTAATGGATTCGAGGGTAGAGGTTGGGATGCAACAGCTGATAAAGTTGAAGCGATTATGTACCAGAAATGGGTAGCGTTGATGAGTGTTAATGCTCATGAAAGCTGGATTGACTATAACAGAACAGGTTATCCTGAGACTCCTTTGGCACTTACAAATAATGGAGCTGGAAGGCCGCTACGTTTGATGTATCCAACTTCAGAATATGTTGCTAATGCAGCTAACGTTCCAACACAGACATCTGCGGATGTGTTTGCAACGGGACCATTTTGGTTACAATAATTATTAATATATAAATTAACACTATGAAAAAATTATTAATTCTGTCGGCTTTAGCACTGGGATTATTCTCTTGCTCCGATGAAGACCGCTTGGTTACCGATGATGTAACTGGAGCTAAAATCGTAGGATTCCAGGAAAGTCTTGTGAACGTTACGCACTTTGAAGATGTTGGACCTGTTACTATCCAAGTTCCGGTAACCTTGTTTGGATTGGGTAATGGACAACTTCCAAATGAAGATATTGTGGTTTCGTATTCGGTAAATACTACTGCGTCATCTGCAACTGAAGGTACGGAATTCAGCTTCCCTAACTCTTCAGGTACTGTAACAATCCCTGCTGGTTCTGACTTTGCAATGATTCCGATTGTTGTAAACACAGGTAGTTTGAATCCAACTGAAGCTACTTCTTTGGTTTTAGATTTGACTTCATCTAACGAAGATGTAATTGTAGGCCAGCAATACAGCCAGCTTGTAGTTAACTTCGTAGGTTGCGTTTCTCAGATTCAAGAAGGTTCTTATACCGTAACCAGAGGGCCAGGCTCAACGATCGGCGCCGGTACAACTTACCAGGACGTTATCACTATGCTGGGTACTAACACCTTTACTTCAGCACATACCCCTCCATACATGGGATCTTACGAAAGCCTAGGCTTAGATGAGTACGGTTTTACATTCGAAGATGTTTGTGGTGAAATCACAATGGGACCTCAAACTTTGTTTGACTACTATACAAATCCAGTAACGGGTAGCGGAGAAGTTCTTACAGAAAACTCGTTCCAGGTTAACATTGCAGTGGGTGGTGGTACTACATACTTCTCTAACCTGACATTTACCAAAAATTAATTAATAAAGTAATTTAGTTATGAGAAAATATTTAAAGTGGGGTGCGGCCTTATTATTTGCGAACCTCGCGTTGGTATCTTGTGAGGACAACGATGAAAACTTGTCGGAAGAGAGAATTGACAAGCCCGTGCTTACAGTTGAAAATGTAACTTTAAGTGGGATGGAAGGTAGCGAGGTTACTTTTACGGTTACTTCGGATCGTCCGATCTCACAAGACATTGATCTTAAGCTTGAGGTTGTAAATGATGAGAGTGAAGCCACATTTAGAGATTTCGTTGCTGTAGGCGGTGATGAGACGACTCTTGACGGTGGTGGTTTTGGTGAAGGGCAAATCGGCTATATGTTGACTTTTCCTGCCTTTGCTACGTCGCATACCTTTACAATATCGCTTGATCGTGACCTTCTTATTGAAGGAACCGAGAACCTTGAGTTGTATTTGCGTTCAGCGGGTAATGGTAACGGTTTGGTAGCAGAAGGTTCAGACAGAATTACAGTTGCAGTTTCTGACTATGTTAGCAATGACATCGGAATTCGTTTGGACTGGAGCGGGGATTCATTTGATGATTTTGGTTCTGCCGTTGAAGGTGACTTTCATGACTATGATTTTGACATCTATGTCTTTGATGCGGCTACTTTCGATGAAGTTTCAGAATATGCCGGTGCAACCGGTGCGCTTCCTGAGAACGTTGAACTTCTAAACGACGAATTGGCTGATGGAGAGTACTACATTATCGTAGATTTGTTCGACTCTCCGGCAACTACTCCGGCAGTTCCTGTTGCAATTCCTGTTCAGCTTACAGTTTCGAAGTTCGGAGTATGGTCTGAAACTATTTCACTTGACTATATGACGAATCACGCAACTTCTGCCCCTGGCGGACTTGCAGGCGGTGAAATGATCGCTGCGACTATTGTAAAAACAGGTACTACTTATACCTTGCTTGAAGGTGATGGTACGGGTGGAACAGTATTGGCATCAGGAAGAATGTCACAACTGTCAAATTTGATTGGAAAAGGTCGAGTTAAGTAATTAACGAACCTCTTAATATTAAGGCTGCCTTACGGGCAGCCTTTTTTTGTTTTATTTGGCAACTTGACATCTGTATTATTTTATCTTTGCTTAACTAAAAGAGAATGATGTTAAAAGCTTTTTCAGCCTTTTTTTTACTTATTGCTATTTCACTGTCCGCCCAGGTAAGCCCTGAGGAAGGCGTTGAACAACCCAAACGGGTTTCGCTTGCTCCGCGAGCCGCCGATACATCTAAAGTGGCAACAATTGATATGTACAGGATCATCTCGTTGGAACGCGATACTACGTATGTCGATACCTCACTGACTATCCAGAAGGAGTATCAATTTAACTACTTGAGACGTGATATCTTCGGACTCATGCCTTTCCCAAACGAGGGACAGCCGTACAACACACTATTCTTCGGATTACGACAACATTCTCCTTTTCCCGAGTTCGGGTACTCTGCAAAACATTTTAATTATCTTCAAGTTGGCGACATCAAGTATTATAGCGTCGCCACCCCGTTAACCGAACTTTATTATAAATCGGTGATGGAGCAGGGGCAAACACTCGACGCGTTCATCACGCTCAACACTTCGGAAAGATTTAACTTCTCGATTGCATATAAGGGCCTGCGTTCGCTGGGAAAATATGTCAACCAGCTAACAAGCGCCGGAAATTTTCGTTTCACCACCAGTTATAATACCTTGAACAAGAGGTACTACGTGAACTTCCATTTTACGGGGCAGGACATGTTGAACGGTGAGAATGGCGGAATCACCAATATAGAGGATTTCGGAAGCGACGATCCCGATTATGAGAACCGGGCACGTCTGAATGTCTTTTTTACTGACGCCTTGACTGTGTTAAAGGGTAAACGCGCTTTTATCGATCATCACTTTAGGATTAACCGAACCTCTGGTAATAATAACCTTTACCTAATGCACCAGTTAAATTACGAGTATAAGTTTTTTGAATTCAATCAGAGAAATCTAGTGTCGACATTAGACGATGGTACGCAGATCGTACGCTTCGGTTCCGCGTTTGTAACAGCAAACATCAATGACCAGGTGCGATACAACAGAATGTATAATAAAGTGGGCGCGGTATATGAAAACTCCTTGCTGGGAAAGTTCACATTCTTTGTGGAGGATTTTCGCTATAACTACTTTTATAACAAGATAATCGTGATGCCGGACGGTCCGGTACAAGGTCTTTTAAGCGATGAGATATATAGTGTTGGCGGCCAATATGAGTACAGGAAAAACAAGTGGCGTGGTACTTTCCTGATGTCTAATTCCGTTTCCGACCAAGATATGTCCAATATCGATGGCAAGATGTCCTATACCTTCAACGACCGCAACAGCCTGTCTGTTCAGTACCAATACGTAAATAAACTGCCTGACCTGATCTACAATCTGCATCAAAGTAGCTATGTCGGCTATAATTGGTACAATAATTTCAATAACGAGAAGATAAGTACGATAAACATCGTTGCAAACACGCAATGGCTAAATGCATCTGCAAGCATATCCTCCTTTAGCGATAAGCTTTTTTTTAGTGATGATGTCGAAGGTTCGACTCAAATTGTCACTCCAAAACAATTCGGTGAGACGATAAACTACTTTTCCGTGAAACTCGCGCGGGAATTTCGTTATGGTAAGTTCGCATTAGATAATACGGTGCTGTACCAACAAACCGAACAAGGCGACAATATCATAAACGTACCCAAAATCGTTGCCCGAAACACACTCTACTTTTCAGATTATTTTTTCAAACGTGCGCTGTACCTTCAGACAGGTGTAACGTTTAACTACTTTTCAAAATATTATGCCGACGACTACAATCCAGTGATTGCCGAGTTTTTTGTGCAGGATCAACGAAAAATAGGCGACTTTCCGATGCTGGATTTTTTCATCAATGCCCGCATTCGCCAAACACGGATATTCTTTAAGGCCGAACATTTTAACTCCTCGTTTACAGGAAGCAATTACTATTCGGCTCCCAATTATCCTTATCGCGATTTCATGATCCGGTTTGGCATCGTCTGGAATTTCTTTAAGTAATCGGGCGTGCCGGCGATCGTGCGTCAGTGTAGAATGAACATCTTCCGCCGCCAGGCTATTCGTTACAAGTCCTCGCTATGCTGTGGGCTTTCCACTTCTATCCTTCACGCGCAGTAGGAACCAGATGGACAACAACCAAAACATTCAGAAATCTTATTCCAATTCCATATCTTTGTCCTCTACAAAATAGACGCTCCACTACAATGAAATACGCCGAAAATATACTAGGAACAATAGGTAACACACCACTGGTAAAGCTAAACAAAGTAACAAGCGAAGTTAATGCGCTTGTCTTGGCAAAAGTCGAAACGTTCAATCCCGGAAGTTCTGTTAAAGACAGGATGGCTGTGAAAATGGTCGAAGATGCCGAAGCCGATGGCCGGTTGATGCCAGGTGGAACTATTATTGAAGGAACGTCCGGAAACACAGGAATGGGCCTTGCACTTGCAGCGATCGTAAAAGGATACAAACTAATCTGCGTTATTACCGATAAGCAGTCAAAAGAGAAAATGGATATCCTTCGTGCAGTAGGAGCAAAAGTCGTCGTATGCCCAACGGATGTAGAACCGACGGACCCTCGGTCATATTATTCGGTGTCAAGGCGTCTTGCGGAGGAAACCCCGAATTCGTGGTATGTCAACCAATACGATAACCCGTCAAATGCCTTAGCCCACTACGAGCAAACAGGCCCCGAAATCTGGGAGCAAACCGAAGGGAAGATTACCCATTTTGTAGTCGGCGTCGGAACAGGCGGAACCATTTCAGGCGTTGCAAAGTATCTGAAAGAACGAAATCCAAACATTAAGGTTTGGGGCGTTGATACTTATGGATCGGTGTTTAAGAAATATCACGAGACGGGTATCTTTGACGAAAACGAGATATACTCGTACATTACCGAAGGAATTGGCGAAGATATCCTTCCAAAGAACGTCGACTTCTCTCTGATTGATGGCTTTACAAAAGTAACTGATAAAGATGCGGCTGTGTACACGCGTAAGATTTCACTGGAAGAAGGGATCTTCGTCGGAAACTCTGCCGGCTCGTGTATCAAAGGGCTCCTGCAGCTAAAAGATAAATTTAAACCTGAGGATGTGGTTGTCGTTCTGTTTCACGATTCAGGAAGCCGTTACATCGGCAAGATGTTCAATGACGATTGGATGCGCGAGCGCGGCTTCCTCGACGACGAAGTAACCAAAGCCGAAGATCTGATTAAAGAACACCTAGATAAGCAACTCATCGTTGCCCGTACAGAGGAACTGGTCTCCCACGCAATCGACAGAATGCGCAAGTATAAAATATCGCAAATACCCGTTATGGACATCACCGGTTTTGTAGGGTCGGTCGATGAAAGTCACTTGTTCCAAAGCTATGTCAGTGACAAAAATGTTGCTGACAAACCGCTTCGGGAGGTGATGGGTAAGCCGTATCCAATAGTAAAAACGAGTACACCGATTGAAGAGGTATCGAAACTATTCACAAAAGACAACCAAGCGGTTCTTGTCGATCTTGGAAACGGCAAACATCACATCATTACTAAGCACGATATCATCGGGTCAATAAGATAAACGGGTAAAGAGCCAGATTTAGATTCCAAATTTCACCACTTGCTGATGGGGTTTGGAATTTTCTCATTCAATTTTGTTGCTGATTTTTAACGTGTTATAGTTTTTTAGGATAATTTTTGTATCTTCGGAATATATACGCCATCCAAAAATCAGTCAACATGCGGGAAGATTTTCTACACTATTTGTGGAAGTACAAAAAGTTCGACACTTCGGACTTGTACACCACCAATTTCGATCCAGTCATTATTGTAAATTTAGGCGATTATCATCAATTGGCGGGACCCGATTTTTTCAACGCGCAACTTATTATCGGCGGCCAAAGGTGGGCAGGCAATGTAGAAATTCACATGAAGTCGTCCGATTGGTATGCGCATAAACACGAAGCCGACCCAGCTTATGAGAACGTTATCCTTCACGTGGTGTGGGAGCGTGATGTCGATGTCTACCGCAGCGATCAGAGCGAAATCCCGGTTCTTGAGCTTCGTCATTTTGTCGATGCTGAGGCCATTGAAAATTTTACCACACTTATTTCACAAAAATCCTGGATATTCTGCGAGAGACAACTGAACGTCATCGATCCGTTTCTGATCCGAAACTGGCTTGAAAGAATCTTTTTTGAACGGCTTGAAGCAAAATCTCACACCATACAAACTCTTTTAGAACGTTCCAGCGGTGATTGGGAAGCGGTTCTTTTTTGCATGCTGGCAAAGAACTTCGGGCTCAATACAAACGGCGAGAGCTTTCTCAAAATCGCATCTCAAATTCCGTTTGCGATTATCAGGAAAGAGTGCGGAAACTCCTTAAACCTGGAGTCACTATTCTTTGGCTATGCACATCTTCTTGATGAAGACAAAGAGGACATTTATTGCACTGAGCTTAAACATCGGTTTGCTGTACTGAAACAGAAACACCAGCTTGATGATGCGAGTCCGCTGCGGGTCGAATTCTTTAAACATCGACCGGATAATTTTCCCACAATACGCCTCGCTCAGCTGGCAGCGCTCTACGCCAGGGAACAACAGCTTTTTTCTCGAATACTGGCGGCCGGTCAATTAGAAGATTATTACGATCTATTCCATGTGTCCGTGTCGCCGTATTGGCTATCCCATTACCAGTTTGACCGGTTAAGCCCGGATAAACAAAAGTTCATTTCGAGGTCCTTTATCGATTTACTAATTATAAATACTATAATTCCTGTCCGTTTTGCATATGCCAAGTATCAAGGATCGGATATTTCTGAGACACTTGTAGGCCTGCTTTCAAGGATCAAAGCAGAGACCAACAACATAATCAGCAAGTTCGCAGGACTTGATCTGAATGCCCGGAACGCGCTTGAATCGCAGGCCTTGCTACATTTAAAAAGCAGTTACTGCGATAGGGGTCGTTGCCTGGAATGCGCTATTGGAGTAGAACTGTTGAAGCAAACACATGAACAAAATGTTTAACTTTGAAAAAAAAATGTCGTTCGTACTTCAATTAAAATATTTTTTTGAAAAATACGGCTTTCAAGTGTCGTCGCGACTTGCCGATAGGCTTGGAATGCGCGCTGCGAATGTCCGGCTATTTTTTATTTATATATCTTTTGTGACTGCCGGACTCTGGTTTGGCGTCTACCTTACGCTTGCCTTCTGGCTTAGGCTGAAGGACCTAATCCGGGCAAAGCGAAGTTCCGTCTTCGATTTATAATTTTCCTATGATAACTTTAAACGCCATACAACATGAATCCACTCCTAAAGAATTACCTGACATACACCCGGGCGCAGCGGGCAGGCCTCCTCACATTGCTCATATCGATCTTATTTGTTCAAGCCGTTTACCTTGTTTTGGACAATCCGACTGAAGTTCAAGATCCGCCCGAAAAACAGCAATGGCTGTCGTTGCAAGCATCAGTAGACTCGATTAAAACAGAAAGGCAGCAGTATAAGCCTACTGTTTATCCGTTTAACCCCAATTTCATTACCGACTTCAAAGGTTACAAACTTGGGATGTCAACAACCGAAATAGATCGCTTGTTCGCATACCGAAAAACAGGCAAATTTGTAAACTCGGCGACCGAATTCCAGCAGGTAACGAAAGTCTCTGATTCTCTGCTAAACTCCATTTCACCATACTTTAAATTTCCGGATTGGGTTAAGAAGAAACAGCCGGGGGGCTTCACCTACGCAAAAAAACAAAGAACGATTCTACGAGACATAAACGAAGCATCGAAAGAAGATTTGATCCAGGTTTATGGCATTGGTGCAGCGCTTTCCGATCGCATCCTGAAACAGAAAGAACTGCTTGGAGCTTTTGTCAGCATGGGGCAAATGGCCGATGTTTGGGGACTTTCAGCCGAGGTTATTGAAAACCTTGAAAAGTCGTTTGGTGTCCTCCAGCAGCCGCAAGTAAAAAAGATAAAAATCAACGACGCGTCCGTGAAGGAGCTTGCGCTGTTTCCGTATTTCCGGTACAATTTGGCCAAGCAGATCGTCACGTATCGAAGCATGAATGGCAACATAAAAAGCGCGTCCGACTTGGTAAAAATTAATGGTTTTCCCATCGATAAGGCTGAGATAATTGCATTATATTTGGAATTCTAAACTATCTCAAAAAAACAGAGTTATATATGAATTCAACATACTTTTCAGAGGAGCATGAATCATTTAGAAAAAGTTTGAAAGACTTTTTGCACAAAGAAGTAGTGCCGCATATTGAAAAATGGGAAGAAACAGGAACAATTGAACGTTTTATTTGGAAAAAATTTGGTGAAATGGGCTTCTTTGGGATCAACTATCCCGAGGCGTATGGTGGGATGAACCTGGATTTATTTTATACCGTTGTTTTATTAGAGGAACTTCAGAAAATAAGATCTTCCGGTTTTGCAGCGGCCATGTGGGCGCATGCTTATTTAGCAATGACGCATTTAAATGCCGAAGGTGACGAAAGGATCAAGAGGGATTATTTGGCACCAAGTATTTCTGGCGATAAGATCGGTGCTTTGTGTATTACCGAGCCCTTTGGAGGAAGTGATGTTGCAGGCATGAAAACTACAGCGGTGAAAAAAGGAAACACTTACATTTTAAACGGATCAAAAACATTTATTACGAATGGCGTTTACGCCGATTATTATGTTGTTGCTGCTAAAACAAGTCCGGAACTGGGAAATAAAGGAATCAGCATTTTCTTAATGGATACTAATCTGAAAGGAGTTTCGGCAACGAAACTAGATAAATTAGGTTGGAGAGCGTCTGATACGGCTGAAATCGCGTTTGATAATGTGGAAATCCCTGAAGAAAATCTAATGGGACAAGAAGGAAAAGGGTTTCCTTATATTATGCAACATTTTGCTTTTGAACGACTGATCATGGCGGTTAATGCCCATGCGAGAGCCGAATACGCGATAGACTATACGATTGATTATATGTCAAACCGGGAAGCGTTTGGCACCACTATCAATAAGTTTCAAGCTTTAAGACACACCATAGTAGAACATGCAACTGATGTGGCTCATTGCAAATTATTCAATTACGACACTGTTGCGAGGCTCGACAAAGGTGAATATGTAGTTAAAGAAGCCAGTATGGCAAAACTGAAATCGACTAAAGTAGCGGATGAGACCATTTACAGTTGTTTGCAGATGCTTGGCGGTTACGGTTATATGGAAGAGTACCCGTTGGCGCGTTTGATGAGAGACAGTCGCTTAGGTCCAATTGGTGGCGGAACTTCCGAAATATTGAAAGAAATTTTGTCGAAGATGATAATCGACAAACAAAATTATCAGCCCGCGGTGACTCATGAGAAGCAATAGTAGCCGGCTAAAAGCCGACTTTTGAAAACTGAAACGTGCATTTCATCGAAAATTTTTAGATTTAGTTAACTGGTTGCTAAAAGTTTATATATTTATAGTAACCTCAAATCTATTTATTATGAAAACACTATTACTATTTACACTTTTTAGCTTTTCGTGCTACTCGCAAAGTTTGGTAGTCACTAACAACTTGACCAGGGCGGTTACATTAGAACTTGGTTCCATGGCAGTCGCAGGGAGCTGTGCAACGTATATAACGGGTTTAAATATTACTGTTCCGGCAAGTACATCCACGCCGTTTTATACTACGCACTCGGCTATTACGGCCAGTAATTTGACCGTAAATGGCAGCAGCACTATAACCCCGGCAACCGCAGATGCTACGTATGGCGCACCGAACTGGGAGTTTACAAAATTTAGTTTTAGGATCGGAACAACCACGTACTCGGGCCATGTTGGAAATGGAACATGCAACCCTTCTTCATGGACGTGGTCTGGGGGTGCTTTTAATGTACTCTGGAATGAAGATTTTTATGGCAATGTTTCGATCATTTTTTATTAGTCTGCATTGTTGTTCCAACAGTCTTTAAAGGTTACGAACGCCTTTCAACAATGTTTTTTTAAAAGACTGCCTGCTGTTCCAGCGATATATTGTCAAATCTTGCGTGAAGGATTGTAGCGGCATCCTTTTGTGGGCGTAGCGCTGCGAAGGCTATAAAAGATACAGCGAAAAGCCTGACGGCACAACGCATTTGATAAATAGACCAAGATGATTGCCGGCACGCCCAAGGGAGCCAAACGATATTTAAAGATTTTCCGATTATTGATTGTTAATCATTAATTATTAATTACCTTTGCAGCCTTAACGAGAGGAGGTGTCTATATTATGTTAATTATACCAATTAAAGACGGAGAAAATATCGATAGAGCATTAAAGCGCTATAAAAGAAAGTTTGACAAAACCGGAACTGTACGTCAGTTGCGCGCAAGACAAGCATTCATCAAGCCTTCTGTTACGCACAGGATGAAAATCCAGAAAGCAGCCTACATCCAAAACATGAAGGACAACTTGGAAGGATAAACAATATTAAGTTACTGTAAAACCGTTAGCAAAAAGTATATCTTTGGGTTAACGGTTTTTTTATGCAAAACAATCTCGCGGCCTTCAGCGACTATCTTCAGCTCGAAAAGAAATATTCAGCGCACACGCTGCAGGCATACATTGCAGACATTACTTCATTTGCCGAATTTACTATTTCGGCTTTTGACGGCGCACTTCCTGAGCAGGCCCATTATCCGATGATCCGCAGTTGGATTGTAAGCTTGATTGATCACGGCACCAGCAATACATCGGTTAACCGAAAAATTTCTTCGCTCAAGGCCTTTTATAAATTTCTTCTTAAGACGAAGCAGATCGAAATAAATCCGCTGCTTAAGCACAAGGCGTTGAAAACACCAAAGAAACTACAGGTTCCTTTTTCGGAAGATGAGCTTGATCAGGTGCTTAATTCAATTCACTATCCTGAAGGCTTTGAAGGGGCACGCGACAAGCTGATGATCGATGTGCTTTACACTACAGGGATACGACGAACGGAACTGATCCACCTGCAGATCGCCAACATTGACCTAACGAACCGAACGCTTAAAGTACTTGGCAAGCGAAGCAAAGAACGAATCCTTCCTGTGCTTCCGGTCGTGATTGACGGCATCAGTGAGTATGTCCAACAACGGGGGCAGCTCGAAACAATTGTTGATCCTCAATATTTATTTCTTACTTCCAAAGGCGTTAAAATGAGCGATTCGCTTGTTTACAGGCTTATAAATCATTACTTTAGTCAAGTCTCCGAAAAGGTAAAAAAGAGTCCGCATATCCTGCGGCACACTTTTGCTACACACCTGCTCAACAACGGAGCCGATCTAAATTCAGTGAAAGAGTTATTAGGACATTCCAGTTTGGCATCGACCCAAATTTACACTCACAGTAGTTTGGCTGAACTCAAGAAGGTATATGGCGATGCGCATCCTAGGAACAGGCGATAAAATTGTTTAACCAAATCTATTTTATTATGAAGGTAAATGTTCATGCAGTCAATTTTACTGTTGACGGAAAGTTGGTCGGATTCATCCAGGATCGAATGAATAAAGCGGAAAAATATTACGACAAAGTAGTGTCGGCTGATGTTTTTCTGAAGGTTGTTAAGACCAGTGAGAAGCAAAATAAAGTCGCTGAGCTTCGAATTAATGTTCCGGGAGATGATTTTATGATCAAGAAGCAGTGCAAGAGTTTTGAGGAAGCGGTGGAGCAAACAGTTGAATCAGCTGAACGTTTATTAGTCAGAAGAAAAGAAAAAATTCGGACACATACCTAATACGATTTTTTTTTAGAAAAATGTTTTGTTTAAGTAACAAAATGATATACATTTGCAGTCCGTTAGAAATAGCGGACTTTTTTTATTGTGAATGCCGGTGTAGCTCAGTTGGCTAGAGCAGCTGATTTGTAATCAGCAGGTCGTGGGTTCGAGTCCCTCTATCGGCTCAATTATAAGATCTTTGTTTATTGGAATTTAAAGGGGAGATACTCAAGCGGCCAACGAGGGCAGACTGTAAATCTGCTGTGAGAACTTCGCAGGTTCGAATCCTGCTCTCCCCACAAAATTTTTCCGACGCAGCGTCGAAAGCTTCGCTTCGTAAAGCGGAAAAGGAGGGAAAATTTGGTAAGGGTTTCCCTTACGGATGGCCGAACGAGAGTGAGGCAATCCTGTGGGAGCAATATCAAATAAAGCTTGCTTTCCTAACCGGATGAGTAAGAATAATTTGATAAGGGTTTCTCTTATGATCGCCGGGCAATAGCGCGGCTTCACTGATAATTACAAAAGTCACAGGATTCCACACGGCATCCACACCACTTTCAGACGAGCTTAGATTGAGACGGCACTTTGATCTAAACTCTACCTTCTGAAATAAAATCCTTGCCGGTGTAGCTCAGGGGTAGAGTGCTTCCTTGGTAAGGAAGAGGTCACGGGTTCAATTCCCGTCATTGGCTCAATTTGAAAGAATTTGAACACTAATATATAACTAAGATTAAAAATTAAGTAAAATGGCAAAGGAGAATTTTAATCGTTCCAAACCGCACTTAAACATAGGTACAATTGGACACGTGGATCACGGAAAAACTACTTTAACTGCTGCAATCTCAAAAGTTTTGGCTGAAGCAGGTTTTTCTAAGAGTGCAGCAAAATCGTTCGACCAGATCGATAATGCTCCTGAAGAAAAAGAGAGAGGTATTACAATTAATACTTCACACGTTGAGTACGAAACTGCTAACCGTCACTACGCTCACGTTGACTGTCCAGGTCACGCGGATTACGTAAAGAACATGGTTACAGGTGCTGCTCAGATGGACGGTGCTATCCTTGTTGTAGCTGCAACAGACGGGCCAATGCCACAAACACGTGAGCACATCCTTTTGGGTCGCCAGGTAGGTATTCCAAGAATGGTTGTATTCATGAACAAAGTGGATATGGTTGACGATGCTGAGCTTCTTGAGCTAGTTGAAATGGAAATCAGAGACTTATTGTCTTTCTACGAATATGATGGAGATAACGGACCAGTTATCCAGGGTTCTGCTTTGGGTGGATTGAATGCTGATCCTGCTTGGGTTCCTAAAATCCTTGAATTGATGGAAGCTGTTGATACCTGGATCGAAGAGCCGATCCGTGATACTGCAAAACCATTCCTTATGCCGGTTGAAGACGTGTTTACGATCACTGGTCGTGGAACCGTGGCAACAGGACGTATTGAGACTGGTATCGCTAACACAGGTGATCCTGTTGAAATCATCGGTATGGGTGCCGACAAATTAACTTCTACAATTACCGGAGTTGAGATGTTCCGTAAGATCCTTGACCGTGGTGAGGCTGGAGATAACGTAGGTCTATTGCTACGTGGTATCGACAAAGCTGACATCAAACGTGGTATGGTTATCATTAAGCCAGGTTCTGTTAAGCCACACGCTAAATTCAAAGCTGAGGTTTATATCTTGAAAAAAGAAGAAGGTGGACGTCACACTCCGTTCCATAATAACTACCGTCCACAGTTTTACGTGCGTACAACTGACGTAACAGGAGTTATCAACTTGCCAGCAGGTGTAGAGATGGTAATGCCTGGGGACAACTTAACAATCGACGTTACTTTGTTAAGCCCAATCGCTATGACTGTGGGTCTTCGTTTCGCTATCCGTGAAGGTGGTAGAACTGTAGGAGCTGGTCAGGTGACTGAAATCGTAGAATAATTATTCTAAGAATATTTTAAAAAACCAGCAGCGTCTTCCGATGCTGCTGGTTTTTAATAAACGGGCGTAGTTCAAGGGTAGAATAGCGGTCTCCAAAACCGTTGATGGGGGTTCGAATCCCTCCGCCCGTGCCAAAAAAACAAAGCGATAATGAAAGTTGTAAATTATATATCGGAAGCATTTGAAGAACTGAAAACAAATGTGACCTGGCCGGAATGGGCTGAAGTGCAACGCCTGACTATTGTAGTTGCTGTTTTTTCAGTTTTGTTTGCCCTTGCAACTGCAGGTGTCGATGAACTGCTTACACAAGCATTGGCCGGATTCTTTACATGGGTAAAAGGTTAATTTTTTAGCTATGACAGAAACGAATGCAAAGAAATGGTATGTTGTCCGGGCGGTAAGCGGTCAGGAAAATAAAGTGAAGGCTTACATTGA
This sequence comes from Flavobacterium sp., assembly GCA_036386895.1. Taxonomy (GTDB): domain Bacteria; phylum Bacteroidota; class Bacteroidia; order Flavobacteriales; family Flavobacteriaceae; genus Flavobacterium. The sequence continues at coordinate 214,338 of DASVUR010000007.1, forward strand.
AACGGAGATCAACCGACTTGGAATGGGTGATTATATTTCACAGGTACTTGTTCCGACTGAGAAAGTCGTTCAGGTTCGTGATGGAAAGAAGATCACAAAGGACAAAGTCTACTTTCCTGGTTATGTAATGATCGAAGCCAACCTTACGGGCGAAATACCACACATCATCAAGTCTATTACAAGTGTGATCGGATTCCTGGGTGAAGTGAAAGGTGGCGATCCTGTGCCGTTGCGAATGTCGGAAGTGAACCGAATGTTAGGGAAAGTCGATGAACTTGCCGTGAAAACCGACAGTCACCAGATTCCATTCAACATTGGTGAAACAATTAAAGTTATCGATGGGCCTTTCAACGGTTTCAACGGAACTGTTGAGAAAATTAACGAAGATAAGCGTAAGCTTGAAGTAATGGTGAAAATTTTCGGAAGAAAGACGCCACTTGAGCTGAGCTTTATGCAGGTTGAAAAAGTATAATTTGTTACACATCTATATAAACCGCAGTATTTCGCTTCCACGAAATATTGTAAATTTTTAAACAATGGCTAAAGAGATTAGTAAAGTAGTTAAACTACAAGTTAAGGGAGGTGCTGCGAACCCATCGCCACCGGTTGGACCTGCTTTAGGTGCTGCTGGCGTTAACATCATGGAATTCTGTAAGCAGTTTAATGCTAGAACCCAGGATAAAGCCGGTAAAATTTGCCCGGTGCAAATTACTGTTTACAAAGACAAGTCTTTTGATTTCGTCGTGAAAACACCACCAGCCGCTATTCAATTATTGGAAGCAGCTAAGCTAAAGTCCGGTTCCGGTGAACCTAATCGTAAAAAAGTTGCCAGCGTATCATGGGATCAGATCCGTACGATCGCTGACGACAAAATGGCTGATTTGAATGCATTCACTGTCGAGTCTGCTATGAGCATGATCGCTGGAACAGCTAGATCTATGGGTATAACTGTAACGGGAGATTCTCCTCTAAAACAAGCGTAAGACAATGGCAAAGTTGACAAAAAAGCAAAAAGAGGCTGCTTCAAAAATCGAAAAGAACAAACTGTACAACTTGAAAGATGCCTCTGCATTGATCAAAACAGTTGCTTCCGCGAAGTTTGACGAGTCTGTAGATATCGCTGTACGCTTGGGTGTTGATCCACGTAAAGCAAATCAAATGGTAAGAGGAGTTGTAACACTTCCTCACGGAACAGGTAAAGACGTCCGCGTTCTTGCACTTGTAACTCCGGATAAAGAAGCTGAAGCGAAAGCAGCAGGTGCCGACTATGTTGGTCTTGATGACTACCTTCAGAAAATTAAAGACGGTTGGACAGATGTTGATGTTATCATCACTATGCCTGCTGTTATGGGTAAACTTGGACCGTTGGGACGAATTTTAGGACCACGTGGTCTTATGCCAAACCCTAAGACTGGTACGGTTACTATGGACGTTGCGAAAGCGGTCGCTGAAGTGAAAGCAGGTAAAATCGACTTTAAAGTTGATAAAACCGGAATCGTTCACGCGGGTATCGGAAGAATTTCTTTCGACGCTGACAAAATCGTTGACAACGCTCACGAGATCATTCAAACATTACTTAAACTAAAACCAACTGCGGCTAAAGGTACCTACATCAAAAGTATCCACCTTTCGTCTACTATGAGTCCGGCAATTGCGCTTGATCCTAAAGCAGTATAATTGGTAGTTAATTCAATTTTATTATGACCAGAGAAGAAAAATCCAAAGTTATTGAAGATTTAACTGCACAGTTAGCCGGTACCAATGTTGTTTATTTAGCAGACATTTCAGGTTTAAATGCAGAGACGACTTCGAGCTTAAGAAGAGCTTGCTTTAAAGCAGGTATCCAATTAGAGGTTGTTAAGAATACATTGCTTGAGAAAGCAATGGAAGCTTCTGATAATGATTATGGCGATCTGCCGGCAACATTGTCAGGAAACACTTCAATCATGATTTCAGAGAACGGAAACGCTCCTGCTAAAATCATAAAAGAATTCCGTAAGAAATCCGATAAGCCACTTTTAAAAGGTGCTTTCATTCACTCTGCAGTATTTGTAGGTGACAATCAACTTGACGCGTTAATCGCGCTTAAATCGAAAGATGAAGTTATTGGCGAAATCATCGGACTATTGCAGTCGCCTGCTAAAAACGTTGTTTCAGCACTTAAATCAGGTGGTGGAAAAATTGCAGGAATCCTTAAAACTTTATCCGAAAAAGAAGGATAATAAAAACGCGCGCACTTAATAAATTATATTTTTTACAAACTATTTAAAACGATAGAAAGAATGGCAGATTTGAAACAATTCGCAGAGCAACTGGTTAACCTTACAGTTAAAGAAGTTAACGAACTAGCTACAATTTTGAAAGACGAGTACGGAATCGAGCCTGCAGCTGCTGCTGTAGTTGCTGGTCCTGCTGGAGGTGGTTCTGGAGATGCTCCTGCTGCTGAAGAGCAAACTGAATTTACAGTTGTATTGAAAGAAGCTGGTGCTTCTAAATTAGCTGTAGTTAAAGCTGTAAAAGAACTTACAGGTTTAGGTTTGAAAGAAGCTAAAGACTTAGTTGACGGTGCTCCGGCAAACGTTAAAGAAGGCATCTCTAAAGACGAAGCTGAAGGCTTGAAAAAATCTTTGGAAGAAGCTGGAGCTGTAGTTGAGCTTAAATAAGTTACACTAGCTTGCAAGAACTAGGTTTAGGCCTTGGACAGAGACGTCCAAAGGCCTAAACCATTTTTCGTATAATAAAATTTAGAAGTTTTATTATCAAAGAATACAATCCCTTTTAGTCAATACGAAGAAAAAAGTAACCCGATACTTGGTTTATTTTTAAAGATGTATCGACAATAAAAGAAAGTATCAAAATACAGTGTTTTACACAAATTACTTTTTTTTAAATCAAAATTTTGTCCATTGATGATAACAAATCAGACTGAAAGATTGAATTTTGCCTCAACAAAGAATATTCCTGACTACCCGGATTTTCTGGATGTTCAGGTTAAGTCTTTTAAGGATTTCTTCCAGTTGGAAACTAAATCCGACGAAAGAGGCAACGAAGGTTTATACAATACCTTCATGGAAAACTTTCCAATCACAGATACCAGAAATCAATTTGTGTTGGAATTCCTCGATTATTTTGTTGACCCACCCCGTTATACAATACAGGAATGTATAGAGAGAGGTCTTACCTATAGCGTTCCCTTGAAAGCAAGGTTGAAGCTGTATTGTACAGACCCGGAGCATGAAGATTTTGAAACTATTGTACAGGATGTCTATCTTGGGACAATTCCTTATATGACGCCAAGTGGTACGTTTGTTATCAATGGTGCTGAACGTGTTGTTGTATCACAGCTTCACAGATCACCTGGTGTTTTCTTCGGACAATCCTTCCATGCAAATGGAACTAAATTATATTCTGCCCGTGTAATCCCGTTTAAGGGTTCCTGGATTGAATTCGCGACCGATATCAACAGCGTTATGTACGCCTATATCGACCGCAAGAAAAAATTACCTGTTACTACTTTATTCCGTGCTATCGGTTTTGAACGTGACAAGGATATCCTTGAGATCTTCGACCTTGCTGAGGAAATCAAAGTATCGAAAACAGGTCTTAAGAAATACGTAGGTAGAAGACTCGCCGCACGTGTATTGAATACATGGCATGAGGATTTCGTAGATGAAGATACTGGTGAAGTAGTTTCTATCGAACGTAACGAGATCATCCTTGATCGTGACACCATTATCGACAAAGACAATGTTGAAGAGATCATCGAATCAAACGTAAAATCAATCCTTCTGCACAAAGAAGATGCGAATCAAGGCGACTATGCCATCATTCACAACACCTTGCAGAAAGATCCAACGAACTCTGAAAAAGAAGCCGTTGAGCATATCTACCGTCAGCTGCGTAATGCAGAACCACCTGATGAGGAAACTGCCCGCGGTATCATAGATAAATTGTTCTTCTCTGACCAACGATATAACCTAGGTGAAGTCGGCCGTTACAGGATGAACAAAAAGCTGAACCTTGACATTCCAATGGAAAAACAGGTTCTGACAAAAGAAGACATTATCACGATCGTGAAATATCTGATCGAACTGATCAACTCTAAAGCAGAGATTGATGACATCGATCACTTGTCAAACCGTCGTGTACGTACCGTTGGTGAGCAATTGTCACAACAGTTCGGCGTCGGACTTGCACGTATGGCCCGTACGATCCGTGAGCGTATGAACGTTCGTGATAACGAGGTGTTCACGCCAATCGATTTGATTAACGCGAAGACTTTGTCATCCGTAATCAACTCGTTCTTCGGAACAAACCAGTTGTCACAGTTCATGGACCAGACAAACCCACTTGCCGAGATTACGCACAAGCGTCGTTTATCAGCCCTGGGGCCAGGCGGACTTTCGCGTGAGCGTGCAGGTTTCGAGGTTCGTGACGTTCACTATACGCACTATGGCCGTCTTTGCCCGATCGAAACTCCTGAAGGCCCAAACATCGGTTTGATCTCTTCACTCGGAGTTTACGCAAAAGTAAACGGAATGGGCTTTATTGAAACTCCGTACCGCAAGGTTACAAACGGTAAGATCGACCTTAACGAGGCGCCGATTTATCTTAGTGCTGAAGAGGAAGAAGGCAAGATGATTGCTCAGGCAAATATTGAAATGGATGGAAGCGGCCAAATCACTGCCGATACGGTTATTGCCCGTGAAGAAGGCGATTTCCCGGTTGTGAAACCTACCGAAATTCATTACACTGACGTTGCTCCAAACCAGATTGCTTCGATTTCAGCATCATTGATCCCGTTTTTGGAACATGATGATGCGAACCGTGCTTTAATGGGATCGAACATGATGCGCCAGGCTGTACCTTTGTTAAGACCGGAAGCCCCAATTGTTGGAACTGGACTCGAAAGACAAGTAGCGTCTGATTCACGTGTGTTGATTAATGCTGAAGGCGACGGAACTGTCGAGTATGTTGATGCCAACATTATTACAATTAAATATGATCGTTCAGAAGAAGAGAGAATGGTTTCTTTCGATTCGGATGATAAAACATATAACCTGATCAAATTCAGAAAAACCAACCAAAGTACCTCAATTAACCTGAAGCCTATCGTTAGAAAAGGTGACCGTGTTGTGAAAGGACAAGTGCTTTCGGAAGGTTACGCGACGCAAAACGGAGAATTGGCTCTTGGCCGTAACTTAAAAGTGGCGTTCATGCCATGGAAAGGTTACAACTTCGAAGATGCGATCGTAATTTCTGAAAAAGTCGTACGTGATGATATCTTTACATCGATCCACGTTGATGACTATTCTCTTGAAGTACGTGATACGAAATTGGGTAACGAAGAGTTGACCAATGATATCCCGAACGTTTCTGAGGAAGCAACCAAGGATCTTGATGAAAACGGTATGATCCGTATCGGAGCCGAGGTAAAACCTGGCGATATTTTGATTGGAAAGATTACACCAAAAGGAGAATCAGACCCTACTCCGGAAGAGAAATTGCTTCGTGCGATCTTTGGGGATAAGGCTGGTGATGTGAAAGATGCTTCATTGAAAGCTTCTCCATCTTTACATGGTGTTGTTCTCGACAAAAAACTGTTCGCAAGAGCCGTAAAAGATAAACGCAAACGTACCAAAGACAAAGATGATTTGGGTGCGCTTGAAATGGAGTTTGAAACCAAATTTGTTGAACTGAAAGACAAGTTGGTTGAAAAGCTTTTCGCTATTGTAAACGGAAAAACTTCACAAGGCGTAATGAACGATTTGGGTGAGGAAGTATTGCCAAAAGGTAAGAAGTACACTCAGAAAATGCTTAACGCTGTTGAAGATTTCGCTCACCTTAGCAAAGGTCAGTGGGTTGCAGATGAGGAAACCAATAAGATGGTAAACGACCTTATCCACAATTACAAGATCAAGCTAAACGATTTACAAGGTGCGTTGCGTCGTGAGAAATTCACAATTACTGTTGGTGATGAATTGCCGGCGGGAATCTTGAAGCTTGCGAAGGTATACATTGCGAAAAAGCGTAAGTTGAAAGTAGGGGATAAAATGGCAGGGCGCCACGGTAACAAAGGTATTGTTGCGCGTATCGTTCGTCATGAAGACATGCCTTTCCTTGAAGACGGAACTCCGGTTGATATCGTGTTAAACCCACTTGGGGTGCCTTCACGTATGAATATCGGGCAGATATACGAAACAGTTCTCGGCTGGGCCGGGCAAAACTTAGGACGCAAGTTCGCGACACCTATTTTTGACGGAGCAACTCTAGACCAGATCAACGAACTGACTGATGAAGCTGGAATTCCACGATTTGGACATACGTATCTGTATGACGGAGGAACAGGCGAGCGTTTCCACCAACCTGCAACTGTCGGTGTGATTTACATGCTGAAACTAGGGCACATGGTTGATGATAAGATGCACGCACGTTCTATCGGACCGTATTCATTGATCACGCAACAGCCGTTAGGTGGTAAAGCGCAGTTCGGTGGACAACGTTTCGGAGAGATGGAGGTTTGGGCACTCGAAGCATACGGTGCATCAAGCACGCTTCGTGAAATCCTAACCGTAAAATCGGATGACGTAATTGGAAGAGCTAAAACGTACGAGGCAATCGTTAAGGGTGAAACCATGCCGGAACCGGGATTACCTGAATCGTTCAATGTTTTGATGCATGAACTTAAAGGTCTTGGATTAGACATCAGATTAGAAGAATAGTTAACAGTTCACAGTTGACAGTTTACGGATTTCTGTAAACTGTTAACCGTAAACCATTAACAAAAACAATTTCAAAAAATTTCAAGAGTAATCGTTATGATGAACAATAGAAATAATAAAGATAAGAATCCCGTAAAAAGGTTCGACAAAATTTCGATAGGACTGGCTTCTCCTGAATCGATCCTCGCTGAGTCGCGCGGTGAAGTGCTGAAACCGGAAACTATCAACTACAGAACGCACAAACCGGAGCGTGATGGTCTTTTCTGTGAAAGGATCTTCGGCCCTGTGAAGGATTTCGAGTGCGCCTGTGGTAAATACAAAAGGATCCGGTACAAAGGTATCGTCTGCGACCGTTGTGGTGTAGAAGTTACTGAAAAGAAAGTACGTCGTGACCGTGTTGGGCATATCAACCTTGTTGTGCCAATCGCGCATATCTGGTACTTCCGTTCGCTTCCAAACAAAATTGGCTATATCCTCGGGCTTCCGTCTAAGAAATTAGATATGATCATTTACTACGAAAGATATGTAGTGATCCAGCCGGGTATTGCAAAAAATGCAGAAGGCGATACGATCCAAAGACTTGACTTCCTTACAGAAGAAGAGTATTTAAATATCTTGGATACGCTTCCTGCAGACAACCAATATTTAGACGATTTCGATCCGAATAAATTCGTTGCCAAAATGGGCGCCGAATGTATCATGGATCTTTTGGCTCGTATCGATCTTGATGCGCTGTCATACGAATTGCGTCACAGCGCGAATAACGAAACATCGAAACAACGTAAAACGGAGGCTTTAAAAAGACTTCAGGTTGTAGAATCGTTCCGTGAATCGAACATGAACCGCGAGAATCGTCCGGAATGGATGATCATGAAAGTGATTCCGGTTATTCCGCCTGAACTGCGTCCTTTGGTGCCACTTGATGGCGGCCGTTTCGCAACTTCCGATTTGAATGATTTGTACCGACGTGTGATTATCCGTAACAATCGTTTGAAACGTTTAATGGAAATCAAAGCTCCTGAAGTGATCCTTCGTAACGAAAAGCGTATGTTGCAGGAATCTGTCGACTCGCTTTTCGATAACACAAGAAAAGCTTCTGCAGTAAAAACCGAATCAAACCGTCCGCTGAAATCACTTTCGGATTCCCTGAAAGGAAAACAAGGTCGTTTTCGTCAAAACTTACTCGGAAAACGTGTCGATTATTCGGCTCGTTCGGTAATCGTTGTTGGACCTGAATTGAAATTGTTCGAATGTGGTTTGCCAAAAGACATGGCTGCCGAGCTTTACAAACCGTTCGTTATCCGTAAGCTTATCGAGCGTGGAATCGTAAAAACGGTGAAGTCGGCTAAGAAGATCATCGACAAAAAAGAACCTGTAGTTTGGGATATTTTGGAAAACGTGATCAAAGGACATCCAGTTCTTTTGAACCGTGCTCCAACTTTGCACCGACTTGGAATCCAGGCGTTCCAGCCAAAACTTATCGAAGGAAAAGCGATTCAGCTTCACCCATTGGTTTGTACGGCATTTAACGCCGATTTTGATGGTGACCAGATGGCCGTTCACTTGCCACTTGGACCAGAGGCTATTCTTGAAGCGCAACTTTTGATGCTTGCTTCACACAATATCCTTAACCCGGCCAATGGTGCTCCGATTACCGTTCCTTCGCAGGATATGGTTTTGGGTCTGTACTACATGACCAAAGAAAGATTATCAACTCCGGAAGTGAAGATTTTAGGTGAAGGCTTAACGTTTTACTCTGCCGAAGAGGTAAATATAGCATTAAACGAAGGCCGTTTGGAACTGAATGCAAGAGTGAAAATTCGTGCTAAAGATTTTAATGAAAATGGGGAGCTTGTTTACAAGATCATCCAAACAACTGCCGGACGTGTATTATTTAACGAGGTTGTTCCTGAAGCTGCAGGTTATATCAATGATGTACTTACCAAGAAAAACCTTCGTGATATTATCGGGCGTATCCTTAGCGTAACCAATGTTCCTACGACTGCTGCCTTCCTTGACAGCATGAAAGACATGGGTTATAAGTTCGCTTTTAAAGGCGGATTGTCATTCTCTCTCGGCGATATCATTATCCCGGAAAGAAAACAGGAGTTGATTACTGATGCACGTGAGCAGGTAGAAGGAATTTCTGCGAATTACAACATGGGTCTTATCACAAACAACGAGCGTTACAACCAGGTAATCGACGTATGGACTTCTACAAATGCACTGCTTACAGAGCTTGCGATGAAGAACATCCGCGAAGACCAACAAGGTTTTAACTCAGTTTACATGATGCTGGACTCTGGTGCAAGGGGTTCGAAAGAGCAGATTCGCCAGTTAACAGGTATGCGTGGATTGATGGCTAAACCGAAGAAATCGACTGCAGGCGGTGGAGAGATTATCGAAAACCCGATCCTTTCGAACTTTAAGGAAGGTCTGTCGATTCTTGAATACTTCATCTCAACCCACGGTGCACGTAAAGGACTTGCGGATACGGCTTTGAAAACTGCCGATGCCGGATACCTTACACGTAGGCTGCATGACGTTTCACAGGATGTTATTGTAAATACTGAGGATTGTGGTACCCTTCGAGGTGTTGAAGTTTCAGCGCTTAAGAAAAACGAGGAAGTTGTTGAAACAATGGCGGAAAGAATCTTAGGGCGCGTTGTGCTTCAGGATTTGATAAACCCATTGACCAATGAAGTTCTTGTTGAAGGTGGCCGTCAGATCACAGAATCTGCACTTAAAGCTATCGAAGAATCTCCAATTGAAAGAGTGGAAGTTCGCTCGCCGCTAACATGTGAGGCTTTAAAAGGTATCTGTGCGAAATGCTACGGACGTAACCTTGCGACAGGTAAAATGACGCAAAAAGGGGAAGCTGTCGGAGTAATCGCTGCACAATCAATTGGTGAACCGGGAACACAGCTTACACTTCGTACATTCCACGTTGGAGGTACGGCAGGTAACATCTCTGAGGAATCAAGCATTGTTGCAAAATTCGGAGGCCGACTCGAGATTGAAGATCTTAAAACGGTTAAAGGTGAAGATAACGAAGGCAATACTGCCGATATTGTCATCTCACGTTCAACTGAATTGAAATTGATCGATACCAAAACAGGTATACTATTAAGTACAAACAATATTCCTTACGGATCTAGCATCTTCGTGAAAGATGGTGATGTTGTTGAAAAAGGAAAAACAATATGTAAGTGGGATCCGTACAACGGGGTTATCATTTCTGAGTTTACAGGTAAAATAGCTTACGAAGATCTTGAACAAGGACAATCGTTCCAGGTTGAGATTGATGAGCAGACAGGTTTCCAGGAAAAAGTAATCTCTGAGGCGAGAAATAAGAAATTGATCCCAACTTTATTGATCTACGGAAAAGACGGTGAATTGATCCGTTCGTACAACCTTCCTGTAGGTGCACACCTTATGGTAGAGAATGGCGAGAAGATCAAGGCAGGTAAGATCCTTGTGAAGATTCCGCGTCGTTCGTCTAAAGCAGGCGATATCACTGGAGGTCTTCCACGTATTACCGAACTTCTTGAAGCACGTAACCCGTCTAACCCAGCCGTTGTATCGGAAATCGACGGAGTCGTATCGTTCGGTAAGATCAAACGTGGTAACCGTGAAATCATCATCGAGTCAAAATTCGGTGAGGTTAAGAAGTATCTTGTGAAACTTTCGAACCAAATTCTTGTCCAGGAAAATGACTTTGTAAGAGCTGGTGTCCCATTGTCTGACGGAGCAATCACTCCGGACGATATCCTTAGAATCCAAGGCCCGGCTGCTGTTCAACAGTATTTGGTTAATGAGATTCAGGAAGTGTACCGTCTGCAAGGGGTTAAGATCAACGACAAACACTTTGAAGTTGTGATTCGCCAGATGATGCGTAAAGTTCAGGTTCAGGATCCGGGTGATACATTGTTCCTGGAAGACCAGTTAATCCATACAAAAGACTTTATCGTTGAAAATGATAAGTTGTACGGGATGAAGGTCGTTGAAGATGCAGGCGATTCCGAAAACCTGAAGCCAGGGCAGATTATCTCACCGCGTGAACTGCGTGATGAAAACTCATTGCTGAAGCGCTCCGACAAGAACCTTGTTACGGCACGTGATGTAATTACCGCCACGGCTACTCCGGTCCTGCAAGGTATTACCAGAGCATCGTTACAGACTAAATCGTTTATCTCTGCGGCATCGTTCCAGGAAACAACCAAAGTATTGAATGAGGCTGCTGTTGCGGGTAAAGTGGATTACCTTGAAGGATTGAAAGAAAATGTTATCGTTGGACACAGAATTCCTGCCGGAACTGGTATGAGAGAATACGATAACGTGATCGTAGGTTCCAAAGAAGATTACAACGAGATGATGGCAAACAAAGAAGAGTATAACTATTAAGCTATGGCCGATACTAAACAACCACAGATTAACATCGAGCTTGATGAAGTGACAGCGGAAGGGATTTATTCGAACCTTGCCATCATCAACCATTCGGCTTCAGAGTTTGTGTTGGACTTTGTTTGCATAATGCCGGGAACTCCCAAAGCAAAGGTGAAGTCGAGGATCGTGTTGACACCACAGCATGCGAAACGACTGCTTAAGGCGATGGGAGAGAATATCCACAGATATGAATCCGCGCATGGTGAAATCAAGGATTCGGAACAACCTCCGATTCCATTGAATTTTGGTCCTGCAGGACAAGCATAAATAAAAAGCCCCTTCATTGGGGCTTTTTTTATGGTGGTAGTTGAATCATTTTCAGGAAGTATTTCTAATCGACGAAGTGCGTAATTAATCCGACAAACTACATTTTGTTAAGATTTCTTGTAAGTAAATACTGTGAAATTTAGTCTAGTTTCCTCTTTTTTTGGCCATTTTGCTATGTTTTCGGTGATTTTTTGACAAAGCCTATATATTTGTCCCGAAATCAACATCTTGTGAAATGATAAACACAAAAGGAATTTGTCTATTTATATTGCTTCTGACCCTTTGTCAGACGCTGGTCGCACAGGTTCAATCTGATGCTTTACTTCGATCTACATCTGCTGATCCTTTGCAAACGCCGAATTGTACAGCTCCAACACAGGCACTGGTTCTATTTTGCGATGGATCAACTCCGACGAGCACCTCTTTTGATTTTAACAATGCGGGGCAAACCCAATTTCAATATTCTTACTCAGTAGATGGTGGCGCTCCTGTTACCGGCAGCTTCAATTCGCCATCGCACTTCGCCGTCACAGGGCTATCTCCGGGTCAGGCCGTAACGTTTACGCTTACCTGGGCCGGACTTTGCGGAACAAATACTAAAACCGTAACCTGCACTGCCGAGTGTACAAACACCACAATGCCAAACTTTGCTGCCATTCCTGCTTTATGTGCGGGTAGCACGACGCCAGTTCTTCAATCAACTTCTCCAAATGGTGTTAGCGGAACCTGGAACCCAGCAACGGTAAGTAATACAGCAAGCGGGACCTACACCTTTACGCCAACAAGTGCTTGCTCGTCTTCGCAATCCCTAACCGTTACCGTACTTCCAAAGGTCACACCTGCTTTTGCACCTTTGCAGCCTGTATGCCAAAACTCTCCGGCACCCGTTTTGCCCCAAGTCTCTACGAATGTTCCTCCGGTTACCGGCACATGGAGCCCGGCCGTCTCGACAGCGAGTGTCGGAACCCGTGCATACACCTTTACGCCTGACGCAGGACAATGCACAGTTTCGACGCCGGTAACGCTATCGCTGACGGTGGTGCAGGCCGTGATCCCGAATTTCCCTGTTATTCCACCATTTTGTTCCGGTGCAACACCTCCGGTATTGGCAGCCACTTCGCCTAATGGGATTACAGGAACATGGTCGCCTGCTATCATTGATCCTGCCAATGGACACTCCTATACATTTACACCCGATTCAGGACAGTGTGCGGCTGCCCAGGTGCTAACAACGACTGTAACGCCTAGTCCGCAGCCCACATTTAATCCCATAACACCATTCTGCGCAGGGTCTTCGGCGCCGGCATTGCCCTTTGTTTCGAACGAAGGCGTTTCCGGCACATGGTCGCCGTCAATAGTTGATAATATGCAGAGCGGGACCTATCAATTCATCCCCAATCCAAACCAATGCGCCGCTCCAACGACATTGAGCGTTACCGTGATGCAGCGTCTAAACCCTGGATTCGAAGATGTAAATATCTGCCACGGAGAGCAGTCGCCAATATTATCGTCGATATCGCCCAGCGGAGTCCATGGCAGCTGGTCGCCGGCGGTAGTGGACAACCTGGCAAGTGGTGCGTACGTGTTTACTCCGTTCACGGGCGAATGCGCCAATACGCAAACAATTCAGGCAACTGTTAGCTCTGCGACTTTGACGGCGGTGGATTATGCGATTTCGGATGCGTTTGCTGATAATACAGTACTTACTGTGCTGGCAACATCATCCGGTAATTATTTATATCAATTGGATTCTGGTCCTTTATCGACAAGCAATACATTTCATCACGTTGGGCCGGGAACCCATGCCGTTACCGTGTATGATGTTCATGGTTGTTCGGACCCGATTACAGTTACCGACATTCAAGTAATTAATTATCCGCATTATTTTACACCCAATGCCGATGGTACAAACGATTTTTGGAAAATCACTGGTCTGGCAAATGATACAGTCATTTATATTTTTGACCGATACGGGAAGCTGATCGAGCAATTGAACCCCGATGGAAATGGCTGGGACGGTACTTTTCTAGGGACACCCTTGCCTTCAACTGACTATTGGTTCAGCATTCAATATTATGAAAAGAATAAGTCCAAGATTTTTACTTCGCACTTTACACTCAAACGATAATCTTCCAGTCAAGGAACTGAAACTCTTTGAAGAGCTATACTTTTGCCAGCCCAAGATGACAAATGACTTATGGTCGGCTAAAATTCAGCGGATCAATACCCGATAGCGGATTATGCGATCTTGTTTCTTCCTCTCCTCGAAAGTACTTCTTTGACTCTCTCCGAATTCCGCATGAAGTTGAAAAAGGAATTTTCAATCATTCCCCTGATCCTCTTCTATTTTCGATCCTCTTCCAAAACCCGGCGTTTTTCTCCGTAAACGCTTTATTTTTCAGTCGGTTACGCGCCATTTGTTGTACGGTTTTTGGCTTTGGTTACACAATTCCAATGCTAAAAATGATGTTAAAATGCACGAAAACATCGACAAACTACACTTTGGCGAGTTTGTGTGCAGTTCATCGATTTATATTCGCTAAAGCTGAGTGGCGAGCTAATTTTATTACATCAATCAGGATGAGAAAATTACGCAGTGTTAAAGGTGAATATCACAAGAAGCTCCGCAACATCTGACAGTTTATCAGCCATTTGATACCACTAAATTAGCTTCAAGAGACGTTGGGAAACTTCTGGAAAGGCTCTCAAACGCTGAATCAAAAATATTAGATTATGGAACAAATTACTTTAACTATGGGGAAGATCAGGGCCGGTTTAGGCAAGTTGACGGACACAACGGGGAACAATCCGTGCTTCGCCTTGTTGTTAATGTTATTCGTGTTCAGTAGCCAAACGTTACTCGCGCAAGTATATACCATTGACGCCACGCATGGTGGATCAGGCGCAAATACTGCAACTAAAGGAAGGGAAGCCGGTCTCTGTGCTTTCGCAGTGGGAAAAAATAAAAATCGGGTGCAGTACTTGATTTCTGATTATGAGCTCCAATATTATTTTCCTGCGAGCGGAACAATTAGTCATATCGGATTTAATGTGGTAAACCTCAATAATGGAACTAAGCCACTTAAAGGTGTTACTATTAAGGTTTGGCAGATTGACAATAATGCAAGAAATACCTTTAAAAGTACTACCACGACAATGAATACCACGGGTTATACGCTGCTTGTCAACAAGTATATTGAAGAACTGAACATCATTACTACAGGTTGGTTTGACATCGCTCTTGGTAGTGAATCCTTTTTTTATACCGTTAGTACCGGTCAACATCTCGTAGTTGAAGTCAGCAATGATAATACCAGCGACAGAGCTTCGCAGAACTTCTCAATTAGCACCCATAAGACGGGTTCGATCAATACTATGAGGGCTCGTTATAGTACCGATGATACTAACACGGCGGTCCCAACAGAGGCTGCAAGCCTATTGCCCAACTCTCCATCAACAGCCAACAACGTAAGTGCATACTCACAAAGAACCAACCGTGCCGACATACGCTTTACCTATCAATGTTCTGACCATGGTGCTGGAGGTGTTGCAGTAATTGAGACAATGGAAGAGGGATGTGTGGGTGCGCCGGTAAAACTCAGGGTAAACAATGCGTCAAATGCGTCGGGATTAGGTTACCAATGGGAGTGGGCGCCTTCATCTGACACTTCTTTTGATTCATGGATAGCAATTCCAGGTGCTACTTCATCGACGTATACTGCACACACGGATATAATCGATAAATCGTACAGAAGGAAAACGTTTTGTCTTGCTGCAGGATATGATGCCGACAATTCAGTAAATTCGACAACCGTTGAAGTTGCTGCTGCTGTTGGGGCAAATGTGTATGCGGGCGGTACCTGGAGCAGGGGTTATCCTCCTTCAGGATCTACTACTGAATCGATCATCATTAGTGATGGCACCTATACAGTAAATGAAGACATTACTGCTTGTTCCTGTACGGTAGGCCCAAACGCGAACCTGATAGTGGCGCCTGGGAAAACGCTGAACCTTACAGGCCCTATCGTGCCAGGCGGAGGAACAATTACATTTGAGAACGGTTCTTCATTGTTACAGCCGGACGGTGTTGTGAACACTGGGCACGTGATCTATAAAAGAAACTCCACGCCGATGGTTAAGTTTGACTTCACCTATTGGTCTTCCCCGGTTTCAGACACTGATAGCACGCCATTTACGCTGGGTCAGTTCTCTCCCGGCACCCTTTCTGACAAATTCTACAGATGGAACAACGCAACGCAAAACTGGCAGCAAGAAGGTCCGAACACCGTAGTTGTTCCCGGAAGAGGATATATCATCCGCTCTCCGCAAGATTTTCCAACTGTTCCTGAAAACGCAACTACATTCGAAGGGCAGTTTGTAGGGGTGCCTCACAATGGCAGTACCACTGCTGAAGTAGCAGGTGATGGTTTGTACAGCCTGGTCGGAAATCCTTTTCCAAGTTCGCTCGATGCCGACGCGATTATCAACGATGTATGGAATGCTGATCGTTTCCAAGGGACTTTCTACTTCTGGACACACAACAGCCCTGTAGCTTCGGGTTATGCAAACCCGTCCGACGGTAATGATATGTCTTATAATAACGATGACTACGCACTTTATAACCTTTTAGGAGGAACTGAAGGTCCATCTGCAAGATATATCGGAGCAGGCCAAAGCTTTATGGTAGTCGGAAAGAATTCTGGTGGAGCAATCAGGTTAAACAATTCAATGCGAACAGGCGGGGCCGACAATTCAAGCTTCTATAGAACCTCTGCAAATCCTCACGCTGCAGCAGCATTTGATTCATCAGAGAGACATAGAGTTTGGTTGCAGCTTGCAAACGCATCAAATTACAAACAAACACTGGTTGGATACGCTCCAAATGCAACTGCGGGAATTGATTATGGATTCGACGGTGTGGCACTAACCGGGACCGGCCTAGGATTTTACTCGCTGATCGATACCATTCAGCTGGGTATTCAAGGCAGGGGCTTGCCATTCAATGACGCAGACGAAGTACCGATGGGATTTACAA
This sequence comes from Flavobacterium sp., assembly GCA_036386895.1. Classification (GTDB taxonomy): domain Bacteria; phylum Bacteroidota; class Bacteroidia; order Flavobacteriales; family Flavobacteriaceae; genus Flavobacterium. The sequence goes on from DASVUR010000007.1 coordinate 230,808, forward strand.
CAAATCAAGCAGGAAGGCATATTATATCGCTGTACAATATGGATGGAATTTTTGCAACAGAAGGAGTTGATGTGTTTATACAGGATAATGTCACGGGTGTATTACACAATCTTAAAGAGGGACCTTATACGTTCGCTACTGATGCGGGGACATTCAATAGCCGTTTTATACTGAAATATACTCGTAAAATCAAGGATGCCGGGTTTGATACTACTATCGCTGCTAATGCTGACCGAGTGGTGATTTATAAGAACCAATCAAGCCTTCATGTCAACTCTTTACACCAATCCATTAAAAATATAAATGTATTCGATTTAAGCGGACGGTTGTTAATGTCACGATCCGGAGTCGATTCCCGGGAGGTCGTCTTGGCAAATGTTAACTGGTCTCCTCAAATGATCATCGTACAGACTTTGACCCAAGACAATGTCCTGGTAACTAAGAAGGTTGTATTATAGACTGTTAACAGTCAAGATATTTACGATAAAACCACTCTCGTCGAAGTACGTGTTGGAAACTTTTTAATGGATTTCGTGCTGTCATCGAATACTTTGCAAAATCAATTATAGATGTTCTCTTGCTTTTTCGTACCAGAGGTAGTTAGAGGTACTTTCAATTCAATATTTATAGGAGCAGCAGATCTTTGTAAGTTTTAATCAACGGCTGTTGTGGCCTTTTTGTTCAAAAGGTTTAACAAGTAGAATTTTATGTTGTCTCATCTTTTCAACAGGTTTCAGAAGGGCCGTTTTGCCTTTTTAATTTCCACTTATCAAGCCTGAAAAGTGCCGTTTTCGGGCTGGTACGATCCACTATAACGGGGACCGAAAGCGCCAATTGCTTCGTGGCGACAAATCGACTTCAAACCCATATTTTTCAGCGTGTTACGAGATGAACGTTGCACGACTTTGCACCCTGCTTACACAATTTCCATCTATTATTTTAGTGATACTTTGGCTACAAAATCGGCAAACTGCACTTTAGTCGAATTTCTGGGTAGTTTATCGAAAATATTGTTGTTCCCGCTAATGCTGAACTACTTTTACACCGGCAAAAAGCTCTGAGAGAATCTGATGACGGAAAAGAGCGGGTTTTTCCTTTATGAAAATCGGGGAACATTGCAAAAATAAATGATGTGAAATTGGAAGTTCTTTAGAGATCCAATCCGAAGAAGCCAGATCGCGAAAAGCGAATCCAAGATAATAAAACGAAGGTCAAGTAGACAATACCATTATGAAAAAAATTACTTTAACTGCTAATTCAAATTCCGCGAAAAACGATACAATATCGTTTTTCAAAACGCACAAGCTTTTATTGGCTTTGCTGATGGTTTTTATGTTTTGTGGTGAAGCTGTATATAGCCAGGTTTATACTATAGACGCAACCCATGGCGGTTCGGGAACAAACCTGGTGAGTAAAGGGAAAGAAGCTGGTCTTTGCGCGTTTGCAGTAGGAAAAAACAAAAACCGCGTTCAGTATATGATTCAGGATTATGAACTGGATAACTTTCTTCCGGAAAGTGGTACAATCAGTCATATTGGGTTTAATGTACTGAACCTGAACAACGGTACTAAGCCTCTTAAGGGAGTGACACTTAAAGTTTGGGAAATTACAAACGGCCAAAGAAATAACTTTAAGAATCCGTCACTTCATTCAATGAGTACATCGGGGTTCAGTGAAAAGGTGAATTTGTATTTGGGCGACCTGGCAATCACTTCTACTGGTTGGTATGATATTGACTTAGGTGCTGCGGCATTCTATTATAACACAGATCCTAACAAACACCTGGTGATCGAAATTAGCAATGACAATTCGGGTACGGGTGACCGCGCTAATGAAAACTTTACGATCGCTACGCACAAAACCGGTAGTGTCTACACGATGCGCGCACGTTATTCAACTGACGATTCAAATTTAAGCTTTCCAAGCGAGGATGCAGACGAGTTGCCAAATACCGCTTCGGCTGCAAACAATACGTCAGAATACACACAACGAGCTAACCGTGCCGATATGCGTTTTACTTATCGTTGTACAGACAAAGGATCCGGAGGTATGGCAGTTGTCGACAACGCGGGTACAGGCTGTCTTGGTGCTCCGGTTAAATTAAAGGTAAACGGAGGTTCGGATGCTTCAGGATTGGGTTACCAATGGCAACGTTCTTTGACTGGCCTGGCTGCTGCTTCTGCGTGGACAAACATACCGGGTGCTACCTCGGCAACGTACTCGACAACGACAGCTATGACTGTAGTCTATTATAGAAGAAATACTTACTGTACTGTTAACCCAAGTGATATAGTAAACTCGCAGAAAGTAGCGGTTGCTGCTGCAGTTTTCAAAGAATATCATAATGGAAACTGGTTTATGAACTCCAATCCGACTACAGCGCCTACAGCAAGTTCTTCAGAGTCTATTTTGATTGCTGAAGGTACTTATGAGGTAAACAGCAATGTTTCTGCCTGTTCATGTATGGCGAATGCAAATGCTAACTTAATTGTTGCCTCTGGTAAAACCCTTACGTTGACAGGTCCGGTGGTTGACGGTGGAGGAACAATAATATTTGAAAGCGGTTCTGCGTTGCTACAGCCTAATGGTATTGTTAACACGGGAGAGGTGATCTACAAACGCGACTCTCAGCCAATGGTGAAATTTGACTTCACTTATTGGTCGTCTCCTGTGTTCTCCGGGGCAAATGATTCGAATCCGTTTACACTAGGACAATTCTCGCCAAATACATTATCTGATAGATTTTATAGCTGGGATAATGCAGCTCAAAACTGGCACCAGGAAGGTCCATCTACTATAGTAGAAGCGGGTAAAGGATACATTATTCGTTCTCCTCAGACATTTTCGACAAATCCTAATGCTGCAGCGGCTTTCAACGGGCAGTTCGCCGGTGTGCCTTTCAACGGTGATACTACGGCTGAAGTAGCAAGCCACGGTTTGTACAGTCTTATAGGCAATCCGTTCCCAAGCGCTATTGATGCTAACGCAGTCATTAACGATGTTTGGAATTCAGATCGCTTTCAGGGAACTTTCTACTTCTGGACCCATACGAGTCCTGTAGCTAGTGGTTACTCAAACCCATCAGATTCGAACACATACTCATATAATAATGATGACTATGCATTATATAATTTAATGGGAGGAACTGAAGGGCCTTCAGCAAGGTATATTGGAGCTGGGCAGAGTTTTATGGTTGTTGGTAAAAACTCTGGTGGAACACTGAAATTGACGAATGCAATGCGTGTGGGCGGAAGCAATAACAATAGCTTTTACAGATCTTCTACAGGCCGATCAAACGAAACGTCAACAACCAGCGAAGATGAAGAAAAGCATAGAGTATGGTTGCAATTAGCGAATAGCGTGAACTACAAACAAACGCTTGTCGGATACGCGTCAGCAGCAAGTAATGGTATGGACTATGGTTACGACGGAACTGCGATGACGGGAACAGGGCTTGGATTCTACTCATTGGTTGATGGAGTCGAGTTAGGGATACAAGGAAGAGCATTGCCGTTTAACGCAGATGATCAGGTGCCTCTAGGTTTTACAACCGCCAATGCAGGAACACACACTTTATCCATGTATAATAACGATGGTGTTTTTGCAACAGAAGGTGTTAATGTATTTCTTGAAGATACAATGTTGGGTGTGATTCACAACCTAAAAGAAGGTGCTTACACATTTTCAACTGCTGCCGGAACGTTCAATAGCCGTTTCATTCTACGATACGCTGCAACGAGCCTTGCAACTGGAGAAGTTACCCACGAAATAGATGGAGTTGTTGTTTACAAGCAACAATCAAGCCTTCATGTTAACTCCGCAGACGCATTTCTTAAGAGCGTAAAAGTCTTCGATTTAGCGGGGCGTTTGTTGGCGTCGAAGTCTGACATCAACGGAAGCGAAATCACTTTCGATAATATGAACTGGTCATCACAGGTGATTATCGTTCAAGCGCTTACTGACAACAACACTACGGTTACTAAAAAAGTTGTTTTTTAATCTAAAAATAGTTTTATCTTTATATTGAAAAATATATAACATGTGCACAACAAATCTACTACTATGAAGCAAATCTACTTAAACCTAAAATTCCCGCATACCATTAAAACAGCTATATCGTCACTGTGTTTTTCACTGCTGGCGACATTGCTTTTTATTCCGTGTGCTAATCTTTCGGCACAGACTTTTACCCTTGGTGAAGGAACATTGAGTTCGGGCACCTTGGGAGTGTCCCCATTCGCAATGGTCAATACCGACCAACGTAGCCAGTATATTTATTACGGTCCCGAGTTACATGATGCCGGTGCGGCGCAGGTAGCAAGCTATATCACGGAGTTTGCGTTAAACATTACCGAACTTTCCACAACGTCTGATCTGTACCCTCAAAATGTGACAATTAAAATGGGGCACACCTTTGATCCTGTGTTAGGGCCAACGTTGGTATCAGGGCTTACAACGGTTTACACTGCATCTGTCGAAACAATTACAGAGACTGGATGGCACACGTTCGTACTCGATACTCCCTTTGAGTGGGACGGAGAGCGCCATATTATTGTGGAGATATGTCGGGACAATTCAACTTTCGGAACTAATTTTGAAGTTGAGGCAGAACAGTTTTTTGCAGGGGACTATAGAACTGCTGGTTTATATGAAAACGAAGGATCAACATCAGGATGTAACCTAAGCGGCGATACGCCGATGAGCAACGGTAACAGAAGAACAAGGCCAAACGCTCAATTTACAATTGCATTAATTTGCGATGGTGTTCCAACTGGTGGTACTACTGCTGTTGGAGCTGGTCCTTATTGCGACGGCACTCCATTTAACCTTACTGTAACAGGAGGAGATCTTGCGTCAGGTTTGTCATACCAATGGCAATCATCGCCACATTCAGGTGGTCCTTGGTCTGACATTAATGGAGCTACGGCATCATCATATAGTGGTACGCAAACAACAGCAACCTACTATCGTCGCGTAACGCGTTGTGAAAATACAAACGAAACTGCAAACGCGGTTGCTGTTCTAGTGAACGGGCCTGGATGCTATTGCGAAGCGCCGACAGAAACACCAACGCCTACCGGGATTACACACGTTGGATTCAGTACTATCGACAATTTTACATCATCCAATCAGACCTACAACTTTTATAACAGTAACGCTACAGTAGTACAAAACGCTTCCTATACCTTATCAGTAAACGTGAATGCGGTAGGAGGGACAAATTATACAACTGCATGGATCGACTGGAATAGTAATGGTGATTTCGAAAACTCCGAAATGGTGAACCTTGGAACCGTAACGGGCGGATCCAACGTCAGTTCAGGAATTGTTGCATCTGTTATCGTTCCTGGTGACGCTGTAGTTGGAACAACTCATATGCGCGTGCGTACGCAACAGTCTCCGGCAAATCAGGCCGCAGCCGCTTGCGGTGATATTACAATGGGCGAGACTGAAGATTATTCGCTTATCATTCAGGATGACGCTGGTATTAATAACGTAGGAACTAATGCAGCATCAGTACTGGTTTTTGGTACCGACCACGGGTTGCAATTGAAGATGAAGCATGGAAATATTGCTGCCGTAGCAGTTTATGACTTGAGTGGGAGAATGCTCCGTACTGTGAACGAACTGAATGTCTCAGAATTACTTTTGCCGGAATTTCAAGGTGCGCATAACGTCCTAATTGTACGCATCACATCAGATTCAGGTGCGGTGGTTACTAGAAAAGTTGTCCTTTAGCAAATTAAATGACTCTGTTCCAATCGTTTTTTGTACTTTTGGGGGCTTTGAAAATTTAAATAACGAAAAAATTAAACAATGAAAATATTTTACCCAAAATCTAATCTATTGCCAATACTGGGAATATTTATTTTGAGTTTGTTTACTGTTCCGCTACAGGCACAACAGCAAACTCCGGGATGTCAGGCAAACGAGCCGGGAAATCTCACCACAACCTCGGTTACCCAAACAACAGCCACTTTTACGTGGACAGCGAATGGTGCTTTTGGTGGTGAGGGATATGAGTACGAAGTGCGTACAACCGGAACGCCGGGAGTCGATACAAATCCGGCTTTAGGTTATGTTACGAGTGGATCGACCACGAATACAACTGTCACAGTGAGTGGATTAGCAGTAAATACATCTTACTGTTTTCATATTAGGTATGTGTGTAGCAATACAAGTACCAGTACCTATGAAACGGCTTGCTTTACCACGCTCCCACTAGCGGCTCCTGTTGCTGTACCTGCTACGTTTGTTGAAGATGATTCGTTCAATGCAATTTGGCAAGCATCTGAGGGTGCGGCCAGCTACTTGCTTGACGTAAGCACAGATCCAAATTTTGGGCCTGGTAACTTTGTACCGCATATCAGTGGCTATGACGAAAATAACGATCCGATTATTGATTTTTATTACGAAAATTTTGCAACTTCAAATACTTCTCGTATTATAGATGATTTGCAACCTCTTACTACCTATTATTATAGAGTACAAGCTGTTTTGGGTGCCACGACCACAGTAGAGTCTAATGTTATTACTGTTACCACTACCGATGTAGCGCCGACGGAAACATTTTGGACAAGTGGTGGTTGGACGAGTGATCCAACACTGTTCTTGCCGGCAACAATGTTGGCGAACTTTAACTCAACAACGGATGGAAACATTGAAGCGCTGGATTTAACGATTAATCCAGGTGTTGTTGTTCAGATTTCCAGCGGGAACTATGCATATGTCATTAACGAAATTGTTAATAACGCTGGTGTAAATGGTTTCATCATAAAATCGAATGCTAACTTATTTCAGGAGAATGATGTTGAGAACGTTGGTGATATTACTGTAGAAAGAGAAAGTTCGGATTTGTTCCGATTAGATTATACGATGTGGTCTTCTCCAACGGCGGAAGGTACATCAGCCGACCAGACATTGAAGCAATTTTCACCTGCCACAGTAAACAATCGCTTTTATACGCTGAATACAGCTACTAACGCATTTACATCTGTTGACCCGCTTACAACCACGTTTGAGGAAGGTCGGGGCTATATGATAAGAATGCCTAATAATCACGTTGTAAATGAGAACGGCAATCCCGCACAATCATGGACGGGTTCATTTAAAGGTATTCCTAACAACGGTACTGTCGTTGTTCCGATTTCAGATGCGGGAGTAGGCAATAATTTAATTGGTAACCCATATCCGTCAGCTATCTCTGCCGATGATTTTATCAGCCTGAATGACGATGCTAGTATTACAGGAACCTTATATTTCTGGAGAAGAACAAATAATCCTGATGAGGCTCCTTATGACGATCAGAATACCTACTATGCTACTTACAACCTAAGCGGTGGAACAGCCTCTACATCAAGCGAGGTTCCGAATAGCTTTATAAAGCCGGGACAAGGATTTATCGTCGATGCGCAAGCGGGCGCGACTTCGGTCACTTTTGAAAATGAGATGCGTTCTTATCAGCATTTTAGCAACCAGTTCTTCAGAAGTAATGCTATTGCAACAGTGAATAATGAGTTGGAAAAGCATAGAATTTGGTTAAACCTCACGAATGAGGGCGGCGCTTTCAGCCAAACTTTGTTGGGGTACATTGAAGATGCGACCGATGCTGTAGATTACGGATTTGATGGGCTGTTTATCAACGACACGGGTATTGCTCTTACTTCTTATCTAAACAACGCTGAGTATACGATTCAAGGACGAGCGTTACCATTTAATGCGGCAGATGTTGTTCCGTTAAATTTGAAAACTCCGATTGCTGCAAGCTATTCGATCTCAATCTCCCAGGTTGACGGTGTGTTTGCAGGTGATCAGGGCATCTACCTTCGCGACAATTTGCTTGACGTAGTCCATGACCTTAAAGAATCTCCTTATACCTTTGCTACTGAAGCGGGAAGCTTTAGCGACAGGTTTGAGGTTCTTTACCAAAGCAGCCTTGGCATCAACGACCCGTCACTCGATGCGAATGATGTAATCGTATTCAAGCAGGCGAATGATATCACAATCAATGCAGGGAACAATACAATATCTTCTGTAAAAGTGTTCGATATTCGTGGCCGACTCCTTGTTGAGAAGCACGATATCAATTCAAACGAAACCAGCATCAATGCCGGAACAGATAAACAAGTATTGATTGTTCAGATTACTTCGAATGAAAACCAAGTCGTTACTAAAAAGGTGATCAACTAACAATAAATGTTGTTACAATTCAGCCTCTCAATTTGAGAGGCTTTTTTTTTGGCTTTTTGTCGCGTATCCTTTCTACTCGCGCCTCAAACTAACGTGCGGTCACGTATTTTCCGGGGTTGAACGAGTATCTGGGTTGTTCGTCGAGAAAATTTTCGCCTGCCTATAGATCACGCTACTTTTGAGTTGTTACAGAAGCAGTTAGCATAACACTATGGCAAAAGGACGATCAACATCAATAATTCAAACACTATCTAAAAGCACGGTATTGCGGTGTACAGCTGTTGTTGTTTTGTTGTTATCGGGCGCTACGGCTAGTGCGCAAACAGGCCCAGAGTTGGTCGCGAGTGAAGAGTGGTCAAATGTAAAAATAGAGTCGTCTGATGCAGTAGTTATTGCCGATGTGAACAATGACCGCCTCGAGCTGGTAATTTGGTTTATGGGCAATAAACAATTCTCCCCAGTCAGTGGCGACACCGAAGCTTCAACGACAATTGGCAAGAAGAGTTTCATCAATTGCGGTATGAAACCAAATAGGATTCTAAGTAAATCATTTTTGAAAAAGGCAGTTAACTTCGAAAACACCGTTGCCTAATTCCCTATTATAATTCCGGGTTAGTTCAAAAAGCCTTTCCATTGGAAAGGCTTTTTTATATAAAACAAAAAAACCTTTCATTACAAAAGGTTTTCGATTTTTTTATTTCGTTTGGGTGTGTGCCCTTTTCCGGTAGGTGTAGATTGCGAACAGAATTCCTGCAACAGCCAGCCAAATAAGTTTTCCGTTTATCGGAACTACCGGATCGTCATCCTGTAACTCACCATCCTCATCGTCAACCGGCAATTGTGCAAATGCAATAAAATCAGACAGCAGAAAAAAACTGAAAATGTAGATTTTAAGTAATGTATTTTTCATATGGAGCAAATTTGTAACAAAAATATAAATTTTACAAGCGAAAGTAATCCTTATTTCCCTAAGAATCGTAAATGTTCGACGAACGGCATAAATTATCGATTACCAACCTTGTATTTTTGGTAACCGATGTTTATATATCAAATATAGCAATTATATCTTAATCGAATTCAGAAGTAAAGAATAATTTAACGGTGGGATACTTGTTTTGAGTCATTTGGATGGTGAAATCAGAATCAGCAAGAAAAACAAGTTGCCCATATTTATCGGTCGCCAAAAACTTCTGCTTGATCCGTTTAAATTCTTTAAATTCTTCGCTCTTCGGATCTTCAGGCTTTACCCAACACGCTTTGTGTACAGGAAAATTCTCATACGAACATTTTGCACCATACTCATGCTCAAGTCTGTACTGGATTACCTCATACTGAAGTGCACCCACAGTTCCAATAACTTTCCTATTGTTCATCTCCAGCGTAAAAAGCTGGGCAACACCTTCGTCCATCAATTGGTCGATTCCTTTCTCAAGTTGTTTCGACTTCAACGGATCCGCGTTATTGATATACCGGAAATGTTCAGGTGAAAAACTCGGGATTCCTTTGAAACTCATCATTTCGCCTTCCGTAAGCGTGTCTCCGATCTTAAAGTTGCCCGTGTCATGCAATCCTACAATATCCCCAGGATATGAGATGTCCACAATCTCTTTCTTTTCGGCAAAGAATGCATTGGGACTTGAAAATTTCAGATTCTTTTTTTGTCGAACGTGCAAGTACGGCTTGTTCCTTTCGAAAGTACCGGACACGATCTTGATAAAAGCTAATCTGTCCCGGTGTTTCGGGTCCATGTTGGCGTGTATTTTAAATACAAAACCCGCCATTTTTTCTTCTTCCGGCTTTACAAGTCTTGTCTCCGACTCTTTCGGGCGCGGTGAAGGAGCAATTTCCACAAAACAGTCCAATAGCTCCCTAACGCCAAAATTATTTAATGCCGATCCGAAAAATACGGGTTGAAGATTCCCGACAAGATATTTTTCCGGGTCAAACTTCGGATAAACTTCGTCTATAAGTTCCAGTTCTTCGCGTAGCCTGGCTGCTGGAGAACCGCCTATTATTTTCTCAAGCTCCGGACTCTGTACGTCCGAAAATGCAATCGTCTCTTCAATGTTTTTACGGCTGTCGCCACTAAAGAGGTTGATGTTCTGCTCCCAAAGATTATAAATTCCCTGGAAGTCATAGCCCATTCCGATAGGAAAGCTTAATGGGGTGACTGTCAATCCCAGCTTCTGTTCTACTTCGTCCATCAGGTCGAAAGCATCTTTTCCCTCTCGATCGAGCTTGTTGATAAACACGATCATTGGAATATTTCGCATCCGGCATACGCCAACCAACTTTTCAGTCTGCTCTTCAACACCTTTCGCGACATCGATTACTACAATAACGCTGTCAACAGCTGTAAGTGTTCGATAGGTGTCTTCCGCGAAGTCTTTGTGTCCAGGCGTATCCAGGATATTTATTTTCTTGTCGCCATAGTTGAAGGCCAGCACTGACGTGGAAACCGAAATGCCTCGCTGACGCTCAATCTCCATAAAGTCGGACGTAGCGCCTTTCTTTATTTTGTTATTCTTTACCGCCCCAGCTTCCTGTATCGCGCCGCCAAAAAGCAGCAACTTTTCAGTCAGCGTTGTCTTTCCTGCGTCAGGGTGCGAAATGATTCCAAATGTTCGCCGTCGCTCTATCTCTTTTAAAAAACTCATAGTTAAATTAATGGGCTGCAAAATTAGCACTAATTGAGTAAATATTTTCATCCATCACCCAATACTATTTATTATATGCAAAATCCTGCTGGAATCTGTTAATAATTTTTTGTTAATAGTAAATAGGCGGCTTGTGTAATGTATTTGAATTGTTACTTTTGTTGATTGTAATTTGCCATCGCTGGCGGCATATCTTCTAATCAAAGCGCACTTAATAGAATGAAAATGAAACAATTGTTGTTCGGACTGATTCTCGGACTGAACTTAACCGCGTTTGCACAAACCACTCCAAAAGAAGTTTTATTTACAATTGACAACAAGCCGTATTACACCGACGAATTTTTAAGGGTATACAACAAGAACCTCGACCTTGTGAAAGATGAGTCGCAAAAGGATCTTAACCAATATCTTGACCTGTTTATAGGGTACAAGCTCAAGATTAACAAAGCACATAAACTGGGGCTTCAGGACGGCGAGCAATACCAGAACGAGCTTAACACGTATCGTGCGCAACTTTCTAAGAATTATCTGACCGACTCAAAAGTAACAAAGGAATTGGTAGACGAGGCGTACAGCCGATCCTTAAAGGAAATCCGAGCTTCTCATATATTAATAACAGTCGATGAAAATGCATTGCCTCAAGATACACTTGCTGCCTACAATAAAGCGATCGAAATTCGCGGAAAGGCGCTGAAGGGTGAGGATTTCGCCACCCTGGCATCGCAATTTTCACAAGATCCATCAGCCAAAGAAAATAAGGGTGATTTAGGGTATTTTTCAGTTTTTCGGATGGTATATCCATTTGAAACCGCAGCATACAAAACCCCGTTGGGCCAGATTTCGAAGCCTGTGCGCTCCCGATTCGGATATCATGTCATTAAGGTCAACGATATTCGTGAGAACAGGGGAGAAGTGACCGTGGCACACATCATGATAATGAATCCTAAAACGGATGATGCAGCCGAAAAGGAACGTGTCCGCACAACAATAAATGACATATATGCCAAACTTCAGCAAGGGGAGAACTTTGAAACGTTAGCGCGCCAATTCTCAGAAGACAAGTCATCATCGTCTAAAGGTGGCGTCCTGAACCGGTTTGGATCGGGCCAACTTTCCTCTGAAGAATTCGAAAATGTCGCTTTTTCGCTGACAAAAGAAGCGCCTGTGTCCCAGCCTTTCCAAAGTGCGTTCGGATGGCATATCGTGAAGCTGGTTGAAAAGCACCCGATAAAATCCGCTGACGAGATGAAGGCTGAACTGGAAAACAGAATCAGTAAAGACGACCGTTCGCGCCTGATTGCTGCTTCATTAAACGAAAAACTCAAGAAAAAATATGCTGTTAAACGTGATGAAAAAGTTTATGCGTCCGTAGTAAAGTCTGTGAACGATAAAATATATGAAGGGCAGTGGGAAGCGCCAACAGGAAACCAATTCGACGGTAATCTTTTTGTAATCGAAGACAAGCCCGTTCCTGCAAAGTCATTTGTCAATTATCTCCAGACGCAGCAAAAAAGTGGGAACCTTACCACAAAGCCCACATCCAAATTGACCGAGAGCCTATATCAACGATTTCTTGACGAACAATTAAACAGTCACTACAATGCAAACCTTGAAAAAGAGTTCCCTGAATTTGCGAATGTAATGGACGAGTATCGCGACGGATTATTGCTTTTCGAGCTGATGGAGAAGGAGATATGGGAACGTTCCAAAATTGATACTATTGGCCTTCAAAAGTTTTACGAGTCCAATATCAATAACTATGTCTGGAAAAAGCGCGCCGATGTTGTTTTAGTGTCGTCGACCAAGGAAGACGTTGTAAAGAAAGCCCAAAAATTCCTGAAACAGGACAAAACACCTGAATACATCAAGGAAAAACTAAACGTAAGCGGCGTGGTAAACGTGATGACAAATTCTGGCACTTTCGAAGAAGGCGCCGATGTGCTGCCGGTCGGGTTTAAGTTTGACAAAGGGGTTTCGGGAATCGTGAAAGACGGTGAATATTATTTTGTTGCGAAGGTAAACAAAGTACTTCCCGCAGGTCCGAAGACGCTCGACGAAGCCAAAGGGCGCGTGATTAACAGCTATCAGCAATATCTGGAAGAAAACTGGGTTTCGGATCTGAAGAAAGAATTCACGGTGAGCGTTAACCGCTCTGTGTTCGAGAAGGTCAAGAAGCAATTGCATCCGTAGATGACGAGAATCTTTGTGAAAACCGGATTGCTGCTTTTATGCACTTCCTGCTCATACTTCAAACCTGAAGCCAAGCCTGAAGCAATAGCTAGAGTAGACGAATCCTACCTTTACAAAGACGCGATAGAAGAACTGGTGCCGCAGGGAACAAGCAAAGAAGACAGTGTTGCGATCGTCAGGAGTTATATAGACCATTGGGCGTCGCAAAAGCTTCTGATAAAGTCGGCGGAGTTGAATCTCAACGACGATCAAAAAGCGCGGTTCGATAATCTTATCCGGCAGTACAAAATCGACCTGTACACCAAAGCGTACCTTGAAGAACTTGTGACGCGTTCGGTCGATACAATTGTCTCAGATGCCGAGGTTAAAGCATATTATGAGCAGAATAAAGAAAACTTTAAAACAAATGGCATCCTCGTACGTTTGAGGTATATCAGTTTAAAAAAAGATAACCCGCGACTTGCAACGATACGAAGCAAATTCTTGGACTTTCGGAAATCGGATAAAAAATTCTGGGACACATACGGAATGCAGTTTAATAGTTTTGCGTTCAACGATTCGGTCTGGGTGGAGATGAGCCAGGTGTACGGAAGGCTGCCGTTCATCAATCCGGAAAACCGTGAACAGTACATCGTTCCGGGCAAAAGCGTCCAGCATGCAGATTCAACCGATATGTATCTGGTAAAAGTGCGCGACGTGCTAAACCGCAATCAGGTAAGTCCGTTGCAGTATGTAACGCCTACTTTGCGCGAAGTGATCATAAACAAGAGGAAATTAGAATTAATACAGAAATTTGAAAAGGAAATCAGGGATGATGCGATTAAAGACAAAAAATATGAGATTTATAAGTAGGGTTACATTTGCAATTGTTTGCCTGTTGGCGCACGCGGTTTCAGATGCGCAGGAAGGAACAGGAAACGCAGATGTTGCTGCCAATACCACAGCCCCACAACAAAAGCGGCAAAAGATTGACGGTGTTATTGCAACCATTGGTGATTATATTATCCTTGAGTCGGATATCGACAAAACGCTTCTCGAAATGGCGCAACAAGGCAATTCAGTACAAGACATTCCTCGCTGCCAGTTGTTAGGGATGCTGATGGAGGAGCGCCTTTACGCGCATCACGCAACGCAGGACAGTATCGTTGTTACGGATGAACAGGTACAGGATCGGGTTAATAAGCAGATGGACTATATGGTGGAACAATTGAAATCGATCGACAATGTGGTCAAATACTTCAAGAAGAGTACCGAGGAAGAATTTCGTACTGATCTTGCTGAGATCATTAAGCAGAATATGCTTACCGAACAGATGCGTGACAGAATCATTGACCAAGTTGAAATCACGCCCGAAGAGGTACGTACCTTCTTTAAGAAAATACCCGCATCGGAACTGCCTGTGTTTGGCGCCGAAATGGAAGTTGCACAGATTGTCGTAGAGCCCAAAGTGACCGAGGAAGAGAAGCAGAAAACGATAGAAATGCTCCGTGGGTTTAAAAAAGAAATCCAAGAAGGCGCGAGCTTTTTTGGGAAAGCTGTGTTATATTCACAGGATCCGGGTTCAAGTTCGAACGGCGGATATTACAGGATGAACCGGAAAACGCCGTTCGTAAAAGAATTTAAAGACGTGGCTTTTAGCCTGGCTGAAGGCGAAATTTCTGAACCCTTTGAAACCGAATTCGGCTACCATATAATCATGGTAGAAAAAATCCGTGGTCAGGATGTAGATCTTCGCCACATACTTTTGACCCCAAAAATTTCAGAAGCTTCGTTGCAGGAAGCGAAAGATAAAATTGCGTTGATTAAGACGAAAATTGAAAACAAAGAGATCACGTTTGCCGATGCCGCACGAATGATGTCAGATGAAAAGGAAACGCGTGCAAACGGAGGTATTCTTATCAATCCTAAAACCCAGGACACACGATTTGAGCTAACAAAAATGGATCCTGCACTTTACAACCAGGTTTCAAATTTGAAGGAGAACGAAGTATCAGAACCGATTCTTGATCAGGAGCAAAATGGAAAGAAAAAGTTTAAGATACTAACAGTGATGAATCGCTACGATGCGCATACTGCCGATTATTCGCTTGACTATACCCGGGTTAAAGCCCTCGCGTTAAAAGAAAAGCAGATTCAGACCATTGCAAAATGGTCAGAAGAAAAAATAAAAGAAACCTATGTAAAGGTGAACGGCGAATACCGCGACTGTGTCTTTACAAACAACTGGCTGAAAAAGTAACGGCCATAACTTAAAACGTATCGATTTATGTCAGACGTAACTGCAGTGCAAGACCTGGTACAGAAACGGAATCAACTAAAGAGCGAAATTGCCAAAATAATTGTCGGACAGGACGAGGTTGTCGATCAAATTTTACTCAGCATCTTTTCAGGTGGCCACGCGCTTCTTGTAGGTGTTCCCGGTCTTGCCAAGACGTTGATGGTCAATACGATTGCGCAAGCCCTCGGACTCGATTTTAAACGGATCCAATTTACGCCCGATTTAATGCCTTCTGATATTCTTGGGAGCGAGATCCTCGACGAAAGCAGACAGTTCAAATTTATTAAAGGGCCGATCTTCTCAAATATTATCCTCGCAGACGAGATCAACCGTACGCCGCCAAAGACACAGGCTGCACTGCTTGAAGCGATGCAGGAACGCGCTGTTACGATCGCCGGACATAATTACAAATTGTCGCTGCCCTATTTCGTACTTGCCACACAGAACCCAATTGAGCAGGAAGGCACATATCCACTTCCTGAAGCACAGCTCGATCGGTTTATGTTTTCGATTAAACTCGATTATCCGTCGTTTGCAGAAGAAGTACAGGTTGTAAAAAGCACCACTGCCGATTCCAATGTTACGGTGAATGCGTTGTTTTCCGCTCAGGAAATTATCGACTTTCAGCATTTGATCCGTCGAATTCCCGTGGCCGACAATGTAATAGAATATGCGGTGACCTTAGTAAGCAAAACACGTCCCGACAATGCATTATCGAACGATTTCATAAAAAATTATATTGACTGGGGAGCAGGGCCGCGGGCATCGCAAAATTTAATTCTTGCCGCCAAAGCACATGCTGCTTTCAATGGAAAGTTCTCCCCGGATATCGAAGATGTTAAAGCCGTTGCGACCGGAATCCTCCGACATCGTGTCGTCAAAAACTACAAAGCCGACGCCGAGGGAATTACAATAGAAAAAATTATTTCATCCTTATATTAATTCAGATGCTCCTTAACGGGAGCATTTTTTTTGAAGCTTTTTCCCGCCGTTCACTGTATCTTTTGCCGTTCCGGCTCCGCAGGCTGCGCCGGAACGGCAAAAGGATGCCGCTTCCATCGGGGCTAGGGCTACGTCTTATTGAAGATGCTGTAGATGCGATTCGAGTTCCTGATCGTAAAAGAATAAAAACATGCTCCCCATCATATCTTGATCCTCGTTGGTGGTATTGTCTACCTCAAGCATCATCAGGTAGTTGTGATCGGCGTACATCCATACACCTTCTTGCGACACAAAGTCCTCGACTTTTTCGAGTCCGATTCTGTCTTTGTGATTGATGATGTTACAGTAAAATACAGTCTGCGCCATGGTTTTATCAAAGATGCTGATTTTTGTTGCGAAAGGATGCACATGAACAGCTGCCGCATGAAGGCGTAGACTGTCTTTAATTTGAAGGTGGCGGTTGATCGTGCTCCAATAGATGTTTGTTCCCGGTGGAATCACCCAATGTCCCGACATCATATTGCCGTTTGCGTCCTCATAACTGTGATTTTTGGTTTCAACTGGCATACAAACATTACTTCCAGGGTCCGTTGGTCCCTTGTACGGATCGTTCCTATCGTAAGGAAGTTCCACAAAAGCAGTCCTGCTCATCAGCGGTTTCATCTTCCTCTTCGAACGTAAATATTCTATCGTCACCTCATGCCTGATCCAGTACGTCTTGTCGGCGAGATTGTGATTCAGCGATTCGCTTGTTACAAAAAGCAGGTCGTTGCCCTTCATCGGAACGCCGTACCCTTCAGGAAAACGAAATGTTTCAAGACCGTGCGACAATGAGGTCAGACGCGGATATTGTTTACCAATACGATCTTCGAGGCCAAAATTACTATAGTATTTAACATCGTTAATATCAATGTTGGTGTGGCAGATGAAATCGTTCGAAATGCGCTGCATCGTTTTTGAGTCTAAGGCTTTGACCTCAAAACCGGTAATCCAAAGCAGTGTCGTATCCTGCGAAAGCTGGACGTACCTTGAAGATTTCGGTCCCTCCATCGATTTGTAAATTCCATCTATCATAAATTCGGGCGAAATCATGTTGTACTCTTGAACCAACTTTTCGAATTTCCATTCGCTATCGACCAAACCCGTTTCATAAAGGAATAGCGTTTTGACAATGGCCTTATGCCTATTCTTAAGCGATGCGTACATTACACAAGCAACAATGGCCAACGTCACAAAAGTTGCTGCTAAGAATTTGTATATCTTTGGTTTAGCCATAACCTTGCAAACATACAAATTAATGATGCAGGAAAACAAGCCGCGACTATTTGGGCTCGATCTTATGCGAGCGCTAGCAATTATTATGGTACTGTTCGGGCACAGCATTTGGATCTTCCCGGAAAACAGAGGACCGGCATTCGCATTGATGGCCTTCTCGGGCTATTTTGGCGTTGAAATGTTTTTCGTGTTGAGCGGCTTTCTTATCGGAAACATCCTTTTCCGGATTTACATATCTGAAGGAATGTCGAAGTCCGTAATGCTGCAATTTTTAAGAAGGCGCTGGCTCCGTACGCTTCCAAACTATTACCTGGTATTAGTCCTAAACCTGATCATTGCTTTGATTATCGGATATAATGTCACCGGGTTCTGGCACTATCTGTTTTTTATACAAAATTTCTCCACTCCGATGCCGCCGTTTTTTCCGGAATCCTGGACATTGTCGGTTGAAGAATTTGCGTATGTATTGCTGCCGTTGTTTCTACTGCTGTTCAATACGTTTGTGAGAGTTCAGAACCGCAACGTCCAGTATCTTGCTACAGTTTTGCTTCTGATCGTACTTTCAGTT
This sequence comes from Flavobacterium sp., assembly GCA_036386895.1. Lineage (GTDB taxonomy): Bacteria > Bacteroidota > Bacteroidia > Flavobacteriales > Flavobacteriaceae > Flavobacterium. Next base: position 248,908 of record DASVUR010000007.1, read on the forward strand.
TTTTCTAAGACGTATTATGCTTTTAACAATAATAACGGCACGCTCCAGCAATGGAATGCCGGATTGCGAATGGTTACCATTTATCGGCTGGACGCAATTTTCATCGGTGTGCTTTTTAGTTGGATCAGCTTACAATATAAGTTACTATGGATCAAAATTAGATTTTCGGCCACGGGACTCGGAATTATTCTCGGAGGATTCCTGCTGTTCGGCGTAGGGAAGTTTCAATTGCTGATCGAAACACACCCGTTCTTTTGGAACGTGATTTACCTTCCGCTGACATCGGTAACTGCGGCGCTGTTCCTGCCGTTGTTGTCGCAATGGAAATCGGCACGCGGACTAGCAGCACGTGCTATTGTTTTCACAAGCGCCATTTCCTACGCTATCTATCTGCTTCATTACGGCATCGTGCTGCAACTGATGAAACACTTTCTCGTTCTGCGCTCGGGAACTACCGGGCAGCTTTGCGGATTTGTAATTATTTACCTGTTTCTGACAATTGCACTAAGCAGCATGTTGTATCGCTACTATGAGAAGCCGATTATGGATCTGCGTCAAAGGCAGTTGCTCAAATAGATAATCATCTGATTATAGTAACCGTCAAAACAAGCTTTTAGTTCCTATTCGGCGTATTAGAGGCTACTCGCTCATAAATCCGCAAAAAAACAAACGAAAAATGTCAAATCGTGAAAACTTCAAATATAGCCGCTTCTTTAGGTGGAAATTTTTCAGGTTCAACAGTAATATCGTAAATTTGTGTGTAAATTTTAATACTGTTGACTATGGCATTCGACATCGATATGATAAAAAAAGTGTACAGTACAATGGCTGAGCGTGTCGACAAAGCACGTGAACTTGTTGGGCGGCCGCTGACACTTTCAGAAAAGATTTTATACAACCATTTGTGGGAAGGAATGCCGTCAAAGGCGTTCACAAGAGGGAAAGATTATGTAGATTTTGCGCCGGATAGGGTTGCATGTCAGGATGCGACGGCTCAAATGGCGTTGTTGCAGTTTATGCACGCTCAAAAGACTAAAGTCGCCGTGCCTACAACCGTACACTGCGACCACTTGATCCAGGCAAAAGTGGGTGCCGAAAGCGACTTGCAAAGAGCTCGTTCACAAAGCAACGAAGTTTTCGAATTTCTTTCTTCGGTCTCCAACAAATACGGAATCGGATTTTGGAAGCCGGGAGCAGGAATCATTCACCAGGTCGTACTTGAAAACTATGCTTTTCCGGGCGGAATGATGATTGGTACCGATTCCCATACCGTAAATGCCGGGGGATTGGGAATGGTTGCGATTGGTGTTGGTGGTGCCGATGCAGTCGACGTCATGTCGGGAATGGCATGGGAATTAAAATTTCCGAAACTAATCGGCGTTAAGCTGACAGGAAAATTATCCGGGTGGACAGCCCCAAAAGACGTCATCCTTAAAGTTGCCGGAATCCTTACCGTAAAAGGCGGAACAGGCGCAATAGTTGAATATTTTGGCGAAGGCGCACGTTCAATGTCATGTACAGGAAAAGCTACAATTTGTAATATGGGTGCCGAAGTAGGCGCCACAACATCTACGTTTGGATACGACGAATCTATGGATCGTTACCTACGTGCCACAGATCGCGCGGAAGTTGCCGACGCAGCAAATAGAGTTGCAGCGTATCTAACCGGTGATGAAGAAGTTTATCAGGATCCGCAGCACTATTTCGATCAGGTAATTGAGATTAACCTTTCTGAACTTGAACCGTATTTAAACGGGCCTTTTACGCCGGATCTTGCGACTCCAATTTCAAGAATGCGTGAGGAAGCTATTAAAAATGACTGGCCGTTGAACATTCAATACGGATTGATCGGTTCGTGTACAAACTCTTCGTATGAAGATATTGCCCGTTCAGCCTCTTTGGCAAAACAGGTAGCTGCCAAAAATCTTAAGACCAGATCGAACTTTACAATTACGCCAGGTTCGGAACTTGTGCGGTATACAATAGAGCGCGATGGATATATTGATACTTTCGATCAAATTGGGGCAACAGTTTTCGCAAATGCATGCGGACCTTGTATCGGGATGTGGGATCGTGAAGGAGCTGAAAAGGAAGAGCGTAACACAATTGTACACTCGTTTAACAGGAACTTCTCAAAACGCGCCGACGGTAACCCGAACACGCTCGCGTTCGTGGGTTCTCCAGAGCTTGTTACTGCGCTGGCAATCGCGGGAGATCTTGGTTTCAACCCGCTCACCGACACATTGATTAACGAAGATGGACAAGAGGTTATGCTCGATGAACCAACCGGCGATGAACTGCCAACTCGTGGTTTCGCCGTGGAAGATGCAGGTTATCAGGCCCCGGCCGCCGACGGTTCGCATGTACAGGTTGTAGTAAGCCCGGAATCAGAACGGCTTCAGCTTCTCGATCCGTTTGAACCATGGGATGGAACAAATATTACCGGTGCCAAGCTATTGATAAAAGCATTCGGAAAATGTACTACCGACCATATCTCGATGGCCGGACCGTGGCTTCGCTTTCGTGGCCACCTCGATAACATTTCAAACAATATGTTGATTGGGGCTGTCAATGCGTTTAATCAGCGTACGAATTTGGTAAAAAACCAACTTACCGGAGAGTATGATGCAGTTCCTGCAGTACAGCGCGCGTACAAAGCGGCAGGAATTCCGTCAATTGTTGTGGGTGATCACAATTATGGTGAAGGTTCATCACGTGAGCACGCAGCAATGGAGCCGCGTTTTCTGGGCGTGAAGGCGGTTTTGGTGAAATCCTTTGCAAGGATTCACGAAACAAACCTGAAGAAACAGGGAATGCTTGCGCTGACATTTGCAAATGAAGCCGATTACGACAAAATACAGGAAAACGATACGATCAACTTTACGAATCTTGTAAACTTTGCACCGGGCGTTCCGTTGACACTTGAATTCGTTCATGAGGATGGCAGCATCGATGTTGTTTTTGCAAATCATACGTATAATGAAGGTCAGATTGGTTGGTTTGTTGCCGGATCGGCGCTAAACCTGATTGCAGCTGCAGGCCACGCATAACATTTTCGGCATTAAATTAAAAAGCTTCCTATACGGGAGCTTTTTTTGTTTGTTGGCCTTCGAGAAGTCCGGGATGATGAACCAGTCACTTTTTTTATATCTTTATCGGATTCAGATACAAACCACATTATGGAAAACCATCCACAGGAAGATTTTAAGCGTGAACTAGGGTTATTAGACGGAACAATGCTTGTCGTTGGATCGATGATCGGTTCAGGAATTTTTATAGTAAGTTCGGACATGGTCCGTAATGTGGGCTCGGCCGGATGGCTGATCCTTATCTGGGCGCTCACCGGGTTGATTACCGTGATTGCTGCTGTAAGTTATGGCGAATTGAGCGCAATGTTTCCGAAGGCTGGCGGACAATACGTTTATCTGAAAGAGGCCTATGGTAAACTGACTGCTTTCCTTTACGGATGGAGCTTTTTTGCAGTGATCCAAACTGGAACTATAGCCGCAGTTGGTGTAGCTTTTTCAAAGTTCCTTGCCTACTTGTACGAACCGGTAAGTGACCAGAATATTCTGGCTTCCATCGGTTCTTTTAATTTGAACGCTGCTCAAATCGTGTCGATTATTACGATCATTTTCCTCACCTATGTGAACAGCCGAGGCGTTAGAAACAGTAAAATCCTTCAAACGGTTTTGACAATTATAAAGATTTTGTCGCTACTCGGATTAATATTATTCGGACTCACCCTGGCTGCGAAAGCAGATGTATGGAGCGCCAACTGGACTGACCCATGGACACCGCGTAGCCTGGACAAAGACGCCGGTATCTGGTCTCCGATTGCAGGAACCGCGTTGATCAGCGGAATATCGGCTGCAATGGTCGGTTCGCTTTTTTCGAGCGATGCCTGGAATGGCGTGACGTTCATAGCAGGTGAAATAAAAAATCCAAAACGGAATGTAGGTTTAAGCCTTTTCCTCGGAACACTGATCGTAAGTACAATTTACGTTCTCGCAAACATTATGTATCTGGCTGTTGTGCCTCTTGATGAGATTGCCAATGCGCCTGCCGATAGGGTTGCGGTAGTTGCATCAGAATACATTTTCGGAAACATTGGAACACTTATTATCGCGCTGATGATTATGGTGTCGACATTTGCTTGTAACAACGGATTAATTATGGCTGGCGCCCGCGTTTATTTTACTATGGCAAAGGATGGTTTGTTTTTTAAAAAGGCCGCGGAGTTGAATACACATAGCGTTCCTGCATGGGCGTTGTGGGCCCAGTGCATTTGGGCTTCGGCGTTGTGCTTGACGGGGCGATATGGCCAGCTACTTGATTTTGTAATCATAATCGTGCTAATTTTCTACATCCTGACCATCTATGGGATCTTTGTGTTAAGAAGAAAGATGCCTGATGCTGATCGTCCGTACAAAGCATTTGGCTACCCGTTCCTGCCTTTTATCTATATCATAATCGCAACGGCAGTAGCGTTGTCGCTTTTGGTCACTAAAACCGATACCTGCGGCTGGGGCGTGTTGATTATGCTAATCGGAATCCCGATTTATTATCTGACCAAACCGAAACAAGAATAAAAGGTTACTAGCCTTACCTGAGATGCGTCTACTTTATTTCCCTCTCATATTATTAATTTTTGCTTCCTGCAAACAAGAGCTTAGACGTGAGTCAGTCCTTTTTCGCGAGAGTCAACCTCAAGGCGTCAAGTCGGAGTCGCTCTTTCCTGAATATATTAGGGGTATCTATGTTTGCGACGAAGATGATTCAGAATTACAGATCACCGATAAAATGCTTCTTCAGAAGTTCGCGCAGGATATAAATATTTCGCAACTTGGAGAAGATATGCGGGTTTCAGGCGACACAATAATTGATCTGAAAAGCGGAGAAAGACTACGGACTGAAAAAATAAATGACAGTGTTGTCCGGACGTACTTTGAGGTCGACACGATCTTTGAAATTGGTAAACAAAATGCCCTTAAGAAGTTTCAGGGGAAATACATACTGAACATTTTTAAGGAAGAAGACAAAGGCTGGGACTTAATCATTTTGATTCCCGGAAATCGTGAGTTGTACTTAGCGTATGTTGATTCACTGACAGAAGCAAAAATATCCGAAATTAGTAAAACAGCGATCGATACCATTCAACCAAGATATTACACACTAACGAAACAGCAGTTTAGAAAAGTATTAAAAGCGGACGCTCATCAATATAAAAAGAGATATAAGAAGGTTCAATAATACACCCCATGACGTGGGTTTCTAATCCGGATGCTTAACCAGCAAAACGATTTGACCAAGATGATAGGCATCGTGCTGAATAATTCCGTGGATGTGTTCGTAGTGCGTATGTCCGTTTACAGGATAAACATCTGATAGCTTACCATCAGTAAAACTCTTTAGGAACTCTGTCCATTTCTGCTGCGAATCCTCCAAATTTCGTAATGTTTCGGCCCATGCTGCTTCCGAAGTGTCTTCAACAGGAAGCATATAATTGTGCGACGGTGATTGGATAATTTCTCCTTTTATTCGCCGCAGGACATTCAACCGCCAACTTATCAGATGGTTGGTGATTTCCCAGATGGAGTTTCGTGACGGATGTTTTTTGGCTGCTGCCTGTTCAGCAGAGATGATACCCAGGGTTCCCACGAGCGTAATGTCGAGCCATGGATTTCCGTCGTACAAGTTGTCGAATAGTTGCGATATGCGTTGTGTCTCGTTCATATATAAATATAAAAAAAATCCGCTTCATGTGAAACGGATTTAAGTTTTGTAATAGAACATCTACTAGTAGTACGTATATCTTCTGACTTTTGCAATGTATTTCGCAAGCCTGATTACCTGATGGCTGTAGCCGTACTCATTGTCATACCAAACATACAACACAATGTTCTTTCCGTCTGCCGATACAATTGTCGCGTTGCTGTCGTAGATCGCTGGCGCAGACGTACCAATTATATCAGACGATACCAATTCATTGTTCATCGAGTACTTTATCTGCTCGACAAGGTCGCCTTCAAGCGCGTATTTCTTCATGATCGAATTTACATCCTCAACAGATGTTTGTTTACTAACCTCAAGGTTTAGGACAACAAGTGATCCGTTCGGAACAGGAACCCGAATCGCATTAGAGGTCAATTTCCCGGTTAATGATGGCAACGCCTTCGCTACCGCACTTCCTGCTCCGGTTTCAGTAATAACCATGTTTAGCGCAGCAGCTCGTCCGCGACGGTATTTTTTATGCATGTTGTCAACCAGGTTCTGGTCGTTTGTATAAGCGTGAATCGTTTCGAGGTGACCTTTAACAACGCCAAGTGTATCCTCTACGGCTTTAAGAATAGGAGTGATGGCATTCGTCGTACATGAAGCGGCAGAGAAAATGTTGACTTCATCCGGGTTGTATTCTTTATGGTTTACACCGTGTACAATGTTTGGTACGCCTTTACCAGGAGCAGTAAGCAGCACTTTATCGACACCTTTTGATGTTAGATGACGCGCGAGCGCTTCTTCTGTTGTGAATGCTCCTGTATTGTCGATAACCAACGCATCTTCAAATCCGTATTGTGTATAGTCGATTTCTTCAGGAGAGTTTGCAGTGATTATGTGTACAGTAGTTCCGTTAATAATCAGTGCTTTGTTTTCGGCATCGGCAATAACCGAACCTTGAAAATCTCCGTGAATAGAATCGTAACGTAGCAGCGAGGCACGTTTTTCAAGAGAAACCGCATCGTTTTTGTCACGGGTAACAATGGCGCGCAGGCGAAGTTGTGTTCCTTTGCCCGACTTGGACATCAGTTCACGGGCAAGTAATCTACCAATTCGTCCGAAGCCGTACAACACAACATCTTTTGGCTTGTTATTTTGGAAATCTTTAGCATTCCGTAGCTTATCGACCACAAAAGAAGTTGCATCATCATATTTATTGTCTTCCATGTGGAACTCATACGTCAACTTTCCGATATCCAGTTTTGCAGGCGGAAGATCCAACGCGAGGATAGCACGGGCAATTTCAACAGAATCAAATACTGAGATCGGTTTTCCCACGAATTCACCCGCATATTCATGAAGATTCATGATGTCGCTCACGTTCAGATTGATTAACTGATTTCGGAATAAAACGAGTTCAATCGATTTATCATACCACAGGTCGCTGATGATCTTGATAAATTCTACTCCGGCACGTCGTCGGTCGGTTTGAAACGAAACCTCTTTCTCGTATAAGTTAATGTTGCTCATCGATAAAAAATAAAAGTTAGTGTTGTTGATTTAATTTGAGTGCAAAAGTACCGATTTCAAACGTTTTCGTAAAAGATTTTTGGCAAAAAAAAAGCCACCCGATCGGATGGCTTTCTTAACAAATTTAAATTTAAATAATCAGCCGGACGCGTTGTCCACCTTTTGTTATCATTTCAATCTGTACCGTTTGCTGCTCGTCGATCTGTGAAAGCACCTGCGATATCGATTCGACATCGGTCGCTTTTACACTGCCTACCGATAAAATGATCCCGCCTCGAAGTTCATCGGCGTATTCAGCCAACCGGTCGTTATTCACATCGACAATCTTTACACCGTAAGAAGTCTTATACTGCTTTTTGTCGGCAGCGGTAAGGTCTTCAAGTTCGATTCCTTTAAATTCTGTTGTCACAAGTTCGCGTTTTGTGAGGGTCACCGGAACAGTGTGTGTTTTTCCGTCGCGGATGAACGTTACCTGAACCTTGTCATTAGGGCGTTTGGTGTTGATCACGTTAGCCAAATCGGTGTACGTAGCAATGGGCGTGTTATCCAGTTTGGTAATAATGTCGCCTTTTTCAAGTCCGGATTTCTCTGCACCCGAATTCTTGGTCACTTTTCCAACGTAGAATCCGCTTGTCTCATCAATACCAAGTTCTTTCGATGCAAGGCTGTTCAACTCGCTTCCCTCAATTCCGAGGATTCCCCGCTGTACATTACCAAACTCCAGGATATCTTCGACAATCTTTCTGGTAATGTTCGACGGAACTGCAAACGAATATCCTACGTATGATCCTGTCATCGACGATATCATCGTGTTGATTCCGATAAGTTCGCCCCGTGCATTAACCAATGCACCACCGCTGTTTCCGGGATTTACCGCTGCATCAGTCTGGATAAACGACTGTATTCCGCCATTACCGAGATTTCTGGCTTTCGCAGATACGATTCCTGCCGTTACGGTTGAGTTCAAATTGTAAGGGTTTCCGACTGCAAGCACCCATTCGCCGACTTTCACTTCATCAGAGTTGGCAAACGTGCTGTAAGGCAGTTTTTCGTCGGCATCGATTTTTAGTAAAGCGATGTCCATCTTCGAATCGGTTCCGACCAATTTTGCCTTGTATACTTTGTTATTATTTAAGGTAATTTCTAAGTCGGACGCGTCTTTAATTACGTGATTATTTGTAACGATATAACCGTCTTCTGATATAATGACACCCGAACCGGTTCCAATTTGCTCCTGTTGCTGGCCGCCGCGGTAGCCGTAGAAAAATTCCAGCATCGGGTTAGTTACCGTACGGTACGAGACGTTCTTCACGTGTACGACTGAATGTACCGCTTTGTCTGCTGCTTCGGTAAAATCTACAGTTTCTGGCCCGAAGCCAACATTTCGCGAATAATTTTCAGGAGCAACGGTAATAACCGGCTTTGAATCGCCAAGCAAGTTGCCTTCATTTAGCATCTTGTATCCTGCGAGTGTGGTTGCACCGCTTAAGAAGGACACTAAGAATAAGCTCGAAAATTTTTTCATTTTTTTCTATTTATTTGGTTCTTAACAGTAAAATTATTATATTATTTTTCGTCGAAATCTACTTTAACGCGTGATTAACAACTGCTTTCAAACGGTTTATATTTGTACTTTTGCAGTAGATAAAATTCATGGAACTTACCTTTTACAAATATCACGGTACCGGAAACGACTTCGTTATGGTAGATAACCGCGACGACCATTTCCCCAAAAACGATACCACTCTGGTGGCTCATTTGTGCAACCGACGTTTTGGCATTGGTGCAGACGGGTTGATCCTGCTTGAGAATGACAAAAATTCAGATTTCCGAATGATATACTACAATTCTGACGGCAATTTGAGTTCTATGTGCGGTAACGGCGGGCGCTGTATCGTCGCTTTTGCGAAAAAACTCGGCATCATTTCATCTGAAACAAATTTTATTGCAACCGACGGGCCTCATTTCGCAACAATTAATGACAAGGGCGCCGTGGCATTGCAGATGAAAGATGTAGATGAGGTAGCAATTAGCGATAACCATATTTTCGTTGACACAGGTTCGCCGCATCACATTGAGTTTAGAAGTGATTTGCGGAACGTTGATATAAAGGAGCAAGGCGCGGCGATTCGGTACAGTGCCCTCTACGGACAATCGGGCAGCAATATCAATTTCGTGCAACAGGATTCACCTGATACTTTTTCTGTGCGAACCTACGAGCGCGGGGTTGAAGATGAGACTTTATCCTGCGGAACCGGCGTAACTGCCGTTGCAATTGCAATGAACGCCATTAATAAGACTTCCGCAGATGTCGTTACACTAAATGTCGAAGGCGGAAAACTCGAAGTGTCGTTTTCTAAAGACGGTCAGACGTATACCAACGTTTTTTTGAAAGGCCCCGCAGTTTTCGTGTTTGAAGGCAAAATCGCAATTTAATCCGAACGCAATGCTGACATTAAAAGGGGAGACTGTTTTTTTAAGAGCGCTGGAGCCGGAAGATCTGGATTTTATTTACGAAGTCGAAAACGATGAAACGATCTGGGAAATCAGCAGCACCCAAACGCCATACAGCCGATTTCTTATAAAGCAATATCTCGAAAACGCCCATCAGGATATTTTCGAGGCAAAGCAACTTCGCATGGCGATTTGCCGATACGAGGATTGTCAGCCGGTTGGATTGGTGGATCTTTTTGAATACGATCCGAAGAACAACCGGGCAGGAGTAGGAATAATGATCCAGAAGCCGGACGTCCGCAATCAGGGCATCGGCAGCGAAACGTTAAACCTGCTGATCCAGTATTCTTTCAGGCATTTAAACCTTCATCAATTGTTTGCAAATATTGATTCTGCAAACGAACCGAGTCTTAAGCTTTTTACTAAATTTGGCTTCGAACCCATAGGGCTCAAAAAACAGTGGAATCTCGTTGGCGGCATCTATAAAGATGAGGTCATGTTCCAACTCATTAACAACCAATTTTAAACATCACGTTTTGAACTTTAAAAAGATTGCTGTCATAGCTTCAGTGGTTTTAGTAACCGCTGCCTCAGTTTACGGATACATTTTGTACAGAAATATATTTGCACCGAACACCAATTTCGAAAAAAACGAACTTTACGTTTACATTCCAACCGACGCACAGTTCCCACAAGTACTCGACACGATGCGGAAATACGTGAGAGATATTGAGAAGCTGGAAATGGTCGCAGAAAAGAAATCTTATATTGCAAATATAAAAGCTGGAAAATTTCTCTTGAAAAAAGGCATGAGTAGCAACGATATCATCAACTCGCTTCGGCAGCCGGTTTTTGTGAATCTCTCATTCAACAATCAGGAAAACCTTGAAAATCTTGCCGAGCGCATCGACGACCAAATCGAGGCAGACAGTTTGAGCCTTATCACGGCTTTCACCGATGAAGAATTTCTCTCTGCCAACGGCTTCACGAAAGAAAACGTGCTCGCGATGTTCATTCCGAATTCGTATGAGTTCTTTTGGAACACCGATGCCGTAAAATTTCGTGATCGGATGGCGAAGGAATATCGAAAATTCTGGACAGACGAGCGTAAGGCGAAAGCTGAAGCGTTAGGGTTGACGCCGCTTGAGGTTAGCATACTCGCTTCAATCGTACACAAGGAAACGGTAAAAACCGACGAGCGTCCGCGCGTGGCCGGCGTTTATTTGAACAGGCTCGAGAAAGGAATAAAGCTTGAAGCCGATCCGACGGTCATTTATGCAGTAAAGAAGCAATCGGGCGACTTTAACCAAGTAATTAAACGTGTACTTTATAAAGATCTTGCAACGGTTTCTCCATACAACACGTATATGTACGAAGGTCTTCCGCCGGGACCAATCGCGATGCCCGATATTACAGCGCTTGATGCGGTGTTGAATCCGGAGAAGCACAATTACATTTACTTCTGTGCGAGTGTTACCAACTTCGGGTATCACGAATTTGCAGTAACGCCGGCACAGCATGAAGTAAATCGCCAGAAGTACATTGCGTGGGTAAACAGTCAGGGGATCAAGCGATAATTTTGATAAGCTTGCGGAACATATTGTTGTTGCTGCTTTCTGTTACAGGAATTACCGCCGCGCAAAACACTGTTGAAGAATTTCTCGTGCCCTCTGATACATTAAATATCAAACGCAGAAATATTATTGTAACTACTGAGGCTGTTTTTGCTGTTGGAACTTTTACATTGCTCAATGAACTTTGGTATTCCGACTATCCAAAATCGGACTTTCATTTTACAAATGATAATGCCGAATGGCTCCAGATGGACAAGGCCGGACACGTATTTTCCGGTTATCACTTGTCCCGTTTCGGCGCCGAAGCACTTAACTGGAGTGGCGTAAGTAAGAGCCAACAAATACTTTACGGAGCTGCAACAGGCTTTGTCTTTTTGTCGACAGTCGAAATTTTCGATGGGTTTTCGTCCAATTGGGGCGCTTCGGCAGGCGACTTGGCCTCAAACGCAGCTGGTGCAGCACTTTTTGTTTCGCAGGAATATCTTTGGGGCGAGCAACGGATTGTCCCGAAGTTTTCATTTCACACCACACCCTATGCATCGGCACGGCCATCCGTTTTAGGAAGTTCTGCAAGCGAACAGTTATTGAAAGATTATAACGGGCAAACCTATTGGCTTTCTGCAAATGTGCATTCGTTTGTGCGCCACGAGCATGTTCCAAAGTGGCTCAATATCGCAGTCGGTTACGGAGCTGAAGGAATGATCACAGGAAACGACCAGCTCGTAAATACAATCTTTCTTCCTGAGAAACAACGGTTCCGCCAGTTCTACTTTAGCCTGGATGCCGATCTGACAAAAATCCAAACCCAGTCCAATTTCCTCAAAACCATGTTTTCGATTGTTAACGTAATAAAAATCCCTGCGCCTACATTTGAGGTCAGTGGCAAAGGCAACGTCAGGTTTCACATCCTCTATTTTTAGAAAACTTTAACTGCCTGATTTTCAGCATCGATTTTTTTATTGTATATTTGCCCCCGCAGAAATTTCCTATGAGATACCACTTTGCAGCGTTACGTTAAGGGTAAGCCCGTAATTCTTAGTGGTTAAGCCAACGTAAGATTCGTCTTTCGTTTTTGGTAACGTCTTGAGGAAGAAAACTCAATTATGATTAAAAAATGGACATACTTTGCTAGCCTGACATTAATTATTGCCTTCCTCAGTTCCGGTTTTAAACCGGTGCAAAACGAGTATCACGACTGGTTTCATACCAGCGAAGAGGTGGAAACTCCCTACATATTCCCATCTCAAAAGTCCACCGATTACACCAATCTCAACATCCCTTTTACCGGAAAGTATTTCATCGCCTACAAGGAAGCTATTGCTTTCAAGGAGTCGCAGGGGAAATACGCACTCGTAAATACATTCGGCTATATGGGCAAGTATCAATTTGGGATGAGCGCGTTGCGTGCAATTGGTATAAAAGACCGGAATTCATTTCTTAATAGTCCCAAATTGCAGGAAAAAGCTTTCGTAGCTTTGCTTTCAAAGAACAAATGGGAACTTCGTGAAGAGATCAGGAAGTACGAAGGAAAAATCGTGGCGGGTGTTAGGATCACCGAATCGGGAATTTTGGCCGCGGCACATTTAGGTGGAGCGGGTTCGGTTAAAAAATTCTTTAAAACCGCAGGAAAACGCTACATGCGAGACGGCTACGGCACATCATTGCGAAGCTACATGAAGCGCTTTGGCGGCTATGAAACATCTGCAATTGTGGCTGATAGCAATGCAAGGGTCCAATAATCGAAAGTGAAGATTGCTTAGAACCTGTCGGAAGACGGTTTTTTCTAGCCCAGCTTGTGAAGGATGAAGATAGTCGGCCTGTTATGCAAATCGATCTTTATTTTCTTCCAATCGGCCACTTTCAAAGTTTTAATATACTCAGTCGGTAGTGTGATATCTGCGGCGATGCAAAGATGCGTTGCCGGTTGCAACGACTGTAGAATATCTTCAAGTAGTTTATTGTTCCGATAAGGCGTCTCGATAAAAATTTGCGATTGGTTCTTGTCAATTGACAGTTTTTCGTAGGTTTTTAAAGCGGATTTTTTCTCTGCTTTGCCAATCGGCAAGTACCCGTTAAACGCAAAACTTTGGCCGTTCATTCCGGAGCTCATCATCGCCAGCAGAATCGAAGACGGACCCACTAGCGGAACAACCCGTATTCCTTTTTCATGTGCAAGCTTCACGATCGCGGCTCCTGGGTCGGCCACTCCTGGGCAACCGGCTTCTGACATTAACCCAACGTTTTCCCCTTCAACGCAAGGCTGTATCATCTTGTTGAAGTCGGCCGCTTCCGTGTGCTTGTTCAACGCGCTAAGCTGTAAAGTCGACTGTACTTTTTCAGGATTTACGGCCTTAATGAATTTACGTGCTGTCTTCTCATTTTCGACCACGTAAATGTCGATCAACTCAATTGCACGAGCTACTGTTTGTGGAAGTACATCGGCAGGGTCGGTTTCGCCGAGAAGGGTTGGAATCAGGTAGAGTATTCCGGATGGCGTCATTGATGCTCTGAAATTAGATCGTCTGCAATCAATGTACACGCTTCATCAAGCATGTCGTAAACAGTATCAAATCCGTTGGACAAACCGTAATACGGATCGGGAACATCAACGTTTTCGCCGGGAAATAATACTTCGAGTATGAGTTTCACCTTTCGGCGCTGTTGATCGGTATCGGCCAGATCGACAACATCGTTATAGTTGCTGTTGTCCATCACGAAGATGTGGTCGAAATCATTAAAATCCTGTTTCCGGAATAGACGTCCTCTCTGACATGAGATGTCAAGTCCGTTTCTTTGAGCAACCGCAATTGAACGTTCGTCGGGCTGCTTACCCACATGCCAATGACCTGTCCCGGCAGAATCTACAATGAATTTGTCTTTCGGAAGTTTAGATGCAAGCAATCCTTCTGCCAGCGGCGAACGGCAAATGTTTCCCAAGCACACCATCAAAATCTTAACGGGCATTTAGAGCGAAAGTTTCTTGTTGATATCTTCAACAAATTTTTTGAATTGTTTATCGGTGGAGACTAAATTATCGACTGTTTTACAGGCATGTAACACTGTGGCATGGTCTCTGTCGCCAATCTGCGAACCAATATTTGCCAAGGAGGCTTTAGTAAACTTTTTCGCGAAAAACATCGCTAGTTGACGCGCCTGAACGACGTGTCTTTTACGCGTCTTTGATTGTAGCGTTTCAAGGTCAAGTTGAAAGTAATCGCTTACAATTTTTTGGATATAGTCAATTGAAATCTCGCGTTTAACATTTTTAACGAACTTCTCCACCACGTGTTTCGCAAGCTCGATCGTAACCTCTTTCTTGTTGAACGACGACTGTGCGATTAACGAGATTATAGCGCCTTCCAATTCACGAACATTCGACTTGATGTTGCGTGCAACGTATTCAATAATATCATCGGGCATTTCAACACCGTCACGATATAGAATATTTTTCAGGATCGAAATACGGGTTTCATAATCCGGTTGATGAAGCTCGGCCGATAGGCCCCATTTAAATCGGGAAAGCAATCGCTGCTCGATGTCCTGCATATCCACCGGAGCTTTATCCGATGTAAGAATTACCTGCTTTCCGTTCTGATGCAGGTAGTTAAAGATGTGAAAGAACACATCCTGCGTACCCGATTTTCCTGACAGGAACTGGACATCGTCAATAATCAATACATCGATTAACTGATAAAAGTGTATAAAGTCGTTTCGGTTATTCTTTTTAACCGAGTCAATATATTGTTGGGTAAAAATTTCAGCCGATATATATAAAACAGTTTTTTCTGGATATTTATCTTTAATTTCAACCCCGATTGCGTGCGCCAGATGGGTTTTTCCCAAACCTACACCGCCAAAAATCAGCAATGGGTTGAACGAAGTTCCGCCCGGCTTGTTAGCAACGGCCATTCCGGCAGATCGTGCCAAACGGTTCGAGTCGCCTTCAAGGAAATTGTCAAAACTGTAATTCGCATTTAACTGAGACTCGATCTTCAGGTTTCGGATACCCGGAATCACAAACGGATTTTTCAGCTCAGGACTCAGGTTCTTAAAAGGAGCATCGACTTCCTGTGCCTTCATCGGGCTTCGGTGCGCACTTGGTAACTGTTCCGTAAACGGCTGTTTGTTACCATATGTGTTCTCCATTTTAATTTTATAGAGTAACTTTGCGTTTTTTCCAAGTTCTTTTGTTAACGCAACTTTCAACAGTTTTACATAGTGTTCTTCGAGCCATTCATAAAAGAATTTACTCGGAACTTGAATGTATAAAGCATTATCTGTTAGCTCGACTGCCTTAATCGGTTCGAACCAGGTTTTGTAGGCCTGATCCTGGATATTGTCTTTTATAAATGCAAGACAATTCTCCCATACTGATTGCGCAGTTTTGTTCATATTAACTGTTAAGTTTTGTTATTTATTAAAGGTTCTCTTACAAAAGAAAAGTGGGATATTTTATCGCACTGCGGGAGAACAAATATGTGAACAAAAATCGTTAAAAAAAAATAAAATCGCCGTTGATTTTTTAGAATTATTGTCGTAAGGCTGCGTCACACAGCTGTTAAAATTACTTATAAGTAACTATGAAAGAAGATCTGGTACAAGTCCGAGTCCGCTATTCCGAAACCGACCAAATGGGGGTTGTCTACCACGGAAATTATATCCCTTATTTTGAAATAGGACGCGTGGAATGGCTTAGAAATAAAGGGATTTCTTATAAGACATTAGAAGAACGCGGCGTAGCCTTGCCTATTGTTTCGATGACCATAAATTACAAAAAACCTGCGAGATATGACGATCTTTTAAATGTTAAAACTGTGTTTAAAAATCAGAGTTCCGTTAAGATCGAATTCGATTGCGAGATAACAAATGAACAAAATGAGTTATTAACAACCGGGCACTTTATTTTGGTGTTTGTAGATGTTAAAACCGGGCGTCCGATGTTGCCTCCAGATTACATAAATGATATTTTAGCCGGCCTTCAAAACACATAGTCTAAACTATTCTTTTCGAATGATTCGGATTTCGAGTATTTGTTCAAAAACGGACTTTACTTTTGCTTCGTCTTTTTTGCGGACGGCGACTTCAATGCGGCAATTTTCAGTAAAATCCTGCGCTATAATTTGAAGGTTTTTCTCCTTTATTATCCGCATCACTTTGTTCATGTTTTTATAGTCGAACTGGATTTGAAACTTTACATCGATCGTCCTCTCGACAATGTGTGCCGCTTCAATTGAACGTCGGGCTGATTCCCGATAAGCGGCAATCAGTCCGCCGACGCCAAGTTTTGTGCCGCCGAAAATTCGTACAACAACAATCAGAATGTTTGTGAGGACGTTAGACTGGATCTGTCCGTAAATTGGTGGGCCGGCTGTATTTGCTGGTTCGCCATCATCATTTGCGCGATACTTGACCTTGTCGATCCCAATCTGGTATGCATAACAATAGTGTCCGGCTTGCGGATGTGTTTTCCGCAACGCATCGAGATGCAGTTTTATTTGCTCCTCCGAATCCACTGGAAACGCATAGCCGAAAAATTTGCTGTTTTTTTCTTTGAGAAGAATAGGTTCCGACGGATCAGCGATCGTTTTATACGTGTCTTTCAACCGGATTACAATATTTTCTTATCATAAAGATCCACGACATCTTCAGCGCCAACCTGTAAATGCCATACCTGAAGCCCAACGCTTTCCGCCGCGCGGATGTTCTCCATCTTATCGTCGATAAACAATGTCTTAGCTGGAGTAAGTTCGTGGTTTCTGATGATATAGCTGAAGATTTCCGGTTCAGGCTTTCGCATTCCCATTTCGAAAGAGTAATATACTTTTTCAAAACATCTGTAGAAGTCGCCCGAGAAAGACATTCCAACACTATGTTCGAACCTGCTGATGTGAATTGCGTCGGTGTTCGTCAGCAGGAACAGTCGGTATTTTAGCGAAAGCATCTGTAAAAACTCAAGTCGGTACAACGGAAAATCGCCTATCAACGCATTCCATGCATAACGAATGTCTTCAATGCCGGCATGCGGAATAAACTTCTGGAAACCTTCGATAAACTCGAGTTCAGAAATTTCTCCTTTTTCGAAGTGTGCGTTTAACTTTAACAGTGTTTCGTTTGGCCAATCGAGCCCTAATTTTTTGAACTCTGCAACAGTGGCGTGCGTCTGAAGGTTCAGGAAAACGTCTCCGAAATCAAAGATTATCGTATTGATCATGGTTTACATAAATTAGAAGTTCGTCTCCGGCAATATCGCATTTATTATTGGGAATGTTTTCAAACACCGGTGCTTTTATGCCGTTAGAAAGGCTGACGGCGCTCTTGAACACCCGGGCTTCATCCCATAATCCGGCTTCAATAAATGTTTCAAGTGTCTTTTTTCCTCCTTCAATAATTACTGACAGGATTGACTCCTCAAACAAGACAGTGCAAATTTGGCACGCGAGGTCGCGATTGAAATCGATTATCTTGTTGTTAGCGGATAGGCGCGCCGTTTCTGATATAAGGATTGTCCGCGACTCTATGCTAAATATTTTAAGTTCTTTCGATAGCCTGTTATTGCGGTCGAGAACTACACGAACCGGATTGTTTCCCGCCCAATCTCGAATGGTCAACTGCGGATCATCATCAATGACCGTCTGGGTACCCACAAGCACGGCCTGTTCTTCGCTTCGCCATTTGTGCACCAGCTGCCTCGAATATTTATTTGAAATCCAAACCGGCTGCTTCTCAGTCTTTAATAGAGGAGCAATGTATCCATCGGCACTTTCCGCCCATTTCAGGATTATGTAGGGGCGTTTCTTCGTCTGGAAAGTAAAAAAGCGCCGGTTTAGCCAATCGCATTGCTGCTCCAGAACACCAACATGGACATTGACGCCGGCTGCCGTAAGTTTGGCAATTCCGTTTCCAGAGACAACCGAATGCGGATCGACCGTTCCGATCACGACTTCCGGGATCTTGTGTTTTATGATCAGGTCACAACACGGTGGCGTTCTTCCGAAATGACTGCATGGCTCCAGATTTACGTATAAAACGGACCTTTTCAGAAGCGATTTGTCGGTTACCGAATTAATCGCGTGGACTTCAGCATGTGGTTCGCCTGCTTTCTGATGCCAGCCTTCGCCTATGATTCTTCCATCGCACACCACAACCGAGCCAACAAGCGGATTCGGATGGGTTGTTCCCAAACCGTTGCTCGCGAGCTGCAGGCATCTGCTAATATATGTTTCATGTAACGTCACACGCAAAAATACTTTTATTATGAATTGGTTGTATCCATTCAAAATTTGATTCTGTAATTTTGGGCATGTTAAATTTGCAATTGCCATGAACGAGATTATCATTAGAGAGATAAAAAAGGAAGACAATGCGGCGGTTGCCAAAGTGATCCGTGAGGTGTTGATTGAACATAATGTACCAAAAGTCGGAACTGCTTACGCCGATCCCGAACTCGATCAAATGTTTGAAGCGTATGATGTTCCTCGCGCGGCGTATTTTGTTGTTGAAAAAGACGGCAAAATTATAGGTGGAGCAGGCGTGGCCCAACTTCAGAACAGTGATTCTGGTATTTGTGAACTTCAGAAAATGTATTTCCTGACGGAAGCACGCGGCCTCGGACTCGGAGCTGCGATGATGCAAAAGTGCCTGCAGGCGGCAATAAATTTTGGTTACAAAAAATGCTATCTCGAAACGATGCCGTACATGGAGCCGGCACAACGGCTTTACAAGAAATCAGGTTTTGAATACATAAACGCGCCTATGGGAAATACGGGTCATACCTCATGTCCTGTTTGGATGCTGAAGGAGCTGCAAAAACCGGAATAATATGATTCAGATTCGCCAGTACCGAAAACATTTCATCGAACAGCTTTCTACAACGGTAGATTCAATTGAAGCCGAAAATATCTTTTATCTGGTACTTGAATCCCTACGGAATTTGCGCCGTGTCGATCTTGCGCTGCAAACCAATCTTGAATTTGATGAACACGAGATAGAACACTGGAATTCGGTGCTCGATCAGCTAAAACAAGAAGTTCCGGTACAATATATAGTAGGTGAGGCGCATTTCTGCGGACTCAGGTTTGAAGTCAACAACTCAGTATTGATCCCGCGTCCGGAAACAGAAGAATTGGTTGAATGGATCGTACAGTCAGTTAAGTTTGGCGGGAAAGAGCAAATTCTGGATATCGGAACCGGAAGCGGCTGTATCGCAATTTCACTCGCACATCGTCTACCTGACGCGGTCGTCTCAGCAATTGATGTCTCAGGCATGGCGCTTGACGTTGCTGTCAGAAATGCCAGGAAGAATTCAGTTCATGTAGATTTTCTGATTCTCGACATTTTAAGATGTGAAAAATTGGCTGGTAAATATGACATTATTGTTTCGAACCCGCCGTACGTAAGGAATCTTGAAAAGGCAGAAATAAGCAAAAACGTACTGGAGTACGAGCCGCACCTTGCGCTATTTGTGGAAGATGATGATGCGCTGATTTTTTACCTAAAGATCGCCGATCTTGCAATGCAATCACTTTCAGATGATGGTGTGCTTTTCTTTGAAATCAATCAATACTTGGGCGCCGCCACCTGTCAAATGCTGAGAAACAAAGGATTTTCTAATGTCGAACTGCGAAAAGACATATACGGAAACGATCGGATGATAATGGCTTCGCGCTGATTACTCGTAACGAAGCGCTTCAATCGGATCCAGTTTTGAAGCTTTAATAGCGGGATATGAACCCGAGACAACAGCCACTACAAAAGTTGTTGCAAACGCAGCGATGATCGCGCCCCACGGAATCACGAACCCAAAATCCATCAGAGATGCAATTATTGAACCCGTAAGGATTCCGAGGATCATGCCTATCAGTCCGCCAAGTTGCCCAATTACAAGCGTCTCAATAAAAAACTGCGTTGCGATCGTGCTTCTTTTTGCTCCAAGCGCCTTTCGGACACCAATTTCCCGTGTCCGTTCGGTAACCGAAACCAGCATAATATTCATCAGGGCGATCGAAGATCCAAATATGGTGATGATCCCGATGATCCAGGCTGCAAATCCGAGGTACTGTGTAATAGAGAGAATCCGGTTAATCAAATCGTCACTACGCGAAATCCCAAAATTATTTTCTTGCACCGGACTCAGTTTCCGAATTCGCCTCATCGTTAATGTTGCATTGTCGACCGCTTCATCCAGAAGTTCGTTTTTGTCGACTTTCACACTCATTTCGTAATTGATATTCGGAGCAGTGAACATCGACCTCGCGATCTGGATCGGAATCAGCACGCGCAAATCCTGGCTATTGCCGAACGTAGATCCTTTTTCCTTAAGTACGCCAATTACCCGGAACTTTGCCCCGCGTATCGAGATGATTTTGTCGATGGGGCTGACCTCTTTCAACAAGCCTTTTTCAAAGTCCGATCCAACGATGCAAACAAACGCATTGTTCTGAATGTCAAAACTCGTAAAATTTCTGCCTTGTGTGGTCTCAAGTCCGGCGTTTACCAGAAAAAATTCGTCGACCCCAACAACCGTAATTTCAGGGTCGGTCTTTTCTGATTCAAACTTAACTTCCGCATTTTGTGTCGCTACAAATGAAAGCGAGGTATTAGTGAACGGATAGTCATAGTTGTCCTTGAATGCCTTTGCTTGCGGATATGAAATGATCGGGTTGATTTTCTCCTCATCGTTGTTGCCGTCGATCTGCGAAGCGATATCGTACTGTTCGACATTAAAAGTGTTTGAGCCCATTGAAGCGAAGTCGGATGACAGCTGACTTTCAAGTGCCGATACAACCGTAAGAATCATGACCAAAGCCCAGATCCCTATTCCGATGATAAATACGGTGAGAATTGTACGAAGCTTTTGCGTTCGGATCGAGCCCATCGCAATCCGGATATTTTCTTTCAGCAACTTGAACATATTGATTTTTTGATGCGTCTAAAATACGACTATTTTCGAGGTCGTTCCACTGGTGCTTTAGTTTTTATTGTGTCTTAAATTGTCGATATTTGTGGCTAATTTCAAGTATAATGGCACAAAAACCAAGCATTCCGAAAGGGACGCGGGATTTCTCACCTTCAGAAGTCGCAAAGCGAAACTACATTATTCAAGTGATCAGGAGCAACTTTGAACGCTTCGGTTATCAGCCTATTGAGACGCCCTCGTTTGAAAATTCGGATACATTAATGGGGAAATATGGAGAAGAAGGTGACCGTCTGATTTTCAAGATTCTGAACTCGGGAGATTATTTGGCTAAGGCTGATGATGCGTTGCTTTCCGCGAGAGAATCATCCAAATTGACAGGGCAAATTTCTGAAAAGGCGCTGCGTTACGATCTGACTGTGCCCTTTGCGCGATACGTCGTACAGCATCAGAATGAAATTGATTTCCCATTCAAACGATATCAAATCCAGCCGGTTTGGCGTGCCGATCGTCCTCAAAAAGGTCGTTTCCGTGAATTTTACCAATGTGATGCCGATGTTGTCGGATCAACATCGTTATGGCAGGAAGTTGAACTCGTGCAATTATACGATTCGGTTTTTTCCCAACTGGGCCTCGCAGAGGTTACAATCAAAATAAATAACAGAAAGGTGCTCTCCGGAATTGCCGAAGTAATCGGCGCGTCAGACAAGCTGATCGATTTTACGGTTGCACTCGATAAACTCGACAAGATTGGCGCAGACGGCGTAAGAAAAGAAATGATTGAAAAAGGGATCTCGGAACCCGCGATAGAGAAGTTGCTGCCCTTGTTTTCTTTTTCAGGATCAATTTCTGATAAGCTAAATCAATTGTCGGAACTGCTTGCATCTTCTGAGGAAGGTATGAAAGGAGTGTCGGAATTGCGTTTCATCTGTGAAAACGTTACTGAAACCGGGTTGAAGAAGTCGCGCCTCGATCTTGATGTTACTTTGGCACGCGGACTTAATTATTATACGGGAGCTATTTTTGAAGTTGCTCCGCCGGCAGCTGTTTCAATGGGTTCGATTGGCGGCGGCGGAAGATATGATGACCTGACGGGCATTTTTGGCTTACGGAACATGAGCGGCGTCGGGATATCGTTTGGGCTCGACCGAATTTATCTGGTTATTGACCAACTCGGCTTATTTCCTGAAACTATAACCGCGACATCACGCGCGTTGTTCATCAACTACGGCGAATCTGAAACAAGATACGCGATGAAAGCAATTTCGTTTTTGCGGGATGCGGGTATCAACGTGGAACTTTATCCGGACCATATAAAGATCCCCAAACAATTCGCTTACGCCGACAAACGCGGAATTCCTTTTGCGGTAATTGCTGGAGACACAGAAATGGCTGCGGGTAAGTACGCCGTGAAAAATCTTGCTACCGGTGCACAGGAGTCGGTGCCGCTTGAAGAGTTGTTAAGTCTATTGTCCTAAAATAAAAAAGCTTCCGTTCTCAGGAAGCTTTTTTCGTTGGTAAAGGTTTGGTTAGGGATTTATTGCAGGATAATCTTTTCACTCAGATCACCGTTTGTTGTCTTAATCTGCACAATGTATGTGCCTGCGCTGTAATTGTTGACCGGGATCATGATGTTCATTTGATCTTGATTTTCGACGTCGAAAGTCGCCAGCCTTTGCCCGATCATGTTATAAAGGAGCACGCTTGTAGCCGTTACATCCGATGTGTTATTCCTGATGTTCAACGTTCGGTCGGCTTGTGTGTACGCCACCTTAATCTGGTGGTTCAGTTCATGATCGTCGGTTCCCAAGGTGGATTGCATGAACCGTAGAGAGAAGCGGTCGTTCAATGTTCCCACCGGCAGACTCACAGTGAACACACCCGATTTCAGGTCGTGATACGTTTGGGTTACGCTGTCATAAATATAGATATCCTGTTCCGGGTCGAAATGCTCAGTGCTGTCAAGAGCAATATCGATATTTCCTTCAAGCGACGTTTTTATCTGTAGAGGATAAACATTTGCGGGATTAAAATAGCTTTCACCCTGGATGTTCAATAGTACGTTATTGTTGATGAAACACATGTCACTTGGCTGGCTGTCGATGTGAATGGCGTCAAATCCTGGATCGATCCCGCTCGTTGCCAGTTCATCCATGAATCCGAGAAGGATTTGCCTGTGGTAGTTATTGGCACATGTAAATCCGAGCCTGATTCGGGCATACGTATCCTCTTCATATTCATCTTCAGAATTATCTTCTTGCGGCGGGGTTTGTGCGCTGCTGTTTTTGAACATTATATTCGACGCGGCGTTGTCTTCTCTGATAAACGCCCGCTGGCCGTTATTAAAAGTTACGGTTCCACCGGCTGTGCTTCCGGTTAAGAAGAATCCCTGGCCTACAGGAACGAATCGTCCGGGCGTTCTGCTGCTGCTTCCGATCCCGCTAACTTCAGCCGGAGCAACCGGAGGTGTTCCTCCAACAAGGTTCCGCGCCGCATAACCACCCTGGTACTCAGCAAGAATATGGGTGTTGTTTGTTGAGAAGTGCTCCCAGAAATACAATGTACCGGTAGTCGATCCGAGGTTGTCGGCAATGAAAACATTGGAATCAAGCGCAGAAGCGTACGGGTTTCCGGCCAGGTTCAGGTTATTTGGCGCGATCGTGCTAGTGATGACGCCATTGAACGGCTTGCCGATAAATGTATAATTCTGGCTTTCGCTAAGCACATTGCTGCCTTTCAACGTAAATCCCTGTCCAGGCAATAATGCACCGGCTGATCCAACCGAAGTCCAATTTGAATACGCGTTGCTAACGTTCTGGAACTTGTATATCCAGTAGCTGCTTAATGTGATTGGTGAGGTGCCCGGCGCGGTAAATGCCGAAGACCAAGTGATGTTTGCTATGTTGTCGGGGTCAGTGCCGTCTTTCATTACACCTTGCACCGTATAGTTGTTGTTATTTGATGTTGAATTTATCGCTCCAACCGGAGAAGACCAGTAATTGTAGTTAAACGGATTTACAGTTCCCTGTTGGTCGCGTTCAATATATCCTGAACTCGTTGGATCCAGGTCGCTGTATAACGTTTGCACCAGTTGCGATTTTGCTTGCAGGTCGATACGGCCATTCAGCTTAAGATACCAGCTATTCCTTAATTGATTGTTGTTGTTCAGGATC
Source organism: Flavobacterium sp. (assembly GCA_036386895.1). Classification (GTDB taxonomy): domain Bacteria; phylum Bacteroidota; class Bacteroidia; order Flavobacteriales; family Flavobacteriaceae; genus Flavobacterium. The sequence goes on from DASVUR010000007.1 coordinate 273,270, forward strand.
ACGTTTACCCCCGGATTTATTACCAGTCCAAGGTTTTCAAGATTCGAACTCAGTGTCATGTTGTGCTTCATGTGGACAATCGACCATGGATACGTGTAAATATCGGTTCCATTAACGAAGTTATTCTGACTTACTGCAACATCAAGCGCACTCGCCTGAGTAGTTACAAATGGCATCGGTGCGAGTTGATATTTAATATTCTTTACGTTGTAAATGCGGGTCAGCGACGTGCTTGTTCCTGCGTCGATCGCAGTTGTAATATGATCATCGATGACATCATCTTTGAAATTGTCAAGCCGGTAATACGCCAGGAGCGATGCCCATAAAGAGCTTTCAATATCTTTCGGGATAAACTCACCGCGAATAGCGGTCCCGTTTTGTTTAATTTCCTGATAAACCATTTTCTGCACCTGATCGTTGGTTAACGAGGTATTAAATACTCGCACTTCGTCGACTGATCCGTTATAAAAAGTTGTTGCCGACGTAGCGTATTTTCCAATCGTAAACTTTGAAGTTGATGCATTTAAGGTTGCTACACCACTGGCAGTTGCGCTTACCTGCAATCCATTTACAAACAGTTTTAGCTTGGCAGCTGGATCGCCACCGTTATATACAGCAGCTATATGATACCATCGATCTGGTTGTAGTGCCGTTCCGAACGTCAGGTTTACGCTGTTAGACGTAGCGCGGACCTGTTTCGCCGCGTTAATACGGATGTAGAAATTTTCCTGGCCAAACACGGTTCCGTCGGCACTGTACGTAGAAGGTATTTTCACCCAGCCCATGATTGTTGCACCTGCAAGACCGCTTAAAAGCTGTGAACCTTCTGCATAGTCATTGCGTCCGTCAAAGTCTAAGAATAATTTTCTCTCTAAGTTTCGCGGCGAGCCGAACGCTGCTGGATCGGTATCGAAAGAGTCAAGAATACCGTCTTTGTCTGCATCGACTGTTCCATCGATTATCCCATTGTTGTTTGCGTCGAGATTACTGTAGAGCGTACCGGCAATATCTTTGATGCCGTCATTATTGGAATCGACGGTCCTGTAGTCCGGTGTCCCGTTAGCATCGGTGTCGGCAGCATAGATGCGAAATTGCGTTCCGTATCCTGTAACCGTATCGAACAGGTTCAGGAACCCGTCCATATCCGTATCGCCGCCATCTCCAAAACCGTCACCGTCAATATCGCCGTCGCCGTTTGTAAGACCTGCTTCATCAACATCAAAAACGCTGTCATTGTCGCTGTCAAGATCAAGAAAATCTTTGAGGCCATCATTATCAGAATCTGGAACAGCATATGTTGCAGACGCAATCATAGCGTCAATTTGATCGTGGAGTCCGTTAGCATTTGCATCCACCCAAACCGAAGTTGAAGGATCCATTATGCCTTTATTGCCGCTAAGGCTCTTGAATCCTGCTTCTTCAATATCCGGAATACCGTCATTGTCGCTATCGAGATCAAATACGTTAGCTACGTTATCGCCTTCCCAGTCGCAGTATTGTTGTTTGATTGTAATATCGTCCAGAGCAAGGTCATTTCCACCTCCGCCCGGAGCATTATTTTTAAACCGAATTTTAAATGACGTTATAGAGCCCAGGTTAATGCTCGTTGAATATCCTTTCCAAACACCATTTGCACATGTATTACTGCTTGTGGCACCACTACAACGACCGATGTTACCCGTATTAAATGTAGAAAGAAGATTATCCGAAAGATCCAGGAATTCTACGGTAATGTTTGGCAGGATTGAACCCGGATAGACCGACTGTGCCATTATGTTGAGTGCATAAAAACTATATACTACAGGAACATTTGGAATGATCCCGCTAACCGTGGTCTCATAGAAAACACCCGGCGCGAAACTTGCATTAAAAACTGCCATCCGACCGTTAGTATCACCTACAGTGTGGTCTTCTCCCTGATACCATGCTAAATCCCCGTGAATATTTTCGGGATCACTCGCAGTTGCGCCGGTAATTTTATAGGTTACAGTGTATTCACCATCATCAAGAATCCAACTTGACTGGCTCGGGCACGCCGTAGTGTTCGGACCGACGATTCCATCTTCATAACAATAGGTACATGTAGCACCAGGAATGTTGATGTTGATCAGGCCTTTAGTCGTTCCGGCGCCAAAGGTTTCGTTAAGGAAAGTATATTCAACCAAGTTGGAAGTGGACGAGGAGGAACAGTTTGATTGTTCGAGCGTGTCGAGAATACCGTCGTTGTCATCATCAATGTCGTTGTTGTCACTGACTGCATCGCCGTCTGTATCAGGGTAGGTTCTAACACCCAGTCCTGTAATGGCGAAGTTGTACGGACTTTCGTTTGCGTCATCGTTTGCAATCGAGAGTACTGCATTTTTCACTCCCGCCGTCGTCGGTTGGAATTTTACCTGAAGCGTAGTAGACCCGCCATTCGCAACACTTGCAGCAGGCGACGCTACGACGAAGTAACTTGACGCGCCTGGTCCGGTGAAAACTATAGAACCTAGATTTAAACTTCCGACGCCGCTACTAAGATTTTGAATGGTGTAGGTAACAGTCGTTGAACCGCCATCAATTGATACTGAACCGAAGTCTGTAAGATCAGAAACTGATGGTGTGATGTCGCCGTCGACAATTGAAAGGCCGTTACCGACTACGTTCATTTCAGGATTAGAGCCTGTACCGCGTACGGTAAAATTATATGGATTCTCGTTTGCATCATCATTAACAATGTTGATCACTGCAGTTTTTACGCCCGTTGTAGTAGGATTGAACGTAACGACCATCGTGGTGCTTGATCCCGGGGCCACAGATGTTGCCGGCGGAGTTGTAATTGTAAAGTCGGCTGCGTCGAGGCCTGTAATCGTGATTGCGCCGATGTTTAGCGGAAGCGAGGCAGAACTTGCGTTTTCTATAACAAACGTACTTGAGATTGCTCCGGTTGTGGTGTTGGCTGAGCCGAAATCGGTTCCATCATTTAATATAGGAGTGGTGTCGCCGTCTTCAATTGCTAGTGTATTGCCAAAAACACCCATTTCAGGTTCAGCGCCCATACCGCGTATTGCGAATGTATATGGATTCTCATCGTCGTCGTTATTGGCAATGCTTATAGTTGCGTTGCGAATGCCCGCTGCACTCGGATCGAAGGTGACGATAAAGGTTGTAAACTGATTAACATTGACGTTTGAGGCGGGCGCGGTAGTAACCGTAAAGTCGCCTGCATTTGCGCCTGAAATTGTAACTGCGCCAACCGTGAGCGGAGTCGTAGCAGCGCTTAGGTTTTGTATTTTGAAGGTTTGGGACACAGTGACACCAGCCACGTGAGCAGTACCAAAGTGGGTCAAGTCATTGGTATTTGGCGATGCACTTCCGTTTGGTATGGTTATGTTGTTTCCTTGTACGTTAATTTCAGAATCGGAGAAGGTTCCAGTTCCTTGTATGCTAAAATTATAGGGGTTTTCAGTACTGTCGTCGTTCGCTATCGAAATTGTCGCTGAGCGTAAGCCGGTGCCGCTGGGGTTAAAGGCTACGACAAACGTGGTACTCGTGCCCGCAGCGACTGTTCCGTTAGGTGCGGTAGTGATTGTAAAATCGGCCGCGTGGGTGCCTGAAAGTGCGATCGCCCCAACAGTAAGAGGTGTTCCGCCTACATTATAGATAGTGAAAGTTCGTGTAATTACACCCATTGAGATATCTGTAGAACCAAAGTCTGTCCAGTCACTTGTGCTTGGCGTAGTATCGCCGTCTAAGATATTCGCAGAATTTCCCTGGATGTTGATCTCACGTGGTGGAGCAGTCCAGGAGATTACTATTTTTCCGACACCTCCTGTACCACCAAGGCGTGTTCCGCTGCTTCTTCGCGCACCGCCACCGCCACCGCCGGGAGCAAATCCGTTCTCGCCGTTTCCGCTTCCGCCATTTTGTCCGTCACCACCGTTGCCGCCTCCTGAAGGCGCTACAGCTCCGGGATAGCTTGTTGCATCCGTTCCGTTAGCTGCCGTGCCTGCCGAGGATCCACCGCCACCACCGTAATTGCTACTGCCATTTCCGGCGCGTCCGTCTCCTCCACCGAACTTGAAGGTACCTATAGATGTCGTTGCGCTTCCACCGGTTCCTGCAGTACTACTGTTGGTTGGTGCGCTGTTTCCTCCTTTAGCGAGTAGCGTGGTGCTGTTGTTGAACCAGGAGTCTTCACCGGCAGCAGTACTACTACTGCCATTTCCAACGTATAAGTTGTATACTGCGCCGGGAGTGACTGCAATTACAGAACGCGCATAGGCGCCACCGCCACCGCCACCGCCTTCGCCGTTATTGGTACGTGTTCCTCCACGTCCACCTGCTCCCCAGGCTTCCACTGTAATGGATGTTACTCCTGCAGGCACGGTAAAAGTGTTCGATCCTCCAGTGTTGTAGGTCGTAGACTGTGACCATCCTGTCATTGTGCAAAGTAGAGCAGCTAAAGCGAAAAAGAAACTCTTCTGTAAAGTAATTATTTTCATAAGCCCGTATATAATAGTCTATGTTTAATCCCGTGTCTAACCAATTATGAATCAAGTTTTGGAAATTTTATCCACAATTTTCTGTTGATAAATATGATTCGATACCAAAACTAATTTTAATTTTCCTAAAAAAAAAATATTTAATCGACAAAGTGCATAAAAATGCGTTGAAATGCATAAAATCGTTGAAATACGTCGGAATATACTTATAATTATATGTTAAATCCACTGATAGGGATTGTAGTTTCATTCGTCGGCAATATGCGGCAGCTTGACGGGAATGTAACTCCTTGGTTCTGATTTAGATGCGGGATTTAGTTGATGAAGAGGAAGAAGAAGGTTGCAATGTCGATAAACGGCATAAAAAAACCCGTAAATTGCTTACGGGTTGTTGTAGCGAGGACGGGAGTTGAACCCGTGACCTCAGGGTTATGAATCCTGCGGACTCAGGCAGGAAATCAACTATTCACAGTTGGTTAAGCCGCACGCAGTAGTACATCGAGAAACCGCTGAGTTGGTTTCACAATCGGAAGTTGTGGCGCGTTAGCTCGTTTTGACACATAATAAATAATGCCTACTCCGATGGCAACGCCAAGGATAAGCGCAACAGTTCCGTCTGCTTTCAGTGAAATTTCACCAGAAGGTTTGATGTTTAATTGTAGGGAATTCATAATTAATAGTTTTTATGTTTATTATAGTTTGGCGGCTTGGTTGGATAATGCTAATTTAAATAATGTCAACAATAAAACTTACTGATGTTCAATATGATATGAACAAAGTTATCAACTGAGAGACGGGTAGTTTAGCCCAATTTTCCTTGTTGTGACCTCTAAGTTGCCGAACTTATATTGTAATGATTGAAATTCAAAAAAAAATATTGATCAAACCACTATCTTTACCTCATCACAATCGTAAACATTTAGAACTTAAAAACATCGGCGGCAGGAAGACGGCCATGAAAAGCTGGATTCAGCCGTAATTTTCAAATTATTCATATGAGCAAAAAAATTAAAATAATAGCTATAATAATTAATCTTTTAATCCTAATGTTTTCAATCCTTTGGATGAAGAAAACTAACTTTGAATACGAACCGATAACAGTATTTCTCGGTCAAGCAATGTCTTTAATTGTTTTGGTTTTTGGTGATGCGATACAAAGCAGGTATTTTATTAAAGGCATATCCGATTCTAAAGTAAAAATATCTACCAAGAATGATGATAACGGAAATTATGATATATCAAACATTAAAGATAAGTCTGAAGTAAGAATCAAGAAAAAATAGATCATAAGTGAATATTTTTAAGGGACTATTTAGCAGAAAAAAGAAAGAGGCAATCGAGGTTAAGAATTTGACGAATTCAACTGTATTTATTCTCCAAACAGCGGATAAAAAGGATATCGTTGACATTTCTTCTATTTTTAATAATAACCCATATAATGACATTGTTATTGATAACCCTAATTCTTATAGTAGTTCATTAGCGACCCTATCCAAAAATATAACTCGAAGGCATAAAACTATCGAAACCATAAAACAACAGTGGGGTGAAAAAACATGGTTAAATATACACGGAGGCTATGATACTGGTAAATCACAATTATCTCTTCTAATAAGCGAGAATTTAAAATATATTCCACTCAGTTTTAGTTTTAAAGATATATCTCCAAATGAATTTAAAAACATAATCGTATTAGTATTTAAGCAAATTCTGGCAAATAACTTAGAAAGCAAAAAGATCCAACTAATACTTTTTGATGACTTGCCGCAATTAGGCTTAGACGATAATGTAACCAAACTTTTTATTGAACTTGTAAGTTATTGCGAGAATAATAGAGTAAAGGTCTTATCTACATCTAATTATAAAATAAACTATAAAGTTGCAGCGTCGGTAAAAAATAACTTTGTAGAATTATTAATTCCTCTATTAAATAAAGAAGAAATAGAAGAGGTCATTTCTAGATATAATGATCAAGACAAGGCTTTTAAGTTTGCTACTATAATGGAAGCAATTTCTGCTGGATATCCAGTTTATGTGCAAATTATTTGTCAATATTTAGATGGCAAAGGTTGGGTTTTACCCGAAGACGAATTAATAAGTTTTATTTCTGGAAAAGCTTTTAACGAATTAGATGATGAAACATATCAAAAACTTCTTTATACAACGCAAAACGAATCTTCAAGAGAAATCTTATACAGACTGAATCTTGTTTTGGGTACAATATCCAATGAAACTATCGATATTATTAGCAATGTAAGCCCAGTTGTGAATGCTCCTTTTGAAAAGGTCAACAGTATCATGGGAACCTGGCTCCAAAAGAATAGTGACGAAACTTACTTCATTTCTCCATTAATTAAAAGATTAGGTAGTAATAATGTACTTCCTGAAACCAGAAAGGAAATCAACAATAAGTTAGCCCATAGTATACTGGCAAAAAAGATATTATCCCAGTATGATTCTCAAAGAGCTATATCATATTTCATAGCGGGTGAGTCATTTAATGATGCTGGTATGATAATGTTGATGGCTCTGCAATCTTATTTTAAGAACCCCGAAATTTTTACTGAATCATCAATTGGCAGTTATTGGATTAGTACCGATTTGCCAGCAGCAATGAAGTTAGTTACGAAATTATCACTTCGGGCGTTGCAATTACATATTTTGAATGATTTGCAATTTAAAAAACATTCGAAATTTAATTACCAAAATAAAGAGTTTATTAGATCAGACTTAGAAAGGCTCGTATCCCGCCATCCAAAAGAAGAAGTAGTAGACGAAATTTACCATTTTTCACTTTTAATCTTATTTAAAAGTTATATATCCGACGATGTAAAGAAGTCCCTTCGCTATCTAAATACTTTAAGTGATATAGGATTTGAACACTTTGCAGATTCAGAGAAAGAGTTATACAATAATCTATGGTTAGTTTTAGATAAAGTTTATACAATTGATGAAATGCAGGCTTGGTTTGAGTCCTTCATAAAAATTGGTAAGCGTGAGGATTTTTATGATGTAGAAATGATTTATCTGTTCTCACGGAGGTTGTTTGATAATATCATCGAAGGTGAACGTGATTGGAGAGAAAAAATTGAAATTGTTGAGTTTGTTGAAGAAAAAGCTTATGCATATAGCTTGCAACTATTAGGTGCTTATTCCGTTAAAACCAAGATTTTTATTGTTGCTGAAAAATTAGGTGATTTAAGTCAAGCTGAAATATATTATATCCAAATTCAAGGACGATATTCGAAGCCTGAAGCAAGATTTTTAATTACAGATGAACTTGGAAGACAGCAATTTTACAAAGGAAGAAATGAGGAAGCACTCTCCAACCTATTAGAGATTGAAAGTGTAGATATTTCCCTGATTACTAAGGTGGACACTTATTTAACTTTAGCAAAAATTTTTGGAGAAAAAGACAAGGTAATCGCCCATCAATTCACAAAGAAGGCGATTGAATTTTCTCAAAACGATTTAATGCCAACAAAGCTTACAGCTGCGAAACTTACAGGCGAGTACGCGATATCGTTTTGGCTTTTACGCGATTCGAAATCTGCTATATATAAACTTGCAGAATGTTACGAGCAATTACTACTTTCTTATAAACAGATTGATAGGTTTGACAATATTGATGACTATAACATTATTGTGTTGCAGGTGGGCAACGCAATTAATTACATATATCAAATTTTAAATTTTGGCCGACCACCAGCGACATCACCTGATGGAAGCGATTATGTAGTGCCAAAAAGAGGATTATTTAATAATACATATGACCCTAAACTTCTTCATGAATGGTACTATGAGGAAAGGAAGTTTATGAATGTATATATTTTCATCCAAGCATTTGAGTATTTCAATGATCAAGAAAATTCAGTAAAATGGGCTAATTATGCCTTTGAAATGAATGATGAAATAACCTTGTACACATTTAAAAATACTTTAAGAAGCTTTGTCGGATATAAAATCGTCCAAAATAAATATGAGGAGACTCTTGTAATTGAAAAAGACTTGAAAGAATTTGAGGAAAAACTTAATATTCAAATGTCAGATGAGATTACCAACAGTCAACAAAAAGAAATGTTTCTTGCTTTATTGGAAAGAAGTCCATCTTCCAAAGATATGGATGACTATTATATTACATATAATTTTATTCCCATAGTGTTACGAGAGCTTACCCTTTTCTTAGAGAATAAAAGTTCCGAAGGTCAAATTATAAGTAATTTGAAAGAACACTTCTTAACAACTGAATCACTATATGCAGATCAAGCAATAAACAAATATATCTTATTTATTTTAGATAATTATCCGAGTGATTATAATAGCTGTAGAAAATTAATTGATAAAATAAATGAGTTAGAATCTGATAATAAAAGACCTGTCCAAATTATCTATTGTCTAATTTGTTCTTTGAAAGCGCCAACGATTGAAGCTCTTAAATTGCACTTAGCATTGATGCCATATTTAGAGAAAGCCATAAAAGGGTTGTCAACTGGAATATATCTATTTATCTTATACCCCTTTGTCTATAAGTTCTGGACATCGCGCGTTTATACTACTCCTCAAGATTTTTATTTTCTTGAGTTGTGGCAGAAAAATTTAGCTGTAAGTTTTGACGTAAAAAAAGAATTTAAAATTGTCGCTATATATTCATTGATATGTATGCACTTGGCTTATAGGCCAAATGAAAACGAACAAAGCTGGATGAAGGATTATATAAACGCAGCGTTACGGGCAAACTAATTTATCTTAACGAGTATGAGTGATCATAAATTAAATATAACCTCAACAGTTGTTGAGAAATCAATTGACACAGTAAAAGGGTTCTTAGAAAAATTATTAGGTTCGACAGTCGAAGAAGCAGGTTTGATCTTCGCTGATAATATGAAGCTGCGTAGGTTTAGAAATCAACTTAAGATTTGGGAAAAAGCTCAAAAAATTGTTATAGAACGCGGTATTAACCCACAGCAAATATCTCTTAAGGCACTCGTTCCACTGCTTGAATTTTCCTCGCTGGAAGAAGAAGAAAGTCTTCAAGAAAAATGGAGCAATTTGATCGTCAATTATGTGGACGCCGATTCAAAGTATAAATCAACAATTTTTCCCTGGATTCTCAATCAAATTTCTTCAATGGAATGTTTGTTACTTAAAGATATAGTGGAGCGTGACCACATTTACGGGGTTAATATTGACCGTTCGGGCGTAGACTATTCCAATCTTGTCCGTCTTGGATTATTAGAACGCAAAACCCTTAGACCAACAACGGGATTAAACCCAAGAAAAGGTGTTCAAAGAATGATTCTTCAAATGAGCAAAGGTGAGTTTGTAATCACACCACTGGGAATTGAATTTGTCAATTGTTGTTCGTCATCCCCTTTGTTATGATCATTACCATCAAAACTTGGAGAAACATAAAGAACGGCTTCAGATTGCCCTTGATAAACTTGAGGCGTTTTCTGATGGAAAACTACGGCTAAATGGTAGCGAAGGGAATCATATGGATTTTGTTCGCACATGGTCGAGAGTGCCGACAAATTACCGTCCGAAGGCTAAGATAAGTTTGAGCAACTTAACACTAAGCAAAGGATTGATGGTGTGTACAGGTTCACTGGAAAAAGAAATTGTAGACCTCAACATATCAAACTAACAAACTAACAAAAGACTTCCTAATAGACGATTATCCGTTCAAAGTCATGATGTTTGAATTATTATTGATTTACGTATGGTTTTAAAGACAATCTACTACAAACGGGTTATAATTGGAATAACCGCAGCATTTATTGGTCTAATCATTTTTCTAACTGCCAAAATTATAGGTGAGACCGAGAACTGGTCTTACTGGGCTGTCGACTTTCATGGTCATTCCGATGAGATTTCTGCTTACGGATCGTTAATTGGTGGAATATTATCGTTTCTGTCCATTCTCTTTGTTCTCTATAATATCTTTGAAGTTCGCGGTCAGTTAGAAAAGCAGCATCAAGACAGATTGAACGAAGAACAGCAAGGGCGGTTGAATAAGCTAAAACTTATTAGCAACATCTTAATTGCTACAACCGATGAAATCACATCACAGGGCGAAAAGATGAAAGAGTTCTTTGATGCCGAAAAAGCTGCCCCTTCTGAAATGCATATACTCCAATGGAATACGAACAGACATTTTGGTCGTTTGATGAATATGGATTTTGAAGATATGTTCAAATCATTTCAAACTTTTTTTAACGATGATCCTAATTGGAATAAAACCCTTTTGAATCTCTACAATCTAAATGATTTCTACGGTGATGCGTTTGCTGAACTTAAGCAGAAGTACCGCGAACAGATTCATTGGAAGGTTGCCGAGCAGAAAAGGATTGGAAATGACATGAATGAGTTGCTAACAATAACAACGGATTTAGTAGAAATTTATAGGGAGCAATATGGTGTTGAGGAATATCTCAACTTTCGATGGTCAGCATTAATGAATAAATATGTTCCTGATCACTATGGATATTTGGAACGAGTAAGCGCAGCGGGGGAAATGCCTGACTTTCGCCACATTTCCGATAATTTGCTATTGCCACTTTTGCATAATTCAATGGCTGTTCGAGCCATCGAAGGATTTGATAAAAACGGTAGTAAGGAAGTTGTGAAACTGGGTTCTACGATAAGGAAGAAGATTAATGAAGTGGAATTGTATTGCGTTCAGTATGCCGATGATATTGAGAAAAATTATACCAATTATTTTAGTCCTGATAACGAATCGCTTATACTATATAAGGGTATAAAAGAAAAGATAGATGTCGTCATTACTAAGCATTCATAAAAAAATTACATGCAACGCCTTGATGTTACGCCGTTGTACCGTTCACCTGTGGGTGGTTTTTGGCAGTATTTGTACGACATCCTAAATGAACGATTGTCACCTCACTCCAAAACCTCACTCCAAGACATAAAAAAACCCGTAAATTGCTTACGGGTTGTTGTAGCGAGGACGGGAGTTGAACCCGTGACCTCAGGGTTATGAATCCTGCGCTCTAACCGACTGAGCTACCTCGCCAAATATTCGGTTAATTGCTTTGTGAAGGCGGGTGCAAATATAAAACTAAAAACAGAGGTTACAAATAATATTATGTAGAAAAAAAATAATTTTGAAAAGCGGTTCTGTTTTTGAATTATTTCTATATATTTCCCGAAAATATGAGGTATGGACGTTAAAGTACGATACGAATTGGAGTTCCAGGTTAACTCTTCCCCACAGTTGCTCTATCAATATATATCGACTCCTTCGGGACTGTCTGAATGGTTTGCCGATAATGTAAATTCGCGTGGCGAGTTTTTCACTTTCATGTGGAACGGCTCTCAGGAAAAGGCGCGGCTAACATCCAAAAAATCAGGTGAGAAAGTAAAGTTCAGATGGCTCGACGATCAGGATAAGGATACCGACTTCTACTTTGAGCTTCGCATCATAGAAGATGAAATCACAAAAGATGTATCATTGATGGTCATCGACTACGCGGATGAAGATGAAGTAGAGGAAGCGCGGCGGTTATGGGAAAATCAGGTTTCCGATCTCAAACATGTAATCGGTTCGGTGTAGCCTAATCCAGGAAAAGTTATATTTGCCCTTATTTTTTAAGGGCTTTTTTTTTATGGTAAATTTAAATGGTACGTTAACCGAACAGGATGTTGCATCAATTTCGCAAAATCGTGCTTTCCTATATGGCGACGGTGTGTTCGAAACTATGAAAATCAGGAATGGCAAAGTGCTGTTCTTTGAAGACCATTATTTCAGACTGATGTCGGCGATGCGGATTTTACGAATGGAAATCCCGATGGAGTTCACAATGGAATATCTGGAAGGCGAAGTCCTCGCCACTGCCCACGCCTGTAATTGTGCCTCGTCGGCGCGCGGGCGAATTACAATTTATCGCAATCCGGGCGGTCATTATATGCCTTTGTCGAATGATGTGTCGTTTGTCATTACCACTTCAGAATTACCTGTTCGGGATTATGTCATCAGTGACACCAGATATGAAGTCGACTTATACAAAGACTTTTACGTCGCGACGCAATTACTTTCCACTATTAAATCGACCAACAGGATTATCAACGTGATCGGAAACATCTATGCGCTGGAAAACCAACTCGACAACTGTCTTTTGCTGAACGATAGGAAAAATGTGATTGAGGCGCTCAACGGAAACATTTTTATGGTGAACGGCAACAGGATAACCACGCCGCCAATTTCTGAAGGTTGTCTTGCGGGAGTAATGCGAAAACAATTGTTGGCGATAATAAAATCGCGTGCTGAGCTTGAAATTTTTGAGGAAGTAATTTCGCCTTTTGATCTTCAAAAAGCCGACGAATTGTTTATTAGCAATGTCATTTTAGGTATCCAGCCTATCACGCAATATCGCAAGAAGGAATATGGAATGGAGATTTCGCGTACATTAATGGAGGAACTTAACGTTCGAATACATTCTTAGTTCAGTAGCGGATTTTCGGGCGCATTCGACCAAATAAGATAGTCGCCACCTAATTCAAGAATTTTTTCTTTCCAGAAGTCGGTAGTCGATTTGCCGATGATACGGTTTTCATAACCGTTTTCGGTCACGATCCATGAATTGGACTGCATTTCGTTCTCGAGTTGGTTCGCATCCCATCCGGTGTAACCAAGAAAGAAACGGATATTGTCTTTTTTGATACGGCCTTCGTTGATTAACGCTTTCGTAAGGTCAAAGTCACCGCCCCAAAAAATCCCGTTAGAAATTTCAATACTGTTCGTAATAAGTTCAGGAATATTATGGATGAAGTAGAGATTGTCTTGTTCGACAGGACCACCATTGTAGATTTTGAAGTTGGCATCAACATCCGGAACTAAGTCATTGATCGTATACTTCAACGGTTTATTAATAATAAATCCGACTGAACCTTCGCTATTGTGATCAGCCAGCAGGATAACCGATCGATTAAACGAAATGTCGCCGATAATAGAGGGTTCTGCGATCAGCAAATGGCCTTTCTTGAGTTTTTCTGAAATCATTCCGCTGCAATTTTATTTAAATTTAGCTAAATTTTTTTTACGTTAGGAAGAAATAATGAAAATTTATAAAAAAAGCTTCCCGTAGGAAGCTCTTAAATATATAGAGAAACTCGATATTAGTTTACTGATCCTTCCAAATCTGCTCCAGCCTTAAACTTCACTACATTTTTAGAAGCAATTTGAATTGTTTTTCCTGTTTGAGGGTTTCTTCCGTCCCTTGCAGCTCTATTAGAAACTGACCATGATCCGAAACCTACCAGAGAAACACGGCCACCACTTTTAAGTGTCTTGCCTACGTTTCCTAAAAAAGATTCTAGAGCCGATTTTGCAGCACCTTTAGAAATTCCTGCGTCTGCAGCAATAGCATCAATTAATTCCGATTTGTTCATAATAATAGTTATTTATTGTTGGTTAAACATTATGTTAATTAAAAACAAATTTAATGGGAATTCCTTACTGCGCAAGCCTTTTCGCAGGTTTTTGGGTTTTTTGTTGATAACTTAAACCTTTTGTTGATAAAGCAACTTGTTTTTCCCGAATTTCCGTCAAATCAGTATTGACGCGGGTTAGGCAGCGGTTGCATCGTGCGAGAAGGTGATTCCGTTTAATAATTCAGCTGCGGTCATTCTTTTCTTGCCAGGAAACTGCAAACTCTTAATTTCAATATATCCACCGTTTACAGCAACCTTCAATTCTTTTTTAGTGATGACTATTTTACCCGTTCGAAGACTGTGCGACTCTGCGATGATTTCGGCTTCAAATATCTTTACGTTCCATTCGTGAGTCCCATCCTGAACGAGACACCACGCCGCAGGATACGGCGATAGGCCGCGGATATGATTATGGATAGCATTCATATCTTTATTCCAGTCGATTTTGCAGTTGTCCTTGTTCAATTTATGTGCTGTCTTTATAACTTCTGCTTCTTTTTGATCTTGCGTAGTTGCTGTTCCGGATTCTATTGCTTTCAATGTTTCAATTACCAGATTACTTCCAAGTTTCATTAAACGATCGTGTAGCTGGCCGGCGTTCTCCCCGGGACCGATTTCAGTCTCCGACTTCAGGATAATTGCGCCGGTATCGATTTTTTCATCAATAAAAAAGGTGGTTACACCGGTCTTTCTTTCGCCATTGATGATCGCCCAATTAATGGGCGCCGCACCGCGATAGTCAGGCAACAGTGATGCATGCAAATTAAAAGTCCCGTATTCAGGCATTTTCCAAACGACCTCCGGAAGCATCCTGAACGCAACTACAACTTGTAAGTTGGCTTCAAGGCCTTTCAATTCCGTCAAGAACATTTCGTCCTTTAGGCTTTCAGGCTGCAGAATTTTAATGTCCTGAGCCAACGCATATTCTTTTACTGCAGAGACTTTTAGCTTTTGCCCGCGGCCAGCCGGTTTATCAGCGGCCGTCACTACAGCGGCAACTTCGTACCCGGTCTTGATAATGGTTTCGAGAATGCCAACAGCAAAATCCGGCGTTCCCATGAAAACTATTCGTAATTTTTTCATTTTCTCTTTAATGTATAGGAGTTGTCGGGTAGAATCCCGATAACATTCGCCTCCAGAAGTTGGCGAAGCGCAAAGATAACATCATCTGCCGAATGCTGTGTGCGGATTTGGATTTCGCGCGAACTCAAATTTTCGCCAGCAAGGAAAATTAAAATCCGGTCAGAAAGTGCCAGCGTGTCGCTATTGACCCGGACTTTCTTGATGCAGTTAGAGCAGATTCCGCAATTTCCAGACTCGCGTTCGCCAAAGTAGCGCAGGATTATTTTACTCTTACATGTTTTATTGTCGGTTGCATAATCAACAACAGCTTGCAGTTGCTCTATCTTCAGTTTGTTTTGATTCTCGAGAAATTTTGAAACGCGGTTAATGGTCCGGTGGTCTTCACGAATTTCGTTAAAGGTAACTGTAGCGTCATTGCTGACAGCCGAACATTCAATGATCTGCATGTCTTTTAATCTTTTCAAAACCTGATGCACTTTGGCTTCGTCTGTGTGGGATTTCTTTGATAGCATTGAAAGATTCAGCGCAACGGGAAGTTCGTGAATGGCAGGATAGGAGCGGAGCATCGCCAACACAACAGGTTCATCAGCAGGGTTAAGGCTCATGTACCTGATAACTTCTTTCGACGGAATTACAAACTGCGCCATTATCTTCTCGGAAAATTCCTGAGACAGTGTTATGATTCCCTGACGATCCAGGAATTGTAGCGCATTATATGCTTTCATAACAGGAAACTGGTAGTTTGAACAAAACTGGTTCAGATTGAATGAAAATTGCTGATCGATTCCCTCACCATATGCAATTTGGAAATGATTACACAGCTTAACAAAAACCTTAATTAAAAAATCTTTGTCCGGAAGGACGCTGATAAACTGCTTTTGCGCGGTGTCGACATCTGAAGCACTCGTTAGCAACACGGCAAATGCCTTATTTCCGTCACGGCCGGCACGTCCTGATTCCTGATAATAATTTTCAAGATTTTCCGGCAGTTGCAGATGAATTACCGTTCTCACATCGGGTTTATCAATTCCCATTCCGAATGCATTGGTCGCAACGATTACCTGTACCTGATCGTCCATCCATAACTGCATGTTCTTATGCTTTTCTTTTGAATGGAGTCCGCCGTGATAAAATGTTGCTTTTATTCCGATCGCGTTCAATTGTGCGGCGACGTCAAGGCACGACTTCCGGTTGCGGACGTAAATGATGGATGGCTGCTGATGTTTTTTCAGAATCTGCTCAACACGGAACATTTTGTCCTCGACATTGAAAACCATATAGGCGATGTTCTCGCGGGCAAACGATTTTTCAAAAGTACGCGGATTACGGAGTGAAAGATGCTTCACAATATCATTCCGGACACGGTCGGTTGCTGAGGCAGTCAATGCGACAAAGGGCACCTTGGGAAAGGCGTCTTTTAATTTGAAGATCTGTAAATAAGCCGGCCGGAAATCATGTCCCCATTGCGATACACAATGCGCTTCATCAATTGCAATAAGGTTTACAGGAAGATTTTTTAAACGCTCGAGAACCCAATCTGACTGCATTCTTTCGGGAGATAAATATAAGAACTTGTAGTTGCCGAACATGCAGTTGTCCAGAAGATCTGAAACTTCATCAGGCGGAATTCCCCCCGTTAATGCAATTGCTTTTATGTTTTTCTTCTGAAGGTTAGCGACCTGATCTTTCATTAAGGCTACCAAGGGAGAAATAACAATGCAAAGACCTTCTTTAAGTAACGCCGGAACCTGGAAACAGATCGATTTTCCGCCGCCGGTCGGCAATAGCACGAATACGTCGTTCCCATCACAAACAGATTTTATAATCTCCTCCTGCGGTTCCCTGAACTGCTCATGGTTCCAATATTTTCTGAGAATCGCTTCGGCTTCCGACATTAGTATCTGGCGCTTAGTACAGGTAAATGTACAAACTAAACCCGCAGTCGCCAAACCCTACGCGGCAATCGTTGACATGAATTCGGAGACTGTGCAAAAACCTTCAAAAATTATGTAACAATTGCCAGCGATGTTTCGGATAGCTTTGCAAAAAATACTTCCTCAAATGAAAAACGTAGACTTCCAACCGCGACAAAATATGACTATCGGCTACCTTGCAACTGCGATAACTGCTGAAGATGTACAAACTTGGCCGGACCATTCCCGGAATGCTGCACTCGAGATGATATCAAAATACGGTTTGCCAGACGTTATGAGTTCTGAAGTGATGATCTGGAAGCGTGAAGCCGATCCGCTTGTGGTTGAAAAGAATATCGGTTTGATTGGAAAAGCTTCTTAATTTCGGTCCAGTCACATTGTTTTTAATGCTTGATAATATATCCGACCGTTGTACCGGAACCATTTACAATCACGCCGTCGTTAGCAACATAGAGGTAATTATAGTTCTTGTCAGACAGCATTAATTTATATCCGCGCCGGTTTGATTCTGCCAAGCGACCAATCAGATATAGCTAGCCGTCCGCAATGTTTACAAGATTTCCACGGGTCGTTATGTGGTATTTTCCTTTTGGGTCTGCTTTAAAGCGTACGTCAAATGCGATATATTTCTCATCAATAACATTCGATTCAGCCGGCTGCGATTTTACCACTACCGGTTTTTTAATTTTCGTATCCGATTTTTTGGGTCCATCCGCAAGCTGGCTTCTATTGCCGGTAGCATTGTTCCAGCCTCTGGCTATTGCTGCGAGCCGGTCGCTTTTCGCCGGATGTGTATGCGATGATTTTTGTGAAGCGGCAACGCTCATCGCAGCCTGAGCATCCGAAATTCCGGCGCCCAGCTTGTTGAGAACAAAGCCCGAGAATTCATCGGCTTCGAGTTCAAGATCGGGACGACTGCCTCCTTTTTGCAATGTGTGTCCGTTCAGGTGATGACCAATTTCGTGCGCAAGAATGCTGATTCCGGCCCAATCGTTTCCGGATGCTGCGTTGATGCCCGCAATAAATTGAGGGTTATAAAGAATGTACCTTCTATCGGCGATAATTACCGCCGCAGCATTAGGAACATCAGCAGCGCGCAATTCGAAGTTTGGCTTTAGCCCGATAACGGCAAGGATTTGGCTGATGACTTCCTGAGCGTCTGCATCGGCGGGAGCTATCTTAATTTCAGGATCAATGTCTTCTCCATAATAACTGCAGACGAAAGAGTGCTGATGTTTTTGAGCCAGCACTTCGTGTGTTGTAAGAGTAAGCAGGAACAATAACAACAACCTGCTAAAAATATGTTTATAAAGGGTTTCCATATGATAATTTTGGGTTTGCACCCGCTGCAACAATCGCGCCTCTTTTTCGCTGACAGCCGCGTTGACACCAAGCTATAAAAAAAGCGGCCAAAGCCGCTTTCTATTATCTTCCGCCACCGGTCGTTCCGCCACCAGTAGTGCCGCTGCCGGACCCTGAAGTTGTTCCACTGCCTGTCGTTCCGGTACCCATATTTCCAGAACCGCTTCCAGAACCGCTTCCAGAACCGCTTCCAGATCCGGTAGTAGTTCCGCTTCCCGTTGAGGTGCGGGTTCCGCTTCCTGTTGTCCCAGACCCTGTAGTTCCTGTAGTTCCTGAAGTTCCAGTGGTGCCGCGTGTGCCTCCAGTAGTCGTGGTGGTTCCCGTTCCCGATGTTCCTGAACCCGAACCTGAACCTGTGTTTCCGGTTGTTCCGCTGGTTGAATCACAGGCAAAGGCCACCACCGCAATCAGCGAAAGGAAAGCCATCCGAAGTTTTGCTGCATTTTTCATATAAAAGTAGTTTAAGTTAATATCTGATAAAAGTAAGCCCTTACCGAACCTTCCTATTTACATTATCTCTTTGGATTTATACCTGATTGGCAGATTGTCAGCGCATTAACGTTTTGTAGTGGCACGGCTTTTGGATGGCGGCGCCAACGGAAGGAAATCCTCTAAAGGTTCCTCCTGACTAAACTCAAAAGCTATGAAAAAAACTACAGCAGTAATAACTGCGGCAACAGGACAAACCGGTCTTGCGATTGCGCACGATCTCGCAAAAGCGGGATATGATTTAATTTTGGTTGATCAATCATTATCGGATCTGACCATTTCAGTTAACGAACTTTCGTCACGCTACGGTATCAGCGTTGAGGCAGTTGTGTGTAATGGCGACGAATCGAATAGTCCATTGGCCGTAGCAGGACGCATCCGTAAAGCAGGACGGGATGTTAGTGTTTTTGTTAATGAAAGGGGCCAGCCGGTTTTCGGTTCGAATCTCGAGATGCTGCTGAACTCTGAAAAGATTTTCGTCAGAAAATAATTATTCCGAAGGCATCAGGTCCAGATGTTGCAAGATGAAGTCGACCCGTTCGCGGACCGATGCCTTTGGTACTTCGTGAAGTTCGTAGCCGTATTTTTGGTAGGTCTCCGACAGGTGATCGTACAGCAGTTTTGCCTGTTCCCACGTTTCATACCGCTGTTCGTCGCTCGTATAGATTTCTTTCCACGGCGGAAGAATAAATATTTTTGAATATTTGTGCTCACGGCAGGCGTGGTCAAAAAACGGCGGATAGCTGTCCCCGATATAATGCATATAAGCGAGAACGTCTGGAATTCCGCGGTCAATAAACACCACATCATGCGGTTCGTTGCAGGCACTTTCGAATTGCTTTCTTCTTCCTTCAAGCAGCAACTCGCTAAAAAGCAACGGCTTTTCCAGGAATAGCTGTTCGATGCCTTGTTTGCGGGCTTCGTTTATCACTTCCCGCGACACCTCCGGATAGCAGCAAAACCCTTGCGTAGTCAGTGCTTCGATTAGTGTGGTTTTTCCTGTTCCTGGGCCGCCGATAATTACTACTAGTTTTGTAGACACATTTAAGTATTAAGGTGCGAAAATAGGAAACTTACTTTAATTGCCAGAAATTCGATAGAAGATTAACTTCGAATATCGCGGCCGCACTAGCCCGGATGGAAGCGATATCCTTTTTAGTAGCCTGCGAAAAAAAAGATATAGCGTACAGCCGGAACTGCTTCTAATAACCACGGTTAATTTTGAAAGCCGGCCCATGATTGTTTGGCAATTGCGTGCATAATTTGTTTATATTTGCGTTTATTTTACATGGATAAGAAGACAGAAGATTTTTATATAAGGCTCCGCGAAGAGCTCGATAACAGTAATGTTTGGCCCGCGCAGTACCTTTTTAAGTTCATTGTGCCCACGCTGACGGTCAATATTGAAAAGGTAGAAAATGCGTTTAACTCGATGGGTGCTGTGATTGTAACCACTAAATCGCGCACCGGCAAGTTTACGAGTGTTTCAATTGAAGTCCAAATGGACAGTTCCCAACAGATAATAGACAAATACCTTGAAGTCTCTGTAATTGAAGGTATAATTTCCCTATAACTTTATGGTTTCAAAATATCAAAAAGAGAATGCGAACGATGTTGTGCATCATTTGGAGTACAATGCCGAACGCACGCACCTGATCATTCCGGAATACGGCCGCCATCTTCAGAAACTGATCGATCAGGCCACCGAAATTTCCGATCGTGACGAGCGCAACAAGGCAGCCAAATACATCATTCAGGTGATGGGAAGCCTGAATCCGCATCTACGCGATGTACCGGATTTCCAGCACAAGCTTTGGGATCAGTTGTTTATCATGTCTGATTTCAGGATCGATGTAGACTCGCCTTATCCGGTGCCGTCCCGCGAAGTCCTACAGCTGAAGCCCGATGTGTTGCAATACCCGCAGAACTTCCCGAAATACCGCTTTTACGGAAACAACATTAAATATATGATTGATGTTGCGAATAAGTGGGAAGACGGCGACCTGAAGAATGCACTGATCAAGGTCATAGCAAACCATATGAAAAAGTCGTATTTGAGCTGGAACAAAGACACGGTAAAGGATGATGTTATCTTTGAACATCTTTACGAGCTGTCAGACGGGAAGATCAATATGACGCAAAGTTCAGAGGAATTGTTAAATACAACCGACCTGATGCGCACCAACAAGCGCCAATCGAACAAGATCACGCCCGGTGGTCCGGTCAAAGCAAAAAATGCGAAGAACGGCAAAAACCAACCGTATAAGAACAATAACAATAACCGAAAACCGCAATAGTGTAGCTTCGCGCAACACCGAATTCAATCTACATGGGAACTTTTAAAATCGAAGGCGGCATCCGCCTGAAAGGCGAAATCACGCCACAGGGTGCAAAAAATGAAGCGTTACAGATTCTATGTGCTGTGCTTCTTACTCCTGAAAAAGTCACAATCAATAATCTTCCCGACATTATCGACGTGAACAAGCTGGTAACGCTGCTGGGGAATCTGGGTGTAAAAATCGAGCGTAATGGCCCGGGTTCCATAACGTTTCAGGCTGATGAGGTGAATGTAGGTTATCTTGAAACCGAAGCGTTCAAAAAAGAAGGCGGCGCGTTACGCGGCTCGATCATGATCGTTGGCCCACTTTTGGCCCGCTACGGCAAAGGGTATATTCCTAAACCCGGCGGTGATAAAATTGGCAGACGCCGGCTCGATACGCACTTTGAAGGTTTTATTAATCTTGGAGCAAAATTCCGTTATAACAAGGAAGACCATTTTTACGGAGTCGAGGCAACCGAACTAACCGGTACATCGATGCTTCTTGACGAGGCTTCGGTAACCGGAACGGCCAACATAGTAATGGCTGCCGTATTGGCTAAAGGAACTACGCAAATTTATAACGCAGCTTGTGAGCCTTATCTGCAGCAACTTTGTAAGATGCTGAACTCAATGGGTGCAAAGATTACAGGAGTAGGATCTAATTTACTGACCATCGAAGGCGTAGAATCACTTGGCGGATGCGAACACCGTATATTGCCCGACATGATCGAAATCGGTTCATGGATCGGACTTGCGGCAATGACGCGAAGTGAAATCACGATAAAAAACGTTAGCTGGGACAATCTTGGTGTTATTCCGAGTGTGTTTCGCAAGTTGGGAATCATTTTGGAAAGGCAAGGTGACGATATTTATATACCAACACATGAAAATTATGAAGTCAAAACCGATATCGATGGATCGATTCTAACGATTGCCGATGCGCCATGGCCAGGCTTTACGCCCGATTTGCTAAGCATCGTACTGGTTGTTGCGACTCAGGCAAAAGGCGATGTTCTGATTCACCAGAAGATGTTCGAGAGTCGTTTGTTCTTTGTAGATAAACTGATTGATATGGGAGCAAAGATCATTTTGTGTGATCCGCATCGCGCAGTTGTGATCGGACACGATTTTAAATCGCAGCTAAAAGCAACTACAATGTCGTCACCGGATATTCGTGCGGGAATTTCGCTTTTAATAGCAGCACTTTCTGCAAAAGGAACAAGCACTATTCAAAACAGCGAGCAGATCGACCGGGGTTACGAGCGTATAGACGAAAGACTTCGCGCTTTAGGAGCTAAGATCACCAGGGAATAGGTATAAGTTTGAGAAGTCCGGCCACGATTTATTTCCTGTACCGTGCTCTCTCTTCTACTGATGCTTTTCCTGTAAGGCTTTCCAAAATGGGCCACAGGTTCACAGAATCTATTCTATCTGCGAACCTGTGGCTAACTTTTTTTACTTAGCGGCTATTAAATCAGGCCACAGTGTCACTGATCAATTCGTGGATTCGTGGCTTTTTCTATTCGATTATATCCAGAAATTTCAGACCAAAAACTACGCCGTCGCCAATATATCCATGTTGATACGATCGGACATAGTCAAACCGGAACAACCTGAACTTGCCAAAGCCCAGATTGTCAAGCCCGATCGAGAATTCGTGGTACGGATTGCGCTCGGGAATGGCTAACGTGTGATAGCCCAATACGAGGGTCGACTGCAGTTTGTTCAATAGCGGTATTTTGTTCATGACATAACCTCTGTCGTTGTGCTCTGAGTGTAGCTCAAAATAGCTGTTGTTGGTGCTGGCCGAATAATACGGAAGCAGGTTAAAGACGTTCAGGTATCTGTCCGCAGTAGCGACATGTGTCTGATTTCCGTTGAAATGCCTGTAGTCCACAAATGAAATATCAGCCGCGTTAAAGAACTTTCCGCCTTTTACATTCACCCCTAGAACGCCTTTGTTTCCCAGCGTCAGGTTGTAATAGAAGCGGCCGGATAGATGTTCGAATTCATATTCCGATTCGCTACCTGCAAATCCTTTTTCGAATGACACGGAGAGTACAGGAAATTTTTCGTTTCGCATATTGAACTTTCCATCGGGACGTGAGATGTACTCCTGGCCGAAGTTGAAACTCCCCGACAGCGATGCCTTTGCAAGAAAATGCTTTTTAAATGCCGGGGTTTCATAGTTAAATGGCGCTAGCGGGTTGTTCGACGTATAGTCTTTATCGTTGCTCACAACAGCATAGTCTGTCGTATTGAACAAAGGCTTCCGTTGCGAATAGTCGACCCGAATATTTGCGAAAACACCGTTCACGATTTCACGTGCGAAATACGCATTGGCAAAATTCCGTTCGTAGAGTTTCATATAGTTGTCCTTAAAAAACAAGGTACTTACGGTGTTGATGATTGGACTTATCGGGTTACCCGAATTAAACTGCGCGGCCATACTTCCGGCTGATACAGTAATGGTGCTTTTGTCGATGTTGTTAAACTTGTGTGTAAACGAAACTGTTCCGCGAAGCTTCTTTTCAGACAGTCCGTAATTAAATCGCGCTCCCACAAAAGTATATGTCCGGTCCTCATCCTTTTGTGCGGTATACGAAAAGCCGGTACTAATATTCCAACCCTGAACAGTATTGAAGCTGATGCCGCGGATGATCCCATCGTAGCGGAGTGACCATTTGTCGAATGAATTCTTGTAAGAGTAGCCGGAACCCAAATCCGAAAGACGAAATTTATTGGATTTTCGGTCGACTGAATCTAAATATGCCGCCGATTTCTTTTTCGTTTGCAGAATGTCTTTTTTGATATAGTCGGTTCGTTCTTCTTCCGTTAGCGGAACCGGCCGGATCATTTCCCAGAAAGTGTCGTCTTTTTTATTTGCGTCTTTCTCAAACGAAAGGACTTCTCGCGTAAAAGTCTTTTTATCGAACTTTTCCTCAAACTCATAGTTATTGAAAACGTACGTGAAACGACCCGAGATATTGATACCGAGCATTCCGGCAACAAAGTCAAGTGTTTGCGTGTTTTTTACCCAAATGTTATTCGCATTGTTGTAGCTGAAACTCTGTTTGATCGTCAGCAGGTTTACCGCGGGATTTTGCATAGCTTTCCCTGTGATGCTGAGGTCAACGGCGTAAATAGACCAACTGTCATCAACGATATAAATGTAGCCTTCCATTGCAGGTTCGGAATCACGCTTCGGAATGGCCTTGATTTTAAAGATTTGCTGGCTATTTTCATTAAATGTTGAGCCTTCAAACTTGTAGCGGTAGTAGTTGAACGCATTGTCGGCTATTGGTGAGACAACATTAATTTCTATCGGAATGTAATTTTCATAGAAGTCAAAGTTCGCTGAAGCTGCGTCGTTGAAGCTAAAGCCGTTATCATTGCCACTGACTTTCGAGGCGATGATCGTTTCTTTCATCTTGTCGGGTTTCTGGAAAACGACCTTTGAAACAGTCTCCGAAAGATACAGGATCCCGCTTCGGGTGGAATCGAGCATGTCGTCAAACATGTCAAGTTTTTGTCCGAGGAGCGTCTCCGGCATGTCCTTTATCCTGAAGATGCCGCGCGAGTAAAAATCGGCTTTAAACCGCGCCGTTTTTTCGGAATTGGCTTTGCGTGCAGCAATGGTGTTCCGAATAATTTCGTCGGCCGGATTTTTTTTCGGATCGATGACCACTTCGGCTAGCGTATAGCCTTCCTCGGTCATTGTAATGTTGAGGTTATGGGGGAATGAGACGATATCCATTGTGCGCCGTTCTGCCTTAAATCCCAGGTATTGAAACACTATTGTATAGTTTCCCGGCTTTTGAACATTTAATTCGTACTTTCCAAGATCGTTCGAAACCGTGCTATTATAGGTATTTTCTATAAAAATGTTTACG
Organism: Flavobacterium sp.; assembly: GCA_036386895.1. Lineage (GTDB taxonomy): Bacteria > Bacteroidota > Bacteroidia > Flavobacteriales > Flavobacteriaceae > Flavobacterium. The sequence continues at coordinate 298,285 of DASVUR010000007.1, forward strand.
AATGACAGCGGGTTTCCGTTTTCATCTGAAACCGTTCCCGTTATTTGTGCCGATGCATAGTAGCCTGAAAGGAGAAGCAGTAGCGTTAGGACTTTGTTCATGGATGTTGCGTGCGTATTATATTAAAGACAGGATGGCCAGATCATAACTTTTTAAACCGAAACCGGTAATGATGCCTTTTGCGTTGGGAGCGATAAACGACACTTGCCGGAATGATTCCCGCGAATAGGTATTTGAGATGTGGACTTCTACAACCGGGACCTGAATGGCTTTCACTGCATCGGCAATGCCAACAGACGTATGCGTATAGGCAGCGGCGTTGAGAATAATTCCGTTAAAGGTGGTTCCATCGTTCTGAATCCTGTCGATAATTTCGCCTTCGATATTGCTTTGGAAGTAGTCTATTTCGAGGCTTGGAAAACGATTTCTAAGTTCCTCCAGATACGTCTCAAAAGACTGGTCTCCGTAAACACCAGGTTCGCGCGTACCTAAAAGGTTTAAGTTTGGGCCGTTTATGATACTGATTCTCATGTAATTTTTAGTAAAAGTACAAAATTGGCCAGTTTAGAATACAAAAAAAAGCCGCTTCAAACTTGAAACGGCTTCGAGTGGTAAAGGTGGTTGATTTAGAACATGTAACCAACTGAGAGCTGGAATACGGAGTTGGTAACGTCAGCATACTTTGAAACTTCCGTAAGTCCGATAGTGTATCGGGCCTGTGCGAAAACGCTTTTTGTGATGTTTACGCCAACACCACCTGCGACGGCAAAATCAAATTTTTCATTCTCAAATGTGTCTCCGGCTTCATCGACGGTTTCCGCGTCGTTTACCAAAAAGGAAAACTGCGGTCCCGCCTCAATGCTCAGAAGATCACTGATGATATAATATTTTGCCATTACCGGAAGCGAAACATAATCCAGATTGAAGTCGTCTGCTCCATCAACTTCAGAACCTTGTGAGGAATAAAGGAGTTCTGGCTGTATCGCAAAATTCCCTACAGGATGAAATTCTACAGCCAAGCCGGCGTGAAAGCTTGTACGCGACTTGTAGTCGATGCCTCCAGGCCCGCCGTCTACGCTTGCGAAATTTGGTCCGGCTTTTAGTCCGAAACGCACCAGTTGTGCCTGTGCCTGGAATGTGCCGAGAACAATTAGGAATAAGAGGATGATACGTTTTTTCATTTTATGTAATTTAGGTTAAATGAAGTTGTCTTGGAGCAAAGTTACCCAATAGGCTTAGCCAAATTCTTATATAATATGTACGAATTGTTATACTTTTAGCAGCCAAATCCCTGTAAATGTTAACAAAGTTGTTAATAAAACAAATTGGGAAGAATTATCGTGATAATAAAAGTTTTAGATTTGCTCTATAAATTTTAAACTAAAAAAAATGAAAAAATTAATTTTGTCTGCAGTAGCATTGTGCGCCTTCGGGTTTGCTAATGCTCAGGATGATGGTGGATTCCAGGCAGGTGTTCACGTAGGCTTGCCAATGGGTGACTACAAAGATGTAGTTTCTTTTAATGTTGGTCTTGATCTTGCTTACATGTTTTCAGTTGGCGAAGGTTTTGAACTGGGAATTGCAACTGGGTACGACCACTGGATGGGTAAAGAAGAAACAATCGACCTTGGTGGTGGTTTTGAAGCTACGGTAGATTACGGTGACGCTGCATTCGTGCCGTTGGCTGCTGCTGGAAAGTATTCTGTAACTGAAAATTTCTTTGTTGGTGCTGACCTTGGGTACGCAATCTACGTAGGTGAAGGTGAAGGTGACGGAGGTTTCTTCTATCAGCCGAAAGTGGGCTACCAAATGGAAACTATTGATGTTTTCGTTGGATACAAAGGAATCTCATCAGATGGAGTTACTTTGTCGGCATTAACTTTAGGTGCTGCTTACAAATTCTAATATTTGCATTTCTAGTATATCGAAGCCTTCCAAATGGAAGGCTTTTTTTTATGGCAAGACCCCATCCGACACGGCGCTAAATCATGGTCGTGAAATAAAAACTTTATTAAGTTGATTCCTATTATTTTTTTTATACATTTGCACCGAATTTTAAAACACTAAACAAAATGAAAAAAATTATTTTATCTGTAGCTGCGGTATTCGCTTTTGGATTCGCTAACGCACAGGAAGGTACTGAATCTACAGGAAAAGGATTTGCTAACGGAGATGTATTCATCACAGGTTCGGTTGGTTTTTCTTCTGAAACAACTGGAGATTTCAAGTCGAACTCATTCAACATCATGCCACAAGTTGGTATTTTCGTATCTGACAACATCGCTGTTGGAGCAATGATCGGTTATATGAGTACTACAGGTGATACTTATTTTGCTGAAGTTGATGAAACACTTGAAGTAAAAACAAACACATTGACAATCGGCGCATTTGGCCGTTACTACGCTACTCCAGCTTCTGATTTCTCTTTCTTTGGTGAATTAGGCGCGGGTTACGTAACTGCAACTTCAGAAATTGACTTTCCAGGTTCAGAAGAATCTAAAGCAAACGGATTTGCCGTGGCCTTGTCTCCAGGTGTGAGCTACTTTATCTCTAGCAACTTTGCTTTGGAAGCTTCAATCGGAGCATTGCAATACACTACAATGAAACCAGATGCTGAAGGTGCTGAGTCAACTGATACTTTCGGTTTGGAACTTAACCTTACCGACATCCAGTTTGGTCTTGTTTACAAATTCTAATCAGAACTTGAAATAAATGAAAAAGCCTTCCATCGGAAGGCTTTTTTATTTTTATGCGTGATGCAATTAAAACTTATAACCTGCACTTATTTGAATTACCTGGTTTTGGAAGTTTTGTCCGTCAACCAAATCAGTAAACCCGCGGTTGTATCGGCCTGAGAAGAATAAGCCCATATTCGTCTGAAAACTTAGGCCGGCTCCCATTCCAAAGTCGAAATCGTTGATGGCATCCCGGTCTGAATCGCCTTCGTCTTCAAAAGAATCGTTATCAATTTCTTCGTTTATTTTAAAGCTGAATTGCGGTCCAACTTCGATAGCAAGCCCTTCTACCAGATAAAATTTCGCCAATACCGGAACGTTGATGTAGTCCAGCTGGTATTCGACAGCGTCATCAGACAGAACTCCTTCTGAAGCTAACTTATAACCCTGTTGAGAGTACATCGCTTCAGCTTGTAGCGAAACCATATCAGATAGCGGGAATTCGCCCACTACTCCTGCGTGGATCCCCACTCTTGGTTTTTTGTCGGTAAATCCGTCACTCGTGCTGGTGAAACTTGCAAAATTTACCCCTGCTTTCACCCCGAAACTGATTGATTTATCTGCTGTGTTGTCTGCCTCTGCCTGGGCACTCATTGATGCTACGCCGAATAAAGCGAACATTCCTGCGGTAATCGTTCTAATTGACTTCATAATCTTTTTGTTTATAGTTATTGCCGCAAATTTAGTCTGGTAGTATTCCCCCGAGCCTTAATGTATTCCTAATTCACATTTTTTTAACTCTGCCTGCTGTCTTAAAAGTTTGAATAATGATTAGCATATCGTTTTTAGCAATGCGAATTTTTCAACGGTATGGGAATTTTGTAATATTTTGTTGGAAATATGATAATTTCATGCAGCTACCTCATGTACCTGAACCAGAGATCGTGGGCTAGTCGCATTTCGTCATTACCTTTGTAATGTCTGCGGCAACATGGACAATCAAGACAGTATGGACAATTGGCAGCGTTACATAAAAGATTTCCAGTCTTATCTAAAGATTGAGCGCGGATTGGCGCGGGACACCATTCAAAACTATACGTTTGATATCGAGCGGTTGTGTTCCTACCTAAATGAGAATTATCCTCAGGCAAGCCCTGTTACGATTGACGAAGACATCATCCAACAATTCATTTATCAGGTTTCGAAAGAAGTTAAGGCAAGATCCCAGGCCAGAATTATTTCCGGACTAAAGAGCTTTTTCAATTTCCTCATTTTCGAGGATTATCGAAAGACGAGTCCGATGGAACTTATAGAAGCGCCAAAATTAGGACGCAAACTTCCCGATACGTTGTCAGTGGAGGATATTGATAAGTTAATTGCTGCGATAGATTTGTCGCTGCCTGAGGGCGAACGGAACCGAGCGATGCTGGAAACATTATATGGCTGCGGGCTTCGGGTTTCGGAACTCGTAGTACTCAAGATATCGGATCTGTTTTTTGAGGAGGGCTTTCTCCGCGTTACGGGGAAGGGAAATAAGCAACGTTTTGTGCCAATTGGAAATGCGACTCAAAAATACATTCTGTTGTACAAAGATCATGTCCGTCCCACGGTAAACATTCAAAAAAGCGCGGGCGACACCTTGTTCCTGAATCGTCGGGGCAATCCACTTACACGCGCGATGATTTTTACAATTATTAAAGATCTGGCCAAGAAGATCAACTTGGGAAAAGTTATCAGTCCGCATACTTTCCGGCATTCGTTTGCAACGCATCTTCTTGAAAATGGCGCTGACCTGCGGTCGATTCAGTTGATGCTCGGACATGAATCGATCACTACAACCGAAGTCTATGTTCATTTGGACAGACGCCATTTGACCGGAATCATGAATACGTTTCATCCCAGGAAGTAGAGAAAGACAACAAGTCAAGAGACTTCAACCAACAGACAGAAGAATATATGAACGAGAAGGTGCGTTAGGGATGGAAGCGGCATCCTTTTATTATGCGAAGTAATAATAAAAGATACAGCGTAAAGCCCGACCGAAGGAACGCCCTCTTTTAAATGCAATTAATATCAAGAGGTCAATAAGATTAGAGGTCGTTTAGGGCGATATCATTTAAAAATAAGCCTTTAAAAATAAACCGTTACATAAAAAAAATTCCAAATCTCAAGAAGAACCTGAAATTTGGAATTGATTTATTAAGGTATTAAGTTTATTTCGCGATATTCACTGCTCTTGTCTCGCGGATCACTGTCACTTTAACTTGCCCGGGATAGGTCATTTCCGTTTGAATTTTCTGAGAAATTTCGAACGAAAGGGTTGCGGCGTTGTCGTCTGATACTTTTTCGCTCTCTACAATAACGCGAAGTTCACGTCCGGCCTGGATGGCATACGCATTTTTAACGCCGTGGAAACCAAAAGCGATCTCCTCAAGATCTTTAAGTCGTTGGATATAAGAGTCAAGAACCTGACGTCGCGCGCCCGGCCTTGCACCTGAAATGGCATCACAAACCTGAATAATAGGGGAGAGTAATGATTTCATCTCGATCTCGTCGTGGTGCGCACCAATAGCGTTGCAAACCTCTTCTTTTTCGCCATATTTCTCGGCCCATTGCATCCCGAGCAACGCATGTGGAAGGTCGCTTTCGGCATCAGGCACTTTCCCGATATCGTGAAGTAGTCCGGCGCGTTTTGCAAGTTTTACATTGAGTCCTAGCTCGGCCGCCATAATTCCGCACAGCTTAGAAACTTCGCGCGAGTGCTGAAGAAGGTTTTGCCCGTAAGAAGAACGGTACTTCATTCGTCCTACAACCTTTATAAGTTCAGGATGAAGTCCGTGTATGCCAAGATCGATTACGGTTCGTTTACCGACCTCGATGATTTCATCGTCTATTTGTTTTGCTGTTTTTGCAACGACTTCTTCAATTCTTGCCGGGTGAATTCGGCCGTCGGTAACAAGCTTGTGCAATGATAATCTGGCGATCTCCCTTCTTACCGGATCGAAGCAAGACAGGATGATTGCTTCCGGTGTATCGTCTACAATAATTTCAACCCCGGTTGCGGCTTCGAGGGCGCGGATGTTTCGCCCTTCGCGACCGATGATGCGTCCTTTAACGTCGTCTGATTCAATGTTGAAGACCGAAACGCAGTTTTCTACGGCTTCTTCAGTACCCACGCGTTGAATCGTATTGATGATTATCTTCTTTGCCTCCTGTTGTGCGGTAAGTTTTGCTTCTTCGATTGTGTCTTGGATGTGTGACATCGCTTTGGTCTTAGCCTCGGCTTTCAATCCTTCGATTAACTGGTCGCGGGCATCTTCTGCCGAAAGTCCCGAGATCACTTCCAGTTGGTTCAACTGGCTCTTGTGCATTTTCTCCACTTCCTGTGCCTTGCGGTCGAGGATCTCAATTTTTGCGTTGTACTCGGCTGTTTTTGCTTCGTAATCGTCGTTTATCTTCTTTGCTTTTGCAAGCTCATTTGATACCAGCGATTCTTTGTCACGCACTCTTTTCTCTACTTCGGCAACTTTCCTGTCGCGTGAAAGGATAACTTGCTCGTGTTCGGCCTTTAGTTCTATAAATTTTTCCTTCGCCTGAAGTATCTTGTCTTTTTTGATGTTCTCTGCTTCGAGATGAGCGTCTTTTAAAATCGAGCCAGCTTCCTTTTTGGCGTTTTTGATGAGGTTCGAAACATTGCTCTTCTCCATGAATTTGGCAATAAGAAATCCTCCTCCAAGACCTATTATGCCCGCAATGATTATTAGTAAAGTACTGTCCATGTTTGTTTTGGTTTATATAAAAAAAGCCTACATTAATTGCTTGTATAAACTCGTGATAGACAAGTTTTGAGCTAACTCACCGTTCAAGTTTCTGCTCAAGGCAGCATGCTTTAGTGGTGACGATTCGCTCATTCTAAATTGTTAGTGTTGAGTTTACCAAATGTGAACTAATGTAGGCAGTATCTTAGTTGTAAAAGAACGTGTTTTTATTTTCCGTTGGCTTTTTCAGGGCTTCCGTGGTCGAGATATTGAAGCAATAAGTCATTAATTTTGCTGAGCCTTTCCATCGTCTCCTTTCCGTCAATCGAATTGTCGATCTGCTTTTGCTCAAGTTGCGATGCGAACTGCAACGCGCACATTGCAAGTACATCCTGTTTATCCCTAACGGCATAATTCTCTTCAAATTGCTTGATCATCACATCAATTTTTTTAGAAGCGCTGCGCAGCCCTTCTTCCTGCGACATATTTACCGTTAACGGATAAATACGATCGGCGATTGATAATTTGATCTTAAGCTTTTCATCCATGTGTTAGTCGGCGAGCTGCTCTATGCAATAATCGATTTCGCGAATTAATGAATTTATTTTAAGCTTGGTATCTCTTTTATTTTCCTCACTGCCAAGTAAAGAACTGGCTATTTTGAGCGTTTCATATTGCGACTTCAGCGTGGCAATCTCCTCTGATTGTTCCGCGATGACTTTCCCCGATTTGTTCAGCTCCTGCTGCAGGCTTTTATTAAATTTTTCCAAAGCGTTGGTTTTTTGGAACAATTTTTCGATTCTGCTTTCGAGAGTATTGATAATTTCGGCGATTTCGCTCATTAGGCCGTATTCATTACTTAATCTTACAAAGTTAATATTCCTGTTGAATTAGCGCAATCTTTTTCCTAAAATTTTAATTTCAGCCATGGTCGCTACAATAATAAATAGGTACCGAACATGTTATTAAAGTGCAAATATTTTTCAATCCCACAGCCTTTTTTTTATCTTAGCAAAAACCGATTCAGATGAATATACTCCAATTAACAATTTCGTTTTGCCTGTTGTTTTCTTTCAATTTATTTGCGCAGAATCCGTATCCCCAGGATTATTTTCGTTCGCCGCTTGATATTCCGTTACAACTTTCCGGGAATTTCGGGGAACTGCGTTCAAACCACTTCCATGCGGGATTTGATTTTAGGACGCAACAGCGTGAAGGCCTTACTGTTTACGCTGCAGCCGCGGGCTACGTATCACGGATCAAAATTTCAGCGTACGGCTATGGAAAGGCAATTTACGTGGACCATCCAAACGGCTATACTACGGTTTACGGACATCTTCAGAAAGGTTCTTCTGTAATTGAGGCCTACATAAAAGCGGAGCAATATAAGCAGGAAAGTTTCGATATCGAAGTTTTTCCAAAACCCGGCGAACTCGTCGTTTCAAAAGGTGATTTAATTGCATTCTCCGGCAATACCGGTGGTTCCGGCGGCCCGCATTTGCATTTTGAGATTCGCGAAACGCTGTCGGAGAAAGTACTGAACCCATTGCTGTTCGGCTTTAACACCATAATTATTGATACTAAAAAGCCTGTTATTACCGACCTGGTGGTGTATCCCATCGATGGCGAAGCCACAGTCAATCAGTCAAAGCTTCCTGTTGTTGTAGGTCTGTCACAGCAAGCCGACGGGAATTATATCGCCTCCAAAGTCCTCGCTTCGGGCAAGATCGGTTTTGGCATCAGTGCATATGATTCAAACAACTATTCTACAAATAAGAATGGCATTTATAAAGCTGAGTCTTTTCTGAATGGAAATTTATCTTTCGGTTATCAGTTTGATATTTTTGCGTTTGACGAGTCGCGATACATCAACGCGCTGATTGATTATCCCCGGTTTAAGAGAACAGGACAGCGGGTGCAACGCCTGTTTATGAAGCAGCCTTACAATTTAAATATTATCAGAACAGGTGAAGAAGGCGGAACGCTGACAATAACGCCTAACAAGACGCAGCTCTACAGGATAGAGGTATCCGATTTCAACAACAACAAAAGCACGATCTCGATCCCGGTAGAATATTCGGCAGCCGCGGCGGATAACGCGCCATTGCTGAAACCGGCATCTTACTTAATTAGATCCGCAAAAGACCATAGCTTCGAAAAAGACAATTTCAGTGTCTTCATACCCGCAAACACCTTTTATGAGGATACGTATATCGACTTCGATTCAAAAGATGGCGTGTATACGTTTGGAAACGATTATATTCCGGTGCATTCCAGTTTTACCGTGACAATAAAGGATGACCGGATACCTTCGGGCGAAGCCGATAAAACGTTTATCGCGTCGGTCGACGGAAGCCGGCTCGCCTACAACAACACCAAGAGAAAAGGCAATGAATTTACTACCTATACTAAAAATCTTGGGCAATACAAATTGGTAAAGGATACGATAGCGCCGAAAATCAGGATTGCCAAACCCATCGAAGGTAAATGGCTTAACAGTTATAAAACCCTCGAACTTAGTATCAGCGACAATCTAGCCGGAATCCGCGACTTTGACGCATACATTAACGGCAAATGGGTGTTGTTCGAGTACGACTATAAAACAGCCAAAATCCGCTACAACTTCTCCGACGCAATGACGGCCCAAGGGCGCAATGAATTAAAAGTCGTTGTTTCTGATAATGTGGGAAATTCTGCTATCTTTGAAACTCACTTTTTCAGAAGTTAGCAACCGTAATACCAACAACATTTGAAATCATTGAATTTTTGCGCGACATTCCTTTTGCTGCTATTTTGCCTTGTCGCTTCGGCGCAAACCGCCCGGATTAAAGGGGTGATCCTCGATGAAAACAACGATCCCGTTGAGGACGTTACCGTTACTGTTCAGGATAAATCAGTATTCACCAACGAAAACGGGTTTTACGTGCTTACAGTTCCCGCGAGGCAAAAAGTCACTGTCACCTATACGCATGTTTCCTTAAAAAAAACGACCGTAACTGTCGAACTGAACCCAAACGAGGATTTTGAGTTCAACCCCGTTATGAGCAGTAGTGCGGAACAAATGGCGCCGGTTATTATTAATTCCAGAAACCGGAACCGCGTTGAAGGGATTACGAATCTCGATCCTGCGGTCATTCGCCGTATCACGGGTGCGAACGCTGGTGTCGAGAACCTCTTGAAAATATTGCCGGGCGTGAACAGCAATAACGAACTCAGTACACAATACGCGGTACGTGGTGGAAACTACGATGAAAATCTCGTATACGTCAATGAAGTCGAGATCTATCGTCCGTTTTTGGTACGTTCAGGACAACAGGAAGGTCTAAGTTTCACCAATTCTGACCTGATTCAAAATGTTGATTTTTCTGCCGGTGGTTTTCAGGCGAGATATGGCGACAAACTTTCATCGGTGCTCGATATTACATACCGCCGACCTACAACTTTTGGCGCATCCGCGGAAGCAAGCCTTTTGGGCGGAAGCCTTTCTGTCGATTTGGCTTCGAAAAATCAAAAATGGACAGCCATTACCGGCGTACGTTACCGCGACAATAGCCTCTTGGTAAACAGTCAGGAGACGGAAACAAATTTCAGGCCTTCGTTTGCGGATGTGCAGACGAATGTGACTTTTACGCCGTCAACGAAATGGCAGTTTAGCTTCCTGGGAAACATGTCGCAGAACAAATACAACTATCAGCCGTTAACGCGGCAAACCAATTTCGGAACCATTGACGAACCGATCGCGCTCCTGGTTTTTTACGAAGGGCAGGAAAAGGACAAATACGAGACCTATTTCGGGGCATTGAAAACGTCTTATGTACTGTCGGAAACCTCAACACTGAAGCTAATTACTTCGGCGTATCATACAGTGGAACAGGAGTACTTTGATATTCTTGCTTCCTATTTCCTTGGCGAGGTAGACACCGATTTCGGCTCTGAGACTCTCGGCGAGGTGCAATTCAGCCGGGCCATCGGAGCACAATTAAACCATGCACGAAATGACCTCGATGCACTAATTGTGAATGCCGAATTAAAAGGTGTCCACGATTTGAACGAGCGCAGGACGCAGATTGAATGGGGTTTTAAATACACCCGTGAAGATATCCGTGACCGGGTTGTGGAATGGGAAGTCATCGATTCTGCGGGGTTTTCGTTGAATCCGCCGATTATTGATCTTCCAACGAACAACCAGCCGTATTCCCCGTATATCGGGCCTTTGGTTCCGTATCAGAACGTGCGTGCATTGAATTTCGTAACAATCAACCGACTCTCGGGCTATTTACAATGGAGCCGAAAAGGCACGCTTGGCGACCACGACATCTGGATGAACGCGGGAGTTCGTGCTCACAATTGGCAGGTTTCGGCAGACGACTTTACAGGAAAAAGCCAAACAACTTTTAGTCCGCGGGCTCAATTTTCGATAAAGCCCAATTGGGAACGTGATATTGTATTGCGTATTTCGGGCGGATTGTATCACCAGCCGCCGTCTTATCGTGAACTTCGTGATCGCGACGGGGTCGTTCAGCCTGATGTAAAGGCGCAACAATCGGTACATATTGTAGTGAGTGGTGATTACAGTTTCGATATGTGGGAACGTCCGTTTAGGATCGTGTCTGAGGTTTATTACAAGTCGCTTTCCGACGTCAACCCGTATACGCTCGACAACGTCCGTATCCGTTATGCGGCGAACAATTCGGCTGAAGCGTACGCACAGGGATTTGATTTTAGGTTAAATGGCGAATTCGTGAAAGGAACCGAATCATGGTTCAGTTTCGGATATCTGAAAACGGAAGAAAATATTAGCGGAAAAGGGTTTATCGCCCGGCCAACCGATCAGCGGCTAAAATTCGGAATTCTCTTCCAGGATTACATGCCAACTATACCAAACGTGAAGCTATACCTGAATCTGGTGTATAATACCGGTTTGCCTGGCGGTTCACCATCGTACGCCGACCCATACCAATACCAAAGCCGACTCCGCGACTATCGCCGCGCCGATGCCGGGTTTGCATATGTGCTGACTGAAAACAATAAGGACAGGGCCGAAGGGCATTGGCTAAGAAGCTTTAAGGATTTGTCGGTTGGGTTCGAAATATTCAATCTTTTCAACAATCAGAACGCTATCACAAATACGTGGGTGCGCGACGTATACACGAAGAATCAATACGGAATTCCAAACTATATGACAACGCGTGTTTTCAATGTTAAATTAACCGCAAGACTGTAGCTGCTTCAGATAGAAAAATGAAAAATCGTTATCTTTGGAATAAGTACGGTGGCACGCCGACATAACCCCATATCAGTTATGAGAAAAATATCTGTCTTTATCGCCGGGATTGCAGCGCTTTTACTACTGAGCTGTAAAAATGAAGATGCCGAAAAGCCGAAAGTAATTTATCAGAAGCCGAATGCGCAGTCGGATGCTCCCAAGACGTCCGATATCGAGATTGCCGATCTTCCGATACAGATTCCCGGCACCGATATTTTACTTCATCCAATCGGGAACTATCGCGTCGAGGGCAGGCGTAAAGCCAGCGATGGCTACGAAAAAGGAAGTTTTACCATTTCGAATTTTAGCGAACTTGAACTGACAGGTTACCTTCAAAACATTAAGTTCCAAACGAGCGATACCGATTCCATTGTTGCGCTCACCGACAAGCCTGTGCTAATTCAAACTGCTACTATTTTGCGAAATGCCGCGGAGAAATCGCGTCAACAAGTTGTGGTTTATACCCTGGCGGACCAGGATACAAATCAGGATCAGCGTATCGACGCAAGTGACATTCGTTCGTTGTACCTCAGTACAATTGAAGGAAAGAATTTCATAAAGATATCGGCCGATCTGCAAGAATTGATCGATTGGAACCTTGTCGAGCCGAAAGGACGACTTTATTTCCGTACAATTGAAGATACCAATAAAAATGGCGAATTCGACAGTAACGATGTATTGCATTATCAATATGTTGATTTGACAACAGCCCAATGGAAGGTGGAAAATTACAATCCGGTCAGGTAATTATCTCCTCAAAATCCTTATGGCGCACCGCTCCGATAGCCACGCCCAAAACAATGTAAAGGCAGTGATGTAGACAATAAGCAACAAAGCCTCAGGCTACTTTGTTTATAGGTGGGTCGTTTACGTGGCTAAGTTGTTCCGTCACACAGACGCGTTAAATCAAATCATAATATCACTCTCCAAATCCGATTTTTCAGTCTTAAACTGGAACCCAAGACGGCGTACAAGTTCCGTAACCAGATTCTTATACCAGTTTTCCGACCTTGGATGAATATAGATCTTTTCTATTAAAGTGTTTAGATCAACGTCGACTTTGAGTCCGTTGTCGATAAGGATTTTGTGTTCCGACAAGTCGGTGATAACGCGAATTTCCTTCTCGTAAATAAAACTTTTCCGCTTGAACAGAAAAGGAAAGAACGGATGCTCAAATGGGATGTATTCTTTTTTGTAGTCAATGTAATTTACCTCGCCAATGAACTGCTGATACGTTTTCTCCGGCTCGAGCGCTTGCTGTAGCCTGCCAAGAGTCGACTGGATTGCAAGCCCTTCGTTTTTCTGGGTAAAGATCTGCCACATGGCAAACGACTCATATTCGTTCAAATGCCAGCTGCTGATGACTACGCGTTCGCGGTGCGTCTTATAATATTGAAGAAAGTCAGGATTATTTTCAGACAATTTGCGAATCTCTTCGAATGTAGGTTCGCTAAAAGTTCCTTCGTACTGATCTTCAAACTTGTCTGATCGCGACATGAAGAGTTTACGGTACAAAAGCAAATCGACAAACTTCGACAAGTCCAGATATTTCCAGATAATCGTATCCGGATTTTGTGGAAGCTTGATGTGTTGGTCGTTTACGTACATTAGTTTTCTTTAGGGAACCGGCAGGAATATTGACCGGCGAAAAACGCAACCATTAAAAATACTACAATGTAATTTGCGGCTTTTTCAGTTAGATCGAAATGGTTCAATGCAACTAAAATAATCGCGCTGATGATGATGATGAAAAGCATTCCAAATTTAGTACGTGTCATACTTCTTATCTTATTGTTATTATTCAAAAGATTGCATCATTACAAGTTTTTTATAGACACCGTCATGCGTGATAAGCTCATCGTGGCGACCTTGTTCGACAATTCTTCCCTTCTGCATCACAACAATTTTATCGGCACGTTGAATCGTTGAAAGCCGATGCGCGATCACGATCGAGGTCCGGTTCATCATCATGTTCTCAAGTGCTTGCTGCACCAGTCGTTCGCTCTCAGTATCGAGTGCCGAGGTGGCTTCATCGAGAATCATGATCGGTGGATTTTTTAGAACGGCACGCGCAATGCTTAGTCGCTGTTTTTGCCCGCCGGATAGTTTGTTTCCGCTGTCGCCGATGTTGGTTTCGATGCCCAGCGGCAGATCTTGTACAAATTCATATGCGTTTGCAATTTTGAGCGCCGCAATTATTTCTTCATCGGTTGCATCAAGCTTTCCAAGGGAGACGTTCGTTCTTATCGTATCGTTAAACAGAATGCTGTCTTGCGTAACCAACCCCATCAGGCCGCGCACCGATTCAAGTTCCATATCCCGAATGTCGGTTCCGTCAATTTTAATACTTCCCGAGTCCACATCGTAAAACCGGGTCAGCAAGTTAGCGATCGTGCTTTTTCCGCTGCCGGATTGTCCAACGAGTGCAACAGTCTCCCCTTTCTTTATTTCGAGTGAAAAATCTTTAAGGACAATTTCATGTCCATAGCTAAAATTTATACTGTCGATCAAAATGCTTTGTTCGAACCTGTCCTTCCTGATGGCACCAATCTTATTGGTGATCGGATTTTCCTGTTCAAGTATATGAAGCACACGTTCTGCGGCAGCGTTGCCTTTCTTGACACCATATGATGCCTTTGATATTGCTTTGGCAGGGGTCAAGATGTTGTAAGCCAATCCCATATAAACAATGAATGCAGCTCCGGTAAGTGTGTGTTCGATCAGCACCATATGGCCGCCATACCATAACAAAACCGCAATTACAACGATTCCCAGGAACTCGCTCATTGGCGAGGAAAGGTTTTGCCGATGAAGGATTTTGTTCGAAAATTGATAAAATCGCTGGGTAGAGCCTTGGAATTTCGCGTTGAAATAGGGTTCGGAATTAAAGCCTTTAATAACTTTCAGGCCGCTGAGCGTTTCCTCAATCACCGAAAGGAAAAAGCCTTGTTCACGTTGCGCCCGATCCGATTTTTTCTTCAATGACTTTCCGACAACGGAGATAATATAGCCCGAAATTGGAATAAAGACGAACACGAAAAGCGTAAGCTTGATGCTGATCGTAAACATCGTGATTATCGTGAACAAGATGGTCAATGGCTCACGCACGATAAGTTCGAGAATCGAAAGGAACGAGTGTTGAATTTCAAGTACATCCGAAGATATTCGCGCAATCACATCACCTTTGCGCTTTTCCGAAAAAAAGGAAAGCGGCAGATCGACCGTTTTCCTGTACATCTCATTCCGGATATCTTTCAGTACGCCATTGCGGAGAAAGGTAAGGAAATACATCGCCCAATAATTGAACAAATTCTTTAACAGGAACATCGAAATGATGACAACAATCATAATTGAGAGCGTATGCATTGCACCATATTCGGCTGTTGTGGTCGAAATAAAATACGCCATTGAATTTTCGAAATAGTCGCCTATATCTAAAATTCCGTTGTACACCGGCCTTTCAGTAACAACCTTGGTTTCTTTGAAAAGCACCGTCATCATTGGCATCAGTGCAACAAACGACAGTGCACTGAAGATGGCATAAAGAATATTGAAGAAAATATTCAGGTAAGCGTATTTTTTATACGGAACTGCAAACCGGAAAATTTTTTTGAAATAGAGGTTCATTAAATAATTTTAAAATCCGTCAGGATATTTTTTATTTTGCCGTCAAGATAGGCTTCTGTTTCGGCGGCATTTTCAATCGAGTCAAGCTCGGTATTAACGCTAACGTAAAATTTTATTTTGGGTTCGGTACCACTTGGCCTTGCGGCGATTTTGGATCCGTCTTCGGTATAATATATAAGCACATTCGACTTTGGAAGGCTCATCGGCTCGACTTCACCGGTGAGCAGGTTTTTCGCTGATGCCGATTGATAATCCTCAACCATTACCACACGCTGGCCGTTAATTTCGGTTAGCGGATTTTCGCGAAGATCGATCATCATCTGCGTAATCTCCTGCGCGCCCTCGATCCCTTTTTTAGTCAACGATACAAGCGCTTCCTTGTAGAATCCGTGTTCAACGTAAAGCTGTAGCAGTTCCCTATAAACCGAACTGCCTTTCGCTTTTGCCTGAGCGGCGAGTTCGCAAACCAATAATGTGGCTCCAACTGCATCTTTGTCGCGCACGGCATCGCCAACCATAAACCCGAAGCTTTCTTCGCCGCCGCCGATGAATTTCAGTCCAGGGAAATCGACAATCATTTTTGCTATCCATTTAAAGCCTGTCAATCCCACTTTGCACTGCACATTATAAGCGGTGGCAAGTTCCATCATCATAGGAGTGGAAACGATGGTCGAGCCGATAAATTGTTTTCCGTCAAGTTTCCCTTGTCTTTGCCACTGTTCGAGAAGGAAGTGCGTCATCAGCACCATGGTCTGGTTTCCATTGAGCAGCATCATCTTTCCACTGTCATCACGCACGGCAACGCCTAGTCGGTCTGAATCGGGATCGGTTCCAACCACAATGTCGGCATTCATCTGTTGCGCGAGCGCAAGTGCCATTGTCAAGGCTTCCGGTTCTTCCGGGTTCGGCGATTTGACTGTTGGGAACGAGCCGTCCGGTTTTGCCTGCTGTTCCACAATATGCAGATTATTGTAGCCTGCTTTTTCCAGCATTTGCGGTACGAGTGTGATGGAAGTCCCGTGGAGCGAGGTAAAAACGATCGCAAGGTCGTCTTTCGCGCCGGCCGGAGTATTAAAACTTGCGTTTTGTATGGTCGATTCGATAAAAGCATCATCTATGTCGCGATCGATATAGGTAATCAGCGCCTTGTTTGCATCAAACCTGATTTCGCCATATTTAACGTGTTCAATGACGTTGATAATCTCGGCATCCTGTGGCGGTACCAGTTGTCCGCCATCTTCCCAATAGACTTTGTAGCCGTTATATTCCGGTGGATTATGTGATGCCGTTAAGACAATTCCGGCTTGGCAACCCAGGTTTTTGACTGCAAATGATAATTCTGGTGTCGGACGCAAATCCGAGAAGAGAAACACATGTATCCCATTAGCAGAAAAAACATCGGCGACAACCTTCGCCAGCGTCTTGCTGTTGTGACGGCAGTCGTATGCGATTGCAACTTTAAGTTCGCGGCCAGGAAACACACTTTTCATATATTGGGAAAGCCCTTGTGTGTTTTTGCCAAGTGTGTATTTATTGATCCGGTTCGTGCCTACGCCCATAATGCCACGCATTCCGCCAGTTCCGAATTCAAGATTTTTATAAAAACTTTCTTCAAGTTCTTTTGGTGAAGAAGTCATCATTTCAGTAATCGCCGACTGTGTTTCAGCGTCAAACACCGGAGTGAGCCATTCGTTTACTGCGTTCAGTATATTTTGTTTTATATGCATTGTAGTACGTTTTGAATAGAATTCTAAATCAACCATGGCCTGCACCATAGTTGGCGTAGCTGCGAACTATAAATTTACAACTTCTGAGATTTTATACCTATCGCCATTATTTTTTGCCCGCAAAATAATTTCGCCGAGAAAGCCAGCCAGAAAAAGCTGTGTTCCGATGATCATCGTCGCGAGTGAAATGTAGAACCACGGATTCTGCGTCACGAGTACCGTTGGCAGATGGTTATATAGGCGGTAATATTTATTGATGCCAATGAATAGCGCCGAAAAGAAGCCAATGATAAACATGATCGAGCCGAGCGCACCGAACAAGTGCATTGGCCGTCTTCCGAAACGCGACAGGAACCAGATTGTAATTAAATCGAGAAATCCGTTTATAAAGCGCTCCATACCGAATTTTGTCTCGCCATACTTTCTTGCCTGGTGCTTTACAACCTTTTCACCGATCTTATTAAAGCCAGCATTTTTGGCCAGTACCGGAATGTAGCGGTGCATCTCACCTGAGACTTCAATATTTTTGACAACCGTATTCCGGTATGCTTTCAATCCGCAGTTGAAATCATTCAGTTTGACGCCCGATGTTTTTCGTGCCGCCCAATTAAACAATTTCGAAGGCAGGTTTTTGGAAACAACAGAGTCGTAGCGTTTCTTCTTCCAGCCCGAGACGAGGTCAAACTTTTGCCCGACAATCATATTATACAGTTCAGGGATTTCCTCGGGATTGTCCTGCAAATCGGCGTCCATTGTAATAACGACGTTGCCTGCAGCCCTTGCAAATCCCGCATGTAGCGCTTGCGATTTTCCGTAGTTTTTATGAAAATGAATTCCTTTAACAGCGGTATTTGTTTCGGCAAGTTGCGTGATTATGTCCCACGAGCCGTCGGTACTTCCGTCATCTATAAAAAGGATTTCATACGTGTAGCCGTGGGCCTTCATTACTTTGACAATCCAGTCATGAAGTTCCAGTAAGGATTCTTCTTCGTTCAGAAGCGGGATTACAATCGATATATCCATTAATTGACTGCCTGAGGATTATCGCGTTTGACAATGGCACCAACTATAAGCGAATAAATGAGTCCGATTACAGAATAAATCGCCGCTGCGGCCGGAATCATAATTGCCGGTTCCATAAATTTGCGTGTCATATTCATTCCCATTTCAAGGCCTTCGGCAGGCATTTCCGGATTTTGCATTAGTAACGATGCACGGGTTTTACGCAGTACTTCTTCGACATATTCCGGGAAGATCATATAAAAGACAGATTGACAGATCGCACTCAGCAGCGCTGCTATCAAACATACGGTGACACCAATTTTCAAACATTGTCCTAATGAAACAAATCCGTTATTCAGCTTTTTAAAGTTATTGCAGCCGATGACGATGAACAAAATAGGCAGGACCAGCATGTTCAGGACATTTAGCGTAATTCCGTAAGCGGGGTTTGATACCGGATCGATATCAAGTACATAGGAAAGCACAAGTTCCAAAACCATAATGATGCCAAATAAAACTCCGTATAGAATAGCCGACTTTGCAGGAGAAACGGGTACAGTTTCGTTCATGTTTATAGTGTTTAAATTAATTATCAAATATACTAAATCCGATTTTAACAGGCTTAAAAATCATAATCACCAGGCAAAGAAAAAAACACGTATAAAGATTTGATTATTAAAAATTAGTTGTAAATTTGCACACTCAAAAATAGTAAACTAAAAAGCAGCTCGGAATTTATACCTTTCAACGAAAGCATCAGAAGGAAAAGCCGCTCAAACAAAAAATAATTACCATGAAAAAAGGAATCCACCCGGAAAATTACAGATTAGTAGCATTTAAAGATATGTCGAATGATGAGGTTTTCATCACCAAATCTACTGCTGACACAAGAGAAACGATTACTCACGAAGGTGTTGAATACCCGGTTGTGAAAATGGAGATCTCCAGGACTTCTCACCCTTTTTACACTGGTAAATCAAAACTTATTGATACTGCAGGACGTATTGATAAATTTAAAACGAAATACGCTAAACACGCCAAATAATCATTTTAGTGTTCAAATTACTGAAGCCTTCCGGAAACGGGAGGCTTTTTGTTTAATACCGTATTTGTTTTCTGGCTCCCGACATTGGCAACCTGATTTTTTCTAACTTTGAGTTCTTTAACTGAAATACGCCACAATGAACTATATCCTTTTTGACGGAACCGTGAGGGACGCCTTACTGCCTTTTACCTTTACGCGACCGGTTGCCGATATTCGCGTGGGAATCTTGACGATTCGTGAGAAATGGGAAAAATACCTCGGATCCACAACCACGACCATCACCGAAGAGTATCTGTCCGAAAAATTTCCTATGGTCGAGATGGAACAGAACGTCATGATAAATGCGTCCTTTCTTCCGAACGAGGTTTTGGCTGAAATGGTTAAGGGGCTTGAGCCGAACCAGGCAATATTTAAAGGCGAGGACGTTATCGCGTTCTTTACCGAAGACACGCAGGATGAAGTAGATTTTGATTCTTACGAAATTACCGAATATAGCGAGGATTGCCTCTTCATTGCCAACACCTGGGACATTTTTGCAAAAAACGACGCAGCCATCCGTGAAGATTTTGAATTGCTGACGGAAGATCGTGTTTCACGGCCAATTCCGAAAAGCGTCAACGTAATCGCCCCCGAAAACATTTTTATTGAAGAAGGCGCCAAGCTTGAATTTGTCACACTTAACGCTTCTTCCGGCCCGATCTATATTGGTAAAGATGCCGAAATCATGGAAGGATCTGTCATACGCGGACCGTTCGCGCTTTGCGAACACGGTGTCGTAAAGCTCGCTTCGAAAGTATACGGTGCGACTACTGTTGGACCGCATTGCAGGATCGGAGGAGAAGTCAGCAACTCGGTCCTGTTTGGCTATTCGAACAAAGGACATGATGGGTTTCTAGGAAATTCAGTTCTGGGCGAATGGTGTAATATTGGCGCCGATAGCAACAATTCGAACCTGAAAAATAATTACGAAGAAGTAAAATTGTGGAGTTACGAGAAAGGCGGATTTGCGCCTACAGGCTTACAGTTCTGCGGACTCATGATGGGTGATCACAGCAAGTGCGGCATCAACACTATGTTTAACACAGGAACAGTCGTGGGCGTCAGCGCGAATATTTTCGGAAGCGGCTTTCCCCGAAATTTTGTTCCCAGCTTCTCATGGGGCGGCGCATCCGGATTCACTACGTATCTAACTAAAAAAGCCTTCGAAACAGCGCGCCTGGTAATGCTTCGTCGGAATATTGAATTTGATGAAAAAGAAGCTGCAATCCTGGAACACGTATTTGAGGAAACGAAGAAATGGCGTAAAGAGTAGTTCTTTTATGTCTGTCAGACCGGCCACAGTTGCAGATGCAGTTGTGGCTTTTTCATTTTAACGGGCTTTGTGAACTAGGAAATGCTACCTCAAAACCGTAACTTTAATAAAAAAACGATGAACAGGATTGAGAACGACTTACTGGGAAATCTTGAAGTTCCTGAGGAAGCTTATTATGGCATCCAGACACAGCGTGCGATACACAATTTTTCAATATCCGGTATCAGGCTGTTCCAGTTTCCCGAGTTCATAAAAGCGCTTGCAATCGTAAAGTGGGCGGCAGCTAAGACAAATTTCAAACTTGGACTGCTGGATGAAAAATTAGCAAATGCAATAATTGATGCTGCGCGCGAAGTGGTTGACGGAAAGTTTGATGCGCAATTTCCTGTTGATATGATCCAGGGTGGCGCCGGAACTTCCACCAATATGAACATCAACGAAGTGCTGGCAAACCGTGCACTGGAACTGATGGGCTACAAAAAAGGCGAATACAAATTTTGTTCTCCCAACGATCACGTAAACCTGTCGCAATCTACAAACGACGTGTATCCAACGGCAATGAAACTTGCGGTTTACAACATGAACACGGATTTAATCGCGCACCTTGAAAAATTGATCGCTGCATTTAAAGATAAGGCTGCGGAGTTCAGGACCATACTGAAAATGGGGCGAACGCAGCTCCAGGATGCGGTGCCAATGACACTCGGACAGGAATTCGGCGCTTTTGCGGCAACACTTGACGAAGAAATCGCCAGGCTGAATGAAAACGCGAAACTGTTCCTGGAAAGCAGCATGGGCGCAACAGCTATCGGTACCGGATTAAACGCTGTTCCGGGTTACGCCGAATTATGTACACGAAATCTCGCAAAGATCAGCGGACATCCTTTCGAAGCTGCTCCAAACCTGATCGAAGCAACATCGGATACAGGTGCGTTCGTAATGTATTCAAGTGCCCTAAAGCGCATTGCAACCAAATTGTCAAAAATTTGCAACGATTTGAGATTACTGTCATCCGGACCAAGAACCGGATTATTTGAAATTAATTTGCCTCCAATGCAGCCGGGATCGTCAATCATGCCGGGAAAAGTCAACCCCGTAATTCCTGAGGTAATGAATCAAGTGTGTTTTCGGGTATTCGGCAATGACATAACGGTAACCTTTGCCGCAGAAGCGGGACAACTACAACTCAATGTTATGGAACCGGTTCTCGTGTTTTCACTGATGGAATCGATGATGCTGCTTTCAAATGGAATGGAAACGCTTCGCACCAGATGTATAGAAGGCATTACGGCTAACGAAGCGCATTGTCGCGAACAGGTGCTGCGCAGTATTGGGATTGTGACCGCCTTAAACCCTTATATCGGATATAAAAACAGCACGCTGATTGCCAAGGAAGCACTTGAGAACGATCGGAATGTTTACGATCTGGTGCTTGAGCGTAAAATACTTACGAAAGAACAGCTAGATGAAATCCTCGATCCGGTTCGGATGCTTGCGCCCAAACCGATCAAAAACGTCTAATCGTCGGGATATTGCCAATTATTTTTTCTGAACCGTTTTTTGTGCGTAATTTTGCATCCTCAAAATGCTGAACATGACTTCAGTCGGTTTCGCGTTAGGGATGGGAGCAAAGTGCCGTGCACTGCATTTGAAATTAAAAGGAGGACGGCCAGTGGCTGTCAGGTATTTTCCCACATGATGTAATAGAAGACATGATTTTATATCTCGCGTTAGGGATGGGAGCAAAGTGCCGTGCACTGCGTACAGCCCGGCGCATGTAGCATTATGATCCACGCCGAAACACGACAGCGCAACGCCCAATAGACAAATGGAAAAGAAAAAAGTCGCTTTTTATACACTTGGATGCAAACTGAATTTTTCGGAGACCTCGACTATTGCCCGAAGTTTCGAACACGAAGGTTTTGATCGCGTCGACTTTGAAGATGTTGCCGACATATATGTAATCAACACCTGTTCGGTAACTGAAAACGCCGACAAGCAGTTTAAGCAGGTAGTGAAAAAGGCGATGAAACTGAATGACAAGGCGTTTGTCGCTGCGGTTGGCTGTTATGCACAACTGAAGCCTGAAGAACTTGCCGATGTAGATGGCGTTGACCTTGTTTTAGGCGCTACCGAAAAGTTTAAAATAACCGATTATATAAACGACCTGTCCAAAAACGATAGGGGCGAGGTGCATTCTTGCGAGATAGCGGAAGCTGATTTCTATGTCGGGAGCTACTCGATTGGCGACAGGACGCGCGCGTTCTTGAAAGTTCAGGACGGCTGCGATTATAAATGTACGTATTGCACGATTCCGCTTGCACGTGGAATTTCACGGAGCGACGCTTTGGAAAATGTGCTTCAAAACGCTAAAGAAATCTCGCAGCAAAATATTAAGGAAATCGTTTTAACCGGCGTAAATATCGGTGATTACGGGAAAGGTGAGTTCGGAAATAAAAGGCATGAGCATACGTTTTTGGAGCTTGTGCAGGAACTTGACAGGGTAGAAGGCATCGAAAGGCTCCGGATCTCCTCAATCGAGCCGAACCTGCTAAAGAACGAGACTATCGAGTTTGTAGCCCGAAGCCGAACGTTTGTTCCGCATTTCCATATTCCGCTACAATCAGGAAGCAACGACATTCTTAAAAAAATGAAGCGCCGCTACCTACGGGAAGTTTATACCGAACGTGTGAACAAAATCCGCGAAGTCATGCCGCATGCCTGCATTGGTGTTGATGTGATTGTTGGATTTCCGGGTGAAACCGACGCGCATTTTCTCGAAACGTACAATTTTGTAAACGACCTGGATATTTCATACTTGCACGTGTTTACTTATTCGGAACGTGATAATACGGAAGCGGCTTCAATGGCTGGTGAAGTGCCGGCAAACGTTCGGGCGAAACGTTCTAAAATGTTACGCGGGTTGTCGGTTAAGAAACGTCGTGCCTTTTACGAAAGTCAGATAGGTACAACGCGTACGGTGCTTTTCGAAAGCGAAAACAAAGAGGGTTACATTCACGGTTTTACAGAGAACTACGTTAAAGTCAGGATCCCGTGGAACCCGGAGCTAGTAAATACGCTTCATGAGGTAACGCTGACACGTATTGATGAAGATGGATCGGTTCGGGCGGAGATGGCGAG
The DNA here is from genome assembly GCA_036386895.1 of Flavobacterium sp. Lineage (GTDB taxonomy): Bacteria > Bacteroidota > Bacteroidia > Flavobacteriales > Flavobacteriaceae > Flavobacterium. The sequence continues at coordinate 321,838 of DASVUR010000007.1, forward strand.
TGAAGAGCAGTCAGCGTTCAGCGATCAGTCGGTATTTAATTTCCAACTTTAAATTGTAAACCATCAATTTCTCAATACTTGTAGTGGAATTTGATTTTCGTGATTCGAAAAACTGCCAGTCCATATTGCTCCACAAATTCAAAAGTATTTCTCGAAGGTTGTTTAAAATCAATTAAGATCCCGGCTGAAATCTCATAGTACATTTTCTCACCTTCAATCATTAACCGGTCGCCGTTCTTGCGATATGCCGAACGGATAAGCGTAAATTCCGATAAATTCCAGGTAGTGGAGTGCGCATTAAAGTTTTCAGCCATAGAATAAAGCCCGGCAGTAATCTCTGTCTTACAGCCGTAATATTTTTCTATGTTTTCGAAAAATTCAATGATTTTTATCGTAGTATCCTCGCCCATATCTCAAATCTACAACTTAAAAAGCGAACGATTATTATGTCGGAACCCGCCAAAGCGTTAAAAATTAATTAATTAATTAATTAGAGGTTTGTATACATTTACAAAAATAGCAAGCATGAAAAAATTTTTACAATTGATTTTCACTTTCCTGACTGGATTTTCGTGTGTTGCCCAAAGTAATACTCCTCCAGGGCCTGCAGGATGCACTCCGTTTGAAGTCATCGATTCCGATGCTGATGGTTTTTCGCAGTTTAATCTTCCGTATTTCCTTGATCACTTTATAAATTCATATTTCGAAGCCGAATTGGGAGACCTTTCGGGCTATGACCTTTTCTTCTATCCGTCCGAAGAAGATGCGAACAACAACACGAATCCTGTAACGGTGGCTATTTATACCAATACTGTTGCCTTTGTCCAAAACAGCTGGGCAAAATACGTTTCAAATGGTAACGGGCCTCAATACCCGTCCGAATATTATTTTAATCTGCCTCAGTGCGTTCCATTGCATGCGATGCCGTACGATGGTGACCAGGACGAAGACGGAGTTGCAGACGGCGACGAAGATGTTGATGGTGATTTGATATTGTTTAATGATGATACAGACGCTGACGGAATTGAGGATGCGCACGATACGGATGATGACAACGATGGCTTGGCGACTGCTGATGAAGATTACGATGGTGACGGTTCTCCGCTGAACGATGACACTGACCAAGATGGTATTCCGGATTATCGCGACTCAAATGTAACCCTTGCGGCTGCTGCTTATCAGAGACCACGAATGTCAGTGTATCCGAATCCGGTTTCAGAAGGCATATTGAACATTCATTCGGATCTTGAAATCAGTAGTTTATCCATATATGACAGTACAGGTAAACTGGTAGTTTCTGTTGACAACCCTTCGGCGGAAGTTGCAATAAGTACACTTAGCCCCGGAATTTATATGGTAAGGGTACAAGCTGAGAATTTAATAGAAACAAAGAAGCTGGTTATAAAGTAATTAGATCTTTATTCCCGGAGGCAACAGTTCACGATAAACCGGATTTTTTCGGAAGAAGGCCGCTATTTTCGGCAGGATAGGAACGACTTTAAGTTTCCGCTCAATGGCGATGTCCATGATGTTTTTTAGAAATTCGTCTATCAATGCCTCATCGTCAAAACTCTCCGGCTTGTTGATTCGCGTCAGGAATATTTTTTTCTCCTGAAACGAATATTCAACTGCGATGATTTTTCCGTTAACGATGGTCTCGAACTGGCGGGTAAAAGTGTTGTCTTTAATTTCCATTTGTGGCGTTTCCATTTAATTATATTGCATCGGAACTTCTATCAATAGTATTTTTGCGCTCTCAAGCACGGTCATTTGAATGGCTTGTGCATCGATTATTCCGGCTGCGTCGCGTTGGTTCAAGGTATTGCCATCTATTTCAATTTCTCCTTCGATCAGAAAAATATAAACGCCGTTTCCCGCAATTCTAACCTCATACGAGATAGTCGCACCGCTATCAAAAAGGCCCAGGTTGAAATAGGTCTGCTGATAAACCCATAATGCGTTGGAGTCGTTCTTATCATGTGGTGCAACAACGGTTATAAAAGAGTTTCGGTTACTTTCAAGATCAAACGCTTTTTGGTCGTATCGCGGGGAAACGTTCTGCATTTCCGGAAAGACCCAAAGTTGTAACGTTTTCGCCTGCTGCGAATGGCTGGCATTCATCTCCGAATGCTGAACTCCGGTTCCTGCGCTCATTACCTGAACTTCGCCAAACCCGATCACACCTTCATTTCCCATGCTGTCGCGGTGCCGCAATCCGCCCTCAAGTGGAATTGTAATAATTTCCATGTTATCATGCGGGTGGGTTCCAAAACCTGCGCCGCCAGATATAGTATCGTCGTTCAGGACGCGAAGCATGCCAAACTGCACCTTTTCAGGATCGTAAAAATTGCCGAAAGAAAAAGAAAAATTAGCATTAAGCCATCCAAAATCGGCTTTGCCTCTGGTGTTGGCGCGGACTATCGTTGTGGTCATAAAATATTGATAAATTAGAACAATAGCAGAATTTCGCTTTTGGCAAAAAGGTACATTTACAAATTTCGGAAATTAATCCCTTTTTCCTGTTATTTTATAGTTAAAACACAATGGAGAAGATACCTGTTTATTTCATGCCCGGCCTTGCAGCAAGTCCGTCAATTTTTGAACGGATAGCTTTACCGGCTGAAACATTCGAAATGATACTTCTGGAATGGCGTGTTCCTGAAGACAATGAAAGCCTGCACCATTACGCCGGGCGGATAGCGAAGAACATTACACATAAAGATCCCGTTCTAATTGGTGTTTCTTTCGGCGGAATCTTGGTGCAGGAGATAGCGAAGATCATTGCCGCGCGTAAAGTCATCATTATCTCGAGCGCGAAGTGCAATGCGGAGTTTCCGTTGCGCATGAAGATTGCGAAGCGGACACGTCTTTACCGGCTAATACCGACGACGTGGCTTGGCAAAATTGAAAATGTCGGAAAATTACCCTTAGGCGGAAAGGTAAAAGAACGGATTCATCTGTATGAAAAATATCTCGCGATGCGCGACAAGAAATATCTTGATTGGGCCATTAAGAACGTGATTATGTGGGACAGGAAAGCACCGGACGATTCGGTCATCCACATTCACGGCGATGACGACGCAATTTTCCCGCCGCGCTACATCAGGAATTTTATTCCCGTGAAAGGAGGCAGCCATATCATGATCCTGAACAAGTATAAGTGGCTCAATGAGAATCTGCCAAAAATTATTTTGCCGGAGCAATAACAAATTCGATTTTCGTAAGTTTACAACACTAAATGAAAAGGCTATGAACAGGGTAAAAACATTAGGAATAGTAGCGTCTGTGCTTCTTGCAAGTGGATTTTTGATCCATGGGGTATCAACAGAAACCAAGAAAGAACTTATACACGAGGGAACGCCGCGGTACTTTCCTACTACGGTAGATTTTGCGGGCGAACAAACACCGCTGCATCTTTACGACGTTAAGGAACGATTTGATCGTGAACTGCTGGTAAACGCGAATCTTGACGCGACAACGCTATTGATAATAAAGCGTGCAAACCGCGCATTTCCAATTATTGAACCGATACTTGCAAAATATGGCGTTCCGGACGACTTTAAATATCTGGCCGTTATCGAGAGCGGACTCGTGAATGCGGTTTCTCCTGCGGGAGCGCGTGGCGTTTGGCAATTCATGCCTGCTACGGCGAAAGAATTCGAAATGGAAGTCAGTGAAACAGTTGATGAGCGCTATCATTTAGAAAAATCAACGGAAGCAGCATGTAAATATCTACTTGACGCGAAAAATAAATTCGGAAGCTGGACATTGGCCGCTGCTTCATATAACGGCGGGATTACAGGTGTAAATCGTCAGATAGAATTTCAGAAAGTTTCCAATTATTACGATCTGCTGCTGACAGACGAAACGGCGCGGTATGTATTCCGTATCCTGGCGCTGAAGGAAATCATGAAAAACCCAGCCCTTTACGGATTTACCGTTACGCCCGAAGAGCTGTATCAAAATCTTCCGATGAAAAAGGTTTCTGTTTCGAATTCAATTCCGGATTTGGCGGTTTTCGCAAAAGAACAAGGTATCAATTACAAGATATTGAAATTCCATAACCCATGGCTTCGCGAGCGAATGCTGACAAATACTTCGGGGAAAGCGTATGAAATTGAAATTCCGACGCAAGGATATTAAAGGTTACAGTTAAACTTGTAGAGATCGCAAAACCCTTTAATGATCAGCTATAGTATTGTCACGGTAAACTGTAAACTGTGAACCGTTTACTGTTGCTAAATCTTCTTCATCTGATCCTTCATCATTGCAATCTGATCTTTCAGCATTCCTTGTTTATCCAATTTTTTTGCCTCGCTAAGTAACGCAGTAGCTTCAATTTTACGGCGGCGGCTCATTGCGATCCCCGCGAGGTTCAGTTTGGCAACGGCAAGGTCCATATCCATTGATAATCCCAGCTGAATTGCTTTTTTGAAGTATTTCTCGGCCTGTGTCAGGTTTGTCTGCGCAAGCATGATTCCGTGTAGATAATTAAAATATCCCTGTTGTTTCCGCACAAGCGCCGTTTCGGGATTCTTTATATACGACAGCCATTTTTGTGCTCCAGCGAAATCCTGTTTGCGGAGCTTTAAAAAAGCTAATAAAATGAACTCGTTTTTGAAATAAAGGAAAACCGGGATCAGCGATAGTAGGATCAGGAAAATCCCGTTACCGATATTGCCTTCCGTAAACTGCCATATAGCGGCAATTACCATAAGAGCGGCAATAATAAGTTTAATATTTCTGTGGAACATAATGCTAAGTTTAAGTGCCGCAAAGATAGCAAAAGGAATTAAAAATATTTTCACGAAACGTCTTGCGGGAAAAAAAAGACTTCGTATATTTGCACTCGGTTTTAGAATTACAGATTCAGGCCCGGGCGAGATATTTAAATAAGATTTTAAAGATACACAGTAATGAGCAAGAGAACGTTTCAACCATCGAAAAGAAAAAGAAGAAATAAGCACGGATTTATGGACAGAATGGCTTCTGCGAATGGAAGAAAAGTTCTTGCGCGTAGAAGAGCGAAAGGCCGTCACAAATTGACTGTATCCTCTGAACCACGACACAAAAAATAATGTGCAAACCAGCATAAATCAAGGCGTTACTTCTATTAGTATCGCCTTTTTTTATACCTTGTCGGGAAGGTTTGGAGCTGGTTCCGGCTATACGTTGCAATCTTTTTTTACTTGCTGACGCCGCAAAAAAAGGATTTCCACTACTATCCGGGCTAGGATTTGAGATTAAGAGGAGGAAGTCCGGCAGACTCCGGGTATTTGAAATTTCGAAAACTACAATTGACAATCGCCAACCACAACTACTAACTACTCAATACGAACTACTCACTACTCAACACAACATAATGCCAAAAGACAATTCAATCAAATCAGTTCTCATAATAGGCTCAGGCCCAATCGTAATCGGTCAGGCATGCGAATTCGATTATGCCGGATCGCAGTCGGCGCGCTCCATTCGCGAAGAAGGTATCGAAGTCATCCTGATCAACTCGAACCCGGCGACGATCATGACCGATCCGTCAATGGCCGACCATATCTACCTGAAGCCGCTGACCACGAAGTCCATAATCGAAATACTGAAGGAACACCCGCAAATCGATGCGGTGCTTCCAACAATGGGCGGACAAACGGCGTTAAATCTTTGCCTCGAAGCCGAAGAAAAAGGCATTTGGGCCGATTTCAATGTAAGGCTTATCGGAGTCGACATTAACGCGATCAACATCACCGAAGACCGCGAACAATTCAAACAATTGCTCGAAAGAATCGGTGTTCCGACCGCGCCCGCAAAAACAGCGACCTCGTTTCTGAAAGGAAAAGAAATCGCTCAGGAGTTCGGATTTCCGCTTGTAATCAGGCCTTCGTTTACACTTGGCGGAACCGGAGCTGCTTTCGTACACCGAAAAGAAGATTTCGACGAGCTTTTAACCCGCGGATTGGAAGCTTCGCCCATTCACGAGGTGCTGATCGACAAGGCGCTTCTGGGCTGGAAAGAATACGAACTCGAACTGCTGCGCGATCAGAACGACAATGTTGTGATCATCTGTTCGATAGAGAATATGGACCCGATGGGAATCCATACCGGCGATTCGATAACCGTTGCGCCTGCGATGACGTTATCTGACTGTACTTTCCAGAAAATGAGGGATATGGCAATCCTGATGATGCGTTCAATCGGTAATTTTGCTGGCGGATGTAATGTGCAGTTTGCCGTTTCACCTGATGAAAAGGAAGATATTGTCGCAATTGAAATCAACCCACGCGTTTCAAGATCGTCGGCCCTTGCGTCAAAAGCAACCGGCTACCCAATTGCGAAAGTTGCCTCCAAACTGGCGCTGGGCTACAACCTTGACGAACTGAACAACCAGATCACAAAAACAACGTCAGCGCTTTTTGAACCGACACTCGATTATGTGATCGTGAAAATTCCGCGCTGGAATTTCGACAAATTTGAAGGCGCCGACAGAACGCTCGGGCTCCAAATGAAATCGGTTGGCGAGGTAATGGGAATTGGACGTTCGTTCCAGGAAGCGCTCCATAAAGCAACCCAATCGCTTGAAATTAAGCGTAACGGGCTTGGCGCCGATGGAAAAGGCTACCGAAACTATGAACAGATCATAGATAAATTGACCCATCCTAGCTGGGACCGTGTGTTCGTGATCTACGATGCGATTGCAATGGGCATTCCGCTGGGCCGCATCCACGAGATCACAAGAATCGACATGTGGTTCCTCAAGCAATACGAAGAACTTTATACACTCGAAAAAGAGATTTCCACATATAAAATAGATTCGCTTCCTAAGGAACTTCTGCTCGAAGCTAAACAAAAAGGTTTCGCTGACAGGCAGATCGCGCACATGATGAATTGCCTCGAGAGCCAGGTTTACAAGCTACGCGAAGAGCAAAACGTAAAGCGTGTTTACAAACTTGTAGACACTTGCGCAGCCGAGTTTACCGCAAAAACCCCTTATTACTATTCAACTTTTGAAGCCGAAATCACACTCGGAAACGGCGAAACGTACGTTCACAACGAGAGTATTGTAAGTGATAGAAAAAAGGTTGTAGTACTTGGATCGGGCCCGAACCGCATCGGGCAGGGAATCGAGTTCGACTACTCATGCGTCCACGGTGTGTTGGCTGCGGCCGAGTGTGGTTATGAAACTATTATGATCAACTGCAATCCGGAAACGGTATCTACAGATTTTGATACGGCGGATAAACTTTATTTCGAACCCGTGTTCTGGGAACATATTTACGATATCATCCAGCACGAAAAACCTGAAGGCGTCATTGTTCAGCTTGGCGGACAAACCGCTTTAAAACTTGCCGAAAAGCTGGATCGTTACGGAATCAAAATCCTTGGAACCAGCTTTGACGCGCTCGACTTGGCTGAAGATCGCGGCCGGTTTTCGGAACTTCTCGAAGAGCTGAAAATTCCGTTTCCACAGTTCGGAATCGCTGAAACCGCCGATGAAGCTTCTGCACTTGCAGATGTGTTGGATTTTCCGCTGCTCGTCCGACCGTCATATGTGTTAGGCGGCCAAGGGATGAAAATCGTGATCAACAAGCAGGAACTTGAAGAGCACGTAATCGATTTGCTCAAGAATATTCCGGGAAACAAACTGCTTCTCGATCATTATCTTGATGGCGCAATCGAAGCTGAAGCCGACGCGATCTGCGATGGTGAGAACGTTTACATCATCGGGATCATGGAACACATTGAGCCATGCGGAATCCATTCGGGCGACTCAAATGCGACATTGCCGCCGTTCAATCTTGGCGAATTTGTACTTCAGCAGATAAAAGATCATACGCATAAAATCGCACTTGCGCTTCGCACTGTCGGTTTGATCAACATTCAATTCGCGATTAAAGATGACACGGTTTATATAATTGAAGCCAATCCAAGGGCATCGCGTACGGTTCCCTTTATTGCAAAGGCATACGGAGAACCCTATGTAAATTATGCGACAAAAGTTATGCTGGGCCACAATAAGGTGACCGATTTTAAATTTAATCCGCAGCTCAAAGGTTTCGCAATCAAGCAACCTGTATTCTCATTCAGTAAGTTTCCGAATGTCAATAAAGCACTGGGGCCTGAGATGAAATCAACCGGCGAAAGCATTTTGTTTATAGACGACCTGAAAGACGATCAGTTTTATGAATTGTACTCCAGAAGGAAAATGTATCTGTCGAAATAGGCAAAGAATGGAGCGAACAATAAGAAAAGCCCGATCAACTGATCGGGCTTTTGCATTTAACTACCAACTATATTCAACAACTTAACTTTCTATTGCTTAACCAGCTTTTCAACCGCTTGGCCGTCTTCTGTGATGATTTTGATGAAGTAGATTCCGTTCGCCCGATCCGAAATATCGAAAGTCGCGGAATTAGAATTTTCGATTGTAGTTTCAAGGATGCGGCCCTGAATGTCAAATAACTGAATCGATTTTATTTCCGATTTACTGTTGATAATAACCGTTGAGCTTGAGGGATTAGGGGAAAGGACGACAGCATGATCGGTTGGGAATTCCGGAGTACGTAACGATTCGAATGTTGTACGCGCCACGTTTGTTTCGATCGGGCTGTTGTAGTCAAAGAAAATATTCGCTTTATTTTCGACAAAAGTTCCGTTTGTTAATGTGTTCACCGATTTTATTTTAAACAATACATTCCCGTGTCCGCCAACCGGTGGATCGCCTGCAGACGGAGCAAGATTAATGTTGTCGAACACAAATTCGATGACATTCCCGTGAATTGAAGCACGCATCGTATGGGAGGCATACAAAACCTGTAGTGAATTGATGTCGAACATGGCGGGATCGATAACGTCTTTGACAATCACGTTTATTGCCTCAGCCGAACCAAGGTTTTCAAACTCGATGTTGTAATGCAGGTATTCACCGATATGTTCCGGGGTGATCGAATCGCCTTCGAGGCACGTTTTTGCGTTGGGGTCAAACGAGCCAACAACGGTTTGCAAAAGCGAGAACTGGTTATCCGGGATCGATTCGTCTCCGGTGACAGGGGTAACCGAGACAGCGAAGGTTAAAACATCTCCGTTATTAACTGCCGGCGTCTCAACGGGAGAGTTTACATTAAGTAGTACGTTAATCGCACGGCTTTCAAAAGGCAGAAGGTTGCTGTAGGCCCAGGTCAAGGTATTTGTACTTTGACTGTCAAATGTCGGAATGACGGATACTAAATCCAATTTTGTGTCGTCAAAGGCCAGTTCCACATTTCCGGTAAGCGACTGGTTTCCTTTATTTTTGTAAACAATCTTATACGCTGCGTCAAATCCGGGCCTTGCAGGGCCAACCGGAGTGACAACGATTTCGACATCGGGGTGAACACCGTTTGGGGACAGGCAAAAACTCTGCGCACTTGTGTTGTTATTGTTGTCCGGGAAGTTGATCGTGGCGCTTGCCGGAGAAATTGTAAAAGCTCCTGCGTTTTCGATGTTTGGGGAGATGGTATAATTTCCGGCATCGGTATAGAACGTACAATTCCCTTCACTGTTTGTAAATGCACTGCCCGTGGTTGTTCCGTCGCTAATATCTACTCGGATGTTCGGATGTAGTGGATCGTTAAGGTTACATCCATTATTATTCCCGTCGAATATGGTTGTTCCAACAACTGTATTATGAGGTCCGCCCGGTGTGAACGAACAATAGGAATTGGATACCGTCGCTGTCATTCCCGACTCGTTTAAATGGCTCTGGACACTTTGTGCCTGGAAATCATCCACGCAAACGTACGTTAGCGCGGGGTTATTAGACAAGTTCAGATACATTTCGTCACTGCCATTTTTCATGTACACAGTAGTAAGCAGCGGATTATCGTTACAAATTAAGTACCTGATTATACCGGAATTACTTATATCCACCGTGGTAAGTTGCGTATTGAAACAATATATAGAATTAAGGTCGGTTTGTTCACTGACGTCTAGACTGGTAATTGGGTTGTTATTGCAGTTAATCGCGATTAATGTTGACAATCCTGTCAAATCAATTTCTGTTATCTGGTTCCAACCGAATTCCAAGCCCAATAGATTAGTTAGGGTGCTTACATTTAATGAAGTCAGTTGATTGTGGTCAACATTAAGAAAATGGAGGTTTGTCAACGGAAGCAAGTCGAGATTCGTCAGTAGATTGCTGCTGCAAAATAGTCCTAAAAGTTGGGTCGCTGAACTTACGTCAAGACTGGTCAATTGGTTGGCTGTACAATGTAATTCGTTAAGGTTGGACAAGTTCGTTATATTGAGAGTACTCAGCTGATTTCCAATGCAGTTTAAATAATACAAGTTTGGCATTGCACTTACATCTAATGTGGTAAGTTGGTTATTCTGCAAGTTCAAATCGATCATCTGGGTCAGTCCGTTTAAGTTTAATGTGGTAAGCAAGTTGGAGGCGCAGTCGAGTTTTTTAAGATTGGGCATATTTGTAACGTTCAGCGTGGTAATCTCATTGTTTCTGCAACGCAATTCTGTGATGTTCACAAGCCCGACCATGTTTAGGTTTGACAGTTGATTATCCGAATAATCCAGATGCGTCAGCCCGGTAAGGCCAATCAGGTCCAGACTGGTCAACAAGTTAAACGAGCAGTCCAATTGCTTCAGGTTGGTCAATCCGTTTACGACCAAGGTAGGAATATTGTTTTTATTGCATTTCAATTGCTCAAGATGAATCAGGCCGTTTACGTCCAAAGACGTGATTTGATTACCCATTGCACCCAGGACTCCATTATATCCGTTATTGGAACAATCCAGATACTTCAGGTTCGTCAAGCCCGACACTGCCAAAGAGGTAATTTGATTTCCCACAATATCCACACTTACATGATTCGAGCAATCCAAAAATTCGAGTGCCGGTACAGCGCTTAGGTCCAGGCTTGTAAGATTGTTGTTATTGCAATCTAAATGTTTCAGATTAGGAAGGTTACTTAAATTGAGGCTGGTTAATTCATTACGGCCAACATTGAGATAAGAAAGGTCCGGTAGATTTGTTAAGTTCAAACTCGTTAACTTGTTCGTGTTGCAATTCAACGAAGTGAGATTGTCCAGCCCGTTAAGTGTTAACGTGGTAAGTTGGTTGTTGGGACAACTTACAGCTTTAACACTCGTTCCGACAGAACCATTTATTGTCAGGCTGGTCGCCAGGTTGCTCATCAGGTAGATTTCGGCATTCGGATTAAGCCCGGATAGGTTCAAAGTAAGATCAGGTTGCGTCGAATTCAGGCCAAAGCTGGTCAGCGCGGGAAATCCGCTCAAGGTAAAACTTGAAGTTTGTCCGGAATAACCGAACTGTGTGAGCGAGTTCAGTCCGATACCATTGATTACAAAATTGTTGGGCAGGTAAGAGCATTGTAAAGTGGTAAGGTTTCCCAACCCGTTTAGATTTAATGCCGTGATGTTGTTTTCACCGCAATTTAAGTTGATAAGACTGGTTACATTACTAACGTCCAATGCCGAAAGCTGGTTATAAAAGCAATCCAGGTGCGTCAGGTTTGTCAAGTTCCCCACATTAAGCGTGGTAAGTTGATTGTGGTCGGCCTGCAGTCCCACTAACTGTGGCACGCTGCTTAAATTTAAGCCAGTAAGTTGATTATTATTACAAAGCAATTGCGAGAGCGTTGTTAGGCCGTCAAGATTCAGAGAAGTCAGATTATTGCTGCCACAACTCAAAAGAGCCAGATTTGACAAGCCGCTAACGTTTAGCGTGGTAAGCTCGTTTTGGTCACAAATTAGAATAGTCAGGCCCGGCAATCCACTCGCATTGAGGCTCGTCAAGTTGTTCATGCTGCAGTTCAGCATCGTCAGGTTGGCCAAGGCGCTTAGATCAATAGTAGTCAGCAGATTGTTCTGGCAATCCAGGCTTGTAAGATTTACAAAACTTGAAATGCCTGTTAAGTCGGTAATAAAGCCGTCGTGTACATTCAGGCGAAAAACGGTTTGGGCTTCGCTAACTTGTATCTGGCTGTCGTAATTGGTATCGATCCTGATTGGTGTTCCGTTACTATCCAAAGCAATTGTATTATCAACGTCGGCAGCAAGCAGCTGCATTCTAAACGCGATGCTTGGAATGTTCACAATCTGCGCATTCGCCATACCGGCAAACAGCAATAATAATAAGAGTAAAATTTTTTTCATGTTGGTGGTTTTTGTATGTGTAGATTTCTTCATGTTGTTTATTTATAGTGCTTTGATCAGCTCCTGCAGTTTGTCTTTTTTGCTTTGCGCGATTGGAATACTCGTATTGTCAGCCATAATTACATAACCGCCATCGGTTTTGATATACGATTTCAGATAGGACAAATTGATCAGGTGCGACTGATGGATTCTCTCAAATCCGTGTTCGGTTAGAAGTTCTTCATATTCCTTCAGCGTCCGGGAGATCAGCACCGGTTTGTGGTTCTTGATATAAAATTGGGTATAATTCACTTTCGCTTCGCATCGTATGATATCGGCAACTTCAAACAAGTGGATCCCATCGCTTGTTGAGAGCGCGATCCGCTTATAATTATCCACCTTTTTCCGGATGTTCTCCAGCAGCAAATCGATGTGCTCGAAAGAGTTGCTTTTTCCAAATGCTTCTTTTATCCTGGCGATTGTATGTTGCAGCTCTTCAGGATCGACGGGTTTTAGAATAAAATCAAGTGCGCTGAATTTGAACGCTTTTACCGCGTATTGCTCGTGTGCTGTTATGAAGATAATATTGGCCGATATCTTTCCGTGCCTTTCAGCAAGCTGTTCCAGAATGTCGAATCCCGTTCCGTCATTCAGGTGAATGTCGAGAAAAATCACCTGTGGGCGCAACTTCTCGATTGCTGCAATGCCTGTTTTGACGCTTTCCGCTTCGCCAATGATCGCAATGTCATTCGTATATCGGTCTAGAAGCGCCTTCAGCCCCGTTCGTAAATGTTTATCGTCGTCTATCAGTACTGCTGTTATCATGTTATTGGATATATTGAATGGGAAGCCTTAGCGTTACTTTGGTGCCCGAGCCGGTTTCTGATTCGGAAATGTCAATTTCGGCCGATCTTGATGTTATCGATTCCATGATCTCAAGCCGCTTTTTTGTTATTTGTAGCGCCATCGATTGATGAGCGGTAACCGAATTTTCCTTCAGCTGCACCGATTCGGATATGCCGATGCCGTCATCTTCTATCGTACAGATTAACTGGCCGGCAACGACGTCGAAACTTACTTCTATCGCACCATCGCCGTCTTTTGGTACAATTCCGTGGAGAATCGCATTTTCCACAAACGGCTGGATTAGCAGCGGCGGAATACCCATATTGAACTCCACTTTTTCGCTGGAGCGGATACGAAATGCAAATTTGTGGTGAAACCGGAGCTGCTCGAGTTCGAGGTAGTTTTGCAGGCTTTCGATTTCTTTGTCGATCGGAATCAATTTCCCTTTGGAATATTCGAGCGTAAGACGCATCAGTTTTGAAAATTTCGACAGATATTTTAGAGCCGAATCCGTTCCGTTCTGGACAATAAAGCTCGAAATAGAACCAAGACAGTTGAAAACGAAGTGCGGGTTCATTTGCAGGTGGAGCGCTTTCTGCTCGTATTCAGCTACTTCTTTTTGAAGCGTAAGCCGGCGTTTTACCTGCATTCTGTTATAAAACACCCAAGCGAGCAGTAATGTTAGAAAAGTTCCCAACACTAGAAATACCATAAGTTGCGTGTGGCGTTTGTTCCTTTCTTCAAGCAGCGCTTCTTTCTTTTGATATTCAAAATTCATCTCGGCCAACGCAAACTTCTTGTTATGTTCCTGATTAGTTATACTGTCGCGTGCCGCCACATAATTCTTATAATGTTTCAGCGATTTCGCGGGTTCATGTAGTTGATCGTACAGATTGCTGAGTAGTTTCTCAGAATGATACCTCTGGTCAAGCACGCCAATCGACTTCGCGTACGCCAGTGATTTTTCAGCCAACGGCAGTGCCAAAGTGTAACTCTTCTGGTTTTCATGCCATTTTGAGAGGTTATAAAGCGCAAGTGATGCGCCAAACTTGTTTTGCATGGATTCGTACAAATCGATGGACTTCTGATAAAACTCGGCTGCCTTAGAACTGCTTTCTTTGTTGTAATAATCACCCAGGTAGTTGTAAAGCAGTGCGATGCCACGTGTGTTTTCGCCGCCTGCGAGCAGTTCGTTGGCCCGGTCATAATGCCGTTTCGCTTCACGCTGATTCCCGGTCTCGAAATAAATGACGCCAATGTTCGTGAGGGTGACAGCTGTGGCGTCGAGGCTTGTTTTTTCCTGTATCGCCAGCGCCTTTTTCAGATGTTCAAGCGCTTTGGGATATTCTTGTTGCGACTTGTAAACGATCCCGATGTTGTTGTACGCTTTTGCAATATTTTCCTGTTGGTTGTTAGCTTGGTAGATTTTCAGCGCTTTTCGATAATGTTCCAAAGCGAGATAGTAATTGCTTTCTTCGGAATAGGCAACCCCTGAACTTGCCAGCGCCCGGGCCAGGCCGTTTTGGAAGCTTACATCTTGGGGCGAATCATCAGCCAACTTTTCAAACCTGCTCTTTGCACTGCTAAAATGCTTCAATGCAACACCATAGTTTCCTAATAATAATGCACTGTTTCCAAAGTTGATATCGGCATTAGCCAGCCCAAAGTCATAGCCTGTTTTTCGGGATATGTCGGCCGCTTTTCGGGCGTAAAACAAAGTAGAATCAGGATAACTCTGTGTGTATTGAAGCGCCACACGGTTGTAGCCGTTGACTTTTGCCGTATCCGACCTCGCGCTGGCAAACACCTGGCTTGCACGGTCGGATTGTGCATCTGCAGCAGCAAGACCCGCAAGAGTAGCAATGAACGCAAAATAAGGTTTACATTTCAAAATGTTGTTCTTTTACATTATCGGATCAAATGTAGTCGCGTGATCGCATATAAAAGAAGCCGATTATTATTTGATTGCTACGGCTTATTATTCCCTGAATATGAGTTTTTTCCTTCAGTTGCCGAAGGTCAAATGTATTGATTTATGTTTAATGCCGATCCCGAATTTGAAATAGTTTGAACAGAATGAAGCGCGGCGAATTTATTCCTTTGACCGTTGGATAATAAGTGAGGCAACGACGGAAACAGTCAGTATTCCGGCAACGATTAGCAGTGAGTTCAGGATCGGAATGGGATAGATGTCGGCCAGGAACATTTTTGCTCCGACGAAAATAAGGATTAATGAGAGTCCGTATTTCAGGTAACGGAATATCTTGTGAAGGCCGTCAAGTGCAAAATACAATGCCCGTAAACCAAGAATCGCAAACACATTTGACGTATACACGATAAATGGATCTTGTGAAATGGCGAGTACAGCCGGAATCGAATCTACTGCAAAGATCAAATCGCTCGCTTCCACCATGATCACTACAACAAAGAGCGGGGTCGCAAATCTTTTGCCGTCTATTTTAGTAAAGAATCTGTCACCATGGAATTCAGGCGTTACGGGAATCATCTTCTTAAATAGCCTGACAACTGGATTTTTATCGGGATCAATCTGTTGATCGCCCTGTACAAGCATTTTTATGCCTGTGAATACCAGGAAGGCGGCGAAGACGTAGATAATTCCGTGGAATTGGTGCAACAACGCGATCCCGCCGAAAATAAACAGTGCCCGCATTCCCAAAGCACCGATAATTCCCCAGACCAATACTGTATGCTGATATTTTGCAGGAACGTTAAAATAGGAAAAGATCATGATGAAGACAAAGATATTGTCGACGCTCAGCGACTTTTCGATCAAATAGCCGGTCAGAAATTCGAGCGCCTTATCTTTGCCTACAAAATGGTAAATTCCGTAATTGAAGGCCAATGCCAGCGTGATCCAAACGCCTGTCCAGATCAATGCCTCCCGAATCCGGACTTCGTGTGTTTTCTTATGAAAAACCGCAAGATCCAGAAACAGCATAAGAAGGACAAATACGTTGAATCCCGTCCAAAGCAAAAAATTTCCTTCTGCCATTGTGTTAAACGTTGAGGTACATGACTCTCAAATATAACTATTTAGATGTTAAGGTTGTGCTAACGAAGTGGCTGTTTTTGTGTCCTGTTTGCCGAACCCGCTGACTTCAACCGGTTGGAAACGTTTTTTTAATTTTAGGAACTTCAACTCAAAAAGATAATAGGAGAGTACACTGGCGACAACCGTCAGTAAAAATGCAATGACGCCGAATATCAGGTAATCGAAGCTTGATTGAAGTTGAAAACCGATCTTCCGCGCCAGTTGCAGCAATAAATTGATGCAGATTGTATGGAATAGGTACAGTCCGTATGTAAAGACGCCGAGCCGGCTCATAATATGATGATCACTGACGTGCAACTTATTCATACCGGGCAACGTGAACGACACTGCCAGCATAAACAGCAGTCCTGATAGTATCGGATCCACAAAGTGTTTCAGCGCAAAGGCGAAATGTGGTGATGCAAAGACAAAAAATATCGCGCTGGCTGCAACCAAGTATTTAAACAAATGGGGTAGATGCTGGAGTTTCTCAATAGTGCGCGGCTTGTACAACAGGCAGTATGCCGGAATGGCGCCGAAGGCAAAGTAGTCGATGTTCGAAGGCATATCTAAAAATGGCAAACCGAGATTGCTGTACAAAACTCGGACGACAGTCGCGCCGATAATGCTGGCGGCAATTAATTTTGGAACCTGTTTCACCGAAACAACAAAGATTAAAAGTCCCCAAAAAATGTAGAAATGTTCCTCGACACAGAGCGACCACATGACGTTTAATGGTGAACTATCCGGAAAGCTTCCTGTTGCCATCATTTGATAATTCTCAAGGAAAAGGCATGAGAGAATCCAATTCGGCTCGTACCCTTCAGATGAAAAGGGTAATTTGGTCCAGCGTAGGATTACCGGCGTCAAAAAAGCGAAGAGGATCATCGCGTAGAACAATGGCCAAATGCGCAACGTTCGCCGCATGAAGAAGTTCTTCAGGTTGATTCTCGCCTTGTGCTGCTTTTCGAACAACAAAATATAGGTGATCAAAAATCCACTCAATACGAAGAAAAAGCGCACGCCTAACCCGCCACTTTTCTGCAAATAACTGAACCAGGAGTCGGCCGGAGCAGCCAAGTGAGATATAAAAACGCAGAAAAATGCAAGAAAACGTAGCGCGTCAAAAGTAGCGAAATGTCTTCTTTCGGTCATGCGTATGAAAATTTCTGCAGGTTATTCATCTGGCAAATTCGCGTCGTCGGCCTCAGCTCTTCGGATCACGCTCTCAGGAAGTGCTTTCTTGGCCTTAGCCCCCATCTTTTTTAACTTTTCGACGCTGGTGATCAGGTTTCCTTTGCCTTCGATCAGCTTGTTCATTGCGCCTTGGTATTCTGTTTTGCTTTCATCTATTTTCTTTCCGATTTTGATCAGATCAGCCACAAATCCTTCAAATTTGTCATACAAGGCGCCGGCTTGTCGCGCGATTTCGTGTGCGTTTTCCTGCTGCTTCTGATTCGCCCACATGCTGTCTATCGTCCGAAGTGTCGCAAGCAAGGTTGATGGGGTCACGATGACAATATTCTTCTCAAACGCTTTATTGTAGAGTGCCGAATCTTCATTTAGCGCCATCGCAAAAGCCGGTTCGATCGGGATAAAAAGCAGTACAAAATCCGGACTTTCTATTTGATATAAATCATGGTAATTCTTGTCTCCCAACTGCTCAACATGCCTTCTGATAGAGTTCACATGTTCTTTTAGAAACGTAGCGCGCAATGCTTCATCTTCTGCATTTATCAGTTTTTCGTATGCGGTTAGCGACACCTTAGAATCGACGACCATCTTTTTTCCGTCAGGCAAATTAATTACCACATCAGGAAATACCCGCTGGCCGGATTCATTTGTGAAACTTTGCTGCACTTCGTATTCCCGGCCTTTCTCCAACCCAGATTTTTCGAGAACGCGCTCCAATACAAGCTCGCCCCAATTTCCCTGCATTTTGCTGTCGCCTTTTAACGCGCGCGTCAGGTTCAGGGTTTCACGGCTCATAGTTTCATTCATTTCGCGAAGCCCAAGTATCTGTTGGCGAAGTGCTGCGTGGTAATCAATACTTTCTTTGTGCGTGTCTTCGACCTTTTTCTCAAACAGGTGAATTTTATCCTGAAGAGGTGAAAGGATATTTTTCATATTCTCCTTGTTCTGCTCGGTGAATTTGACCGATTTCTCGTCGAGGATCTTGTTGGCGAGGTTCTCGAATTCCTTAGTAAACTTTTCCTGGAGTTTCTCAACTTCCTGTTTTTGCTCGGAATGTCGTTCCAAAAGGTGATCAAAGTCTGCTTCCTTTTTCGTGAGTTGCACCGACAGTGCGTCTTTCTCGTGACGAACGCTTTCCTTTTCGGCCTGAAGCTGAACAATTTGCTTTTCGAATCCGCATTTGTCTGCGAAATGTTGGTCTTTAGCCGATGTCAGTTGTATCGATGCAGCATTTAACTTTTCTTCGAGCGTTGATCGCACGGCCTCAAAACGCGCGGAAAAAATTAGTTTGCCAATGTAAATGCCAACTGCTAGTGCTACGCAGAAGGCGATGATATTAAGTAGTAGAGCGTCCATTGTTGGTAAGTGAAGTGTAGGCAAATATACTAACTGTTTAACCGACTCCCGACAATCGTATAAAAAAAATGACCCGCAGCAGCAGGTCATTCCAAGGCTAAGTTTATGGCAAGTTATAAAATTTCAAAACGGCTGTCGAAGCTTTTGTTTTTGATTCTTTTGTTCGAATAGCTGTTATATATTAAGGTCCGTACTTTCTTGCGCCCTACGCGCAGCATCGGGAGGTTAATGATAATTCCCAGGATGCAAATTGACATCAGGATTACCAGCATGCTCATATAGATAAGGTAATTGGACTCTGTAGAATATTGGAAATCAGTTGCAAAGAAATATCCGGCCAGCAACAGGACAACCGATGAGATGATTAGGGATAGTGATTTCATAGTCTTCGGGGTTAAGGTTGATAATCAGTTAAAAATTAGCGGGCGCATGTCCCTTGAATTTTTTTTACTAAATTATGATTTCCTTAAGAGGCAATTTTTACACAATTTTAAGATATTATTATATAATTGTGCCGCCGCCCAAAAGTTCGTCGGAAGAGCACTGCTATACCTTGACCTTCTTCCATTTGCCGCGCCTGAACAGGATGATACCCACAATGGTTATTGCCGTTTCAGCCACGGGAATTGCGATAAAAACGCCTTCGGGACCCATTTCCAAATATTTTGCAAGCCAATAGGCAAGTGGAATTTGGAAGCACCAAAAGCCGCCCAGGTTTATCCATGTTGGGGTCCACGTATCTCCTGCACCGTTAAATGCGTTGATCATCACCATACCGATTCCGTAGAAGATATATCCTGATGCTAGAATCCGTACTGCGCGCACCGCAATCTGTTGCACCTGCGGATCGTTTGTGAAAAAACCAGTCAGGAGTTCGGCGCCGAGAAGCGAAATCAGCATCACCGAGACCATATAAACCGAGTTGTACTTAGCCGTTTTTATAACGGATTCCTCCGCACGTTTTGTTTCCTTCGCGCCCAGGTTTTGGCCTACAAGGGTTGCTGCTGCATTGCTCAACCCCCATGCCGGCAATAAGAAGAACATCATAAGTCGCAACGCCGTTTGATAACCTGCCGAACCGTGGTCACCGCCGGTACTCGCTACAAGTTGCGCCAGAAAGATCCAGCTACACGATGCAATCACGAACTGGAGTACTGCGGGCGACGCAATTATTACCAGTGCTTTGATCTGTTCCCAATGCGGTTTTAGATAGGAAATTGAGATCTTCAGAAGATTCTTTCCGTTGAATAAGTGATACACCTGGTAGGTAACGCCAATACTTCTGCCGATTACTGTTGCAATAGCCGCTCCCGTTAGGCCAAATGCAGGAACTGGTCCCAAGCCGTTGATGAATATCGGGCACAGGATGATGTTGCTGATGTTGGCAAGCCATAAACTTTTCATCGCAATGGCCGCATTTCCGGCGCCACGGAAAATCCCGTTCACCAGGAACAGAAGCGTAATAATAATGCAGCTTCCCATCATGATCCTGATAAAGGGTGTTCCGTGCAAAGCGGCTTCACGCGATGCGCCCATTAATTGCAATATCTCGGTTCCGTAAATTACTCCGAGAACACTTAGCACCGATGTTATTGAAATCGCGATCAGAATTGCCTGCATTCCGGCTTTTCCTGCCGCGACAGGATCTTTTTCCCCAATGCGCCGGGCAACTACAGCGGTGGCTGCCATACTTATTCCTATGGCAAGCGAATAAACAATAGTTAGCACCGATTCGGTCAGGCCGACGGTTTGGATGGCAAAACTGCTATTCTCGAGATGACCTACAAAATAGAGATCAACCAATGCGAAGACTGATTCCATCATCATCTCCATCATCATCGGGATCGCGAGTAAAACCACTGATAGACGGATGCTGCCAGTGGTGTAGTCCATTTCTTTTCCTTGCAACGAATGCTTTATCAAAGCGAAGATTGTTGAAACGGTTATTCTTCTACGTGGTTGCTCAGACATGAAAAAGTGCAGTTACTGTTGTGGCTAATCATCAATAAAGAGCGTAAAATACGACATTGTCAGGATAGTAGCCATAGTTGGCAAAAAAAAGCCGGCTCAAAGCCGACCGTTTCTATTTTCCAAAGTCTATATTTCCTCTGTTCTTATCTTTTTCCGGATGTTTGTCGGGATGACGCTCCGGATCCGGATCATAGTTGAAGTCTCGATTTTGCTCGTGTGGCTCAATCGCCTCGTTGCCGGTTTCAATTTTCCCTGTTTCATCGGGCGTTTCCTCATTCTGAAGATCGGTATACCGGGCCCGCTCAACCTGACGGATGTTCCCTTCTTCGTCGGTCTCAGTTTCCGGTTTCATCTGTGAAGGATCATAATCTTCAGGAAGATTCTCATTACTGAAGCCTTCGTTAAACTCACGATGCTGTTCAAAATGTTGCTCGCGGTTCCATTTTGTATCGTTGAGGTTCTTGTCGTGGTTCGGACTGTTTTTCATGGTTATTGGTTTTGATTACGATAATTTACGGCTTTTCTGCGTCGGCTGGCGCATCTTTAACATTGCTTTATCTTCTGTCGCTTTCACTTTAAACACGTTATATTTGCACAAAAAATCGAGCGTTGCACCATCATTACATTCTTCACAAGCCGTACGGTTATCTGAGCCAGTTCGTATATGAGCTAAAGCGGAAAAAGCGCTTATTAGGTGAGCTGTACGATTTCGCTCCCGGAACAATGGCTATCGGGCGACTTGACGAAGATTCGGAAGGATTGCTGTTGCTGACAACCGACGGCAAAATGAGCGAACTGATCCGCAGCAGCAAGGTCGAGAAGGAATACTACGTCCAGGTTGATGGAGTAATTAAGGAAGCTGCTATCGGGCAATTAACAAATGGTGTCGAGATTGGCTTTGAAGGCACGCGTTACGTGACGAAAAAGTGCAAAGCAACACTACTTTTACCGCCTGATTTTCCCGAGCGATCGAAGAAAGTCCGCGATGAGCGCCACGGGCCAACGAGCTGGATTTCGATCACACTATCGGAAGGCAAGTTCCGGCAGGTACGAAAAATGACTGCTGCTGTCGGGTTTCCTACCTTGCGTCTGGTCAGGGTTCGCATTGGCCAGATTCATCTTGATGATCTGCCTTCAGGCGAAGTAATCGAAGTGCCGACGCTGGAAATATAATTTAAAACGCTATGCTAAATATTGTTCTTGTTGAGCCCGAAATACCGAATAACACCGGAAACATCGGTCGCTTATGCGTTGGCACCGAAAGTCGGCTGCACCTGATCCATCCATTCGGATTCGAGATAAGCGATAAACACCTGAAGCGTTCCGGCCTGGATTATTGGGTGCATCTGGACTGGCATGAATATGCAAATATAGAGGAGTGGATGAAACAGGTTCCCGACATTTTACGGGTGTTCTTGTTCAGTTCGCACAGTGACAAGTCATATTTGGACAACGAGTTTCAAGACGGCGATTGGCTCGTGTTTGGGAAAGAGAGCGTCGGACTTTCAGCTTCTGTACTCGAAATGTTCCCAAATCACTTAACGATTCCCATATCGCCTTTGGTGCGGAGTTACAACCTCGCGAATTCGGTGGCCTTTGCAATAGGAGAAGCACGTCGGCAAATTAGTATCAGTCGATAATAATATACTGCGCATACGAATTCATGATCTGGTTTACCGTGTGTTCAAGTGATGGCTTCACTTCTTCGTAATCTTCTTTCAGTCTGCCGTCGGGAGCGAAAAAGTCGGCTATCGTTAGCTTTGTAAGCGAATTTCCATCGTAAATTTCCTTTACGTAAAACGTCATCGTATAAAAATCGTCGCTAAAATCGATGCGAAGCGTGTACCGGATGCGATGCTGATATACTTCACCACGGTTGCGGTAGAAAAACGCGTTTATCTTGCCTGCATCGATGCTAAGCCCGGTTTCGCTGACATCATAAACATCATAACCCAGTTCACTGTTCCTGTTGAAGTATGCCGCCCAAGCCTTAGTTCGCTCGATTAGATCTTCAAGCGGTTTATTCGGACGGTCGACTTTTACGGACGGAAATCCGCCTGGAGTCATTTGCGTTTTTATCTGGGCCGAAACGCTGCCAGCCGCAAGCAATATCATTAACAGAAATATCTTCTTCATCTTTTGAGGCTTATACTCAAAGATAGCAGAATTTAAAGATCTTTAAAAATAAACTTTCCTGACGCAGCATCGAAAACAATGGAATTGTCATCAAAAATCGAGTCGAATATCCTGTTGTTGGCTAAAGTCGAAGGTGAACCCTGAACGAGGTTGTTCTTTGTCATAACGATCATTTCATCGCTGACGTTCATCGCCAAATCCAGATCGTGCGTCGAGAAAAGAATTGTTTTCCCGGTTTCGCGGGTTAATTTTTTCAGCAGTCGAAACAGTGCTACCTTATGCTGAAGATCAAGATGCGTCGTGGGTTCATCGAGTATGATGAATGGACTATCCTGTGCGAGCGCACGGGCGATCAGTGCTTTCTGAAGCTGGCCATCGCTGATCTCAAAATGTCGGCGGTTTGCCAATTCCGTCGCCTGAACCAGTTCGAGCGCCGAATTGACTTTTGCAACATCATCAGTCGTTAAGGTTCCAAGCCAGTTTGTATAGGGTTGCCGACCCAAAGCTACGAGTTCAAAAACAGTCAGATTGCTTGGCGGCAGTGCGTCGGTCAGCACGACACTTAGTTTTTTTGCCAGTGTCAAAGAATCGTATTGTTGCATATCGGAATCATCCAAACTAACTTTTCCCTCAATAGGAGGCATAATTCCTGAAAGTGTCCGCAACAGTGTCGATTTTCCAATCCCGTTTGCGCCAACAAGCGTAATGAGGCTTCCTCGCCGAAGGTTTAGGTTGATATTTGCGCAAATAATTCTGACTTGCTTTTTGTTGCGATAGCCGATGCAGAGGTCTTCCGTATGCAGTATGGCCGGTTTTTCCATCATGCAATTGTTTTAAAGCGCCGAACCAGCAGCCAGACCACTACCGGTGCTCCTATTAGTGAAGTAATCGCATTGATTGGCAAGGTAATATCAGTGCCAAACGGTTGTGAGAGCATATCACAAATCAACATCGTTATAGCGCCTAAAAATACCGTTCCAGTCAATAAGGACAAGTGGCTGCTGGTTCTGAATGTTAATTTTGCCAAATGCGGAACGGCAAGTCCTACAAATGCAATCGGACCTGTAAATGCTGTGATTCCGCCGGCGAGTATACTTGTAGCAATAATGATGATTAGTCTGCTTTTGTTGAAATTGATGCCGATGCTTTTCGCATAGTTTTCACCCAGCAACAATCCGTTTAACGATTTCACGCTGATCAGGCTCATTAAAAGTCCCGCAACGACACAAGAGGTAAGTATTGCAACAGAATCCCAGGTTAAGTTGCCTAGATTCCCCAAAGCCCAAAACGAGAATTTCTGAAGCTGTTCGGCCGTGCTGTAGAACGTAAGGACACCAACAATTGCACTTGCAAAACTTCCAAACATCAATCCCACGATAAGAATTGCCATTGTGTTGCGTAGCCGCTGCGACACGAAAAGAACGGCCAGCAAAACCAGAAAGCTTCCCGCGCATGATGCGAGTATGATTGTGTAAGGCGACAACAGCAAACTGCCGGCGGTTCCGGGTATTAATCCGGCGCCAAGTATAATTGTTGCAACGCCCAGGCCCGAGCCTGAACTTAATCCGAGCACATCGGGCCCGGCAAGCGGATTTCTGAAAAGCGTCTGCATCAATAGTCCGCTTACAGATAAACCGACGCCCGCTAAAATGGCAGTGAGCGCCTTCGGTAGGCGATAGTTGAGGATGATGTATTCGTAGGTGTTTCGGGAAACAGTGCCGCCGAATAAGCTGTTGATGACGTCGCGAAACGGAACAGTCACGGGGCCGAAGCTGATATTCGCCACGAACAATGCAATAAGCACAAGTGGCAAAAGCAGAAAAAGTATAGTATGGAGTTTAACCGGCTGCAATTAATTTACTTTTTCGAAAAAATACAATTGATGATCGGGCAGGAGTTCAGGATGGAATATTTTTACAAGATCTTTTATTACAAGATCAGGACGGTTTGGTGCCAATTCGAAATAGATAATGCCACCGGTTGGCCCTTTTTTGATGCTGTAGGAGTACACGCTTTTGTTCCGAAAAGCGGCGAATCGTTTATAATGCGGATTTGCGTCACCCATTTCTGCAAGCGTTGTGAATTGTCCGGGCCCGATCCAGAAATTAGCATTTTCAGCTCTTTCAAGCACCGATTCTACACTGAGCGAAAGGCTTCCGGTTCCTTTCGTCTCTTTCCAAAGATAATTTCCGCCGGCCTGTGCAATCAAGAGCGCTCCCCAACTGTCGCCTTGTGGCAAATACCAATGATTTTCATAAATAGCACCCGATAAGACCGTGGGCTTTTGCTTCGCGCTGGAGGCTAATTTTATTGTCTTTTCGTATTCCGTTTGGATAGTGCCGAATATTGTTTTGGCTTTCTCGTCCAATCCATACAAAGCGCCGAAAAACTTGATCCATTCGGCTTTGCCGAGTGCCGTTTGTTCATTCCAGTCGCCGTTCATCATAACCTTTAACCCGCTTCTTTCCAGATTGTCGAGCGCCGGATTGTTGTTGTCGATCCCGTGCGCGACGATAAGATCCGGCCCAAGGTTTAAGATTATCTCGGTGTTTAAGTTTTGTGTACTGCCAACTTCCCGAACGTATCCGGCATCAATACGGGCGCGAACATTTGGTGACGAGATATATTCCAGATTTGGAAATCCGATAAGGGACTTTTCAACACCCAGCATTTCAAGTGACGGAATATGTGTTGTTGAAGTCACAATAATTTTCTTCACTGGAACAGAAATTGTTGCGAATTTCGATAAGCTGTCAGGGATAATAGCGCCTTTTCGCTTCAGGATGTACGTATACGATTGCGATGCATTTGGCCATGGATTGGTAACTTTCAAAATGGAATAGTTGCCGTATTTGTGAATTGAAAACCCTTTCGCATGGGTTATTTCGTTCTTGTGGATGGCCGCAAATGCTTTTGTTTCCAATGCTTTCTGACAGCAGATAGTCTGCAGCAGGATTGTGATCAGGAGCCACCTTTTAATAATGTTCTTCATTGACGTATCAGTTATCGCAAAGGTATAGGATTTTAAATGCTATATTTGCAGCGAAATTAGGTTATGCTTCGATTTCGTCGGATCATATAAAAGGGAATTAGGTTAAACGCCTAAGCTGTACCCGCAACTGTAAGCTAAAAATACTGCTGTTATACCATGCCACTGTTCATTTGAATGGGAAGGCCAACAGCAGGAAGCAAGCCAGGAGACCTGCCTTTTTTCTTAATCATTAACGAATCTTCGGGAAGAAAGGTTCAGGAAATATGGCTACGAAAAAACTTTTCTCAATTCTGCTTTTGCTTTGGTGTTGCATTACTGCAGCTCAAAACGATTCTATTATTAAACTCGATGAAGTTGTGGTTTCGGATGTTCAACTTCAGGATTTTTCGGGAACACATTCGGTTTACACGTTGCGCGATTCGGTCCTGCAGTACAATCAACCCTCGTTGACAGACTTGCTTAACTACAATTCCGCGATCTACTTCAAGGAGAATGGCTACGGAATGGTTTCTTCGCCTTCGTTTCGCGGAACTACAGCCCAACAGACAGCCGTAATCTGGAATGGGATCAATATCAACTCGCAACTCAACGGTCAGACTGATTTTAATACGATAACATCGAACGCTTTTGAATCGGTTTCAATACGGCCCGGCGGCGGAAGCGTCATTTACGGCAGCAGCGCAATCGGCGGAAGCATTCACCTGACTGACGAGCTCCGTTTTGTAGAAGGAATGCATCACAGAGTGCGAATCGGCTACGGCAGTTTTAACACGTCCGCAATGAACTTCAAGCTGGCCGCGGGTACGAAGAAATGGAGCATAGGCGCAGCAATATCGCGAAACGCATCGGATAACGACTTTCAGATTCCTGAAACAAACCGCAAAAACAGCAACGGCCAATATGAAAATCTGACGCTCAATACAAACATCGGCTACATTATCGACAGGCGAAACGTGCTGAAACTTTACAGCAACGTCTTTACAGGGGAACGGCATTTTTCACTGCTGACACCAACCGATAATAAAACCAAGTACGCCG
Organism: Flavobacterium sp.; assembly: GCA_036386895.1. Taxonomy (GTDB): domain Bacteria; phylum Bacteroidota; class Bacteroidia; order Flavobacteriales; family Flavobacteriaceae; genus Flavobacterium. The sequence goes on from DASVUR010000007.1 coordinate 348,564, forward strand.
ACTTTAATACGCGTATAATGATTGAATGGGCATCGGCAGGCGAGCGGCTGACATCAAAATTCCGCGCAGCTTACCTAACGGAAGGCTATAACTATTATCCGAACATTGATCTTGAAACTGCAACCGGATCAAAAGCAACCACTTTTGTTGGAAAATATGACGCAACCTATACAATAGGAAAGATTACTTTGAACGGCATTGTAGATTATTCGGCGATTTCGGCGCGAGGTTCAGACATCGACCGTGCCCGGCGGGAAAATGTTTCGTCTTCACTGCTGATGAAGTACAGAATGTCGAAATCGTTTCGCTCCGAACTGGGCATACGCAAAGAGGCGACGAGTGATTATGAGAGCCCGATCCTAGGTGCGTTAGGTGCGCGTTACGACATCGGTGACAACCATTCAATCAGGTTCAACGCATCGCGAAATTTCCGTACCCCGACATTTAACGATCTGTACTGGACCCAAGGAGGAAATCCAAACCTGCGGCCGGAACTTTCACACCAGGTTGAAATAGGATCCGATTATTTTTTTAAAAACGGTAAACTATCGGCCACAGCGTATTACATGAAGATCGACGATATGATCCAATGGCTTCCGGGAACGGGCGTGCTTTGGTTTCCCGGAAATGTGCTTGAGGTGAATTCTTATGGTGCGGAAGCTATTTTGGAGTTGCGAAAATCCCTTGGTAAGAACCATTTCACGGTTAACAGCACTTATGCCTACACGGTTTCGGAAAATGCCCACACAGGGTACCAACTCGTTTATGTTCCGTTTCATAAGGCAACAGCATCGATAGCATTAAATCGTGGCCCTTTCTCCGCAAATTATCAGGTTCTGTTTAATGGAGCGGTTTATACGTTGAGCGATAATAACCCGTCATACATTATTGAACCGTATTCAGTTTCAAACCTTTCGGCCGAATACAGAATAGGAAGAAATTCAGGATATAAAGCCGGCGTTAAGATTCTGAATCTTTTTGAAAAAGCGTATGAAGTGGTTGAACACCGAACATTTCCGGGAAGAAATTATGCAATTTATCTAACACTAAACTTTTAATACAATGAAACTATCCCGATTATTGGTAGCCTTAATGATCTCGCAACTGTTTATCTCGTGTACCTCCGACGATTCCAATCCGGCGCCGCTCGGAAGTTATGACAACGGCGTGCTGGTCTTGAACGAAGGCGGCTTTGGCGAAATAACGTACCTAAGCAATGACTTGCAAACAGTACAAAACGACGTTTTCGCCGCGGTAAATGGCGAGACTGAAAATCTTGGGACGTACGCTCAATCGATGTTTTTTAACGGCGACCGCGCGTATATTATCTCCAACGGCTCGAATAAAATTACCGTCGTTAACCGCTACAGCATGGAATATATCGCGACAATAGCAACCGGAATGCAGATCCCTCGTTACGGCGTTGTATATAACGGAAAAGCGTATATCACGAACATGAACGACTATGCAAGTTCGACTGACGATTTTGTCACGGTAATAAACCTGGCCGATTTTACGGTTGAAACCCCAATTGCAATCCACAACATTGCAGAACGGCTTGTGGCATATGACGGAAGACTCTACGTATCCGGCGGCGCATTCGGAATGGGAGATACCATAACGGTTGTCGATATCCAAAGCAAAACAATAGAAGATACAATTACCGTTGGCGTGTCACCAAATTCACTTGAAGAAAAAAACGGAACGTTATATGTGTTGTGCGGAAGCTTCTCAGCTGAGAGTAAACTCGTAAAAATTAATCTCGCGACAAATGCTATAATTGACACTGTTCCGTTTCCCGCCACTATGGGTAACGCCCAAAACCTGGATATTGAAGGAAATTCAGTTTATTTCTCAGTCGGGCCAAAAGTCTACAAGAACGATGTGAACCTTGATGCCGTTATTGATGAACCGTTGTTTGCTGCGCCTTCTACATCGGCGTATATCGGCTACGGATTTGGCGTTAACGCGGACAGGATTTTTTTAACCGAAGCAGCAGAAGACTTTACATCATTCGGGAAAGTCTTTGTTTACTCCATAAACGGAACGTATCTGGATGATCTCCAAACAGGATTAGGGCCCAACGGCGTCTATTTCAACTAATAAAACAAGGCTTTCAATCGAAAGCCTTTTTCTTTGAACATCCTTAATTTGGAAGTTCCGGGAGATACATCTGATTCTGCAGGTTGTTCATCGACTTAACATCTTTAAACGGTCGTGTTTCTACAATAGGGCTTCTTTTCAATAGTCGTCCGTCGGCCGTAATGATACCTATTGCCGTACTTAAAAGTGGTTCTGTTTCACTGCCGAGCGTATCCAGGTTGTCCAGATCTTCAGGCAGAAAATAATCCGGTGCAAGTCCGTTTTCCTGATAATCACCAAAACCATTCCGGTTTACGATCTTCAATACAATTGGCTGCATTGCGTACCTATGATCCGGATTTCGGTCCTTTTTCCGAAATGAAGGTGAGTCGTAAAGCGTTATTGAACCCACGTTTTTTCCGGTTGTATTGTCGCCAATCTGGACCACCTCGATGTAAGGTACAAGCCCGTTGATGACCAATTCGCTTGCAGAAGCCGTACTCCTGGAAGTCAGAATGTATACTTTAGAAAGTTGCAGATCGTTCATTGCACTGTTTCCGATTGTCTCAACAAAAACATTCTCAAGAGTTCCATTCCCGTTCGATTCGTAATACGCCTGTAATTTCTCATTCCATTGCTCGCGCGCAAAGAGCTGGCCGGTAAATTGGCCCGTAATCAAACTTGCCAGTTTAGTGGCCGTGGCAATCGATCCACCCGAATTATATCTAAGATCAAGTATAAGATCGGTTATGTTTTGCGATTTAAATTCGGCGAAAGCCTGGTTCAGATGCTCTTCATACTGTGCATAAAAGCCGTTGTAAACCAGGTAGCCGATTTTGTGATCGCCAATCATTAAGATCTCGGTTTGGTAAACCGGATTTTCCGAATACGGAGCTTTTGTCAATGTTACGTTGCGACCGTTCGGATTAATTGCGCCGCCGTCATAGTTTGCCAGGTTTAGCGTATAACTCTCCTTTGACAGCAACGAGCGGTAGTTTGAGACCGAGATCGGCTGTCCGTTAACCGCATAAAAAATATCACCGCGATGGATGTCTTTTGATGCCGCATCAGAGTTCGGCAGGATATATCGCACCCATCCGAAAAGTTCGGTAGCACTTCCTGGAATGAAGCGCAGCTCATAGTCGACGCCATTGTTGTTGGTGTTTCCGGATAAAATCCCTTCAAGAACCCGATAATCACTATAGATTACGCTAAAGCGATCAAGGGCTGGATCTACACGAAGGTCCTGAAACAGCGCAGCAGGATCGGAGTAGGCGCCAAGAAATTCGTTTAGCTCGTTTTGATTTTCAAACCGCGCATCGTCGAGTTCCGGAACATCCTGTTGCCAGAGGTAATACAGGTTCATGCCTTTCCATACAAAATCATTGATGCGAAGCTGTTGCGGAACATAATTTTGCTGATCCGGTTCGCACCCTGAAAGGATTATGCAAAGTACCACGATAGACAGGCAGCGGCAGCGGTTTTTTATCATAACTACAGGTAACGGAATAACAGTAAATTTACATTAAATCATTTTCCCTGTAACAAAAAAATGTATGGCTCGTCTTGATCCTATAACCAACGAACAAAAGCACATTATGAACCAGAATGACTTTATGCAACTAGTTGCTCCTTTTAAGGATAAAGTCTTCAGGCTCGCGAAAAGATTACTTGTCAGTACTGAGGAAGCAGAAGATGCAACCCAGGAAGTTCTTGTAAAACTTTGGAATAAAAAGCAGAGCCTTGACAGTTATGGCAGCGTTGAGGCGTATGCGATGACAATGACTAAAAATTATTGTCTGGACCAACTGAAGTCCAAACGCGCAGGAAATTTGAAGATTGTCCACAACAACTTTACCGACCGGGAAGCCGGTTTGCAGCAGAAAGTTGAAGACCGTGATTCGTGGAGTCTAGTCGAGAAGATGATCGACCATTTGCCTCAACAGCAAAAGCTGATTATCCAGATGCGGGACATTGAACAGTACGATTACGAAGAAATAGCACGGATACTTGAAATGAATGAAACGGCGGTGCGTGTGGCACTGTCAAGAGCGAGAAAAACGATAAGGGAACAAATTACAAAAACACACAGCTATGGAATTGCATAAAATAGAAAAGTTACTAGAAAGATACTTTGAAGGAGAAACGAGTATTGTCGAGGAAAGCGAGCTGCAGAGCTACTTTTCTTCCCCGGATGTTGCGCAGCATCTCGAACAGTACAAACCGTTGTTCGGTTATTTCTCCGCAGCCAAACAAGAATCGTTTAAGCAGCAGATCGCACCACTTCCAAGTGAGGACAATAAGCGCAGAAGCGCGTGGTTGTCGGTTGCCGCTTCGGTAGTTGTTTTGCTGGGTGCCGGGACTTTTGCCTACTTCAGTCAAACTTCCCAAACAGAGGATTTAGGTACGTATGACGATCCTGAAATTGCGCTTCGCGAAACTCAAAAAGCATTGTCATTACTGTCAGCACAAGTAAATAAAGGTGTTAAAAGTGTGCAATACATTGAGCAATATGATGAAGCAAAAGACCGGGTTTTTACTAACTAAACCGCAATTGCCCCCGGTAGGCTTTACCGGAAAATTTAACCACAAAAAACTTAAAAAATCATGAAAAAATTAATTCTAACAATTGTACTTGCGTTAATGCCAACATTGTTCTTCGGTCAAACGGCTTTCGATAAATTTGACGGACAGGACGATGTAACCTCGGTAATCGTCAACAAAAAGATGTTTCAGATGATGGGTAACGTCAAAAACCAGGAGTCACAACAGTACCTGAACTTAATCAAGAAGCTCGACAACCTGAAAGTGTTCACCACTTCAAGTACTCGTGTAACCGGCGAAATGCGAGCTACAGCCGATAAATATATTAAATCCGCAGGTTTGGAAGAACTGATGCGAATCAACGACAAAGGCCAGAATATCAGGATTATGGTTAAATCGGGTGCCGGCGCAACACAAGTCCGCGAGCTGTTGATGTTTATTGAAGGCAGTGGTAAAGGCAACGAGACCGTTTTGATGTCGCTTACAGGTGACTTCGATCTTAATGATATCTCGATGCTGACCGACAAATTGAACCTTCCGGGCGGAAACGATCTCAAAAAAGCTGCTAAAAACGCCAAATCATAATCACCATGAAACTATTTTCAGCCTTAGCCATTGTTTGTTTGCTTGCGTTCTCGTGCAATTCGGAACCTTCTTTACAAAAATATTTTGTCGAGAAGAGTGAGAACAAAGAATTCCTCGCACTTGATTTATCACCGGCAATGTTTAATATTGACAAGTCAAAATTAACCGCGGATGAAGCGGCAGCCGTTGAAACGTTTAAGAAGATAAACGTCCTCGCTTTTCAGGTTACCGATTCTACACGGGATCAGTACAGCGCTGAGAAGGCAAAGGTCGATCAGATACTGAAGGATGAAAAATATCAGGAACTGATGCATTTCGGGTCAGGTAAGGATGGGGCCTCAGTAAGTTTCGTGGGTGAAGATGACAACATTGATGAATTCGTACTCTACGCGAATAAAAAAGAAAACGGATTTGCAGTAATCCGCGTTCTTGGTGAAGATATGGATCCGAACTCGATTATGACAATGATGTCAGTTTTAAAGAATTCAAAAATGGACCTGGAACAATTAAAGCCTTTACAGCAAATGTTCAGCTCCCAAATAAAGTAGAGTTAGTAGTTTGAAGAGGCGCCCTGAAAGGCGCCTTTTTTATGGCCTGCAGCAGCCGTCGAGCCTTGCTACGGCATCGGGTTGCGCTTTGACATCGTCGGCATCATAGCCTAGTTTGCTGATCGCTTCTTTAATTAATTCGGGAGACGTTTTCCTGGAATTGTAGATTACCTTAATTGTCATTGCGTCCTGGTCGAGCGTTATCATCTGAATGCCTTTTTCCTTTATCAGCGTACGCTCGAGTAATCCGCCACAGGTTTCGCAGACTTTACAATGATCACACGCAATCTTGGTTTGGATAAGGATCGTGCGAACGGTTTTGCCGCTTTGTGCAGTAGCCGGAGCGAAAACAAAAAGTACTAGCGCAATTACTATTTTAGCAGCTTTCATATATCTTTTTTTAGAAAACGTGAATTGTGTTTAAAGATTGTCGACCAAGGCAGCAATCGACGTATAAAGTTTTATATTTTGACTGTCCGGAATTTTTAGTTTTTCGGTATTTCTTCCAAGCAGCCATAGCTCGGCTCGCTCATCCAGAATCTCATTCGACATCTTATCGACGTAGCTTCCTGCATCCCCCGGATGAGGTTGTACGGTAAAATAAGACACAAAGGTAATATTATCAAAATGTCGACGGATATCCTTCAGATAGTGCACGGGCAAACTTTCGCCCAGGTAAATACTTTTATAGCCACGCAAGATGATCTCATAGTTGATGTACAGCAAACCCAATTCATGAATTTCGCCGATCGGCAGAAACAATATAAAGACCTTGTCGGTCTTCTGCGGTTCATTCGCCTGCAGTTTTTCGGTGTTGGTCAGGATTTTCTGCCGCACCAGATAACTAATGAAATGCTCATGCGCCGGAGTGATAGTTTCCGTCTGCCAAAGCAGTCCGATTTCGTTCAGCAGCGGAATGAACACCTCGTAAAACACTTCCCCGAACGACCTTTCTGCAAGCAGGCTATTGTAGGTGCTGAAAAAAAGCGCCTGATCGAAATTCATCATTGCTATTTTAAAGGCGTTCACGGCGTGATGCCGGACGCTTTTATCGGATATAATCTGCTTTACAAGCGCTGGGATTTTTTCATCCGGAAACGTCGCAATCTTAGAAATTTTATATCCATGCTTGTGCAGCATTGTGATGTTCAGCAGCTTCTGGAGGTTTTGAAGATCGTAAAAACGAATATTGGTGTCGGACCGCATCGGCTGCAGAATGGCGTATCTTTTTTCCCAGATTCGGATCGTGTGGGCTTTTATGCCGGAGAGGTTTTCAAGATCCTTAATGCTAAAGATCGTCTTAACGTTGTTCATCCTGTCGGAGATTTTGTTGAACGAAGGTAGTAATTGAAGGTTTAAAATAAGAAAAAAATGCGACTAGCGGGCAGATCCGACAGATTTGTTGTAGTGGAACCCGGCCGTGGTAGGTTTGTTGTTCTTCCAGTCGATGTCCAAGGTGTGTTTCACAGCCTTTTTAAGTTCGGGCAGCGAGTTAGGCTTTGTGATGAAATAGTCGGCGCCAGTGCGTTTTGCGAGCGTAATGGTTTTATGGTCGTTTGCTGTTGAAAGCACTACAACTGGAATGTCTTTGAAAAATGGTGAGGATTTGATCTCTCTGATGAGCTCATAACCTGATTTCTCCGGCATGTTCAGATCAACAAAAACGATTGTAGGCTGTGGCGGCGGATTATACATCGCATCGAGCATCGATTCGCCCATTAAAAAAACCTCGACGTGTGCGTCGATATCCTCAGCGGCCTCTGTAAACACAAAGATGTCATCTTGGTCATCATCAGCATAAAATATTACGGGCGTTTCCTGCATAACTGGATCTTCTTCTTTTCACTAAGATAAGAAGTTCGGCCAAAATCAACAGCCTATTTTGGAAACTAATAACATTCTACATAGCTTTTAAAGTTATTTAATATCGCCTGCCAGCCTTGTTGCTGCATTTCGAGGGGATTCGTAGTTTCGGCGTCAAAGGTCTCTGTGACTGTGATTCCGTTGCCGGTTTCATCGAACGTGACGGTACATTGGCGTCCGTCGCTCATGGAATAAGAAATTCGCTCTTTCGCGACTATTTCGCTATAAGTACCTTCAAAATCAAAGCGTATTGCACCGTCTTTTGATGCCATTGTCGATTTAAACGTTCCGCCGGGACGCAGATCATTTTCGGCGTATGGACAGTGCCAGGAGTCAATTGCAAAATTCCAGTTTTTTATATGTTCAGGAGTAGTCCATAGCTTCCAAACGGTTTCGATATCAGAATTTACTGTTGCCGTAACGGTTAATTGGTTCGTTTCCATACTAATGTCATTTTAAAAGTCGGGTTACGCGTTGGAGATCATCATCTGGTAACGAGGCTCTTTTGAAAGCGGCAAAATCTGAAGCAACCTTTTGCTTCCAGCTGATTGTTTCGGTTACGTTCTGGTTTTTGTATTTCAGGTGTATTTCTTTCGCCCGACTGAATTCGTCACTAAAAAGGTAGGCGTGCGCGAGATTGCTTTGAACCGCAAGATCAGCCTCGTCGAGTTGCTCGGCAAGTTTAAGATATTTTACCGCTTTTGCATACTGCTTTGTAAGGATGTAGCAATAGCCAAGAAGGTTATAATCTGACGCTGTAGGTTCGGCATCAACAAGCTTTTGCAACATCGGGATGGCATCCGCATATTTTTCCTGTGCCACAAGCACTGACGCAGCTGTTCTTTGCCTGCTGTAGCTGTTTTGCAGCTCGCCGGTTTCGAGAAGGCATTCCTCCGAATACCGCGACACCATCAGCTTTCGTTCCGGCGCAGGCATATGTTGAAATTCGGGATTGGTTGTTTTGGCCTGCACTTTTTCGAGAAGGCATTGGCAGTAGCGTTCTTTATCAGAAATCTGGCTGTTGGTTTTATTTTCGTTCTTACAACTGCTGATGAACTTCTGTTTTGTGTTCATGTTCCAGCCGCGACTTGCTTTTGTATTAACCCACGGCACGACTTCAAGGATTATTTTTTCGTTTAGCAGCATGTTCGTGTTGGTGAACCCGAACCACATGCGTTTCGTTTCACTACTGATGCAAGTAGAGTTCTGCATAGTTAGTCTTCCTGCGATCTTGCTGATTTCCTTATCCTGTGAGTAGCAGGCCAACTTTACGCTTGCGCTTTTTTTGTATTCCTCGGCATTTTTTAAAGATGAAAACACAGCAAAGGTACATTTATCGTCACCGGAGATTGTAGATAGTAAGGTAATTGCGCCAGCCGAACCCTGGCTGATGCCGCTCGGGTCGGGAATCGCCTTAAGAACGCTTGACAAACTGCTGGCCAGTTGCTGGTTTTTGTCGAGTAGCGTGATCCTGTAGATCAATTCGGTAGTGCCAACAGGGAGCTCGTCGGTACCGACATAGGCTGTACAGCCGGCGCATAGTTCAATTTCTTTGGCCGTCGCGCGTTCCCGGTCCCAGTATCCTTCAGTGTTTTGTGCAGCTAACGTGCCTACCAGGGAACAAAGGAAACTGATATAGGTTGTGAGTACGAATGGGTTGATGCGCATTTTTGGAAACTTTATTCAAAGATATAAATTGCATTTATATTAACCGATAAAAGTAAAAGCCGCGCAAGTTTGTGTGAAAATGAATTGTTTTCCTGTATTTTTGAAAATAGGAACATTTAAACTGTGTAAAATGAAGAAGTTGCTGGTGCTTTTAAGTTTGGTGATAATTTCTGGCTGTCAACGGGATTCCGATCAAAGCGGACATTTTAAGACGATCCTGATCAAATCGGAAGGAGAAATTGAGACTGTTCCCGACATGGCGAAGTTTCAGATCTCGCTGAATTGCATGGACAAATCCATCGCAGCCTCAAAAAGTTGTTTGGTAGCGAAGTCGAACGAACTTACTGCAAAGTTGCTGGCGTACGGAATAGACGAAAAAGATATACTTACGACTGCTGTTGACCTGCATAAAAGTTATTCCTGGCGCAACAACACCAGTGTCTTCGATGGATATAACAGCCATACGAGCTTGATCATCACCGTAAAAAACATTGACAAACTGGATAAAATTTACACCGAACTGCTTGGAAACACCAATCTTGAAGTCAGCGGCCTCACTTATTCGCATTCAAAACTAGACGATCTTGAGAATGACGCATATCTGAAGGCGCTCGCAAAATCGGGATTATTGGCAGATAAAATACTGGAAAAGATTCCGGAGTCGGAAAAGGAAATCCTGCGTATTGCGAATACAGAAATCTCTTCATCGGTTCCCAACCTGAACGAGCGTGCAGAACAGGACGGTTTCGCAACCGCGTCTGTCGCGGCCCAATCGGTTGCCATAAACAAAGGCACCGTGCATATTGTTGCAACTTTGTATGTCGAATATCTGATAGATTGATGTTGCGCTTTAAGGTTCCAGCCTGTGATTTGATAAACCAAGAGAAGGGATTCGTTAAAACCGAATCCCTTTAGCATCATACCATTGCCCGTTTGTAGCGGTCATGGAAGTACATCGGCAAAAACCCGAAGTTAAGCACGACGATTCCGACTGTCAGTAATATTGACGCAGCCGGCCAATGCTGTATCTTAAACAGCATTCCCGTAGAAATTAAGGCCGCCGCTACATAGCCCAATAAAAACATGATTTTTTTCATAATTCTGGATTTTGAGGTTAATACTATAATGGTTTCGTCTTCTACTTTTTTTATTCCGTTTGCGCCAAACGATTTGAACGCGTTTGCACATGCGAGATGAAAATCATCTTCAGGATCATTTTCTATTACGCAGCAAATGTGGTCCAACAGGCTGTCAGACAGATCGGTTAACGTGACGCCCTGAGCTTCGATCTGATCACGGATTGCGGCAATATGTTCAGAAGTGAGTTCCATTGACAGTGGCTTTTGAATTCAGAATAGTTTGCATCACCGACAGAAAATCAGCCAGTTCGCTAACCTTCTCGCTAGCGACCGCATCTCCCGATGTTGTTAATGAATAGTATTTACGCAGTCTTTTACCAATATACTCGGTTTCGGTTACAACAATTTTGTCTGCTTCGAGCTTATGTAGAGCCGGATACAAAGCTCCTTCGGTAATTTCAATTTTCCCGTTTGTAAGTTCTTTTACCTTTTGGGTGATTTCGTAACCATACATCCTTTTGTGCTCGTTTAGCAGCATCAGGATTATGGGCTGGAGCGTCCCCTTTATTAAATCTTTTGAATACATAACTCAAATATACATAAATATATTATGTAATATCATTTTTGCGATTTTTTTTTCGTACATACGTAAGATTAGTTATTTTCACAGTAATGGCTAACGATAGGATAAAACGTCTTTTTTAATAATTCAACAAATTGTAAATGAAATATTTCGGCTTTATAAAAGAACATGAGGATGCAGATTATGCTGTTAGCATGAAGGATCTGATAGGCGAAAGCAACTGCGAAAATCCGCACCGGGCTGAGGTACTATCTTATCTAGAAAAAGGCAAACTATGCGTGCCGTTTATGGGATGTGTGGAAAATGCGAATGATCCTAATTTTGATACTGAACTATATGACGATGATGACTTTATAGCATATTTGGCAATCGATACCGACGGAAATTGGTACTGGCCCCGTTATATCGTTACTTATCTCGAAAAATATCCAAACATGAAGATCGATTGCGGGTTTGTCACCCATGTTATGGAAAATGCAAATAGTGAGATAAGAATACCAAATGAGGAGATATCTAAGCTGGAAAAAGAATATCTTGAAAAAGCCGGCTTCAAAAAAAACGACCGGGATAAGTAACGCGACCTTCTCCTGAAAAGATTTAAATATTTTCAACTACATTAACCATTTTCCGGACTTACCCTATTAACATTATAATGAAAGGCGAAGAATTAAAAAGAATAGAAGAGCACAACAATGGCGAGCTTCCCGAGTCTACAACACTTGCCATTTCTGTTACGGGCGTGAAGAATCCCGAAGCCGTCCTAAACAGGACTAAAGAGGTAATGACGGCCATATCTCAATATGCGTATGCTACAGAATGGCCGTCTGACGAAGAATGGAAGGTGATTTTGCCAACCTGGTTTGTTGAAAGCATGACTTCCAAAACTTCAAAAGACAGGGACAATGATGAGAACCTATATCATTTCGAATCCTGGATCGCGAATATAAAGGACAGGGCGTGGCTTTGGTACAGTTCGAAAATCGAAAAAGACAGTGTGTTGTTTATCCTGGAAACGCTATCAATCCCGTACTTGTTTAGCACCTTGGTTTATATTCTTTACAGCCAAGGGATTCCCAACGCAAATATATTGGTAAAAGATAGTGTTTGGGATCAATCTTAGAGCAGCACTTAAAACGCTTAGCCGGCGCAGTTATATGCAGATCAGTAGCTGAAAAGGCACGAATGCCGACGGAATCAGAGCACTACACAGAAGCAATAAAACCACCTTAAAGGCAGTGCTTGAGACTTCATTTCTTAGCTGGCAGGCAATTAGTAAGTAATTTCAACCTTGCCGTCGGTTAAATTTAGAATTTGATTTGTACTCATCGATTTAACCGGGCCAGAAAAGGTTGCTTTGAACCTGTTATTGTTGTTTGCCGTTATATTCCAAACGATGCCGTTGTCCTGAAATGATTCAGAGTCTCCTACTAAAGGTCCGTGTGCTATTAATATAAAGTCTTGAACGGGATTCCCGGTAGAAGCATCATCATTAAAAATCTTAAACGACAAAGTAATGTTAGAATTGTCGTCACCCGTAACTAATTTTCCGACCTCGTTCGCTTGGTTTTCATACGGTTGAATATAGATATCGCTGATCTCGGTGAGTTGACCATCGATCTTGTAATTAATAACGGATTTGGCTGTGCCTTCATCGTCGGAGCACGAGGTAAGAAGCAATAAAATAAATAAGCAAAGTACGTTTTTCATCTGGATGGTATAGTATCAACAAAATTACTCAAAAATAGGAAAGATGCTTATTATATCGTGTTATACTCCACTTTAAATTTGAATGGTGAGACCTTACACTCGCTTCCTGTTGCGAGAAAACGAGTGTTGAGTTTAAAAAAAAGCCAATAGCGTTCTATAGCGCTAATGTAGACAGTGTTGGCATCAGATTACGGATACGAAATTATATAACCACTATTTTTCAGTTCATCAAACGTCACACTTTTATGTCCTAGCATTGCATTGCTTTCTATTAATTCATCCCATTCCTGTTGTGTTTGCGGATTGGTGGCAAAAAAATAGACGGTAAACTTATCAGCCGGCACGTTATTGTATATATATTCCCAATCGGGATCTTTATCGGTTGCTAGTTCGCGATTGCCGGGATCCAACCCAGACAAGCTGTTAGGACGCGTAGCAGGAAGCGAAATATCCGGAAAGTGATTTACTGCCAGGTTTCTGGAATACCAATAATATATGATCTCTGAAGAATTGTTCTGCACTAATAAAGGTTTCCCCGGATGTTTATCCGGAACGCAGCTCACCACTAGTAGATGGCAAAAGAAAAGGATTGAGTAGGGTAAAGAAATTCTCATATTATCTAATTTTGATGTAACGGAAAGTCGTCGTCAACAAATGGGCTGTCATAGGGCCAGCTATCTAAATAATTGAACTGATCAGCGTATCGCCAGGCCCATCGGTTAGCAGATGTTTCTGTCCATTTCGCACCGAAAATACTAGGCACTCCAATTGCAGGCAAATAAAATATGCCCGCTCTTTGACTCTGAAATGTATGTCCATACTCATGCCAAAAAACTCCTCCTTCTGAATTCATCCACCCTCCAGCTTCATCGGAGCGTAAATTTCCCCCAATATCTACATTGATGAAATTTCCAAGGGAAATACCCCTGCCAGCATGGTTACTATTCTCAGATATAACGAACGTCGCTCCGCCAAAGTACCTCACCTGGTCAACTGAGCCGCTAAGATTTCGTAAGTGAGAGTATATATTGCCAGCCCACATTTGATAGTTCTCCCATAAAAATCTCGATGCCAGCTGAAGGACTTGTCCAAAAAATGTTCTATTTGGATCAGTCTTTATGAAGCCCGCGTCTATCTTCCAGGCATTTTCTAACATGCCCCAATCATATTTGCCAAACTGGAAGCCATATTCAGTAATATTCATCCAGGTAGACCAAATTGCAGTCAGTATAGTGCCAAATAGCTCGCCACTAGGATCAGTGTACGTCAACGGATTGTTCCAAACATAGCCATAGCGATTATAATTCTGCGTATTGTACAATTCTTGTATATAATTATCAGGGGATAAGAATCTGTGTAGCTTTGGATCGTATAGCCTGCCATTCATATGAACGAGCTTCACACCCTGGAGATGTTCGTGACCGGTAAAACCTCTATCCAAAACTCCAAATGCAGGTATATCGGCACCACTCCCGTTTTGAAGCTTGACGATCTCGCCCCAGGCGTCAAAATGTCGCTTCTCCTTAAGCGTGCCTGTCGCATCGGTTATGGCCAATATACTTCCTAAATAATCCCGGTGCAAATAGTTATATCTTGATCCTGATGCATCTTTCGAAAAGATAACAGGCGCTTTATAGCCATCTCCACCTATGTAGAAAATATGTTCGAAGGTGTTATTGGTAATATTTCTTTTTATCTCCATTAACCCATCATTCGAATAATATTTGCGCAGGGGACGCGTGGTCATGGCAGTTTGTGTTCCTCCATAATACATGACGCTGCGAGTATCGTGGCCGTTGTATTTATACGTTATTCGTTCTTTTCCATCTTCATTTATTGTCAATGGACTGTGAAAAGGAGTGTAGAGAATTTCTTGAAGATCTCTGTCGTCGTAATAATGCTGGCTACTTTGCCCTATAAGTTCTACATTTTTCAGTCGATACGGACTGGCTGTATCGTAGGAATAATTGCCGATCGAGTTCGACGTTATTCTTCCTGCATTATCATACGCCTGTGAGGTCATCGCATTGTTATCGGTAGTAGTCAAAAGTCTGTCTAAAAAGTCGTATGAAAACGATTCGGTCCACGGCGTACCGAATAATGTACTAGTTCTGTTATCTAACAGTTTTCGTTGCGGATTAAAGTTGGTTGTAAACGTTACAAACGGAGTTGCAGAAACGTTGGGACCGGAAACATTTTGATAACTGATAGTATGAGGCAGCCCGACGCTGTCATAAGTATGCGAAACTTTCCCAAAATTTGTTGCGTAGTACGCCGACACAAGTTGACCACGGGCGTTCACTTCGTCTATTTGCCAAAGAACATTATTTGTTCCTTCATCAATGATTTGTTTCTGATAACCATATTGATACGTATATTTTATCCATTTGTCAGCCACGTTACCATTACTTTCAGAATAATAATATTGTCGGGATATTTTTCCATTGGTGTCGTAAACAAAATCTTTCCTGAAGAATGACTCCGGGTTGCTTTCGTAAGTGCCGATTAAACGTTTGTCTGTATCATAAAAGTATTCCGAAACAAACTCTTCGCCTGCGGAATTATCGATGAGATCTACCAATACCGGTAGTGTTGTATAGTCCAGATATTGATAAGTAACAACTTGGTTATGTGAAGAGCCAGTGCCTACTATATTTTTTGTTTCTAATCGTCCGTACTGATCGAAGAAATAATTAGTGTACCCTATCAAAGATGTTTCTTTTGTGGTCTCACCAAAATGATTATAGGTGTAAAAAATGTCACCTGTTGCCGGATCATTCTGCTGAACTTTACGTCCCCATCCATCTTGGTAAACGGTTAAGGCATTAGTGCCATACGTTGCGGTTTTTAGATTGCCGTTGGCAAAATAAGTATAATTAACAGTGCCTCCCGGGTTATCAGTTTGAGCGACGATTTTTCCCATGGCGTTTCGCTGCGCAACCTTAGTTTTAATTCCATCGCTTTCTGTTGTGGAAAGACCGAGAAATGCATACGTGACCGTCCTGCCATTATAATGAGCTACTTCGTTGACGCGCCCATATGCATCATACTTTGTTTCAGTATAAATTGGCGTGGCAGTGCCGATATAGGGTTCGCTAACTTTTGTACATCTGTCGTGTATATCGTATTCAAACGCTTTATAAGCAAAATTGCCATTAATATTTTTATTTCCCGTCTTAATTTTCCTCCCCAGATCGTCAATGGTTTCGGTCATCACGCTTCCGTCCTCACCTGTCGACGTCATAATGGAGCCATTTGAAAGCCTTCCATATGTCACGGCGGTGTTCTTTAGAGTATAATCCTGGGTATTAATTTTTTTGCCCCATTTATCGTATGTGTATGTATTTTTTTTACCGTAGCCGTCTTTTTCATAGGTCAGCCATCCCGTATTTGGGTCATTTATAAATTCTGATACGCTTCGTTCGACAGTGATATGTTTCTTTAAAAACCGGCCAGACGGATCATATTCATAATCTAGAACTCTAGCGATAAGCCCCGGTGCCGACAAGGTTTTTTTGGTCATATTCCCAAAATTGTCGTACAGATAGTCCTCAGTCACAAACACGGTCCCGTTGCCTTGTTTCTTAAGTTGTGAAAGTAAATTATTAGTGTACGTATATTGTTCTAACGCAATCATCGTATCTCCCGTCACAGTGACTGCTGTGTTTTTGCTTGTTGCCCGTCCCACAATATGTGGCGAACTAGATGGAGGTGCAAATACCGTAGTTATCGTACTGGTCTGTTTGACCACTGCGGCTTCCTTATGGATACTGGTCGATTCGGTTACGTTATTATTCAGGTCATACCACAAAGTTGTGTTTATACTTGTCGTCTCCAGCCCGTTATAAGCCGTCGTAAGTGTATTTTTTACTTTAAATACATTGTTACTTTGAAGAGCTGGCTCAAATGTAATATCATCATAGGTATTATATTTATATACGGTTTTACCAATGTAAGAGGAAGGAGTGGTCCAAAACGAATAAAGATTATTTAAAACAGAATAATTTTCACTAATTGCTCCCCTAAGGGCAATATCGTATTTGCTTACCGTGGTGACTAAAGGACTTGAGGAATTATGCCAATTGGTTTTAAGCAAAGCTCGAAATGCGAAAAAATTAATTCCCGCCAGGTTTACCACAGCCCCATGATAGCTGAATAACTGTTTCTTATAAACACCGGAACTTTGTAACTCAACTTTTGAAACAACGTTGTGATTTGCAACAAATATATCTTTGTTGGGATAATTTTCTGTAGGCGCTGATACGGGCTTATAAAAATCTATGTTTTCCGATGTTTGAGTCTCTTCTTTTAATGGTTTATACGTTATAGTTTCGGTGACGCCATCCCCGGTTTTAATGGTTTTTAATAATTTGTCTCTCCTAAAATTCTTTTCCGAGTTAAAGGTTATTAGCCGATTATTAGTTACAAAGTTTATTTGTAACCCGGCATCGGGTTTGTCAAAATTTAAAAAAATGGGAATTGCAAACACAGCAATTCCGCTCTGAAAGGTAGTCGTCTGAAACATATCCGAAACAAAATTTGTTCCCGTGTTTCTATAATTTCGAACTGAAATAAATCCCTCAGGACCATTACAACCATTGTCCTTTGCGAAAATTATATCGGTTTTGCCATCGCCGTTGAAATCGGTTGGTATATAATAAAAAGTCGCGGCACATGTCTCGCCAATATCATCCTCATTGTATACAAGTTCATAAGTCCAACTGCTTTTGACCAAATTAATCCCCGTAGAGAGATATTGGGCGAAATTACTCCCAACTCCTTTTGGAATTATGAAATCAGATTTTCCGTCACCATTATAGTCACCCATCATCACCGTTCGCGTCAATACAAGGTCGGTGTCACCGGTAATCTGTTCTAGCAGCGAAACCGTATTATTATCATTTAGACCATATATACGAACAGAATTTGCATCAAAAACAAAAAGATCCGACTTTCCGTCTCCATTGAAATCGGACACCTGAAATTTACTATTTGGCGTGGTAGCTACTGTGCCGGCAAAGTTGACAAATGTTGTGAGTCGTTTATCAAGGTTAACAAAATAAGTTTTACCGCCCGTTACAACAGTTGTATAGGTGTTGCAAGCCTGGGTATAAGTGTACGAAAACTCCTTATCTATGGCTAACAAATCTGTAAGTCCGTCTCCGTTAAAATCTCCGTCCAAATATTCTTTAACGACTACTTTCTCAATGGTCATCGAGGTAGGTGGTGGTGGCTCTTCTGTGCGTCCACAACCAATAAAGTCGTATGTATATGTATATTTGGGAAATGTGTAAGACTTGGTATATTGATGGAATACCGCAGTTGCCGCACCGGAAGTATAAGCCGTACCGGTAAGATAATTTTCAAAAGTTGCAAGTGCCGAGGTTGCGCTTGACCGCAAAACGGTAAAACCATCCATAGGCGCCAATTTAAATCCACTGGTTGTGTTTCCAGTTAAAATTTTGTTCGAAAATATGGTTGTGAATAACGGGATCGTGACTTCAATGGGGATATTGTTTATCCCAGATTGTAAATTGGTAAACAACCAATATTTTTTTCTGGCGTTTGTACCCGTTTTAGGATAAAGAAGGAAGTCCATCTTGCCATCGCCTGTAAAGTCCCCAGGGACAGAGTTGCAATTTACGAAGTTTACATCATTAACGTTAATAGTCGTGTTGGCTGGAGATAGTGTAATATTCTCCGGCGTATTCTCATAGGTAAATAAAGTCGGATTATAAGCTTTGGAGTTGTCTCCGGTCTTTTCAGTTACCTTCGTTAACCGTTGATATCCGAGGGTAGTTGAGCTATATTCCAGCGTATAATTCCTAAAAGGGACGCCATTTCCGATCACATTAACCTGGCTTAGAATTTTATCTTTGGTAAAGCTAACGTCACCGATGTAGAATTGATCTGGCCGGGTTCTCGGAGTATAGACAAAATTTACGCTGTTAATGCTTGGTGTGGTAAAAGTCGTTCCATAGCCGATACTGCTGATCATCAAGAAATTATTTACAATTACATAGGTATAATTTATCCGGGCACCTTGTGGATTCTGCCAATAAGTCATAGCATAACGATCTGCTGACCGTGAATTTGATGCATTGCCAGTTGCATTACCATAGTGAGCAATTGAGCCGTCCGGAAATTCCACGATAAAATATTCGGGACCAATAATTCCCGTCGTAGGATGCGTGCCGAATGATGTAATCTTTATGTTGGAGAACCTTTCCGTCTCATACACTGCCCCATTAGCGCCATATGTGCCTGTCTTTAATAATAATCTTTCACCGTCCAGTGCGAATCGATCGTTATTATCAAAGTCCACTGCGTCGATGCTGTTGTAGTGAAACTTGGTAGATGGCACTCTGGTGATTTCAGAAACCCCGCCAATTGACCAGCCATACCCGGCCATACCGTTCTCGCTTAGCGAATTGTATTCCAGACTTACTTGTGGAATCTTGTTAATACCTGGAGGAACAGTGATTGGAATAGAATAAGTTGCCGCGCCATGTAGGGATACCGCAAGGCTTCCGACGGTTATACCTACTTCTTGTGAGCTACCTGTGGCTTGTCCGTGTGAGGTTAGTGTAAAGAGTATGAGCGCAATTAAACAGTATAGCTTTTCCATTATTGTTTGACAATTTTTAAAGTTTGTGTTTCACTATTGTTAAAAAAAAGCACCACATTATATATTGCCTGCGGGAGATCCTGAAATGAGAGCACCACGTTATCATCATTTTTTAGATTCGGGATGCGCCTTAATAATTGTCCCGACATTGAGTAAATTTCGACTGCATTTACGGGAGTTTCTAGTTGTGTCCATTTTATATACAAATCCTGCTTTACGGGGTTTGGATAAAAGGAAATACCAGTGCCAATCAACGATTCTAGATCTTCTTCCGTGATTTCTTCCGGGGATTTATATATGGAGTCGTTAACCGCTGCATCGCGCGACTCGAATACTATGTGCCGCTTTGTTTGATTACCTGCGAGATCATATTCGAATTTGAGCTTCATCTGGGAATGCCCTGCGATTGAAAAAAATAGTAATTGTAACAATAAAAATGTCCTCATGGTTTACTGGCTTTAGATGCATCTACATTAAGTGATATGTGCTATTCCACGGAATGCGAAAATTAGAGGTAAGAAGTTACTTTACCGAAATTTCCTTTCCTATAAATTAATTACCGAAGGCGTGATACTAAAATTCGAGAAGCTAAATATTACTTGCTAACGAACTCATGCAGAGCGTTTGGCTTTTCAAACGTAAGAATTTTTCCACAGTATAATATCGAAATCGCAGTCTAAACAAAACTTTAGATCCTCGTTACGGTAAAACCGTAAATCGCCACATAAATAAGTTAAAGTCTGCGGCGATGCAGTAAGTAAACAACCGGCAGATCTCATTGTTTATCGGTATGCTCTTAACGAAGCAAACAGGGATCCACCGATTTGTACAGCAGGGCGCAACTGGCAGATTACTCGCCATAGGATATTTGGCCGAAAAGGTTTTACCACGAAAAGTCAACCTCTCATCATTACTTATTAATGTTGACCACCACGTTCCAGGAATAGTGAAGGTCATAAACTCTACAGGGTAAGAGCGGCCAATCAATATACGTTTATCCCGTCGAAACAACCTGGTTTTCGGACCTTAAAGATATTATTCTAATGTTTACATTTGTCGACATTATTTGATAAAGCAATGCATTATTTTGCTTCGGATCATCTTTAAAAAATCGAGCTACAAAAGGAAATGAATTATAAAAAGGTACTAATACCTATGTTTTTTGCAGTATGGTGTTCAGTTTGTTTTGCACAAAAAAACATAACTGACAGCCTGCAGAATGTACTTGAAGCCTACGAACACAAAGACACTGTCAAAGTAAATTTACTAAATAATATAGCTTCTAAAATATTCGCAACAGATGCCGATAAAGCACTGATCTTGCTCGCCCAGTCTGCAACGCTGTCCGATGATTTGGACTATAAGAAAGGAAAAGCCAACAGCTTGGTGCTAAAAGCAAATGTTAATTTTGACAAGGGCAATTACCTGCAAACGATTAAATACTACGATCAGGCCCTTGGTATTTTCAAAGAGCTTAAAGATAAAAAAGGGATGTCTGTTTGTTACCATAACTTTGGCATGGCTCATTATTACCTGGGCGATTTTGACAAAGCGGCTATAAACTATAAAAGTGCAATTCTATATGCCGAAGAAGCAAATGCGCAGCGGAGGCTTTCAATCAGTCTTGTCGGTCTTGGCACACTGTATTCTAAGCAGGGAGAATATGACAAGGGCGTGGAAAGCTTTGCCAAGGCTATACAGATCGACGAAAAAATTGGTAATAAAAAAGGTATTTCAAATGGACTCGTCAATTTGGGTACCCTTTACAACCGCCAGGCTAAATATACATATGCCCTGGAAAACTTCCACAAGTCATTAGATATAAAAGAACAAATAGGGGATATACGTGGAACGGCTGCTGTTTTAAGTAATCTGGGTGGTGTCTATGAACGTTTGGATAGGGATGGGGACGCGCTATCCTACTATAATAAGGCCTATGCTATTCAAGAGCGATTGAAAGATAAGGACGGAACGGTAAATACTTTGATTAACATAGCCTTAATTGAAATGAAGCGCAATAGGTTTTCGAACGCAAGGAATTCGTTAAAAACAGCACTAAGCCTCAGTGAAGATCTTGGAAATAAATCTAAAGTAGCAGATTGTTTGGCCAATATGGCAACAGTAGAAATGCGCGGCAAAAACCATGACCTGGCGCTCCGGTATCTAAAGAGGGCGGTAGCGATTAATGAGGCGATCGGCAGTCAGAGGGAACTGAGCTACTGCTTAATGAAAATGGGGCAGGTTTATTATGACAGTAATGACCTTGACACAGCACTCCAATATGCGGATGAAAGCGCCGCAATAGCAGATAAATTAAAGATAACCGATTTTCAAAAAGACCTCGCGCTCCTGCATTCGGAGATTTATTATTCCCAGCAAAAGTTTAAGCTTGCATATGAAAAAAGCCTTCTTAATCAAAAACTCAATGACAGTATATTCAGCGTAAAAAATATCGATAAAGCCGCCCAGATCAAACACAAGTATGCTTACAGGAAGAAGGAGAGCTCGCTTAAAAACGACATAAAGAAAAAAGACGGTCAACTAGAAGAATCACAGCAGGAAAAGTTCTGGTGGATCACAGGCTCCGTCTGCATGCTTGGGGCTTTTTGTTTGGCAATGGCACTGGTGAAAACCAAGAAAGTAAAAATGGAAAATAAACAACTGCTGACCGAGCAGAAATTACGGCGTTCACAAATGAACCCGCACTTTATCTTTAATTCTATTCAAAATATCCGTAGCCTTATTTACGACAAGAAAGAAAACGAGGCGGTCGACTATCTGAACAAATTCTCTAGCCTGACCCGCCAGATTCTAGAAAGTTCAGATGAAAGTTACACCTCCTTGGCCGACGAAGTAAAGCTGATCCACAATTACGTAACAATCCAGCAATTGCTGTACGGCAAAACCTTCGACTTTGATATTATAGTCGATGAGGCGCTCGACGCCGACTCGGTTTTTCTTCCGCCAATGCTCACGCAGCCATTCATCGAAAACGCGATAAAACATGGTCTCGGCCCCAAGGAGGAAAAGGGTCGACTTGAAATCCGTTTCCTGTTGCACCTCGACAAGTTGCTTTTTGAAGTGCTCGACAATGGCAACGGATTTATACGGGCAATTCCAGCTGCAAATCAAAAGTCAATGGCAATCGCCATCACCAGGCAACGCTTGGCTCACTATGCCAAAGATTCCTCTTTTGAGATTCATGCCGCTAACTTGACCGACAGTCTCAAAAATATTGTAGGCGCCAAAGTAAGTTTTGAAATACCTTACATTTACGAACACTAATTTTTTGTAATGCTTAGAGCAGTTGTCATTGATGATATAGATACCATCCGAAAAGAATATGTTGCACTTATTAAATCGCACTGCCCTTCGATTACTGTAATTGGTCAGGCGGATTCTGTTGCAGCGGGAGTCCGGCTTATCAGGCAAACATCGCCCGACTTGGTTTTTTTGGATGTCGAAATGCCCGACGGCACCGGATTTGACCTGCTACAGTCGCTCCGTCCGGTTCAGTTTAAAGTTATTTTTATTACCGGACACGAAGATTATGCTGTAAAAGCGTTCCGGTTTTCCGCAATAGACTACCTGCTTAAACCACTTATGGCGGCTGAGTTAGTGGAAGCGGTTAAAAAAGCGGAAGCATATTTCGACAAGGAGCTTTTCGACATGAAATTGAACAACCTGTTTACCAACCTGGAACGGCCAAAAAACCTTCAGAAACTAATTCTGAAAACGTCCGAGAGGATCTACTCGGTCAATGTACAGGACATTGTAAACTGTGAATCCGATAAGAACTACACCACTATCCACTTCATTAATACGCCCAAGCTCGTTGTTTCTACAAACCTCAAAGAGTATGAAACATTATTGGCCCCACATGACTTTTTCAGGCCGCACAAATCGCACCTGATCAATATGGCGTATTTCGATCATTTTATAAAAGCAGATGGCGGTAACAGGATAGTGATGAAAAACAAGCAAACTATTCCATTGTCAGTACGTAAAAAAGAAGAATTTCTGACGTTGCTTGACGGATTGTAAGCAGACGTTATTCATGGAATATCCAACGTTAAAATCCTAAACTACTACGTTCGTTCATTGGCTAAAATCGATGTTGGCTTTTGATATATTTTCGCAATGGCTTATTAAAGTTCAGTATGTATACACGTGCAATAGTAAGCTCTCAACGAAAAAAATCAAAACCTTTATGAGAAAAATTACTTTACTGCTATCAATTTTAAGTTTGCAGGTATCAGCCCAATGTTTTGACAAGATTGACGGCACATGCTGGACCGTTTCGGCACGTAAAGCCGACGGAACTTTCTTTAGCTGGGGCCGCAATCAGGCCGGGCAGATCGGCGACGGCACAACGACTAACAGATCAACACCAACACAGATTCTTACGGCGCAACCTTGGATATCAATGTCAGGAGCCCGCTCGACTATGTTCGCCATCAAAGCAGATGGAACCCTTTGGGCATGGGGCGAAAACGGAAACGGAATATTAGGCATCAATACACCTGAAGTGGTTCCGGCATTACTCCCTATACAAATTGGCACCGATACCAACTGGCAAAAGCTTGCAAGCATGAGCCAGACCTATCATGTACTTGCAATTAAAACAAACGGTACGCTGTGGGCTTGGGGATATAATGAATATGGGCAATTGGGAGATGGAACAACGATCTCTCGAAGCACTCCGATACAAGTTGGCACTGATACAAACTGGACAAATGTAGCAGCTGGCGGATTGCACACGGTAGCCCAAAAAGCCGATGGAACGCTCTGGTCTTGGGGGCGGAATGACTATGGGGAATTAGGTCTTGGCAGTGCCTTGGGAGTTAGTGTCTTGCAGCCAACTCAAATTGGAACCGATACCGACTGGAATGTCCTGAGTACCGGATACGCCCACACGCTTGCGATTAAAAATAACGGTACGTTCTGGGGTTGGGGTAACAACAGCGGGCGCGTTTTTGGTGATGGGACATTTACGAACAGGAATGTACCTGTCCAGACGGGAACCGACACCAACTGGCTGGATATTGTCGGAGGCGATTCGCATACGCTCGCTCTAAAGACAAATGGGACGCTGTGGGCATGGGGATTAAATATATATGGGCAACTTGGTGATGGAACTACCAACACACGCACTACACCGGTACAAATAGGAACCGACAGCGATTGGCAGGAAATCGATGCCTCACTTAATCGGTCAGCAGCTTTGAAAACAAATGGCACGTTGTATACCTGGGGCCATAACTCCTTTGGTGAAATTGGCGATGGAACTTTCGTAAATAGAAGTGTACCCACAGCAATAACATGCCCCACAAGTATATTGGGGATTACAGGATTGTCCAAAAAAGAGATCCATTTGTGTCCAAATCCTGTCAATAATGCATTGAACATTTCGTACGATGAGATCATTAGCAGCGTTTCCATTTATAATCTTCTAGGGCAGGAAGTATTTACAAAAGCATTTAATGATTACGAAGCGCAAATTGATGTGTCAAATTTTACTTCAGGTACTTATATAGTAAAGGTAGCAGTAGCAGCAGAAGTAAGAACAATGAAACTCATTAAGAAATAGCATAGGTACAAGATGGAAATAAAGTTTTGTGCACCTTTTTTTTGATTCTGAAACTTATATCTCAATAAGTTAACCCATGCGGTTGAATCGCGCCTAAAACAAGCGTGTTAAATTCAGCCAGCATAAATAAATTTAAATTAATAACACTAAAACCAAATAATCATGAAGAATTCATTAATAATCGGGGTATTGTTGACACTTGTAATCGCATGCGGCCCTGCCGAAAAGAAAGACCATCAATTGGCATCTGTCGGACTAACCATTACCATTCCAGGCGAAACGACAATCAACGAACATGCAAAAACAGAATACTCCCCCGCACAAAGTCAGTTTTACATTGATGGAGAAGGGTTCGATGTTGCAGAAATGGAAGCCGGTTCTTATCCTGATGATTTGAAATTGCTGGAAACAGCAATGAAGGGCTTGAGTGAAATCAAAGTTGTCTCCGAAAAGAAGACCCTGCCAAATGGTGCCTTTGGTGTACTATACGATAAAAATGACAATGGAAAGGTCATTAAAGATCTACTGTTTTATTTTAAAAAAGGCGACAGGCACTACAAGATCACACCAATCTCAAACGAAGGAGAAAAATATGCTGAAGCTGTAGAAGCAATCGGAACGTTGAAATAATATCTCACTGTCTCTTTCCTGCAGAGGCTGGAACATCAATTTAACCCCGCGAAGCGGGGTTTTGTATTTGCTGTAAAAAAGCAATTTGGTAGAATTCTTAATATTTAATGTCAGAAATAAAAACCTACGCGCCACTCCATAGCTTCTGTTAAGCCATTCGTTGTTATGTCCTCTTTCATAAGTTGGACCAAGCTCCTCATCCTTCAGTCCATCACGACCAGGTTTTTATATCCACCTCCAAAAAAATATCGGTACAAAAAAGAAATCTCGATGAATAGCGGGTATACTGTACCGTGTTAACCTGTATTTTCCAGCCACTAGCGCTTAATGTTTCCCTGCATATTTTTGCACGATATACCGGCTTACTGCTTTTAATGGTGTACCTGTTAATGGATGCCTTCCATGGTAAGTGAAAAACTCTACATCAGTTCCTTGCTTACTATACCACAAAATTGGCGCACCGTTCTTAAAGAAAGTAGTTGTATCAGATGGGTATACCTTCTTCATGCTCTCGAATAGCTTCTCATCATACGGAACTATTTCTGTCATACCTGCCTCGTTGCAAGCAGCTTCCACATAACGTACTTCATTCCAGACCATGCATTGTGGCTTGCGCCAGAATGACAAACCCATAATAGTAGATAGGATCAGAAGAAGAGTTCCTGCAAAAATATACCGGCGCCTTGTGTTTTTCTGTAAGCTGCCCGCTGAAAATGCTGTCGATAATTCTTCACCGCTATCCTCTTTACCTGATGGTTCGGGCGTTATATTATCCGTCTCTGCTTTCGGGCTCGATCCTGTTACATCCTCTTCATATTTATCTTTAAACTGAAGGAATGGGCGAGGGTTAAAATCTACAAGTAAAGCGGCTAAATTAATCGCTTCAATAGCAGTTAATTCACTATTGTTCAGAAAGAATCGTTGGATAGGCTTTAATTTTCCAGTGTCGAATTTCTTTAGCTGCACATGCCAATTAACAGGCTCAGGAAACTGAAAGAATTTTTTAAATATAGTTTCATCCCCTTTACTTAACCCTTTCTCCTCAAGGATCATACATAAGTCGCGTAATCGTGCCGGACTCGGCTGTAATAAATAGTCCGAATTCGAGCCCTCTTTAGCTAATTTATACTGCTGCCGAATTCCTTCCTTGTAAATATCAACTTTACTTTTTTTCATCGCTCACCAATATTTGATCGGACTTCACGAGACTTCATCAGACCTATCGGAATTTATCGGAATTACCGGAATTCCCCAGCAATCATGCCGCTTTCCAACCATTACTTTGTCCTGTCAATCAGTTCTGCCTTTACATGCATTAGAGGCAAATGTACAAAACTGATTTGCAAAAAAGTGTAGCTATTCAGGTTTGAAAAGCATTCGGGAAGTATGACGATCACTTCTGAAACAGCGCACTACACTTCCCCAAGCTAAGGCATTCGCTGCCAGAAGCAGCATCCGGAGTATCCGGCATGGATGCCTATTACAAAATCCTTAACAAGTCTTAACAATGAAAAAAGTCATTTTAATGGTGGCAGTTGTCGCGGTATGCACAATCCACAATTTCAAAATTAGTACATCGGGCGAACCTGTATTGGGCGGCTCAAATACGCATCTCGAACCTGGGGGAGATGATGGTCCAATACCTCCACCAAAACCTCCATGTCCTTATTGTCCATAATTCATTAGGTCAGTAACAACATTTTATTAATTTCGGGGAATGAAAAATCGATATTTTCATTCCCTATTTTTTATTTTACTGGTAGTAGTATTGATGTCATGCGATAACAGTAAAACACATCCAAAATCTTCAGCTGTCGATCCAGGTTTCCGGCAAGAGCTTGCGGCATCGCAAGACACCTCTCGTGGACTGCATGATCGCTTACTTGCTGCAGACCGTGCAATAGCACTTGCAATTGCAGATAGCGTTAAACCGTATGCGTATCATAACAAACTTAAACTCGTCACAGATCATTATCCTGACAGTACGTACTCTTTTCTAAACAAATATCACAAATTAGCTGCAGACCTAAAAGACAGCCTAAATCTTGTAGTTGCAAATGGAATGTTGGCAGAACATTTTTTGCATACACAACAGTCAGACAGCGCCCTATACTACTATGAAAAGTCCCGCGCAATCCATGAAGTAAGAAAAGACTCGATACAGGTGGTATACGCGTTATTGCAGATGGCTGAAATCTATAGGCAATATAACGACTACGGCGCCCTTGAAAATAGTACAGTAGAAGCCAGCCGCTTTCTTAACGACCAAAATGACACGCTGTATAACCCCACAATTTATAACAACTTCGGGATTGCTGCAAAAAACCGGGCTTCGTATTCTGATGCCATCAAATATTACGATAGGGTAGAAAACATGACCCGTGACAGCATTAAAAAAATTATTGCTTTAAGCAATGTTGCCGTTGTTTACAAAATGACGGGCGAATATGATCGCACGCAGGAGATTCTAACAAAGCTTCTCGCTTCGAAAAAAGTTTCTTCGAATCCACACGTTAAGGGCAGGCTGCTGGCAGTTCTCGGCCAGACGTATTTAAGATCAGACGCCGGTACAGCAATTGCTTATTTGCAGGAATCCGAAAAAAACAGGAAAATGGCGGCGGATTCCATCGGACTTGCAGGCACCTGGCATTATCTGGCGGAGGCCTATTCTAAAACAGATCTAGGTAAGGCGCTCAGTTATGAGCAAAAATCGTACGCAACTGCAACGCGATCCAAAAGTATCGACGACCGGCTTGAGGCATTAAAAGGTTTGGTTTCTTATTCAAATAGCACAGATGCCAAAATTTATCTGGCTACGTATATCAGGCTTAATGATAGTATCAGCAAGGTACGTCAATCAGCGCGTAATCAATTTGCTAAAATCAGATATGATGCAACAGTTGAAAAACAGGAAAATCAACAACTTCGGGCCGATAAAATAGAAAAATCACTTATAATAGAACGATCCTATTATTACAACGCGGCTTTATTACTGGGAATAATTCTGTTATTGTCGCTTGGTCTTTCAGGATACCTCATTTTACGAAGATTAAATAGGAAAAGAATTGTTCAAAAGGGTCATGAAACGGAAACTCGGATCGGTAAAAAGATTCACGACGAGTTCGCCAATGATATTTACAGTGCAATAGCATTCGTTGAGTCTGAAAATTTGTCGAATGGCAACACAAAAGAAAATCTCTTGCAACAACTTTCGAGCATATATTCACGAAGCCGCGATATATCCCGTGAAAACAGCACCGTGGCAACAGATGACAAATTTCCCGACCAGTTGCGGCGGATGTTATCCGAGTTCAATTCGCATTATTGCAAGGTCATCATAAGTGGAATTTCGGAAATAGATTGGAGTGATACATCCGCTGAGTGTAAAATTACGGTATATCGGGTACTACATGAATTAATAGTAAACATGAAAAAACACAGCAACGCAACTTTGGTAGGAATACGCTTTGAAAAGTTTGGATCAGCCATAAAGGTGGTATACACAGATAATGGTGTAGGTTTCGATAAGGATAAGTGCTCTTATAAGAACGGCTTGGCAAATGTGGAAAACCGTATTCATGAAATAAGCGGAACCATTACTTTTGATTCAACCCCCGGAAAAGGACTCAAAATTTTAATCGTTTATCCGCTAAGAAAATAATTATGTTTACTAAAATCTTAATTGCTGAAGATCTGGATACCATCAGCGTTTCAGTCGCAAAGGCGCTTGAAGAACTTCCGATAAACTATGTTGATCACGTAAAATATTGTGATGATGCACATCTGAAGATAAAGAAAGCCCTGCATGATGGTAACCCTTTTGATTTATTGATAACCGATCTTTCCTTTTTAGCCGATACCCGCACTGCCAATACGTCGCTTACCTCCGGGGAGGAGTTAATTGCGGCCGTAAGGAAGTTGCAACCCGATATTAAGATACTGGCTTTCTCCATCGAGAATCGGCCTTATCGGATAAGGAGCCTGTTCGATCACTTTGGAATATCCGGTTTCGTTGCAAAAGGCCGAAACAGCATCCCCGAGCTCCAAAAGGCAATCGCGGTGATCAATAGGTCAGATACTAAATACATTTCGCCCGAATTTGCGCATGTGCTTCAGGGACAGTCAATAAATGAACTGGATACCATTGATATGCAAATTTTAAGGCTTTTATCCCAAGGAAACACCGTTGAACAGATAGCGGGGACATTTAAAGATAATGGTCAGATGCCCTCTAGCATGAGCAGCATCGAAAAACGCATCAACAAGATGAAAGTGTACTTCAGCGCCGCGAACAGTATCCATCTTGTAAGTCTGTCTAAGGATATGGGTATGATCTAATTTACGTTCAAAATGTACAAAATTCTTACTCCTTTGCTGATAACGCTGCTTTTCAATATCAACCCACATAATTTTCGGTCGAAACTAAACGAGAAAGTAAAGGTTGTTGCAGTGTTTGATGGGGACACTTTTACAGTACTTCATGGTAAAAAAACGATCCGGGTACGGATAGACGCAATCGACGCCCCTGAGAAAGGAATGCCGTATTGCAAAGTTTCAAAAAAGTATCTCTCAACATTGTGTTTCGGTAAAACGGTAACAATGAAAAGAAAAAAGAAAGATCGGTACGGACGTACAGTAGCAAGAGTGTTTTTACCTAATGGTAAAGATATTTCTACAGAAATGATAAAAGCAGGGATGGCGTGGCATTATAAGCAATATTCGTCAGACAAACTTCTCGCGGCTTATGAGATTCAGGCCCGGAAAAATAAGGTCGGCCTATGGAAAGACAAGCATCCTGTCGCACCTTGGCAGATACGCAAACTTCACCGCAATGGCATTTCCACGAAAGCACAGTTTAAAGAAAGAGTTGAATAACAATTCTTGATTACGGTTTTCCGTAACGAAATCGGTTTTAACTGTGTTAGGTTTGAAGCAGCTAAAATTTCATACCATGGATTTCAAAGACCAAATTAAGTTGTTAGGTGATCGTTTTTCACGCCTCAAAGATCAGGTGCAAACCGAGGAAGCAACAAAGAATGCTTTTATTATGCCCTTTATTCGCGAGCTGGGTTATGACGTATTCAATCCATTTGAAGTTACCCCGGAACTTGTTGCAGATGTCGGAATGAAACAAGGTGAGAAAATCGATTATGCAATTATGAAAGACGGAGAGCCAGTAATCTTGATTGAATGTAAGCACCACGCATCTCCTCTTAACGTAAATAACGCGTCACAATTATTTCGTTATTTCCATACCACGAAAGCTAAATTTTCAATCCTCACAAACGGACTTGAATATCGGTTCTATACCGACCTTGTCGAAAAAAATAAAATGGACGAGAAACCTTTTTTTGCGTTTAATATTACGGAGATTAAAGACAACCAGATTGAAGAACTCAAAAAATTTCATAAAGCGTATTACGATTTTCAAAACATTGTTAATACGGCAAGCGATCTAAAATACACCCACGAGCTCAAAAAACTTATTGATGACGAATTTAATGAACCAGGAGCCGATTTCGTAAAACATTTCGCGCGGCAGGTATATCCGGGAGTAATCACCGCAAGACTACTGGAGCAATTTACAGGTTTGGTGAAAAAGTCTCTGCAGCATTATATCAGCGACATGATCACTGACCGGCTGAAATCCGCCCTCACAAAAGAAGACGCTGTCGCAAAGGAGCAGGAAGTTGTGTTGGCAGAGAAGACGGGTGAAGGAAATACTAACGTTGAAACTACGCCGGAAGAGCTGGAAGCGTTCATGATAGTTAAAACCATACTGCGCCAGAAGGTGAAAGCCAGCCGCATTGTATATCGTGATGCCCAGTCCTACTTCGCGATCTTATTAGATGACAATAACCGAAAGACTCTGTGTCGGTTGTACTTAGGTGGAGCAAAAAAATATTTAGTAGTTCTGGACGAACAGCGAAAGGAAGTACGGCATGAAATCGAAACACTTGACGACATCTTTGGACTGGGCGATGTTTTGCTAAAAGTTCTATTTAGCTATGATAAAACTAAGACAGAAACCTTGGTATAGAGCCGATGAATGTTATCTGTAAGTAAACCACACGCTCCAACCGAAATGAAATGTTGATCTCTTTACGAGTTACTGCCTTGCAGTCCAAACTGCTTCTACGCAGAGAGTTAAGAAATAATATGAGAAGTGTAATATTCATCCTTTTAATAATCTTTAGTCATTCAGGGTGTGGGAAAAAGGACGGCTCACCAAAACGGTCTTCAAAGGTACTGTCTGCTGGTCAAATCGGTTTGACAATTCAAAGCGAAGAAAATAATATCCAAGGGCCTGATGAAGTCTACATCTGCAAAAGTGCAGGGGCGCGGCGGTATCATTTGAATGAAAGCTGCCGAGGGTTAAGACAGTGCCAGCATAAAATCGAAAAAATGACAATCAAAAAAGCAGAGGCGATAGGGCTAACGTTATGTAAGTTGGAAGATTAGCGGGTCAGCTCTTGTCTAATTTAGATGCTCAGTTCAGGTAGTATCCTGCAGTTCAAATGGGTTGCATCCTTTTAACCATCTCCTCTCTTGTTTTTGACGAATTTCGGCTTTTACGGTTTCCCGTAACAAATCCAAAGCATTTCCTCCTACGTTTACAACGACCACAAAAATTATGTGAACACTTAAAGATTGACTATGGGCTTCAGGTTTTCAAAACGTATCAACCTTGGTAAAGGCCTTGGTTTAAACATAAGCAAATCGGGAATTACTCCAAGTTTTCGAACTAAAGCCGGTTCTTTTAGTACAAAAGGCTTCTCTGCAAGGAGCGGGATCCCCGGATTAACATTTAGGCAAAGTTTTGGTAGATCGTCTGGATGCGCGGTCTTCTTGCTGCTTTTGATAATGTCTATTGTAGTGGTCGCGATAAGGTGATATGGCATTTAAAGATCCAATGTGAATCCTTTTACCAATGAATAAATATAGATAACAATATGAGCAACGAAATTACCTCCGAATTAAAGAGCCACTTCCTTCGCCTTTACAAAATGGCACTTGCTGATGACAATTTTGGCGTGTTGGAACTACAGATGTTATACCACTTCGCAGAAGAACGTGGTGTGCCAAAAGAAGAACTTGATAAGCTGCTCCTGCATCCTACTGGCAATGATGCTGCTATTCCGGAAGAACTCAGCAAACGGATCGAGTACCTATACGATTTGGCTGTTATGATCTTAATCGATAACATTATAACTGAGGACGAACGCAACACGCTAAAAAAGTACTGCAGAAAATTTGGCTTTCTAGATGAAAACGTGGAGGAACTTGCCAACTATTTGTTGGGGTGTGTGCAAAAGGGAATCAAACTGGATGGAATTATCAACCAACTAAATATGGCGGTATGAAGTCCTTACAACAGCTATTCAGTATAAAGAAATCGGAGGAGCCTCAAGTTATCGCTGTACCCGAAAGCGATGAGGACAGAGAACAGATCCGCATCACCTACTATCAAAGTGGTTTTGCAGCGTCAGTGAAAGCGACCGGTAAGCCTATTGTACTACGGGCATGCCTTCAAAACCTCTTCAGCAGCTTTGAAGATCAATGTAGAAAACAAAAACTGGAACAGGAAAAGCTGAAGCAGCCTTACAGAGAGGAGCAGGAAAAGGAACGTACTGAACTTAAAAAATGCGAAATAGGAATTGCGATATATGAGGAAAAGGAAAAGGAACTGAACGGGATCATTGATCAGGCCAAACAAGATATTGTTGAGGTAAAACACAATCCCGATAAATATATCGAAGATGGAAAAGGGCAACGCGCACAATTGTATGTAGGCTTGGCTTTATTACTTCCTATCACGCTATATCTTCTTGTATTTTACGTTTCCGCATCCTATTCCGCATTCTTTAAAATCTTTTCGGATGCCAGTCTCACCGCCGCAATTTTTGATGCTGATGCGCTTACAAATTCTTTTAAGGCAAGTTGGCTCGAAGGTGTGCTTGTAATTACGATCCCCTTTGTATTTATGGGTCTTGGGTACGTGATTCATATGGTGCAAAAAGGTAAAGGAATCAAGAACATCTTACGTATGATAGCGTTGTTTATCACCACTTTTCTTTTTGATGCCTTGCTAGCCTATCAAATTGAGAAAAAAATATATGAATTTAACAAAACACTTGAATCGGCTCCGTATGATTTAAAGATAGCTTTAGGTGAAGCAGAATTCTGGATGATCATCTTTGCGGGCTTCGTAGTGTATATCATCTGGGGACTGGTATTTGACTTCGTAATGAAAGAGTATGAAAACCTCGATAAGATCAGAATGTTCATTCGTGCGAAAAGGGAAGAGCTTGTAAACCTGGATAAAAAGAAAGCGGAGAACAGCGAAAAGCTGAACGATTTCAAACAGCAGGTTGCAACAGTCAATGGCAAGATAGCAGTGCTTCAATCAAAAATTGATGGATTCGTGTTTCCGGTGAAGGAGTACCTGAACTATCATCACCAGTACAAAGAAGGATGGTACCAGGCCATCAATACCGAAATTGCACTTGCACATCGTGAAAAAGCTGACCTCCTTGAAAGCTGTGAGAGCGTTTCGACAGAACATCTCAAAGAACTCCACTTAATCGATCCTGACCATCAACACCTCATATATTCAAAAAATTAGAAGATGAAAAAGACTCAAGTATTGGTAATTCTTGCATGTATATTTAGCGTTCTTTTCTCTTGTAAGGACGATAAAGAGGAGGAAGCAGCGCCCGAAGCTGTTGATCATTCCGGTAACCTGAACGTAAGTATACTACTGGACTTGTCCGACCGGATCAGCCCCGAAAAATATCCAAACCCAGCAATGGAATATTACCTAAGGGATGTTGGATACATCAACTCAATATCCGAAGCATTTACCGACCATCTCACCACGAAGAAGGTCCGGCAGGTAAAGGATAAGATCCAGCTATTTTTTGATCCGGCCCCTAAAAATCCGGATATAAACGCATTGTCGGAAAAAATGAAAATTGCTGTCGATCGCAACAGTGTATCAAAACAGACGATTGCTGATATAAGGGCCACATACGCATCCGAACCACAGAAGATCTACGACCTCGCCATAAACGACAAGAACTACATCGGTTCTGATACATGGAAATTTTTCAAGAATAAAGCAGATGATTACTGCATTGAGCCAAAGCATCGGAATATACTGATCGTCTTAACCGACGGCTATATCTTTTATAAGGATTCCAAGATGCAGGAAGGAAACAAAACAACCTGGCTTACACCTGAAACAATTCGTACAAACAAACTCAATACGTCATCATGGAAAGAGACATTCGATAAAGGGGGATTCGGATTTATTCCCGCAAACAAAGACCTCTCAAATCTCGAAATATTGGTGCTTGGAATTAATCCCGATACCAAAAATCAATATGAGGAAGAGGTCATAAAAGCATACTGGTCCAACTGGCTTGAAGCCATGAAAGTAAAGCGCTTTGAAATCCATAATGCGGAACTTCCTGCAGATATGGATAAGATAATTAAGGATTTTATAGCACAGCAACAATATTAAGTCATGAAAAAGTCATTTACTTTTATTATAATGACATTACTAATGTTTGGATGTAGAACTGAAACCGAATCCAATACTCAAAATGAGGAGCCATCCAAAACCACTCAAATCGTTCAAATCGATAATTCTGAAGAAGCAGTTTTGAAGTGGAATGAAGGCGGAACATTACATCGAGCAACAATTGCTGACTGGAAGATTGCAACCGAAGAAAACAAGCTGGCAACGTGCGCCGATATGGTCGTCGCGATGGATAAAAATGTTGCCAGCGCCGATCTTTTGGGAAAAGCACATGGGTTGAAAACTTGTATAGAGGAAGCTACCATAGGAATTGAGGAAGTGGAGAACGAGAAAGTGGCTTCTATCGCTTCAATGTGCACAGTTTTAATGAATCAATGAGGATTAGATAAAAACTAATTTTTGTAGGTATGAGCTTTAGGTACCAACGCAGAATAGGCGGGAGCAGAGGCTTGGGCCTCAATGTTAGCAATGCGGGCATTTCGCCTAGCTACCGTACAAAATATGGCACCGTTAGTACTAAAGGATTTTCGATTAGACCAGGAATACCGGGGCTTTCTTTTCGCAGCAGTTTTGGCGGTAACGGAAAAGGTTCAGGTGCTGCGGTCGTTCTTGCTGTCATTGCGGCCGCGTTTGCTCTTTATGTTGCTGCTGTTATAGCTTATAACGTAGTTCTTTTTCTATGGTGGGCGGTGACACAAGTTGTTTTTCTAGTAAGAAGGCAGTATCGTGGTTCGCAAGAAAAAAAGTTAATTCGCAACCAATTAGCAGTGAGCAAAAAAAAATAAATACCAAAGACCATGAATAGATCACTGCTTACAATTCTTATTTTTTCGTTTTCCAATTTTTATAGCCAAACGATTGATATTGCTGAAACCACATTAAAAGTATCCGCTTTTGGTGAGGAAGCACTATTTTATGGTTTTGCCGAAGGTGACCAGTTGATTTTCAATTTCGAAGAGCTCAATGGAAAAGAGCTTAAGGAGCTTGAGATATCCGAACTTGGATCATCGTCGATGTTTATGGACTATAAAAGCAAAAAAGTTGAAAATAAAATTGTAAATATTAATCGTACAGGTATTTATAAATTCAGATTATATAATTCTTCGTTGGGAGGGCGAATCTGCAAAGTCAAGATTCAACGATTACCCGCAACCGAATCCACAAGGAAGTTTAACTCTGCGGTATATTGGAAAACAATAAATGACACAATCTATAGGACTGAACAAGAAAATTATCTCATTGGCAGAGACACGGTCGTCAATAATTTAACCGACATAGTAGCAAAAGTTCATTCTGTAACTAACGCTAATGGAAATAAGACAATCTGCGGCTTTTCACTACCACCCAATACAGTTGCATGGAGTTATTACCTGGGTGTGGGGCAAGAAGGTCAAAAAGCATATGAAGAGGCTTCAAAAGAACTTGCAAGTAAGTTTGGACCAAAAATAGCCAAGATTCCGAGCTATGGCCCAGTGGCGGCTTTGGCATTGGGGGGCGTTTCTTATTTAGCAACTTTACAATCTGGTGAAGATATAGATTACTATATAACAGATACTGACAATATGTACCTTTTTATGGCTGCGCAGCCTTTTCGCTGTCTTAAACAAAGCAAAGTGATTAATGCGTTCTCGCAGATGAAAGCACCATTATTAGGAAACTTTTATGTCTGTCTAAGCAATGATAATGCAGTAATGGGTGTGGCTGTAACCGTCAAAGTCACTGCTATAACAGTAACCGAGCAATGGGGGACGAGGCCCGTTCAACGCTATACCGTAACTTCACATCAGGAGCCTTATCTTAAAATTTAGATTAAAGGGTTGTTGACAACTGCATTCTGATCGGTAGACATATGTTTTCTTTCCGCAACTGTTATAGTAATAACAGCCACCTTCGGGATTTAGATGCAATGAATTGGTATGGTGGCTCCCGCAACTTTGTCCGGATCCAGGAGGGGTGGATCAGTCGTTTTTAGAAAATGAAGCAGATGTAAAGTAGCGATCATAGAGAATAATTTTGACACTTTAAAACCAGTAAGACAGGCGAAGCACTGAATGCGACCGTATTACAGCAAAATAACAGGATCGCAGTCATCCGTTTAGGTGAGTATCTCACGATCTTAAAATGTGTTACGATGCCGTTGCGATAACGATTATTACTAATATTATAACAATAACGACACAGCCAGTGTTCAAGGTTTGCAAAAACATCCCCCGCCTGATTTAACAACCACATTTGTTGCATTTGTCGAATTCAGATTTGAACCTGTGTTAGCACTTTTAGGAGCTGCTATCGGATAGGCACACTTTAAGCACGCTTCCGCACGGTCTGAAATTTGGGTTTGGCATTCGGGACAATTAATTAAGGCCATTTTTGTTGATTAAAAGTTACACAAAGTCCTTGAGACGGGGCGTTATTTGATGGTAATTAGCCGCTCGCTGGAATAATAAGACTTCACATTGCAATTTATTTGATACGATACGAGTTGTTTGTGGCCAGTCCTTCTAATTAAGACTTGTCGGATATTCTTCAGCTATCATATCTTCAAGCGTCTTATTGTCTGTTTCAGAATTTAGCTTCTGCAAAAGTGCTAACGTTTCCCTATACTGCATCGCTTCAGGTAAAATTGTAAACTCAGCTTCAAATCCTAATTCATCAATCTTTGCTGCGATTTCTTCAAGACTTACATTAAAGAATTCTTTTCGGTAGTTGAGCATGTTTACTTTTTTGTTAGAAAATGATTTATGTAATTCATTTTCCAATGTTCTCGCTTCATCCGAATAAATCATAGCATGAACATCAAATTGAAATGGTACAGAAGCATCGCCAAGTTCACGGATCCTATCAATAGGTTCAAGTCTTCTGGTCATCCCGATTTTATATACATTCTCGCCAAAAGATCCAATATTTGAAATTATATAAACATGCCCGCGCTTTGTCTGTTGCGCCATTGACATTGCCCGTTCTTTTTTCTCCTGAGCCAACAGCAATTCCTGCTCAAGCAACATAATTTTCTCGCGAAGTTGTTCTTGCAATTCCCCTGTCGCCTGCTCAACTTCTTTCCGAGCTTTTAAAAGCGCTTTTTGAAAAGTTTCTTCTTCTTTTTCAGCCTTACGTTGTGCAATTTCAAATTCGCGACGCGCTTTTTCCTCTTCTCTTAGTTCCTCCTGAATAGCACGCATGGCTTCCTTTTCCTCTTGTCGCTTTGATTGATATTCATACTCAAGAATAATTTCCTTTAGTTTTAAATCTAAATATTCGTGTGACAAACGTACAGTTTGGCTCTCGCCAAGTTTGTTGAGTGTCTCAAACGATTTCTGAATACGATCCTTAATTTGATTGATATTGTTCCACTTAACTTTAGTTATTAAAGCATTACATTCTCCGTTAAAAGCTCGAAGTACAAGTTTTATGTACTTTTTTGTAGATGCTCTTCCTCTGGCTTCACTGCCATCAATAGTCCAGTTTGTACGGCACGTTGCAGCCGTTTCAGATGTAATCATTAATTTTTGCTTCTCAATAATATTGTTTTGCTCCGCTCGATAATCTTCTGATTTTTCAAACTCATATACCGGCTCGTAAATACCGAATTCAATTAATTCCAATTTCGATTCATACAGGCCAACGACTTTTCGTAGCCTGGTGAATATTTCAAGTGCAGCTTGGTAATCGTGATTTACCTTGTCCAAGTCCTGCTGAATATCTTTAATAGCAGCAGCTTTGTTTTCAAGGGTGGAGTTTAAATCTTTTTCTTTAGCAAGAATAAGATTCTGTAGTTCTACTTCTTTTTGAGCAAGTTCTTTAAGCTTGGCTTCAATTAATGAATTTAGTTCTGCTTCTTTTTGAGTAATAAGAACTCCTAATTCTTCTTCTTTTCGATCAACCTCTTTCTGAATATCAATTATAGCATGGTATTTCTCAAGTTGTTCCTGAAGAACTTTAATCTTTGCAAATTCCTCACGCTTTAAAAAATCAAAAAATCCCATATTCTAAAAATTTCGATAATATTAAAAATTATAAGTATAGCATGCACTATGATGACATAAAACCATTTATCATCTCCAACATCAAGCGCGATATCGATTTCAAATGTAGGTACTATTCTAACATCCTTTTTATGGTTTTCCATAAACCCGTACGAAAGGTTTCTGCAATTATTTTTTAATCTCTTTAAGTATTCATTGCATAAATTATTAGTAACGACACTATGATCTAGAGATTTCTTGTAATCCAATAATTGTCACGGTCTATCCTCTGCATTATAAAGCTTGTCAAGTAACAACATATATGTACCGAATCCTATTTCCTATTTTATGCCTGTTAGTGTATTCATGTAATTTAACGATAATCCGTTGTGTGAGTGGCAATTATATTCTTTAATGCATCAGCAACATTTAAAATCGCTTTTATCGTTTTGACAATCTAATATTTATTGCGTTGGTATTCAGCACCTTAAAAACTTAAATGCGTAAATCTATTTTTATCTATATATTTGCGGTAAATTATATAAACATGGAACACATAAATCATTCAGATTCAGAAGAAATAAAGATAGAAGTGATACCGCAAAATGACCAAATTATCGTTGATGCGGATCAATTGCCAAATTCAGTGCTACAAAGGTTAATGGAGGAAGTAAAAAATGACACTGTAAACAATATGTTTGCTTACGACCGTGCCCATAACCGCCATAACCGTGGAAGATAAAAAATCAAGTGAAGGACTTGATACCGTACTTGTAAAGGTAGCCAGTAGGTGCAACATTAATTGCAGCTATTGCTATGTTTATAATATGGGCGATGACAATTGGAAAAATTTGTCGAAATTCATGTCGGAGGAGACAATCGATGCACTTTGCAATTCCTTAGACGAATTGGTGAAAAACCAAAAAAAGTGTTTTAGTGTTGTTTTGCATGGAGGAGAGCCTTTTTTATTGGGAGCCAAAAAGCTTACACATCTTCTTAAAAGACTACGTGATGTTTTGCCCATTCATTATCCAATCAGTATTCAGACTAATGGAATCCTGATTTCTAATGAAATCCTGGACATCTGCTCGCACTACAAAGCCAGTGTCGCAGTAAGCATAGACGGCCCTGAGCACGTTCATAATAAGTACAGGGTCAATCATAAAGATGGCGGTACATTTGATGAAGTAATAATAGGTTTCGATATATTATTAAAGCATCATGATTCACAATTCTTAAACGCCGGGCTGTTGGCGGTTATTGACCCGCTTTCGAGTGCTTCGGAAGTTTACCATTTTTTTAAAACAATGTCTGCACCGAGCGTCGATTTTTTATATAAAGACGGTAATCACTCAAAATTACCGCTCAACAAAGCGTCAATTAATTCGACCGAATATGGCGAATGGATGGTAGCACTTTTGGAAACTTATCTTGCCGATCCGAATCCAATTCAAATTAGGGTGTTGGATGATATGCTTAAAGTTTTGCTTGGCGGTTTCGTCACAAAAGAAGGTTTGGGGATTACGG
The DNA here is from genome assembly GCA_036386895.1 of Flavobacterium sp. Lineage (GTDB taxonomy): Bacteria > Bacteroidota > Bacteroidia > Flavobacteriales > Flavobacteriaceae > Flavobacterium. Next base: position 389,104 of record DASVUR010000007.1, read on the forward strand.
ACTTTGCGATAGTGATTATTGATACTGATGGGACCATCATGAAAAATGACACCCTGAAAAGCACTTTTAATGGCGCGGATAAGTTTGAAAAGAGCCTAAACATTAAGGATATCCTGCTCAGTACTTTTTTAGTGTCGGATGAATTTACAGCTTATCGTGAAATGCAAAGACCGACCAACCCCAAATGTTTATCGTGCCCGGTGCTGCATGTATGCGGTGGCGGTATGATCCTTAATCGCTGGAGCAATGAGGAAGGATTCAATAATCCATCGGTTTATTGTTCAGATCAACTTTATTTAATTAAAAATTTACGCAAGGCCGTTGCGAAGTTTACACAAGAATATGCTTAAAGTACAAAACCTAGATCTTTCTTCGGCTGTTTCTCAAGCCACGCCTTTCCCACATTTTTATGCCACATCGATACTTAATAATGGGCTTGAGGTAAAAATGTATAATTGGTTTCAATCGACACCATTCTGGCATTTGATTGAGACCGATTTTTATGAGCAATATGAATTTAGCCTGCTTAGTTTTGATCTTCCCACAGAGGTAAAATTCCTTATTGAACCCGAATTCCTTGAAACTATTGAGCGGCAATTTACAAATGCCTTTGGCGTAGCGGGCTTTAAGCTTGTTGATGTTGTTGCGCATAAGCTTGTCAACTCGCAGCATATTGGCGTGCACAACGATTTCATCAATGGCGATGAAACGCATAGGATGGTTATCCATATCAATCCGCACTGGAAGGAAGAACATGGAGGCTACCTGCTCTTATTTAATTCCTGTGATTCATCGGACATGGCGAAAGTGGTCAGTCCTGTAAATAACTCTGCCTTTGGATTTGAGATTTCTCGACAGTCGCACCACGCCGTTTCAAAAATCTATGACTTCACTCGTTATACTATTGTTTATACTTTTAAGCACCTATCAGCTTGACACTTCAAGAGCATATAGAACACTACATTGAGCATCCATTTCCGCTATGGAATAATGAATTGACGAAATTGCTTGTATTGAATAAATGGAATGAATTATCTTCTTCAAATTTAGTAAACGATCCATACAAATATAGTATCACCAATTCCATTACTAAAGAACATATCAATAATGAGTTTACAATTCCATTGCATGAAAGCAATATCAAAGTTGCTGTCGCTTCTGTTGCATTACAATCATTTTATGAAAAGCATGGTCTTAAAACTACCGATATTAAAAACAATCAACAGATAATTGTTTCTAAAATCGAACGTGCACTAGAAATAATAAAATCTGTTCCTGAAGTATTTTCATTTGTGGATAAAATTGTTAAATCGGTTCAAATCATTGATGCTGAATATGCTGATACTGACACCAGTTATAGCCACCCTGAAATTCCGTTTTCAATTTTCTTTTCAGTTTGTGAAGAAGAGTCTTCGATATCTGATTTGCGTGTAGCGGAATCTGTTTTGCATGAAGCTATGCATTTGAAGTTAACACTAATTGAAAGACATATTGATTTAATTGAACCCAATTCTAAAGATGTTTTTTATTCGCCATGGCGGAATGAAGAACGACCTTTGCGAGGTATACTACACGGCCTATTTGTATTCAAAGCTGTATTAGACTTCTACACAATTTTAAAACAAAAATCTATCAGTAAAGATGTTAATGAATATATAGCACACCGAATATCTGAAATTAAAAGAGAAATTAATTTTATAACGACTTTTTCTCAGTCCGAAGGATTAACAGCTGAAGGTCAAAAATTATCTTCTATGTTATTAGAATAGGTGATTCATTATTAATAAAATCTATTGCCATTGCAGAGAATTGAGATTCTTTTTTAATGGCTTTTTTTAGATATTCGATGGCCCGTTGGGCAGATGCAAGATCTAAATTATCTTCGTTTTCAATAATTATTGATATGCGTTCGGCGAGTTCATCAATGAGTGCTCGACGTGCAATATCTAAACCATATCTATCCAATTTACATGCTTCGACCGTAGCTTTTCCTTCATCTGTAATTCCTATTACAAGTTCATTTACAAATTGAATATGTTTCCTAGGATTAAATAGCCCAGTTCCAGTGGGATTTAAAATAAAAGGTTTTTCACTTGCGATTAGATTTCCGTGATTTTTGGCTCTCTTAGTTTCATTACCAAGAGGGAAAATGTTCCCTTTCTTTACATTACATGGTTTACAAATAAAAAATAAATTTTCCCATGTATAACCGAGCCAGTAATATCCTGGTTTTTGAAGTTTATCAATTCGCTTTGACTTATACCCTAATTTCGGACGATAATGCTCAACTTCTGCGTATTCGTCATGTTGAAATTTTTCGCAGAAGCAACATTTGTTATGTTGCGCTTTTCGTAGAATTTTTTTGATTGAAGGATCATTATAGATTGTGGGAGAAATCAAAAACTTCAATTTACTTCTGTTAGATGCGGTAGTTGTTGCATCGTACAAATCACAATTCTTTTTGGTTTCGGCAACTCCTTTTCCTGACAATATACTAGGAACCGATTTTGGCTTACTAACCGTAATCATATCTTGATGATTTTACCAGATTTCTTAAAATTAGAAATAATTTGCCGGATAATCTTCCTATCTTCAATTTCTTCCGGACTACCGGATGGAAATTTTGATAATTTTCCAGTTATGACTTCAAGCTCTTTTTTTTCTTTAGCAGTTAGGGATTTTTTGCCAATTAATAGACTTCGTCTTGTCCGAAGGCCATCGTACTCCACACCACGAGTTGATTTTAAACCAAAAAAATCGCTTGATAATATTTGATCAACCATCCATCCATCGACTCCAATAGTTTCGTTTATCACCTCAACACTTTCACTGTCTGTGTTAAAATGTAGGACAGCAAAATTTGCTTTACTATCGGACTGTACCATTAACGGACTATGTGAGGTCACAATAAATTGCACATTTGGAAAATGATAAGATAAATTTTCGATAATTTCTGTCTGCCATTTTGGATGGAGGTGCAAATCGATTTCGTCAATCAGAACTATTGCAGGCTCCTTTAGAGCATTCTTACTGTCTGGATAATGGTTAAATAATCTCCAAGATAAATCCATTGACCAATAAACAGCATTTTTATAACCTAAACTAAAATCATTTAATGGTATTTTTTTACCGTGCTTAGTAGTTATGAGCACTTCGCTCTCTCTCATTCTTTTATTTACTAATCTTGGGGCAATCACTAGAATGTCATCTACATGGGTAACGTCAGGAAGTAATGATACTAACATCTCTTTTACCTTATTATTGTATTCGATATATCTCTTTTTCTCGATTCCCTTAGCCCCTAATAATCCATGATTAATATTGATTAAAATTTGTTCAGCGTCATACAAAATGGTTTTTTCATTTATAAAATCAGGAATCATATTTTCGATTTCCGGATCAAAAATATTTAGCTTTCCTAATGTCCGTGACGCACTGTATGCGTAGATAAGAACTTCATTATTACGAAAATTATTATCCTTTGTGGTTTTTAAATCGAATTTAACATCTATCAACTCCTCATATTCATTAATTTCAAAATCAACAGAAGTATAACAAATATCATCTTTCCGTTTAGTAGCCTTAGATCTTAAAACTTTATTTGATTGAAAATTCGCAGTAATATTTGAGCCAGCTTTGTAAGCATTATTGTTTTTACTAACTAATCCAATAAATCTATCGTTTTCCTCGTCTGTAATGAATGGTGACGGCTTGTAATTAGAAATTTTATTGTCTTTTTCATATAAAAACAAAGGTTTCATCCAAGCTACACTATGAAGTAAAGTTGATTTACCAATTCCATTATCTCCCAAGATTATTGTCCACTGAGGTAGCGTTTCATCCTCATTTTCAAAATTTAGTTCAACTTCTCCAAATGTTCGGATATTTTTCAGTTTAAGATTTTTAATGTAAATTGGAGTTATTTTCATGGTGTTTTAATTTTAAAACAAAGATAGGAGAATTATAGGTTAGGTAATTACATGAAATTCCCCGCCAAGATATCTACGCCTATTATTGAAATTTTAGTGATTTCCGTGAATTGCAACTTGTTAACTTCAAAATTGATTTTCAATAAATCGTTGTAATTCTTCATCACGATAATCACCGATTAATATATCGTCAACTATAAAGCCTTCTGCGAGAAATGCAACGTTGTTATTATTAGTCCATGTTAAAGAGTATATTCTATCATTACTATCAATTTTGAATTGAATTTCTAGGTTTAAGGATTGTGCAGTTTGCTGAAACCATGTTGACCTGTATGTTCCGATAAAGGGGATATTAAACCTTGAAATAATATCGGCACTTTCAGTTTTATTTAAGCCCATCCCAGTGTTTGAAAATTCCCCAAGCAAATTTCCATTTGCTGTTTGTTTAAAATAAAATCTTCCAAGTACCATCTCTTTTTATATATAATTGATAAGCAATGTCACTTTGATTTTGCTGTTTGCTACCAAAGTGTAGGGTGATAATACATATCTAGTGATTTACATACTGATTCTATTCGTATATGGAATCGACTTTCCAAATGCTCTTAGATAAGCTAAACAACAGCTCTTGTCTATCAATGACTGTTGAACTATTCCAATCGTCGTAGGATTTGAGGCGTTGATTAATTCTGGTAATCGCTGTATTGGTTCCTACGTTTTCAAGTAATGAAATTGATTTAGTCATATATATTGATGATTTTGCATATTCCCCTACTTTACTACTATAGAAATCACTATTGCCAATAGAAGCGTTTATGCTTTTTTCAAGTAAAGTCAGATTGCCAAGTTTAATTTTAATTTCATCATAATCTTCGCCAATTTTTTCTCTTAACGCATCTTCTGGTTTAAACGGAAGTATGTGTTCTACTTCGATACCGGTCGTTATGTAATTATCAAGCGTCTGAGGTATATATGCGCCCAATCTTTGTTGGTCTATATATTGAGCTATTTTTGCCAAAATATATCTCATACGATATTGTTGAACAGTATGTTGATTTAACGTTAAGAAGCTAATTTTATAACTAATCTGTTTACTAACAACTTCTGGCTCAATTCGGTTTTTAATAAACTCATTTAATTCATTTTCCGATTTTATAATAATTAAATCTTTTGCCCATTTAGAAAAATTTCGTTCAAATTCTTTGGTCGGTTCACGTGTTATTAAGTAAAAAAAGATTAATGTTTCAATTTGTTTTGCTAAATGGTCAAATAACGGTTTAGATAACTTTCGAGCGGCTAAAAGCAATAATAAGTGTTGACGGAATGAGCCACCGCCTAACTTTTTTATATTGTTCAAATATATATTCTGACCATAATTATCGTTAGCATTAACAAACTTTACATAGATATTTGCGTTTTCAATTAGTAATTCAACAAAATCGAAAGGCTTCTTTGAGTAATTGCATTGCGCCGCATTTTCAGGTTTAGTAATCCACTTATAGATTTCATCTTCGCGAAGTATCTCATCTCCCTTTGAACTGTTTACATTGTAATTTGCCATAATGAAATAGCGAAGAAAACGTAATGGTTTTTCATTGTTTTTATCCAATATTCCAACAAGTTGTTGCCATTTACTATTCAGCTTTGTAAAATCATCACGCTCTACTTGTCTGAAGATGAGATTTTTTAATAAATCCATTGGATTTAATCCAATACCCCTTTCGTTTATAGTTTCAAATATCTTTAAAGCATCATTAATTTCAGGGGTTTCAATCTGGATAAATTTGAGCCTTCGATATAAATACACAAAAAACTTTTTTAGACGATCTGACTTTTCTTGCTCAAAATTTTGTGTGATAAAAGCAATTATATTTTCATAGGCATTAAATAACCTATCTGCTGAACCTTTCAAATTCTCCGGTCTGGGTGAAAGTGATGAAATAGTTGTTAAAATATTTGACGAATCTTTATACTGTAATTCTAATTTGAATTTATCAACTGAGTCACCCGAAGCATTGACAGTTTTATCCTTAATCATACGATCAAGCGTGTCTGTTTCAATATTCCATTCTTTATAAATAGCTTTTAAGGCACAAATTATAAGAAAAAGGGTAGTAGTTCTTTGTTGACCATCAATTAATTCAAAACAACCGTTTATATCTTTGAACACTACTGTACTCCCGATAAAATATTCTTTATTATGATTGTTTTCAAACTCATCAAAAACATCATACAATAATTGATTAACCTGTCTTTCCTCCCAAATATACTCTCGTTGGTAATCAGGAACAACATAGAAATTTTTGAAACAATTTTCTAAATCCAGATAGTTAAATTGAATTTGAATGTTATTATTTTCGCTCATATAGTTTATTAGTAAAACAAATATAATTTCTTTTTGTCTTTTCCCACTTCTCATCGTAGTATTTAGCTTAGCCTAAAACTACGTCGTGATTATTGCACTTGCAATGTTCATTATTTTTTTTTATATTTTTAACTTTGATATTTTTTCCAAACGATTTCCATTAGAATTTTTCCTTTTGGACTTTGATGAAACGCTTTAATTTTTTTTATGTCTTTAGAACTAATTTTTCCTTTGTTTTTTCTTTATAGTGTCCTCTTTAGTGTCAAATTTTTTAGCTTCTATTTCTTTAAATTTATCTGGGATTTTGATTAAAACGCCAAACATCAATCCTGAGAAAAGTGAGAGTAGAGTTCCTAAAATTTTGGGATCATCAATAAAGTTGTCTTGATTATTATATACTATGAAGCCACTTAAAATTGGAAATAACACCGTTACGACGAAGGATTGGATTTTCCATTTTTTATCATTACCATTTATGTCCTTAGACAGTGATTTCTTAGCGTTCTTGTATATTTTAAGGATTTTAATTTCCATTATACTTCTCTCACACCTGGCTCGTCATCAACCATTCTATTTAATAGGGTGTCACAAAAGCTTTTGAGTTCGACAAAATCTGGAACGCCATTTTGATCGATCGATATTTTATTGTGAAGATATATCCGTGGCATGATATCACCCATTCCGTCTAATTCAAAAGTTGCATTCTTTCCGGTTTGTCTATTTTGTAAGGTTACCTTTTTGTTGTCGAAATTGGAGAGCCTCACGTTGTTAAATGTTTTCCCTAAGAGCGGACCTAAAAAAGCATCTAGCATTGGCATTCCAAAGGTGCTGTTTAAAGGTATAATTTTAACTTCGACTTTGTAACTTTCGTTTATAGTCGTAAAGCTGGCGGATGAATCAAGTTCACTTGATAAAACTCTTTCTGAAAATTTTACTTCCTTGACTTTGGCTGAATGTCTAAATTCATCTTTAATTGATTGTGGCAGATATGGATCATAGTTTGCCATATTATAATCAGGATTGTATTTGAAGATGTGCTCTGCGATATATCGCACAAATTCGGCTCTTATACTATCTTGTTGATAAATTTGAAACATTAGATAGCCTGTATTATCGTCGAGGGGTGTATGGATATAAAAAAAATATTTATCATTAATAACACTACCGTCGAGAGGATTCCCGTCTGTTTTGTTTGAAAAATTTCGTCTTGTTTTCCCTTCTCCCATTAAGCCACCTTCAAGTACTCCATGGACTGTATTATTAGCTGCGCTATATCCGGTTTGACCAGGTGTGTTTATTAAAGTAAATGCTTTATTTCTTACTCTTTGATAATCGGTATCGATTGTTCGTATAAAAAGCTGAACATATTGTTGAAATAAATCGGCGTCTAGAATATTTTCTGAGGCTCCTAATTTTTTAAGAAACAAATCTCTAAAGGTTACAATTCCACTACGTTGTTCACGACGCGGGCTCAAATGAAGTTTAAAAACTTCAAGTCTTACTTTTTCTGGACGGTTCATATAGATTTTATATCACTAATTTTTTATAATAAATAGTTTGATTAAGAAGAGGAAGATGTTAATCAGGTAAATATAACTTTGAATTCTTTTATCGAAATTTTGGTAGCTAAGGTGGATAGCAGTTAAAAAAGATGCAAACATAGACCTATAAATATCCGACAGGCGATAAGCATTATCCAATACGTTAATTACCGCAGATCAAACATGCCTGCGAACATTAGACGACAATGGTTTCCCGTAATCGCATAAAAAGATGCCATAGCATCTTTCCATAATTAAACTAATCCGGCATTCCAATTCTTGGATACAAAATCATTTAATTCATCTCGCATTACGACACCGCTTAGCTGAGGTAATCTTAGCAATCTTTCAACCTTTTGAAAACTCTCCTTCGTTTTTGGAACTTTGTAATTTTTGACAAAGGCATCGCAAAACCACACCACTTCATATAGTTCTTATTTGCTTACTCTTTCGCGATCTCGAATAGCCGTATAATTCGGATTATCGCCCTTAGTTGTGGTATTGACATAATCATCACCGAGTAAGTCATTTTCATCAAAATCTACCATAATTTGAATTTTAAAGTTAACCAAAGCTAATTTTTATTCTGCGGTGTTCATTACGGTTTCCCATAACCAAATAAAAAAAGATGCACTCAGCATCTCTATTCCTTCTCCAAATAAAATCAAAATCAAATAACTCTTTAGGGTGTATCCCGATTCCTATAGCTAGAGAAATTATAGTTTTTATCGCACCATGCTTACCATTTAGAACCCTATAAACTTGTTTCTGTTCAATATTACATTACCAACTGATGCAACCGTATAGAGATCGCGCTTTAGTATTTAATCAAAACTGAATGGCAAATATTTGAAATACAAAACCAACAACTACAAGGATAACGCCTATCCAGGAAAACAGACTAGCTCTTTTTGATTCCGCAATTCCAATCCGTCCAATTTGGGCATATTTATAGCAGAAAAATTATAAAGGGTTCAATGCGCGTTTAGTCTCATTAGAATTTCGAGCGTGTTAAAAAGCCTCTTTACAGAAGCTTTTTAATTTCAACTACTATATTTGTTACTACTCCGCTTTCAAATGAGCCGCCACAGGACTCACTATCCCATAAGTCAGCATCATTCCATATTTCACGCCATAAGCTGCGGCCTTGGCTTCGGGGTTTTTGACCATGTCGGGGATTGGCGCCATGATTCCGGCGAGGTTGAATGCGAAGTCGGCGATTGATTCCGGGATCAGTGCTTTGTATTTTCCGGTTGCTTCGCCATGGTTATGGGCAATGTTTGCAATTACCGGGACATTCCATACCAGGTGCAGTGCAAAATCAAACCATTTCGCAATCGTATAGCCCTTTTCGCCAACTTTAGGAGTATCGAACGCGGCACGAAGCATGAACATATCGGTAAGCATGCCATCGAGTTTTTGGAATGTATCGGGATTGGCGCCTGTCATCAGCCTTTTTGCCCGTTTCGGACTTTGGTAGCAGCAATATGCCGCGCCGGTAAGCTGGCCGAGCCATGCCGGATGCTTGACCTTCATGACATCGAATGATTCCTTGAGCGCGTCGCATATTATCATCACGACGCTTCCAATGGTGGCGTAATACCCGCTGACGATCATATAGTTTCTCGCTACAGTTTTATTGTTTTTGAAAATTTCTTTAATCTCGGCTTCTGCCTTCGCATTGATAAGGCTGTTGGTGAATGCTTCACCGTTTGGAAACGGCGCTGCTGAATTGATAGCTTTGTGGACGATTGTTGCAGGAATGGCGCTTACCAGGCATATAAGGTCGAGAAGCGTCAGTTTTGAATCGCTTATTTTCTCATAAAGCCATGATATTACCGGAATATCCACTTCGGCAGTAAGCAGCCATTTGACGGTTTGTGCGAGCGCAATCAGGATATCGACGACGAGTACCAGCAAATGCTCGACTGCGCCCAATAATGTATCGGCGATGATGGCGACGAATTTCTTGATGATGTCGGTTACTGAAAGCGACCCGAATTTGTCGATGATCTCGGTTTTGATGGCATTGTAAGCACCGGAAAAAGTATCGCCTTGAGCATACAGGAATTCCATAAAGTTATCGAACAGTTCTTCATATACAGGTTTTGCATACATTGCATTCTCCTTGACAACCATTGCATCTTTATTGCTGTTGAGCTGGTAGATACCATAATTGGCTTCGGAAGAATTCATGCCGCCGGGGTTTGCAGAGGCTGAAGTGGCATCGGGCGTGCTGGCTATCACAGGCAGGTCGGCCCATTTGCTGATCATGTTTTTCAAGTCCCCGAATGACGAGTGGATCGCTGCCTTTCCGCCTGATAATGCTGAAATGGCGGTGTCGATCTGAAGCAGGTATACGTTTTTCATGACGTTCTTTGTAGCTAGGATATCTTTCCATTGAAACAGAAATCCGATCCATTTTACAAGGTCCTCGAAGAATACCGCGATTTTATTGTATACCAGTTCGATCGCCGATATAACAGCGTTTACAGAATCGAGCACGCATCGGTAGACCTTGTTCGCAATGTCGATAATAAAATGATACACGCCTTCGACCACCATGACGGTCATGCTGAGTAACGAGGAAACCCCTTCGCGTATGAAATTGAAGATGTCGCCAATCGTGGACGCGATGTCGTCGAAAATATTGTGCAGCTGATTGTCGGCACTGCGGAATAAGAGCACATCACTCCTTTCACTATGAATCGCGCCAAATTTAAGCATAGCCTTTGGACCTTCGTAGAATTCGACTTTATTGTCCTCGGAGAATGTGAGTCCCCAGAAATTATCCTTTGTTGCCTTAAAGTTCGAAGCTTTAAAATTCTTGAGCATTCTTTTAGTCTGCGGAATTTTTTTCACGCTTCCATCCTGAGGCATGTTGGCGGCCGTTTCGATAAATCTTGACATCGACTGCGCTACTTCATCTTTGGTCTTTTTGTCAATGTCAGATCCAACCAAAGGCTTTTGATTCCCGTTTTCGTCGGTAATCTGCACATTGCCGAGGTCGCTTCCGTTTTTTACTTCAGCCATTTTCTCGAGCATTGCAATCATCGGATTCACAATGATCTTCTCGCGCGTTCCTTTTGTTTTGAGGTTGTAGCAAACGCCCGCTATCGTATCGGTTTGCTGCAGGATCGTGATGTTGCCGGTAATATCGGTTCTGACTTCAAGCGGATTTTCAGCGGAAAGGATCTCGAACTGATTGTTTACATATACCGATACCGGACTCACAGACGAAATCTCAATACTGGCATTCGCAACAGCTTTGTTGGTTTCGTCTGTAAGCGAAATGTGCGTGGTGAAAGTATTGAACTTCAGAACCGACATCATATCGGTAGTCGGAAGGACGATATTGCGGTTATTCCAAAGGGTTGTTACCGGATCTTGCGTGAGCTGGATGAGCTTGCCGTCGTTATGGGCGAAGATCACGTTGCCCGCATGGTTTTTATTGAGGTAAGTTGCGATTTGTGTTACGTTCCGCAAGATTGGAACAGGAACCGACCATGCATCTTTTACAGTTTCTTTATTGCGCTGGCAGCTCGTATAAAAAATTTGGCCCTGTCTGTTCAAGCCCCAAACATAGACGCGGCTGCTGTTTGTGTTTATATGTAGCTGCAAGACATCTTTGAGCAAAGGATGTTCAAGGACGACTGTGCCCTTATCGCCGTCCTGAAGATCTGACTTGAAAAGATAAAGTTTGCCTTCAGCCGATACGTAAAGATTCGTCAGATTGTTTTCTATTTCCGATACAGCAATTGCGGAAGCTTTGTGCGGCATTTCCAGTCGTATCGGCTCTGCCTGTAATTCGCTGCCTTCTTCGGCATAGTCATTAAATAATGGCGTATAAAGCAATTGCTCTTTATCGTTGACTGATCCGAAAGTATAGACGCCATCACGTTCTTCACGCTCCATCCTGCCAACACAGCTGATGACCGACTTTGTTGCTGTAAGGTTGCTGCCAAGAGGTTTTCTTATCCAGGCATTTTTGCCCGCATTCCGAAACGGGTCGAGAATAAACCGATAAAAGAATTGATTTTGGGAATCGGGATCCTGAATGAGGTCGACCATTGTAAAACTGCTCCCTGAAGTTTCAGCTGTGAAAAGTCCACTGACGACAAACTTAGAAAAAGAAACCTGTTTATTGTCGTACGGAATTTCGGCAAACAGGACGGCTTTCTCCCACGTTGTATGGTCATTTACAAGGTTTAGCGCAGTGTAAATATGATCATTCCCATCGATTTCGACGGCTATGACAATATCAACCAAGTTAGTTTCATGGTTTTGCGAAACAACAAAATGCTTTACCTTGTGATTGCCTATTGAACTGCCCAGGTTGGTTTTGCGCCATCCGGCAATGTCCCCGGGAATCTCGCGTACAAGGTAAAAGTGGCTATCGGTTCCGATAGAGAAGAAGAGCGCATGGCCTTCCGAGGTTTGAAGCGCCTGAAACATTTTCCCGGCTGCCATGACCTCGGCCTGCTTTTGATTCTCCATTAATTTTGAATCAACTGATATTTTGGTTTTCATGATTAGTCTGTTAGTTGTTTTCTACTTCTTCTGTTTCGGTTTCCATAACCTGCGGACCATATTGCATCATGGTTTTCGCCGTCACATAATTGATGTGGACGATCAGATCTTCGTACCGTGAGAAAATCACATCTTTGAAAGTAAAGGCCTCGCCACCGGGGAATGCCCAGTTTTGCATGTTGTTGATACCCTCTTCAAGTTGTGAAGTAAAACTGTTCATTGCGTTCTCAACAACAGTTGTAACAACTGCTTTTATTTTCCTCATTGGCTCGACCACATGCTCGATCTGGGTTTTGCTTAAGTTGTTTATGGAAAGGTCCTCGGATCTGTTGGTTAACGACACCTGTTTGCGGGTTACCAGCAATTTGCCCACATTATTGACAGACATCTCATATTCATAGACGCTGGTAAAATCGGCAACATTTCCTGCGGCTGTACCTGTTTCCCATGCCCATTTTTTATATTCCATTCGGGCCCGGCAATGCGTAGTAACTGTGATTATCCGATCCTTTACCGTTACTTCGATATCGGCAAAATAATTATAATGGCCTTCTGCATTGCTTATACCCATATCCCAATAGGTGCTGTTGGACGACCTATTCTCCAATTTATAAAACATAGCGGCAGGCTTGTCATCGGAAGTACGGCTGTACCGAGGGAGGATTTTAAAGGCCTGGCCGGTCTTATGTCCCATTTCATGTGTCCACTTTACTACAAGATCCCTGTCGTATGACATCCAAACGTTTGGTACAATGTCTATTGCAGGCAATTGTTCGGATAACACCCTATTGAGGTAGTTCAAAAAATTACTGCGGCTAACAGAGATCACTCCGTTGAACTCGGCAACCTCGTCGGGCTCGACCCAATTCCAGTCGAACGGAACAATTGCCGGGATCCTTTTATTGTCGGTCGCATAGTAATAATTCAGAGTGTCCAAACGCGAGTCGGCAGGTGCAGCACTGCGGAATGCCGGCTTATAAGGACCGATCCCGTGCTGCATTTCGGTAAGTTGAAGGGCGTTGGTATTGATCTGTCTTGCACGGTTCTTCAGGATACTGTAGTTCAGCGACGATGCAGCTGAATCTTTTGTGCTTTTCGCATACAACTCTTTAAATATCTTCGATAGTTCCAGCAGAGCGTCGTCTTTAGATATAGGAATAGCAGGCATTGTCTTCAATATAGCCGCATCAAAATTGAATGAAATCTGATTTATTACAAAGCTATACTCGCCGTAGGTTTGGATAAGGCCGTTGTACGTATTGCGTACGTTTGTCGGGACATAGGAAGGACTATTTTGCAGCAGATTTACAACAGTGTCAAAGATCCACGGGTTGCTGTTGTTTTGCGAGAGCCGGATATATTTTGAGGCATCCCTTGCAAGTTCTGAAATATTAAATTTTTCGAAACCCATTTTATACGAGAAGGTCCTGTCGGCCGCGTTCATCCTGAAGATCTCGAGGCTACGTTTAGGCAGACCCGCCGCAGCTTCAAAAGCAAATGCAAAACGTATATTTATAAGATTTTGAAGACCGGCGCTTACAGCACCTTGGCCATTCCAGGCAGGTACGGCAAAGGGATCGGTATTCCCAGACATTCTCATGAAAGTTGCCTCATCCCATTCTACTGGTCTTCCCGACGAGCCATACGTATAAAATCTCTTTACAGTTGCAAACTTTGTTTTGTCAAGGTACTTTTTGGCATTGGCCAGCATGCTTTCCTGAGTGGTTGCCATTACAAAGTCGTAACCGTATCTTTCATCTTCGAGGTTGGATATCGTAGTCCCGTCTGTTCTAGCGAGGATTGTATTGATGCTGAAACTATCCAAAATAAACCTGGCCGTCGGATACTTGTAATCGAGCATGTCGATTATTAAAAGTCCTTCATCACTATAATTAAATACTGGATTTTTGTTGATTTGAACACCCCATTCACCCTTTGGGCCTTTAAAAGCGTTACCGACATCTTTAAGATGCGCAATCCCTTTTCCGGGAAAATCGAAAATATACTCCGCGCCTTCGGGGCCCAATAAATTTCCATTTGGATCATACGGAATATTGCGCTCAACAGGTGAAATTTGTGTAATCTTTACGTTTTTGCCAGCAGGCAGATTAGTGATTTTAACTTTAAACATAGTGGTATTTTAGAAGTTGTTAGTGAATTTGTACGTACTGATATTATTTCAACGACAGATATGTCCGTTCTTTTTATTCAGTAGGTAGCGGCGTTCAAATCTAACCTGCAGGTATCAGAAAAAAGCAGGTATAAATACCTATTTTTTTATTTGCTATGTTTGTGGTTAAGCAAATGGCGTTTAAGGAAAATTGGTCGCAAGAGGTTTTAACAAAACCGTGTATTTTAGTTAATTCCAAGTTTCCACACTAAAAATTTTCAAATCTTCGAATTTCCAAATCCTCCTTATATCCTTGGCAGCTGGTCGATTCGGATGATATCATGCTGGACCGCAAAGACCACGAGTCCGGCTATATTTTTTGCACCGGTCTTGATGAAAAGGTTGTTCTTATGTCCTTCAACCGTCCTGCCATTGATAAACAAAATCTCGCCAATTTCCTTGGCCGTTTTCTGCATGCAGATCAGCTTTAATATCTCTGTTTCACGCTCTGAGAGATCGGTATCGTCCTGCAAAATTTTGTTGCGTGCTATTTGTGGTGCGTGGTCTTTTAAGGCACCAATTTGCTCGTCCAGAAAATATACCCCGGTAGTAAAAACGGTCTCAATTATTTCCTTGAGCAATAGGGGAGATATGCCTTTCGGAACAAAAGCGGAAGCACCGGTCTGGAACATGACATTTAAAAATCCAAGTTTGTAATGGGAGGAGATTATAATTATTTTAATCGAAGGAAAGTGGATCTTGAGATGTTGCGTAGCTTGAATTCCGTTCATGCCTTCCATCTTCAGGTCAAGCAGTAAAATGTTGGGCAGGGTAGCGGCCGAATTAAGCTTCTGAATAAGATCGTTGCCGTCCGACGCAGTAAAAAGCACATTGAAGCCTTCTTTTTTATCAAGAAAACCTTTCAGCAACTCGGCTATGAGATTATCATCATCGGTTATGGCAATCGAAATTTCTGTCATTGTGCGCCGAATTTAAGATGGTTTACAGCAACTATTGTGGTGCTGCCTTTTTTTCCGGATTTGATTTTGTACGAACCCTGAAGGTACAACATCCGTAACTCGATATTTTTTAAACCGATGCCTTTCTTAGCCTCGCCAACATCGAATCCGTTTCCGTTATCGGTTACGGCCAGATAAAGATTTTGAGTGGTTACCTTGAGGCCAACACGTACTTCGGACGCACCTGAATGTTTGTGGATATTGATGATGAGCTCCTGTACAATACGCGCGATCTGGATTTTGAGATTTTGATTGATTGAAGGTCCGGCAATACTATTTTTATGAAAATGGATTTGAAGATACTTTTTCCATGGAGAAATAATGTCGTCAACGAGTTCGTCCATTTCAATGAACTCAAGCATGGGCGGACTCAGATCATGGGATATCCTTCTGGCCTCATCAATGCTTTCACCCAGGAGCAGGTCAATGTGCGCGCGATCATATTCGGATTGATTCTTAAACCGCACAACAGTCAGCTTCCCGATAATGGAATCGTGCAAATCGGCAGCAATGCGTGTTCGCTCCTGTTCCTGCACCAATATCCCGCTTTCGAGCAGATTTTTCTGGTATTCGAGCTGCATGCGCGACTCGCGGAGTTTATTTTCGACTGCGCGTTTAAAATTTATCCGAACAAGTTTTACAAAAGAGACCGCTAATAACGTAATAACAGCAAGGACAATTAAGATCCAGATTGCAATCGTTTCCGGGTCGAGCCATTTTTCCATATTTCCTTACATAAAAAACCGTAGAATGAAATGGTCAGTAAAAGATTCGCGGACCAAAAGTAAAATTTTACGGACGATGCAACATTAATCAGAAAATTTACAGGCAGAAAGAATATCAGGTTCAGCGAAAAATAGATTACAAAAGCGGAATTTAATTTAATAACTGCATTGTCTTGTTGTTCATCAGCCATTTTTTCAAAAAGACAATTGATCGACATCACTATGATTATAAAAGAACAGATAACTTTAGAGTAAGGCTGGAATTCTTTTGGTGAAACATCTTTTAATGCAGCCATCTCATAAAGCATGAAGATCGACCCCAATAATGTAATCAGCGTATATATCGGTACTGCTCTTTTAAAGAAAAATTTCCGATAATAAACGTAAAAGAAAACCAGCTCCAGCAAACTGAAAATTATAATGAAAACCAGATTATTGCCGTAAAGCTCTCCCACGATCCGACTCAGGACGTCTATCAGTAAGCACATACCCAGATATATCAACAGGAACCGGTATCTATCTTCAAGATGCCGCTTTAAATAAGCACCAATTGAAATACCAAATAATAATAAAAGTGGCACAACTAAAGTTGCTAAACTTAAAAACCTGTCGAAGGTCATGCTATTGCTTTTGAACCAAGCTTAATAAATAAAAACTGCTTTGTGGAATGGTTACATCAAACGGTGGGACAGGCCTTACAGTGTCGTAAAACACTATCGAGCTTTTTGAAGTGTCGCATGTGATAAGATCAGCGTCGTACCCTGTTACTGATCGGCTATCCTCTTTCAAACCAAGGAAAACCGAGTATTTAGTATTTTGTACTGCATAATCAGACGGAATATTAAATGCTTTAAATATGCCTTGGGTCTGCTGCTGCTTGTCGATTTGGTCTATTGCCCATTTTGAAAAGTCCTTATCCCAATTCGCAATTCTTTTTCTTGCAACGACATCTGAAATTTCATGTCCATTGCCGGGGCTGCTTTCTAATTTGCATACGGTAATGGCATTGAATAAGTCGATTTCACTACCGACTTTGTCAGCGTTCGCGCTAAGGATAAAAAAGTACAACGCATCGTCTTCGGTCCCGATTCCTGGATAGGCATGTAAGTTCGAGGCTGTAGGCTTATCTCTTTGGAGTTGAAAATGGTTTCCCGTACCAAGATATTGTACAACATCGGTAGCATTACTTCTGATCTGGTCCCATTTTTTAAGACAATTCACAATGCTGGCTAAGTCTCTGAATTCCATTATTTTTGGTTTTATTGGTTGCTATTTACCGTGGTATCCGGTGCTCTAAGGAGTTCAAAAGTAGCGTTTTAAAAGTTAGCTGCCAAGTGATGTTTTTGTAAATCTTTAGCTACTTATTTATTGTTACTTATCGTAAATCAATCTTTATTACCATTTGCAGTAGTTTTTTAAGGGATAACGGTACCAACTTTTAAAAAACAGGTATTTCTACCTGCGATATGAAATTCGCATCAAGCTAAGTTTGTCCTTATTAACCAACAAAAAATATTAGATCATGGAAGAGTACATTGGAATTTGTAAAATTTTCGCAGGTAACTTCGCACCGAAGGGCTTTATGCTCTGCCAGGGACAATTATTGTCGATCGCGCAGTTTAGCGCACTTTTCTCCATTTTGGGAACAACCTATGGTGGCGACGGACAAACCACCTTCGCTTTACCTAATTTTGCAGGACTTGCGCCTTTGGGTACGGGTTCATCTCCTGTTTCAAGAACGCAATATGTTGGAGGAGAAATAGGTGGAACAGAAAGTGTTACACTTGGCGTTACCAATATGCCTGCACACGTGCATAACCCAAGATTGCATGCCAGCTCTGCGAATGCAGCGTACAGCGCGCCAAAACCAACATCGGTGCTTGCTGCGCCGGGAGCTATTGATGGGCGCGTGTTCAACAATACGTTTGGATATTCAGACGGTACTGCTGATATCACAATTTCGGCAGCAGCAGTAACAGAAGATGTTGCAGGAGCGAGCCAGCCATTTAAAATTATGCAGCCATTTATCGCAATGAACTACATTATTTGTGTTGAGGGAATATACCCATCTCGCCCATAAGCGTTATTTGACTATATAGGTCCAGTTCGGAGTTTCGATAAAATCATATACAAGCTGAAACTCCGAATACGCCTTTAAATGAAACAAGGAGGTTATGCAATACGGATTGGTGATTAAGGAGTCGGCTGCTTCAAGCACAATCCCATCGTAAATTTCAACCGAAGTAAAAATGCATAGATCAGGAAACGCATCCAATTCGGCAGGAACCGCATAAAATCCTGAAGTGATTTGAGTACCGGAAAGCAGTTCTGAACAATCTCGACTTATCGAAAACAGCCTGTCGACGAAATGTCGTTTAAAATTGGGTTTGAGCTTTGTGTCTGTCGGATTTTCATTTTGCCGTAGAAATGGCTCTTTTGCAAAAAAGGTGTACACCAGATCGATATGGATATTTTTCGGAATAAAAATCGAATGAGGGAGAAGTTGCGGAATGAAATTTTTTGTGATTGAAACCTGTGGTTCTGCAGTAAGTGCATAATGCATGGTTTCACTGATGAAAAGATCGATACCCCATTCTTCCGGCTTTTGATAATTTGTAGCATCAGCTTCAACCAAGGATAAACGGTAGGATTCAAGTTCGAGAATAGCTAGAAGATTTTTTACAGACTGAATTGATGAGGTGTTGATATCCAATACAATTGCATCGATCCGTTCTTTATTGAACAGTGGAAGCAGAGGCAGAAGAAGCGTGGCAAACGGGCCACAGCCTGCATAGAGAATGTTGATCTTCCTATGAGGAAATTGCAAATGAAGATCAACAACCGCTTTGTGGATGCCTTTAAGGAAATAAGCGGTGCGCAAATAATCGTCAGTGCAAACTGCCGCATTATACGTAGAAAGTGCATGGCCGCCTTTTATAATTTTCTCATTATCACCCGATAAAACAAAAAGGTTTTTATCTTCGGTGATTTTATCATAAAAGCCGGATAAACTTTTTACAGAGATTACCTGCTCGGATAAGCCATCAGAACTGATGATCCGTTCCGCGATAGTTTTAAGTTCAGATGTCAGCACAGCGCCTTATTTTATTAGGCTCAATATAAGTTAAAATTTCATATCTATTAATCATAAACACAATTCCAATGAAAAAACAGTACTTATTATTATTGCTCTGTTTTCTGTTTGGCACCCATCTCAGGGCACAAACGACAGAACATTTCGAAACAGAGGCCATCGGTTCGGCAACGTTTACCGATAATGGCCGCACGTTTACGATCACTTCGCAGGCAGGAGGGACATTTGACGTCGAAGGAAACTATCCTGGTACCGGATATACGGGCGCAAACGATCACCGGTATATTGACAACTCCGGAAGTGGCGCCAATTTTATGACTCCCGTTCAATTTACAATTTCTTCTGGAGCTCCTTTTCTTTTAAAGAGCATGTACCTGTTCCTGACAGACGACGATCTTAACCTTAACATAACCGGAACAGTTACAATTACGGGTAAGCTCGCAGGTGCTACTGTTTTCACCGCAAGCTCAAGTTCAGGATTCAACAACAGTTACGCTTCGAATAATGGTTTTACGTTCATTAATATGTCGACATACGGAGGTGCGAACAACTCCAATATTCAAATCGACCAGTTTGTGATTAATACAACTTCCGGAATCAATTACGTAGCTCTCGACGGAATGACCTGGCAAGTGCCGCCATGTGGTGCCATAACCTTGAATCAGACATCAAAGACCAATGTTTCGTGCAATGGCGGAAGCAACGGCGCCGCAACGGTAAGTGCGTCGGGGGGAAGTGGCTTTACCTATAACTGGACTCCTGGAAATCCATCAGGAGACGGAACTGCATCGGTAAGCGGACTTACGGCTGGAGACTGGACCGTTACAGTAACGAGCTCATGTGGAAGCACAGCGTCGACCACGTTTAGTATTACGCAGCCTCAGGCTTTAACCTCTACACAATCTCAATCCAATGTGAGCTGCAATGGCGGAAGCAACGGAAGTGCTACAATCATTCCTACAGGCGGAGCAGGTGGCTATACGTACTTTTGGTCACCTAATGTAAGTTCAGGAGCGACTGCTTCAGGATTGTCAGCTGGAAACTACTCGGTCACTGTTACCGACGCAAATGGATGTACAACATCTAAGAACTTTACGATTACTTCACCGAACGTACTAGCAGCTTCACAATCGCAAACAAATGTAAGCTGCAACGGCGAAAACAATGGAACCGCAACAGTGGTCGCTTCGGGCGGCACAGGATCTTATTCCTATTCATGGTCTCCGTCAGGCGGAAATGGTGCAACGGCAAGCGGACTTTCAGCCGGCAACTACATGGTTACCATAACTGACGCAAATAGCTGCACAATCCAAAAGAATTTTACAATCAGTCAGCCTACATCGTCATTGACTGCTACACAATCACAGTCAAATGTTAGTTGCAACAGCGGAAACAACGGATCTGCAACAGTGGTCGCTTCGGGCGGGGCCGGATCTTATTCCTATTCATGGTCACCGTCAGGCGGAAATGGTGCAACGGCAAGCGGACTTTCAGCCGGCAATTATACAGTTACGATCACCGATGCAAACAATTGCTCGATTCAAAAAAACTTTACAATTTCTTCTCCGGAAGCTTTGACAGCAACGCAATCGCAGACCAATGTAAGCTGTAATGGCGGAAACAACGGATCTGCAACAGTAGTCGCTTCAGGCGGAACAGGATCTTATTCCTATTCATGGTCACCGTCAGGCGGAACAGGGGCAACTGCAAGCGGGCTTTCAGCTGGCGATTATACAGTTACGGTCACCGATGCAAACAGCTGCTCGATTCAAAAAAACTTTACAATTTCAGCTCCTTCTGCTTTGACGGCAACGCAATCGCAGACCAATGTAAGCTGTAATGGCGGAAGCAACGGATCTGCAACAGTAGTCGCTTCAGGCGGAACAGGATCTTATTCCTATTCATGGTCGCCATCTGGTGGAACAGAAGCTACTGCCAGCGGACTTTCAGCAGGCGATTATACGGTAACGATTACCGATGCAAACAGTTGCTCGATTCAAAAAAACTTTACAATTTCTTCTCCGGAAGCTTTAACAGCAACACAATCGCAGAATAATGTTAGTTGTTTTGGCGGAAGCAACGGATCTGCAACGGTGGTCGCTTCAGGCGGAACAGGATCTTATTCATATTCATGGTCGCCATCTGGCGGAAATGGTGCAACGGCAAGCGGACTTTCAGCTGGCGATTATACGGTAACGATCACGGACAACAACGGTTGCACCAGTACAGAAACAATTACTATTTCGCAGCCTGATGCATTAGTGGCGACGGCAATGTCTCAAACAAATGTCAGCAACGGATCAGATGGTTCGGCTACTGTGGCTGTAACGGGTGGAACTGGAGATTATTCGTATTCATGGTCGCCGTCCGGCGGAAATGCTGCAATGGCGTCAGGACTTTCAGCAGGAACATATACGGTTACTGTGACCGACGCGAATGGCTGTACTGTCACAAAAGATTTTACGCTCGTAAACCTGGGGCCAAGCACAGTTATAAAAGCATCGCAATGCGGATCTGTCCTTTCAAATATTTATACTGCTATTGTAGCGGTTGCAAGTGTTCCGAACGTGACTATGTATTCATTTGAGATCACCGATACCAACACGGGCGCTATTCAGACAATCTCAAGAAACGTAAACTATTTCCAGCTGACTGACCTCAATGACTACCAATACGGGAGAACATATTCCGTACGTGTAGGATTGCATGTAAATGGTGTATGGCAAGGTTACGGACCGGCTTGTAATGTTTCCACCCCTATGCTTAACCTACAGGTTTCTAATTGTGGAGGAACACTTTCAAACCGTAGCGATGCTATCTTCATCACAGGAGGAAGTTTCATTGAATCTTACCAGATACACGTGACCAACATGACTACTATGCAGTCACAGACAATCACTCGTTCTGAATCATGGTTCAAATTGAAAATGTTCACCAACATCGACTATTCTTACAACACTGTTTACCAGATCGAAGTAAGGGGAGCCACAACAGGTGTCTATAGCGACTGGTCAATACCATGTACGATCATGACTCCGGCAGCTCCAGGAAATTCAGCGAAAGCATCCGCCTCAAACTTTAAAGCGGTTGCCTATCCTAACCCTTACACCGATAGCTTCACATTGAATGTTGAGACGGCCCAGATCTCAAAGATTCAGGTAAAGATCTATGATATGGTAGGAAAACTTCTCGAGCTTCGTGATGTTGATTCAGCCGATCTGCAAAATCAAAGGCTGGGCAGCGGATTTCCATCAGGCGTTTATAACGTTGTTGTAACACAAGACGGAACTTTGCAGTCACTTCGAATAATAAAGAGGTAAGCATACATTTTATAACATGAAAACCCCTTTGGACACAAAGGGGTTTTTTTATTCATCAAGGTCAGGCACTCTAGTAACAAATCTTCTTTGGTCGTAAACTGACCGTAAATAGGCTTAGAAATTCCTGGTCCAAAAGAAATTTCATCGATGGCCATACTCTTTAAAACATATTTTTTTAATAGGATACTTGTATGTTCTGTTATTTGATTGCGATTCATTTTGCTCATCTAATTTTCCTGAGGCTTTAACAAAAGATGACGGCGCCTGACAATGAAGATGGCAATGATAGTAGCCACGGTCATTCCGGCCGCAACGGTCAGCCGATGGTTTGCCGCGAGACAGCACCGGTGCCCGATGAGAAAATCAAAGGTATCATACCAAGGATAAAAAGCTAGGGAAGTCTTAACAATTGGCCTAAGGCTTAACGTCACTGCTTCAATGCGCGCCACTACAAGTTCCTTTCCCCTATCTACGCGTTCTTTTGCAAATTCAACAATCAGAATCGCATTTTTCGCTGCCAGACCGAGTAACGTCAATCAATCCGATTTGCGCATAGATATTATTGTCGAGATTCGGCAAAAAAAGTAAGCGCGAGAATTGCCCCTAATAATCAAGTAGAACACTCAAAGTGCAAAAATACCTGCGATTACATCTCCCGACTCTTTTTCCTGGTTACTTAAACCCAGTTGTTACGCAAGTGCAAACATCGAATTCGCTACGCAAATGCTTGATGGAAGAATGTCGAATACGTCTATGGTTCAAGATGATATTCCCTACGTCCTTGGCAGGCAGGCAAAATAATCAAGGAGTTTTTAGTAGAGAATAAAGAATTGCTAATTGCCTCGGCTAATCAAAAATAATCGATATACATGCTCACAGGTTAACGTTCCAACTTGTGAGCATTATTAGAATGGCATTTAGTCGAACGATACCAAATGACATTGGTGAAGCAGAATTAGTAAATCAGCTTATTGCCGTACAATTATCGTACAAATCAAAATCAAAAAAATCCGTAAATCATTTAAAAACAATGAATTACGGATAATAATCTCGTGAAGATGTGACCACGATGGGATTCGAACCCATACGCCTTGCGGCACCACCCCCTCAAGATGGCAAGTCTACCAGTTTCTCCACGTGGCCTGAAAATGAAAAAAGCCAAGCTGGCGCCCGACTTTTGTGACCCGACTGGGGCTCGAACCCAGGACCCCAACATTAAAAGTGTTGTGCTCTACCAACTGAGCTATCGAGTCTTCGCATGAAAAAATGTGTGAAATTTGTGACCCGACTGGGGCTCGAACCCAGGACCCCAACATTAAAAGTGTTGTGCTCTACCAACTGAGCTATCGAGTCATTGTCATTTCTTCAATGCGGGTGCAAATATAAGGCGTTATAATTTATTTTTCAAAGCAATTATCTTTTAAATTTGGCTTTTTTTGGCGAATGCCCACAACCTCCTAATTCCTAAGGTATTATTCGATGGTGAAAATTTTTTTGCTTGGCTATATGGGTTCCGGTAAGACAACGGTGGGCAGACTACTTGCGCACAATCTGGGAGTGGAACACATTGATCTGGACGCCTTGATTGAAACACATGCAGGGATGACGATAAACCAGATCTTCGATAGCCATGGCGAGATCTACTTTCGAAAACTTGAACACGAACGGATTAAGGCGCTGGTAGGGGATGAGCATAGCTTTGTTCTTTCGCTGGGCGGAGGAACGCCTTGCTATGCCCACAACCACCTCTTTTTGAAATACCCGAATGTGGTGTCGGTCTATCTGAAGACATCTGTAGAAACTCTTGCGGCGCGTTTGCAAAATCAAATTAATTCCCGTCCATTGCTTGCTGAACAGCACGATGCTGAACTCATCGAATTTATCGCCAAACACCTTTTTGAGCGAAACTATTATTATGATCAGGCTACGCTTAAAGTATTCACTGATAAAAAGTCGGTTGAGGAAGTTGCGGGCGAAATTGCGGGCCTGCTAGCTTAAATAGGCATAGTCGGCATTTTCTTCGAACACCACCTGAACGTGCTCAAGCAACGAAGTCGACAAGGAAATTCCCTTAAAATCGGCTTTTACAGGATATTGTTTATGGTTACGGTCAACCAGCACCGCGGTCTTGAATTTTTTCAGCGGGACATCCAGAAAGTGTCTTACGCCATAAACCAGCGTCGTGCCCGAGTTTAAAACGTCGTCAACAAGTACCAAACCTTTTCCGGTATACTGTTCTTTCGGAAGCGAAGTCGACACGACCGAAGTCGGGTTTTGCTTATCGAGCGTAACTTCGCAAAGCAGCACTTTTATTTCAGATATCGATTCAAGCGTCGTCGCAATCTTTTCAGCAAAGACATACCCGTTTGCCGCAATTCCTGCAATTACAATCTCAGATTCGTCCACGAAGGTTTCATAGATCTGGTAGGCGATGCGTTTTATTTTGTGTTCGATCTCCTGATGGTTAAGTATAATATTTTTTGCCATAATAGTTTTATTCGTCGTCTGGATCGCTGCTATTGCCATAATCGTCTAAGTCGCGGCGGTCTTTTTTAGTTGGGCGGCCTTCGCCGGTTTTGCGGTAATGCTCTTTCGACAGCCGGATCATTTCAAGATGCTCAAAAGACTCCGCCGGTGTTTCATCTTTGCGGTACACCTCGACTAGCTTGGCGCCTACCCGGTTTGGCGGGATATCAAGCACTGAAACGATATGAGTGATCTGATCCTTTCGGAAGGTGATTTTGTCACCGGGGAAAACTTCCTTTGCAGGCTTTGCAATCTGCCCGTTTACCGTGACATGATTCTTCTTGCAAGCCTCGGTAACCATGTTGCGGGTTTTGTAATATCGCACACACCAGAGATATTTATCTACCCTCATAAGTTTTTCTAAAATCGTCGTTAATTAGTTTACAAAAATAAATCAATATTGTATCTTGCGGCCAAAAATTACGTGAAAATGACTAATTTCTACAGAATAATTGCGGTTATCGCGATAATTATTTCGTTTGCCGGATGTAATCCCAGCGATGATGACCCGACGGTAAAGTTGCGCGATTATAACACACAATATGTAACCGATCTCGCCCTTATTCAGGAATTCCTTAAAACCCATTCTTATACCGTAAATAACAATCCGGGAGCACACACCGATCAGGATGTTACGTTTACTGATGTTCCGGAAAACGATCCAACAGCAATCTGGAACAGCGAGCAACTGCTTGAATGGCCTGTAACCCGAAACGGGGTTAGCTACACAATATATTATCTGAAGCTGCGAGATGGAGGCGGGGCAGATGCATCTAATCTGCGTATGCAACCTTCTAACGTAGATGCTGTACTTGCTGCTTACGAAGGACGCTATATTACACGTGCAATAGCAGCTAACGAAGAGGAAGGAATCGAAGTGGGCGATCTCGTACACCGCGTCTTTGAAAACACACCGTTTCCAACGAATTTTCTACCGCTTGAATCCGTGATCCAAGGTTGGCGCGAGATTTTTCCACAGTTCAGGCCCGGCGACCGTACTTCGGTTGTTGGCGAACCAAACCTATACACGGATTTTGGTGCAGGCGTTATGTTTATTCCTTCCGGACTTGCATATTACAACAATCTTCAGGGATCAATTCCGGCTTACGCACCGCTTATTTTTTCTTTTAAGCTGTACGACGTGAACCGTCTTGATCAGGATTCTGATGGTATTCCGTCTTATCTCGAGGATCTTAACGGCGACCGATATATTCGTTACAATGAAGAAGGCGTTGCGAATACGGAAGATGATACCGATGACGACGGGATTGCCGATTATCTTGACTTTGATGATGATAATGATGGTGCGTTGACAAGAACCGAACTTAGACGGCCTGTTGATCCGGCACATCCAAATGCAGCATTCACTTACTATTCGTTTAATGGCGCTGCTGTAGATGATCCCACCACACCGTTCATCAATGAGACCTATGGTATTCCGAGATGCTTCACAACACCGCCAACATATGATCCGGATTCGGGGACGATTAACTACAATCCACTAGACTTTACTGCTGCCGATCGTTTAAGACGACATCTCGATCCCACATGCAAACCGCCGTATGGTGATGAATTTGAATAAAAAAATCCCGCTCATTGAGCGGGATTTTTTTCTATTCTGATTTAACTATTTTCGCTTTATAACGTTCTCTGCGGCGGCGGCAATTGCGGCGTTGTTAAGCTTATATTTTTCCATCAGTTGCTCAGGAGTTCCCGATTCACCAAAACTGTCGTTTACCGCTACAAATTCCTGGGGCGAGGGCTGATGAAGCGCTAATACACGCGAGATGCTTTCTCCGAGTCCGCCAAGGATATTATGTTCTTCAGCAGTTACAACACAGCCCGTCTTCGTGATGGAGCTCAGAACAGCTTCCTCGTCTAACGGTTTTATCGTATGAATGTTAATTACTTCAGCTGAAATGCCTTTTGCTTCCAGAGCTTCGGCCGCAAGAAGCGCTTCCCACACAAGATGGCCTGTTGCTATTATGGTTACGTCAGTCCCTTCGTTTAAAAGTATCGCTTTCCCAATTTGAAAAGGTTCATCTGCAGGCATAAAATTCGGTACAACCGGCCGTCCGAAACGTAGGTAAACCGGGCCGTGGTGTTCCGCAATAGCAATTGTGGCCGCTTTGGTCTGATTGTAGTCGCAAGTATTGATAACGGTCATTCCTGGTAGCATCTTCATTAATCCGATGTCTTCGAGAATCTGATGCGTAGCACCATCTTCACCTAATGTAAGTCCGGCATGAGACGCACAGATCTTTACATTTTTGTCGGAGTAAGCAACCGACTGCCGGATTTGATCGTACACGCGGCCGGTCGAGAAGTTTGCAAAAGTCCCTGTAAAAGGAATTTTTCCACCTATTGTCAATCCCGCTGCAATTCCAATCATGTTTGCTTCAGCAATTCCGATCTGGAAGAACCGCTCCGGATGGTTTTTTTTAAAGTCGTCCATCTTCAGCGAACCGATAAGGTCAGCACAAAGCGCGACAACGTTTTCATTTTGTTGTCCGAGTTCCGTAAGTCCGGCACCGAATCCCGATCGGGTATCTTTACTTCCGGTATTTGTATATTTTTTCATTTGTTGTTTGTAGCTGTTAGTAGTCGTTCTCGTCTTCGCAATAATTTTGCGTGAGGGCAAGTTCCAACTGTTCATCATTCGGCGCTTTTCCGTGCCATGCGTGGCTGTACATCATATAATCTACCCCGTTGCCCATTTCGGTGTGTAGGAGCACGCATACAGGCCGCCCATTGCCGGTTCTTGATTTGGCTTGGGTCATGCCGGATATAATCGCGTCAATGTCGTTCCCTTTTTCGATTTCGACCACGTCCCATCCAAAAGCAATGAATTTGGCACTAATGCTTCCCATTGGCAGTACGTCGTCGGTAGAACCGTCGATTTGCTTACCGTTGAGGTCGATAGTGGCGATAATATTGTCGACTTTCTTGGCTGAAGCATACATAATCGCTTCCCAATTTTGGCCTTCCTGAAGTTCACCGTCGCCATGTAGGCTATAAACAAGGTGGCTGTCGTGGTTCAGTTTTTTCGCCTGTGCTGCGCCGATTGCGACGGATAATCCCTGTCCGAGTGATCCTGATGCAATGCGTACACCTGGTAAACCTTCATGCGTGGTTGGATGTCCTTGCAAACGTGAATTGATGTGGCGGAAAGTGGCAAGCTCCGATACGGGAAAGTAACCGCTACGCGCCAGGACGCTGTAGAAAACGGGCGATATATGTCCGTTCGACAAAAAGAAAATGTCTTCGCCGATGCCGTCCATATCGAAACCTTCTTTGCGTTCCATCAGGTTTTGGTAGAGTGCAACCATGAATTCGGTACAGCCAAGTGAGCCTCCCGGATGTCCGGAATTCACCTTGTGTACCATCCGCAGTATGTCGCGGCGGACTTGGATGCACAGATTGTTTAGTCGTTGTGTGTCAGGGTTCATTGTGTGTGTTATAGTTAAACTTGCACAAAAGTAATTCTTATTTAGAGCAGCCGCAAATGAATTTATGGAAATCGGGCAGCAGGAATGGGTTGGCACAAAAAAAAGAGGCTGTCATCTGACAGCCTCTTACTATACTTAATCGTAAGAATTATCTTTTGATCACGCGGATCGACTCGGTCGTTTCTCCCTGTGTGATAACTACGTTATACACGCCTGAAGGGTATCCGTTGCCTAATCGCTGAGCTTCGATGTCATTAGCTTTAACATTTCTGGTCTCAAGTAATTTTCCAATCATGTTAAATACTTTTACCTGAACATTTGAATCACTTGTAGTGTTTAGGTTCAGTGCAAATGTATCGTTGTATGGGTTTGGAGATGCAACTGCTTTAAACAAAGCTGTTGTATTACCTGATTTGCCAGCTGGTGCTGCAGGAGTCGTAACGTTACATGCAGGAGTCCAATTGCTATATCCACCTGTTGTTGCAACACGTACTTCAACGCTGTATGTTGTGCTGTATGCATACAATGCCGGGAACATTTTCAGGGTAAACCAAGAAACGGTTCTTGTGATTACACCGGATTGACCTGTCGAAAGGTTAGTGATGCGAATTTCAACTGAGTTGATAAAGCTTGGGCCGGTTACGAAAATTGGGCTGTTGCGTTGTGGTAATGTTGTTCCACATTGTGGTATAACAATGTTTAACGATGGCGTAGTCACCGAACAAGCCGGTCCGTATCCTTGCCACACACCATTTACGTCCAATCCAACACGTACTGAGTATGTAGTTGCATACTGATAATCATCCAGATCGGTAAGTTGGAAGTAATTTGCAGTACCGTCTATTGTTTGCACTGAGTTGTTGCTCAGATCAGTGATTTCAAAATAGTAGTGCGTCACGTTTGCCAGAGGTGTAGCAACAAGAGCTGTGTAAAGATTTGGTAATGCTACACCGCAATACTGCGCTTTTAGCTGTGTTGTAATCATCGGTGCGGCATCATCTGCCATTCCGTTACAATTTTCGTCAATTCCGTTACCAATAATTTCGGTAGCTGAAGGATTTATCGCTGCGGAACTGTCATTGCAATCAAGGCTGTTTGTAGCACCATCGCATGCGGTAAGTTCAGATGATCCGTAGGTATCACCATCAGCATCAACATACATAAGGGCTGAATCATCACAGTCGCTGCTGTTTGTTACACCACAGGCAACGGGTATAATACTCCCAAATCCGTCACCGTCAGCATCAGCATATGTAAGTTGGTTATCGTTACAGTCGTCGCTGTTGGTTACACCACAGGCACCAACAGTATCAGAACCGAAGCCATCGCCGTCAGCATCAATGTATCTAACGAGGGAATCATCACAGTCGCTGCTGTTTGTTACACCGCAGGCAACGGGTATAATACTTCCAAATCCGTCTCCGTCTGCATCAGCATATTGAATTTGAGTGTCGTCACAATCATCGCTGTTGGTTACACCACAGGCACCAACAGTATCAGAACCGAAGCCATCACCGTCAGCATCAATGTATCTAACGAGGGAATCATCACAGTCACTGCTGTTTGTTACACCACAGGCAACGGGTATAATACTTCCAAATCCGTCTCCGTCTGCATCAGCATATTGAATTTGAGTGTCGTCACAATCATCGCTGTTGGTTACACCGCACGGAGCAAATGTGTCTGAACCAAATCCGTCACCGTCAGCATCAACGTACATTAGGACTGAATCGTCACAGTCGTTGTTGTTCGTTACGCCGCAAGCTGCTAAGGTAGCACCTCCGAAACCGTCTCCGTCTGCATCAGCATATGTAAGTTGGTTATCATCACAATCCTCAGAGTTCACAACGCCGCAAGCCGCTAAAGTATCTGAACCAAATCCATCGGCGTCAGCATCAACGTACATCAAAACTGAGTCGTCACAATCACTGTTATTTGTAAGTCCACATGCAACTTGAGTCGTGCCTCCGAAACCGTCTCCGTCAGCATCAGCATATGTAAGTTGGTTATCGTTACAGTCGTCATTATTAATAACGCCGCACGCTGCTAAAGTTTCTGAACCAAATCCGTCACCGTCAGCATCAACGTACATCAAAACGGAGTCGTCACAATCACTGTTATTTGTAAGTCCACATGCAACTTGCGTCGTGCCTCCGAAACCGTCTCCGTCAGCATCAGCATATGTAAGTTGGTTATCGTTGCAGTCGTCATTATTAATAACGCCGCACGCTGCTAAAGTTTCTGAACCAAATCCGTCACCATCAGCATCAACGTACATCAAAACTGAGTCGTCACAATCACTGTTATTTGTAAGTCCACATGCAACTTGCGTCGTGCCTCCGAAACCGTCTCCGTCTGCATCAGCATATGTAAGTTGGTTATCGTTGCAATCCTCAGAGTTCACAACGCCGCACGCCGCTAAAGTATCTGAACCGAATCCGTCACCGTCAGCATCAACGTACATCAGGATTGAATCGTCACAGTCGCTGTTGTTCGTTACGCCGCAAGCTGCTAAGGTAGCACCTCCGAAACCGTCACCGTCAGCATCAACATATGTAAGTTGGTTATCGTTGCAGTCGTCGGTATTGGCAACTCCGCACGCCGCTAAAGTATCTGAACCGAATCCGTCGTTATCATTGTCAGCATAAGTAACAAGCGCGTCGTTACAGTCTGTGTTATCGGTCACATATCCTGCAGGAATGCCTGTACAAGACGCAGTTGAACTTGCGCTGTTACCAAAGCCGTCGCCATCAGCGTCAGCATAATAAGTAACGTTTGCAAACACTTTCAAAAGGACCTCGTTTGTTTCGGTAACTGTGTATACTGTTCCAGGATCGGCTGTTGTAGCAACAGCTGTCACAGTAAGAAGTTGATCGTCGTTAGCCAGAGTCACAACTTGCGTAAATGATGCATTTCCTTCAGTATCTGATATTACTGTGACTGTTTGATCAAGACCGCCTCCAATATTGTAGGTAAGGGTTTGTGATGTAGAAGGCAGCAAACCTGTAACGAAGAACGTTGCTGTCGCACCGTCACAAAGTG
The DNA here is from genome assembly GCA_036386895.1 of Flavobacterium sp. Lineage (GTDB taxonomy): Bacteria > Bacteroidota > Bacteroidia > Flavobacteriales > Flavobacteriaceae > Flavobacterium. The sequence goes on from DASVUR010000007.1 coordinate 420,754, forward strand.
CGCCCGGCTGAACTGAAAGTACACCGAAAGAAAGTGTTGCCGCCGGGGCAGATGTTGTAACAGCTATAACGTTAGACTCTGTAGAAGTACTTGTTGGGCTTGTTGCACTAACACTATAGTAATAGGTCGTTTCAGGTGAAAGGCCGGTTACTGCCTGACTTGTCCCTGATACTGCAAGATTTTGATATCCGGCAACGAATACGGGTGCACCTAGGCGGATGTTGTCGATATAAACACGTCTCGCTGCATTCACGTTTGCAAAGTTGGTAAATACACCGAAATATTGCGAAGCAGAATGTGTGTTATCAGTAAGCGTTCCAGCTGAAGTTAGAGTGGAGGCTGCGTTTTCGAAGCTGCCCGTTGAAATAAACAGTTGGAAAACACCCGCGTCGCTTCGCGTCACACGAATTGTGGCGCCCGTTTGGAAACCATTTGGAAAGGCTGAGGTGGCCGAAAATTCGCCAACTAAGGTAGAAGTCGTAGCCGTTCTTTTATATAGTTGTAACCTGTCTTCTGAACCATCCGCTCCCAATCGTAGGAAATAGCCGTTGAAGTTTCCTGAGATATTGTTCACAATAGTGCTAGACATTAAAATCACTCCAAAGTAGTTGGTGCCTGCAGGAGAGAAGGCGGCTGAACCCAGTGTGAAGTTCCATTCGTGGGTTTCTGTTGAAGGCATTACTACTGCCGTCGCTCCCACGCTTGCATTCGATGCTAAGAAAGAGCCGTCTGTAGTTCCTGCTCCGCTTGGAAATGTTGAAGAAGAAAGTACTGCATAGTTTGCCGTATTTCCAGACCATGTAGGTGAAGCTGTAAAGTTACCATCAGTAAAATCTTCCGAAGCACTGTTCAGAGCGCTCATAACGTTTAACAAATATCCTGTAGCCCCAGGAACTGCTGTCCAACTTGCAGTGAAACCCGTTTCGGTAACATTGGTAGCAGCCAAAGCTGTTGGAGCTGAAAGGTTAGCCGTGGTGAAGCTCTGCTGTGCTCCGCGAATTGTTCCAGTTCCGTCGGTAACGAAAGTTTTGTAGTAATAGGTCGTGTTCGGTGTAAGTCCGGTTAATGAGGTAGTAAACTGTCCCGCTGAAAGTGCCGATGCGTTTACAATTGTTCCGGTTCCGTTGGTGAAGCCGTTGGTCAGACTGTACTCAACGCCGTAGGCTGAAACTGCTGAGCAACCCGTTATAATTGTAGCTGAAATTGATTCGGCAGATTGAGATACCGAAGCTGCACTTCCGTTTGTAATGGCTGCAGGTGTATTGATACCTGAACCGGATGCGAACGTCTGGAAGCCTTCTGAAAGTCCACCACCGCTAAAAGTAATCGATCCGTCGTAATTTGCAACCGCCGTAGGCGTAAAGTGTACAAATACCTGTTGTCCGGAAATCGTTCCGCCTGTGTATGAAATTTGCAATGGGTTAGAAAAAGGCCCTGCTGAAGAAGTTGAAAAAGTGTAAGCCGCGTTTCCGCTAAGAATTATGTTGGAGCCGTTTAGGTTTTCTCCGTCAAACGAAAAAGATCCTGTTTGTGTCGTATTAATACATACTGCCCCAAAAGCATTTAACTGAGTAGGAGATACGTTAGACGCTACAAATGGCAAAGTGGTAATGTTTGTAGCCGGTGAAGCGTCGCTTTCCAACAAATCGCCGTTTCTCGGAACAATAGTAATCGCATATGCTACTTCAGGAGTCAGTCCGCTTAAGGCGATTGTGCTTCCCCACGCAGCGGCAGTCTGGAAAAAAGGTGTTGCCGACGGTGTGCCATTGGCCTGAACATAGGAGCTGTTTGCCATAATTGCAAACTGGGTGTAGGCAGGGTTCCCGTTTGTAGTAAATGAAACATTAGCAGTAGAAGAAGTTACATCAGTAACAGTTGGCGCTGCAACCGTATTTGCCAGTGTATAGAACGTAATTCCCGTTCCGTAAGCGGTTCCTGTGGTGTTAGTAGCGTAAGCATTTGCGCTGTATTGTGTGTTGACTGAAAGGGCAGATCCGGTATTCACCGTAAAAGGTCCGGTTGTACCCGATTGCGGCGATGTCACAAGCTGTACCACGGATGGCCCTCCGATTTGAGGGTTACTGTTACTACCGGTAAGCGCGTATACCGCACCACTTGATGTGATTGCTGATCCCCCGGTGCTGGTTACGTTTCCGCTTAAAGATGCCGAGTTGGCCGTGGGCGTAGCCGAGCTAGTTACAACCGTTGGTACAGAAGCTGCAGCCAACGGCGTGGCGGTAACTACAAAGTTGTCAAGCCTGTTGTTTCCAGTCGCATTTGTTGCTCCTGTGACTGTAAGCCTCAAATAAAGAGTAGCTTGATTATCTACGGCAACTGCTGAAAGATCTATCGTCTTCAATTGGTATGAGCCAGTCACAGTTGCTGCGGTGTTGGTCGAAATATTGGTAAAGGTCGAACCATTAGTACTCCATGCCCATTGTTGGGTTGCAAAGCCGGCTGCAGTTCGTTGCGTGGCAAAAGTTAAAATGGGATTTTCGAACCCAGTAGTCGAAATCTTCAGAACAATCGTCTTTCCATTTGCAGCGTTAGATGTACCGCCTAAAAGTGAATACGCTTGGCCTGCATTGGTTGTTGTACGAGGATCACCGGTTGTGCTTCCGGCAAGCGAATTTAATTCGGTAGCAGGTGTCCAGTTTGAGGATCCGTTTGTTCCGTTAGCATAGAGCGTGGCTGTATTAGCTTGGGCGCCTAGATTCGCGACGACTGTAGTAGGTGTGCTAGGCGTCGCAGTCAATGCGTCGAACGTCCATCCCGCTAATTGAGTTTGCGACCAGGTGTTGAAAGACAGCAACAATAGTAGGGTGAGGCATGTCTTAAAAATCATTTTGGGTAGATTTTTTGTCATATAATATACGTTATTAATATTTTACAGTGGGCGAATGTAGCAAAAAATTGATTCGATTAGTTATTTTACTGTTAAGATTTTTTTAACGGACGGGTTTTGAACGGTTGGTCGTTATTTTTAACCTGTTTGTCTTAGGTTGTTGGTCAACTGGTTTATGATCATAAAAAAAGCCCCTCTTTACAGAAGGGCTTTTTAGCAAGATTAAACGAAATTATCTTTTGATGACACGTACCGATTCGGCAGTACCGTCTTGGGTCACTACGACATTGTAGACACCTGCTGGCAAGTTGCTTCCTAGGCGCTGTGCTTCGATATTGTTTGCTTCCATATCACGTACTTCAAGCAATTTACCCATCATATCGTAAACTTTAACCTGTACCGCAGCACGGTCGGTGTTGTCAATGCTGATGCTAAATGCATCGTTGAATGGGTTTGGATAGGCAACAACCTTGATGCTTGCGGTGCTGTCTGCAAATTTTCCTGCCGGCGCACCCGGGGTCGTCACTGTACATGCAGTTGTCCATTCACTGTATCCTTCGGTTGTGGCTACACGAACTTCGATACTGTAGCTTGTGTTGTAGTCATATAAGGCCGGGAACATTTTTAGCGTGAACCATGACTCTGAACGGGTAATTGTTTGTGATTGTGTTGTCGAAAGATTGGTAACACGGATCTGAGTTGAGCTGATGAAGTGTGGACCGGTAATAAATATAGGACTGTTACGCTGCGCAAGTGTTGTTCCGCACTGAGAAATGTTGATTGCGACAGGTCCTTGGAAAAGTGAAGGTGTAGTCACTGAACAAGCAGGTCCATAGCCTTGCCATACGCCATCAACATCCATACCTACACGTACTGAATAGGTAGTTCCGTACTCGTAAGAATCTAAATCAGTTAGCTGAACATAATAATCAGTACCTACGTATGTTTGTTTCTCACCAGTTGTTGTGTTGGTCACTTCAAAGCGGTACATAGTAACGTTTGCGGTATTTACCTCTGCAACAAGCGCAGTATAGATTCGCGGAAGTGTTGAGCCGCATTGTGATGCTTTTAAATGTGTGAAGTGCTGCCCAACACCATCATCATCCATACCATTACAATTCTCGTCGATTCCATTTCCTGTAATTTCAGTTGCGCCTAAGTTGATTGAAGCATTTTCATCATCACAATCGAATCCTTCAGTAGTAAGTGAATAGCCTGCAGGAACTGTGTCTCCATAACATACTGCGTCGACGTTATCACTATGGTATCCATCACCGTCCCCGTCAATATACATGTCGGCAGTGCGCCATTTTGTAGCGTCGGTGTCATCGCAATCTGCTCCAAGTGATGTTTCAGCATATCCTTCTGGAATTTCCGCTCCATAGCATACATCTGCTGCGGGGCCTTCGGTATAGCCATCGCCGTCAGAATCCACGAAAAGATCTGCGTTGTTGTATACGTTTGCATTGGTGTCATCGCAGTCGTGGCCAAGTGTCTCAACAACGTAACCTTCCGGCACTTCATTACCCCAGCAGATGTTATCTTGGATATCTCCGTAGTACCCATCACCGTCGTTGTCGACGAACAAGCTAGTACTCTGCCATACCGTTGCGTCGCTGTCATCGCAGTCGGCACCAAGTGTGGTGTGCGTATATCCGTCAGGTAATTCGGCACCATAGCATAAATCGGCAGCAGCTCCTTCTGTATAACCATCGCCGTCGGCATCCACAAATACGTCAGAGTTATTAAACAGGTTCGGATTGCTGTCGTTGCAGTCATTGTTTGCGCTAACATAGCCTTCAGGCTGATTACATCCTGTTATTGTTTGGTCTCCACCGAATCCGTCACCATCGGCGTCCATGTACCATACCGTAGTACAGTCAGGATTGCTGGCAACGGTCAAGACACCGCTTACGTTGCTACTTCCGTTCCATTCGCCTCCACTAAAGCCTCCATATTTGTAACTCCCATTGTTTAAGCGGAAGCGTGATGCATAATAGTAGGTTCCGGGAGCGAGGTTGGCTCCAATTGAAGCCATAAATTCGTCGTTGTTTCCTACCTGTATATTAAAGGTGGCAGGAACCCACATTGTCCAGGTGTTCGGATTAGAATTTTCTCCTTCCGGACTAATTCCGATCCATGCCTCAAGGCCGGCACCAGCGCCCGCCGCTTCTGTTACGCCTTCTTGCCATGCCTGCGCATAGGCAGTCATTGATCCTGTTTCGGTAATCGATCCATTGGCCGGCCACTGCAGATTATAATAGGTCTGCGACCACGAATTGGCAGATATTAAAAGCGTAAGTGCCACGCCTGCCTTTAAAATCCATTTTTGTAAATTTCGGTTCATACTGTATTTTATTAGTTATTATTACTACTCTAAATTACTAATCAGCCGTTTTTTTGCCAAAATTAAAGGCGGCTTTTTTCTTATTTTCGATCAATTAAATCGCTGGTCGATAATTTGTGCAATTCGTCTGATTTTTCGTCGTTTTACGTCTACTAATTTGTTAAATGTTGGTTAACAAAAAAGCCCCCTCCGTTTCCGGAGAGGGCTTTAAATTGATTAGCTAGTGCTTATCTTTTGATTACCCGGATCGATTCGGCTGTTCCGTCCTGTGTTACAATAACATTGTATACACCTGAAGGGTATCCGTTTCCAAGGCT
>DASVUR010000008.1:0-127359 GCA_036386895.1 Flavobacterium sp.
GCTGATGTGTTCCTGGAACGGTGCACATGTCGCAGGTCCGGACTGTGGTCATACGTATTGGCAAACATCGACCCGATGCTGGACTATGTCCGGTGGCGGAAGTAGCGGAGGTTCTGGCTCTGGTGGTAGTGGTGGAAGCGGCGGTTCAGGAGGTGCTGGCGGAGGTGGTGCTGGCGACGGGGGTGGAACCGGCGGTGGCGGGGACTACAGCGGCAATAACGGAAACGGTGACGGCAGCGGCGACACTGGCCCGGGAACCGACCCGAATGCGGGAAATGAAGGCGATGAGCACGGGCCGCAGGAAGTTACTCCTATTATTACAGTGCCAGTGGTGGATGATGAGGAGGACACCCCACCGCCGTCTCCATGCGCAAAAGCAAAAAAACTACTTGAGGACAATCCAAATATGAGCGCAAGTCTTACTTCTAATGATGCCAATACATCACTTCCAATCGAAAAAGGCATCTACCAATTAAATAATGCAAATTCAACAGTAACAGCTCCTGACGGCACTAATGGAGCCGTGAATTTTCCGCCAACTCCTTCAAGCGATTATATTATGATTCATCATACACATAACAGCCCAGCGTCTTCAACATATTCCGTTTTTTCATATGAAGATTTAGAAGCAATTGCGAAGTTGTTAAAGAGTGGACACATTAATAACAATAAGTTTGTTGCATTTCTTTCGACTGCTGAGGGCACCCGATATGCTTTAACAATAGATGACGCAACGGCATTTATGACATTCTTTGCCGGGTATGGTGACCCTCTTTTTAACCCGGCGACGAGTAGTAACATGTTTGTTCAAAGATTAAAATATTACAATCCAAGTCGTACTGCCGGCATAAATCCGCTTATTGTTGAAAGCAGCACAGATCCTATCCAAGAAGAAAAACATTTCTTGGACTTTTTATCAGATTCTAATATCGGTGCATCGTTATTCGAAATGGATCAAAATTTTACCACCTTTACAAATGTTAAACATAATAAAGTGACTAATGCAACTGTTTCAGTCCCTTGCCCATAAATCAAACAACTATGAAATATATCTATTTAATATTGGCGTTGACGTTTTTTCTGAATTCTCATGCGCAGCAAGTAGTGCCGATTACGACATTCAATCAAGGAAATAATGATGGCAAGTATTTTAAAGATAATGAGAATGCTTCAGATAACTTCGTAGGTACATGGGAAGGTGTTACTGGCATCACGACATTTCGAGTAGTGCTGCACAAAGCTACGATGAAGCCAATGGGTTCGCCCGTTCAATTTTATATCGACGCTATCGAAGGCCGTTTCCAGATAATTAAAAACGCAGGCACACCAAATGAAGTCGTTATACATAACTCCGTCAAACAATACCCGACGATAACATCATTTAACGTTATTTTTGGCATCACATATGATGGTTTAGGGTTAGGTGGAGACATTACGGACACATGTGCGTCTGGCGGCGGCGACGTTCTAACTGGATTTTTCACTATGGACATTATAGACCCTAACAGCCAACCAGTTACGGCGCACTGGAAAATTAAGTCTCGTCCACAACTTCAGGGGGAATACTATTCAGTACCCACTGACATCATTCTCGTAAAAGTTTTATAATCTAGCAAACCTGTGCTTTAAAAATGGTCATTCACAAAATAGGTGCTGCAAAAGCCCCCATTTCAATGAGCTTTATATCTATATTATGAATACAATTTTATATTGAACCCATATCCTGAAAATTATTTTATCGTCTGAAATCGCCGCTCGAGCGACGGTTCTGTAAGATTCACCACCTCGGATGTCAAGGTTACTCCTATTTTGGAGACAAGCAAATCGAGTACGGTATGTATGACAATTAGCACGCTGATGTGTTCCTGGAACGGTGCACATGTCGCAGGTCCGGACTGTGGTTAAACGTATTGGCAAACATCGACCCGATGCTGGACTATGTCCGGTGGCGGAAGTAGCGGAGGTTCTGGCTCTGGTGGTAGTGGTGGAAGCGGCGGTTCAGGAGGTGCTGGCGGAGGTGGTGCTGGCGACGGGGGCGGAAACGGCGGTGGTGGCGACTACAGCGGCAATAACGGAAACGGTGACGGCAGCGGCGACACTGGCCCGGGAACCGACCCGAATGCGGGAAATGAAGGCGATGAGCACGGGCCGCAGGAAGTTACTCCTATTATTACAGTGCCGGTGGTGGATGATGAAGATGAAGATCCATGTGTAAAGCTCACAGTAACGACTAACGACCCTGCATTTCAAGCAAAACTAACGCAAATGAATGTGCCACAGAATTTCACACTGGATCACGAAACCGGATTCGCTGAAAGTCAAGATCCAGATGGAAACACGATTTACACAACGCTAACTGCAAACACAAACCATTCGCTCTTTATACCAACGTCCCTAAACGCGACATCATCAGCGCACATTCACCAAAATGATTATATTAACAGCGCGGGTCAGCTAGTTCAAACAATCAAGATATTTTCTCCTGCTGATATTTTTGCATTAGCGAATTTTGGAACAACTGCTGCGCAAACCAATGTACCACTTGACGATGTATATAACATTATGACATCTACGGAAGGGAACTACGCGATCACCTTACTCCAACCCATTACAGCTTCACAAGTTAATTGGAAAAAAATGCTTGACAGTTATCAGCGAAAAGTTGAAAAACTACTTGAAGAAAACCAACGCACCGAAGAGAACGTCGAAATGTTATTACTTGCCTTGTTAAAATTCTACGGCTTGGAAAGTAAAGTGGCTCTTTTCAAAGCGCCTGATAAAAATTTAACCCAATGGAGTAGGCTGAGTTATTCAGGCGGAAATCGAAATGAAGTACCATGTCCCTAAAAACAAACATCATGAAAAACTATATATTCTACTTATTTTTAATTTTGTTCTCTGTTGATGCATCCTGTCAAGAAGGTGTAATCCGACCATTATCTGGTCCGGTCGACAACGATATTATAACTGGCACTTATTATCGCGACAACGAAAACCTGTTCTTACCTTACATTGGTACATGGCAAGCGACATGGAACAACAAAACGTTCACATTGACCATTCAGAAAATCCCAAAAAACAAAGAACTTTTTCCAAATGGCGAATATTGGTATGAAGATCGCCTAATAGGAAGATATAAAATTGTCGATGCAACAACAGGAAGCGTTCTCGAGGAAACACCCAATTTTTACACGGTTAATAATGCCAAGCTTACAAACGCGGGAACAGGTAAGAACAACAAACTTACTTTAAGCTATTTTGACGTTAACCTTTGTAGCGTGTCCGGTAAAGTCTGGTTGGAACGAGATCCTAACAATAACAACCAACTACAATATTCGTACTTCAAAGGCGATTTTTGGATTCAAGAAGGTTGCCCATATACTTTTGAGAATATTCCTGTCCCAATCCCGATTGTCCCCTTGTTACTCAATAGAGTGAATTAGCGAGATAGCCTTGTCTTTGATGAGGCTGTCCTTTTTCTGAAACTACAATTCCTTATATTTAGTCGTAACGGTACAATATGCAATAAAAAGTTCTCCAAATTTTCTTCAAAATTAATATTGCAGTTTTACCCGTAACTGTTAGTGGCTTTATCAATTCTTTTCTTCAGCTCTTTTTTACAAACTCGAACAACACTGGTGTCGATATGTACGGAACCCATAGTCATGCCGAAACCCCTGCGCACATCCTAAAGTATATTTTATCCTTCAGACATAACGGCCACGAGCGACGGTTCTGTAAGATTTACTACTTCAAGTGACTCCTATTTGGAGGCCAGCACACTGCCGTTATGAAATTTCGGAAGTGTGAAAAAATGCTATTTTCCCACATTATATTCAAACCTCCAAGGTTTATAGACCTCCAAGGTCTAGTACGGAAATTGCCGGTTATTCCAATATAGAATTTCTTCATATAATCATATTTTTAGTCGATTAATATGTCGGCACATCCGCTTTCCATTCTTCGCCTCGGCCGGCGGTCACGCTTTCCGCTATAGCTTTTGGCGCTCGCATCGCCTGCTCGGCTCACTTCGCACCAAAAGGCTGTCGCTTCAATCCTTTGTGCAAGTACGTCACTTTAGGATTTGGGTCTGTCCTCTGTAATCTGTCTTCTCATATCTGCAACAAATCCTTATATTTGAACGTTGTACATTACAAAATTGCTCCCCATTGAAAAAGTCCCTCCTACTACTGCTTCTCATCGTCTCTTTTGCGCACGCCCAAAAAAAGTATCAAAGCCTGCTTTGGGAAATATCCGGCAACGGCCTGACGAAAAATTCCTATTTATACGGCTCGATGCATGTCAGCGAAAAAGTCTCCTATCACCTTTCAGATGCGTTTTTTAAACACCTGCTGGCTGCCGATTTCGTGGCGAACGAAAGCGAGCCTTCTAGCTGGATCGAGATCTATGATGTGTTGAATACCGATTTAAACTACGAAAATACACATAACGACAAGTTCTACAGCACCTTCTATCAGCAGCCGATCAAAAAAGAGCAGCTGTACCCGTTGTTTGTCAATAACAATCATACGCTGAACAATATCCTATTCCGCACCAGCGAGACCGAAAAAGAGTATCAGGAAGACACCTACCTGGACATGTTCATCCATCAAACAGGCAAAAAATACCGCAAGCAGACAATCGGGCTGGAGAACGCAAAGAGCTCGATGATTACGATTATGAACATCGAAACCACCGAGATGAAACCGAAAGAGCAAAATGTGCAGGCCATCATGAAGCTGCTAAAGGAAAAATCGTTCAACCAGGCGCTGCTCGACTATTACCGCGACAAGAACCTGGACATGATCGATTCAATTTATACGCTTATCGCGCCTGAAAATTACCTCAAAACAATGCTGTACGACCGCAACGTCGTCATGACCCAAAGCATCGACTCGATTATGCGAAAAGGAAGTTTGTTTGCTGCCATTGGCGCAGCACATCTTCCGGGGAAAAATGGCGTCATCGAGTCGTTACGGCAAAAAGGGTTTACGGTAACTCCGGTTATAGATGCGTATACCGAGAAAGGAAAATTAATAAAAAAAGAAATTGACGATTATTTTGTGAAGCCCGTATTTGAAACGCTGGCGACCGCCGACGGAATGATGCGGCTTCCGATGACCACCAAAGCCATTTACAGTGGCGACGACATCAGCACGCCCGACCTGTCCAACGGCGGAATCATCAACCTGAAGCGCGTTCCGCTCCGAAATTACCTTCGCAAAGACGCAATCGGATTCGATCCGCAGACTATTGATAGCTTATTTTATGAGAATATCCCGGGTGATATACTTGAAAAGAGGCAGTTCAGCGAAGACAATTATATGGTATTCGATATCAAAAGCCGCACAACCACCGGAAATGCCCAACGTTACCGTTACTACATCACGCCGCTCGAAATCATCAACGTCAGTATGTCGGGAAATGGCGATTATGTCCGAAAATACGAGAATGAAATCTTTAATAACATTTCCGTGCGCAACGGAAGCACTGCTTGGGAAACAATTACACCAAACAAAGGTGGATTTTCGGTCTCAGCGCCAGCATATCATTTATTGTACGGAAACCGGGAAAGTAGCAACCCGGCCGATGTTGAACTTACCGCATACGACGCGACAGAGAAAGGTTATTATTTTATAACCGAAAAAACCCTGTTAGATAATGAAAATCTTGAAGACACACAATTCGAACTTCAGCGCATTCAGGACGAGTTCCTGACACAGATCGGCGCCGTCAAACTATCTGGCATACCAACCGCTACAGGTTATGAATCGGAAGCCACGCTGGGAGAAAGAACGGTTTCCTTAAAAACACTTGTCCACGGTCAAAAATATTATATGCTCGGCGCCGTTGACGCATCGGCCCGAAACGCGGCACGTTTTTTCGAATCCTTCAGGTTATTGCCGTTTCACTACAACGATCCGGTTCGAACCCTGATCGATAAGGAGGCTTACTTTTCGATTTCCATTCCTGAAAAACAGAATGAAAAATTATTCTGGAAAAGCGAGCCTGCAAAGAAAAAGTGGAACCCCGTAACAAAGGAAAATATATTTGTCGGCAAAACAAATAATTACAATTTTACGAGTGCATCCGGAAAAACAGTCGAACTTAAATTTCTGGAATACCATCGTTACGCAACGGAAAAGAATATGGATTCGGTCTGGACCTACTTCAGGAGATCAATAAAAAAAGACTATGCTGATGAAGTATATGAGTCAGACGTACCACAACATTCGTTAGAGAGTCCGCAACTTTATCTGAAGAATGGGTTTTCCAAATCGAGTTGGGAAAAATCGCTCGGGAAAAATCTACAGGCAGCTTCGCCGATTTTACTTAAAGATGAAAAGATCACATTCAACAACGAACAGCAGTACTACGTGATGGACGTAACCGCTACGACAGCTAATTCGGCTCAGGAAATCCGGTATAGAGCAATCTTCAAGAACGGGCTGTCGTACTACTTTGAAACGCTGGTAGAAAAGGACTATAAAAAAGACGATTCGTTTATTGAAACAACGTTCAATTCATTCAAGCTGCTCGACGTACCGCAGCAGCGTTCGATATTCTCAAGTAAAATGGATCTTTTTATGGACGACATCCAGAGTGAAAACGACAGCATCCGGCATTCGGCGATTGCATCTGTTTACATGCTTGACCCTGTTGCATCCGATCTGCCAAGGCTTAAAAAGTTCCTGATGACACTGACTTTTGAGCCCGAAGAAATGCAGGCACAAACCGACCTGCTTGAAAAGATCGGAACTATCGATGATCCTGAAGTAATTCCGTTCCTTGAGAACCAGTATAAAAGTGCCGGTACCAATACTATTCTGCAATTCGCCGTGCTTCGTGCACTTGCAAACAACGAGTCCAAAGCAGCTTACAAAAAGATCATGGAACTTTTAGAGTATGATCTTCCTTTGTCAGACAACCCATATGAAATCGCGGGCATTTTCAGGCATTTCTCAAGTGATCTTGAAAATAGCCAGGTGCTGTTCCCCGACATTTTTCAATTTTACCCGGTTGGCGAATACCACGACCCGATCATTAATTTCACCAACAGCCTGCTCGAAAACGGGTACGTTAAAACGCAAAAGCTCTCGGCATTTAAGAAAATGCTGTTAACCAATGCGAAGCTCGAATACAAGCGTGTTGCCAGTTGGAAATCGAAGCAGGACGCGAAATTGGACACTGAAGATTCGTATGAAAGCACTCCGCCTGTTTCAGATCTCACAGATTACCTGAACCTTTTAATCCGGTTTAAAAAAGACCGGTCGGTAGCCGATCTGATCCGTAAGATCAAATTATTGAAGATTGACGAAGTCAACATTGAAGTCGCACGTCTCGAACTTATCAGTAACAATACGCTCGACAAGGAGACGCAACTCGAGCTTCTCGAAAATCCTGCAACCTCTTTCATTACATATCAACTGTTGCTGAATGCAAAACAGATGCAAAATATAGCAACCTGGGACGATAATATGATTGCCGATGCTGCAATAGTGCACTTCGAGCAGATAAAAGTTCCGTCTGACCATTTTTCCATAATTGACACGCGGGTCGTTCCGGTGGGAGAGAAAGAAGTAACGTATTATTTCTACCGGATAACCGGAAGTACGGATGAAAACCGATATAATGAATACGCTAAATTTACCGACCGACTCGCAGCTGTTGCGTTTGTAAACCAGAAAGACGGTCTTGATCCGCGTGCGTTCAAGTCGGTGCCGGCACAGGATATTCGCGACGAAGACCAAATACAACAGCAAATCCATGCGATGATCGATGCCTCTCTAAACACCAGCAGGACGCGGGCATCATTTGGAAAACAGGAAAACAGCTATAACATAATGTACGACGGCTACTAAAGCAAGAACATTGACTATGGACGATAAAATCAGATGCGCGTGGTGCGGCGCCGACCCGCTTTATCAAAAATACCACGATGAAGAGTGGGGCGTTCCTGTTTACGACGATCATAAGCTGTTCGAGTTCCTGATACTCGAAACTTTTCAGGCGGGACTTAGCTGGATTACCATTTTGCGGAAGCGCGAAAATTTTCGGGCGGCATTTGATAATTTTGATTTCGAAAAAGTCGCTCGTTATGATGAACAGAAAATGGCCGAGCTGATGGAGAATGCAGGAATAATCCGCAACGGGATGAAGGTTCGCGCCGCAGTATCAAATGCGCAGGCCTTCATGATAGTGCAGCAGGAATTCGGCAGCTTTAGCAATTACATCTGGAAGTTTACAAACGGCAAGCCCATTGTTAACAATGTCCGAGCGTTGTCCGATATTAAAGCGACCACGCCATTGTCGGATGAAGTCAGTAAAGACCTTAAGAAACGCGGTTTTAAATTTGTAGGCTCCACCGTTATTTACGCACACATGCAAGCAACTGGAATGGTAGATGATCATGTCGCTGACTGTTGGAAACGAACTAATCCATGACCTTTATATGTTTAGCAAAAGCTTATTTTCTACCCTGTTTTTAATCGTATGCGGAACAGCTTCAGCTCAAGATTCCATTCCCAGAATTACTGGAAAAGTTATAATTTCAATAAAGAACGGGACTTTTGAATGTGATTTAACGCTGAGCAACATTCCGCGTGTAAAAGATTACCTCATCCGGATTAATTCCGGCATGAATATCCGCAACTTTAGCGACCAGAGAAACAACATGTTTTACTACGAACGATCTCTTGAGGATTCACTTTCTGATGAGACGAACGCTTATGTCATCCGCGGAGAGAGCGGCCAGGGAAAATATCTTCCGGTCGCAATCCGCTTTCAGTATGGTGGGATGTTTCCCGTATTTACCGATACAATCAACAACTACGCAGTAAACGATTGGAAAGGGAACATCGCCTTCAATGGCTATTCCGTTCGTACCGACGGAAGCCAAAGCGCGTGGCACCCGATTCTATACGACATTCAGAAAGATAAAAAATATGATGAACTAACTTACGATATCGAAGTTGTTTGCACCGACTGTACGACGTTGTATATCAACGGGAACACGCCTCAAAGTGAGCCAAGAGCGCATTTTAAAAGTGAAAAAGCACGGCCGATGATGCTTTTTTGCGGCGACTACAGTTACGTTTCCTCTTCAAACGGCACTTATATCCTGAACCCGGATTTAGACGATCAACAAATAGCATCTTTCTGCACGATGACGGACTCATACAAAAGCTACTATGAGAGAAAGCTCGGAATCCCGTATAAAGATGCAATAACCTACATCAATACAACGCCTGTCTCGAAAAACAACGCATGGCTTTTCGTAACCTATCCCACAATCGTTACGATCGGTCATGGAAAGTACGGAATGAAAACATTCTTTGACAAAGACACCGGCGAAATGTTTAAACCGTTTATCGCGCATGAACTGGCGCATTACTATTTTGGTAGTTATCAGAAATTTAATACCCCACTTGGCGATATGATGCTTGAAGGTTTCTCTGAGTTTCTCGCGTTAAAAGCAGCCAAAAGCCTCATCAGTAAAGCAGTTTATGAAAACAAAATTAATGGTAAGCTAAAACGACTGGAGGATTTTTCAGCTGTTCCGTTTGCGAAGGTCAAATCGGTAGACGACCTAATAGACCGGGAACTATATGTCTATTATTATGCGCCGGTTCTTTTTACAGCTATCGAAAAGGAAATTGGCGAACGCTGCATGTGGAATTGGATGAACGCTATACTTACAACGAAAACGGAATTTACCGACTATAACTTTTTAACCGGAACCTTACGCAAGACACTAAAAGATGATGTGCTTATCAACAGCATCGTTTCGAAGTATTTTGCATCGGAGAATGCATTCGAATTGGCCAGAACGACTATTCAGCAGTAACGATCTTGATAAATTCCGCCCTCGGAATTTCCTGCGCACCAAGTAGTGCCAGATGCTCGTTATAAACCTGGCAGTCCAACAACTTATATTGTTCGTTTCGTAGTTTTTCTATCAACGTAACAAACGCCACTTTAGAGGCATTCGAAACTTTTGAAAACATGCTTTCGCCGCAAAACAGGTGTCCGAGATCAACACCATAGAGTCCGCCCACAAGCTTTTCTTCCTGCCAAACCTCTACCGATTTAGCATAGCCGAGTTCGTGCAACTTGCAGTATGCCTCAATCATCTCCTTGCTGATCCATGTTCCAGGTTCGCCACTGCGGTCTACTTCACTACAGTTTGTAATTACCTCGCGAAAACACCGGTTAAACGTAACGTTGAAACGGCCTTTGTTTAAGATATTCCGGATGCTCTTTGAAACTTTATACCGGTCTGGAAAAACAACCATTCGCGGATCCGGCGACCACCATACGATAGGCTCGCCGTCATTAAACCACGGGAAGATTCCCGATTTGTAAGCGAGCACGAGCCGCTGGGGTGAAAGATCGCCGCCAAGTGCAAGAATTCCTTCTGCCGACGCAGATTCCACAGGCGGGAAATAAATTTTTTCTGAAAGTGAGTATAACATTTGAAGAGAGTCGCTCAATATATTATTTCAGTGTCAGGTAACAGTTTCTTTAATTTTTCGATTTGTTCAACAGGTATCTGATTCCCTTTGATCTCCAGCCGCTTTAGGTTTTTCAACCTGGAAATAGCATCTGGCAATGTCGTTAACTTGTTATGGTTCAGATTGAGGATCTTTAGTGTCTTCAATTTCTTTACCTCCATGGAAATTTCTTCTATTTCATTATTTGCCAGTAGAAGATTCTCCAATTTTTTGAGGTTGAATAACTCGGCTGGAATAGTACTGATCTTGTTATCGCTAGCCGAAAAGATGATCAACTTATCCAGTGAACCTATTTCTTTAGGAATTTCAATCAGGTTATTTTTATCGGCTAACAGACGTTTTAACGAGGCGAGGCCCCCAATTTCTTTTGGTAGATGGTTTATTCCTGCTAAATCAAAAAAAACACCTCCTATTGAATACCTGCCTGCTGTTTCCTGAATCATCAATCCCTCAAGATTGATCAAGTCGCCTATCTCTTTAGGAATTTGTTCTATGGGCATTCGTTCTATATTCAGCTGTTTCAGATTCCGCAATCTTCCAATTTGTTTGGGAATACTTCTGGTAAAACTGTTGTTATAAACGAATGTTGTCAAACCGTCCATTTCAAAAACGCCAGGCGGAAAGTTGGTTAAACTAACGCCGCTGATAAGTAACGTTCTTAGCGACTTAAAATCGGCTATATTTTCCGGCAAGGATTTTAGTTCGAAAGAATCCTCTACTGACAAGAACGTAATGTCTTTATTTGTTTCAAAAATTTCTGCAAGCGGGAAACTCCGGATGTTATGTAGTTCCACTCTTCCTGATAGAGCCTGCCGGTGTATGTCCGCGAAATCAACTTTTTGAACCGATTCTTCTACAACAACGGGTTCCGAATCTATTTGTGCAAACAGTGATCCTGTACCAATTGCAATAAAAAGTATAAAAGCGATCTTAAGCTTCTTCATAAGCCGGTATATAAACATGCCACTGGCAATCCTAAAAGGCGCGCTGCACGTAGTCAATAATTCGTTCCCGTAAAAACAGCCAGCCACGAATTACACTGATCTCCACGAATAGTTTGTGAAAATGGTGTAATGCATGGCCAACATTTCTGATCAGATCCTTTTGAGCTGCGTCTAGAACGGCAAATCGTCGTGGTCTTCTTCGTTAAAGTTTGACGCAGGTTCAAACGACTGCGAGGCCGGAAGTGGCGGTTGCTGTTGCTGCTGTTGCTGCATTGGGGCATCAGCCTGTTGTTTTTCGATTCTCCAGCCTTGGATGCTGTTAAAATATTTTGACTCGCCTTGAGGATTTACCCATTCGCGTCCGCGCAGATTAATGGAAACTTTCACCAGTTCGCCTGGGCGGTAATTATTCAGTAAGTCGCATTTATCCTGTGTAAATTCGATCATGATGTGCTGCGGATACTGCTCGTCGGTAGTAACCACCAATTCCCTTTTTTTAAATGCAGCACTAACCTGTTGTTCCGGGTTAATGACTTTAATTTTTCCTGTAACTTCCATCTTCTTTCTTTTTAAGATTATTTAATCGGTTTGGCTAATAAAACTTTCCAGGCGGAAAGCACATCATCGTTGTGCAGATACTCTTTCGCCAGTTCATGTTGCTTGATCACATCATCTGCGCTAAGCACCGCTTTGACAGAGAAATTCTGCTTTACAAAGATAGCAACTTCTTCACTCGTGGGCAAGGCCTCTACGTTGCCAAGCATGCCCAAATCGTTGCCGCTAAAAACCGGGCTTTGGCGGATGTGCCCGGCAATTTGGTCAACCCCTATTCCAAGCGTAGTCAGTGGTTTAGGCACTTCAAACAATCCCATATTGGAGCGCGAATACCAATTGGCGCCCAGGCGTGAAACGAGGTCAATTTTATGTTGGTCTATCGCACCGTTTTGGTCTAAAATCTCTTCCTTGATATGAATTTTCACCACTTCGCAAATAATCAGGTTTCCGGCGCCGCCTTCGGTTCCCAGGTTGATGATCTGGTTGATTTTACATTCGAATTGTACCGGCGATTCGGCTACGCGATACGGCTTTACAAGGTCGGACGGAATAGCTGTGAGTCCTGATTTTATAAATTCGTTAACATCCTCGGGATATTCGGTGCTTGAAAGTGAAGCTTGTTGTACGATATCGAAATTGACAACGTTAATAACGACTTCGCGCGTTGCCTCGGCATTGATCAGTGTATGTTTTACAGTGTTATCGCGAACGCGGCGAGCAGGTGAAAAGATCAATATCGGCGGATTCGAACTGAAAACGTTAAAAAAACTGAACGGCGACAGGTTCGGCTTGTTGTTCTTATCGACTGTACTGGCAAACGCGATAGGACGCGGCCCAACGGCACTTTGAAGATAGCCCTGAAGCTTTACCGGCGCAAGGTCTTTTGGTTCGATGCTGATCATTGTAATCTGGTTTACGCAAAAATACAAATTCGGATTTCCTTTTAAATGGAATTGTTTCAGTAGTTACGAACAGCCTTAGCCCCGGTTGAAGCGGTTATCCTGCCAACGCGCCAGCAGTTGGCAGATAGTAGCGTAAGACGGGATTAGCTCCAAAATACAACAACAATTATTTCGTTATATTTATACAAAATACCAAATATGCAATTTAGGGAACGGCGAACAAGGACACGGTGGATTATTATCATCACATCGTTCGTTATTGTTACTTTGATATTGTGGAACACGTATAGCTTTTTTCAAATTTTTAAAACGGAAGAGCGCATCAAGATGGAGCTTTGGGCATCGGCACAGAAGTCACTGATCAATTCGGATGAGAATACTGATATCGATCTTTTATTAAAGATTTTTAGCAATAACACGACGATTCCGATCATGGTGACCGAGAATGACAGCATCATCAATGCAACAAACATCGACGAAAAAATTGTGACCGACAGGGTTCAGTCGCGCGTGTACCTCGCTAAACTGCGAAAGGAAAATGAACCGATAATCATTGAATATGTCCCGGGAAAATTTCAATACCTGTATTACGGAAATTCCTCGTTATTGAACAAACTCAAATATTATCCCATTGCGCTTTTGCTGATTATTTTTCTGTTTGGAGCCGTCGTGTACAACTTCTACCGAAGCACCAAAATGGCGACGCAGAATAAGCTTTGGGCCGGAATGGCAAAGGAAACGGCGCACCAAATAGGAACACCGCTGTCATCGTTAATTGGCTGGCTTGAAATCATGAAAGCCGATAATGTAGACGAAACTACGGTAACTGAAATTGAAAAGGACATAATCAGGCTGCAACGGATTACCGACCGGTTTTCAAAAATCGGCTCTGAGCCGGTGCTTGAAAAGCGGGATGTTGTAGACGAAACTTATCAGTCGTACGAATACCTGAAATCGCGGTTCTCCAATCAGGTCGACTTTACGTTTGATGCTCCCGACAAAAAAATATTCGTTTCGCTGAATCCGGTTTTGCATAGCTGGACGATCGAAAACCTCGCGAAGAATGCGATCGATGCGATGAAAGGCCGTGGCAAGCTTTCGATAAAAATTGAAGAAGATGTAAAACAGGTAAAGATCAATATTTCTGATTCGGGCAAGGGAATACCCAAGACGCAATTTAAGCGGGTGTTCGAACCCGGATTTACAACCAAGAAACGCGGTTGGGGATTGGGCTTATCGCTGACAAAGCGAATTGTTGAAGAATATCATAAAGGAAAGATCAAGGTACTGAGTTCTGAGGTTGGAAAAGGAACCGTAATGCAGGCTTGTTACAAGAAGGTTTAGGGAAAAGGGCCACAGATTTGTTGATTTTCCTGAATTAGTTACGGATGCTGTCCAGAAAGAAGTTAGCCACAAATCCACAAACGAAGTGGGTGAATCTGTGGCTGAAATTATTACTGTGCGAGACTAGTTCTGGCTCGTGAACTTTTGAATAACAATTTCTTCGTCTCCATCATCATCATAATCGAATACTGTTTCGATTTCAAGTATTGTGACGCTCAGGTTTATGATTGTTGCTTGCGCTGATTCGGTTCCGCCGTCTGATAACGTAAGTACGTCTTCATCAAGGTCCCACGCGAATGGGTAAACTTCTTCTTCACAATCCCAAATGTCTACCTCGCGGCCAATTCCACCTGATAAGAATTCTATGTAATCTTTTCCACACGCTTCATGATCATCGTATGGAAATGTTACGCCGCCAACCTCGTCCGACACAAAGTACCATCTTTTAGTAAGATCGCTTGTTTCAATCGGATTATTATTTCCGTTCCCGTTGCCATTATCATTACCGTTTTCATCATCATTATCATCCTCTTTTGAGCAGGAAACGAGGAACAAACCGGCGAGGGCCGCACAAAATAAACTGTTTTTCATCTTGGTTTTTAATTGGTTACGCCGCAATGATACTGCATTTACGTCCATCGGCAAATTGTGTCCGGAATTCTTAACAAAAAGTTAAGGTGACAAGATACCTTACGTCTCTTGTTACTAAAGGCCACAACTCCCGAACCGAATAAAATCAACCGAGAATTACCGTCCGAAATATTGATATCGCTTTTAAAGATTCTTCCGGATTTCAACCGCAAGTTCTTCAAATTCTTGTTGGGTCATGCTGATTTTGTTCTGGAATCGCATCTCATCCATTTCATTAAGCGGAATCAGATGAACGTGCGCATGCGGCACTTCAAGTCCGATGACAGCCATTCCCACGCGTTTGCACGGAACCGTCTTTTCCAGTGCGATCGCAATCTTGCGGCTGAATCGCATTAGTCCGACGTATTGTTCCTGGTCAATTTCGAAAATCTTGTCAATCTCCTGTTTCGGGATACATAGTGTATGGCCTTTCGCATTTGGGTTTACATCAAGAAAAGCCAGAAAATTTTCATCTTCCGTAATTTTGAAAGCCGGTACTTCGCCGTGGATGATCTTTGTAAATATCGAAGCCATAGAATCTGGTTTAAGATTACTTTCTACTTATGTACTGCCAACTGTTACTGCGAATTTCTAAGATCAGTCACGGGATATTTCGAGAACTTCAAACTTAAGCACACCATTCGGAACTGTAATCTCGGCCACTTCCCCAACCGATTTCCCGAGCAGTCCTTTTCCAATTGGCGAAGTCACCGAGATTTTTCCAGTCTTCAAGTCGGCTTCGCTTTCTGCTACAAGCGTATATTTCATTTCCTGGCCGTTGGCCTGATTTTTAATTTTTACATTCGACAGCACTAATGCTTTTGATACGTCAAGTTGGGTTTCGTCGATAAGGCGCGCGTTGGCGTGTACTTCTTCGAGTTTCGCAATACGCATTTCGAGTAAACCCTGAGCTTCTTTTGCCGCATCATACTCTGCATTTTCCGACAGGTCGCCTTTGTCGCGTGCTTCGGCAATGGCTGCAGATGCTTTTGGTCGTTCTATGTTTTTGAGGTAATCGAGTTCCTCTCTAAGTTTTCTTAATCCTTCTGCTGTGTAGTACGATATTGCACTCATAATTTCATTTGGTTTTTAAATCTTCTTGTTCTTCCGATGTACTAGCGTTCATCACAACATATCATCACTGACGGCGGTTATATAAATAGAAAAAATCCCATCACGACGGGATTTCTATGCGCCAAAGATCAGCAAAATCTTTCTGCCTATAATTAATTGTTAATCATAGAGAACCCAAAGTTAATTAAATTAAATTTGTCAACAGCATCTTTTAATGATTTTTAAAATGAAAAAGTACCTTGTGGCGCTTATATTCCCGCTCCTCGCCGGCTGTGATAACGAAGGTTCGAACAACAATAACCCGTATATCCCAAACTATTCTTTTTCGATTGATCTCAACACGAACCTTCCTGCGTACGACCAACTGAAATTTCCCGGTAACGGAGTTTATGTTCCAGGAGTTGGCGCTTTAGGAATTTATGTTTTCAACACCGGAAGTGGTTACAATGCATTTGACGCCGCGTGTCCGAACCAGGAACTCTCGAGCTGCTCAACAATGACGGAAGACGGAATCTACGCGGTTTGCCCTTGTGACGACGCCCAGTACAGTTTTTATACCGGGATTGCCGAAGGAAAGCAATATCGGATGAAGCCTTACCGCGTGCAGGCAAACGGCGACAATATCCGGGTATATAACTAAGGTTTTACTGCCGCTTTATTAGGTTTGTTATCCATGTGAAAAATAAGGTTCCCGCCGCCTATAAGATCTTGATGAGAAACTGTAAGGCTCTCAACTGCTTTTCCGTTCAACGTTACCTTCTTTACATAAAGATTCTTCTCGCTTTGATTTTTGGCTGTAATAGTAAGAATTGCTCCGTTTTCAAATCGTAGTTTTGCGCTTTTTACGAGCGGACTTCCCAATGCGTAATCTGGAGAGCCCGGTGCAACAGGGTAAAACCCAAGCGCCGAAAAAATATACCATGCACTCATCTGACCCGTGTCGTCGTTTCCTCCAAGTCCGCCCGGGCCTGAATGGTACATCCGCCTGATGATCATCCTGACTCTTTCTTGCGTCTTCCATGGTTCATCGGTCCAGTTGTAAAGATAAGCGACATGGTGCGAAGGTTCATTTCCATGGACATAATTTCCGATAATTCCGTCGCGCGTGATGTCTTCCGTGTTGGCGAAATATTTATCCGGAAGTTCCATCGTGAAGAGTTCGTCAAGATGCTTTACAAAATTGCGTTTTCCACCATTAAGTTCAACGAGTTCTTCCGGATGATGCGGAACATACAGGCTATAATTCCATGCATTGCCTTCGATAAAGCCTTGTCCGTGCGTATCCAGCGCGTCGAACTCTTTTTTAAATTCGCCGTTGCTGAGCCTTGGCCGCATAAACCCTGTAGTTTTATCCAAGACATGGTTGTAGTTCAGCGCGCGTTTGCTATATTCCGCAAAAAGTTTTTCATCGCCCACTGCTTTTGCAATCTGAGCAATGCACCAGTCGTCATACGCGTATTCCAATGTTTTTGATACTGATGCGCCGCTCTTGTCTTCTGGAACGTAGCCTAACTCGCTATAGTATCCAATCCCATCGTAATAATTTAAGTTCGAAGAGGAAACGCTCGCTTGAAGCGCTTTCGGAATGTCAAAAGCCGAATTTCCTTTTGCGATCGCATCGGCAATTACTGAAACCGAATGGTAGCCGATCATGCACCAGTTCTCATTCGCATAATGCGACCAGATTGGAAGCGCATGGTGTACACTCTGGTCGTAGTGTGCGAGCATCGACTCGATCATATCGGCATTTCTTTTGGGCTGTACCAAGTTAAAAAGCGGATGCAGCGCCCGATAGGTATCCCATAATGAGAAGGTCGTATAATTCGTAAATCCGTCAGCCTGATGCACATTCTGATCAAGGCCTTTGTATTTACCGTCGGTGTCCATATAAACGGTCGGGTTAATAAACGCGTGGTACATCGCGGTGTAAAAGTTGACTTTATCTTCTTCTGTAAGTGTCTCAACTTCTATTTTATTAAGTTCTTTTGCCCAAAGTTGCTGCCCGTCAGCTTTCGTACGATCGAAATCCCAATGCGGAATTTCAATCTTCATATTTGCCAGGGCGCCGGCTGTACTGACTGGCGATAACGCAAATTTAATCCTGATCTGCTCATTCTCCTGCGTATCGAAATCGAGGAACATTTTTAGCTTGCGGCCAGCTGCTTCAGGAAAATTTTTCGTCTGGTCGAATTTCCGCCAGAAGCCGTTGTAGCTATTCTTCTCGTCGTTTTTCTCAAATCCATAACTTTTAAATGGCTTTGAGACCGACATTGCAAAATAGACCGTTCGCGTCCTCGCCCAGCCTTGCGTTTGCCTATAGCCTGTGATCAAGGTGTCGTTTTCTACGCGAACGAATGTCCACACATTTTTCTCATTATGGTTATAAATCCCCGCCATCAGATCAAGAATAATGTGCGCTGAATCCGATTTTGGAAAAGTGTACCGATGAAATCCTACGCGCTGCGATGTTGTTAGCTCAGCAGTTATATTGTGATCGTCTAGTTTAACTTTATAATAGTTGGCTTCGGCAGTTTCATTAGCATGAGAATACGCCGATCGATAGCCTGATTTTGGATCTGAAGCTGTTCCAGGATTTAGCTGTAGCTTGCCTGTTGTTGGCATAATCAGGAAATCACCAAGATCTGAATGTCCTGTTCCGCTGAAATGCGTATGGCTGAACCCCGTAATAGTTTTATCGTCATATTGATATCCTGCGCAATACTCATAGACTTTCCCATTGTACTTCCCGTTGAGTTCGTACGAAATTGTATCTGTATCCGGGCTCAATTGTACAGACCCAAACGGAACCGTCGCCCCGGGGAACGTATGTCCCATTCGCTGCGTGCCGATCAATGGCTTTATGTATTTGAAACTTGGTTTTTGCTGGGCAGATGCAGATGATACAATAAACCCGATAAAAAAGAGAATGCTACGTTTCATTGGATGAAATAAAAGCTAAAAGTACGATATAATTAAAAAGCCCGCATTGCTGCAGGCTCTTCAAACTAAAAAAATAAATCAAAATTTTAATGTGAGTCCGAGCAGGAAGTTCGTTCCCGCCTGCGGATAATAACCGGCGCCTTCAATTGTGGATACCGTTCCCGGATTTGAAAAATCATCGTCATACGTATAGAAATAACCATTCGATTCGTATTCTAAATTAAAGATATTGTTGACGAGCCCGGAAATAACGATTGCATCAAATACCGACTTAGGTTTTATTTCATAGTTGAAATTGAAGTCGGTTACCGAATAGCTGTCGAGTTTTGACGCTTTAGAATCGATGTTGCCCATATATTGTTCACCTACAAACTTCGTTAGAAGTGAAAGCTGCAGGTTTTTGATGGGCATATATGTTAGTACGTTCCCGAAGATTACGCTGGGTGAAAATGCGATATTAGTATCCCCGAGTTGCCGGAGCACGCCGTCACGTTCGAAAACAAAATCCTCGTTTTTATTGAAGCTCACCGTCATGTTCGGACCCATCGAAATCTTGTCTGTAATTGGAATAGCCGCATCGATTTCGATTCCCGTACGGAAGCTGTCGCCGCTGTTTTCACGGACAGGATTTCCCACATCATCAAGCGCGCCGGTAAGCACCAATTGATTTTTGTAACGCATGTAGTAGCCGTTGATGTTCAGTTTTGTCTTTGCCGCTGAATAGCGCCAGCCGAGCTCAAAATCATGCAGCCGTTCCGGTTTCGGACTTCCGGCTTCATAGTCTGTACGATTTGGCTCACGGTTTGCCACAGCATACGAAAAGTAAATGTTGCTTTTCGGATTTATTATATAGGTAAGGCCCGCTTTTGGGTTGAAGAAGTTGAACGAGTCGTTTACAGTTCCGGTGTCGGCGCCGTTCGCACGATAACCGACATTCCGAAATTGAATGTCGCCGAATAAGCTGAACTTTTGCGTCAGCTTGTACGTTGCCTTCGCAAAGAGGTTGACATCGGTTTTTGTCGAAGAGTCGTCATAATAGCGCCGGTTATATTCGGGTAGAATGATGCTCCTTGCCCACAATATCGTTCCGAAGTGGTCACCTTGATACTTATTAGCGCCGCCGCCAAGGATGAATTCGGCATTTTCACCAGTATAGGTTGCCGAGAAAGTAGTCCCGTAAAAATTGTTGTCGAGCCACTTCTGTCTGATAATGTCGCTTTCAGAGATTTCTTGGCCATTGATAATTTGCGGAGACAGTCCATAATCTTCAACTGCTTCACCAACTTTGTAATTCTCGTAGTAACCACGGCCTTTTGTATAGTGGAAAGCGAGGTTGGTATTCCAGCGATCCGACCATTTTTCATTCCAGTGCAACTGGTAGTGATCCTGTTGGTAATTGTCGGTCTCATCGTCGTAGAAGCGGACCTTTCCTTGGTCATCAACATATTCTCCGGCTGTGTTGTAAGTCCGGTCGTTTCGGAGTTTTTCCGGATCTTCCAATCCGTTCCAGGATTGATAGGTTTTTTCGGTTCCGCCAAATACGAGCGCCTTCATTAAAGTCGTTTTCCCGACATACGTTCCCTGAAGAAAATAACCTCTAAGATCCGATTCTGCACGATCGATAAACCCATCGGAATGGATATTCGACAACCTTCCGGCGATCTCAAATTTATCATTCAATAATCCGCTACTAAATTTAACGGTATGTTTTCTAGTGTTGAAACTGCCGAATGAATTTGATACTTCGCCGTTTGGATTCTCCGAATACGACTCAGTCAGCATATTTAAGCTCGCACCAAATGCGCCACTTCCGTTTGTTGATGTGCCCACACCGCGCTGCAACTGCAGGCTTTCAACCGACGAAGCAAAATCGGGCATGTTGACCCAAAAAGTTCCGTGCGACTCCGCGTCATTGTACGGAATCCCATTTACGGTGACGTTGACACGTGTTGCATCGGAACCACGAACACGGATCCCGGTATAGCCTACTCCGGCGCCAGCATCGGATGTAGTGACAACTGAAGGCATGAAGTTCATCAAAATCGGAATGTCCTGGCCAAGGTTGCGTTTGGCAATTTCTTTTTTGGACAAATTTGAGAACGTAACGGGCGTTTTTTCATCGGCTCGAACGGCAGAAATAATAACCTCATCCAGCGGAATTGTTTCAGTCGTTGTGGAATCCTGCGGAACATCCTGTGCGAATGCAGCTCCTGAAAAGAGACAAATTGCGATGCCGGCAGCGGCCCTCGCGTGAGTGATGGAGGCATAGTACCGTGTCCCGCCCGCAGCACGACCCTTGCGGAGCCGAGGCTGACACGAACGAAAATGAACTGGCGAAGCAAAGCCGAACTGGCGAAGCACACGCCTGGAAAAAAAAGGCAAAAAAGTATTCATCCGTAAAAATGTTTACGAATAAAAGGGGGAATTATTCTTTGTTAAAAATAGTTTTTTGACCACAGGCGCGCGTTCCTGTAGTCGATATTCCTTGGCAGCATTACCCGCCCAGGTTCTATGGGTATAATCTCAGCCCTTGGTAGAGCACCCCTTTGAGACGGAGCAAAGATATTAAATAATTTGAATTAACTCGCCCGTCGTTGTTCTTCTTCAGCGCCACTTTGTCGGCGACGTGCCGGAGCAAGTTGATTCTTCCCAAAGCGGTACGTGAAACTTAATGTAACAGTCCTGGTATCGCGCTCTTGCCGGAAGGCCTCCTTGTATCCTGTGAGTTCGGTGGTAGCTTTTGTATATCGTGAATAGAAAACATCGGCGACATTCAGTTTTATCGACGCTTTCTTTTCCCAAATTTGCTTCTGCACGCCAAAGGACAAAGACGCCTGGCGATGTATGAGTAAAAATCCACTTCTAACTTGTGATTGATAGTCGGCGTTTACTTCACCGGAATAATTATTTCCCAAAGCAAGCCGATTGACGGTCGTGAAGCTGAAACTTGGCAGCCCTTGATCAAGATTTGTATTTGCTAAATTCCCGCGGAAGCGTGCATAATAGCCAATCAGGTTGTTGCTGCTTTCGAGCCACTTCCCGATCTTAAACGGAATGGTTATGTCGGCAGTAAAATAATCCACCTTAGCCAGGTTGCTGTCGGTTTGCAGAATAACATTTTCTTCTCCCGCAACCGGTGCCAAAACGGTTACGATGCCGTCTTTTGTGTGGCTATAGCCGAGTTTTGTGATGATCTTTTGGTTTAGCGTATAGGTAAGTTCGAAGGAGTCGGTCAATTCGGGCGTTAGATATGGATTCCCTGACGAATACGTGCTCGGATCAAGGAACACGCGGAAAGGATTGAGCTGATAGTAGGTGGGCCTGTTGATTCGTCTGCTCAGCGAGATTCCAATCTCATGCTTTTCGTTTATTCTGTATCCCGTATAAAAGCTTGGGAACAACTGGGTGTAATTTTGGTTAAAATCGGTGTTATCGGTAAGCTGCTCGCCCGAAGTTATGGTATTCTCCAGACGAAGCCCCAGTTGAAGGTCGAATTTCTCCCAGGCCTTCTTAACGTTGACATAGGCCGCGTTAATATTTTCATGATAGATGAAGTGGTTGCTTTTTGTTTCGTCAAGGACATTCCCGCCGTTGCTTCGGTCAAAATACTTAATATCGTTATCTGCCTTTACCCAACTCGATTTCGCACCGGCTTCAAAGCTCGTTTTTTCATCTATCGGATAATTATAATCGGCCTTAATTGATTTAATGTCCAGTACTCCTTGCAGCTCGCCATGTAAAAGATAATCATCCTGAATGGGTACATTTTCCGGATCCGCAAAACGTGTCGTATAAAATTGATTGTCGGTACTTTTGTATATGGCGTAATCAACGTCTGCGCTAAGTTCTGATCCCTTAGTGCCAAGTTTCTGCTTCAAATTCAGGTTGGCAGCATTGTTTCGCCGGATCATTTCGCTTTCTGCTGTCGTAAAAAAGGATGATTCATGAATGTTTTCAGGATTATAGACCAGTGAGCGGTTGTTGATCCTGCGATCGATGTCGATCAGAGTACCGGTAGCCACTGCGCCTATTATCGTTTTCTCAGACAGATAATAGTCGGCGCCAGCACGATAATTGTGACTGCTGATGTCTGTCAGGAATTTGTTTTTCTGGTTGTACGCACCTGTATAAGCGTTATCTGAATAGAAACGCCGGTAAAGCCAAAGCTTGTTGACGTCGCCCCGGTCAGAGAAATTATAAGAACCGAACGTATTAAACTTTTTTGTTCGGTTGTTGAGGCTGACTCCCGTCGAGGCTTTGTGGCGGATTCCCTGTCCAAAAGATCCCGTCAAGGTTCCGTTTGTACCTGTCCTGTTATCTTTTTTAAGACGGATGTCAATAATGCCGGCATTGCCCTGTGCATCATATTTGGCTGACGGATTTGTGACAAGATCAATCTTTTCAATGCTGCTGCCCGGTGTAGCACGCAACAAAGTTACGAGTTCGGCACCCGACATCTGAACGCGTTTTCCATCGATCATCACCATAACGCCTTGGCGTCCGCGCATGCTGATGTTGTCGTTTTGATCAATTGTAATACCTGGCGCTTTTTCCAGAATTTCGAGCGCCGTGCTTCCCGCAGCCATAATGCTTCCTTCAACGTTGAGAACCGTTTTTTCAAAATCGCGCGTTATGAACGGCTTTTTGGCCTGGACGGTCACTTCAGCTAGTTGTGTCGTAGTTTCCTTTAAGATAATGGGCGCCAAACTAAGATTGGAGTTCACGTGGATTATTTCAGATTTATAAGGCTCGTAGCCCATCAATGTAGCTTCAAGTATATAATCTCCGGGTATAACAGGTTCAAACAAGAATGCTCCGCTCGCATCGGGAACCTCCGCTTTGACAAAGGTTGAATCAGCGGCCCGTAACAAACGCAAAGTTACTAATGCGGCTTCCTCAATATGCGCTGTCTGCACTTTGCCTCGCAGCTCATGAGATTGTTCCTGCGCGCACAAGTTGACAGCAAATAATACAATTGCAAAAAGATATGTGAATTTAAAACGGTTATTGTTCATGTCCTGCTGATTTATAGCAATTGGACGCACTTGTTATAAAAAAGATACAGAGAAGCCGAAAATAAATTCTTTTTGAAGAAGTGTTTCCTGTGGATAAAGGCTTTAAAGCGTTCAATCAGCTCAACTGGCGGTCTTTTACCTGCTACTTTAGTTTTATTAAACTTCAGGCCTTCGCCGATTTTGTTTGGTAAGCGACAAATTCTTCTTGTCCTTTAGCCTTTTCTTAATCACAGCTTTTGGGACTTTAGTCGCTTTGCGTTTTTTGGGTACAATCAGCGAGCTGCGAATCAGCTCGAGGAAACGCTTTGTAACAATTTCTCTATTTCGAAGCTGGCGGCGGTCTTCGTCGCAGTTTAAGATCAGGATGCCTTCATTGGTTAACCGTGGAGTGAGTTTCGTTTGGGCCAGTGCCTTTTCTTGATCAGACAGTGCGCGGGAATTTACCAGATCAAACGTCAGCACCACTTTTGACGACACTTTGTTGACGTTCTGCCCGCCAGCGCCACTGCTCCTTACTGCTTTGTACTGCAGTTCGTTTAAGATTAATTCCGAATCCATACTAATGCGGCTGATGCGCGGGTTTTAAAAGATCGTTTACGGTTTTGACCGGGTTAAACGTGACTAGCGGAACTTCAACGAAAACAGTAATCCAGCCTGCCATTGCGCCGTTCCAAAGTCCGGGCAATTCGTAGGCTTTCAGGTCTTTTCCGTTTTTATTTTTTTTGACGATGAAGCCGCTATTGCGATTGACATAGTTGTTCAAATTGAACTTGCTCCCTCTATAATCGCGAATGCCACACACCAGATCAACAGGGTTAAAATGCGTTGAAGCCGCTACAATATCGGCCTGCGCGCGGTTTTTCATATCAACCTGCGAGGTCTCGACAATTTGAAGCGATAAATCTCCGCGGGTGCCTTTTACCCAAAACGGTCCGCCGCCGGGTTCACCTTCATTTTTTACCATTCCGCAAACGCGGATTGGACGGTTCAGTAATTCCTTCAGGTGAGACAATCTGTTTTCAACAGTATATTTTGAGAACTCGGCTGATATCCGGACATTAAGCTGATCGCGGACAAAATCGGCGATATCACCAAAATCCGTATCAGCAACTTCACCGCTTTCAATCCGTTCCAGAAGATCAAAAACTTGCTGTTGCAGTTTTACCAACGTACCTGCAAGGGCTTTCTTGTGCAGTGAAATTACTGCTACATGATCCTGAATTACGTTGTCGATATTCTTTATAAAAACAATATCGGCATCAAGGTTATTAAGGTTCTGAATCAGCGCTCCATGTCCGCCTGGCCTTAGGATCAGGTTCCTTTGATTGTCGCGCACCGGTTTGTTATCGGGATCGACAGCAAACGTATCAGTCGCAGGATCCTGATGTGAAAATTCTGCCCGGATTTTGGTGCCTGAATGTTTTTCAGGAAACTCTTTCACGTTTTCGATCACCTGTTCAAATTCGATCTGATGATGATCCGAGACGGTAAAATGAAGACGCGCAATGCCGTTTGAAGCGGCATAGTGAACGCTTTCCTTGAGATGTTCTTCTATTGGCGTCGCAATGTGATTATCGTATTTATGAAAAGGCAGAATTCCTTTCGGTTTGCTACAGAAGTCGAAATGGTTTTCATCAAGAAGTACTTTTATCAGATGATATTTTCGTTTCGTAACATCCCATGAGGTGAATTCGGGAAACGCTTCTTTTGCGCGGGTCAGAAGATCGTTGAAGAAAGGAAACTTCTCCAAACCGGCAAAGAACACCGTTAGTTCGTTTGCCTTTTTTCGGTTGATATATGCGTTGATCGTTTCGTTTTCGACGTTAAACTCCGACATAAACTGTGTCAGGAACTTAAACATTCTGCTCGCTGCCCCCGACGCCGGGACGAACTTTATCAATTTGAAATAATCTTTTTGAGTGTCAAAGAAGGCAGCCGCCTGCTGAACCTCATCTGCAGAGAGCCTAATAATTCCGTCGCCCGCAGTTGCAGGACGGTCGAGAACGGTTTTCGGTATCCCATTACGATAAATATGGAGATGCTCTGCAGCATTGTCCAGGGAAATTCCGTGCCTGGCCAATTGTTCAAAATCGGCTGCTGTAAATCCGGCGCTTAGTTCGAGCTGCTGTCTACTATTTTCTTCCATTGAATATAAGCCTGAATGGCAAGTATTGTAAAGATAACAAATTGTAGCGACAGCATCCCGAGGCCTCGGTACGCATACAGCGGCACGCAAATGATATCGGCAATGATCCAGAGTGTCCAGTTCTCAATTTTCTTCAACGCCATGTACCACATCGCTGTAAAGAAGATTCCGGATGTTAGCATGTCGATGTAATTCTCAGGCTTTATTTCGTACTGAAATCCTTTGTAGACAATCAATACTACGATGATCGTAAGCACAAACATGCCGATTCCTATGAATTTTTCTTTGGAAGTGGTTCGCGTTATCGGCAGCTTTTCTTCTGTCGCTTTTGGTCCCGACCAAACATACCAGCCGTAAATGCTCATAATTGAATAGTAAACGTTGAGCACCATATCGCCAAAATAGCCAACTTTATACAACAAAAAAACTGTTATTGCAGTGGCTACGAGCCCGATAGGATAAGCAAGAATATTCTGTTTTTTAGCGAGATACACGCTTGCGATACCGAAGAAGAACGCGATTGCTTCAAGTAGAATATCCAGGCCCGGCTTATTTTTGTACGATTCGAAAAAGAACTCGATCATTTGAAAAAGTTTATGTTGTTTTCAAACGCTGTTCCGATGACAACAAGATTGGCTCCGGCTTTGTAGGCGTCTTCAATTGCCTGGTTACTTGTAATCCCGCCGCCAACGATTAACGGAATCTGTATATTTTGTGCAACCTGTTGGATAATATTTATCGGTACCGCGTTCTTTGCACCACTTCCTGCTTCGAGGTAAATAAGTTTATTTCCGAGCATTTCACCTGCCATTGCGGTTGCGGCGATATTCTCTATGTTATCAATTGGCATTGGAGCCGTTTTACTGACTTTTTCTACAGCTGTTTTTGTTCCACTTTCGATCAGGAGGTAACCTGTTGGTATTATTTCCAGATTCGATTTTTTCAGGGTTTGTGCCGCCGCCACCTGATGTCCGATTAAAAAATCCGGATTTCGGCCTGAAAGCAACGAGAGAAATAAAATACCGTCGGCTTCGTCTGAAATTTGTGACGGGTTTCCCGGGAACAGCAGCACCGGAAGTTTACATTCGTGCTTGATGGCAAAGGCGAGCTCGTCGATTTTATTTGTGAGGACAAGGCTTCCGCCGATGAAAACATGCGTAGCGGGCGATGCGCAGATTGCCCAAACCAGCGTCCGCATGTTTTTCCAATCGATTTTATCGGGATCGAGAAGGATTGCGAGCAACTTCTTCTTTCCCCATTTGGCTTTGAGAATATCAGCGTATAATGTACCGGTGTTTTTCATTGAAGCGCAAAGCTACACAAACAAAATTAGTTAGACGGAAAAGCGTAAACGAGAACAAACTCCTCGATGATTTCAAAATGCACATCGAAATTGACGTTAACACTACCAAAATGCAGCTTCCCGGTCGCGTATTTTTGGCGGAGTTCGAATGGAAGTACGCTGAGGTGATCTTTAAAACTTATTCCGGGTTCGTTCCGAATCTTGAAAATGGATTCCTTTACGCCCCAGATTACCGTCAGCATGTGGATCAGATTGTGCTCGGGCTGGGTTTCGAGAAACGGCATTTCGGTCACAGCGAACTTTTTGGCAATGCGGATGATCTTTTCACGCGCCCATTCAAGATCGATTCCGACGATAATATCGCTGATAATAATTGCCGCAAAATGATGTGAATGTGAAATTGAGATGTGTTTTCCGTTTCGAAGGTTGGGCTTTCCAAACGCGTCATAGAATAAGTCGAAATCGGTATATCCGGCTGCAGAGAGCAGCTGCCTCACGCTGAGAAACGTGCACTGATGCGCTTCGGATTTCATCGCCTCGAAGCGTGATTTGCTGCGGTCGTTAAGTTTGATTCCCGTTAGCAGGAACTCGAGCGGCTCGGTTACTTTCCAGACGAGCAGGCGCGAATTGCGGGCAACGGTCTTATCAATTAATATCGGCATTGTGATGTGCAGTTCGTGTTTTAGCCCTGATAGAGCCGGTATCCTTTTTCGTGTAACTGAGATTTCCGGTCAGTGGAACTACAATGGCGAAAAAGATAAAGGCGAAAGCAGGAATAGCTTCAAAATATGATCGTGCAACTTTTTGTTACCCAAAAACTTATACTGCTGAACAACTTATAAAAAAGGATTTACGCTATTTTAAATAAAAACTAATCCGTAATTTTGCAAAAAATTGAAGCTAATACAAATATACTATAATGAGTACAACGACAATGCCTTTTGTGGCCTACAAAGTTAAAGACATTTCCCTTGCTGCATGGGGACGAAAAGAGATCGAGCTTGCTGAAGCGGAAATGCCGGGACTGATGGCGCTTCGGGCAGAATATAAAAATGAACAGCCTTTAAAGGGCGCGCGTATTGCGGGTTGCCTTCACATGACGATCCAGACTGCGGTTTTAATCGAAACCTTGATTGCTTTGGGCGCTGAAGTTACATGGAGTTCATGTAACATTTTCTCGACCCAGGATCAGGCGGCGGCTGCAATTGCTGCTGCGGGAATTCAGGTTTATGCTTGGAAAGGCCTAAATGAAGAAGAATTTGACTGGTGTATCGAGCAAACGTTGTTCTTTGGTGAAGACAGACAACCATTGAACATGATCCTTGACGATGGCGGCGACCTGACTAACATGGTTATCGACCGTTATCCTGAACTTGTACCCGGAATTAAAGGGCTTTCTGAAGAAACTACGACAGGTGTTCACCGACTTTACGAAAGGGTGAAAAACGGAACGCTTCCGATGCCTGCGATTAACGTTAACGACTCGGTTACAAAATCGAAATTTGACAATAAATACGGTTGCAAAGAATCGGCTGTTGATGCGATCCGACGTGCAACCGATTTAATGCTTGCCGGAAAACGCGTTATCGTTTGTGGATATGGCGATGTTGGAAAAGGAACCGCGGCTTCTTTTCGTGGCGCGGGCTCAATCGTGACTGTGACTGAGATCGATCCTATTTGTGCGCTTCAAGCTGCAATGGACGGTTATGAAGTGAAACGCCTTGACACGGTTATCGCTACTGCGGATATAATTATCACGACAACTGGAAACAAAGATATCGTTGTGGGAAGCCACTTCGAAAAAATGAAAGACAAGACGGTTGTTTGTAACATCGGTCACTTTGATAATGAAATCGATATGGCATGGCTGAACAAACACCATGGTAAATCGAAAATCGAGATCAAGCCTCAGGTTGACAAGTACACGATCAACGGAAAAGACATCATCATTTTGGCTGAAGGCCGATTGGTGAACCTTGGCTGTGCGATGGGACATCCAAGTTTCGTTATGAGCAATTCGTTTACAAACCAGACTTTGGCGCAGATCGAACTTTGGAAAAACGGTGATAAATACGAAAACCAGGTTTATATGCTTCCAAAACACCTTGATGAAAAAGTTGCTGCTTTACACCTTGAGAAATTGGGCGTTGAGCTTGAGGTTTTGAGAAAAGACCAGGCAGACTATATTGGAGTTGAAGTAACAGGGCCGTTTAAACCGGAATATTACAGATACTAATAATTGACAATTGATAATTACCCTTGCAGAAATGTGAGGGTTTTTTATTATATGATTTAAGAGCTGGTCATCAATTATTTTACATTTGAAAACAATATTTACTACAATAGCCATTATGCAATTTGTCACCATTCTTTTTGTCGTACTGTATACAAACTACGCCAATGCGCAGGCTCCGGATATCGAGTGGCAACACCGCATCGGAGGATTTGGTTGGAACGGGTCATACGGGTCACAGCCTACATCAGACGGTGGGTTTATCGTCGGCGGACGCTCGAATTCAAATGCATCCGGGGACAAATCAGAAAATTCAAGGGGCGAGTATGACTATTGGATCGTAAAGACCGACGCAAACGGTTTGCCGGTATGGGATAAAACCGTCGGCGGCGCAAGCCCCACTAGCTGGGAGCAGGACGACTTCAGTGCTTTGGCGCAATCCAGCGACGGCGGCTATATTTTGTGCGGTGCTTCGGATTCACCATTATCAGGAGACAAGACTGAAAATGCAATTGGGGGCGGCGATTTTTGGATCGTCAAAATTACAAGTACTGGCACTATCGAATGGCAGAACGTTATCGGAGGCAATAGCAGCGATGTCCCGTACTGCATTTATGAACTTCCCGACGGAAATTTTTTGGTGGGCGGTTATTCGCAATCCGGCGTTTCAGCCGACAAGACCGAACCGAACCGTGGGCTGCAGGACTACTGGATTTTAAAACTCGACCCTTTTGGAAATATCCTGTGGCAAAAAACAGTAGGTGGAGCCGGTATTGATCTTCTGAGTTCGATCGTTATATCTTCTGATGGATACTTATTGGCAGGATCATCCGGATCAAATGTATCGGGCGACAAGACTGAAAATTCACGCGGGGGCAACGATTATTGGATCGTTAAACTTGATCTGGCGGGAAATATCATCTGGCAAAAAACAGTAGGTGGCTCCGGCTATGACAGATTATCAGAAGCAAAGCAAACCTCCGATGGCGGTTATTTTTTAGCGGGATTTTCCCTATCTCCAATTTCTGGTGAAAAAAGTGAAGGCAGCCGCGGCTCGTACGACTATTGGGTATTAAAAACTAATAGTTCGGGCGAAATTGAATGGCAAAGAACTCTGGGCGGAAGCGGCGATGACAGTCTCTTTTCGGCGGATCTCTGTTTAGACGAAGGCTTCATTCTAACCGGCACGACCACATCGCCAATTTCCGGCGAAGTGGCACAAGGTACAAATGGTGAGTATGATGGCTGGGTCGTAAAGCTTTCCGCTGAAGGAACTATTCTTTGGCAAAAGACATTAGGCGGGCTCGGGTCCGATGGATTTAATCAAGTTCATCAAGTTGTAGACGGCAGCTATTTTTTATCTGGCGGTACAAATTCAATAATTTCCGGTGATATAACCGAACCCCCGATAGGTCAAAGGGATTACTGGATCGTGAAACTAGTGCCTGACGAATTAGGCAATGATGAGCTCGCGACAAATTCTATATCGTTATGGCCAAATCCAACCAGTGGTGAAATTAATATTAATGTTGGACAATTGACTGAAGGGAAAATTGAAGTTTTCAACGTCGTCGGGCAATTGCTATACAAACAGGATTATTTTACATCTGAAGTAATTCAGCAAACACTACCGGAAGCAGATGGAATCTATTTTGTAACTGTGAGCACATTTGCAGGACAGTCGACCTTCAAGATCATTAAGCAGTAATTGAAGCAGCGGCAATCTCTAGAAGATTACAGCCGAAAGGCTATAGACAAATTAGACATAAAACTATTTAAACTAAAAGCTTGAACTTTCGACTTCAACAAAAGCCCTCGCAGAAATGTGAGGGTTTTTTATTTAGAAATTTCTACCATAACTCTTAGTCTAACCATTAAGAACGTAAAGGGCATTCAGGACAAAAGCTTAATGTTCTAAATGGTTTAACAACGATCTAATTTGAATGACCTCAGCGTGCGGACTCTGTAACGGTATTGTGAAATTGCGTAACGACATTTGATCCGACTCTTTTTAATTTTGAGAAACTTAAAACCAATAATTATGAGAAAGCTCACATTGGCAATTGCCGCTTGCGCGATGATCTTATCGACATCTTGCAAAAAAGAAACAGAGACCGAAACTGAAACTGAAATGAATGCCGACGGTTCGACCTCAACCGAAACTGAGACCGACACTGATTACACAATGGATGGCACCGAGGCCGAAGCTGCTTACAACGAAGCGCAACGCGACCTTGAAGAAGCACGTGCAAAAGGCGACACTGAAGCCGAGCGCGTGGCCCAGGAAGCGTCCGACAAAGCAAAAGCTGCATGGGATAAAACCAAAGCAGCAACAAAAGAAGCCGGACAGGACATAAAGGAAGGCTATAACGAAACTTTAGAAGACGCGAAAGCCGACTAAGTTCTTTTAGCTTAATCCAAAATGGCCACGGATTCACAGATTTAAAATCCGTGAATCTGTGGCCAACTTTTTTTACTATATTTATGTAAACATTTTAATCATGAAAAACCTAGTCATAATTGCAGCATTAGCGGGATTTTTCGTCACAGCATCCTGCAAGAAGGAAACAGTGGTCGAGGAAACAACTACAGTCAATGCCGACGGAACAACGACCACCACAACAAAAACCACAACCGATTATGATGTGCTTCGCCTAAAGAAAGCTGAAGACAACTATCGCGCGGCCGAAAAGGATGTTGAAGTTGCTCGTGAAAAAGGCGACACCGAGGCTGAACGCGTTGCACGGCAAGCTGCCGACAAGGCCAAAGAAGCTTGGGAAGTCACAAAACGTGAAGTCAAAGAAGCCGGCCAGGACGTAAAGGAAGGCTACAATAAAACACTTGAAAAGGCTAAAGCCGAATAAAATCAAAAAGCCCGCTGAATCAGCGGGCTTTTTTATAGGATGAAATCTTAATTATGCTTCGAATGATTTGATATTAAGAGGAGGAAGCCCGATAGGCTTCAGGTATACAAGCTTTAGCATGTTTACGCCTCGAAAGGAAGCACCGAAACGAAAGATTTGTTGTCACCTTTTTTCTGGAACTTAACAACTCCATCAACTTTTGCATGTAAAGTATGATCTTTACCCATGTAAACGTTTTCTCCCGGGTTGTGTTTAGAACCTCTTTGTCTTACGATGATGTTCCCTGCAATAGCAGCCTGACCACCAAAAATCTTAACACCTAAACGTTTCGATTCTGATTCTCTACCATTCTTGGAACTACCGACACCTTTCTTGTGAGCCATGACGTATTGGTTTTAAATGTTAATTATTTTCTGTTTCAGCTGTAGGCTGCGCCTGTTCGTTTGCGCTCGAGTCAGCTTTTGCGGTCTTCTTCTTAGCAGCTCCAGGCAAAGTAATTCCTGAAATCTGGATTTGAGTAAGATACTGACGGTGACCGTTTCTCTTTTTGTAACCTTTTCTTCTCTTTTTCTTGAAAACGATTACCTTGTCTCCTTTTAAGTGTTGTAACACTTTGGCTTCTACTGAAGCACCTTCTACAGCCGGGGCGCCTAAAGTGATCGTTCCGTTGTCATCCAATAAAAGGACTTTTGCAAACGAAATTGCATCTCCTTCTTTGTCAGCCAATCTGTGAACATAAACCTTTAAGTCTTTGCTTACTTTAAATTGTTGCCCTGCTATCTCTACGATTGCGTACATAACAATGATTTATTTGTTTATAAAATGGATGCAAATATACAACTAAATCCCATTCCCGCAACCCGTTAATTAAAAAATATAAAAAATACCGGAACGTCTCCATTTGTCCTTTTGTTGTAAAATATTCCCGTCGGTTATATTATTAAAAAAAGGTATTTTTGACGTAACATAATCTGGTAACGGCTACCAATCGTAAT
Source organism: Flavobacterium sp. (assembly GCA_036386895.1). GTDB lineage: Bacteria > Bacteroidota > Bacteroidia > Flavobacteriales > Flavobacteriaceae > Flavobacterium. Next base: position 33,460 of record DASVUR010000008.1, read on the forward strand.
TATTATTAATAAAAATGAAACACTACCTGATGGCTTTAAGCGCTGGACTAATGATGAGCGGAGCTGCTTCGGCGCAAAAAGTAGCTTTTGAAGAGTATGATCTCGACAATGGGCTACATGTAATCCTACATAACGATTCTTCGACACCGAGCGTGATCGTTTCTGTTATGTACAAAGTAGGCGCAAAAGACGAAAATCCCGAACGTACGGGCTTCGCACACTTTTTTGAACACCTGCTATTTGAAGGAACAGAAAACATTGCACGCGGTGAGTTCTTTAAGATTGTAACTTCCAACGGTGGCGTAAACAATGCAAATACAAGCGACGACCGAACGTATTATTTTGAGGTCTTCCCTTCAAATAATCTTGAACTCGGACTTTGGCTCGAATCGGAACGGATGCTGCATCCTGTCATCAATCAGATTGGTGTCGATACGCAGCGTGAAGTCATAAAAGAGGAAAAGCGTACGCGGATGGACAATCAGCCGTACGGAAATCTGCTGAATGCAGTTAAGAATAATCTGTTCGAAAAACATCCGTATCGATGGAGTACGATCGGATCGATGGAACATATTAATGCGGCAACACTTCAGGAATTCCGCGATTTCAACAAAAAATTCTACATTCCCAATAATGCTGTGCTAGTGGTTGCAGGAGATCTGAGCAATATACTGCAAACAAAAGAATGGATCCAGAAATACTTCGGAAGCATTAAACGCGGCGCCGAAATTTCCCGTCCAACCTTTACCGAAGCGCCAATTACAAAGACAATCAACGCTACTTACGAAGATCCGAACATCCAGATTCCTATGATGGTGGCCGCATATCGTACGCCACCGATGAATACGCGCGATGTGCGTGTGCTCGACATGATCTCGACCTATTTAAGCGACGGAAAGAGCTCACGGCTTTATAAAAAGCTTGTAGACGAGAAAAAAATGGCGCTCGAAATTGCCGCCTTTAACCTAAGTCAGCTTGATTATGGCATGTACATCCTGTACGGACTTCCGCTTGGCGATGTAAGAACAGCTGATCTGGTTCGGGAAGTTGATGAAGAAATTGTAAAACTTCAAAAGGACCTGATTTCGGAAAAAGACCTTCAGAAGATTAAAAATAAATATGAAAACCAGTACATCAACAACAACGCAAACATCGAAGGCGTTGCGTCAAATCTGGCTACGTACTATCTGTTGTATGGCGATGTCAACCTGATCAATACCGAAATGGAAATGTATCGCGGGGTCACCCGAGAGGAAATTCGCGACATCGCAAAAAAATACCTGAACCCAAACCAGCGCCTGGTCCTGGATTATGTTCCGGCAAAAGACAAAGCACAAAACTAAGATAGAATGAAAAAGACACTTATCCTCATATCTAGCTTGTTTTTAACTATCACTATGCAAGCACAAAACAGACCTCAACCAAAGCCCGGACCGGTTCCGGTGATTAACGTCAAGAAACCTGAAACTTTTACATTAGCAAATGGCCTGAGGGTTATGATTGTAGAAAATCATAAGCTTCCGCGCGTCTCTTTCAGCCTTTTTTTAGATACGCCGCCCTACACTGAAAGCAACAAAAAAGGAGTATCCAACCTTACCGGAAGCCTTCTTGGAAATGGAAGCACGAAAACACCAAAGGACGTTTTCCATGACGAAGTCGACTTTTTAGGCGCCAACATAAGCTTTAACGCAAACGGTGCTTTTGCCAGTTCGCTATCAAAGTATTCCGACCGCGTAATGGAATTGCTCGCTGAAGGTGCGCTCATGCCGAATTTTACTCAGGAAGAACTCGACAAAGAAAAGATGCAACTTATCGAATCGCTTCGGGCGGAAGAAAAAAGTGTCGCTGCTATCGGTTCGCGTGTGCGTAATGTATTGGCGTTTGGAAAAAATCATCCGTCAGGCGAATACCTCAGCGAAGCAACAATAAATAACGTCACATTGGATGATGTCCGCAACAATTACAATACGTATTTCGTTCCCGGCGATGCCTATCTGGTCATAATAGGCGATGTAAATCCAACTCAGGTCCTTGCAAAAGCCGAAGACCTTTTTGGCGCATGGGAAAAAGCATCAGCGCCTAAAATTTCATATAACGATCCGCAGAACGTCCATTTTACGCAGATTAATTTTGTTGATGTGCCGAACGCGGTCCAATCGGAGATATCTGTCGTAAATACGGTCCGATTGCAAATGAAAGACCCTGACTTCTTCCCTGCTGTACTCGCTAATCAGGTGCTCGGTGGAAACTTCGACAGTTATCTGAACATGAATCTTCGTGAAGCTCACGGCTGGACCTATGGCGCGGGCTCAAGCATCGGCGGCAGCCGTTATCCGACTACATTTTTCGCATCGGCACAAGTCAGAAATGCTGTAACCGACAGCGCAGTGGCCGAGTTTATGAAGGAGATAAAGAGGATACGTACGGAACGGGTTTCGGATGATATTCTCAAGAACATTAAAGCAGGATATATCGGCAGGTTCGTGATGCAGGTCGACAAACCGCAAACCATCGCGCGATACGCGTTAAACATTGCAACCGAAGGACTTCCTGAAGATTATTACCAGACATACTTCCAAAAGATCAATGCAGTAACTTCAGAGGATATCGAACGGGTTTCTAAAAAATACTTTATGGCTGACAATTCCAGGATTATTATCGTTGGAAAGGCAGCTGATGTTTTACCCGGACTTGAAAAACTCGAGATTCCAATCTATTACTTTGACAAATTCGGAAACCCTGTTGACAAACCTGCGACTGCCAAAACAGCGCCTGCAACAGTTACGGTGGCTTCAGTGCTTAACAACTACATCAAAGCCATTGGCGGAGAAAAGGCCGTCCAAAGCATAAAATCAGTCTTTGTGACTGCCAGCGCTACAATCCCACAAGCTCCTGCGCCTTTGGCATATGTTGCAAAACGTGAAGCCGCCGGACGAACGCTGAACAGCGTCTCAATTGGAGGAATGGGCGAACTGTCGAGGCAGGTTATCGGCACGCAAAACGGCTATACCGTTAACCAGGGGATCCGAAAAGAACTTACCGCTGAGGAATTTTCCGAAAAGAAAGCAGTTGCAGGAACCTTTGAAGAACTTTCTTTGCTCAAAAAAACCGGACTTACAGTTGAAAAGATCGAACCTGTTAACGGCAAAGACGCATACGTGATCAGAAACGGCAAAACAACAATGTACTATGATGTTGCAAGCGGACTCAAGGTTATGGAAATGAAAACGACAGAAAGAGACGGACAAACATTGCTTGTGTCTACAGCATTTGATGATTATCGGGACGTTAATGGGGTCAAGTTCCCGTATAAACTGACAATGAACCAAGGGATAGAAATCAATTTTGTGGTCTCCGAAATTAAAATAAATGAAGGCGTTTCGGACGCCGACTTTCAATAACGAAAGGCTGCTGGAAAGCGGCCTTTATTTTTTGCTTGAAAGATAGACCCCGCCGAGGATGATCAGCGCGCCCAGAAACTGCACCGGCGTCAACATCTCATTATCGACAAGTCCCCAGAAAAAAGCAACTACCGGAATTAGGTACGTGACCGAGGTTGCAAATACTGCCGACGACATTTGGATGAGCTTAAAGAAAAGAATGTTCGCTATTCCTGTTCCTACAACCCCGAGAATGACAATGTACAGGATTGAATTCTGCACCGGCTCCAAGTGAATCTGATCAAAAAAGCCGGATGAAAACAGGATTGCGAGCGCCGGAACCAACATTACCAGAAAGTTACCCGTTGTTATCGCCAGCGGCGTCAGATCGGATAAATACTGCTTAATAAGATTTACATTCGCAGCATAACACAATGATGCAACTACCAACAGTATGGCATAGTAATAATTCTGCTCCGGATGGTTCATGGCGCCGTTTAGTATCAGCAGCGCGCTACCCACAAGGCCGATAGCCACTCCGATTACCTGGTTTCTCCTGAACCTGATGCCAAACAAGAAGAAGCCCAATATCAGTGTGTTCAATGGTGTAAGTGAATTTAATATGGAACTCACGGTACTGTCGATTTCGGTTTGGGCGATAGAAAATAGAAAAACAGGAACGAACGTCCCGAACACAGCGGTCAACGCGATGAACTTCCATTTCCCAAGCGGAATTGTCGGCAATGTTTTGTAGCCTATTGCCAACAAAAATGTCGCTGCACATACCATCCGAAGCGACCCGAGTTGAAATGGCGTCAAAGCGAGAAGGCCTCGTTTAATCAGTATAAAGGAACTTCCCCATATTAGCGCCAGCAGCGTCAGATAAAACCATTTTGTTTGCGCAGAACTCATTGAACAGCAATTTTTAGCAAATCAAAAATGTGATATTTTTGCGACTTCCCGATGCATTTTTTGTTATTTTTGTGATCGCTTAGAATCGATAAACTTTAAAATCCAGATATAATGAATTTTACAAAATCACTTTTTGTTGTTGCGCTTTCAGGCGTACTTCTTACAGGCTGCAAACAGTCGGATGCCGCTCCGGCGGATGCAAAACAAGCCGATGCCGTGGCAACTACTGGATCAGACGCAGGACACGCGACGCAGACTGCCAGCTTCACAATCGACGGAATGACCTGCGAAGTTGGGTGCGCAAAGACGATCCAAAAAGAACTTGCCGGAATGGAAGGTGTCGAAAACGCAGTAATCGATTTCGAGAAGAAAACGGCCACGGTAAAATATGACGCAAGCAAGCAAACACCTGAGAAACTGGTTGAAGTTGTTGAGGCTGCTGCTGACGGGAAAACGTACAAAGTTTCGAACGTAAAATCATCAGGCGATCAGGCAATGGTTCACGACAACGATAAAGAGAAGGGCAAAAAGAAGAAGGCTAAAAAGAAAAAAGACGCAAAACAAGAATGTGGACCTGAAGGCAAGACCGACGGGAAACCTGCTTGTTGCGCTGCAAAAAAAGCATGTCACGCATAACAGCTTAAAAGATGAAAACAGAAGGGAGCCAATCAGGCTCCCTTTTTTTATACCTGCAATCAGTACAAACTTTAAATTATAGCATGCAAGAGAACTGGGCTACTGTAGCTCTTTTATACCGTCTACTTGTTGAAGCTGGTTTTCTTTTCTGAAGGGAAAAATACAATCCGTATCATTTGGATTATTGCATACACTTCCAGCAACAATCCAACGCCAATGAAGACGGAATCGAGCGAATCGACATGGCTAATTTGAAAAAGAATTCCCGTCAGGACCAACAGCATCCCGACAACCAAAATTTTTAGAGATAACTTCATATATAATTATTTAAAGGTTTAGCCGCATTGCGCCCCGCAGAACAGTGCAATGGCAATTCCACATGGGTTGATTTGACACGCAAAGTCAGAGAGAAAGTCACCTTCGATAGCTGCGTACGCGGCTGCTCTGCACTTCGAATAACAATTTGACCTTTCACCTGTTCCCGGTTGGTTAACGAATCTAACGTCATTCCCCACAATGTCGAGCGAATATAGCTTGACAAGATTTTGGTCGAAAAACTCATAGTGGCCAGCGGCGTGGCTTTTAAAGAAAACCCTTCCTGTGTCATTTCTCACATCTATAGCGACAAACATTAGGTTTACCCCATTTGATGCGCTGGTTACAGGTACTTCGAGCAGTTTGTAATTCGAATTGTTTAGCGTATGCAGTGTAAAACTGCTTCCGGCAGCAACCTGTACGCCCCTTGGCAAAACCGTCGCCGTGACAAACCGGGAATAATATCCGTCTGCGGATGTTTTTGTAATTGTGGTCTGGGATTTCACGAAGAAATCGTTAACCGTTGACTGTGCTACAACAGCAGCTGTTTGCAATAAAATTGCGGCTAAAACAAATAAAACTTTCATGGCGTATAAATTAAAGATATACCTACTATTATCGCTGGGTATCGGTTCGGCTTATTTTCCCCGCCGGATTAGAAACCCGGCAATTCTTAGATGCTAATTTATCGTATCATATTGAAAACATGCTACATAATTTCTATAGGAATAGTTAAAGGGCAGAAGGGCATTCAGATCAGAAAGAGAAATTCGATATAAACTCGGTCTCAACATCGAAAGCAAGAACAAAATATAGCTTTTGAGCTTATTGTAATTTTCATGAACTTGACTTAAGATAAATTTCAAATTTAGATCAACAGTCCTTTCAAATCCCAGGACGTGATGCCAGATATCTTAAGATCATTGTAGAAATTTACACCTTTACCTTTAGGGTAAAATTTGTTAACTCATTCACGTATGCGTCCTACTTCCAATAAATGGTCTCCATCAACCTGCGCATATCGTTCTTGATGTAGTTTGCGGCAGGCATGATCGAATCAAAGTTGGGTTTTGCATAGAAATACACCGAGCCCGCCACGAAATGCCGCGTACTATCGGTTACGTAGAATTGGGTGTTGGTTGCAGCATTACCGCCAACCTGATAGAACATGCCGTAGACCTTTTTATCAGGATTCAAATAAGGCTGTTCAATGATATTGTCGGCCTTAATCACATGCTCATAGGTCAGCTTTTGCGCATCGCGAAGCAAGACGTGGATATTGTTCTGAACCGGCTTGTACGACAAGTAAAGCGTCGCTTTCATCTTCGGATAATGCACCTCGAAACTGCAAGGCTGCGTTTCTTTGATAACGGCATCGGCATTTATTTCGAACCCATACGGACAATAGTTTTCAAACGCGGCATATTCAGCTGTAGGATATTCAAGTCGCAAAAACGAAGAAGGCTTTGGCACTGCATCATCTTTACAGCCAACAGTGAGTCCGAGCATGGTTGTTACGGCAAAAAAGCCGAATATCTTTCTGGTCATTGCGTGCGGTCGAGGGTTACTTTTATTTGTTTGATGCGCTTTTTGTCAATCGAGATAATGATGAAACGGCATTTGCCAAAATTTATTTTTTGGCCTTTTTTCGGAAAATTGCCCAGAAGTTCCAGTATAAACCCGCCTAATGTTTCGGCTTCGCCTTTTGCTTCTTCGAAAAGCTCTTCTTCGACATCTATGATCCGGTAAAAATCCTTCAGGTAAATCTTGCCTTCAAAAAGGAAATTATGCTCGTCGATCTGCGAATACGTGATATTATCATCGTCAAACTCGTCGCTGATATCGCCAACGATTTCTTCAATTACGTCTTCAAGCGACACAAGACCTGATGTGCCGCCATATTCGTCGACAACAATCGCGAGATGGCTCTTCATCCCCTGAAAATCCTTTAGAAGATTGTCTAGTTTTTTATTCTCGGGAACAAAGAAAGGTTCGCGGATTAATGTCGTCCAGTCGAATTCCTTTTCGCTGATGTACGGCAGCAGGTCTTTGACATACAGAATTCCTTCAATATTGTCGATATTGTCGCGGTAAACCGGGATTCTGGAGAAACCTTTTTCGATAATTTTGGGAAGGATTTCTGCAAACGGACACGTAATCTCAAAGGCGAAGATATCGATACGCGGACTCATAACCTGCTTCGTATCGGTGCTTCCGAATGAAACGATTCCTTCAAGTATTTTCTGTTCTTCGTGCGAAGTTCCTTCAGACGATGTTAGTTCCAACGCTTGAGAAAGCTGGTCGACCGATAAGTTCGTTTTTTGCTTACCGAGCCTTTCGTGCAAGTACAGAGAAATTTCGCGCATGGGCATGCTTATCGGCGTAAGCAACCGGTCGAGAAACGACATTGGACCCGCAATAAATTTTGAAAACCGGATGTTGTTCCGGTTCGCATAAATTTTCGGAAGCACTTCACCAAACAATAATATAAAAAACGTGATTGTTATGACTTCCAGCGCAAATTTTAACTGATCCGATGTGATGCCGGAAAAGAGTCCGTGGCCAATCCTGAAAAATATAATTATCGCACCGATACTTGTAAAGGTATTCGCTACCAAAATCGTGGCAAGCAGCTTCTTGGGTTTTTGCAGCAGTCGCGAAATAATTGAAGCTTTTGCCGGGTCTTCCGCTGTAGCCGTTTCCAGGTCTTTCGGGGTCAGCGAAAACAATGCAACTTCGGCGGCTGAAACCAATGCGGAGCAAAATAAGAGAATAAATATGGCGAGGTAGCCAATGAGCAGATTGGTATCTAATACGGAAAATCCTATACTGGGCTCGGGGTCCAAATTTCAAAAGATTAATTAAACAATCAGAATGGCAGATCGTTTTCGGGAAGAGTGCGCTGGTCGTAACCCGGCTTTGCGTCGGGCTGGACCTTATTGGATTCGGTATCTTTTTTCGTGGTAAGGAATGTGAATTCCGTTACCTGAATTTCTGTCGTGAATTTTGTCGATCCGTCTTCCGCCTGCCATTGCCGGGATTTGATTCGGCCTTCCACATAGATCTTGTCACCTTTAGATAAATACTTTTCACAGATTTCGGCCGCTTTGTTCCGAACAACAAGATTATGCCATTCGGTTGAAGTAATTTTCTCGTTGGTCGACTTGTTGATGTACGTTTCATTAGTTGCCAGCGGAAATCTCCCGATGCAGTTGCCGCCGTCAAAATAGTGCATTTTAACCTCGTCGCCAAGGTGGCCGATCAACATTACTTTATTTAGCGTTCCGCTCATTGTGATAGTATTTCATTTCAAATATACTACTTTTTGCATATCATCTGTCTTGGTTTTCCAGAAAATTAAACAGCACAATCGGGAACGGAAATGTGCGTGCAGTATCGTAGTCAACGCTGTTTTTTATACTGCCTTTTACCTTGATTTTCCAAAATTTTATATGCAGGTGCTGGTGTGATAATTTGTGGATGATGCTCTTTTCGCTGAACTCGCGAATCGACAGGATATCGTTCTCAGAAACCACGAGTTGCGATACGACGTCTACGCTTTCCTCCTGCTGCGTTTCGAGCAATGGAAACTCGTATAGGTTGTACCAAATGCCTTTGTCGGTGCGTTTGCTGATGACAGTATTCGCATTTTCATCCTCAAAAACCAAATAATTGAAATAACGCGCGGTGATCTTCTGCTTCTTGTTGTTGACAGGAAGCTGATTAACTTTTCCAAGTTTCAGCGCAAGGCAGCCGGAATTCATCGGGCAAACCGAACAATCAGGATTCTTCGGAACACATTGCAGCGCCCCAAATTCCATAATCGCCTGGTTGAACAGCGCCGGGTTGTTTTTAGGCATCAATTCAAGCGCCAGTGCAGCAAATTCCTTTTTTGCAGATGGCAGTGCAATGTTTGTATCAACATCAAAAATCCGCGAAAGCACACGAAACACATTTCCATCAACAACAGGCACCCTTTCGTTGTATGAAAAAGACGCGATCGCAGCTGCGGTATAATCACCGATTCCCTTTAATTTCAGCAGTTCTTTATAGGAGGTTGGAAACATGCCGTTGCGGTTTTCGGCCACATGTTTTGCTGTTGCGTGAAGGTTGCGGGCGCGGGAGTAGTATCCAAGCCCTTGCCACAATTTAAGTACCTGTTGCTCATCTGCGGAAGCGAGGTCGAAAACGGTCGGAAAAACATCGATGAACGACAAATAATACGGCAATCCCTGCGCAACTCGCGTTTGTTGGAGCATGATTTCGGAAAGCCAGATAAAATACGGCTCATTTGTTTGGCGCCAGGGCAACTCACGCTTGTTGCGTAAATACCAATCTGTTAAGCTTTTACTAAAATTCATACCGCGTGATTGCTGGCAAAATTAAAAGTTTATGTGTTTAAATTTTAATCCTTTAACGTTGAATATTTCTTTTTTTAATTGCTATATTTGCAACCTCAAAAATTTACACATAAATATAAAATACGAAGTAAAATGACGAAAGCAGATATCGTAGCTAAGATTTCAGAAAAATTAGGTCTTGAAAAAGGTGATGTACAGGCAACCGTAGAATCTTTCATGGACGAAGTTAAGACTTCACTTGAAACAGGCGACAATGTTTACCTAAGAGGATTCGGAAGTTTCATAATCAAGACACGCGCGGAAAAAACCGGAAGAAATATTTCTAAAAACACTACAATTAAAATCCCTGCACACAACATCCCGGCATTCAAACCTGCAAAAGTGTTTGTAGAAGGAGTTAAGACAAACAACGAAGCGAAATAAAACTTATTTAATAACCAAAATTTTTCAGGTATGCCAAGTGGGAAAAAAAGAAAAAGACATAAGGTAGCTACGCACAAGCGTAAAAAAAGAGCGAGAGCTAACCGTCACAAAAAGAAAAAGTAGTGTAAACTACTTTTTTCTTTTTACGTTCATTGAAATAGAATCTGCAGATAGGAGTCAAAATTGCGTCACTGCAAAACTGCGACTGCAAGCTGCCTGCTGATTCACCGGGTAATACCTGTTAAATATTATTGTTTAATCCATCCCTACTTAAGGTTCAGGGTACAGGGTACAGGGCACAGGGTTTGACCTTGCACCATGCACCATGCACCATGCACCCCTGGTTCGGATAAAAATTTACAGTGTGAATAAAGAATTAATCATCAGATCAAGTTCTGAAGCCGTAGATTTTGCCTTATTAAAAGATGGAAAACTAATTGAATTACACAAAGAAGAAGAAAAAAGCAACTTTCAGGTAGGCGATATTTTTATCGCAAAAATCAGAAAGCCGGTTGCCGGACTCAATGCCGCTTTTGTAAACGTGGGCTTCGAAAAAGACGCCTTTTTACATTATCACGACCTTGGGCCCAATCTCGCTTCCCAACTGAAATTCTTAAAACTTGTAAGCGCAGGTAAAATAAAAGATTTCTCCCTCAAAAACTTTAAGTTTGAAAAAGAGATTGACAAAAACGGAGTCATCACCGATGTGCTCACGTCAAACCAGTCAGTCCTGGTACAGGTAGTCAAAGAACCGATATCAACCAAAGGTCCGCGTATCAGCTCAGAGCTGTCGCTCGCAGGGCGTTTTATCGTTCTGGTCCCATTCTCAGACAGAGTTTCGATTTCTCAGAAAGTCGAATCTAAAGAAGAAAAAGACCGCTTAAAAAGACTCGTACAATCAATCAGACCAAAAGGATTTGGTGTTATTGTCCGTACAGTAGCAGAAGGCAAAAAAGTAGCCGAACTTGACAAAGACATGCAGAACCTGCTCAGCAGATGGAATGCAATGTGTAAAAAAATTCCAACGGCCCATCATCCGTCCAAAGTATTAGGAGAGCTTAACCGTGCATCTTCGATATTGCGCGACGTTTTTAACGATTCCTTTAGCGGAATCCATATAGATGATGAGGAGTTGTACAACGAAACAAAGGACTATCTCCAGGAAATAGCGCCTTCCAAACAATCAATAGTGAAGTTTTATCAATCTAAAGACACGCCTATCTACGAAAAATTCAACATAGAGAGACAGATCAAGACATCCTTCGGAAAGACCGTATCGATGAGTAAAGGAGCTTATTTGATCATTGAGCACACCGAAGCATTGCACGTTATCGACGTCAATAGCGGAAACAGGTCAAACAAAGCATCCAACCAGGAAGATACCGCAATGGAAGTCAACATGATCGCGGCAGCCGAAATCGCAAGGCAACTACGCCTTCGGGATATGGGCGGCATCATCGTCATCGACTTTATCGATATGTCGAATCCTGAAAACAGGAAGATCCTTTACGATCACCTGCGAAAAGAGATGAGCGACGATAAGGCAAAACACAAGATACTTCCTCCGAGTAAGTTCGGATTGGTCCAGATTACCCGCCAAAGGGTACGGCCGGAAGTGAACATAAAAACAAGGGAAGAAGATCCGAACAATGAGAACGCTGAAATTGAAGCGCCAATCCTCATAATCGATAAGATCGAGTCCGACCTCGAGAGAATACTAAAAACACATAAGAATGTCGTTTTAAACACGCATCCTTTTGTGGCAGCCTATCTTAAACAAGGCTTTCCATCTATACGGGCCAAATGGTTTTTGGAATATAAAAAATGGATAAAAATAATACCGCGTGACGCTTACACGTTCTTAGAGTACCACTTTTTCGATAAAGAAGGTAATGCTATAAAAGACTAAAAATAAGAAACCGCCTTTCGTAAGATTGCTTTCAGCCCACTCGGCGAAAAGCGTCCTCGAGTAGGCGGTTTTTTTATTCTTTTTGGAAGCCATTCCGGCTATTCGCTGCAATTTTTTACTGCTTGCTAGCGCCGCATTAAAAAGATTTCCGCTTCACCCGAGCGAAGCGAACTGACCGGAGGTAATCCGGGCTAGTAGTCCCTAATGCAGTTTCTGCATAGGAAGGTCATGCCTCAAATCAAAGATATCTGCTGCAGCGGAGCGAGTGAATTGACACCAGGCAGTCGTGCCTACCATCATGCCTACCGAATTATCAGCTTCACAACAGCCTTCACAACAGCATCTTGCTCACCTGAAGCAATATAGACAAAGTACATCCCGCTTTGAATGTTTGAAACGTCAAGCTGCGCATCACCGTTTTGAAGTACTTTTTCTTCCAAAAGAATTACTTTTCCTTGTAAGTCAACCACCGAAACCATTACACGACCAGCATCAGCAAAGTGAATGTTCACAATGTCATTCACCGGATTAGGATAAACTAACCATGTAGCAAAGTCGTTGTCCCGCACGGAAAGTTGTTGTATCTGCGTAGTCACTGTGTTAGTCACAATGGGCAGGTTGTAATCGAAATATATTTCAGCGGTATTCGAGATAATATCGCCAACATCAAAGCCTGAAACCGGTTTTATCTTGTAGCTAACATAACCATGGCTTCCCGGCTCGTCTTCCTGGCTTCCCGGCAAATTGATGTTATTAAACCTAAACGTCACCTGACCGTCGTTACTTCGTTCGGCTTGGTAGGAATGGCTCCCTGTAAGCGGCACAAAAGTGGACCAGTCCAGATTGTGGTCAAGGGTGTTCTCCAACCGTACATTTACTGCGTCGGAATTCCCGGTATTCTGAAACCGGATCGTATAATGAAGATAATCATCAGCCTGTGCTTCCGTTATGAACTCGCCCTCGTGCACGGTAATATCGTTTGGATCAAAAGAATTTGTCACGACCTGAGTTAATCCTGCCGTGTTGTTAACCAAGTTACTGTCCGATTGGTTTATTGTTACCGTTGCATTGGAAAATACTACTTGTCCTGCATTTACTGTTGGCGGTGTGTAAACCGTTAAAGTTAACAGGTAGTCAATTGATGAGTACACTGCCAGATCAGCAAACGAAAACGTGACACTGGTTGAGCTTTGGCTTAAAGGCGCGGTTGAGGCGCTGCTAAATGTAACGAGCGCCGAATTATAATTGAATGTTGCCGTTCCACTTACAGGCATTGTTCCCGAGTTACGTACACGCATAATATAATGAGTGTTGAATCCCGGTACCGGGTTCGACATCGGATATAATTCTACTATTGCGTCGATAAAAGGTGGCGGGGACGATAAGCAAATATCTGCTGTCAATGTGGCCCCTTCGCCAGCTATATCAAATTCATAAGACGCAGGCGATGCGATCATTCCTGCCGGCACCGGAAACGGATATACTCCAGCATTTCCTTCAGTAATATTGTTAAAGGTATACATACCTTCGTCATTGGTGTATGCATAAAACTGCCCGTTTTCAGTGTCGCACACTACCTGCTGGTTAGCCAAAGGCGCATCCGATGCCGAACATCCATTATTGTCTGTATCAATCCGTATAGTCCCGCTAATGGAGTTGCATTGAATTGTAGTGAGCGTTACCGGCGTAATGCTGTAACAGTCCGGCGAACTCGATATTTTAACGTAAATCGTTTGGGTGTATGGAACTGTATTGACATAAGTCTGCGGCACGATTTGGTTTAAACCTGCTTCGGCACTACCCAATGTTTCAAAAAAAGCGATTTCGAATAGTTCGATAGACGATAATCCGGTTGCCGATATGTCTAAATTAAAGGTTCCGATGCCATCTCCATCTTCATCGCATCCTTGAATTGGTGCAACGGTGTCCGGCGTCACGTCGTGTATAACTACGTAAAAACTTTGCTGACAAGTTCCGGCCACGTAGAGTGTAACCACACCCGTTTGTGTGATAACAAACGGTTCAGTTCCGGTTAAGGGAGTTCCATTAAAGGAATAAGACCCTTCGGGTGGAAGCGTTGGCAAAATATATGAATGACAAGCTACCACATCCTCAATCGGATCTTGTGGATTGCCGTTGCCAATAGTTATATGAAAACTGGCTTCGCTTGTACAATTGGGCACTGTACTGCTTTGGGCAAACACATAAAGTGTAACCGATTCGGTGATAACAGGATTTGTAAGCGCCGTACTTTGGCTACCGCCCGGAGCCGAATGATATGATTGTCCTGCGGGTAAAGCCGGAAGAGTATACGGGCCGCAGGAAACGACATCTGATAAAACAGGAGTAGCCGGAGTACCGCTTATGGTGACCATAAAAGTCTCTTCACTGGTGCATAATCCGAACTGCCCAAAGACATATATCTCCTGTGTTGATGTAATTATATATCCGGGCATAAGCAAGTTCCCCATCCCGTTGGGACCTGTCGAATAGGCATATCCCGGCGGAAGCACAGGTAATATATAGAAATCACAAACGGATACATCCACTAAAGACAGAGTGGGTGGCGACAGGTTCATAATGACTTCAAAACTTGCCTCTGCTGTACAATTTCCCTCTTGCGCGAAGACATAAACAGTCTGTGAAGAGGTCAAAACGGCTGAAGGAATTGGCGCAGCACCTCCCGGAGCAGAGAAATATCCCATGCCTGGCGGCAACGTAGGTAAAAAATACGAGTCGCAAGCCGTTACATTAGGAAAATCCAACACTTCAGGAGTAGGATTGACTAAATGGAAGCTTGTAATGGCAACCGTTTGGTCAATGCTGCTATACACGCTGGCATAAATGATCTCATTGTCAAACCCGCCATAGGCTGACGGATTGACAATTTCGTTCATAACATTTTGTGCATCTACAGCTGAATGATGATACGCAACACCGAAAATGGCCGGATTTTGGTCTCCGAGTACTACGGCGTTCTGCACTGTAAGATCAAAGACATCGCACGATGTAAGGTCTTGGGCCGGATAAGCAACTGCCTGCGAAAAGCTTTGGAAAGATGTTAAAATAACAAGAAGATGGAGTAGTTTTCTAATCATAACTGTTGTTTTTAAGTACAGCTAAATGTAAATTATTTAATTTAAAGTAATTGCGTCATTTGACAATTTCTACTCTTCGCCGGATCTCGTTTCCTAAATCATCAACAACGGTGATTTGGTGAACGCCCGTTTTCGGACTTATTTCCATCTCATTGAAGGTTCGGGTAGTACCTTTAAAAACATCATCCACATACCAATACAACTGAGTATTTTGGTTTGAATGTGCGACTTTAAGGATAACCGGCTGTACAACCCCGTCAAAATTCTTCGTAAGGAAGATTTTGCTGTTTTGCTTCGGATAAATAAAATCCATTGTCGTGGTTGCCGTGGCCATGCAATCGTCCCTAAACGGCGGAAGCGGCCGATAGTCTATATGCTGGCTCTTATAAAACCATTCCATCACCGGCGGAAGAACAAACCATTGCGCTGTAACAATAGTATCCACGTTCTCACAACTGCTATTGACGCGGTACTGCTGCGCCCCATCAAGATGAACCGTTTTATGATACGGACACACCAGGGTCTTCTCGCCTTTCACCGGAATAAGTTGTTTTACCGTCGGGCATCCGGGTTTCGCCAGATAGCCACTTTGAGAACAGACTTCCGCTTCAGCAAGATCGTTTAATGGCGCTTCAAACCACGCTTTCCGCGGAAGAAGATTGAAAACATCAAATAAAACCGGCGCTGCAGAAGTTACTCCTGTAAGTTCAGGCCGTCCTTCACCTGTTGCATTTCCGATCCAAACCCCAACCACGTAACCCGGACTCGTTCCTATTGCCCAAGCATCACGATTGCCAAAACTTGTTCCCGTTTTCCACGCGATCTTTAATGAACTATCGTAAAACTTCCACGCTTCGTCTCCTTCAGGACGGCCAACTTCCTCCATTGCGTTATAAGTCAGCCAGATCGCCCCTGCGCCAATCATAGGTTTGTTATACTGTTCATTGCCAAATTTTGCAGCTACCGCACTATTGTAATTCAGATCGGCGAATTCACCTGAACGGTATTTTCCCTGATGTCTGTTAAAATAATCTACTGTTGCGGTCAGTCCCGCATACGTTCGGCACAAGTCCCACAAATTACTTTCTGCCCCACCGAGGATTAACGACAGTCCGTAATGCTCGGGCCGCTTAGAAATATCGCGTAAACGGTACTTCCTTAATTGTTCGTAGAATTTATTTACACCAAAATCCTGTAGCATTAAAACCGAAGGAATATTCAGTGAACGGGCCAGCGCGCGATGAGCCGGAACTGCGCCATCATAGGTCAGGTTAAAGTTTTGCGGAGTATAGCCTGAAATTTGCGTTGGCACGTCAGCCACAAGTGTATTTGGAAGCAATTCGCCATGATCAAGCATCGACGCATAGAGCAACGGCTTCAAAATGCTTCCGGTGCTCCTTGGGGCATCAATAATATCAACGTCTTTCTGATGTTCTATTGTCGTAGGTGAATTCCCGATATAAGTAATCACGTTGCGCGTTTTCACATCTATTACCAAAATGGCGAGGTTGTGTACTTCATTTTGCTTGTATTGCTCGTAATAATATTTTGCAATCTGGTTTACACGCTGTTGCAGATCGATGTCAATTGTGGTTTTCGTCCTGCTTCCTGGTCTTTCATGTGCGGCGCGCTGTAGCAGATGAGGCGCAACTTCCGGCAGGTTAAACGGCTTCTGCGGAAGCGGCTCAAGAACCGCAAGCGAATAAGTCTGCTCATCGATTGTTCCCGTTTGATGTAATCTTTTTAACAACCGGTCCCGTTTGCTCCTCAAACTTTGCTGATTCCTTCCAGGGTAAATTAATCCTGGTGCATTTGGTAAAACAGCAAGAGTTGCGGTTTCGGCCCAGGACAACTGGTGCGGCCTTACGCCGAAGTAGCGCCACGATGCCATATCCAAACCCACTACATTGCCGCCAAAAGGGGCATGTGCTGCATACAACGCCAAAATTTCATCCTTTGAAAGCCGTAATTCAAGTCGGGTTGCGAGTATCAGCTCTATCAATTTTTCACCATAGCTGCGCTTTTTGCCATGTCGCGAGAGCCGGATTACCTGCTGTGTGAGCGTACTTCCGCCGCGTACTACTTTGCCTGCACGATGATTTTGGACCACTGCGCCCGCCATTGAAACGGGATTGAAACCGGGATGAGAATAAAAATGTGAATCTTCAAAAGCAATGATACACTGCTTAAACTTTTCGGGAATTGAATCGGAAGCCGGAAAACGCCATTGTCCGTCGGATGCAATCTTGGCGCCAAGCAAATCGCCGTTGCTGCTCTCAATGACAGTGGCGTATGGAGATGAAAAAAGTGTTTTCGGCAAGCAGAAATAATACATCATCGACAACATCATCGCAACAACAACCTTAATCCTGTTTTTGCCGACGCGGAGTGACACCCATTGGTATATTTTCGCAGCTGTTTCGCGGACTTTCATAATTTTCCTGACGGGCGTTTTTAAACACAGTTAATAAAGCGCAAGAAACTGCTCCTAACGAACCACTTCCACCCACTGACCTCTGGTACGCGCCAGGAACGAGTGATCGTACATCGCTTCACATTGGACTCCGGGCATGTAATACGCCCCCAAATAGGATGCATTCAATAAAATCCTGAAGGTCCTCGTTTCATTTGGTTTCATTCCGAAATAAAAATTCGTACGGTCATCTCGAATGTCAATAAAATCGGCAACGTTAGTAGTTGCATCGCCGTAGTCTGTAAAGCGCGTGTTCACGATCTCAAATCCCGACGGAAGAATTTGCATGAGTGCAACATTCCGAACCTGTTCGTTGCGAAGATTTCGAATAGTGACTTCAGCAATAAATTCTGTCCCCTGCTTAATCTTCGAAACCTTTATTGGGTTTCCTTTTCGGTCTTTGAACACCAGGCTCGCCGAAAGGTTCCGCTGCTCTGTCTGTTCCTTTCCAACCGGCAAGATCCCGCTGTTCAAAATGCGGATGAATAAAGTGTTGCTCTTGTTGTTTTTGATCGTAACACCGTTTGCTCCGGATGCAACTTGCAGCGACCGATCGGCCAGCGATTTGCTACTTTGAATCTTGTTGGTGGCGCCACTGTTGGTGTAAATTACATCTATTCCCGCGCCACCGTTGCTTTTTGCAAATTGTGACATTGCATACAAACCATAGGCAGTAGTTTGCGTGCTCATCCATTCTGGTGATGCCATTTCCTTCGCAAGCCTTCTTGCCATCTCAAATGCTCGTTGTTTTTGTCCGAGCAGAATTAGCGTTTCGAGAGCCATTGCCATATTACGTTCAGCAGAACCGAAGTAGTTATAATTGTAGCTTTCATCGTACGATTCGTCTATACGGGATTTGGAGAATACAGTTTGTGCGGCCGACTTTTGCCCCGCAAGTGCGTAGGCAGCAGCAAGTCGAAGTTTGCTTTCGTTAGAAATTCCGACGGTTTCTCGCAATCTGTTCATAGATGACAGATCGGGTGAACCTGCGAGTGCAAGCGTATAAAGCCGGTATGCCTGCGCCAGATCATTGCTATACTGGGGAAGAAACCGCCACTGTCGCGATTCTTTCTGCTGGTACGACAACCATTTGGATTTAAACTGCGCCGGAAGCACATAGCCTTTCTTTTCGGCTTCCATTAAAAAATGTCCTGCATAAGATGTGCCCCAATCGTCAGGGGTGGTCTGACCCGGCCAGTATGAAAATCCTCCACTTGGCAGTTGGAAACCGTTCAATGCAGCTATTCCTGCGGTTATGTTTTTCTGTATTGACAGCTTGCGCGCCGCATCAAGGTCGGCCACATCATTTAGGAAAAGCTGCGGAAACACGGCTGACGTTGTTTGTTCTACACAGCCGTGCGGGTAACTGATCAGGTATTGTAGCCTTCGATTGAAGTCGATTACCGGCATTGACGAAACTTCCAGCCGTGCTTTATTGCTTCCTGCAACCCCAAACGTCTGCCAGGAGATTGTTGCGCTGCTGTTCGGCTTTACTATAACATCCTTGTAATTGCTTGTTACCGGGTTCGGATTTGCCATGTCGATTTCAACGTCATAAGATGCTTTGTGTGTTCCTGAGGTTGCTGTTATTTGGACTTTTCCGATTCCTGTTAAGCTGCCAACCTGTAGATTGAAGTACGCCATCTTCTCATCAGGTTGTGCGAACGTTATCGATTGGGTCGTGTTTCCTACGACTTTGAGTCCGTTGCTCGTTTTGATCTGCACTGAAACATTCTTCACATTGTTTTCCATGGCGAAAATCGTGACGGGAACAGTTACGTGTTCTGACGGCGATATCTTTCGCGGCAGCGAAGCCAACACCATCAGCGGACTCTTAACAGGCGTGGTTTTTTCGATGCTTCCGTACGCGCTGGTGTTTGCATCGGCTGCGACAACCATTGTGCGGACAGAGCCGACATATTTTGGCAGCTTTATCTGATGTGTCTTTGTTTGACCTTTGGGAAGTGTAAACGGGCCCAGATATACCACAACCGGCTTAAAGCGATTTGCCTTCTTTGCATTCCCGCCACCAAGATCCTGATCACCTCCGATGCTGAAAATTTGGTTTATCTTCCCGCCATACGCACCGATGACTTCATCATAAATATCCCAGGTCATCACCCCTAGTGCTTCCCGGACGTAGAACGCGTCCCATGCATTTGGTGTTTTAAACTGCGTAAGATCCAACAAGCCTTCGTCGACAACCGCAATAGTATACGTCATTGCTTTACCTGAGGCTTCACTGACATTAACATTATACGCCTGCTCAGGCTTCAACACTTCCGGCATTCTTATACGTGGCTGCAAAATGGTGTTTTTATCTACTACTTCTATAGGTATAATACCATACATTCTGATCGGCGAATCGTTCTTCGTGCTCGCGTGCGGCTGCAGCAATGTGATATTGAAGTATACGTTTGGTGCCATTGCAGCAGTTACCGGAATGGAAACGGTAGTTTCGCCCTTTTTAGTTTCAGCCCAGAATGTTTGTATGACGCGTGAGCCATTTTCGACAGAGATCAATGCACGGCCGCCTTCGCTTGAAGGGAAAGAAACCAGTGCTTTTTCTCCGGTCTCATACTCCTTCTTATCCGTAGAAAACACTAGCATATTTGCGGTCGAAGCGTCGGTATTCCGCGTTTTCCCCGACCAGCTCGGCCAATCGACAAGAACGGTTTGCGATGCGGCATGTCCGCCTTCCGGATCCAGAACACGGATCAGATAGCGTCCCCATTCTTCGTCTGAAACAGAAAACTGCACGGCAGCCTTTCCGTTTGCGTCGGTGGTTACTGCGTAATTTTTAAACGCTGTTGTAACGTTAGCGGAGTTATAATCCGACAAATTTTCGTTCGATGCATCCCACCACCAGCGCCAGTTTACTTTGTAGACTTTAACCTCAAGATTTTTACGTGCCCGAGGCAAACCGTTTTCATCAACAGCAACTATATCGTAGCGGTTGACCTTACGTGTTTCAAGCATTCCATACTTGTTGGCTTCAGGAGCTTTTAGTCCCACGTACGTCTGGTATGGAGAGTACGTGGCTGTCATCACATCTGTACTGAAGTCGCCGCCTTCCTCATATGCCTTTGTTATAAAGGCAGCTTTCAGCATTCCTGGTGCTTGCGAATTCAACCGTGGAGCAATCGTTATCGATGCCTTCCCGCTTGCGTCAATTTTGCCGGAGAAGATATTGACTTCTTCAGTTCCGAACTTTCGAACTGCATCATCGAAAACGTACTTGTCATAGTCTTTGAAAGTGGTGACCTGTTGCGTAAACTTCGCCTGCATCTCAAGTTTCAGGTTTTTCGCGACCGCGCCATGAAGCCACGTGACAGATACATCTGAAACGTTCGGCCGCGAAGAAGAAAGCATTTTGCCTGAAAAGCTGTTTCGGATCTTTAGTCGGTTGGGCTTTATCGTCTCAACCTTGATGCTCTTATAGAAGTGGGCGCCGCCAACGCTGACCATTGCTTCCCAACTACCTGTAGGTGCATTACCGGAAGTCGGCATAATAAAGGAATAATGGTTTAAGTCGTTGGATTTAACGACCGTTTGGTGTCGCAGTTTTCCATTTGGATCGGTTAATGTAAACTTGATCGGGTGCGATTTCGGTAGTCTGTTAGCAGCATCATTGAGAACAAAGGACAGATACATAGTGTCGCCTGGACGCCACACGCCCCGCTCGCCGTAAATAAAACCTTTGAGACCCTTTTGCAGCGTTTCCCCGGAAACATCAAAATTACTGACCGACAACGATAGGCCATCGTCGAGTTTCACATAGGTGGAATTGTCGCCTTTGCGGACTATTGCGAAATAGGCGAACTTATCCAGCTTCATCGAAACGGTGCCCGCAATACCTGTTTGCGCCGAAGCGATTTTCTGTTGCTGATAAGTGTAAAGTTCGACTGATGCTCCGGAAACGGGCGCCGTAGTAAGAATATCGTTAACTGCAAAAAAGTAGGATTTATCTTCACCACGCTTGGCAATGACCCCTAAATCGGTAGCCAACACATTGGTTGCAACCTTTGCATTGTAATAGTAAGAATTTGTACAAGGGTCTTCGCTTTCCCGCCACTCGTAATCGTCTTCAGAATAGTAGTCGTCATAATAGCCGCTGTTGCTGTAGTTGACATCATCTTCGGGAACTTCCTCCACTTCGGCAGAATCATCAGGTTCTTTTACTTCACATTCGAACAGCGAGTAGGCCATCTTGTATGAGAATTCAACACGATAAACCGCACCGGGTTCAGGCGTGATAAGTTTTGACAGATCAAGCGCGAAGCTGTTCCACTTGCCGTAATTTAGTAAGTTCCCCTGTTTAAGGACAAGTTTCTGCTTCGCTACCGGTTGCGCAACACGACGCAAATTCCGGGAACCATTGAGTTCGTTGTCCTGAAGGAACTGCAATATATTGTTCTTGTAAATCTTGTAAACCTTTACATCAACAGCCTGAAGGTTTACCGCTTCAAAATTCAGTTTTAAATTAGCCGATCCGGGAAGTATTGTTCCGCTCCTGAGGAATTTCACCGCCGGAACCATCTGAGCGAAAGCGACTTTGGCTGAGTACGTTTCTTTTAGCCTGAATCCGTCTTCACTCTGAATGCCCTGAAACACCTCAAGGAGTAAGCTGCCTTTTAACGGTTGGTCGAAAAAAGCCTTCAATACATTACCGTCTGTGGAGTAGCTAATGTTCATGGCCGACTCGACCGCTATGAGTCCGCTGAAATCTTGCATCTCAAGCACCGGATCAGAGAAATTGATCAGCAGCGTCTGGTTGTCACCGTCAGGAACTTCGATGTTTACGACCTTGAAATTGTCGCGACCAGGAACATCATATTGAATTGTTCCTTGCTGATCCACATCAATTGGGCCGCCGTTGTACTGAATTTCAACCTTGCTGTCTTGGTTGAACCGCGTAATACTGTCGATCACAAACTTATATTCTGTTGCCGTACTACCGTTTTTGTTGAGTTTTACGGAAAGCTGCTTTCCATTCTGTGAGGCGGTCAGAATCTTGGCAACCAGATCACCTGAAACTTCGTCCGCCGATTTTAAGACCACATTCAGATATTGAAATTGCTTATCATATGACTGGACTTCGTGCGTGCTGACGATAAAATCCTGTTTAATGGTCCTGACGGTAAAATTAAATTCGGACTTGTTTTCCGGAACCTTCAGTAGCTTCGCCAAGTTCAAAGTGACCTGATATTGCGTATCATTGTCGAGTTTCGTCTCGGGTACGAACGAGATCGTGTTTGCCGATAATGCTATTACTTTCCCGTCGACTGAGGGAGAAATATCGAACAAATCGTTATCTAAAATTTGGCCCGTCTTCCAGTCGGTTTTGTTGAACGCAAGCACCACCCGAATGTCCGATTTCGAGCGAACGATTCCTGATGTAAATCCGGAAATATAATCTTTGAAAAGCGAGGGATCGGAGTTAAATTCGGCTGCACTTTTCCTACTGCAGGACTGAACAATGAAGAATACCAGACACAAAATCAGAAGCCCGTTCGTTTTCATTGGATGTTTATTAAATTATAGTTTAGCAGTTGGTACTAAAAGCCAATAACTCAGTGCAATTCAAATATATTGCGCTAAATATACTCTATTTTTAAAAAAAAATTAAGAGGAATTTTCAGAATAAATGCGAAGATGCTGTAAGCGGCTATTTACGTCTGGATGCGAAGAATCGCAGCATGAGATCGGCCGCTTCCTGCTCCATGACCCCTTGCGTTACAACAGTCTTTGGGTGTAGGCTGGTACCCATCGCGAGAAAACCGCGCTGTTCGTCGCGTGCTCCAAAGACAATCTTTGTGATCTGGCTCCAGTACAAAGCACCCGCGCACATTTGACACGGTTCAATCGTCACGTACAACGTACAGCCTTTAAGATATTTGCCCCCTAAGAACCCGGATGCCGATGTTATTGCCTGCATTTCAGCGTGAGCTGTGACATCGTTTAACAGTTCGGTTAGATTGTGGCTGCGGGCGATGATGCGATTGTCGACTACCACGACAGCACCAACGGGAATTTCACCTTTGTCGTAGGCCGCTTCGGCTTCAATAAGAGCTCTTCGCATGAAATATTCGTCGGTAAAAATATTTTCCATCATGTAAAAATACAATTTATCACCAAGCGCCGCAGCATGCCAATCTCATGGATTGATTATCTTTGTTTTATGGCGGGTAACTTAATTTCAACAATAAACGGTCCGGCGGATTTGCGTCGGCTTCACGAACCGCAACTACTGCAACTGGCGAAAGAGTTGCGTGATTTTATTATCGATGTAGTGTCGGTAAAAGAGGGACACCTGGGCGCGAGTCTTGGGGTTGTCGAACTTACAATTGCGTTGCATTATGTTTTCGATACCCCGAATGACCTTCTTGTGTGGGATGTCGGACATCAGGCATACGGCCACAAAATACTTACCGGTAGAAAAGACACTTTTGAAACCAACCGTCAATGGGGCGGAATATCGGGGTTTCCCAAACGTGACGAAAGTGTGCATGACACCTTTGGCACCGGACATTCATCGACTGCAATCTCCGCCGCACTCGGAATGGCATTGGCTTCCGGGATCAAAAAAGACATTCATAAACACCATATAGCGGTAGTGGGAGATGCGTCAATTGCTTCGGGAATGGCTTTTGAAGGTCTCAACCACGCGGGTGTTACTGATGCGAACCTTTTGGTAATCCTGAACGACAACGCTATCGGCATCGACCCGAGCGTTGGTGCGCTTAAAAACTACTTTACAGCCGTCAAGGAAGGAAAGAATCCGAGACAGAACAACATGATAAAGTCACTGAACTTCGACTATTCCGGTCCGATTGACGGACACGATATTTTTGCGGTTATCGCAGAGTTGCGTCGCCTGAAGCAAACCAGAGGCCCGAAGTTCTTGCACATCATTACAACGAAAGGGAAAGGACTGCAACAGGCTGAACGCGATCAGGTACGCTATCACGCCCCGGGCAAGTTTGACAAGATTACAGGCGAACTGGCGCTTCAGGCAGACGAGAATCTTGCGCCCAAATTTCAGGATGTTTTCGGCCTGACGATCCTGGATTTGGCGCTGAAAAATGGAAAAATTATAGGAATTACACCTGCGATGCCAACCGGAAGCTCGCTAAAATTCATGATGGATGTTCTTCCGAAGCGCGCGATCGATGTCGGAATAGCCGAGCAGCATGCGGTTACTTTGGCTGCCGGTATGGCAACCCAGGGTTTGATTGTTTATTGCAACATCTACTCGACATTTCTTCAACGAGCTTATGATCAGGTTATTCACGACGTCGCGTTACAGAACCTGCCGGTAATTTTTTGTCTTGATCGGGCTGGCCTTGTTGGTGAAGACGGAGCGACGCATCAAGGGATTTTCGATATTGCTTTCTTGCGGTGCATCCCCAACATGATTGTGTATTCGCCAATTAATGAGGTTGCATTGCGGAACATACTTTACACGGCCCAGCTTGGCCTCGACAATCCGATTGCAATCCGATACCCGCGCGGACGCGGCAGTACGACCGATTGGCAGCGGACGTACAGCAGGTTGGAAATCGGGAAAGCAGAAAGGCTGAAGGAAGGTAAAGATACCGCTATACTATCAACCGGATTTATTGGAAACAGTGTCGCGTCTGCCATTGCAAAATTGGTGAACCCCGATGCGTTTGCGCACTATGACTTCGCATTCATAAAGCCATTAGATGAGGCTCTGCTACACGAAATTTTCATTCAATACTCAAGAATATTTACTGTCGAAGAAGGTGTAAAAGCCGGTGGGTTTGGCAGTGCAATCTCTGAATTTGCGGTGTTGCACCGATACAAGAACGATATCGTAGTTTTAGGTGTTCCGGATGAGTTTATTGAACATGGAACTGTCCAGCAACAATTACAATATAGCCGTCTTGATGTGGAAAGTCTCGCAGCCCGCTTCTCGATGTAATCCGGAAATTATAATAAATAAAAAAGCCTGTGGGAATCACAGGCTTTTAAAGTATGTCGATCAGCAATTAGTTCTTGATGATCTTGTGTGTATAGTTTAATGCATCGCCATTAATCTTCATCAGGTACATACCCGACTGCAAGTGGCTGATGTCAATTGTTCTTTCTTCGTTAAAGTTTTCATCGGCCGAAGCAAATACTACGCGCCCGTTGATGTCTACCACCTGAACAGTCAAGTTCCCTGAATATTGATTGATCCGAAGTGTAACCAATCCGTTCGAAGGATTAGGATATACGCGAATCGCATCTTTAACATTGAAATAGTCAACTGCGAGTGTACAGCTTGGACCGGCAGGAAACGGAGTAAAACTTTCCGTTTGATCCAGCGCATTGCCCGCACTTCCAGATGAGGCAGTTAATCCCATACCTCGTCTTCTGAATACTTCGGCTATCATGCAATAATCGTCACCACCCGTCGTAGCCTGGTCTGCTGCGAAAAGCGCATCACGGAATTCAACAAATGTAGGGCTGCATGGTTGCAGCTTCAGTGCGTCGATTACAATTCGCATTGCTTTGTTATTTCCACCTGTTCCTGTAAGAACATTAGCGTCAAAACCATATTTAGCAACGTAGGCCCATGTCATGTCCCAAAGAACAGCAGCCATAAATTCACCACGATTGTGTGATTCTTCATCGTTCGAATCGGCAAAAGTCAGTGGGTTAACCGACATATCAGTCGAATATGGAAAATTTCTGATCCCACCACCATCAATAGGCTGGTAAGAAGCAAATGCCGCCATGCCTTTTGGTGTTGTACCAACATCTCCCGCTTTCAACTGCATCATCAAAGCGAACCAGTCGGCCCAGCCTTCTCCCGCTTGTTCTGCATTTTGAAGACAGTTTGCAGTTGCAGGTCCGCCGGTTAACCTCGTAGTGATTCCGTGAGCGTATTCATGTGCAATAATTCCGTTATCGAAATCCCCATCTGTATTAACAAAAACCTCGTTTGGCGCCATTAGCTTTACAACAACAGGTTGTGTCGAAAGTTGTTCAATGATTGCTTCACCAAGTCCCATTGTAACAAAGACGGCAGGAATTGTAATAGTTGGATCAGCACCTCCCATGTTAACCAGCTGGTTCGGGATATTGTCTACCATAATAACTGCAATTGCACCTGCATCTTGTGCATTTTTAACTTTAATTACAAAGTCACACTCACCACGGCGGATAATTGCAATCTTTCCATTGATCGCAGCACCGTTTGATGGCGTCGTACACGCCAATGTTGTTGTGGCAGCATTGTCCTGATATAGTACAACCTCGCTTTGAATAAAGTTCGGATCAACCGGAACTGGCACATGGCCTTCGGTAAAACCATTTTCTACCGACTGGTATGCACCTGTCAAACCAGCTGGAGAAGTAATGAAGAAGGATCGTGGGCCAACATTCCATAAATACATCTGCATTCTTGGGCGGCTTCCGTCAACTGGCGTAAAAAAGTTTGCGTTGTTCAAATTTGGTGTTTCCATTTCGGACCCATCCTGTGAATCTGCCTGCACGGCATCACCTAAGAAACTATTTGGTACACCGGTATAATTTTTTTGCTGAAATGCGCCGTTAGACTCATTAAATCCGTAGTTGAACCACACATCGTGCATCATATTGTTCATATAGAACAAGTTGGTCGTTGCGGCGTTAAGGTAAGTAGAGGCATCAACAGTTGTTCCTCCATAAGGAAAATCAAAAGTCAGCGCAGCAGTACCGTCAGGACTTAAGCCTGCACCATTGTTTCCGTCAGCATCATCCTGTGCATGCACATTGTTTCCACGCGTAATCGTAAACTCATTGCCCGCAACGCCGTTAGTATCGTGCCATCCAAAAGGAGAAGCCGCAGGATTGTGAGGGCTTGAAATTAACTGACGCGGACCATGCGCAGGGCTTTCCATGTTGTAAGGAACTACGCGGTATGAACCCGACTGGATGTCCAGGGCCATCTGATCCTTATAGAACGTTTTAATAAAGTCGTTTGAATGATCGTGCCCGATGTGGCCTTTCCCATCATCAAACGTACACGATATTACCATGTCTTTAATTTCCAGTATTGTGCCGTCAACTGCGTCAACACGCACACTCCAAAAATGGTTTTGGTCCTGGCTGTAAAAACCAAGATCCCAGGCAAGACGCAGATCTTCAGCAACAGGCTGATAAACAAGCTCAGCAGTGATCGGCTCTTCAGTTAATGTACCGTTACTAAGGATAAAGTTCTTAGGGGAAGGATTTTCCAAAACTTCAACAGTGAACGGCGCCATCGACAAATGCTGGAACGCTTTATGAGCGGCCTGCGTTACCGATAAGGTGGGATTAACAGCGTTGGCTTTTTGGGCTGCATTTCGGATAAACCGGTCACCAACATTAATCACCTTTCCGTCCTTGATCCAGAAATTGGAAATAGCGTTGTAAATATCAGTGCCGTTATAGCGCTGCTTTACGTAGTAGTTATTGATATTAGTGCTGGTTGAGCTGGCTTCGCTTTCTATAAACCAGTCATTGACATCCTGTGAGCTCAACCCCATCTTGGCCTTATGGGCATCTAGGTAAGCTTGGATTTTCTCACTTGGCGCTTGGGCAAAGCCAGCAAACGAAAGCAGAAAGACAAACAATAAAGTAATTTTTTTCATTGTGCAGAGTTAAAATAATTAGTCAGATTGCAAACTTAATTTTAATTTTCTTATTTTATATAGTTCCACTGTTAAAAATAAAAACGTTAACTATTGTTGGCCGAAACTATTTTGTTATAAATCAACGCTTTTCCGTCGGTAAGCATGGAGATGAAGTGGCAAATGTGGAGCAACCGCTCATATAATCCGGCTTTGTCAAGCAAATGACGCTCCGGAAGGATTTTTAGTAACAGCAGATCATAATTTGTTGCCTTTCCTTCGTAACGGTTGTTGTAAGCCGTAATAAACTTATCGAGTAAATTGTTGATGATCTGGTAGCCAGTAAGTTCTTTCTCAATAACTTCCCGGCTTTGGTAGATATTCTTAACGCTAAGTTTGATAATATCGTCCATTTGCGCCTTGTATTTGCTCTTATCCATCAGCGCAAACGGGAACTTGCCCTGCAGGATCAACGACTCGTTTTGATCAAACACTGCAACCGCGTCGTTTATGAGGCTTCCGATGGCCAAAGCTCTCAAGTAGCTTATACGGTCTTCTTTTGTCTGCAGCAGCTTGTATTTCGCCGTATCAATACTATCCTTCACCAACTTAATCAGGTATTCCAGAGCGTAATCTTCAGACACGAGGCCCAGGTTGATGCCGTCTTCAAAGTCAATGATCGTATAACAGATATCATCGGCGGCTTCAACAAGGTATGCCAGAGGATGGCGTTCGTAGCCCACATCGTCACCGGCTTTGTTTCGCAACAGGCCAAGTTCTTTGGCAACTTCTTCAAAGAAGGCTTTATCGGCTTGAAAAAAGCCGTATTTCTTGTCGGCTATTGCCGATGTAGGTTTTTTCGGAAGGCTTTCTTTCGGATACTTCATAAAAGCACCTAATGTGGCATACGATATTCTTAGTCCGCCTTCACTTCCCGGCCGCGATCCCGTAAGCACCGAAAATCCGTTGGCATTTCCTTCGAAGTCTATCAAGTCCTGCCATTGTTTGTCGGTTAAGTGTTCTTTATACAGCTGACCTTTTCCGATTTTAAAATATTCGCCAATAGCTTTTTCACCCGAATGTCCAAATGGTGGATTTCCAATATCATGTGCAAGCGAAGCCGCAGCAACAATAGCTCCGAAATCGTTCATGTGAAAGCCGTGGACTTCCTTCAGATAAGGATACTTCTCGAGTATTTTCTTTCCTACGAGCCGTCCTATCGATCGTCCCACAACCGACACTTCGAGGCTGTGCGTTAGCCGGGTATGGACGAAATCGGTTTTTGAAAGCGGAATCACCTGTGTTTTATCCTGAAGGCTTCTGAACGCCGACGAAAAGATGATCCTGTCGTAATCCACTTCAAATCCAAGCCGCGTATCGTCCTGCTCCTTTCGCAGCCGTTTCCCTTTATCGCCCTGACGCTTAAGCGACAGTAATTGCTCCCAATGCATCATAATTTGAGCGTTAAACGCGATCTTCGGCTTGGCCTATTTCATTGAACGAGCTCTGGATCTCCAGCGCATTTTCATACTCTGCAACTTTAACAACCGCGGTGTCGGAAATACGGTCGTGCCATCCCGATCCTGACGATCCGAGGAATGAAAGTGCATCAAAGGGGATAAAGCGGCAAATTGAACGGTGTGCACAGTGGTTTGTTGACACCTTTCTGCCGTCACTGGTCACAACCATGGTTTTAGTAATGAACTTCCCTATGGTTTTAGAAAATTGGGCCTCAAAAAATGTATAGTATCCCATTCCCACAAGAAACAAGGTCCCATAAGTGGCCAGCAAAGTTGGTTCGCCCGATATGGGATCGATCACAGCATCGCCTAAAGTGATCATTAAAATCACCAGTACAATCATCATCAAAATGTAAAGGACAATGGTGTCGATTATGTAATTTGCAAAGCGCTGCCCGTTGCTCGCATACATGTCCTGTGTAAGGGTAACCTGTCTTAATTCTGTGTTCATTGTTGGTTTGGTTGGGTTAATAAAATTATTCTTTTTTATTCGACAGGAAAAAGTTGCGCGACTTCTGGGGATACCAGCCTGCGCTCGCATCGCTCGGGTTGGCAATAACCGACTTGATGTTGATCTCATCACCGACTTTAAACTTATTTTCGGTTGTATACTTATAGTCCAGCAAGTATTCGCCGCAATAAAAATTGCCGTACTCGTCCTGCTCAATTATTCCGGTGTAAACACCTTTCTTTTCTTTACTCATTGTTTTTGGTTTAGGTGCAGGATTCAGGATATGTTTCTGAAAATGATAATGCTGACCACGTTCCAGCCCTGTACTGTTTTAAATGAGAAAAACAGCTATCTCCCGACAGCTGTTAATCTGGAATCTTCAATGTGAAGTCGTTAGGATCCGCACATTTCGCAATCGTCCGGTTCGGCACTTTTGCTTCTTTCGATCATCGCGCGGAAATCTTCCACCGCAATTGACTGTACCGGCTCGGAAACTATCGCTTCAACTGCTTCAGGAACTTGCGTTTCAACAGCAATTGGTTGCGCTTTTTTATCATTATTCAATGTAAACTTAATTGCATCGACAGCCGATTTCGTTCTCAAATAATACATTCCTGTTTTCAATCCCGACTGCCAGGCATAAAAGTGCATCGACGTCAGTTTTGCATAGTTTGCATCCTGCATGAACAGGTTCAACGACTGCGACTGATCGATGAAATAACCACGTTGTCTTGACATATCGATGATGTCCTTCATCGACATTTCCCAAACGGTCTTGTACAAATCCTTCAAATCCTGCGGGATCCGCTCAATATGCTGAACTGATCCGTTGTGGCGCATAATTTCCTGTTTCAACTCTTCGTTCCACAATCCGCGTTTCACAAGATCTTCCAACAAATGCTTGTTTACAACAATAAATTCGCCCGACAAAACCCTTCTTGTATAAATATTTGACGTGTACGGCTCAAAAGCCTCGTTGTTTCCAAGTATTTGCGATGTTGAAGCGGTCGGCATTGGCGCGACCAATAACGAATTGCGAACTCCGTGTTCCATAACTTCTTTGCGAAGCGATGCCCAGTCCCATCGGCCTGAAAGGTCTGAATCGTTTAATCCCCATAGGTTATACTGGAACTCTCCGTTTGAAATGGGCGATCCTTTAAAAGTTGAATAAGCGCCTTCTTCTTTTGCCATTTCCATCGACGCGGTGACGGCTGCAAAATATAACGTCTCGAAAATTTCCTGGTTCAGTTGTTTTGCTTCGTCCGACGTAAATGGCAAGCGCAGCATAATAAACGCATCCGCCAAACCTTGCACGCCCAAACCAACGGGCCTGTGACGCATGTTCGAGTTTTCGGCTTCCGGAACCGGGTAATAATTTCGATCGATAACCTTGTTCAGGTTTCGGGTTACGCGTTTGGTTACGCTAAACAATAAATCGTGATTAAACTTCCCGTTATCGATAAACATCGGAAGCGAAATCGACGCAAGGTTACACACCGCAATTTCGTCTTTGGATGTATATTCCATAATTTCGGTACATAGATTCGATGAACGGATCGTACCCAAATTCTTCTGGTTCGATTTGCGGTTCGCGGCATCTTTGTACAACATATATGGCGTTCCGGTTTCGATCTGAGATTCCAGGATCTTTTCCCAAAGCTCACGAGCTCGGATCGTTTTGCGTCCCTTGCCTGCTTCTTCGTATGAATGATAAAGGGCTTCAAACTCCTCACCGTAAACTTCGTAAAGACCCGGGCATTCATTTGGGCACATCAAGGTCCATGATGCATCTTCCTGAACGCGTTTCATGAACAAATCCGATGTCCACATCGCAAAGAATAAATCCCGGGCACGCATTTCTTCTTTTCCGGTGTTCTTTTTCAGATCGAGAAAGTCAAAGATATCGGCATGCCATGTTTCAATATATATGGCGAAGCTACCTTTTCGTTTTCCGCCGCCTTGATCAACATAACGCGCTGTGTCATTGAAAACTTTCAACATCGGAACGATTCCGTTTGATGTTCCGTTGGTACCCCGAATGTACGAACCTGTGGCTCGCACGTTGTGGATTGACAACCCAATTCCCCCTGCCGATTGAGAGATCTTCGCCGTTTGTTTCAGCGTATCGTAAATTCCATCGATAGAATCGTCCTGCATCGCCAAAAGGAAGCAAGATGACATTTGAGGTTTCGGCGTTCCGGCGTTGAACAACGTAGGCGTCGCATGTGTAAAAAACTTCTTCGACATCAAGTCGTAGGTTTCAAGCACCGCATCAAGATCGTTAAGGTGGATTCCGACCGCAACCCGCATGAGCATGTGCTGCGGACGTTCGACTATTCTTCCGTTGATTTTTAGCAAATACGATCTCTCGAGGGTTTTAAATCCAAAATAATCATAGTTGAAATCCCGGTTATAGATGACATGAGAATCAAGAAATTCCGCATTGTTTTTAATTACCTCATAAACTTCTTCCGACAAAAGTGGAGATTCCTGGTTCGTGCGCGGATTCACATAATGAAACATATCCGACATCGTCTCAGAAAACGACTTTTTGGTGTTCTTATGCAGGTTTGAGATTGCAATACGTGCGGCAAGCTGAGCATAATCAGGGTGTGCGATCGTCATTGCAGCTGCAGTTTCGGCCGCCAGGTTGTCGAGCTCCGACGTGGTTACTCCATCATAAAGCCCTTCGATGACCCGCATCGCAACTTTTACTGAGTCGACAAGATCGTTTAGGCCGTAGCATAATTTTTTAATCCGATCTGTGATTTTGTCGAACATTACCGGCTCTTTGTGACCGTCTCTTTTAATTACATACATAAGAAAAGTGTTTTATGAGAGTGGAAATCCCTTTCCAGCCTCGGGTTATTTGTTGTTTAGCTGTCGGCCCGCAGCGATCAGCCGCAAGCCTGTATTTTAATCTGATTGTAACCGTGTTTGAAGCAAAAAACTGACGGCTGTTCCCTGAAAGCTGTCTGCTGTTCTAGAAATCAGCGTCAAATGTGATCTTCTGGGAATCGCTGTCGTTACCTTGCCCGCTGTTCATAACGCCGGCTTTCTGGTACTCGGCTACACGCTTTTCAAAGAAATTGGTTTTTCCCTGAAGTGAAATCATATCCATGAAATCGAAAGGATTCGCCTGATTGTATTCGCGGTCACATCCGAGTTCCACAAGCAGCCTGTCGGTTACGAATTCAAGATATTGTGTCATTAGTCCTGCGTTCATCCCGATGAGGCTCACAGGAAGCGACTCAGTGACAAATTCACGTTCAATATCAAGTGCTTCAACGATTATCTCCCGGATCCTGGCTTTTGAAACTTTATTTACCAAGTGGTGGTTATGCAAATGCACCGCAAAATCACAATGAACACCTTCGTCCCGTGAGATCAACTCATTCGAAAAAGTCAGTCCCGGCATTAATCCTCGTTTTTTCAACCAGTAAATCGAGCAAAATGCGCCTGAAAAGAAAATTCCTTCGACAGCCGCAAACGCAATCAATCTTTCAGCAAACGAGTCCGATTCGATCCATTTCAGCGCCCAATCCGCCTTCTTTTTGATGGCCGGAAAAACTTCAAGAGCGCGAAAAAGCTGGTCTTTTTCCACCTCGTCCTTTACATAGGTGTCAATCAAAAGCGAATAGGTCTCACTATGGATATTTTCCATCATGATCTGGAAACCGTAGAAGAATTTGGCCTCGGCATATTGGACCTCATTTACAAAATTCTCAGCGAGATTCTCATTTACAATTCCGTCTGAAGCAGCGAAGAAAGCGAGTATATGCTTGATGAAATATTTCTCGTCATTGTTTAGCTTGTTGTTCCAATCTGACAAGTCCTGGTGAAGATCAATTTCTTCTGCAGTCCAAAAGCTCGCCTCCATCTTTTTATACCATTCCCAGATGTCGTGGTGTTTAATCGGAAATATGACGAAACGGTTTTTATTTTCTTGTAGAATAGGTTCAATCGCTTGCATGGCCAATTTGTTTTGGGGATTTTAACAAATAATTATGTTTTCTTGTGGTTACAAAGATTGTCAATTATGACGGTTATTTAAAGTCAAACTTATTCACAATCGAAGCTAGTTTTTAACAACGGAAATCGTAACAATAAATTTTCGCGCCAAAGTTAAACTACTGATAAACAACGCGTTGAAAAAGCTAAAATATCGGGAAGTACTGCCTGCTATAGGATGTTAGCAAGGCTGTTAACCGCGGGAAAACGGGTCGGGGAATCTTATTTTTTAATTTCGGCAGCAACCTTTTCCAACTCGGCATACCAATCTTCGCCAAACTTTCGAATGAGGGCTTCTTTCACGAATTTATACACCGGAACTTCAAGCTCCCGACCCAATGAACAGGCGTCGTCGCAAATTTCCCAACGGTCATAATTTACTGCCGCAAACTCAGAAAAATCTTTAACACGAATCGGATATAAATGACATGAAACAGGTTTTTTCCAGGAAATTATGCCTTGATTATACGCCTGTTCGATCCCGCATAAGGCTGCTTTGCCGTCATAAATTACATACGCGCAATCCTTTTCATCGATAAGCGGCGTTTCCATATCGCCGTCGGTGCCGATTCGCCACGTGCCTTGTGCTTCGATTGCAGCAATGCCTTCTTTGCGAAGAAAAGGTTTTACTTTTGGATAGAGCTCTTCAAGTATCTGCGTTTCCTGGACAGTCAGTGGCGCGCCGGCGTCGCCGTCTACGCAACATGCACCTTTACAGGCAGAAAGGTTGCAGACGAATTCCTTTTCAAGAATGTCTTCGGATACGATCGTTTTTCCAAGTTGAAACATCTGGCAAAGGTAATCCGCATTTTCGGGAACTAATAGTTAAAGTTTTGATTTAGCGGCCAGCTTGTTCGTTCTGATGGCTGCTGTCCGTCGTCTGTCGTCGGTGTCTGTCGTCTGTCGAGCAATTGCGTTAAGGTAGAGGCAAGCACCGCGTGCAGTCGATAACCTGGGCCGTAGGCAACGCCCAAATTTAAAAATTAACTGCTTCTTAAGGGTTGCTTGATCATATTTCTGATATTTTTGCCGCAAAACAAACAAAATGAACTTCGACTTTCGGGAAATGATTACCGTAACAATGGTGCTGTTTGCCGTGATCGATATTGTGGGAACAATTCCGATTATTGTCGATCTGCGCCGGAAACACGGAAAGATCGATTCCGGAAAAGCATCGTTCGTAGCCGCTATTATTATGATAACCTTTCTGTTCGTTGGCGAGGAACTGCTGAAGCTTATCGGAATTGATGTCAATTCTTTTGCTGTAGCGGGCTCCTTTGTCTTGTTTTTCCTGGCGCTCGAGATGATTCTCGGAATTCGGCTTTATCGCGACGAGGAATCGAATTCGGCTTCTATTGTACCAATTGCGTTTCCGCTAATCGCCGGAGCAGGCACAATGACAACGCTGCTTTCACTACGTGCCGAATACGCAGCGGTCAACATTATTGTGGCTATTCTCGTCAATGTAACTATCGTTTACGCAGTGCTGAAAGCGTCTCCGTTTATTGAGAAACGACTTGGCAAAAACGGATTGGGAGTCATCCGTAAAGCCTTTGGAGTCGTATTGCTCGCCATCGCTGTTAAATTATTCGCAGCTAATGTTAAAGCACTGTTTGTGTAGCGCTTATTTTATTAATTTCACTTACTGTTTAAAATCATTCGATTTACAATGAAAATTTTCACAACCGTATTAGTCGTATTGGCACTGGCGTTAATTATCTTCAACATTACGCTGCTCGACTTTACACGCCTTTTGGAAGGTGACAGCCTTGTAGGCCTGATCGGAATTGTGGCATCGATCTGTGCGATCTGCATCGTGCTTATCTTCAGGATGTCCAAAATGATCGAGGAAAAAACGAAAAACCACTAGTTAATGTTCGACCTTTTAATCTTAGGCGGCGGCGTTGCGGGAATGTCGTGCGCGCTTGTACTTGGTTCTGCCCGTAAAAAGCATTTCGTAGCCGATAAAAAGATCGGCATTTTCACTCATCAAAAAGGATCTTCGCTTCAAAATGCACTTTTCAATAACGCGTACGGAATTCCAGCCGGTACGCTAGGTTCTGACTTGCTTACGAACAGCCTTTCACAGCTTTCAAACCTGTACCCGCATGTGGTGCAACTTCCAAATGAAAAGGTACTGAAGGTTGAAGGCGAGTTCCCCGAATTCACCGTTATCACTAACAAAGCTTCTTATAAGACCAAGTGCCTTGTGGTCGCTGTTGGCTACGCAAACACGTTTTGCATCGAAGGCTTGATGCAATATGTGGAGCCGCACCAGAAAACGGTTCCGGAGAAACAGCGTATTCAGCTGCGCAATGTTGATCATAAAGTTGCCGAGGGAATTTACGTTGCCGGTAATCTTGCCGGCTGGAGAAGTCAGCTGTCTATTGCCGCAGGAAGTGGTGCTGCGGTTGCAACCGACATCCTTTCGCTATGGAACGAAGGAATGCATTCACAAAGCCACGATAAGGTTTAATTACTTCTGGCTCAGGATCGCTTTAATCATCGCATCTTCCTTCAACACAATTTCGAAGTATTTCTGTTCGCCATATAATTGTCGGGCAAACTCGGCTGTTAAATATCGTTTTACAAGCGCTTTGTTTTCGTTCAGATGAAGCACTAACCCGTTTTTCGACAGGTATTTCTGGAAGTTAGTAAAGAACACGTCACTTTGGTTCATCTTTGCGAGGAATTGCTGGAAGTTCAACCCTTTGAATTCATTGCGTTTGGTGTCAAGCTGCTCAAAAACAAAATAACTCACGGCGCCGGATTGCATCAGGTAGGCGATGCCCTCGTCGCCATGTTCCACCTCAAGCGGAACGAAAACGTCGGGTACGATTCCGCCTCCGCCATATACGATTTTGCCCTTAGGCGTTCGGAATTTTAGTGTATCAGCCACTTTAATGCTGTCTTTTTCATACAGTTCGCCATTCAGGAACCGAGCCTCGAAATCCTTGAAATAAGCGTCGCCTCCTCCTTTTTCGTACGATTTTTGGATCGATCTACCGGTTGGAGTAAAATAGCGTGCAATTGTAAGTCTTACGGCAGATCCGTCATCGAACGTCATCTCGCGCTGCACAAGCCCTTTCCCAAAGGAACGCCTGCCAACAATGGTTCCGCGGTCGTTATCCTGAATGGCACCTGCGAGAATTTCGCTAGCCGAAGCGGAGTTCTCGTTGATCAGCACGAATACTTTCCCTGATTCAAAATCGCCTTCCTCAGTAGCGTAGGTCTTGTCAACGCGCCCTTTTTTGTTTTTCGTAAACACGATCAGCTGCTTGTCGCGAAGAAAATCATCTGCAATTTCGACTGCACGTTCCAGATATCCGCCACCATTGTCGCGTACATCGAGCACCACGGTTTTCATCCCGGCTTTCTTCAGGTTGCGCATCGCGCTTTCAAATTCGTCGTATGTTGTTTCCGCAAATCGGTTGATTTTGATGTAGCCAATGGTTTTATTGATCATCACTGCAGCATCTACGCTTTTTATCGGGACAATGTCGCGCCTGACTTTCACTTTGAACCTGCGGCCTTCGCTTTTGCGATAAATGGTAAGTTCCACCTCCGAACCCTCGGTGCCTTTGAGACGCGGAAACAGGCTGTCGGTTGGTAACTTCCGCCCATATAATTTCGTATTTCCCGCGTACAAAATTCGGTCGCCAGCCTTGATCCCAGCTTTTGCCGACGGACCATTTTCGACAGGCAAAATAACCGCAACCGTATCGTTGTACATATAAAAATTGACCCCGATCCCAACAAAGTCGCCCTTCATGCTTTGGGCAACTTCCTGCTGTTCGGAACGCGGGATATACACTGAATGCGGGTCGAGTTGTGCGAGGATATCGTTGACTGTTACATCGACAATGGAATCGGTATTGACCGCATCAACATACTCGCTGTCGATAAAATCAATAAGCCGATTTAGCTTGTTCTTGTGGACGTTCGAGGTGTCAACAGCGGCGGCAGTAGGAAAATTCAGCATCCCGCCAAGGACAATTCCGAGGGCGAGCATTCCGAAAATTAATATAGGTAAGTAAATTCGACTCTTCTTCATTTATTCTAACACGGGGATATGTTCCACTTCAACACCTGCTTTTCTCAAAAAATCCAATCCCGACTCATCCCGATATCCTTTCTGATACACCACTCGTTTAATTCCCGATTGGTGGATCAACTTACTGCATTCGCGGCAAGGTGAAAGCGTTATATATAAGGTTGCGCCCTCGCAGGATTGCGTTGAACGCGCCACTTTCAGAATCGCATTGGCTTCGGCGTGAAGTACGTACCATAATGTGAGGCCTCCAGGATCTTCGCAGGCATTTTCGAAGTTCGACGGCGTCCCGTTGTAGCCGTCGGATATTATCATTTTGTCTTTTACAATTATTGCGCCGACTTTCTTGCGTTGACAATACGAAAGTTGCCCCCATTCAAGTGCAATGCGCAGATATGCTTTATCGTATTTATTTAGTTTTTGTTGTTCCATCAATATTAATTAAAACTTAAAGTTTGGCTGTCAGTATCATCGGCAAGACAACTCCCGCAACAAACGCTGAAAAAACCAACGAAAAGTCTCGTTTTGAAAATCGAAAAAATGTCTGTAGCACATACGCAAGCACCAAAACGGCAAGCACTACAGTTATCTGGGCCAGCTCTATTCCGAAGGCAAACTCAAGCAGCGGCACAACTTTATCAGATGGGCTTCCGCTGAGGATATCCTTAAAATAGTTTGAAAATCCGAGTCCGTGTATAATCCCGAAGAAAAGCGTGATGAAGCCAACGATGCCCAGGTTTTCTTTTTTTGCAGGTTTTCCAGCAGTAAATATATTGTAGACCGCAGTCAGAAAGATCGTTAGCGGAATTAGGAATTCAACAATATCCGCCTTGAACGTGACAATTTCAAAAACCGACAGTAGCAGCGCCAGTGTATGTCCGATCGTGAAAACAGATACTAGCAGCAACACTCTTCTCCAATCTTTAAACGTGTACGGAACCGTTAGCGCCACCAGAAATAGCACGTGATCATATGCATTTATGTCCAGCACGTGCCGAAGGCCAATCTTGACGTAGATCCAGAATTCCGACATGTTAAAGCTTTGTGGTTACAGTTGTAAACTTACAATTATTTTCGACTTTGTGCGCCTTCAAAAGCGAAGCTGTATTTGAGTTTCGACGACGCAGATTAGTGTCAGAATTTTTCAAAAGTTACGCGCCAAAATCTTAAATACGGTTATATTTGTGTAACTAAAAAACCAACAGCTATGTCTTTTTCAGATTTATTCGACAGCGAATTCAAAACCAGGAATAAAGGGCACTTTTCTGCCATTGTACGTGTCGCGTTAGCCGACGATATGATAAGCGCCGAAGAACGCGCTTTTTTGGACCGACTCGCAAAAAGCCTCGACATTTCACCTGATGAATATGAGGAGATCTTAGAAAACCCCATGAAATATCCAATCAATCCGCCATACCTTAACTCACAGCGTATTGAACGGCTTTACGATCTTTCCAGAATGGTCCATGTGGAACATCAGCTTGGCGACAAACAGGATGTGCTGCTTCATAAGTTTGCACTTGCACTTGGCTTTCCCCCAGAAAATGTTGATGCGATCGTCAATAAAGCGATGGCCTTAGTGGACAGCAAGGTCGATGGTGAGACATTTATGAATGAGATGGAGCATATTCAGAGATAGTCAAAAAGTTGACGGTTTGACCGATAAAAGAAGGCTCCCGGTTTCGGAGCCTTTTTTATTACTTATATTTTGCCATAAATTCTTCGGCTTTTTCGACCATCTTGGTACAGCCGCAGAAAAACGGAACACGCTGATGCAGTTCGGTTGGCTGGATTTCCATGATCCGTCCAAAGCCGTCGGTTGCCCGCCCGCCAGCCTGTTCAACAATAAACGCCATCGGGTTGCATTCATACATTAGCCGAAGTTTTCCTTTAGGTGCTTTTGAGCTTGTTGGGTAGATATAAATGCCGCCTTTGATCATATTCCGGTGGATATCTGAAACCAGGCTTCCGATGTAACGCGATGTGTATGGGCGATCGCCTTCTTCCAACTGACAATATTTTATGTAATCCTTCACGCCTTGTGGAAAGTGAACATAATTTCCTTCATTGATTGAATAAATATTTCCGTC
The DNA here is from genome assembly GCA_036386895.1 of Flavobacterium sp. Lineage (GTDB taxonomy): Bacteria > Bacteroidota > Bacteroidia > Flavobacteriales > Flavobacteriaceae > Flavobacterium. The sequence goes on from DASVUR010000008.1 coordinate 73,694, forward strand.
ATCACTGAACTTCATGTTTGGATGTGACAGGTAAAAAGTGCCAATTGCCGGGTTCAGTGTAAAGCCGTTAACGCCATGACCGGTTGTATAAACCAGCATTGTCGACGTTCCGTAAATTACATAACCCGCGGCAACCTGATTAATTCCGGGCTGAAGGAAATCTTCGGATTGTACCGGAGTTCCGCGTGGCGTGATTCTTCGGAAAACAGAGAAAATCGTTCCTACAGATACGTTTACGTCGATATTTGACGAGCCGTCGAGCGGATCCATCAAAACTACGTATTTGTTGTTGTGGCTGTTGTCGGTTCCGGCGACTGTAATAAATTCATCGTTTTCTTCAGATGCAATTCCGCATACGATCTCACGGTTGATCAAGGTCTGGATAAAAACCTCATTTGCGTAAACGTCAAGTTTTTGCTGGTCTTCGCCCTGGACGTTCTGCTCGCCCGCCGCTCCGATTATATCAACCAATCCGGCCTTGTTGACTTTATAGTTGACAACTTTAGCCGCCAGTCTGATTGAGTTGATGATGCGGGAAAGTTCACCCGATGAGTATTGAAATTCTTCCTGCTTTTCGATAATAAATTCTCCGAGCGTCTTGTTGCGTTCTTTCATTCGAAATCGTTGTAGTTAGTTGCAAATATCGGATAATTTACGAAATTGGACCCAATCTGCCCGCAGAGATTTGCGGATTTGTATATTTGCTGTTATATCGTTAAACCCTAGCCCCGATTGAAGTGGAAATCCTTTTTATTTCTTCTTTAGAAATGAAAATATTGCAACGAAAAGCGGGACCCGAGCTCCAAAAGAGCGCACTGGTGAAGCGTAAAGCTCCTGAAAATGAACATCCGACAAGGTAAAATCGCAGATATGCCAGCCGTTCTCGAACTGATACGGGAACTTGCAGTGTTTGAAAACGAACCCGATGCTGTTGTGGTTACTGTTGACGATCTTGTACGCGAGGGGTTCTCCAGCCAACCTTTGTTTCAAACATTCGTAGCCGAAGTTGACGATAAAATAGCCGGCGTGGCGCTGTACTACAATCGTTATTCTACCTGGAAAGGCAAAACAATCCATCTTGAAGATCTGGTTGTAAGCGAACAAATGCGCGGCCGGGGAGTCGGATCGGCTTTGTACGCCGCTGTAATTGAAGAAGCAAAGCGCCAAGGCGTTAGGCGTATTGAGTGGAACGTGCTCGATTGGAACACTCTTGCGATACAATTTTATGAAAAATCAGGTGCGCGACTCCTAAAAGACTGGCTTGTTGTACAGATGGATGAACAGGGAATCGCCGGTTTTAAAAACAATCAACACTAGACTTTGGACTTTCCACTTTAGACTTTTTTATGCAAATATTCAAATTTGGCGGTGCGTCGGTAAAGGATGCGGCAGGAATCGTAAATGTTTATGAAGTGCTTCAGAAAACGGGCCTTGAAGATGTGCTGCTCGTGGTTTCGGCGATGGGAAAAACAACCAATGCGCTGGAAGTTGTTGTTGGGGATTACTTTTCCAAGTCGGCTGCGTTAAAGTCGTCGGTTCAGGAAGTTCGCAAGTACCACAATCAGATCCTGCTTGACCTTTTTGATGATGAGAAACATGTGGTTTTTTCTGAAGTCAACAAACATTTCGGCGACCTGGACTATTTCTTGAGCAACAACAAATCACCGGTTTACAATTTTGTTTACGATCAGATTGTAAGCATGGGCGAGATCATTTCGACAACTATCTTGTCGAATTATATGAACCACCGCGGCATAAAGACAAATTGGATCGATGTGCGGAATTTCATCAAGACCGACAGCAATTACCGCGATGCCAACGTCGATTGGGATGCGACGCAGAAGAATATCTCGAAAAACGTCAAGAGAAAAGCACTGAACATTACGCAAGGGTTTCTGGGTTCTGACCCAAACAATTTCACCACAACGCTTGGTCGCGAAGGTTCTGATTATACAGCAGCAATTTTTGCGTATTGCCTAAACGCCGAAAGCCTGACAATCTGGAAAGATGTTCCGGGAGTAATGAATGCCGATCCGCGGTATTTTGAGAACGCAACGCTGCTGAACCATATTTCGTACCGGGAAGCGATTGAATTGGCGTTCTACGGGGCGACAGTCATTCACCCAAAAACACTGCAGCCATTGCAGAAAAAGGAAATTCCGCTGTTCGTTAAATCTTTTATAAATCCCTTGCTGCCGGGAACACGTGTTTCAAAAGGCGCCGATCTCGATCCGCAACTTTCATGCTTTATCGTGAAGAAAAACCAGTTGCTGATCTCTTTGTCGTCGATCGATTTTTCGTTCATAATGGAAGAGAACATCAGCGAGATTTTCCGCCTTTTGCACCAGTACAAGATGAAAGTACATTTGATCCAGAATTCAGCAATTAGCTTTTCGGTATGCGTGGACGACAAATTTGGAAATTTTGCCGATCTCAAAAATGTGCTGTCGAAACGGTTTCGGATTGCTTATAATGAAAATGTGTCGCTTTACACGATCCGGCATTTCGACGAAAAAGCGGCGAAAATCGTAGAAAAAGGAAAAGAAGTACTGCTGAAGCAAATCAGCCGCGAAACAATGCAAATCGTTACACGCGAGGCGAACTAATTGACTCGGCCGGGCGAAAATCACTATTTTTTGCGGCGCTAACTGTTGGCACACTACTTTTGCACTATCGCCGTTATATCAACTATGCTCAAAAGACTGATTTTCTGGGTCGCAATCTGCTTCTGCTCCGGAGTTTACTCGCAGGTAGAAAACCCAGCCTATGAGTCAGTGAAGATTATCTCGCGCGATACGGTTCAGCTCGACAGCATCAGCATTAATCCCGACTTCTTTCGTGTGTTTGATAAAGCCGGATATCCCGTTGATACCTCATTCTATAAAGTCGATTTTCGCAAAGCGCGTATTCTCTTCAAAAGTATTCCTGCCGACACCCTGACCGTAAACTACCTTAAACTTCCTGACTATCTTACCAAAGAGTATAGCATTTACGACCGGAGTCGAGTGGTTTCAAATGACGCATACTCCGGAAGCCTTTACCAGGTTAACCGTGATGTGCGAAAGCGTTTTGTTCCGTTCGACGGCCTCAATACATCAGGAAGCATCACACGCGGAATCACAATAGGGAATAATCAAAACGCCGTGGTAAATTCAGCTTTGGATTTGCAAATTACTGGAAAGATATCGGATAAAGTCAGCCTTCGCGCTTCCATTCAGGACACAAATATTCCGCTGCAGGAAGGCGGATATTCGCAAAAACTTGATGAATTCGATCAGATATTCATCGAGCTTTATAGTGACAAGTGGAATATCCGGGCAGGCGACTTATTCCTGGAGAACCGGGCATCGCGGTTTTTAAATTTCAATAAAAAAGTCCAGGGTTTAGCTGGAAAATTCGAATTTGGGACGCCGGAAGCCAAGACTACAATATTTGCATCGGCAGCGCTTGTAAAAGGTCAATATGCGAGAAGCACGTTCATCGGCCAGGAAGGAAATCAAGGTCCGTATAAACTTACCGGTCCGAACGGCGAACTTTATATCCTGGTGATCTCGGGTTCGGAACGGGTATACGTAAACGGGATCCTGCTCAAACGCGGCGAAAGCAACGATTATGTAATCGACTATAACGCGGGTGAAATAACCTTTACTTCACTGTTCCCAATCACATCAGAAATGCGGATCAACATCGAATATCAATATTCCGACCGCAGCTATACCAGGTTTGTAACGTATGCAGGCGCAACGCATGAGCAAGAAAAATGGAGTATCGGCGGATACGTATATTCTGAAAGTGATGTCAAGAACCAGCCGCTTCAGCAGAATTTATCAGCTGAACAGGCTCAGATACTAGTTGGCGCCGGCGATGATCCTGCACAAATGACGGCTCCTTCAGCCTATTCCGATACGTATTCGGAAAATAAGATTTTGTATAGAAAAGCCACTGTTAACGGAGTCGAAGTCTTCGAATTTTCCACAGACGAAACCCAGGAACTGTATAATGTCCGGTTTACACTGGTCGGGAATGGCCAAGGGAATTACGTGCTTGCGAACTCGGCTGCTGTTGGTCGGATTTACGAATATGTCGTTCCGGTTAATGGAATCCCGCAAGGCAATTACGAGCCAATTGTCCGTTTGTCAGCTCCTCAAAAAATACAGATCGCTACGGTCCTGGGAAAGTATAACCCCAGTGAAAAGACAATCGTCGACTTTGAGATCGGCGTCAGTAACAATGACTTAAATCTCTTTTCGAAAATAGGCGATAGCGACAATACCGGTTTAGCTGGCAAAATAAACGCGAAGCAGCGGCTATTTGACGGGAAATGGAAGATCGACGCTTTTGCAAATTATCAATTTATCCAAACGGAATTTCGTGCAATTGAGCGCCTTTTTGCGATCGAGTTTGACCGCGACTGGAACCTTATAAATCCGCAGGGAAGCCAAAGCCTTTTGATAACGGGAACTACTTTTACGCTGCCGGAGAAAGGGTTTGCGAAATATCAATTTGAGAAACTTGACTTCACTGAGAGCTTTTCGGGAAGCCGGCATGTGATCGACGCGTCGTTCCGATTTAAAAGTCTGATGGTGCAAAGCAACGGTAGCTATCTGGAAAGCGATGGTGATTTTGCAACCTCTAAATTCCTGAGAAACAATACCCAGGCACTTTATCATTTTAAAAAGAACTGGGTTGGCACAACGCTTCGTCTTGAAGACAATCAGCAGCGGATTAAACAAACGGGGCTGCTTTCTACATTAAGCCAGCGCTTTAACGAAGTTGGTGCTTTTGCTGGCCGTGGCGACAGTACGAAAGTGTATATGGAAATAGGCTACTTACACCGTACAAATGACAGTCTGCAAAGCGGAATACTTCAGCGTGTTAATACTTCGCAATCGTATTATCTGAAGTCGAAACTGATCCAGAACGACAACACAAACCTGTCGCTTTTTGTGAATTACCGTAATCTAGAATTTGAGGATGAAACTTTGCCCAACGAGCCGTCACTGAACTCACGCCTTATTTACAACGATCGTTTTTTTAAACAGCTTCTTCAGGTTACAACGACTTACGAAACCACATCCGGAACGCTGCCACAACAGGAATTCACTTATCTGGAAGTGGAACCAGGTCAAGGTGTCTACACCTGGAACGATTACAACGGCAACGAAATTCAGGAACTTGAGGAGTTTGAAGTAGCGCAGTTCCCCGATCAGGCGATGTACGTTCGGATCTTTCTTCCGAACCAGATTTTTGTCAAAACGCACCAGAATAAGTTCTCGACCTCCGTTACGTTGAATCCGGGCCGCTGGCAGAATGAAAAAGGGTTTAGGAAATTCCTGTCGTATTTCTATAACCAGACGTCATTTTTAACCGACCGGAAGATTGAAAGACGCGGCAGCAACTTCGATTTCAATCCGTTTGGAGCCGATGATGAAGATCTTCTCGGCCTGAATTCAGGATTCAGGAACAGCCTGTTTTATAATCGCGGAAAGCAACGACACTCGGTAACCTATAATTATCTGAGCAGCCGCGGAAAGAATCTGCTGTCGGTCGGATCGCAGGAAAGCGAGAACCGGTCGCACCAGTTACAATACGCCCATCTGATCAAGAAAAGCTGGCTGACTACATTTTCAGCAAAGACAACCAAGGCTTCGGCCTATTCTGAAAACTATATATCGAAGAACTTTAAAATTGGCGGTTATCAGCTTGCGCCAAAAATATCATACTTATTCTCAAAGAATGCCAGTTGGGATCTTTTTTACGAATATCAAAACAAGGAAAACCGGCTAAACGAAATGGAGTCGTTGAACCAACACCGCGTTGGCACCTCCTTTTCGTACGCGAGCGAGAAAAAGATTACGATCAACGGAGAATTTTCGTTGTATCAGAACAAATATATTGGCGATCCGCTTTCACCGGTTGCGTATCAGATGCTTGAAGGATTACAGCCGGGAGAGAATATGACCTGGCGATTATTGTTGCAAAAAAACCTGACACAGTTTCTCGATATCAACCTGAACTATCAGGGCCGAAAAAGTGAAACCAGCAAGGCAATTCACACAGGGAGCGTTCAACTACGCGCATTTTTCTGAGACTGTGCCAACTTTAACAGCCAAAATCTGCACCTCCAACAACTAAATACGATTAAAGCGTTATATTTGAAATCTTTAAAATCTCAAACAGATGAAAGTTTTTTATACTGCGTTCATTATGGGCGCTATCACGCTCATTTCATGCAAAGGCGAACTTGAACCACAAGAAAGCTCGGCGGTGGCTGAAGCTACGGGTGCTGCGTCTCCGGTTGCCGCTACGGCCGCAGCGCAAAGCAACAGTGCAGTAACCTATCAGCAAACGGCACAAAATACCGGACAATTGAATCCGGCACACGGCCAACCTGGGCACCGATGTGAAATTGCGGTTGGCGCACCACTTCCGGGAACCGCACAACCTACGCAAGCGATCACGTCAGCACCGACACAAGTAACACCACAAATGGTAACTTCAGGTGCGGCGCAACAGCCTGCAAAGACGGCAAAAGGAATGAATCCTGCTCACGGTAAGCCGGGTCACAGATGCGATATTGCAGTCGGCGCGCCTTTAAATTCAGCTCCGGCGACAAAACCTGCGGCGGCAAATCCTAATCCGGTTACAATGAGTCCCGCAACAATTAACTCCAACGGAACAGTTACTCCGGGATCGGGAACAAACGTTACGACAACAACCACAAGCGGAGCAACGCCCGCAATGTTAAAAGCACCTACGACAACGGCTCCGGGCATGAACCCGCCACATGGTGAAGCAGGACATGTTTGTTCTGTTGCTGTTGGCGCGCCGTTACCGAAATAACATTTCTTTGCCCCATAAAAAAAGCAACCGGATTGGTTGCTTTTTCTTTTTATAATGTTGTCATATCGATCACGAACCGGTATCGCACATCGCCTTTGTGCATCCTTTTGTAAGCGCTTTCAATATCTTTCATATCAATCATTTCGATATCGGAAACAATATTATGTTCCGCACAGAAATCGAGCATTTCCTGAGTTTCCGGCAATCCGCCTATGCTGGACCCGGCCAGGCTTTTTCGTCCGCCGATAATGCTGAAGGCCATTACTTGATACGCTTCGGTAGGAATCCCGACGCAAATATGGGTTCCGTTCGTACGCAGTAATCGAAGGTACATATTCAGGTCATGATCGGCCGAAACCGTATCCAGGATGAAATCAAACGAACCTTGCGCTGCTTTTAGCTGATCGGGATCTTTCGTTACCACAAAATGATGCGCCCCAAGACGCTTGGCATCGGCCTCTTTATCTGCCGAGGTACTCAAAACCGTAACCTCAGCGCCAAAAGCAACCCCAAATTTTACTGCCATGTGCCCGAGTCCGCCCAACCCTAAGACCGCCAGCTTATGTCCTTTCCCGACTTTCCAGTGACGTAGCGGCGAATATGTAGTTATTCCTGCACACAACAGCGGCGCAGTTGCAGCGAGGTCCAGATTTTCCGGAATTCGTAAAGTAAAATCCTCATGTACAACGATTGTGTTCGAGTAACCGCCATAAGTCGGGGTTTTCTTATCCTGTTCAAAAGAATTATAGGTGCCGGAACTTCCGTTGGCGCAAAATTGTTCAAGGCCTTCCTTACAGTTGTCGCATGTCCGGCAGGAATCTACCAGGCAACCCGTGCCTACAAGCTCACCAACTGAAAACTTTGTCACATGCTCGCCAACTTTCACGACGCGGCCAACTATTTCATGTCCGGGAACCATTGGATATTTGGCATTTCCCCAGTCGTTTCGAATCTGGTGTAGATCGGAGTGGCAAACCCCGCAGAATAGAATGTCATACTGAACATCGTGCGGCCCGACTTCCCTTCTTTCAAAATCCCACGGCTCTAAGTGGGCAGTGCTGCTATGTGCGGCGTATCCTTTAGCTTGTGTCATATTTGCGTATATTAAATTGTTACCCAAAGTTCGGGAATACGCAGAAAAAAACCCTTAAAACCGAAAGATTTTAAGGGTTAATTGTGTCTTGTGGAGAATACCGGATTCGAACCGGTCACCTCTTGCCTGCCAGGCAAGCGCTCTAGCCAAATGAGCTAATCCCCCAAAGTGTCGCAAAGATAGTATTTTCACGTACATACAAAAGCAATTTGTCAAAAAGTGTAACTTTATCAAAAATTCCAACATGGCCAATACAGGTTCAATAACGACCGCGATTACCGATAAAATCGCGCATCTTGAGTTCGCGCACTCTTCAGGAAATTCGTTCCCGTCGGCATTGCTTCAGCAGCTTACCGACGAACTGTATTCGCTGAGTCGCAATAATGACGTCGCGATTATAGTGTTAAGAAGCGAAGGCAACGGGGCGTTTTGTGCCGGAGCGTCTTTCGACGAGCTGCTTGCTGTGTCGAATCTCGACGAAGGAACGCGTTTCTTCTCGGGATTTGCAAACGTGATCAATGCCATGCGGAATTGCACCAAACCGATTGTTGGCAGGATCCATGGAAAGGCTGTTGGCGGTGGCGTAGGCTTGGCTGCGGCATGTGACTATGCTTTTGCGACAAATGCAGCTTCCATAAAGCTTTCGGAACTCGCTATTGGAATTGGACCGTTCGTAATTGCACCTGCAGTAGAGCGAAAAATTGGAATTTCTGGTCTTGCTGAACTCACGTTTTCAGCACATGATTGGAAAGACGCTCAATGGGCAATGCAAAAAGGCTTGTACGCCGAAGTCCATAATTCGGTTGAAGCGCTTGACACAGCGTTGGAAACGTTCAATTCAAAGCTCGCTTCCTACAATCCGGAAGCGCTTTCCGAAATGAAAAAGGCGCTTTGGCAAGGAACTGAACACTGGGAAACGCTACTTTACGAACGCGCCGCAATATCCGGAAAACTCGTGTTGTCGGACTTTACCAGATCTGCTTTGCAACAGTTTAAGAAGTAGCTTTTGAAGCTGATCCTGCTCTCGGCTCAATCTTTTTATTGCTGTCATCCTGAGCCTAGCGAAGAACTTCATCAAAGCAATAAAAAGGATACCGCCTCCGTCAGGGCTAGGGCATTCGAGTTCGCAACGATATAATTCGTAAATTTGCGGCAAATCCTCCGACATGAGCTATATCAGGATCACCAAACAATTTAATTTTGAAACCGGACACGCACTTTATGGCTACGACGGTGCATGTAAGAACGTGCACGGACACAGTTATAAGCTGTCGGTTACGGTGATCGGCAAACCAAGCGAAGACCGCAGCAATGTAAAATACGGAATGGTGATCGATTTCTCCGATTTGAAGAAAATCGTAAAAGAAGAGATAGTCGACCGTTTTGATCACGCGACCGTGTTTAATGAAACCACTCCGCATATAGAACTGGCACATGAACTTGCAGACCGCGGACACGATGTAATCCTGGTAAGATATCAGCCAACGAGCGAAAATATGGTAATCGATTTCGCCCACCGTATTCAATCACGATTACCTCAGAACATTACGCTTCATTCGCTGAAACTTCAGGAAACAGAAACATCGTTTGCCGAATGGTACGCCAGCGATAATTTGTAATTGCTATCTTCGCATATGCAGATTCCTCCCGATAAGAAAATTTATTTCGCATCCGACCAGCATTTTGGCGCTCCTACACCCGAATTGAGTTTTCCGCGTGAGCAAAAGTTTGTAGCTTGGCTGAATGAAGTAAAACATGATGCGGCGGCTATTTTTTTGCTTGGCGATCTGTTTGACTTTTGGTTCGAGTATAAAACGGTCGTCCCGCGCGGCTTTGTGCGTGTTTTGGGTAAACTGGCCGAAATCCGTGACGGCGGGATCCCGATTTATTTTTTCGTTGGAAACCACGACTTGTGGATGAGCGACTATTTTGAAAAGGAGTTGCAGATTCCGGTTTACCACACCACTAAAGAATTTACATTCAACGATAAAATTTTCCTTATTGGCCACGGCGACGGACTCGGTCCTGGCGACAAGGGTTATAAAAGGATGAAAAAAGTTTTTAAAAACCCCTTTTCATTGTGGCTCTACCGATGGCTTCATCCTGATGTGGGTGTAAAGCTTGCACAATATCTTTCGGTTAAGAACAAGCTTATTTCCGGAGATGAAGACGTTCGGTTCCTGGGCGAGGAAAAAGAATGGCTTGTGCAATATGCAAAACGGAAGCTTCAGTCGAAGCATTACGACTACTTTATTTTCGGCCATCGCCATTTGCCGATGAATATAAAGGTTGGTGAGCATTCGGCATATGTTAACCTTGGTGACTGGATTTCGTACTTTACTTATGGCGTTTTCAACGGAACATCGTTTGAACTAAAGAAACACGATTAATTCAGTCGCTTTCGCGGATATCTTTAAGTCGCAGTTGTGTCGTTACCGTTCCATTCCACTCATTTTCATCGATACAGTATGCTATCTCGAATGGTTTTTGACCCTTAGCAATATCAATTTTCTTTCCTAGACCAAATCCGATTGCGCCTATTCCACCTGTATTTTGTTGCTTTACGTACACCTTGAGGTGTTCATTGTCGCCACCTAGTGTCTTTGCAAATCCCGTATCCTTCACGTTTTTCGTCATAAAAACGGGCGTCATATTCATCGGGCCGAAAGGTTCGAACTGCTTCAATATCCGGATAAGCTTTGGTGTTATGTTACCAAAGTCAATTTCGGCGTCAATCACGATCTCCCGCGTCAGCATGTCGGGATGAATCGACGAACTGACACACTTCTCAAACGCATCTTTGAATTTTTGGTAATTCTCTTCCTTCAGCGTCAATCCCGCCGCATACATATGTCCGCCGAACTGCTCCAAATGTTGGGAACACGATTCAAGGGCGTTATAAACATCAAAGCCCTGTACTGATCGTGCCGACGCCGCGTACTTGTCGCCACTTCTTGTAAACACCAATGTCGGACGGTAATATGTTTCGATCAGTCGGGAAGCGACGATCCCAATTACACCTTTGTGCCAGTCATCCTGGAAAACCACCGTTGTATAGCGTTCGTGTTCGGCGTTGACTTCAATCTGCATCAAGGCTTCTTTCGTTATCTGCTTGTCGAGATCTTTCCGGTTGGCATTATACTTTTCAATATCGGCAGCAAACTGTTGCGCCTGCTCAAGATCAAATTCGGTTAGCAACTCAACCGCACAGTTGCCATGTTTTATTCTGCCAGCAGCATTTATCCGTGGTGCGATTATAAAAACAACGTCTGTAATGTCGAGTTGTTGTTTTTTAACCTGGCTAATCAGCGCCTTGATTCCCGGACGCGGATCTGAGTTGATAACATCTAGCCCGAACTTCGCAAGAATCCGGTTTTCGCCGGTCATCGGAACAATGTCGGCTGCAATTGCAGTCGCAACCAGATCAAGGTACGGATAGAGGTCGGCTATAGTTTCGCCTCGCTGCTGCCCCAAAGCCTGAATTAACTTGAATCCTATTCCGCAGCCGCACAGTTCGTCATAAGGATAAGTGCAATCGGACCGTTTGGGATCTAGTACAGCCACTGCTTTTGGCAAAGATTCGCCCGGGCGGTGGTGATCGCAAATTATAAAATCGATATTTTTGTGAGCGGCATATGCAACGTGGTCGATAGATTTTATTCCGCAGTCAAGCGCTATAATCAATGAACAGCCATTGTCCTGGGCATAGTCAATTCCTTGAAACGACACACCATAACCTTCGGCATAACGATCGGGAATATAAGTATCGACATTTGGATAGAACGAGCGTAGATAGGATGATACTAATGAAACTGCAGTAGTTCCATCGACATCATAATCCCCAAACACCAGAATATTTTCTCCGTTTGCGACCGCCGCTTTGATTCGTGCTACGGCTTTGTCCATGTCTTTCATCAGGTATGGATCGTGCAGATCGTTTAATGTCGGACGAAAAAAAAGCCTGGCATCTTCGAAGGTCTCGATGCCACGTTGAACAAGAAGTTTGGCAATAAAGGTTTCAATATTTAAAGCCTCGGCGAGTTGCTGTACTTTTTCGGAATCAGGAGTGGGTTTGACTGTCCAGCGCATTTTTTGTGTGGTGTATATAATTGATAGATAGGCGTATATGATGCAAAAATACGAAAAAAATAGTTGTAAAGGCGTTAGTCGCGTTTTTCTTTAGTAGCCGGTTTGCCGCCAATTACTACAACGATTTCTCCCCGAGGCGCTGTTTTTTCAAAATGCGCTAACACTTCAGATACAGTTCCGCGTACATTTTCCTCATGTAGCTTTGAAAGTTCGCGACAAACGCAAACAGGCCGGTCGTCCCCAAAATAGGTTTTGAATTCGGTAAGTGTTTTTAGAAGTTTGTGCGGCGACACATATAAGATTATGGTACGGGTTTCTTCAGCAAGAGCGAGATAACGCGTCTGACGTCCCTTCTTGTCCGGCAAAAAGCCCTCAAACACGAATTTGTCGTTCGGAAGCCCGGAATTTACAAGCGCAGGTACAAAGGCAGTCGCGCCCGGAAGGCATTCCACATCAATATTATTTTCCACACAAGCGCGCGTCAGTAGAAAACCCGGATCAGATATTGCCGGTGTTCCCGCATCTGAAATTAATGCAATAGTCTCGCCTGCTTTTAGACGCGAAATTACATTCTCAACCGTCTTATGCTCATTGTGCATGTGGTGGCTGTGCATATGCGTCCCGATTTCGAAATGCTTCAGAAGCTTTCCACTGGTGCGAGTGTCCTCCGCCAGGATAAGATCGGCCTCTTTCAGCACCCGTATGGCGCGAAAAGTCATGTCTTCAAGGTTACCTATCGGCGTGGGAACTATATATAATTTTGACATATTATTCAGGCACGGCAGAAACCATGCTATGAAAAGCGTTTTTCAACAATCTCCATGAACCGTTGTTCGTATTCTTCTTTGCCTTGCCAGTTGTTATAGTCTGGCTTGACCATATCGGCGATGAAGTTTTGTGCTTCATCATACGTATCAAACGTCATCAGTTGAGAAAGAACGCGATTGTAATCTTCGCTACTGTCGGCAAACAGATGTTTAATGAACGCGATCCTGTCGTTCAATCCGATCGTAATACCTTTGGAAAGGCGGTCGTTGAGTGAAACGGCCTTCGACTCCGATTGTATAGTCTCGGCATCTTTAAACGTATAGTCTGAAAATTTCTTCTCCGGCTGCACTTCGTCCGGCTTTACGAAAACCGGGTCGGCATAATCTTTTCCCAGAAGGTCATCAAACGAAAACTGAGGTGATTTGGTTTCAGGTTTGTTGTGTTCTTCATCCGTTTTTGCCTCAAATGAAAGTTCAAACGAAGGGATAAATGCCTCCTTTTTATTGTCAGATGAACCTTCCGACACCGATTCTAAACGTACACGGTCATCTTCAGCAGATGCGGCGGCCGTTTCAAGTTCAGGAGGAACATCCGGCGGGATAACAGACGGCGGTACGTCTTCGGGGATTTCTGTTGTTTCTTCTGCTTCTGATCCCTGATTTGCTTTCTCGTTTTCAATTTCATCTTCAGAAGCGGTATCCCCAGCAGGCGCTTCTTCGTCTTCTTCAGGGGAATTTTCTGTGACCTCCGGCGTTTCCTCAGGCAGTTCTTTTATTTCCGGCTCATCGGCAGGGACGTCTTTGGTCGCGGTAACATCGGCCACTTCAGGCATGTTCGATTCTGTTGGCGGAGCCTCGAAATAATCCTCGAATTTCGATTCCACTTCAGCAGTTCCAATTGTTGGTTTCACTTCCCCGAACTGCTCCTCAACAAATCTCAAAATCGAAAGTTTTTCGTACAATTTTTGCGTCTCCTGATGCAGCGAAATCACATCCGATTTATTTTTCATTTTCAGGATTCGGTGCGCAATGCTGATGAGTTCGGCTTCGAGCTTCTTTTTCATATCGTTCTAATTAGAATATGGGGTCCGGATTTGTTTCGAGCTTTTATTTCAGCCGCGGAAAGACGCAACCTTAATAAAAATTATCTACTTTTGAAACCAACGCAAAACTGGATAAATAGCCTGTTTTGATTTGGCTGCAAAGTAAAAAAACTAATCCTTTTCAAGGCTGAAAATTACAAAATGTTTCTCGAAAATACCGTAAATCACAAAGAACAATTTGGCTGGATAGAAGTAATCTGCGGGTCAATGTTTTCGGGCAAGACTGAAGAGCTTATCCGACGTTTAAAAAGAGCGCAATTCGCCCGTCAAAAGGTGGAGATATTTAAACCCGCAATAGACACACGCTATCATGATGAAATGGTCGTTTCGCACGATTCAAACGAAATCCGTTCGACTCCTGTTCCGGCGGCTGCAAACATTGCTATCTTAGCGCAGGGATGCGATGTAGTCGGAATTGACGAAGCGCAGTTTTTTGATGATGAGATCGTGAAAATTTGTAACGACCTCGCGAATTCAGGTATTCGCGTAATTGTTGCCGGACTCGACATGGATTTTAAAGGGAACCCATTCGGGCCGATGCCTGCCTTAATGGCGACTGCTGAATACGTCACAAAGGTTCATGCTGTTTGTACGCGAACGGGAAATCTTGCACATTTCAGTTTCAGAAAAGCCGACAGCGACAATCTCGTTTTACTAGGTGAAACCGAAGAATACGAGCCATTGAGCCGTGGCGCATACTTCCATGCGACGAAAAAACCAGAAGAACACGAGTTCGCATCTGAGCGAAAAACTAAAAATCAACCCGACTTTTGACCGTAACGCTTCAAAATATTATTCCGGTAATCGGTGCGCGAGTGGCTGGCCCGGCCGCACATCAGGTCATCGACTCGATTTCAATCGACAGCCGCTCACTTCAAAATGGCGCCAACACCTTATTTTTTGCACTTTCCGGTCCGAATAACGATGCCCATAACTATATTCCTGAACTGCTTCAGGAAGGCGTGAGAAGTTTTGTCGTAAATACTGTTCCCGACGAACTTTCCGAAAAAGCAACTTTTCTCATCGTCGGAAATACCCTTGAAGCGTTGCAGCAATTCGCAGCGTGGTATCGCAGTAAATTTGACTTTCCTGTAATTGGAATAACTGGAAGCAACGGCAAAACCATCGTGAAAGAATGGTTGAACTTCCTGCTGAGCCCGGATTACAATATCATCCGAAGTCCCAAAAGCTACAACTCCCAGGTTGGCGTACCCTTATCCGTTATTTCGATTAACGAGAATCATAATCTCGGGATATTTGAAGCCGGAATTTCAATGGTTGGCGAAATGGAGAAACTCCAGCCAATCATTCGCCCAACAATTGGTGTGCTGACAAATATTGGCCCGGCTCACGATGAAGGTTTTGCAAACATTGGCGAAAAGATTAAGCAAAAGCTACAGCTGTTTCGCGACGTTGACGTTTTGATCTGCCATAAAAACAAAACCGTTGATGCGTTTTTAGGACCGTCAACACCAACGTTTACATGGAGCTGCAAAGAGGAACTTGCCGATGTTTTAATTTCGAAAAAGAGCATTGTCGATAAGACGCAGCTTACGATTCGCCATAAAAGGAACGTTTTCGATATAAAGATTCCTTTTCAGGACGACGCGTCGATTGAAAATGCAATCCAATGCCTGATGGTCTTGCTGCATTTCGGTTACGATGCACATATGATTGAAAACCGGATGGAACTGCTTTTCCCGGTACAGATGCGGCTAAAAGTTAAAAATGGAATCAACAATACGACGATTATCGACGACAGTTACAGTTCCGACTTTCAATCGCTCAAAATTGCATTGGATTTTCTCGAAAGCCAGAAACATCACAAAAGGAAAACGCTGATTTTGTCAGACATTTTCCAGAGTGGCCTGCCGACGGATGAGTTGTATTCGCGCGTCTCGCAGTTGGTTATAGCAAATAAAGTACAGCGCGTAATTGGAGTTGGCCAGACCATTTCGCAATACAAAAATAAGTTTGGAAACTGTATTGTTTTTCCGGATACCGATTCATTTGTAGCTTCATTCGAAAAGATGAGTTTTGAGAATGAGACGATACTTGTAAAGGGCGCGCGACAGTTCCGTTTCGAGGAAATTGTAACGATGCTCGAAGAGAAAACGCATGAAACGGTGCTTGAAATTAACCTCAACGCGATCAGCCACAACCTGAATTTCTTTAGGTCGAAGTTAAAGGCGCAAACCAGACTGATGGTTATGGTAAAGGCGTTCGGCTACGGCAACGGCGGCTTTGAAATTGCGAAACTTCTCGAACATCATAAAGTGGACTATCTCGGAGTTGCTTTCGCAGATGAAGGGATTTCGCTGAAATCCGCTGGCATTACAGTTCCGATTATGGTGTTGAATCCTGAGAGCACAAGCTTTTCATCTATTATTCACTACCAACTTGAACCCGAGATTTATAGTATCAAGGGATTGCGTTCCTTCATAAAGATTGCATCGCAAAAAAAACTTCGCGATTATCCGATCCATATAAAAATTGACACCGGAATGCACAGGCTTGGTTTCGAAGAGCAGCATCTTGCCGAATTAACCGAAATTTTGCGCAGCACCAAAACCGTGCATCCGAAGAGTATTTTATCACACCTTGCGACCAGCGATGATTCTGACCGTTCCTTCGCGCTGTCGCAGATAAACCATTTTGAACGGCTTTCAAAATCATTAATGGAAAATCTGAATATCCGCCCGATCCGGCACATTTTGAATACGAGCGGGATCTCAAATTTTGCCCATGCACAATATGACATGGTTCGACTCGGAATCGGGATATATGGGGTTTCAAATGATGCGATGGAGCAAAGGGAATTACAGGTTGTGGGAACTTTAAAGTCAATTATTTCGCAGATAAGGAAAATTCCAACGGGCGACAGTGTCGGATATGGCAGGAGGTTTGTTGCCGATAAACCGACGGAAATTGCTACGATTCCAATCGGATACGCCGACGGGATTCCGCGTAGCTGGGGAAATGGTGTTGGCTATATTACCATCGGCACAAACAAGGCAACAATTGTCGGATCGGTTTGCATGGATATGCTGATGGCCGATGTCACAGGCATGAACTGCAAAGAAGGTGACAGCGTGATCGTATTCGGTGAAAACCCCACGGTAAACTATATTGCCGACACGCTCGGAACGATTCCGTACGAAATCTTAACAGGCATATCACAGCGCGTAAAACGCGTTTTTTTCCGCGAATAATTTTGTAAGAATTTCTCAAAATTAGTATCTTCATGGAAACAATAAACTACAGCTATGGGAATGTTATCCGATTTTAAACATTTTGCTTTAAAAGGAAATGTGCTGGATCTCGCGGTCGGAGTAATAATAGGAACGGCATTTAACGCAATTGTAAAATCACTTGTTGATGATATCGTAACGCCTTTGCTACTAACGCCCGCTTTGAAAGCGGCACATCTGGAAAATCTGTCTGAACTAGTTATTCCGGGAACAGCCGTTAAATATGGAAATTTCCTGTCCAATGTAATAAGTTTCATAATCACTGCGTTTGCCTTGTTTTTGATTATTAAATTAGTGCACGCAAAAAGAAAGAAAGAGGCAGAAACCCCTGCAGCGCCGCCGGCTCCTACAAACCAGGAGAAGCTGCTGATGGAAATCCGTGACGCGCTGAAAAGCCGTCCGTCAGAAAGGTAGTACCGCTACATTATATATTCTAATTTAAACCACGCCATAGAGCGTGGTTCTTCTTTTGTGAAATTATGTTTGCTGCACAATTCTGAGTACTTTTGTAGCCAAATAATCAGATATGAAAGTTGCTGTTGTAGGCGCCACCGGAATGGTCGGCGAAGTTATGTTACAGGTTCTGGCCGAGCGGAATTTTCCAGTTACAGAACTGATTCCCGTTGCTTCTGAAAAGTCGGTTGGCAAGGAAATAGAGTTTAAAGGCGCAAAATATATCGTCATTGGGCTGCAGGACGCCGTTGAACGAAAAGCAGACATTGCTGTTTTTTCGGCCGGCGGCGAGACGTCGCTTGAGTGGGCGGCGATTTTTGCGGCTGCCGGGACGACCGTGATCGACAATTCTTCTGCCTGGCGAATGGATGCTTCGAAGAAACTTGTGGTGCCTGAGATCAATGCTTCACAACTATCCAAAGACGATAAAATTATTGCAAACCCGAACTGCTCGACAATACAAATGGTGTTGGCACTGGCGCCATTGCACCGAAAATATAAGATCAAACGCATTATTGTTTCCACCTATCAGTCGATCACCGGAACTGGCGTGAAAGCAGTAAAGCAGCTTGAGAACGAATATGCCGGCATAGCAGGTGAAATGGCTTACAAGTATCCGATTCATCGCAATGCAATCCCGCAATGTGATGTTTTTGAAGACAACGGCTATACCAAAGAAGAAATGAAGCTTGTGCGCGAAACACAGAAAATTCTTGGCGACAATACTATTCGGGTTACTGCGACTGCCGTTCGTGTCCCGATTGTTGGCGGGCATAGCGAAGCGGTGAATGTCGAATTTGAGAATGATTTCGATTTGAACGAAGTCCGCCGCCTGCTACATGAAACAGATGGTGTAATTGTTCAGGATAATATTGACACGTTCACGTACCCGATGCCGATGTACGCGCAGGGAAAAGATGATGTTTTTGTGGGTCGTATTCGTCGTGATGAGAGTCAGCCGAATACACTCAATATGTGGATCGTATCCGACAATCTTCGCAAAGGTGCCGCCACTAATACGATTCAAATTGCCGAATACCTTGTTGCAAACGGTTTAGTTTAACTGAATGTTCTATAAATCCGCCTGCTGAACTATTTGTTAAAGCAGGCGGATTTCTTTTTGGATATCGTTAAATTCGCGGCATGTACAACAAGCAGGCATTTTATAACTTCACACTCGCCTTCTCGCTTTTATTTGCGATCCTGTTTCAATCGGCGCATTCGATTGAGCACCTTGTTGAGCAGCTTACAACCGAGCACTGCCACCACGAACTTGTTGGAAAAGTACAGGTAACGCATGATCATCAGCATCTTGATCATTGCCCCATCTGTGATTTCACGTTCAGCAGCTTTATTGCGGCACCGGAATATATTGCCGATTTCTTCCCCGGGCACTCTTTTGTCCGTTATATGGTACGTTCTGTTGATGCGCCTTTTATCGCACCTTCGGAAGCGCTGACGCTGCGCGGGCCACCTTCTTTTATTGTTTAGCACCCTTTTACGGAATTCTCTTAAACAATAAATCATCTTCAATGAAAATATATTTGTCTGCCCTGTTATTGGGGCTTTCTGCCATTTTGCATGCGCAGAATAAACTTGCGGGCACGGTTACCGATGCCGAAAACAAACCTTTGGCAGGTGTTTCGGTTTATGCACCCGATTTGCACAAAGGAACGATTACCGACGACAACGGAAAATTTGTACTGAACAATCTTCCGGAAAACCAAATTCGGGTACAGTTTTCATATCTCGGATACGTGGGCCATACTCTGAACGTGGGCTTGAAACAGCTTGAAACTACGATTCTAATCGTCATGCAGTCCAACGTTCATCAAATGGACGAAGTGATTGTATCAACGGCTTTTAATCGCGTACAATCGCAAAATGTGATGAAAGTAGAACATGCGTCGGTAAAATCACTGCAACATCAAGGTGCCGCAACACTTGCCGAAGGGCTCGCAACAATTCCCGGGGTTTCGCAAATTTCTACCGGAACCGCGATCGGAAAACCTGTTATCCGAGGTCTTAGCGGAAATCGGGTGCTTGTATATTCACAAGGCGTGCGACTTGAGAATCAGCAGTTCGGCGGCGAACACGGTCTCGGTTTAAACGACTCCGGAATTGAAAGTGTCGAAGTTATCAAAGGTCCGGCCTCACTATTATACGGATCGGATGCTTTAGGCGGTGTACTGTATTTCAATCCTGAAAAGTTTGCCGATGCCAATACAACTAAAGCCGATCTGAGTCAGCGGGTTTTCTCCAATACGTTAGGAAGCAATTCTTCTGTTGGATTTAAAACATCTGGCGATAAATGGAAGTTTTTGTTGCGCGGCGGTTACTTGACGCATTCCGATTACAGGATCCCTTCAGGCGAAAGGGTGACGAATACCCGGTTTAACGAGACCGATATCAAATCGGCGATTGGTTATTCAGATGGTAAATTCTCGACCATATTTCGGTACAACTTCAATAATCTCGATACTGGACTGCCCGAAGAAGGCATTGGTTTGCAATCTACGCAGAAGAAACCGTTATATCCGAAACAGGAAGTCTCAAATCATATTGCAAGTCTTCAGCACACGCATTATTTTGGAAAATCAAGCGTAGAGATGAACTTGGGTTACATCTTAAATGACCGTAAAGAATTTGAAGAAGACGCCGCGCCTGCTTTACAAATGAAACTCGAAACCTTGAACTACGATCTGAAGTACCGGCTTCCGACTCTTGGGAAAGTTGATTTTATTGCCGGAGTCCAAGGCATGAACCAAACCAATGTCAATTTCGGCGAAGAATTACTGATTCCGGATGCGGTTACCACCGATTTCGGAATTTTCACCACCGCACGGTTTGAATGGAAGGCCAATGTAGTTCAGGCGGGACTGCGTTTTGACAACAGGCGCGTAGAAAGCAGCAGTCACGGCGGATTTGGTGACGAAGGATACTTTGCGGCGGTCGCACGGTCGTTCAACAGTTACAATGCGTCGGCAGGGTTCAAGACGAATATTAACGAAAAGCTCACGCTTCGGCTAAACGTTGCTTCGGGATTTCGAGCACCGACACTGGCTGAACTCACATCAAACGGTGTCCATGAAGGAACAAACCGCTACGAAATTGGGAATGCTGCTTTAAAGAATGAGCAGAATTTTCAGTACGACCTGAACCTGGAGTTTAAGAACACGCATTTCGAGTTTTTCGTGAATGGATTCTACAACCATATCAACGATTACATCTATACAAACCCGACAGGAGAATTCAACGCAGAAGATCCAGTTTTTCTATATGCACAACAGAATGCGCGGCTTTACGGAGGCGAGGCCGGAATTCACCTTCATCCGCATCCGCTTGACTGGCTCCATTATGAAAGCACTTTTGAATCTGTTCATGGTGAGCAGACAAACGGGGATTACCTGCCGCTGATTCCGGCAAACAATTGGAACAATACACTGCGTGCGGAGTTCAAATTCAAAAACTGGCTAACTGAAGGGTTCGCAAAAGTGCATTTATCACATACTTTTTCTCAACCTGACAACGGTGAGTTTGAAACTGCCACAGGATCGTATACCTTGCTGAACGCCGGCGTTGGCGGAAAGATACAGTTTGGAAAGAACAATTTTGAACTGAATGTTACTGGGACCAACCTTTTCGACCAATCGTATGTTTCCCATTTGTCCCGACTCAAACCTGATGGCATTCCCAATATCGGGCGGAACATCATCTTAAGCCTAAATTTTTCGATATAAAAAAAAGCGTCCGCATTGGACGCTTTTTCTTTAAAATCGGTTATCACCGTCGAGAAGGTTTCCGAGTCCTCCAAGGATGCTTCCTTCACCGCGCTGGCTTCCGCCTGATCTTGGTGCAGAAGCAATAATTCTGTCGGCCAAACGGCTAAACGGAAGCGACTGGATGTAAACCGTTCCTGGTCCGCGCAAGGTTGCGAAGAACAATCCCTCGCCGCCGAATATTGAATTTCGAATTCCGCCGATAAACTCGATGTCGTAATCTACGTTTGCCGTAAAGCCAACAATACATCCGGTGTCAACCTTTAGAACTTCGCCGGCTGCGAGGTCGCGACGCGCTAATGTTCCGCCTGCGTGTACAAACGCCATTCCGTCGCCTTCGAGCTTTTGCATGATAAAGCCTTCACCTCCAAAGAGGCCACGTCCAAGCTTACGTGAGAATTCTATTCCGACCGACACGCCTTTTGCCGCACACAGGAAAGCATCCTTTTGGCAAATAAATTTCCCATGCACCTGCGAGAGGTCGATTGGGATGATTTTTCCCGGGTATGGCGAGGCGAACGATACTTTTGCTTTCGCGTTGTTTTGGTTCAGGTACGCGGTCATGAAAAGGCTTTCTCCGGTCAGCATTCGCTTTCCGGCAGACAAAATTGTATTAAATAGTCCCGATTGCTGTCCTGAGCCGTCGCCAAATATCGTCTCCATCTGGATTCCGTTGTCCATCATCATAAAGCTCCCGGATTCGGCAACAACAATTTCCTGCGGGTCAAGTTCGATTTCTACATATTGCATTTCTTCCCCGTAAATATGGAAATCAATTTCGTGTGCTCTCATATTTTTAGTGCTACTTATTATTAATCAGTTATATTCAAGTTTTCCTACATACCGCATGTGCCGGATGATCCTGCTTTTTCTCCTGCTGATATACGGACCTGAGTTGCTCGCGGCGTATTTTCTTGGATTCGGCAAAATCGCGGCAATTCCGGCAGCTTCTTTTTTACTCAGTGCCGAAGCGTCTTTGCTGTACCAATGGCGTGACGCGGCTTGTGCTCCGTAAACGCCATTGCCCATTTCGATGCTGTTCAGGTACACTTCCATGATGCGTTCTTTGCTCCAGAAAACTTCGATCAGAACAGTAAAATACGCTTCAAGCGCTTT
This sequence comes from Flavobacterium sp., assembly GCA_036386895.1. Taxonomy (GTDB): domain Bacteria; phylum Bacteroidota; class Bacteroidia; order Flavobacteriales; family Flavobacteriaceae; genus Flavobacterium. The sequence continues at coordinate 96,188 of DASVUR010000008.1, forward strand.
ACGGAAATAGCTTCGTCCCGGCCAAAGGAAAACATTTTTGGCGGTTTGTTGTGATATGGTGCTTCCGCCTTTAAGCTTACGGCCTTTCTGGTTGCTTTTTATCGCTTTTTGCATTGCCTCGAAGTCGAAGCCGTGATGATGCAGGAAATTACCGTCTTCGCTCGCAATAACCGCTTTTTGAAGGTTAATCGAAATGTCGTCAAGTGATTCCCAATCGTGGCCGTAGAAGTTTTCTTTGCCCTCGCTCTGGTTTTCGAAATATCGAATGGCCATCAATGGCGTAAACGGAACCGGAACAAACTTATAAAGGATTACCATAAAAATGGAAATTCCCACGAACCACAGCATCATTTTGTACAGGAAAAGTGAAATCTTTTTAATCATAGTTTTATACTAAATCGGCTAACTCTGCTCCAATGGTGCTTCCGATCGCCACTCCCATTCCGCCGAGCCGGACACCGCAATAAACGTGATCTGATAATTGTTCGACAATAGGCATCTTGGCGGTTCCCATTCCCATGATGCCGCTCCACCTGTGTTCGATTTCGAAATCGTGCTTCGGTAAAATTACCTCTTTTAGCAATTGCTCAAGCCGATTCTGTATAATTTCTGTCTGTCCGAATTCGGCTGTCGTTTCATTCTCGAAATCAAGGTTTCTTGCTCCTCCCAGCAATACACGATCACCTACATTCCGAAAATAATAATAACCCTGATCAAGATGAAATGTTCCACGCAGATCAAGATTTTCTATCGGCGCCGTTATCATTACTTGCGCTCGTGCCGGCTTAACGCGATGCTGTGTAAGTTCGGCGGAAAAGCCGTTTGTGGCGAATAATAGTTTTTTGGTCCTGAAACTGAAATCCTCGAGAACTACCTCAACGCCATCCGTCGTCTCATGATGCGCTATGACTTTCTGTCGGTTTAACAGCAGTATGTTTTCAGCCACAGCCTGTTTTAATAAGCCGTGCATCATGCTTCCGGTGTCGATTTGCGCTTCAAACGGATTAAATATCAGATATTCGTTTACACCTGCAAATCCGAATCGGTCCAACTCCTTTGCGAAAACGTCTGCTTTGAACAATGGCCGGAGTATTTCATTTATGAAGGGCAATTTTGAAAGACAATCTTCATAAGAGCGATCCTCGTTCAGGAAAAGTTCGTATCCGCCGTATGGTTTAAGGTCGAGGGTCGTGTCGCCAAGCCTTTTGCGAAGAAGCTGAAGCCCGTTCCATCGTCTTCCTATTAACTGAATTACGTCTTCTTCAGCGTGCGCGTGTAAATCAGAGATTATTTCAGACAAGCTTCCGAAGCAGGCAAATCCCGCGTTTTTCGTGCTAGCCCCTTGTGGCAGCATACCTTTTTCAAGAACCAGGATCTTGCTTTGGGGAAATTTTTCCCGCAAACGAAGTGCCGCATGAAGTCCGACTATCCCGCTGCCCACAATGGTAAAATCAACATCGCTAAACCAATGTCGGAGTTCCCAAAAACTAAATTCCATGTTTTTTGTTTGTGCAAAAATACACATTTGGCAGGAGTTTTAATTTCTGTTTCTACTGCCGCAAAATGCGCGTTCGATTTTTCTTACCAAATTTTCACGACTGCGAAATCTTCAGGCAGGAAAGACAGAAAATACATATAATTCAAGAGTATACGTTGTAGTTTGTCGATTTGTTAGAAATTTTGTTTATTCTCTGAATCAGCACGAGAAAAAATGTCTTTATATTTAGTCAACAAATAACCTATTAACCCCAACTTTTATGAAGCACAAATTACTCTGTATTGCGCTTATTGCAATCACCGGAATTTCCTTTGCGCAAGATAGCAAGGGCATTTGGAAGGCAGCCGACAAAAAAGCCGGCGCGGTCGTCTTTGAAAATAAAATAACGTTACAAAATCCGCGGCTGCTGGAACTCGATGTGAATGCGCTACGGAATGCGGTTTCTAATGCGCCGCAGCGCTTTGCGACCAAGGAATCCCAAACAATCGTTTCGTTTCCGAACGCTGAAGGACAAATTGAGCAATTTCGCGTGATGGAATCCTCAAACATGGATCCGGAACTTGCAGCGCGTTATCCTGAGATTAAATCGTACGTTGGCTCCGGAGTTAATGATCCCGCAGCGACAATCTATTTCAGCCTCTCGCCTCTCGGACTTCAAACCATGACGATCTATGGTGACCGTTCGGCAACCTTCATTGAGCCGTACACGAAAGACAGCCAAACATATGTCGTTTACAGAAAATCCGACAAAGTGGCTTCGCTTGGAAAATTCGAATGCAAGATAATCGGAATGGCAGAAGCAGATATTCAGGACGATCTTGAAGCGCGGCCAAATGCTGACGATGGACAACTCAGGAACTACAGGCTTGCAATGTCGGTGACCGGGGAATACACAGCGTATTTCGGTGGAACCAAAGCACTCGCTCTCGCGGCGATTAACAACTCGATGACTCGTGTAAATGGGGTTTTTGAGAAAGATTTCGGCATCCACATGAACCTGATCTCTAATACCGACGCAGTAATTTACACATCTGCTTCAAGTGATCCTTACTCTGTGGCCTCTACCGGAGCGGGCGGTGCGTGGAACCAAGAGTTACAAACTACACTAACCAACGTCATCGGAAGTGCCAATTACGACATAGGCCACTTGTTTGGAGCGTCAGGTGGTGGTGGAAACGCCGGATGTATTGGTTGTGTGTGTAAAAACCCAACATCTTCGGCTCCATTAGGAAAAGGAAGCGGTTACACCTCACCAGGAGATGCTATTCCACAAGGCGACAACTTCGACATCGACTACGTGGCGCACGAAATCGGACACCAGTTCGGTGCAAACCACACCTTCACGCACAGCAACGAAGGAACGGGCGCACAAATGGAACCGGGAAGCGGTTCTACGATAATGGGTTACGCCGGGATTACCGGTGCAACTACAGATGTTCAGCCGCACAGCGATGCGTATTTCCATGCCTATAGCATCCAACAGATTACAAATTACGTGAAAACTACAACTTGTCAAACATCAGTTGCGACAGGAAACGCTATCCCAACTGCAAATGCCGGTGCTGATTATACAATTCCGAAAGGCACACCATTTATGCTGACAGGATCTGCCACAGATGCAAACGGCGATGTGCTGACATACGATTGGGAGCAAATGAACGCAGGAACATCTACATCTACGATCCCAAGCGCGACGCGTACAACAGGCCCGGCTTTCCGTTCAATAAATCCGTCTACGTCACCAACGCGATATTTCCCGCAGATGTCAACAGTAAAAACGGGTGCTACATCATGGAAGTGGGAAGTAGTACCAACAGTAGCACGAACGATGGCGTTCCGACTTACCGTTCGTGATAACCGCGCAGGCGGACCGGCGAACAACAGCGACGATATGGTTGTAACAGTTAATGGAACAGCAGGACCGTTCACAGTTAGCGCTCCGAACACAGCAGTTTCATGGCCGGGTAATTCAACACAAACAGTAACATGGAATGTTGCCGGAACTACTGCTAATGGCGTAAACGCAGCAAACGTTACAATCTTAATGTCGACCGACGGAGGAAATACTTATCCTGTGACATTATTGGCATCTACGCCTAACGACGGTTCGCAGGCAATCACCGTTCCGAACACACCTGGTTCACAAAACCGCATCATGGTAAAAGGGGCCAACCACATCTTCTTTGATATTTCAAATGCGAACTTCACTATTACTTCAGGAGGTGCGTCAGATACGATTGCTCCTTCTGCACCAACGTTGCTTGCAGCATCAGGCACAACACAGACATCTACAAATCTTACCTGGAACGCTGCTTCGGATAATGTTGGGGTAACTGGGTATGACGTGTATCAAGGTGCGTCAGTCGTAGCGACAGTTGCAGGAACAAGCACAACGGTTAGCGGCTTAACACCTTCAACAGCATATACATTCTCTGTAAAAGCGAAAGATGCGGCAGGAAATGCTTCAGCTTCAAGCAACACCGCTTCGCTAACTACGCTCGCAGGGTCAGTATCGTATTGTACTTCGCAGGGAAACAACACTGCAGATGAACGCATCGGGAACGTGGCATTGGGAACGATCAACAACCCGTCGACAGGAACAGCAGGATATGAAAATTTTACCGGATCTTCTACTAATCTTACCCGCGGTTCAGCTTATACCATTTCGGTGACTCCGTTTTGGACGGCAACGAAGTACAATGAAGGATACGCAGTATTCATTGATTACAATAACGATGGCGACTTTGTTGATGCAGGTGAAACTGTATGGACGAAAGCGGCTTCACAAACCACGCCTGCTATCGGTTCGTTCACTGTACCTGTTGGTACAGCAACCGGTTCGAAAAGAATGCGTGTTTCAATGAAATACAACGGAGTTCCAACTTCATGTGAGGCTTTCTCTTACGGGCAGGTCGAAGATTATACCGTAAATATTGTTTCCGGAGCTAAATTGGCAGCACGTAACGAAAATGGATCTTCTACGATGACTTTATATCCGAACCCACTGGCAGGAAATACGCTTAACATTGAAGGAGTTGCAGACGGCGCGACATATCGTATTGTAAGCCTTCTTGGTCAAAATGTGGCTGTCGGCAAAATTGCCAATGGTGTCATTGAAGTCCCTGCAGTTACTGCCGGAGCGTATCTGATCGAAATTACCTCAAACGGAACCACAGAAGTAAAACGATTTATAAAACAATAATTTAACCAAGATTCTTTTAAAAAGGCTGTCAGAGATGACGGCCTTTTTTATTCTTTAGCCAATGCACGAATTTTACCGTGCATTCATGCTCGTATTGAACTTGAAGCACTTTTCTTATCGATAAACTGGATAGTAGCAACGGCCGTTCGCGTTAGCGATTGAAGCGTAAATCCTCTTATGCAGCGAAGCGGAGTAAAAGATTGTAGCGGAAAGCGCGGCCCGCAGGCAACGCCCAAACTAACAAAAAAAAACCCGCTAATCAGCGGGTTTTGTATTATTCAGGATCATTCATTTTAAAGCTCTCCATAAACTTGGTCGTATAGTTACCTTCAACATACGCCGGATCATCCATTAACTGACGGTGAAACGGGATCGTTGTTTTGATTCCTTCGATAACGAATTCGTCGAGCGCGCGCTTCATTTTATTGATTGCTTCCTGACGCGTTTGCGCCGTAGTGATCAGCTTCGCGATCATCGAATCGTAGTTTGGCGGGATTGTATACCCTGAATATACATGTGTATCCAGTCGGACGCCGTGGCCTCCGGGAGTATGCAATGTAGTGATTTTTCCCGGTGACGGACGGAAGTCATTATACGGATCTTCCGCATTTATCCTACATTCGATAGCATGAAGTTGCGGAAGATAATTTTTCCCTGAAATTGGAATACCTGCCGCTACCATGATTTGCTCACGGATCAGATCGTAATCGATTACCTGTTCAGTGATCGGATGCTCGACCTGAATGCGTGTGTTCATTTCCATAAAGTAGAAATTTCGGTGCTTGTCGACCAGAAATTCTACTGTTCCCGCGCCTTCGTATTTGATGAACTCGGCTGCTTTCACTGCAGCGGCGCCCATAGCTTCACGAAGTTCGTCGGTCATAAACGGCGAGGGCGTTTCTTCAGTCAGTTTCTGGTGACGACGTTGAACCGAGCAATCCCTTTCTGAGAGATGACATGCTTTACCGTAGGCATCGCCCACAACCTGTATCTCAATGTGCCGGGGTTCTTCAATGAGTTTTTCCAGGTACATCGCATCGTTACCAAATGCGGCAGCCGATTCTTGGCGTGCACCTTCCCATGCTTTTAGAAGTTCTTCTTCCTTCCAGACCGCGCGCATCCCTTTTCCGCCGCCGCCGGCTGTTGCCTTGAGCATTACAGGATAACCAAATTCGGACGCTAACTTTTTTGCTTGGTCGTACGATTCAAGAAGCCCGTCGGACCCCGGAACGCAAGGAACTCCGGCCGCTTTCATTGTCGCCTTCGCAGAGGCTTTGTCACCCATTCGGTCAATCATCTCAGGTGAAGCGCCAATAAATTTTATTCCGTGTTCCTGACAAATTTTCGAAAATTTCGCATTTTCAGATAGAAAACCGTACCCGGGATGGATCGCGTCGGCGTTAGTGATTTCCGCAGCAGCGATAATATTAGACATTTTTAAGTAAGAAAGGTTGCTCGGAGGCGGGCCAATACAGACAGCTTCGTCAGCAAATCGGACGTGAAGGCTTTCGGCGTCAGCGGTAGAATAAACGGCTACAGTTTTGATTCCCATTTCCCTGCAGGTCCTGATAACACGAAGCGCAATCTCACCCCTGTTGGCAATAAGTATTTTTTTGAACATTTATTTAATTTGAAAATTAAACAATTTTAAAAATTGAAGATCAGTTATCCTAGTTTGAAATCTGATGTCGGACCCAAACCGTAAGGCGAACGGAGTGAACTCAATCTGAAATTTTTTTACTACGACGGATCAACTAAAAACAACGGCTGGTCGAATTCTACGGGCGACATATCGTCGACAAGTATTTTTACGATCTTCCCGGCGTATTCCGATTCGATTTCGTTGAACAGTTTCATAGCTTCGATCACGCAAAGAACGTCTCCTTTTGCGATCGTGCTTCCCACCTCGACAAACATAGGTTTATCAGGCGCGGGCTTACGGTAGAACGTTCCGATGATCGGTGATTTAACTGTAATATACTTAGAATTATCGTCTGCTGCAACTGCTGGCGCTGCAGGGGCTGTTGGCGCTACAGGTTGTGGAGCCGCAGCCTGTGGAAGTGCGTGCGAAACCGGTGCTTGCATATAAGTAACATCGGGCATTGCCTGCTCGTTAGTAGTTTTTATGGTGATTTTAAAATCATCCATCTCCAGTTTCACCTCGGTTGCACCGGATTTGGCCACAAATCGGATTAGGTTTTGAATTTCTCTAATGTCCATGCTATTGTATTTTGGTTGTTTATTTTTTGTCGTAAGCCCATGTCAGGTAGACCGAGCCCCATGTGAATCCGCCGCCAAATGCAGCAAAAATCAGTTTGTCGCCTTTCTTAAATTTATGTTCAAAATCGCTTAAAAGCAACGGCAGAGTTCCGGATGTTGTGTTTCCGTAGCGCTCAATGTTCACCAGGACTTTAGATTCTTCCAACGCCATCCGGTTTGCAGTTGCGTCAATTATTCGTTTGTTTGCCTGGTGTGAAATCAGCCAGTCGACATCATCATTGGTAAGGTTGTTCTTGAGCATAATCTTTTCGCTTACATCGGCCATTCCGGTAACGGCGTACTTAAAGACCGTTTTGCCATCCTGAAAAACATAATGCTGCCGATTTTCGACAGTTTCCTTGGAAGATGGAAGCAATGAACCTCCTGCGTCAATCTTTAAATATTCGCGTCCGATTCCATCTGAACGCAAAAACTCGTCCTGAAACCCAAGGCCTTCCGTATTCGGTTCAAACAAAACCGCACCTGCGCCATCTCCGAAGATAATGCAAGTCGCCCGGTCGGTATAATCAATAATAGAAGACATTTTATCGGCGCCGATCAATAATATCTTTTTATATCTTCCACTCTCAATATACGCTGAGGCAGTCGACATTCCGTATAAAAAACTTGAGCATGCAGCCTGGAGATCGTACGAAAAAGCATTGACAGCGCCAATTTCGGTGGCCACGTAAACCCCAGTCGAGGCAACAGGCATGTCGGGCGTAGTGGTTGCCATGATCACCAGATCGATATCAGTGGGATCAATATTACCTCTTTCAAGTAAATCTTTTGCTGCCTGTATGGCTAAAAAAGACGTGCCTTTTGAGGCATCTTTCAGTATTCTTCTTTCTTTGATTCCGGTCCTTGAAGTAATCCATTCATCATTGGTATCAACCATCGACTCGAGGACCTTATTGGAGAGTACGTAATCCGGTACATATCCTCCCACAGCTGTAATTGCCGCTGTTATTCTATTCATAGGGTTTTTTGTTTTCCTTCCCGCGTAATTTGGAAAAGACGTTGAAATTACGAAAAAATTTCTAAACCTAATTGCTTGAATCTATAATTGGCGAAAGTTTTCACCAACAAAAAAAACTCTCACGCGTGGTGAGAGTTTAAGTATCTTTTGCTATAAATTATTATGCAACAGCAACCTGCTTGTCGATAACAACCTGACCTCTGTAGTACATTTTACCTTCGTGCCAGTACGCTCTGTGGTATAAATGTGCTTCACCTGTGACAGGACAAGTAGCGATCGTAGCAACGGTAGCTTTATAATGAGTTCTTCTTTTATCTCTTCTTGTTTTGGAGATTTTTCTTTTAGGATGTGCCATTTTACTATATTATTTATCCGTTAATAGTTTCTTTAATTCGTCCCATCGCGGGTCGGTATCTTCTTCTTTCTTTGTATCGTTTATTTCGGTTACCTTCAGCTCATTCAGTTTATCAAGTGCCGCTGTCTGAAGGGTGCCGTCTTTAACTCCTGGATGAACCCGTTTAAACGGGACCGAAAGCGCAATCATTTCATAAACCATCTGTGCGATGTTTATCTGGTGCTCCCCGTGAGGCAGGATCAATAACTCATCGTTATCGTCGTTGTATGACTCTCCAAACTGCACCACCACCCTAATTTTCCCCTTGATGGGAAGGTCAAACATTTCACTTGTCAAATCGCAAGGAACATGAACGGTACCTTTATGCTTTAAATCAAGCTCGAGCATTGTGCTCTTTTTTTCCAGTACCATATTAACTTTAATGTCGCAAGCTTCAAACTCGTCGTAATCAAAGCTCTCAAAGAACCCTTTATCGATCTGAAATTCAAATTGGTGTTTTCCCAGTTTTAATCCTACGAAAGGAATTAAAAATTCATTTAGCTTTTTCATTTAACAACCATTTGCCCGCTTCCGATCTTCGAAACGGAGTGCAAAGATAAACATTATTTATAATTTCAAAAGGTAATTATCCTTTTTTTGATTCCAAATGTTTTTCCTTGATTTTCAAAGGGTTTCCGCTGATTTCATCATAGCGGTTTCGCGAGTGGTACATGTCGATTGCAAGGTAGACGGCTTCTTTAAAAGAGTTGTGGTCAGCGATACCTTTTCCTGCAATATCGTATGCAGTTCCGTGGTCGGGTGATGTTCGAATCTTATTGAGCCCTGCGGTATAATTCACTCCGTTCCCAAAAGACAGTGTTTTAAACGGGATCAGCCCCTGGTCATGATACGCGGCGATAACAGCATCAAATTTCTCATACTGTCCGCTGCCAAAGAATCCGTCGGCAGCATACGGGCCAAACACCATTGTTCCATTTTCAAACATTTTTTTGATGACTGGCTTTATGATCATGTCGTCTTCTTTGCCAATCACACCACCATCGCCTGCATGCGGATTGAGTCCTAGTACGGCAATCTTCGGTTTGTTGATACTGAAATCCTTGATCAGCGACATCTTGACGGTCTCAATTTTCTGACGGATCAATGCTTCTGTCAGATGTGATGCAACTTCAGTAACCGGGACATGATCGGTCAGGAGTCCAACCCGAAGTTCGTCGTGAACCATAAACATAAGTGCATTGCCGTCGAGCTCCTGATTCAGGTAATCGGTATGGCCGGGAAACTTAAAGTCCTCCGATTGAATATTGTATTTGTTGATTGGAGCGGTTACCAGCACGTCGATCTCATCCTGCTTCAACGCTGTGACCGCGGCCGTAAAGGAACGGATTCCGTATTTGCCCGCATTTTCATCATTTTGTCCGAACCGAATTTCGGTGCTTTCTTTCCAAAGGTTCAATACGTTGATCTTCCCTGTAACGATTTGGTCCAGCGAATCGATTCCGTGGAGCAGTGAAGCCGACTCAAATGTTTTCTTTACAAACGACAAAATCTTGACATTCGCGAAAATAACCGGCGTGCAAAGCTCCAACATCCGCGCATCTTCAAAGGTCTTCAGGATGACTTCGCTCCCGATCCCGTTCAAGTCGCCTATTGATATGCCTACAATAATATTTTCAGCCTTTTTGGTCATAGTCACAATGGAATTTATCGTTAATTTTGGTGAACAAATTTAGTAAATAAAAACAAGAATGTTTACAGGAATAATCGAATCGGCTGGAACAATAACCCACATTGAAAAGCAAGGCGAGAACCTGCATATGAGCGTCAAATCAGAGTTTACAGCCGAACTGAAAGTCGATCAGAGCGTCTCGCATAACGGCGTTTGCCTGACTGTTGTGGCTATCGATTCGGATAAATATACCGTAACAGCAATCAGTGAGACAATCCGGAAAACGAATATTGGAAGCTGGAAAATCGGCGATCGGGTTAATCTCGAACGCGGAATGAGGCTTGGCGACCGGCTCGACGGACATATTGTACAGGGCCACGTGGATCAGACGGCGGTTTGCACCGAGATCAGCGAAGCTGACGGAAGCTGGTATTTCACGTTTGAATACGATGCATCACAAAATATAACGATAGAAAAAGGATCTATTACCGTGAACGGGGTAAGCTTAACGGTAGTGAATTCCGAAGATAACCGTTTCAGTGTTGCTATCATTCCGTATACTTTTGAGCATACCAATTTCAATGTTTTTAAAGTCGGATCAGTCGTAAACCTTGAATTTGATGTTATCGGAAAGTATGTCGCGCGGCTGCACAACAGGAAAAACAGCTCACTTTAACAAATTACATTTGCTTTTGAGATGCTGAAATTGAAGAACTAATTTTATAAATTCCGTAAAGAACTGCGGCAATTATTAGAACGATCAGGCTTCCATCTATTGGAAAACCGGGCGGTCCCGGCGGCACCTGAGGTGGTGGTGGGCCCGGAGCGGCAAGACAATCGATCGTCGTGCACAATACAGCAAGTAGGGTTAATGTAAATCGGGGGTCCATTTTCATAGGCTGTAAAAGTAAATAAAAAATCTTTTTGACAAAATCTTTTGCTATATAAATTAAAATTCTTATGATATACAGAAATTTAAACGCAAAATAGCCATTTCTGCCAAAAACAATCAGCGCGCAAATTTAGGGTAACCGAACCCAGCAATCAACATTAATTTTAACTATTAACGAAAATATCCGTTTAACTGCATATTAATCAGCCATATAGCAAGATGCTACTTTATAGAAGTTTAACTATTGTTAATTTGAAGCGTCAGAACAAACGAGTAAATTGAAATCATCTTCAAACCCACTCTTAATGTCTGACCGGATTCGAGAAAAGCTCAACATCCTTGCTGATGCCGCTAAATATGACGTTTCCTGCTCCTCGAGCGGAAGCAATCGCAAAAATACTTCGAAAGGCCTCGGCGACAGCAGCGGCGCGGGAATCTGTCATACCTATACCGAAGACGGCCGGTGTGTATCACTTCTTAAAATTTTGCTTACGAATCACTGCATTTTCGACTGCGCATTTTGCGTGTCGCGGAAGAGCAATGATGTGAAACGTGCTGCTTTTACAGTAGACGAAGTGGTCGAATTGACGATGAGCTTCTACCGACGCAACTATATTGAAGGGCTTTTCCTGAGTTCCGGAATATTTAAGAATGCTGATTACACGATGGAACGCCTTGTTAGGATCGCAAAAAAGTTGCGTCTTGAGAATAATTTCAATGGCTATATCCATCTCAAGACCATTCCCGGTGCAAGCGAAGAACTGCTTACGGAAGCCGGACTTTATGCTGACAGGATGAGCATCAACCTTGAAATGCCCACAGAGGCAGGTTTAAAGTTATTGGCGCCCGACAAGTCGCATGAAGATGTCAGGAAGCCCTTGAACTTCATCAAGGAGAAGAAGATCGCTTTTGCCGATGAGAAGAAACTTATTAAATATGTTCCGAAGTTTGTTCCTGCAGGTCAAAGCACGCAGATGGTGATCGGTGCGACACCCGAAACCGACATGGAGATCATGTACAGCGCGAACGAATACTACAAAACATACGATTTAAAACGGGTTTATTATTCTGGCTATATCCCAATAAGCTATGACGAACGAATGCCGATAATTGGTAGCCAGCCACCGCTTTTACGTGAAAACCGGCTGTACCAAACCGATTGGCTGATGCGGTTCTATGAGTTTGACGTCCACGAGCTTTTAAGTGCGAAAAACCCGCATCTGGATGTCGACATCGATCCAAAGCTCAGCTGGGCCTTGCGGAATATGGACCAGTTTCCCATCGACATTAATACGGCAGACTACAAGATGTTGCTGCGCGTTCCCGGAATCGGCGTGGGTTCTGCAAATAAGATTTTTCAGGCGAGGAAATTCGGAAAGCTAAGATCCGACCAGCTGAAAAAAATAGGAATTGCGTACAATCGTGCGAAGCATTTTATTCGGTGTGCCGATAGTGTTTTTCAACTCAACGAGCCTGATTCGGTACGCGTAAAGGCCTTGATCCTGAACGAAACCAACAGCAAGTATTTAAAGGTGGCGCAAAATCAACTTTCGTTATTCTGATGGCAACGTTTATTTTTGACGGATCGTTTGAAGGACTGCTGACGGCAATTTTCGATTTCTATGAACTGAAACCCGAAGTTGTATTTCTGGTATCGGAACAACATTATCAACCCGATCTGATGAATGAGGCTCATGTTGTCTACTCTGATGAGACAAAATCGGAGCGTGTTTGGAACGGTCTTAAGAAAAAAATTAGTACAGATTGGCAGACGCGGTTCTACAAAGCGTACCTCGCCGAAACGGCGGAAGGCAACCAGCATCTGTTTGATTTTGCACGGTATATTTTCGATACTCCCAAAGGCGCGGAAACCAATTACGGGCACCCGGCTGTGATGGGTATTTCAAAACTTGACAAAAGCGTGAACCGCGAGCGCCATCGTATGAAAGCTTTTATCCGGTTTCAGGAAACATCTGACGGAGTTTTTTATGCTCCGATTGAACCTGATTACAATGTACTTCCGCTAATTGCGGGCTTTTTTAAAAACCGGTATGCCGACCAGCAGTGGATTATCTATGACCTGAAACGCAAATATGGTTTGTTTTATAATTTGGAAAGCGTTGAAGTCATCCGGCTCGATATGCAACCCGAACTAAAACGGGAATTTCTTCCCGCAGAGGCCATACATAATAAGGAAGGACTTTATTCGTTGCTGTGGAATGACTACTTTAGGAGTACAAATATCCCGGCGCGGAAGAATATGAAACTTCATATCCAGCATGTGCCAAAACGATATTGGAAGTATCTGACTGAGAAAAAAGGGGTGTAATGCAGCCATTATTCTTTATAGCAATTGTGCCTCCGGCTGATATTTCAGCAGATATAACTGCGTTCAAGCAACATTTCGCAGAGGAATTTGGAAGCGTCGCCGCATTGAAGTCGCCGCCGCACATTACGATTGTTCCGCCATTTCGGGTTACGCCTGAAAAGATTCCGGAACTTAAGCAATGGTTTGATGATTTCCCACTGCAACATCACCCCGTTGAGATTTACCTTAGTGGCTTTGGCGCGTTCTTTAATAAACAACCGGTTGTTTTTGTCAACCCGGTCCTGACGCCGGACCTTGAACTTCTGTATGTCAAGTGTTCAGAAGCTTCTAAACACATTACTGCACTGCCCGCGTCGCAACGGCCTTTTCATCCGCACGTTACGATCGGGTTTAAGGATTTGTCGCCGCAGCAGTTTGAGAAAGCGTGGAAGATATATAAGAACAAAAGCTACAGCGCACGATTTACAAGTAACGAACTCGTATTGCTTCAGCATAGCGGAAAACAATGGGAAATTACCGGATCAAAAAGTTTCAATACGCTCCGAAGCAAAAGTTAATCTTCTTTTTTACCAAGCCCGATCTTTACTTTTCCATCCTTGTCATCGGCGGCGATGAGGTTTAGTACGATGCCTCGTTTTCGCCTTTTTGCCAGCTCCTCTTTATCTGTGATTTCCTTGTCTTTTTCAGGGTTTCGAAGTGGAACGGAAATAAAAATTTCGGTTCCGCGTCCAAAAGAATATATACCTTCCATATCCATATTGAGCAGGCTGGAGTTGATTTTCATTGGCAGGATTTGAACTTGCTCGCCCTTTATGTTGAACTCTCCATTCAGGCTGGCAATTGAAATATTATCAAGATCACGGAATGGAAAGGCAAACTTTCCTACGCTCTTGACCGGCGCAAAGTTTAGCAAAGCACCCTGACGCAACGAAAATAGCACATTGCCATTCATGGATTTTGGCAGCATTGCTCCCGCGTTTGTAATTGTTCCCGAAAGTTTGCTTTTAATCGATACAAATCCTTTAAGGTTCTCCCGCTTCAACGACTCGAGTCCGAAATTATCAAATGCAAAGAAGAACTTTGAGATGTCGACATGACGCACGATTGCATTCAGGTTGTATCGGCTGCCGTTTGTTTTCTGAATTAACGTACCATTGAGGGTTACCGTGCCGCCGGCGTGTTTCAAACCTGCGTTTTTTACCGCGATTCCGACATCATCGAGAAAAAGGTTTGCAACAACATGGGTCGCATAGAAGTTTCCGTAATAAAGTTTGTCAACTTTCAGCGTCATCTCGACATTGCTTTTTTCGAACAACGTATTGATGTCTTGTGTGAAGTTGCCTTTTTTAGCCTCGGGTTTCACAACGCCTTTTTTACGTTCTCCTAAAAATCCGATAAACTCGCCCAAATGAAGTTCCGGACTGTTGACGTTCCACCTCAGCACCATTCTTTCCGGCGCGGTATAATACAGGTTCAGGAAATTCAATATTTTACCTTCCATATCTACGATGCTTTTCCCGCTGCGCAAATGGATATTGCTGATGAAAAGATCTTCATCCTTAAAGTGTAGTGCAACCGAAATGTCTTTAAAAGCGAGATTCCTCGGCGTATATTTTACATCGGCATTTTTTATGTTTATTGTTCCGGCGACAATCGGCTTTGAGAGTTTAAAATTTTCGATGTCGGCCGTATAGGTCAATCTGACCTCAGCCTTTCCTTTTGTGAAACTGACAAGATCGGCATCGACAATATTATTAAGGTTTTTGATGTCGAACGTGGATGCAAAATCTCCGGTTGCAATTGGATTTTCGAGATTGACAATTGCAGCTTTTTTCATCCTGATCGGAATTCCGGAATAATTTCCTTTGAAGTTGGCGAACCTCACGGCAGAATTGGCGTCGTTATAACCTATCCCTTTTACATTTTCATTAATAAATTCCCCATCGAACGAACACTCTTTCACCGTTCCGCCGGGCGAATCCAATGTATTTTCCCTGATTCTAGCCTTCACATGAATCAGCGGATCTCCGGCAACATTCAGGTCACCTGCAATGACACATGAAACAGCGATTGGCTTCTTGAGGTTGTACATATCGAGTTTCTTCGAAATGTTTGCCGCTAACAGATGCGACGCGTTCCGCCAGAGGATTTTTTCATTTTTAATGTCGATTTTAAACTTGGAAGAGCTCGAACCCAATTCAAATTTAGCAGCGACGACAAAGTCTTCACCGCCAATTTCAAGATCGCTTGGCACGACGTTCAGTTGCGATTTTTCCTGGTTAAAGTCGACTTCAAGGTTTCCGTCGACACTCTTTCCTTTGATAAAACTTCCTTTTCGGGTGTTGAACGCCATACTTTGTGCGAAGAGTTTAATATCGATATCCGCGTGCCAGCCATTGGACTTATACTCAAGGGCGCCATTAAGTCTTTTGAGGTCAAAATGATACAGCTTGTGTTTCGAAATATTATTAATTGAAAGCACGACATTCTCAAGGGTGAATTTTCTGATTTCAGGATATCCGCCACCGTTACCTTTTTGGCTCTTGGGATTTTTTCTAAAAACAGAGCTGTTACTATAGCCAAGCGAATCGGTGTATAAATTTATCGCGGCATCGCTTATCGATATTTTCTTAATTTCGACAGCGCCGCGGAGCAATGCCAGCGCATTGACAGAGATATCGAAATTATCGGCACGCAGGAACATTTGCTTGTGTCGTTGGTACAGGCTATCGGTGATCACAACGTTCTTCAGATTCAGTGAAAGCAGCGGAAACCCCTTTAAAAACGCGGGTTCCATGCTACCTATAGTCAGATTTCCGTTGAGGTTCTCGTTGAGTGACGAAGTGAGGGATGCGAGTACTTCCTTTTTATTGTTGTTGATATAATACGCCATCGAAAGATAGGCGACCGTGGTAAGCACGACGAACACCGCGACAATCCATAAAAACCATTTGGTGTACTTCGACACCCGAAACCGGCTCCAGTAAGCTCTGAGTGATTCGGAGTAGACCGTTGGCTGCTTATTCATCTATTAAATATACACCAGCGGAATTTGGAAAGGTAGTATTGTTTGTTAAAATTTAACTGTCGCTTTAATCACAGTCGATAATATTACCGCGGTACTTCAGTGGTTTTGGCCTGTTACTAAATCTCTCGATTAACCATGTAAAGTTTGTAACCCTTCCTGCAAACCCACAAGGGTACAAAAAATATTAGTTGTATGGCTTTTGGTTAGTGAGCATCTTTTCTCAAAATAACCTTTTCTATAAGTATATGCGTAACGAGAAAATTCCTTTGAGTGCTATAATCGGTCTTTTTAATTGTTTGAAGATGTTTTATAGATCCGTGCGAAGATTTATTTTCTATTTTGTTTACTAGGGCGATGACATCATTAAAACTTCCTTCAGTAGAAAAACTGTAGGTAATTATATCGGTTTCCTTTTGCTGAAATACATGTGGCTCCTGAAAACTTATGATTTTGAGGTTCAGGCCTTGACAATAGAGGTTCAGTTCTTTTAACAGCCTGTTTTGCAGCGAGGTATTACTATTACCCGCGTTGCTAAGCATAAGATCAATCTGCTGTTCCTTTGCTATTAATTGCCTTAGCAGATCAGGTGTATCCGTATAGGCTTTCGACAATGACACCTTATCAGTGTATTGTTTGTAAACAGAGACTGTATTTGATATGGCAAAGTGATAACTCGCGTAGAGTATGGCCCCGGAAATGCCTAGCAGCATCTTATTTTTTCTACTTAGCCTCATTTGGAGCAATAGTTATTCGAATACTAAACACGTTTTCTGCAGAGTCGTTTTTCCCAAAGAATATAATGGTAGTTTCCTTTATCCAATCGTAGGCTGCCAAGTCTTCCATCCATTCTGTAAACGCTGGCGGATCGAGTAATTTTCCGGATATCAAAACTGAATTTGGATGTGTTAAGACTGCTTCGTCGTCTTTCACCGGCTTCTCTAAAGGCTGATAAGTCAATTCCGTCAACGACATAGATTGAGGAATTTGCTTTACTATTTCGTTAATATAGAACGAACTTCGTGAGGTGGTCGGATTAGTAAGATCTTTCAGTTTTATTTCCTTGGATTGTAATCTCGCCTTAACAGCTTTTACTGCCTCAATATTGGATGAGTTAGCGTCTAGATCTGCCGACAGTTCGCTTACCTTGGTAAAATAATAATCAAAAAGTAAGAAGTTCAGCAGTAATATGGTGAACAAGAAAATTACCAATGCTTTTAAAGCTTTACTAAAAAATGATTTTTGGAGGTAATCATCGTGCAATATCGAATTTACTTCCCTTATATTTCCTGCTCGGTCAGATTCGCTGAAACTTTGAAGGACACTCGCGAAAGAGAGCAAATAATTACTGTCAACTTTTAGACCATTAATTTTATAGTTTTTGTTACCTTCTTTGTTTCTATCAGCTAGGATGTAGTTCGGATCATCTAAAGAGATATCGCAATTACTAACGGTGAGTGCACCATCATGAACAAAAGGCTTAAGCTGTCCAATAGCGCATATTCCGATACTTACACTGTGGAAAATAATCTTGGCGTCCCTGTACGATCTTAACAGATCATCAATATATTGCTTCCTACAAATGGCGACAAGCGATCTTGAGTCCAACCGAAGGATTTCGTAGTAAAAATCGGGTACGTTTATGTTTGGGAACGCCTTATGCAAAAGCTTTGAGTCGTTTGGTTCTGCTCCTTCGACGTCCCGTTGAATAATGTGGCGGTTGTTGATAACAAGCGAAATGGGTAAACCAGGATTAATTTTGAGATCAAGTCGGTCGGTACTTGTCTGAGTTTCAAAATGCTCAATCCGTAGCTCATCCGCTTGTTTGGCAACATGTACAACTGCAATTAGGTCATTTTCAGCTAATGAGTACATCTCCATAGCTAAAAAGTTACGGCCCATCAACTTATGATCGAGTTGTAGAGTCAACATCAATAAAATACTGTTGGTTTTATCAATATTGAAAGTTTCTTTTTCGAATCCTCCCTTTTTCTTGAGCTAAAGAGCCATTTTATTATAGGAATTCTGGACAATAGCGGGGTACCTGATCCAGTATCGTTTTTGACCTTTTCTTCTAAACCTCCTAATACAATTATATCCTGATCCTTTACCCTAATAATAGAAGTGAACTCCCTGGAATTAATTCCGGGAGGCGCATCTTTATCGATTTTTTGTCCATTAAAACTGGACTGGATTACTTTGATGTCCATTGTTATATCCCCATTTCCAGCTACCAGCGGCCTTAGAGACAGTGATAGTTCTGCGTCGATAGGCTGGTAGTTTTTTATTTCAGACGCTTGCGGTATTTGCGACCCGTAAAAGTTCTGATTGGTTACGACATAATATGTGGTCTCTCCAATTGATAGATAGGCCCTGTGTCCGTTCAGGGTAGAAAGCCGGGGCGTGGAGCGAATGTTTACGTTTCCATTGGTTTCCAACGCCTTTAAACTCAAATAAAAATTAGGAACTACATTTCCGATATTTAAGGAGCCAAACCCGTCAAAATGATTTATAATATTGTTAATTGTTTGCGCACCCAGGTTAATATCGGAATTTGGAAATACGGTCCCACCTGTGGTAACGGGCTTGTCCCCAATTCCTGCTTTTATACCTGTTTCAACAGTGGCCGATCTGCTTACGTCCAAAATCATCACTTCTATTAAAACTACCGGCACCTCTTTATCAATATACTTAATAAAAGCTTCAAATCGCGCAATGTTCTCGGCTGGACCGCTAACAATAAAGCTATTTAGCTCTTTGTCGATCTTAATATCCAAGCCCAACTTAATTTCATTTGGAATGATGCTAAGAATGTCTGTATCGGTTTGGCTCCGACTTGAATTTTCATTATTGTAATTATTTGTTTGCTGAGTACGGTCGGGTTCAGAAGCATTGAAAGATGTAAAATTAGGCTGGCTGCTGGTCCTTCCTGAGCTGCGCCCTTCCTGATCCTGCTCATTAAATATTTCGATGGCCCGGTACATCATTGGAACAGACCTAATGTTCCTAACAGTCAGCTGACTCTTTAAACCAAAAAAGTAAATATTATTTTCTTTAAAATAGGAGTACGTATCAGCAGTTTGGCCCACACTATTACTGATCATACCAGATCCTGTTGGTGACGGTAACAACTGAGATTGTTGTGGATGCAAATTGGCGGACGCTATACTATTTTTGGATGCAAAGATCTTATCAAGCAATTCATCAAAAGTTATATTTTTCGCCTTTACTGAAGCTACACCGGCGGTCTCTAACGGGCTTGAAACAAACAAGTCAATATCTAATTCGTTTCCTATATCATAGACGATACTCGAAATGGGAGTGTTTTCAAAGTCAACATCAAGTAATTTTTTGTCGGCATCGACAATACTGAAATAGAAGCTCGATTTTCGGGACCTGCTTGGTCTTGCTACGGTTTGGCCTGAAGTACCGGACGCGTTAGAAGCTGGGGCACCACCATCGTCAAAAGGTTCGAATAGATAAAAATTATCCTTAGTTTTGGAAACAAGCAGGTTGTTAGAAAAAGCTAATTTGTTGAGTGCATCGTCAAAAGGTATATTCTTGATGTATATCGTGAGTAGTTTATTTTCCAACCCCGGTGTGAAGACGAGGTTTTTTCCGGTTTCGTCGGTAATTTTTTTAAGGACATCATATAATTTGTCATCTTTCAAATTCAGTGAAAGAAGGTTTTCATTCAAGCGGTAGGTAACGTCAATAATTTTTTCTTCAATTCGTCGTGCAGGTTCTTCGTATTTTTTGACGGCTATAATATTACCTGTTATATCAATACCAAGATTGTACTCCTTACAAAGAAATACCAACATATCAGCAACGGTAACATCTGTAAAATTGTTGATGATGATGACACTGTTAAGTGACGGATCAACGCTTAGGTTCACCTTGTGGACTTCTGAAACTGCTAACAGGAAACTTCCAAGCGAACTTTCGGTAACGTTGACATTTAATTTTTGTGACAACCCCGGAATTTCGCCTGTCAGGGAGTCAATAGTGTATTTAATTTTTGTAATGCGGCTTTCCTGTGCAAAAAGGGAACAGGTAAACAATAGGAGAATTGCAACAATAAATTTCTTCATCAAATAGGTGTCAGGTTCAAATATAAATTTTTTAATCCATTAACAAAGGAAAAACTTCTTCAACGGAAGTTACACCCTGATGTAAAAGAGAAATTGCATTAGTTTTAAGCGTATCGATATTTCCTTCCGCCAGATAATCATCGATTTCAAGCCGATTATTTTTGATATGACTGGCGAGTTCTTTTCCTATGGGAAGTATTTCGTATATTGCCTTACGGCCGGAATAACCGGTATGATAGCATTCGTCGCATCCTACAGCATCAAAGGTATGGGTTAGGCTTGTTGGTATTACGAACCCTGACGGAAATGTCCCTGGAGACACCAATGTCTCTCTTTTACAGAAGTTGCAAAGTCGTCTAATTAGCCTTTGTGCAATACTAATATTAAGCGTATTGGCGATCATAAACGGAGGAACTCCCATATCTATAAGCCGCGATACAGTAGCCCACGCTGAATTTGTATGTATTGTAGAAAGCACCAAATGTCCAGTTAATGCTGCCCTAATAGCCATGTTGGCGGTCGCAACATCCCGGATCTCGCCGACCATAATAACGTCTGGATCTTGCCGTAAAAATGTCCTTAATGTAGAAGCAAAATCAAGTCCGATGTTCTCCTTCAGCTGAACTTGGTTTATACCTTCAATTGTGTACTCAATGGGATCTTCTACGGTAAGAATGTTGACAGTTGGTTGGTTTAACGATTTTAAGGTTGCGTAGAGTGTTGTTGTTTTTCCAGAGCCCGTGGGTCCGGATATTAAGACGATTCCGTTCGGTTTCTTAATGTTCTCCAGGTAAATATTTAATTCGGAATCGTTAAATCCCAATGTGTTCAGACTAATCTGCCCAGTATCTTTACTTAGGATTCTAAGTACAACCTTCTCGCCATGGAGCACCGGCATGACAGAGACCCGGATATCGAATTCTTCATGTGAAGTCGTAACTGAAATCCGGCCATCCTGCGGCAGTCTCTTTTCGGAAATGTCGAGTTGTGAACGGATTTTAATTTTGTTTACTATGGTCGGATATTCTTCAACCGATAAGTAAAATTGGTCTTTTAGTTTACCATCCAGCCGAAACCGGATACGGGCTTTATTCTCAAATGGTTCAAAATGGATATCACTGCTGCCGATATCTTTGGCGGTAACAACAATTTTCTCAAGAAAATCATTGGAATAATGTATATTAGAAACTTTGCTGTTCGTTCCTTTCCTATAGTTCGAGCTGAGCGCTTTATCAATATTTTCTTTGGAATCGGAAATTACATCGATTTGATACCCCAAAACGATTTGCAGTTCTGAACGGAGCGAAGCCAAATTCGAACTGTCTGTTCTAAACATTATCTCGCCGCTCCTGTTTTCAAAAGGAACAACCCTGTAATTATAGGCCAAATCGGCGCTGATTAATTGTCTCAGCTCCATCGGTATTGCGAAAGAATCACTCATAAGCTTGTATTAGTACGCGAGAATAGAATCCCATTCGACAAAAAAAGAAATACAATAAATGATGGCAAAAAACGCTGCCATATATCCCGCTAACGGAACGGTTTCATTCACCTGTGAGCGATTTTTGTGTAACTGGTGTAACAGCAGGGAGAAAATTAATGAGAAAACAAATAAAACAATAAAAACGACCACCGAAAAGCAAAAACACAGGAATATTATCATTAATATGTCTCCCACACCAATTGCGCCATTTATCATTGGGATATTAAGAATCGTCCAACAGTAGACGAAAAGTATTAAAAGAATGGTCAATACCAAACACAAGTTGATAAGCGAATTCGCCAGTACAATGTAAATATTTAACAAGTCCAACTGTATCATTAAACCCAGGATGCCCACTGCAGGATAACAGAACCAATACACCATTCTGTCTTTATAATCCTGCCAGAAGATTACACAAAACAGTACAATGATTAGAGCTTTAAAAAGCATGGCAGTTGTATGAGCGTCTCGTTCAATCTTTAGTCACCTGTACAGGATTTCCGTTATTGTCAATCTCCCACACATTATAAATGCCGTCCCCATCAAAGTCCGTTATCGCGGTAGCACGAGCCTTAAAATCATTATTGCTTGTCTGGAGAATTTCATAGGAATAGTTGGCAGATCCATTTTCCTTGACCGTGGCGGGCTTCTCAAAATCCAATTCATCAAAATCATCACTATACTTTGAATGCATAAAATAATATTGCTTTTCCGAATTGAAAATTGCCTTAAGCTGTGTTTGCGCTTCGATACTTTTGGCTTTGGTAATCAGAGGCATCAAGTTCGGCAGCGCTACCAGAAGTAAGATCCCTATAATTGCTAAAACGATCAACGTCTCCTGCAGGTTGTATGACGGGAGTTTTTTAAGCAGAGATGGTCGCATAATTTTTTTCCAAATATATCGAAAAAAAATGTTTAAAAAATTACTTAACATTCTGTTAAAATTTGACTTTATTTATCTAAACTTGTAGGAAAAAAAAATGAATCGGACATTCAAGCTATTATCTGTGGGCGCAGTACTTCTTTCGTTATTATCCCTATTCTATGCTAAATTTAATAATGATGAACTGGTGTATGTTGACGTAAATAAATTGATAGATGGTTATAAAAGAACTAAGGTTGCCAAAGCAGAATTTGACCAAAAGGCAACCTTAATGAAGGGAAATATAGACTCGTTGATGGCGAGTTGGCAACGAGAGTTAGCGCAATACGAAAAAGAGCGTATCTCGTTAAGTGCCAACGAACTGAAACTAAAGCAAGAACTGCTGCAAAACAAGCAACAACAGATTAGTGGCTACCAGGAAGCCATCCAAAAACAAATTCAAGAGGAGGATAAAAAAATTACGCAAACCGTTATCAATGATATTAATGATTACATCAAAGAGTATGGAAAAAAGCATAATTACAAGATTATCTTTGGCGCTAGTGGCGGTGGAAATATTATGTACGCCGAGGAATCTACGGACTTGACTGATGAAGTTTTACAAGGACTGAACGCTGAGTATGAGCCTAAGAAGTAGTTGGTGGATAGTGCTTTCACTCGTATTAAGCTCTTGCGGCGGTAAATCTTTCGAATCGGCAGATGAACTGAAAAGTTTCATTAATGATGAGGACAATGGGTACAAGTACATCGCCGTCGTAAATGGTGTTGAATATAGCTTGCTTTACAAACCGACGGATTTGCTAGTGCTTCAGGATGTTGGTACAGAGCGAGTGGATAATGAGAAGGTTAGATTGCTCCGACAGAAATACGGTCGATATATGTACTTTACCCTTTCAATGAGTATAAATGATACAGAGCTACTTAGTCAAGTCGCGCAAGATAAAAGCAAGTTCGGAAGAATGTTAAACGACCTGGCTTTTCAAATGGACCAAAAAGTGCATCTATATACCAAATTTAAAGACACTGTCCCTATGACCGATTTTATATATCCGAGAATGTTCGGCGCCTCGAAGAGCACCAATATCCTGATCGTATATCCAAGAAAATCCGACATTCTGCGGGAAGATTACCTTAACTTTTCTATTGAAGATTTAGGGTTTAATACCGGCGAAGTAAAGTTTAAAGTACGTAATGAGGCTGTCTTAAATGAACCGCAAATTCGATTTAATTAATATTATGATCAAGTACAAAAAATCCCACCGACTAATTGCGACGCTCTTCTTATTAATATTCTTCCCAACATTGGTTCCTACAAATTTGTTTGCGGGAAACAACGGTCCAAAAGCTCCAGAAGCTGCAAGTTTTGAACCAGTGGATGCGACCGACATGGTGAATTTGATAACCGGCCAATACAGCTACGTCTTACCGGTCATGAATGTTCCGAGTCCGGAAGGCGGGTATCCAATATCACTAGCTTATCATGCTGGTATCGCAATTGATCAGGAAGCATCCTGGTCGGGACTTGGCTGGAATTTAAATCCCGGCGCGATAGATCGCGGGGTTAATGGATATCCGGACGATTATAACGCGTCGTCGTTAAACGAATATTTCTGGGACCGTACCCATACCGTTTCAACCTACTCGGCATCCATAGGATATTCCTGTGGTTTTGCTTCTGTGGGTTTAGGATTCAATTGGGGAAGCAATCAGGCTCTTGGTGGGTATGTTAGTGTGGGTATGGGTATTGACCTTGGTGGGGGAAACAGTCTGGGGGTTAATGTTACAGCAGGATCATCCGGAGCGTCAATTGGAGTAGGTGCGCAGTTGGCCGGAGGAATGACAGTAGGAATAAATGCGAATATGAATGGTGATGTTGGTGGATCTGTCGGGGTAGACAGCAACGGTGCAGGATTTAGCATCGGGTATGATTCCTCGGGAACCACGTCATTTAGCGCAAACGCAGCTACTGGCACGGGATTCTCCATCGCTTCTTCAAGTTCTGGAAGCCATGCAACCGCTACTATTGGCGGAACTGGAATAAGCACATCGTTTAATAATACTGTAAACATGGACAACTACTGCAGTAGTTCTAGCAGTAGGACGATTCCAATTGTTGTTCCAACGCCAATTGGAATTTTTAGTTTATCATTTGGAAAGCAGGAATTTAAGTATTGGTTAGGTCAAAATGAGGGAAACTTCGTAACGGGGCCATTGTACTTCCAAAAAGGCGTTCATACGGTAACCAAACAGGTTTATCATTCCGGGCACATGGAGTTTCCTAATTATATTCCTCCATATTGGGAAACAGTTGTAGTAGGAGAGGCTTTCATGGATATTGATGAAATTCCTGTAGGCGCTACTGAATTTTCAAATGTTTCGGATCCAGCCACTAATAATATTGCTCAGCCCAATTACGATAATTACAATGTACAGGCACAAGGTTTATCAGGAAGCATGGCCTCAAAGATCTATGAAAATGGCGTCTTATTTGGCCTGGCTAACAAAGAAAACAAACAGGGTTACAAATTGCAGTATAATATCAATGGCTCTAGCACGGATGTCCCGAACTATGCAAAATTTGACGGCCGGCCAAATTTCTATATGGAAAATGAAATTAGCTCGTATCTTGCCGTAAATGCAGCGGCGTATAATACATCTAATGTAAATGCCAATATTTTCAACTACTACAATTCCGGATCCGTTGAACTTGCCGCCAAACCTCGAAGAACCACGTCTACTTTCATTGAATATTACACCAACGACCAGATTAATACAAATGCCCTTGGCTTAAAGCCGCAAGGATATTTACAACCGGTCGCTTCCGGCTTTGATAGGACGGGCATGCCGAAAGAAGGTATTGGCGCGTTTAAAATCACGGCGGTAGATGGTAAAACCTATCATTATTCATTGCCTGTCTTCAATCACGAAATTATTACAAGGACGTTCGGCGTTATAGAAGATAGTCCGCTTGAAACCCAATCTTATTTTGAGAAAAGACAATTAGAGCCGTATGCCACCCATTGGTTACTTACGGCCGTAACCGGACCAGACTACGTTGACAACGGCGATGGCGTTGCAGGTGAACACGATTACGGTTACTGGGTAAGTTTTGAGTATGGAAAATGGTCGGACGCATTTATCTGGAAAGCACCACACAAGAAAGATTATATTGTTGACGATGCAAGTCCGGAGGTCAAGACCTGGATTAGAGGCCGGAAAGAAGTCTATTATTTAGATAAAGTCAAAACCCGCACCCACACGGCGGTATTTGTAAAAGGTACCCGCGCCGATGCAAAGTCAGAGACATTTGCCTATAACGCAGCAAATCACGTTGATGATCTCCAAAATAACAACGTTGTTAATCGCTTTACCGTTCCCGAGCAATCGCAACTAAAACTTCATAAAATACTATTGTTCAAGAATCAGGATTGTACAGTTCAGAAGACATTTGGTCCCGAGAGTCAACAAAGTGTGCAAATTAGCTACAGCACTAACAATCAATTTACGAAAAATGAAACGGCAGATTATAACTGCTACGACAATGTTATCGACAACAATGATAACTGGCAGGCTAATATTGCAAAGGCAGTAAAAGTAGTTGATTTCACCTATCAAACCTCGCTGGTTGGCGATCCTGCCCTTCTATTAAAAGAAGTATCGTTTAAAGGCAAGAGCGGTAACTCGGTACTTCCACCGTACAAATTTGATTACATAAATGAAATTTTTAATAATTATCAGAATTATAATAAGGACGACGGATGGGGTTACCTGCACTTTAAGCCCGAAGAGTACTCGCTGAAACAGATAACTACACCAGAAGGCAGTACCATAAATATAAACTACGAAAAAAATAATTTTCGAAGTGTGACGCCAAACAAGCTGGAATTCTCCAACATGAATCCGGTAAGATTCAAGTGTACCATGCCAACGTATGCAAACTCTAACGACATGTATAATAAGACAGTCATAATTGACGTGGGAAGCACCAACGTATTTCCTAATCTTATGGGCAAAACGGTTAACATCTCTTTAATACGAGACTATGTATGTTTCAACAATCTTTTCTACTACTATAAATATGAGGGCACGGGGCTTGTCGACTATGATTACGGATTAGGTAAGTACAGAGTTAAGTTTAATGGCGATATTTATCAGGTTCCCGATCATCACAATTATCCATCGGGCACACATGGATGTAATATGACAGCCGTTAATTCTCAAATCGAATCTGCCGGAAATGACTATTACTACCATCAGATAAAGGTAAAACTTGATTTGCCGTCTACCAGTGTCTTTGCAGCTGGGGGAGCGAGGGTTGCGAATCTAAAGATATCGGACGGAATAAATAATTATGTCACCGAATATAAATATGGTGAAAACGAAGATGGCATTGGATATACAAGCTATATTCCTTTTGCCCAAAACATAGCGAAAGAGCTTCCATACAGCGCTGAACTTCCTGCACCTCGAATCATGTATGAATACGTGACTGTGAAAAATTATAAGGAAGGAGCTTTAGCAGAAGGAAAGACTCGCTATAAGTTCAACATCATAAAAAACAAGGCTGCAAACCAAATAAAGTATGACGATTTTTATGAAATTACCAAGACGGTCAATAACCATACAAACACTTCTGCTAACAAGAGTGTAAGTGTCGCGGCTTTCACTATTAAAGATAATCTTGCCTCATTAGGACAACTCTTAGAGGTTACAAGCTTAAATGCGTATGGCCACCAGTTAAGCAAAGTCTCAAATAACTATTACAAAACGACCGATGCTATCCCGAATAACATGGGAATCACCCAGGAATCGTACCAAACATACAAAACCGTCGACTATATAAACGCTTCGGCACAGGACAAATGGATGGTCAACTCTTCAACACGCCTAAAATATCCAAGCGTCATAAAGTCGTCTACTGAGCAAAAAAACGGTTATACCTATACAACAGAATTTAAAGATTACGACCTAATTTCAGGGGTTTCGAAAGAAAAGCTTTCAACATCAAGCGATGGCAAGTCCATGAAAACAAAGATTTTGCCTGCATATGTTAAATATCCTGGCATGGGCAGCAAAGCAACAAACCTTAATAATGCCAATATGCTTTCACAAACCACAGCGCAATATTCTTATATTCTTGATGCGGGCGTTTGGAAAGAGACGGGCGTCGGAATCACTACATGGAACAATGTATGGGTGTATGATTTGCATGGTATTTCTTCAGATCCCACCACTGAAAAGCCGCTATGGAGGAATCATAGGTCATACGTATGGAATGGTTTATTGGATTCAAACGGGATATTTAGTAATTACAATAGTGCAACTGACGATGATTTTGACTGGACCGTCGGAGTAGGACAGCCGGCAAATTCAAAGTGGAAGCAAACGTCTCAAATTACGTTATATGATCGGTTCTCACGAACATTAGAAATCAAAGACATGAACGGCAATTACGCCTCTACTAAAATGGGCGATGACGACAGCAAAGTCGTGGCAGTCGGAAATGCGGGCTATCATGAAATGTTTTATTCGGGAGCCGAACATGCGTGGTTTGTAAATTGGTTGGATCCGGAAGTCAGGTTGCAGGATGGCGCCGAGCGGCAAATGGGTATTGCGCATACTGGAAGCTACTCCGTTGCTCTTTCAGCGGGAGAAAAATTTGGGGTAGTTTTAGCAAACACCCAGCATAAAGCGGGAAAATATAAGGTCTCAATTTGGGCCCACAAAGATCAGGTTAACAACGCGCAGCTTGTAGTATCTTCGAATGGTACAAGCACGTACAATTTTCCTGTTAGTGAACAAGTTAAAGCAGGTGACTGGGTATTATTAAATAAAGTTATAGACATTCCGGTCACAGAGACATTTGTATATTTTACCTCTACCAGCGGATCGTTAATCTATTATGATGATTTGATGATACGGCCAATTGCAGCTTCAATTTCAGGGTACGTTTATAATGATTGGAACGAACTCAGTTTCATTATTGGAAACAACGGCTTGGCTACACAGTTTAAATACGATTTTGGAGGCAGATTGGAGAAAACCTATGTAGAGGTTGTAGATGATCCAACGAACAACTTAATCGGCGGATTCAAGCTGAAGTCCTTTAACAAAATAAATTACAAAGGTTTTTAACAAATAATTTGTAGTAATTGAAAAAAATATTAACTTTGAAAGCATAAGGAGAAGTATCTTAATTAAAGAAGTTAGGTGATGAGCCTGTACGCTTGGTTTGGCTATTTTGAATAATCAACCCTTCTCCTTTTCTTTCCTTCATACCATATAAAATGAATAATTTTACAAGGAAAGATTTTATTAAATTAACATCTTGGGGTATAGCGGCTACTCTTCTGCCGGTACAGCAAATTCAAGCGCTGTCTTCAATATTAACTCCGAAGAACGGCAACACCCCTGAAGAAGATTTTCAAACTGCATTTGGACTCGCCCGAACTGCAAAACAGCATTTTTACAATAAAAGTTACGCACAGGCAGAATCTCTTTATCTTCAGTGTATTAATCTCGCACCGCGTGCTATACGTTTTTACGACGGCCTTGATAATGTATATTGCGCTCAGCGTTTACCGTTACAAAGTGTGCAACTTTTTCAGAATGGATTAGCCCAAAACCCTAACATCATAGCCTTTTATGATAGGGCCGCAAGATCATTAATGCGCCTGGAAGTAGGTAGTGCCGCCATAGCAGCAGCTTACAAAATTGAAATTAATTCTAGCTCCCTGTTAAACGATGCGGTATCTTTATACCAAAGCGCAATTGCTATAGACAATACAAAAAACTATTTGAACATTGGACTCGCAAAAGTCAACGCAAAAATTGCAATTGCTCCACTTGCGCCAGGTTATAAGACGAATCGGGTCTTTAAAAATTTGAAAAATCTTAATAGGAATACCTATAACGCGGCTATTAACTCAAAAACCGACGCGCAGCTTCGTGCTTTAATAGAAAGAGTAGATTCTAAACCAAGAAGGGAACTTATTGTCCTCAAGGAAATTACAGAACGAAATATTAATATGGTACTCCAAAAGAAGAAATACTATGATATTCTGCAACGAAGAGAAACGCAAACAGCGACCCAGAAGTTTGAAGATGCGGAGAAGCTATTTGAGATCGACTATAAGGACCCAAACTCGCTGAGAAAGGTCAAAATTATCTATTATGCTAATAACATGTTCTTCCCGTTTATAGAAATTCGCCGAAACTTCGCTGAAGCGTCACAAACCTTCCATGGCTACCTTGGTTTAATGGACACAATGGAGTTGGCTTATACCAAAGGGCAGGCAGGAACGGAAGTGTTGGCCGAGGCAATTGCGATTGGATACAGCTTAAAGAATAACTGGGCTCTTTCGTTTGACGATTTAGTGAACGTCGTTATCAAAATTGCGAAAATCTTGTTATTGCAGTCTAACGTTGGTCAAGCCAAGGAGTTGCTCGAACCTGTAATGGCGAGTGTTAAAACTCCGAGCTTTAGCGTCAACAACAAGCTGATTTTATTTTACTCCAGAATATATCTCCAGGAATTAAATTATCCCATGGCCAAAAATATTCTGCTTATTGGCGTAAAGGAAATTGATGAGGCGGCAAAAGCTAGATTAATTATCGAAACCCCCATTTTGGATTTGGTAAATCAACTTTCCCACAACAAAATTAAAGACACCATTAAAAATAACATTTCATTGTATTATCAATTATTCTTTGTCTATATGGCTATGGGTGATACAGTTAGTGCAAGTGCGATATTAAGCAGATTGTTAGAAAATAATCCGTACGACAGCTTCGCTTTGAATCGAGTATAATCTAGTCTTTAGAAATGGAAAACATTCTTCAAAAATATCTAGAGTTAATACGAGACTTTCAGGAGAAACTTAAGTCTGAGTATCATATAACGGAAAATCCATGGGTACATGCCGGAAAACGTGTTCCCAATTCAGGTCTGATCGGCGACTATTCATACCAGTACCATGGATCGGGGGTCACTATTAACAAAAGCGGAATTATATGTGAGTACGATGTGGCGCCGCTTAGCGAATATGAAATAAAATTTTCATTGTGGAAATTTAACGCTTTTATCAAAAGTCATCCAGAGTTCAAAAGTTTAAATTACGATGATAAATATGTTAAAGGAGAGTTAGACTCTTTAGTAATTAGGGGTGTTTTAGAGTTGTTAAATATAGATGGTCGTGTGTTTCAAATATATCAGGTTAATCTAGCCTGAGGTAGAAAACATCGAAATATTGCTAGAAATGGATATCATTTCTGAGGCATTGCCGAAGCGAGAGCTTCTTGTGAAACACATTTTGATCGCAATTTAATGAATGGGGGAGAAAAATAAACCATAGTATGTACAAATGAAATTAAAAGTAATTTGCTTAGCAGTTTTGTTATTTGCGCTGAAACTGAACGCCCAATGTGCATCTTCAGGCTATGGCTCGGTTGTTATCTCGGAGGTTTACTTTGACACGCACTACAACGAGAATATCGAATCGCGT
>DASVUR010000009.1:0-502535 GCA_036386895.1 Flavobacterium sp.
CTGGAAGTTCAGGCAATGTATAGCTGTCGCACGCCGTAACATCCGAAACTACAGGAGTCGCAGGCGTGTTGTGGATCGTTACCGTGAAGCTCGACTCAGAGGTACAGTTTGGCGTGGTGCCGCTTTGGGCAAAAATATAAACATCCTGAGTAACAGTAATGGTCGTATTTGAGATTGGAGACGAGCCGCCCGGAGCGTTATGGTAGCTTTGTCCGGAAGGAAGTGCAGGAAGCGTATAGCTGTCACAAGCAGTAACATCTTCTACTACAGGAGTCGGAGGTGTATAATTGATCGTGACCGTAAAGCTAGCTTCAGAAGTACAGTTTGGAGTAGTTCCCGTCTCAGCAAATACGAAAATATCCTGAGTCGCAGTGATCGTGGTACTTGGTACTGGCGAGCTTCCTCCAGAAGCTGTATGATAGGTTTGTCCGGCAGGAAGCGCAGGCAATATATAACTGTCGCATGCCGTAACATTCGAAACTACAGGAGTCGCAGGCGTATTATTGATCGTTACCGTAAAGCTTGACTCAGATGTACAGTTTGGCGTGGTGCCGCTTTGGGCAAAAATATAAACATCCTGAGTAACAGTAATGGTCGTATTTGAAATTGGTGACGAACCGCCCGGAGCGCTATGGTAGCTCTGACCGGCGGGAAGTACAGGAAGTGTATAACTGTCACAAGCAATAACATCTTCTACTACAGGAGTCGCAGGTGTATCATTGATCGTTACCGTAAAGCTCGACTCAGATGTACAGTTTGGAGTTGTACCCGTCGCAGCAAACACAAAAATATCCTGAGTCGCGGTGATCGTGGTACTTGGTACTGGCGAGGTTCCGCCTGAAGCTGTATGATAGGTTTGCCCTGCAGGAAGCGCAGGCAGTGTATAACTGTCGCATGCCGTGACATCCGAGACCACAGGAGTTGCTGGTGTATAATTTATAGTGACTGTAAAGCTGGCCTCGGAAGTGCAATTAGGGATTGTTCCGCTTTCGGTAAATACATAAACATCCTGAGTGACAGTAAGTGTCGTATTCGTAATTGGAGACGAGCCGCCCGGAGCGTTATGGTAGCTTTGTCCGGCAGGAAGTGCAGGAAGCGTATAACTATCACAAGCGGTAACATCTGCCACGACCGGAGTTGGCGGCGTATCATTGATAGTTACTGTAAAGCTGGCTTCAGATGTACAGTTCGGGGTTGTGCCTGTTCCATCGACAACAATAATGGTCTGGGTTGTTGTAATTATTGTACCTGCAGAAATCACAGCTCCTGAAGCCGTGCCTTGATGATACGTCTGACCAGCAGGTAATGTTGGCAGCATATAACTGTCGCACACCGTTATATCAGTAACTGTCGGAGTTGCAGGCGTGTAATTAATAGTTACAGTAAAACTGGCTTCGGAATTACAGTCTGGTGTTACCGCATTTTGAGCAAACACATATACATCCTGCGTCGCCGTGAGAGTCGTATTTGTGATCGGTGAGGCGCCACCTGTAGCACTGTGATATGTTTGTCCGGCAGGAAGCGCAGGCAACGTATAGGTGTCACATACCGTTACGTCAGAGACTACCGGTGTTGGCGGCGCCGTGTTGATGGTAACTGTAAAACTTGATTCGGACGTACAGTTTGGTGTGGTACCGGTTTCGGCTACTACATAAACAACTTGAGTTGTAGTTATAGTCGTATTTGTGATTGGTGACGAACCACCTGATGCGCTATGGTAACTTTGTCCCACAGGAAGCGTGGGAAGTGTATAGGAATTACATGCAGTGACATCTGAAACTGCGGGCGCCGGCGGCGTATCATTGATTGTCACTGTAAAGCTTGCCTCCGACGTACAATTCGGAGTTGTTCCGCTTTCAGCAACCACAAATATGTCTTGTGTCGTTGTAATAACGTTGCTTGACAATGGAGAATTTCCACCGCTCGCGCTATGGTAACTTTGCCCCGCAGGGAGCGCAGGAAGCGTATAGGTATCACACGCGGAAACATCAGAAACAACAGGAGTTGCAGGTGGCGTAACGATAGTGACGATAAAAGTTCCTTCCGAAGTACAGTTTGGAGTGGTTCCGCTCTCGGCAACGATCGTAATGGTTTGGGTCGTTGTAATTACGGTCGTCGCCGGAATAACCGTCCCGGATGCTGTATTTTCGTGATACGTTTGGCCAGGTGGCAGGACAGGAAGTTCGTATTCCTCACACGCAGTGACATCGGCAGGGGTTGGAGCATCCGGAACCGCGATAACGCAAACTTCAAAGGTGGTGGTATCAAAACATTCCGGTGTAGCTACCGGCTCCATTCGGACATAAATTGTTTGGCAATTAGCTGTGTTCTCAAACGAATCGATTGGATCAATATCGTTTAGTCCAGTATCTGCATCAGCTTGACTCACATGATAACTAACGGCATATTCGGCCGGATCATTGGTTCCTAAGACAATTGCAGTTTGAGGAGTGAAATCAAAAGTAGCAACAGCATCGTTTGAAGGATCGTCGCATACCGTTAGCGTTGGAGGCTGGGTTGCTGCCGCAGGCTCCGTAACGTGTAACTGAAATTGACCCGTATAAATACAACCCGCTGTTGTGAGTTGATCCTGGATGCTATAGTAGATTATCTCTCCGTCAACCCCGGGGTAATTGCCGGGATTTGTAATTTCATCAAATACGTTTTCAGCATCATCTTGAGAATGATGGAACATAATTGGGTAATACGCCGGATCAAGCCCATTGAGTATTACCGGAATATTCTCATTCAGGTCAAATGTGGAACATGAAAAAAGATCATTCGCCTGAGCGAAATTTGGCGCTTCCAATACGGTAATACATCTTTGTGTCTGGTAGGTACAACCAAAATTATCTGTAGCCCAGTACGTGTAGCAATAGTTCCCTGAGGCAGACGGAGAAACAGTTATAGTGTTTCCAGAAGTATTTGTGATTGTTGGGTCAGGATTCCAGCCGGTAGCTTCAATTGTTGGTGTAAAAGACAAATCTCCCGGAATAAGGGCAGGATCGAAAGTAAGTCCCCACGAGAAGATATAACCGTTATCAGAAGCAAGGTTGTCGGTTACCTGAATAGTCCATGTACCGTTAAGCAAACTTCCTACAAGCCCGGCAAACGACTGCGAGGGGAGATATGTGCCTGCGTTAATTGTCGTTCCTGTTGCGTACGGCGGAATCGTAGGTGTCGTGGTTCCGTTTACAAGGTAGGTTGTCCCTGTCATTGAAAAACAATAATCAAAGCCTTGACCTGGTCCCGCTGCTACGTCGGCGGCTGTTCCTCCCGGATCGAACGGGTAGCCAAGGTGAAGGCCACCGCCTCCGCCGCCTGGTGAACCGTTATAATATTTTAAGATGATAGTCTGCCCCGTCGGACTCGTTATCGCTATCTGAAGATCGCCCGTATAGGAGTGCTCCATGTTCAGACAGATGCTCTGCAACTGGTTTGCATTTGTAAGCAATTGTCCTGACTCGAAGCAATCTACTACTATTGAAGTGGTATAGGACACACCGCTACCGTCGGGCAAGAATGTTGTTCCGCTAACAGGCGGCGTACATTGGTAATTCCACGGGGTTGGTGTCGCGGTGCCTGTGATTGTTGCCGATTGACCCAAACATATTTCGTCCAAGCTGGCATTTGTCGTTAAGACAGGGGTCGTCGAAACCTGCACGATCTGATTAATCATGTTGTTGTTCACACAGTTAGCGGGATCCGTTACTCTCAGGTTTACGCGATATACCCCTGCATTTGGAAAGGTAGTTGTAGCTGTCTGTCCGGTACCTGTAGTTCCATTGTCAAAATTCCACTCGTACGTAGCGCCTGCCCCTGAATTCGAAAACGTCGCACTTCCGTTGAACGTCACGGATTCGCCCTGGCAGATCTTAATAATCCCGTCTGACTCAGGCGGCGGAGTTGAACCCACAAATTGAGCATTTATAACCTGGCACGGAGTAATACAGGAAACGGCCGCAGCCCATCCGGTCGACACGTTACTGCCGTCAGACACAAAACGTATGGTGATGCATCCGGTTGTATTCGAGCCAGTGGCCTGCACTATTCCCGGGGTTTCGGTGCCGGTAAATGTTCCGAATTGCGGGTCGCCGATATCATTCCCGTCAAATATGTACATGATATCTGTACTATGAAGGTTAAAGGCTGAAAAGTTAAGTTTTATAGCGCTTCCAGGAGTGGAAGGGCAAAACGTCATCGTAAAACTTTGGCCGTTACCGTAGTTTCCTCCAGCACCTCCGGAGTCGTAAAAATTGCCGGAACACGTGGAAACCGATGTGTTAGAGATATTGTAGTTCTGCGCTGAAAGAGAAAGGCAGAAAAAGACCGATAGAAGCAGTAAAAGTTTTTTCATCAGGCTAGTTTCTTAAATTCTGAGGATGAATGACGATGATATAATTTGTATTATCTACCCGGTAGATAATGTCTGACTTTGCAAAGAAGCGCATGTCGTATTTCAATATATTAAAAGTATCCCTGTCGAATGCCGTATCCCGCACTAAACCAGGATTGTAGAAATTAAACAGCGGAACTTCAGAAAGCTTGGTATATTTCTCGTCGTTTGAGTAAGGAACTTCTGTAATTTCATACCTCTCAAACAGGATTGCGTTCAAATCTCTCAACCGTAACGCGTCGTTTAAAACCAGTTGCTGTAGCTGATCCCCGAACACTTCCACGATACGTTGGTCAACCGAAGCAGTTGCAGGCAGTTGCTGCTGCTCCTGGGAAAACATGGTGAAGGTGAATAAAGAAATCACTAAAAGTAATTGCATCTTCTTCATTTGTAAAATATTTTAAGGAGCGAAATTTACATAAATTTAGCATATAATTTTCTTAAATTTCGTCTTTTTTTAATATTAACACTGTAATTAAAGCTCCTATTTTATTATTACCTTTGCCAGCACTTTTTACCTGCAAACAGAACAGACGAAATGTTAGAAAACGAAGATTTTCAAGATGAGATGGGTGACAGCCACATCGGCAGCAATGCAAATAATCCCATCAGGCCTGACGCATTTGACCTACCCGATGATCAAAAGATCGAGCTGATTAGAAAGGATGTCGAAAATATACTTCTTACTCTCGGAATGGACCTTACCGACGACAGCATCAAAGGGACGCCGAATCGCGTGGCTAAGATGTTTGTGAAGGAAATCTTTGGCGGACTCAATCCAAGCCGGAAACCTAAAGCATCAACGTTTGCCAACCATTATAAGTATGGGGAGATGCTGGTCGAAAAGAACATTACCCTCTACTCTACCTGCGAACACCATTTGCTCCCAATAATCGGCCGCGCACACGTTGCCTATATTTCGAACGGCGCTGTAATAGGACTTTCAAAAATGAACCGAATCGTCGACTTTTTTGCCAAACGACCGCAAGTACAAGAGCGGCTCACTATGCAGATTGTGCAGGAATTACAGCGTGTACTGAATACTGAGGATGTGGCCTGCGTAATCGATGCGAAACACCTGTGCGTAAATTCGCGCGGTATACGAGATATCGAAAGCAGCACCATAACATCGGAATTTGGAGGAAAATTTAAGGAAGAGAAAACACGTCGTGAGTTTCTTGATTATATTAAAATGGACACGAATTTCTAACGGGCGCCCTAGCCCTGATGGACGCGAAAATCCTTTGCGGAGGCGTCAGCCGAGAAAAAAGATTGCAGCAACAGCAGGAAAAAGCTCCCATAAAAATTAATACGCTTTATGCCGCTATACAAGTCACAGGAACTCCGGATTTACAATTCACTTTCGGGTGAAAAGGAAGTTTTTACACCGATTCACCAAGGGAATGTCGGAATGTACGTGTGTGGCCCAACAGTTTATAGCAATGTGCATCTCGGAAATGTGCGCACGTTCATGTCGTTTGACGTAATCTTTCGTTACCTGACGCATCTTGGCTACAAAGTGCGCTACGTTCGCAACATAACCGACGTCGGTCATATCGTTGACGATGTCGATGAAGGTGAAGACAAAATTGCAAAAAAAGCGCGCGTTGAGCAGCTTGAGCCGATGGAAATTGTACAGCGCTACACGGTAGATTTTCACGAGATCTTAAGCGATTTTAACTTTCTGCCGCCGAGCATTGAACCGACTGCCACGGGCCATATTATCGAACAAATTGAAGTTATCAAGGCAATTATTGCCAATGGTCTTGCATATGTCGCGAACGGATCGGTTTATTTCGATGTTGTAAAATTTAACCAAACAAACCATTACGGCAAACTCAGCGGACGAAATATCGAAGACATGCTCGCCAATACGCGCGACCTTGACGGCCAATCCGACAAAAAGAACCCTCAGGATTTTGCTTTATGGAAAAAAGCGGAACCACAACATATTATGCGCTGGCCTTCGCCCTGGAGCGATGGATTTCCCGGCTGGCACCTCGAGTGTACGGCGATGAGCACGAAATATCTCGGAACGCGTTTTGACATTCACGGCGGCGGAATGGACTTGAAATTCCCGCACCACGAGTGTGAGATCGCTCAAAACGAGGCTTGCACGGGCCAGTCGCCGGTAAATTACTGGATGCATGCCAATATGCTTACGCTGAACGGCAAGAAAATGGCGAAATCGACCGGAAACAACATCCTTCCGCGCGAGATCCTTACCGGAGAGAATCAGTTTCTGAGTAAGCCTTACGCAGCGTCAGTTGCGAGGTTCTTTATGCTACAGGCACATTATCGCAGCGTTCTCGATTTCTCGGACGACGCAATCGCTGCTGCGGAAAAAGGATATTCACGATTGATGGAAGCGATTGACGGACTACAGGAGATTAAAGCCGGCAACGCATCGACGATTGAGGTTGCAGGCTGGAAACAAGCGGCGTACGATGCGATGAACGACGATTTTAATACGCCTATCCTGATCGCACAGTTATTCGAAGCCGTCCGTTTTGTAAACCTGCTGAAAGACGGGAAGGAGACATTGGTATCGGCTGATCTTGACATGTTAAAGACAACGCTTCGTGGTTTTGTTTTTGATGTGCTCGGATTACAGGATGAAAAAGCAGCGGGTGCCGGCGACCAGAAGCTTGAAGGTGTTGTAAACATGCTGATCGCAATGCGGAACAAGGCGCGTGCCGACAAAGATTTTGCGCTTTCAGATCAGATACGCGATCAATTGGGCGCACTCGGAATTCAGCTGAAGGACGGCAAAGAAGGCACAACCTTTACCATTTGATCCGGAAAATCCTCATATTGCCCTTTGTTTTTTTAATCCGGTTTTACCAGCTTTTTATTTCGCCGCTCCTGCCCTCTTCGTGCAGGTTCCAACCTACTTGTTCGGCATATTTCATTGACGCACTGAAGATTCACGGTTTATTGTTTGGCACCTGGCTTGGCGTCAGACGCATATTGAGCTGCCATCCGTGGGGACGCAGTGGCTACGATCCGGTGCCGCCCAGAAAATGTTCTCACCATCCATAACATCTGAATTGTAGTATTTTCTCTATTTTTACAACACACAACAAACATAACATGACACCTACACTAGCAATGGTTTGGAATCCGACAGAAGGAATTGATCTTGGTTTTTTTGTAATCCGCTATTATAGCCTGATGTTCGTAGTGGCGTTTGGCCTGGGCTGGTATTTGATGAAAAAGATTTTCGACCGTGAGGGTGAACCGATTGATAAACTTGATTCGCTTTTCATCTGGACGGTGCTGGCTACGTTGGCCGGGGCAAGGCTCGGACATGTGTTTTTCTACGATTGGGAATACTACCGAAACCATGTGTCAGAGATATTGCTGCCGTTCCGTTTTTCACCTGAGTTTGAATTCACCGGTTTTCAGGGACTAGCAAGCCACGGAGCTGCGATCGCCATTATTATTACGATGTACTTCTTCAGTAAAAATGTCATGAAGCGGCCACTGCTCTGGGTCTTGGACCGCGTGGTTATTCCGGTTGCCAGTGGTGCGATATTCGTAAGATTGGGAAATTTCTTCAATTCGGAGATTACCGGACATCCAACAGATGCGGCTCTCGGAGTAAAATTTATTAAAGAACATTATAGCCCAAAAGATGCTGTTACGGCAACCCGTATTGCCGATCCGAAAGAAGCCTATAACGCCATCGCGACCGATCCCGGATTTGCAGAATTGCTTCAGGCGGTACCTGCGCGTCATCCTGCGCAGCTCTACGAAGCAGCAGGTTATATTTTAGTGTTCGCTATACTATTCTTCCTATATTGGAAAACCAATGCGCGTGAGAAACAAGGATTCCTCTTCGGGATGTTCCTTGTATTGCTTTGGTCGGTGCGTTTTGTTGTTGAGTACGTAAAGGAAAGCCAAGGCGGATTTGAAGAGTCGCTTGGAATGTTTTCTACCGGGCAATGGCTTAGTATTCCTTTTATCCTGATCGGGCTCTATTTTATCTTTTTTGCGGAGAAGCCGATTAAGGTCTAAGACGCTTTCAGCTACAAATCGCGAATTATAACTGGCTTTGAACCCCAGTGGAGAATCGACATGTCGATCTCCAACTTCTTCTCACGCATTCCGCACGGCAGAACATATTGCCTTAAAACCCGTGCTAGATTTGAGTACGCTTCGAAAAACTTTCTGGACGGCTTTGGTTCTTGAATTCGTTACTTAATCCCGTACGGAGTCGGCTTAGGGATTGAAGCAAGTGCCGCGCACTGCATAAAGCCCGCCGCTTGCGGAAGCCCCAACGAAAAAAAACAGAAACTCGCAAATGATACGCAGCTATAGGTTCACGAGGTTTCGGTAAGCTTCAAAATACAGCGATAAAAAAAGCCCGACATACATCGGGCTTCTCTCATTTATAAATAAAACTTACGCTCTGTTGTGCAATTCTTCGATACGCTTGTGCTCGGCATCTGAGATTGTATCCACAAGCACCGGTGTCGCGATGAACAGCGATGAATACGTTCCGACTACAATTCCGACAAGCATCGCGAAGATGAATCCACGGATGGATTCTCCACCGAACACAAACATGATAGCAAGTACGAGGATCATCGTCAACGATGTGTTGATGGTACGTGACATGGTCGAGTTGACCGACTGGTTTACGATGTCGTTGAAGTTACCTTTTACGTTTCCACCAAGGTACTCACGAACCCTGTCGAATACGATCACG
Organism: Flavobacterium sp.; assembly: GCA_036386895.1. Lineage (GTDB taxonomy): Bacteria > Bacteroidota > Bacteroidia > Flavobacteriales > Flavobacteriaceae > Flavobacterium. The sequence goes on from DASVUR010000009.1 coordinate 9,111, forward strand.
GTGTCGTTCATCGAGTAACCGATCACGGTAAGGATCGCAGCGATGAAGTGCTGGTCGATCTCCATCCCGAACGGCATGTACTTCCACAGTAATGAGTATAAACCCAGTACAAATATAACGTCGTGCGCCACAGCGGCGATCGCACCAAGGCTGTATTGCCATTTGCGGAAGCTCACCATCAGGTACAGGAATACGATTGCCATTGCACCTAAAACTGCCCAGTAAGAATTGGTCTTAATATCGTCGGCAACAGTGGGCCCAACCTTTGAGGCTTGAAGAATCCCAATTTGTTTTCCTTCATAGCTGTTCACGAAACGTTCGTAAGTAAGATCGGCTGAATAGTGTTTTTTAAGTGTATTGAAGAGAATTCGGTTTACTTGTTCATCGGCTTCAACACCCGGCTCGTCTACTTTATATTTAGTAGTAATTTTTAATTGATTATTTGCACCAAACACCTTTGCTTCAGCGCTTCCGCCAAATACAGGAGCAAGTTCTTCACGTACTTCATCGGCAGCAACAGGCTTCTCAAAACGAATCTGGAACGTTCGCCCACCTACAAAGTCAACGCCTTGGTTTAGTCCGTGGGTCATCAACGAAATAACGCTGATTACAACAACGACTCCCGAAAATATATACGCCCATTTTTTCTTCCCAAGGAAGTCGAAGTGGAAATTCGTAAAGAAGTTCTTAGAGAACGGAGTCGTGAAGGTAAGCTTGTTTCCTCTGGCAACACTCCAGTCCAAAAGCATTCTGGTGATGAAGATCGACGTAAACAACGAGGTTGCAATACCGATAAGCAACGTTGTTGCAAATCCCTGAATCGGACCTGTACCAAAGATTAACAACACCGCACCTGTTAATACGTGGGTCACGTTGGCATCTACAATTGAACGCATTGCACCTTTCCAGCCAAATGACGCTTTTACCGCTTCGTCGATCGATTTACCCAGGCGCAGCTCTTCTTTTGCCCGTTCGTAAATAATAATGTTCGCATCCACCGCAGTACCCATTGTCAATACAATACCGGCGATACCAGGCAATGTAAGAACGGCACCAAGGCTTGCAAGGATCCCGAAAAGGAACAGCAAGTTAACTGCAAGGGCGATGTTGGCAAACCAGCCTGATTTTCCGTAATAGATTACCATCCAAAGGGAAACGAGAAGCAATCCAAGTAGTGCCGAATTGGTACCGTTATCAATCGCCTCTTGTCCTAATGACGGACCAACAACTTCTGATTGTACAATCTCTGCAGCAGCAGGAAGTTTACCTGCACGCAATACATTAGCCAAATCTTTAGTTTCGGTTACATCAAACGCACCTGAGATCTCAGAACGTCCACCGGAAATCGGTCCGCTTGAAACCCCGGGAGCCGAGTATACGATATCGTCAAGAACGATTGCGATATATCCTTTTTCTTCATATGCTTTTTTAGTCAGCTCTTCCCATTGTCTTGCTCCGGCGCCGTTCATCTGCATTGATACCGACGGCTTGCCCATCTGGTCGAACGTGTCGCTTGCATCTGTTACAACACCGCCGCCCATAGCTGCTTGATTGTCGCGGTTCCCTTTTAGCGCGTAAAGCTCGACTGCCTCAACTGTTCCTCCTTTTTCAAGGGTTGTAGTTGTAGGCTTGCTCCAAACGAATTTCGCGTAACGCTTGTCGGCAGGAAGCAGGTTACGAATATCCTGTCTTTTGAGGTAGCCGTTAATTGCAGCAGTATCTTTTGGTGCGACAATAGCCAAAACCGGTCCGCCGCCCTGAGCAATAAACTTGTCCAATAACGGATTTTTACCTGTTGCGGCAGTAAGGCTGTCCTGCGATTTGTCGGTTAACAAATCTGCAATTGTATCCGTTGATGCAGTAGCTGTTTCTTTTGTTGCAACCGCAGTTTCCGTTTTCTTCAGCGCCTCGTTTGCAGTAAGGAGGAAGTTACCGAGTTCTTCAATTTTGTATGTTTCCCAGAATTCGAGCTGTGCCGTTCCCTGTAATAGTTTTTTGATCCTGTCTACATCTTTTGCTCCCGGAAGTTCCACAAGGATTCTTCCTGATTGCCCGAGTTGCTGGATGTTTGGCTGTGTAACACCAAATTGGTCGATACGTTTTCTAAGCACTTCAAATGCACTACCGATTGATTCGGTTACTTTGCGTCGAACTACTTTCTCAACCTCGTCATCGGTCATCTTGAAGTTTACTTCATCGCCGAGTGTCTTGTTTCCGAATACTTCAGGAGACCCAAGCTTAACTGAGCCGTTTGACGCTCTGTCGAACGCTTCAAAAAACGCATCAACATAATCCTGATTCCCTTGACGGTTCTTGGTCGCATCGGCAAGTGCCTTATTGAAAACCGGGTTTTTGGTATTATTGGCAAGGCCTTTAATGATATCGCGAACCGAAATTTCTAAAGTTACGTTGATACCACCTTCAAGGTCAAGACCTTTGTTTATTTTTTTATCCTTTACTTCATTATAAGTAAAATCGGTAAAGCCGAGGTCGAAGACTTTTATCTTACCAACCGAATCAAGGTATCGAACCTCTTTTTCAGGATTGCCCTTCGCGTAGGCTTTGGCTTCATCTTCTATTTTACTCGCCACGAAGGTGAAAGAAAGCTGGTAAATACTTACCAATGCAAATAAAATTGCAAAAAATTTAACTAGTCCTCTATTCTGCATTACACTAAATAATTAATTAATCTTGTTTGATTTTGTATCTGTTTTTGCGCTGAGCCCTTTATTTGTAAGGCGCTGCGGATGACCTCATTTTTGAAACGTGCAAATATATAATTAACCGCATCATTAACCAATTTATTTATTGATTAATCTTAAAAAAAAGACCGCGAAATTGCAGTCTTCTTTGTATATTATGGAAATCGTTATGCTAATACTGATCTCAGGTCGGCGTTCATGTTCCGGACTGCATCTGCGCTTTTGGCAAACAATACTTTTTCCGATTCGTCAAGCTCGATCTGTAGTATTTCCTCGATCCCATTTTTACCGATAATACAAGGCACACCAATACAGATGTCGCTTTGCCCATACTCACCTTCCAGCATAACGGAACACGCAATCATTTTCTTCTGGTCGTTAAGGATGCTGTCAACCAAATACGCAACAGAAGCTCCCGGAGCATACCAGGCCGATGTTCCCAGCAATCCCGTAAGTGTAGCGCCACCAACCATTGTGTCGGCTGCAACTTTTGAAAGTTCTTCCTGCGACAGGAATTGTGAAACCGGAATTCCGTTATACGACGCCAGCCTCGTAAGTGGGATCATCGTTGTATCTCCATGTCCGCCGATAACCATCGCTGAAATGTCGTTTGCAGGCTTGTCAAGTGCTTTTGACAGATAATATTTGAATCGCGAACTGTCGAGCGCGCCGCCCATTCCGATAATGCGATTTTTTGGAAGTCCGGTGGCTTTCAGCGCAAGATAGGTCATTGTATCCATCGGGTTTGAAACCACGACTACGATAGTGTTTGGCGAATGCTTTAGTACGTTTTCAACAACCGTCTTCACAATTCCAGCGTTGATCCCTATAAGTTCTTCACGCGTCATACCCGGCTTTCGCGGAATTCCCGATGTAATCACCACAACGTCGCTATCGGCCGTTTTTGAATAGTCGTTCGTAACTCCCGAAACGCGCGTATTAAAACCCGTATTTGTTGTGCATTGCGAAATATCCATTGCCTTACCTTCCGCAAAGCCTTCCTTTATATCAAGCAGTACCACTTCACTTGCAATTCCCCTGTAGGCGATCACATCCGCACAGGTAGCACCAACATTTCCGGCGCCGACTATCGTAACTTTCATATTATAGTGTTTTAAGTTGTATTTTAGAATTCATATTGAACCGACAAATTTGTGTTGATGAACTTTCCGAACGCAGTGACAGATTGCAGGAATATAGACCCGAGCTGATATCGTGCGGATACTTCGCCAATGAAGTTCGTTTTATCGGCGTAAATTTCGACGAGTTTTTTATTGATGATTGCCTGAACCGGAATAACCGATTCTATTTCGCCTTTCGGGCCGCCGACTTCATATTCGATTGCGCTGGTGTTGGCAATCAGCCCCGTCATCAATTCAAATTTATTCCACTTTTTTGAACCATTGACCTGAAATTGCCACGTGTCAACTTTCCCGCTGATCTCGTTCAGGCCCAAGCTTCCGTAAGTTGTCTCCGTATCGAGAAAATTGAAGCTGATTTCTTCCTTCGAATAACCGGCAAAAGCCGACAGATACAGATTTTTAGCCTCCAGTTTTTCGAAATACTGACTCAAATTATGTTTAAACCCCGCGCCATAAACCTGATAATTCCCATGCTTCAGCTTGACTTTTGTTGAATATTTCAACGTGAGCTCGGTTCCATATAGAAGACCGACCGAACCCTGTAAGTACGGGTAAACCATTACTTCAGCATCAATTCCCTGTGGCGTCTCAAGCCGAACGGTGTTGGAATTTTCACCGTCTTCGATTTGCCCCGTCAGAAAGATTTGACTATCATCACCGAGCGCTGTTGGCACGAGGGCCGATGTTGCGCCGCCTTCAATAGTGAAGAAAGAAAAATCAGAATTATTAATCGTAAGAGTCCTGTTACTTTTCGGAACGAAGAAAACGTTCGTATGAAGGCTTAAACTTACATCCCAAAGTTTTTTCTTTTGCGGCGTCAATACCCAAGCCGACGAGGCCTGATAAATAGCAGCATCAGTTGCAGGGGTCAGATATTGGCCAGAAAAGAACAATGCATCGCTCAGCAAGTTCTCTATCTGCTGAAGAGCTTGCGGAGATTGCGAAAAGGACTTGCTGCTTAGCAACGCACAGATTCCGAGGAATACTATTTTAACCTGGCACTTATGCATCGATTTTTGCGTACGCCGCGTTTTTCTCAATGAATTCGCGTCGTGGCGGAACCTCATCACCCATTAACATCGAAAATACACGGTCGGCTTCAGCAAGGCTATCGATATTGACCTGGCGTAAGGTCCTGAAACTCGGATCCATCGTCGTTTCCCACAATTGTTCCGCGTTCATTTCACCAAGACCTTTATATCGCTGGATAGCGGCACTTCCGCCCATTCTTTCGTTCGCCTGGTCACGTTGTAAATCAGTCCAAGCGTATTCTTTTTTGTTTCCTTTTTTAACCAAATATAACGGCGGTGCAGCAATATAAACATGGCCTTCTTCAATCAATTCTTTCATGAAACGGAAGAAGAAAGTCAGGATCAGGGTTGCAATGTGGCTACCATCAACGTCGGCATCACACATGATGATGACTTTGTGGTAACGAAGCTTCTCCAGGTTCAGCGCCTTGCTGTCTTCAGCGGTTCCGATCGTTACGCCCAGCGCCGTAAAGATGTTTCTAATCTCTTCATTTTCGAAGACTTTATGATGCATCGCCTTTTCAACATTCAGAATCTTTCCACGTAAGGGAAGGATCGCCTGAAAGTTACGGTCACGACCCTGTTTTGCGGTTCCACCCGCCGAATCTCCCTCAACAAGATACACTTCGCACTTTGCCGGATCCTGTTCCGAACAATCGGATAGCTTTCCAGGTAACCCGCCGCCGCCCATTACGGTTTTACGTTGCACCATTTCACGCGCTTTCTTTGCCGCGTGACGTGCCTGGGCTGCCAATATTACCTTCTGAACGATAATTTTCGCATCGTTCGGGTTTTCTTCAAGATAATTTTCGAGCATCTCGCCCACAGCCTGACTGACCGGCGATACAACTTCACGATTTCCCAACTTGGTTTTCGTCTGACCTTCAAATTGCGGTTCGGCAACTTTCACAGAGATAATAGCAGTAAGACCTTCACGGAAGTCATCTCCTGTAATTTCGAACTTCAGCTTATCCAGCAAACCCGAAGCATCGGCGTATTTTTTAAGGGTTCTTGTGAGTCCGCTTCTAAAACCCTGCAGGTGCGTTCCGCCTTCATGCGTGTTGATATTGTTCACATAGGAGAAGATATTCTCGGTGTAACTGGTGTTGTAGATCAACGCAACTTCAACAGGAATCTCACTTTTCTCGTTGTCCATGCTGATGACATGCGAGATGATTGGTTCGCGGTTACCATCCAGGTAGCGGATGTATTCTTTTAGCCCTTCATCTGAATGAAAAACCTCCTGAACGTAATTTCCGTCTTTATCACGTTCGCGTTTATCTGTGAATGTAATTGTAATCCCCTTGTTCAGAAACGACAATTCCCGCATACGTGCCGAAAGTGTATCGAAAGAGAATTCTGTTGTTTGGGTAAAAATCTGCTCGTCCGGATAGAACGTCTGCATCGTACCACGCTTCTCGGTCGTTCCGATTTGTTTTACAGGATACAACGCTTTTCCACGCTCGTATTCCTGTTCGTATATTTTCCCGTCGCGGAAGACCGTCGATTTCATGTGTTTAGAAAGGGCATTTACCACCGAAACACCAACACCGTGCAAACCTCCGGAAACCTTGTAGGAATCCTTATCGAATTTACCGCCGGCGCCAATTTTTGTCATTACGACCTCAAGAGCGGATACACCTTCTTTTTTATGAATGTCGACCGGAATTCCACGACCATTGTCTTCAACTGTAACCGAGCCATCTTCATTAATAGCGACGCCTATCGTGTCGCAATGACCGCCCATAGCCTCGTCGATCGAGTTGTCAACTACTTCATAAACCAAATGATGTAAACCACGAACACCTACATCGCCAATGTACATCGAAGGCCGCATCCGTACGTGCTCCATGCCTTCCAATGCCTGAATACTGTCTGCCGAATAGTTGTTCTTCTTAATCTCTTCGCTCATATTAATTTTATGCTAAAAATTGATTTTTTGTCTAACAGGCAAATATATAAAATCGGCATCTATATAACCTTAAAAACAGTTCGTTTGAAGGGTAAGTTATTAACATTCTGTTGACTTTTCATGCCGTAAATCGGCTCCAGTTCCGTTTGTTGCCGGGTAACGGATCTTACCTGATTCGAAGCTCACGCCATCGGCAATATCTTCACTCAAAAGCATCGCTCCGTCGGCATCAAGATAATGCAGCAACGGCGCCAATTGGGCCAATGCCGAGATACCGATCGTGGATTCGGTCATACATCCGCCCATAATTTTTAGATCAAGCTCGTTGGCCTTTTCGATCATCCGCAGCGCGGGTGTAATTCCGCCGCATTTCATCAGTTTGATGTTGATACCGTGGAACAAATCAGCGCACGCCGAAACATCGGCCTCGAGCCTACAACTTTCGTCTGCAATCACCGGCAAGGCTGATCCGGCTTTGACTCGCTTCATCCCGCCGATGTCCTCAGCAGCAAGTGGCTGCTCAATAAACTCGACGTTCAGGTCTTTCAGAATTCCCGAATATTCTATTGCCTGATCGGCAGTCCAGCCGCAATTCGCATCAACCCTGAAAACCGAATCAGTGACCTTTCGCAGTTCACGGATAATAGTACTGTCGTTAACCGTTCCAAGCTTGATCTTGTAGATCGGCCATGGCGTATCGAAGATTTTCTGCTTCATCACCTCGATGCTGTCGATTCCGATCGTGTAGGACGTCATTGGGGTGTAAATTTCCGGCGGCGACCAGTAGCTGCGCAGCGGTTTTTTGTTCTTTCGGGAGAAGTAGTCCCAATAGGCAACATCGATTGCACATAAAGCAAAATAGTCACCTTGAAGCAGAGGTGCAATTTTGCTCCAGAGTGCGGTAGGATGTAGATCATCTGCCGACTCCACAACCGACTTTACCCTATTCACACCAGCCGCCAGCTTTTCGACCGTGCTATGGTAATAAGGATTTGCCGTCGCTTCGCCAAAACCGGAATATTCGCCATCGGATATGGTGATAATAGCCGTTTTTTGTAAGGTAACGGTGTAACGCGATATTGTGAATGGATTCCGCAATGGCATTTCACGGCATTCGAAATTTACGGACAGCGCCATATAGATTGGACGTTTTAGCGCCTAAAGCTACAAACAAAAAAAGGATTTAGCACAATTGCTTTCGGCACCTTCCGTGGCTACAAAAGGTTTTCAATTACGTATTTGGTGCTGTTAATTTCAAACGGATCACCTACAACCTTTCCGATGAGATGTTGCCCTAGCGGCGACTGCGGCGATAGCGCGATGATAAGAGCGTCGTCGATCTTAATCTTCGGAAGCGCCAGGCTTATATACAGATAAATCCCATTGGCTATGACCAAACTTCCCAGCGTAATTTTGTCGCTGATTTTTGTCGGATTTATTTTATCAAGAACAACCTTCTGATCAAGGCATTCGCTCAGCTTGTGATTCAGCTTTTCCTGCTCGATATGCATCATTGAAAGTGCCGTTTCATGCTTATCGCCCGCCGATCCTTTTGCGTCGTTCTGCGAATCATCGGTCAAAGCTGAAATCATATCGCGAAACGCATCGATGCGGTCGTTGACAAGCTGAAGATAATAGGAGTGGATTTTCTGTTTTAGAGTCATTGGTATAGCCAAAGCGAGAATGGCCACGGTTCACAGGTTGAAAGAAATATTTTTTGATCTGTATCTTTGCCTTCTTTTCTTAAAAGTCGAATTTGTAGCTCGCGCCCAATAGCACCTGGAAACTCTGCACTGGATAATCGAGCCATTTTTCGTAAGCCTGATTTGCAATGTTGTTAAACTTAAGGAATCCCGTCAGGCGATCATTGTGCTTATAGCCTACGTGCGCGTTTGCGTCAAAATAGCTGTCGAGCGTAGCAACACGGGGGTTTTCGAAAGCAACATATTCTTTAAAATCTTTTCGCTCGCCAACAAAGAACACATCAGCTCCGGCATACCATTTTTTAGTAATATTCACATCAAGGCTGGAGCCGATCTGAATCGATGGCAGGTTCCATGCCTCAAGTTGAAACTCGGTGTTGTAACTATTGAAGGTTCCGTTGATCCCAAACGAGACGTTCTTTGAAAAATCGGCTTTTACTTCGCCGAAAAAGCGGAGGGTTTTTACGTTGTCGTACACCACGCCAAACGAATTCCCATATTGGTAACCTTCAAGATCGTTGTCAAACAAAGCGGGTGCAGGCGCGATATTGTTGCGGAACATGGGCTTGTTTTTCTCGGCTTTGTACGATCCGCGAACGTTATAGCTGACAGCATTTGCGAGTTTACCTTTCAATCCTGCAAAAATATCATACTGCCTATCTGTTGGCGCAACAAACAGCGTTGGCGACACAAACGGATTCTCATTTGTAAAGTCGCGATACGAATTTTGATCCAGGCTTCCTTCTGCGCCAGTGTAGAAAATCATTAAGTCGCCAACCACCTTAAGTGATGCATTGATCTGCGGATAAATGAAGAATTTATTGTCGCTGTTTTCGGTGTTCAGACTGTAAAACGCGGCGGCTCCGAGGTTGATCGTCCAGGCATCGCGGTTAATGACGAAACTCGGATGGACGCCGAAGTTCGTGTAGCCATACTTTATCGAAAACACATCGTCATAATCGTTCTCGAAACTGCCTCCAACATAATCAACAATAAAATCTGCTTTGATGCTCGTGCCCGAAACGTCAAAACCTACCGACGGCTTGATATACAACCTGCTTTCAGCCGAACCAAACGAATCAGAAAAGTGGTTAAACTTTAACGATGCCTCATTGAAGATACTTTCGCTGACATCGATTTTACCGCCAATGTAAAAATGGTGATACGTATGCTGTGGATCAACCGCGTCCCAATCAACGCCGTCTTCGAAATAATCTTGTTCGACGCCGTACCAGTTGTAAATCTGATGCTGATAACCAAGATCGGCTGTCCAGGAGTATGTTTGTTGTTTGTTGCCATACGTTAGGTCGACCGATGTGTTCATGAATTTATCGTCCAGCACAATATCATCGATTCCGCCTGCGCTCGAAAGATGCCGCAACATTCCACCAACATAGCCGCTTTCGCCGATGTTTTCAGTAACGAACAGCTCGGCGTTTGCGTTAAAATAATTCCCTATTCCAAGGGTCAGGTAGTTTTTATAAAGCCTTTCCTGCGCTTCAGGATCGACGCCGGCTGCCCGTCCTTTTGCAGGTGTAAAAGTTGAAGCAACCGGAAACGAAAAAATAGTATACTTAATAGCTTCCTTTTTTGTATTGTCTTCGTCTTCCAACGATGGCGTTTCTTTGACTTTGAAAGCGTCGGAAATGGTCGGCGTGTATGGCTTAACCACGTTTACAACTTCGGTCCCGATATTCTCATCTTTTTTTTGGGCAAGTGCAGTGTCAATTCCTGCAAATAATAAAATCGATGCAATGATGCTATATTTCATTTTCATGTTTTTGTAGGTAGGCAGTTATTCGGTTATTGAAGAATTGGTTTTGGACTCCTCGGCTTTGATGACTGCGAGCTCGTTTTGCGCTTCCTGGACAACATCAGGATAGGCTGTAAAATTCTTAATCACACTTTCAAGGATGTACGTTGCCTGAAAACTGTCTTTGAGTCCGTAGAAGTTCTTCGCCATTAACACAAGTCCCTTCGCACCGAAATATTTATAACCTGAATAATCTTTAGCAAGTTTTTGCACTGCCGTGTTTGACGCTTCAAATTTGCCCTCTTTATTTTTAAAATACGCATCGTAGTACAAAGCTTCTGCCGCCAGTTCGCCTTTTGCAATGGTGAGCAATTTCGCATAGGCCGAACGTGCCTTGGTTTCGTCACCCGATTTTATTGCGGACCGGGCCACAATAATTTGCGCATCCGATTTTACTTTGTCATCCATTTTCGGGTTTGCGAGAACTTTATCGGCATAAATTACGGCATTCGGATAATCTTCCTTTTCGTAATAAACCTTCATCAGGTTCGACTGCGCAAAGGTTACGTTCTGTGGAAAATCTGCTTCAGCCTCAAGCCTTTTCAGCGTCGCAACAGCCTTCGCAGAGTCGTTTTTCTTCAGATAAATCTGCCCAAGGCGCGCCAATGACTGCTCAGTAAATTCGCTGCGTGCTTTTGAAACCACAAACTCATAGTTCGGGATGGCATTGCTTTCAAGTCCGTCGGCGAAGTACATCTGCGCCAGATAGAAATTTGCTTTAAGCGAATGAAGCCCGTTCGGAAACTTTGAAATATAACCGCTGAAGCCTGAAATTGCCTGCTTTGTGTTGTTTTGCAGGTATTGCTTTTCAGCTGCCTCATAGGTATCATTGTCAAGTTCTGCATCTGAAACTTCGACGTAATCAAGCGTCCGTACCCAGGATGCGTATTCGTCTACGCGACCGGTGTCTACATAGATCAACCTCGCTGTTGCCACGGCCTCGAGCGCTTCGGGCGTTGCCGGAAATTCAGCTGCGACTTTCTTGAATTTTGCCAGCGCCTGCGTGTTATTCTCCGCATTGTAATAAACCAATCCCTGGCGAAGCATCGCTCCAGAGGCGTATGTTCCTTTTGCATACTCGCTTATAATCCGGTCGTAGGTTTGTATTGCGAGGTCATTTTTCTTTTCCGTAACGTAGGTATTGCCTAGTTCAAACAGGGCATCATCGCGGTATTGCGACTTCTGGTAACCGTTCACAAACTTGTTCAGCTCCTCGATCTTCTTGTCATTACGGGCGACAAATCCGTAGCTGATCGCTTTTTGAAATTGTGCATAATCGGCATCAACACCACGCATTTCTATAGCCTGGTTGTAGGCTTCCATGGCAGGCCAGTACTTTGATTGGACAAACCTGCTGTCGCCGAGGCGCAAATATGCATCGTTCAGGCGGACCTTATCCTCTTTTACCGCGGCAATATGCGATTCAAAGTAGGTCGCTGCCTGATCGTATTCTTTCATTTTGAAATACGCATAGGCGATGTTGTAGTTGATGTTTTTATACTCCGGCGTCGACTTGGCTTCCGGGAATCCGATAAATTGCCTGAAACTGATCAAAGCCTCACTAAAATCATCCAGAACGTATTCAGTTTCGCCTTTCCAAAATGTCGCACGTGCCGAATATTTTGCATCACGCGGCTCCGCGATTGATTTTCTGAACATCGCTAATGCTTGCTGATAATCGCCATCGGTGTACAATTCGAGTCCGCGGTAAAAAGTCACTTTTTGATAGGCTGCGCGATTTGCTGTTTTATTCTTTTCGAGCAGCTCGAGCGCACCTTTATAATTTTTCGATGTGATATAAGAGTTGATCAACAAGCTTTCGATCTCCGGACGGCTCGCCGACTGTGGATATCTATCAATGAACGACGCCAGCACATCAGGAACGCTTTGGTACGAGTTACCGATTTCGTAGCTCAGCTTCGCGTAATTCAGCATCGCATCTTCCTGAATTTTTGCATCAAACTCCATTTCAGACGCATTTTTGAAGGCGTTCAGCGCCTGTTGCTTCCGGTCCGTTTTTAAGTAGCTTTCGCCTAGATGGTAATAGGCATTTTGTGCGACCGAGTCGTTTCCGCCGATGATTTTATTGAATTGCGCAATTGCATTTTCATAATCGGCCTGCTTGTAATAGGCATACCCTAACTGGTAAAAATCGGTGTTGCTCCACTTTCCTTTTTTGCCTTTATACTGCGTCAGGTACGGAATCGACTTATCATACTGCTGCAGATTGAAGTAGCTTTCACCGATGATTTTGTTGAGTTCCGATTTTTCTATCGCGTTCGATTTTGGCATGGCAGCCAATCCGAGCTGAATCGCTTCTTCGAATTTACCCAGCTTGAAATTCATATCGGCTTGAAAGTAGGACAGCTTCTCCTTGTACTTCTCTTCACCTGACACTTCATCGAAATATTGGGTTGCTTTTTTATAATCATCGCCTTCATAGGCCATAAAGCCGAGGTAATATTTAGCTTGCGAACCGTATTCCCGGGAGTTTACAACTTTGTTGAAATAAGGCGTCGCCTCCTTTTTCTTTCCGGCGCTGAAGAACGAATATCCTTTCTGGAAGTTAAATTTTTCCATTTCCGATGCCGTCAGCGAGCTCTCCTCTACCCGATCAAACCATTCAAGTGCCTGCGGATATTTCCGTTGTTCAAAATAATAATGTGCGACTTCAACAAACGCCTGATTTTGCTTCGAGCTTGTTGGATAGTTTTCAACAAACTCCTCCATCATTTCGTCGGCTCCGGCCTGGTCAAGCCTGATCGCACAGTTTGCGCTGTAATAGGCGCAGTCGGCTTCTACCTCATCGTTGTTGGTTCGCGACTTCACTCTGTCGAACAGAATCTGGGCTGATTGATACTGGCTGTCGTTGTAGAGTTCAAGCGCCCGGTTATAGTCAGCAAGTTCGTTAGTATAGATCGTGGATTGTTGTGCGGAAAGTGTTGTGATCCCTGTGAAAAACATCAGTATGGCAAGCCTGAAAAGTAGTCGCATCCTATTTATTTTAGTAGTTCAAATTTACCGCTTCCGGTACGTTTTTAACGGGTGCAACAGGTTTTTATTATAAACAATTTCTTAACAAAACCGATATGCGGCGGATTTTATTTGGAATACCATTATTTACTTTATTACTTTTACGGCACAAACCCAATTTGATATGTCAGAGCACGTTGTTACATTAAAAAATGTCACCATTTATCAGGACCACAGAGTCATTTTATCGAATGTAAACCTAGAAGTTAACAACGGCGATTTCATCTATATAATTGGGAAAACGGGCTCAGGAAAAAGTAGTTTAATGAAGACGCTTTACGCCGATTTGCCGTTTACCGAAGGCGAAGGAAGCATTGTCGGATACGATCTGAAAACGCTTAAAGAATCGAATATCCCTTTCCTGCGCCGTAAGATTGGGATCGTGTTCCAGGATTTTAAACTTCTGCCCGATCGTACTATCTCCGAAAATATGCTGTTCGTACTTCGCGCTACCGGTTGGACCGATAAAGCCGATATGCAGACAAAGATCGAGGAAGTTCTGGACAAAGTTGACATGAAATCGATGGCTAATAAAATGCCGCACCAGCTATCAGGCGGCGAGCAGCAGCGTGTCGCGATTGCACGCGCCTTATTGAACGACCCTGAGTTAATCCTGGCCGATGAGCCTACGGGAAATCTCGATCCGCAGACGAGTGTTGAAGTAATGGAGACCTTGCGAAAGATCAATGCAAACGGGAAAACAATAATTATGGCAACACATGATTACGCGCTGTTGTTGAAATTCCCTTCAAAAACCCTGAAAGTCGACAACGGAACCATGTTTGAAGTGGTGCAGCGTTCGGTTTAACCAAGTAGCTGCTTTATTTTCGTCGCATTTTCAGCATCGTTAAGCAGGTGACTAAGCAGCATTTGCCTGCGCTCGTGATCTTCATAAAACGTTGTTTTCAGCATGTTAACCGCAGTAATAAATTCCTGTTCGGTTTCCGCCATTGTACAGAGGCTTCGCAGGCTCGGATCGTCGACCATGTTTGCATTAATTACGCAAAAACGGCTTCTATACAACGCATTTACAAGTTTTAGTTTTGTGCCTGATTCCTGGAAAGAGAGCATTACATTGAGGTGCGCGTTGGCCAAAAGTTCGTCAAGATGTGCCTGACTATCAATTTTTACATAACTGATATTGGCATTTCCACCAATTGCACGCCGTGCAAAATCTTCGCCGTCCCCCGAGGCAATAATTAACGGATAGCCCGGAACCTTAGCAAACACATTTACTAAGAACCGCACTGCCCGCTTGTTATCGGGAAGCCGTAGATCACCATGATAAAGGGCATACTTTCCTTGCTGCGAGAGTTCTTGAACCGAGTTATTGCCGTGAAAAACCGGAATGTAGGTCGCATTCTTAAAACGTTGTTTAACGTATTGTGTTTCAGCAACAGAAAGCGTCAGCACGTGATCGAAATTGCCAATGATTTGCTGATACGACTCGTACTTTTTTGCTTCCGATCCGTACAGCATCTTCTTCACAAAGTTGGTCTCGCTCGCACTGGATCCAGCGAAGTAGTTTGCCTCAAGGTTGTGCAGCCGGAGCAGTAATTGGCGCGGTCGAAGGTCGTGTTTCCGAAGAACATACGTGGTTTGCAGCCCTTCGAAAAGTATGGGTGCATCAACCGACTTTAGGTTCGCAGCAAGCTTTTTGCTATAGCGAGACAGTGCGGCAAACGGAACAGCAGAGAATAATTTCAGAAAGCTGCCCTTTTTGTTTCGCTTGTAGAAATAGATCTGGTTTACAACTCCTTCAAGCTCGGGCGCAGCATCAATCCGGCTATCTACTATACAGTGCAAATAAATATCGTAGCCAATTTGATTTAGTGCCTTTAGCTTGTAGTAGACGTCGATAACGCCGCCGTAAACCGGAGGAAAAGGATTGTCGAAACTGACGACGTGCAGCGGCTTTCTGTCCATACTGCGAATGTATCAAAAATCCCACTTTTGCGCCGTGCTATCGGAAAATAAAGTATTTTTGGAAAAACTCACTGCGAGACATGCTGAAGAATTTTCTGAAGAAGCATTTTCTATTCCTGAAACTCCGCGAACAACTGTCGCCCGCCGTCCAGATCGCACAATTGCGGCAGCTGCATTACTACCAGGATTGCCATCGTAAAGGGAAAATACCTTCTTTTGACGACACTGGCTTTAAGGTTTTTTCGCAGTTCGAGGAAGATGGCAAAATCCTCTTCCTGTTTTCAATAATCGGAATGGGGAACAAAACCTTTGTCGACTTGGGAAGCAACGACGGGATTAACAGCAACTGTGCTAATCTGCTGGTGCATTTTGGGTGGCGCGGACTCTTTGTTGATGCCGATAAAGCGGTCATCGAACGCGGAACATCCTTCTACAGGAAGCATCCGAACCCGTGGAATTACCAGCCGAAATTTGTCGCATCGATGATCACCAGATCGAATGTCAACAGTCTGGTTTCCCGCAACGGATTCAGTGGTGAAATTGAGTTACTCTCGATTGACATTGACAGCAACGATTACTGGATATGGAAAGAAATTGGCGCTATATCTCCAAAAGTGGTCATTATTGAAAGTCAGGTTGCTTTTGGCTTGCAAAATGTTGTGGTCCCATACAGCGAATCAATAAATACCAACGTATTTCAACCGTATTATGGTGCATCGACTGCAGCTTTGTGCGAACTGGGCCGGTCGAAAGGCTATCGGTTAGTGGGATCCAATCAATACGGCAATAATCTTTTTTTCTTAAAAAGCGGAATTGCAGAAACAGAGTTCCCCGAGATTCCGTTTGAAAGCACGCTGACACATCCGTGGGCAACAGAGCAATTTCTGTCGGATGCAGAAATGCAGAAACTAAATTTCGCCTGATGTCTTTCTTTTCCGTAGTCATTCCGCTTTACAATAAGCAGGCTTTTGTTGCACAAACGCTGGAAAGCGTGCTGACGCAGACATTTCAGGATTTCGAGATTCTGGTTGTAGACGACTGTTCGACCGATGGTGGGAAAGACGTCGTACGTCAGTTTACCGACACCCGAATTAAGCTCATCAGCCATGAGACTAACAAAGGGTTATCAGCAGCCCGAAACACCGGGATCAAAAGTTCGCAAGCGGATTATATAGCATTTATTGATGCTGACGATCGGTGGAAACCGCAATTCCTTCAGAAGATTGATGAAATGACCAGGCTGTTTCCCGATGCCGGGATATTTGCGACAGCCTATGAAGAAGTGCATCCCGGGAACATTTCTGTCGCCATTCACAAAAATGTTGATATAAACAATGGAGAAATGGCAATCATAAACGATTTTTTCCTGGCAGCTTCAAAACAGCCCATCCTTTGGTACGGAAGCGCAGTTGTAAAAAAGGAAGTGTTTGGCAAAGTGGGTGATTTTGATGAAACTATTACCTGGTATGAAGATGTAGATTTTAATATAAGGGCGAATCTGCACTACAATCTCGCGTATTATAACTCGTCCTGTGCGCTATATACGATCGCTTCGCAAAACCAGATCACCCGTACAAATATTGATTCACGCGTAGTCTGCAACCTGTCGGAGTATGAAAAATACACAGCATCAAGACCGTCGTTGAAGCTTTTCCTCGACATCAACCGTTATGCGCTTGCAATGGAGTATAAACTTGCGGGAAACACTTCGGCCTTTGAAGAACATAGTTCGGCAATTAATCCGGCAAGCCTAACCAAACCACAAAAAATACTCTTGGGTTTGGCACCGGGTGCAGCAAGATTGATACGGAATTTCAAGCTGTTTCTACTGCGCCACGGGATCAGGCTGACTACCTTTTCGAGCTAGTTGCAGAAATTCCTGTTTGTCCCGAATATAATCGGCTTCATCAAAGTGACCGGATGCGATAACAAGGCAAACCGCGCCTGAAGAGAAATTTTCAAGCTCGCGCCAGATATTGACGTTGATCACCAGCCCTTTATCTGGCTTGTTAAGTGTGACTGTTTGTTGGGTAAAACCGTCGTCGAGCACCACATCAAAACTTCCGGAAAGCGCAATCAGCATGGCCTGCTGCCCGAGGTGTGCGTGGCCGCCTCTGGCTGCTGAACTGGGAACATCAAACAGATAGTACACTCTTTTTATCTCAAACGGAACAGTTTCTTTTTCGATCACGCCAATATTGCCGCGGGAATCCTCAATTTTAGGTATACTGATTAAGTCGATGTTCATGCGGCTAATTTAGTTCTATTTTCAGATATTCGAGCCATTGCCTTCCAATGGTGTCTATTGAAAATCTTTGAACGCTATTATGAGCGTTTGCTTTGCAATGCAGATACAGCGTCCGATCTTCAACAAACTCATTTATCGCTTCGCGCAGGCGTTCGAAATTCTGGTCTTCGACAAGTAGTCCGTTTTCGTGGTTCCGGATGATTTCTGACGGCCCACTGAGGCAGTCGAATGCCACAACGGGGGTTCCCATCGACAGACATTCGATAAGGCCCATTGGGAAACCTTCCTGTTTGCTTGACAGAACGTAGAACAAAGCATTTTTATAAAACGCGAACGGATTGTCTACAAATCCTTGAAAAACAACCAAATCCGCTACTCCAAGCTCACGTGCAAGTTGTTGATACTTATCTAGATTTTGACCTTCACCCAGCAACATTAGTTTGATGTTCTTTTGCGGAAGCTCCGATTGTGAATACGCGCGAATGAGTCCGTCGAACTGTTTAATATTGTCTTTCATGCGCCCGGCCGAAACAATGTAAGCGGCTTCTGACGAGGAATCGGTTGGTAAATCAACTTTAGATACCGGATTATAAATTAGCGTAACTGCCGGGAAAATCTTTCGCGCGGTAACCCTTTCGCATATCCATTTTGAGCAGCCGACTAACCTGTGCTGCTTATAGATCAGTTTGGCCGCAAAACTGGATTTCGGCAGATAAAATTCCAGGACGCTGTGGTGAACGGTGTAAATGCTGCCCTTTGGATAGATCGCTGAAATCATCAACTCCTGAAGAAAACCCTGTCGCATCCTGAAGTCAATAACAGAATCAAAGTTATTCTCGCGTATAAACTTTCGCATGGCCAAAAAACGCTTCAGCTTTCGTACCGGCGAAACATCGCCCGGCGCAACTTTGCCCAGATTTAGCAACTTGCCGCCGTATCTATAGGTAATTTTATCGGTAAAAATGCAGTTGTGGACATCAATTCCGCGGTGCTGAAAGTATTCGGACAGAACGGCGTGAACCCTTTCTGCTCCACCAATCGACAGGCTGTCGCCGATCATCGCTATTTTGTGCACGCGGCGTTGGTTTATCATCGTTGATTCGCTATTTTCGTACCAAATATAAACATTTATGCGAATTTTGCTCGTCGGCGAATATAGCCGGTTGCACAACTCCCTGAAGGAAGGTTTGCTGGAACTCGGGCATGAAGTGACGCTTGTGGGCAACGGCGACGGATTTAAAAACTTTCCGGCTGACCTATCGTATGAACCCGTTTGGAGCAAGAGTAAAGTAGGCCATATTCTGCGACAGGGAATTGCCAAGACCACGGGTTTCGACCTCGCAAAATTTGAACACGGTATCCGATTCCGGACAATGCTTCGTAAATTAGCAGATTTCGATGTTGTGCAACTAATAAACGAGCGGCCAATTCAAACCACAGCGCAACTCGAATTGAAGTTGCTGAAACAACTAACACGTCAGAACAAGACGCTTTTCCTGCTTTCATGCGGGTTTGACTATCTCGGAGTAAAATATCTGTTTGAAAACACTCATCCAAAAAACATCCTCATTCCGCTACGCGAGAACCCTAAGCTCCGGCCGCGATTTGATTACGTACTTGAGTATGTCACGACGGCGCACAAAAAAATTCATGATTTTATTTACAGTAACTGCAAGGGAATTATTGCGTCTGATATTGATTATGTGCTTCCGTTACACAACAACCCGAAGTTCAGAGGCTTGATCCCGAATCCGGTCAACGTAGCAAAACTGGGGTACCAACTGCCAACACTATCTGCGAAGACGGTAATCTTTCTTGGTATAAACGAATGGAATTATCACCAAAAAGGGATCAATTATTTTGAGAAAGCACTTGCTGTAATTGAACAAAAGTACCTACAAAAGGTTGAAATCATCATCACGCGAAACGTTCCTTATCCAGACTATATAAACAGCTACAATCGCTGCCATATTCTGTTGGACCAGGTATTTGCGTATGACCAGGGCTATAATGCGCTCGAGGCAATGGCGAAAGGAAAAGTAGTTTTTACCGGAGCTGAAAAAGAATTTACAGACCATTATGGCCTTTCTGCCCGCGTCGCAATCAATGCGGTTCCAGATGTCGACATGCTTGTTAGCGAACTGTCGGCGCTGATCGAAAATCCGGATGAGATTTTAGCAATTTCAGCACGTGCAAGATCGTTTGTCGAAACCCAGCACGACCACGTGAGGATTGCCCAAAGATATCTCGCCGTTTGGGCTACTCGATAGCCTTGTAAATCTTCGAGGGATCGTCGTGAGAATATTCGTTGTAACTGATATCGGGCTGTAGATGCTTAAGGTACTTTTCGTCATCTGAGAGAAAGGCGAACAAGACCCGGAACATGTTTACCGACGTTCTCAGATGCACATCATATTTTGATCTGCGCCGGTCATTCCATTTTACTGCCAAAGCAGCGCCAAAAACAGAACGCAGCAGCCGTTGGTCAGAGATCCTTGCGATGGCCTGACCGGTGTGGTCAAACCCAACAAATCCGCCATGGTCAGCACCAATGATTATAATGGCATTGGGATCGTGTTTATCCAGAAATCCGACGATATCTCTAAGCCAGTTATTTGCTTGTTCGAGCTTCTGCAGATACAAAATGCGCTCCACTGCTGCACCTTTGCTATAATGCTTTGAAACAGCAATATGGCCAGGGTCGAATTTCTCAATGAAAAAGAAGTTTGGTGTTCCCGCATTCCGCAAGACCTGCTGTTTGATATTGGTGGTTATGGGTTTTGTAAACGCCCAGCCATCGCCCAGGAAAGGCAGCTCCGAAAGCGAAAAATTACAGTAGTCGAAGCTGATTTCGGGCCGGTTCATCAGCAAATACGGTTTCTCGGTTATAAAAAAACTCTTGTAGCCATTTTGGCGGAAAACTTCCAGCGCCGCGTTTTCATTAATAATAAAATCCGCAGCGTTCCTGAAGCCAACGTTTTCCTTTGAAAAGTGGTGCTTCATGTTGAAACTCGATGAATTTGACTTTAATGTCGAGTTGTAATTGCTTCTAAAGTTCTTATATTGAATGAATCCGTTATCGTGCAGCCAGGCATTGAACTTAGAATTGTCGTAGCTGTATGGTGGCTTTTCGAGCGTCGAAGCATTGCTGTAGCCGTCGGTCTGTATATAATATACGTTTGGCCTAGTGGCAAATTTTGCGGCTAAGATTCCGTCAGGCTGACTGTTCCATGCGGCGTCATTTGAGAAGTTCCGGTAAAGCACCTGAGCGAGGTTGCCCGCGGCGAAAACCGACATCAACAGCAGCAAAACCGCGATTATTTTGTAATTGCTAAATTTAAAGGAGAGCAATATAATCGCTACAAAACAGATCAGGAACAACCGCTTGTACGAATACTGAACCGGAAGAAACTGCAAAACAAAAAACGCGAAGAACGACAACATTCCGATGAACAAAAGTTGCCTTACCGAAAAAGGCTTCGGAATTCTTGCGATAATTTTCGCTGCCAGAAAAAGCACCACGCACGGAATAGCAACGAAGTAGCAGGTGAAAAACAAAAACTGCTGCCATGAGTTCGCGAGATCAAAATTGTTCGAATAATAAAACAGCAACAGGTAGCAGCCTACGCTGAGGCCCGCGAAGACAGGATACTCACGATCATTCGTGATAAAGTCCAAAACGGTCTGTTTAAGTTTGTTGGCCATTAATTAGCTATTGGCGCGGCGCACCATTGTATAGAGCGTCCTGTTACTTTCCGGAATTGCGTCCTTTTTGACAATCTCAAACCATTTCGAATACGCAGCCTCAAATTCGTCTTCGTTATAAAAGCCAAAATCCTCGCGCGACTCACGCTTTCCATCAAGCAGAAACCGGACCCAGGAATCATTTCTGCCCGGGAACTCAATTAACAGATGCGACGCCAGTTTCGCGAAAAATTCGGCCGACAATGCAAACGGGATATTTCCGCTTAACGTTATATGATGAATAACGGCGAGTGCGAGGCATCCATCTAATTTTAGAGCGGCAAGGCGGTCGATCAGCGGAAAGCGCTCGGCATTATTAAAACCATATCCCGCAGCTGGGTTTAGTACGTCGGCAACGATGGGTAATATGTTTGCTTCTTTTTGCGCTATCGTTTTTCGGTAATTTTGTTCTACAGCATTGGGATCGACATCAGCAACAATTCCAAATTTTAAGTTCTTTGGGAGCTCGCGGGTAAAAGTTCCGTCGTTTCCGCCAATGTCGATGACGGAATCACCTGCAAAAGAACCGTACCATTTTGCGGTCAGTTCTTTTTTGATTTGGTGCGCGATGTCGTTATAATTGGTTTGCGAATAATATCCGGCCCATTCTGTTTGCTCCGACATCTGCAGATTCTTGACATAATCGTACAACGAATCAAG
This sequence comes from Flavobacterium sp., assembly GCA_036386895.1. Classification (GTDB taxonomy): domain Bacteria; phylum Bacteroidota; class Bacteroidia; order Flavobacteriales; family Flavobacteriaceae; genus Flavobacterium. Next base: position 31,025 of record DASVUR010000009.1, read on the forward strand.
CAACCTGATTTGTGCCGACTTCGAGAGCGACTGCTTTTTTGGGGTATCGCTTCCGGAATATTTACGATCATACTTTGCCAGCAGATGAACGTTCGTTAGCAGCGTCGGATTCAGGTACGTCTTTGCCGGCAACAGCTTCGACAGCCTTGCTAACGGGATTCCGTCAATGTCGGCGGCCAATGTTTTCAGAAAATGATGTCCGTGGTACTTCGTCAACACCAACGGTCCGAGAAAGTGCATGATAAACTGCCTGTAGGCTTTCCAAGGTGTGCCGTCAGCATAAAAATCGAATGACAGCGTGTCGATAAACAGCGGCTTCCCATTATGAAATGTCACATTGAAAGCCGAAGCATCCTTAAGTGTAAAGTTATGCTGAAGGCAGAATTTCTGCAGTTTTAACGTCAGCAACGCCGCATGTTTGTATTGAAGGAAGCTCCATTCATACGGGTAGCTGAAAAAAGGGATATTTTCAGGCTGAAGAATAATTTTAGTATCGTCGGCAGCTATTTCGGTATGCGGAATAAGGTAACGCTTTTCAAACAGCAGTTTATAAAATCCGGTCGAATTCAGTGCGTTGTATTGGGCGTAATAAATGGGATTGACGACTCTCCGAACGTTATCGCCATCCTTATAAACATATCCCGACGGATCCCGGAATGACGATGTTAGCCGTGCTGATTCCATTATTTTTCAAGATCGTTTGTGGCATCATCCACCAAATCGTCTTTGTCTTCCTGCTTTATGCCGAAGAACGATTTGACCTTCGCCAGAACCGTGCGATAGAACAGCAACACCCCTGCCACTGCTGCAGCGAGAAACTGTACAATCAATGCGCCCGTACCGGGATCGAAGTATAACAAAGTCATAATAAAAATTTTTCAAATATAACGAAATCCGGCGTCGCACGGTGAATAAAAACGCTTGCCGACACGCTATGGTCAGCCGGCGGATAACAACCTTAAATTTGACACATTGAAATTATCTACCTGTCAAATCAATTTTCTAAACCGAATAGCAAGCGTTGTCAGATAGACGAAATAGGTCAAGGCATGCGCCATTACAACGCCTTCTGTATGGAAACGCCCAATTAGTACGACGCTGCTAACGTACATTACAACGAAAGAAAAAATTTCAGTGGCTATATAAGCTATGGTCAGCCTTTTCGCCAGGAACTGGTAACCTAAAATTAGCGACGCCGCTTTAAAAACATCGCCTAACAGTTGCCAGAAGAACAATTTGGACACCGGAAGGAAATCGGCGCTAAAAAGAATCCCAATAAGGAACGTCCGCAGAAAATATACAATCGCCAATGCAACTACAAAGGGCGGCAGTATACCTTTATAGTAATTCCGGAAAATCCGTTTCGTCTCAGCGCCCGATTGCGACGCCGATAATTTTGGAAGATAATAAACCGACAAAATAGTCGAAATAAAAAGTAGATAATAGGTTGATATCCTGCTGACGGCTTCCCAGTAACCCGCTTCCGAAATACCAACTTCATTAATCAGGCGGTTTCTTATAGCCAGGAAGACTATTGGCCCACCGACTGCCGAGACAAACGCCATCAGCGAATACGAAGAAAGGTTCCGCACAATGCGCGAGTCAAAACTTTTAAATGAAACCGACTGCAAAAAGTTGCCAGATGTGGTTATTCCGCTAAGGGTAACAAAAAACAACAACGCCGGGGCTATTACAGCCGAGAGCAGAGCGCCCAGTGTTTGATACTGCCAAATCATGGCCACAGACACAGCGAGCCCGATCAGATTTCCCGCGATGTTGATGTAAATTACCTTTCTGAAATTCCCCAACCCGTTGATAAAGGACAAAAACAAAGCCGAGACGGCATACCAAGGAAGGGCCATGGCCAACGCTGTAAAAACACGGCTGAAATGTGGATGATGTGGAAGCACAAGGTCAGTCCAATAATCAGCGAACGCGAACAGCAAAATACTTAATAACAGGGCCACTGCCACCAAACAAAGAAATACAGTAGAGAAGAGCGACTGCAACTCTTTTTGCTTTCCTTCATTTTCAGCAACATATTTTACGATCCCGTATTGAAACCCGAGACTTGAGAGCGTTTCGGCAGAATTTATAAAGTTGCGCAGGTTCCCTACAAGTGCCAGGCCAGGCGGGCCAACGAACAACGCAAGTACTTTCGAAGAAACCAATCCGATTAAAATTTTAGCAATAACACTGACAGCGTTTAGCGACGAAACTTTAAAAAGCTGGGTGCGGGCAATGTTTTTTATCCGGTGCAAACTAATATTCGTTTAATTTCTGCACTATCTGCTCAACCTCTTCCATAGCCATAATCGGACTTATCGGAAGGCTCAGAACTTCGTTATGGATCTTTTCTGTAATCGGGAACGCCTGCAAATTCCACAATTCCAGCGCCTTTTGCTTGTGCGGTGCAAGCGGATAATGGATCAAAGTTTCTACCCCGTTCTGATGGAGATACTGCTGCAGCCTGGCGCGAGTCGTGGTTCGGACAACAAATAAATGGAACACATGACTTTCATCGGCGAAAGCGGGAGTGATAATGGCCGGATTTGTAATATTTTTAATGTAATATCTTGCAAGCTCCCGGCGGCTTTCGTTATCAGAGTCAAGATCGGGCAACTTTACGTTCAGAAATGCAGCCTGAAGTTCATCCAGCCGGCTGTTTGTCCCGATTTGGTCGTTGTAATATTTGGTCTTGGAGCCGTAATTCCGAAGCGATCGAAGCATGTCGGCTAAATCATCATCGTTAGTCGTAATCGCTCCGGCGTCGCCCAACGCCCCGAGATTTTTTCCGGGATAAAAACTGAATCCCGCAGCCCCGCCGAGGTTTCCCGCTTTTCTAAGTACAGAACTCTGGGTTTTGGCCTCAGCGTTAACCGTCAATTGCGTGCTTACCGCCCCATGCGCCTGAGCAGCATCTTCAACGACCAACAAATTGTGTTTTTCAGCTATAGTATTTATTGAAGCCATATCTGCGAGCTGCCCGTATAAATGAACTGCGAGAATCGCGCGGGTCTTCTCCGTAATTTTATTGCTGATCAACTTCGGGTCTACGTTGTAACTTTGGATATCAGGTTCTACCAACACAGGGACAAGATCGGCTTGCAAAATCGCAATAATACTGGCAATATAGGTGTTTGCCGGAACGATAACCTCATCCCCTTTTTTGATTTTCCCAAGTTTAGTGTACGCCTTAAAGATCAACGTAAGCGCATCGAGGCCATTGCCAACGCCAATGCAATGTTTCGTACCACAGTATTCGGCAAAGCTAGCTTCAAAACGCGTCACTTCTTCGCCTAGGATAAACCAGCCATTTTGCAGCACAGCATCCAGCTTCTGGCGAAATGCTTCCTGATATTTTAGGTTGATCTTCTGAAGGTCGAGAAATTTAATCATATCAGCACGTTTTCAAGAAGTTTATAATTCGCCGTCGGCACAACATAAAAATCCTGCGTGATTGTGCGTGCGCCAAAGCTCTCCTTCCAGAACAGGAGTCCGCTGTTAAGTTTTGTTCCTTCATCTTCATTTGAAATCCCGAAATCAAAAAAGTCCTTTTCGTGAAACACGGCTGTGAGTAAATGGTGATGCAGGTAATCCAGCGAACCGAGTTTATTCTTGTCGGCGTCGGCTGAAATATATTGCGCGTGCGCTACGTTCTCGGAAACAAAAATGGTGGTTCCCGCGACAATCTTATTGCCGTTATACACGTTAAATTGTCTTATATTTTCTGGAAAACGGCTGTGCAGCAGTTGGATTTCTGCGATTGAGTGAACAGGTTTGGCACCATGTTTTTCGGCGAGATTGGGAATTAGGATAGTGTTCCAAAAAAGGTCAAAGTTATCATCTCCCCGAATTTCCAGACCACACTCCACTCCGCGGCGAATACTTTGTTTGCGGGTAGTTGTAATTGCAGTTGTTTTCTTCATATCCACCACAGACAATGTGTCGGTGCGAGTTCTTTGAGCTTGTGCCAAAAATAGTCCGTAGTTCATTTCGTCTGCCGGCCTTCGGTGGTAAATCGTCGGTATTAGTTTAATATGCAGACGTTGGATACCGTTAAGTTCAAGGAAAATCAGCAGGTTACGGAGAATCTCGATTGACTGTCCAAGCTTGATATCGTTGTAAATTAACCCGCCATACGTTAGACCCTGGTGTGAATATACGGAAGTGTCCAGGCGATTCGCCGGAAATACGCTAATGAGTCTTTCGTTCTCGAAAATGAGCAGTGAGAAATCTTCAAACCTGTGGGAATGGTATTCCATAAAACCGCGATAAAACAGGAAAGTGGCATTTTTGGCTTCATCGATAAAAGCGTCCCACTGCTGATGATCGGCAGGCTCGTATTTTCTTACAGAATACTTTTTCACAATGGATCTTTAAACACGGGCAAATTAATCAATTATTCTTATGCTTTGCCGCGAGGCTGCCGGAAATTTCGAATTCGTTTTTAGAAAATATTAGTATCTTTAAAAACATTTTCTGAATTGCTATTTCCGTGAACCTAAATCTACTGCGTTGTTATAGTATCCTCTTTTTGCTGTTTTCCTGTTGCGCGTTCGGGCAGGACATCATGCTTTACGAGCAGTTCAATGGGCGATATGATTTCACGTTTGTAGGTAATACACTCAACCCGCAGGAGAATTCTTTTCAGCCGACGCCGGTAGTGAACACATCTTCATCAGCGGATTTAACATTGCAAAGCGGCGATGTGATACAGAAAGCGTATCTGTACTGGGCAGGTTCGGGAACCGGCGATTATAACGTGCTACTGAACGGACAACCGGTTGTGGCAGAGCGGACTTTCGCTTACCAGCGGATTATTTTCACGGAAGTTTTCGACTATTTCAGCGCTTTCGCTGATGTGACGCCGCTTGTGCAATCTGCCGGCAACGGAAACTACACGTTGTCTGGCCTTGATGTCACTGCGTTCATTGAACAACATTTCCAAACCAAAACCAACTTTGCCGGCTGGGCTCTGATTATCGTTTATGAAAATGTCGACCTTCCATTAAACCAGTTAAATATCTATGACGGCTTACAGGCTGTTCCGACGGCGATCAACATTACGCTGAGCAGCCTCAACGTAATCGACAATCAGGACGCCAAGATCGGGTTCCTGGCCTGGGAAGGCGATGTCGATATCCAGGTAAACGAGACGCTGCGGATCAACAATACGCCGCTTAGCAACCCGCCGCTGAACCCGGAGAGTAATGCATTTAACGGAACGAACAGCTTTACCGGGTCGAATACCTTGTACAATATGGACCTCGACGTTTACGGCATCCAAAACAATATTCAGATTGGCGATTCGAGTGCCGATATACAATTGACCTCTAACCAGGATTTCGTGATGATAAATGCGATTGTAACGAAACTCAACAGCCAGGTGCCTGATGCAACCATTACTATTGAAAACGTTGTAACTACGTGCAATTCGCTGACTATTGTTGCCGAGTACACCGTTTATAACCTTGAAAGTACAAACCCGTTGCCTGCAAATGTTCCTATTGCGATCTATGCTAACGGAATCCTCCTAGCGGAAACAACAACCGGCGCTGCGATTCCGATCGGCGGAAGCCAGACCGGGCAAATCACAATCACATTGCCTGTCGGAATTCCTGCTGAGTTCGACCTCCAAATCGTTGTAGACGACGACGGCCAAGGCAATGGGACGGTCACCGAGCTTAATGAAGATAACAATTCGGCTGCTTACAACGTCATCCTTCAGCTACAGCCGCCATTCAATGCTCCGCCGCCGCTAATAGTGTGTAACGCCGGCACTACGAATACATTTGACTTTTCACATTATGAAGATCTGATAGTTATAAATCCCGGCGATACAGTTCAGTTTTTTGAATCGGAACAGGACGCTGAAGATATGGTTAACCCGATTTTAAACCCAGGCAATTATCAGGCAACAGAGATTCCGCACACCCTATTTGTTCGCGTTGGCGACGCCGATTGTTATGCTGTAACATCTTTCGAACTGCGTACACGAAACTGTCCGCCTGTTGTATATAATTATGTTTCTGTTAATAATGACGGGCTGAACGACACGTTTCACATTGACGGGCTTCGGGATATCTTTCTAAATCATACGATCGACGTGTACAACCGTTGGGGCGCACTGGTCTGGAGCGGCAATAACCATATTCCCGAATGGGACGGAATTGCAACAAAAGGCACTATTTTTCCTGATGGTAAGATTCCCGATGGCACGTACTATTATGTGCTGCATCTGAATGATCCCGATTATCCCGAGCCGATGAAGGGGTTTCTATATTTGGTTCATTAAGAGATGGCCCCGCTGCAGATATCAGGGCGTTTCGTAGCCAGACATAGAACCGCCGTGCCGTAAGATGCTCAGGCCCCGATAGTATTCACTTACCTTATACCTTATACCTTATACCTTATACCTTATATCCTCTTTTCCCTCATCCCTTCTCAATTGCCTTCAAAGACCAGCTAAATCTAACCGCGAGCAGCCTGATTATAATAATCACTGAGGATGTGATTAGGTATAAAATGTCGTTGTTCAGGTTGAAATACTTCAAAGCGAAGAATACGATTCCGCCTATCAGGCAAATTGTAGCGTAGATTTCACGTTGGAAAATTACCGGAATATCATTGCAAAGAATATCACGGATCACACCGCCGAAGCACGCCGTCATTGTGCCAAGTGCGATGCAGATTACAGGATGCAGCCCGATGTCAATTCCCTTTTCAAGTCCGATTAACGTAAAGACACCAAGTCCGATTGTATCAAAAAGTAATAATGAGGTACGTAACTTGTCGAGTTTACGCCGGAATAATATCGTCAGAAAAAATCCAGCAACAATAGCGTAGACGTAGGTCATGTCGCGCATCCAACCAACGGGCGTGCTTCCGATCATCACATCGCGCAGCGTTCCACCGCCAACCGCTGTTACAAATGCGATAATAAAGACTCCAAACGGATCAAGCTTTTTACTCATTGCCGTAAGCCCGCCCGACATTGCAAATGCAAGTGTCCCGATCACCTCTATGAAATAAAATAACGTCATTGGTTACATCGATTGTGTGTAATAGTTGTAATCCTTCAGAACCGTGCGTACAAACGCCTCATTCGAATCTTGCTGCTTTTTAATTCCTGTCACATCTTCAATTTTCTGTGCCAGCTTGATGATCATCTCGTAATTACCTTTCGCCACGGCCGATTGAAAAGTTTCCTTGATTATTCGAACATCGTTATCCGAGAGCTTGATGACCAACGGATAAACCGGAACATATTCTTCTGCAAGTTCTTCAAGGATCGTATTGCTGATCGTGACGTTGTTCTTCAGCGTAATAACCGCCGTGCCCGCGGCCATATCGCCAAGCCGCTGGCTCTTATCTGATGTTGCGACACAAATCAAAGCTACCAGGCCATTAAATAGACTGATGTCGATTATACGGAAAAACCATCTTACGAGGTAATCGCCGAACGCCGCCTGGTACCCGTCAATCTTAACTACCTTAATTTTCAGCAATTTCTTTCCGAATGTTTGCCCTTCAAATATGCTTTCGAGCGTTAGCGTGTAAATCATTATCGGGATGGCAAAAATTATCATGATTGCTGCCGCGGTCCCGCCATCGGTACTTTCCATTACGCGGCTCAGGCCAAGCCAATAGAAAAACACAAGAAATGCAACAATTCCGTATGCGATCTTGATCAGCAGGTCGACCAGGTAAGCGAATATCCTGTCGGCTAGTGACGCAGCAGTAAAATTGATCTGGACATTTTGCGCCGTGTTAATCGATAATTGGGTCATATTTTATATTTTAGCCAGCAATGAGAGAAGTTGCCTTCATAAAGCAGAACAAACAAAAATGGCTGGATTTTGAGCAGGCGATTTTCGGTAAAACTAAAAAAAATCCGGATGAAATAGCCAGTTTGTACATTCATTTAATCAATGATCTCTCGTATGCACAATCGTATTATCCGAAAAGCAAAACCGTCGTTTACCTGAATTATCTTGCATCGCAGATCTACCAGAAAATTTACAAAACCAAGCGCGAGGAAACCAACCGGCTCGTCTATTTCTTCCAAACCGAAATTCCGTTGATCGTATATTCATACCGCCGTTATCTGCTGTACGCGTTTCTGCTGTTTTTGGTCTCAGTTGCGATCGGTGTTGTGTCTTCACGGTTCGATGATACGTTTACGCGCTTGATCCTTTCCGACAATTACGTAAACATGTCGCTGGAAAACATCAAGGATGGCAATCCTGTCGCGGTGTATAAATCGGGAAGCAATTGGGGCAGCTTCATCGGGATAACATTCAACAATTTATATGTAGGGGCAAATTGCTTCTTTTTGGGCATCACAGGCGGCATTGGAACGTTCTACGTATTGCTTCAGAACAGCATCATGCTCGGCTCATTTCAATACCTGTTTTACCGCGAGGGCGTCCTATGGGAAAGCGTACGTGGAATCTGGATACATGGCGCGATGGAGATTTTCGCAATGGTGGTCGAGGCCGCAGCCGGATTTATTCTGGGAGCTTCGATATTATTTCCCCGAACCTATTCGCGCAGGAATTCTTTCAAAATCGGCTTTAAGAACGGATTCAAAATATTTATCAGCACCATGCCCTTTACTTTTGCTGCGGGTTTTCTTGAAGGTTTTATCACGCGTTATGCACCCGATATGCCCAATTGGCTTAGTGTTGGGATCATCCTGGTCACACTGTCAATGATCTCATGGTATTACCTGATCTATCCAACTGTCGTACAACGTAAATTTGATAAACTGCGTGCGTAAACTCCTCTCCATCCTGTTTCTGTTTTTGGCCCTTGAAGCGATGCCTCAGGACAGCCTTCAGTATGCGGAACACCCTATTGTTCTTGCAGAGAAAGAGATCCGCACTGATGTATCGGCGGTTCGTGAGGCGAAGTTCGATACCGACTTTAAGTCAAAATACAGTGGGAACGATTTCGTATATGAGCTAAAGGCAAAAGAAAAAACACTTTGGGACCGGTTTCTTGAGTGGCTGGGCTCGCTGATCCAAAACCTTTTTCAGATAAGCAGCACCGAAAAAGCGGGCGATATTGCCTTATTTGTAGTAAAAGCTATCGCGATTCTTATCGTGCTAACGGTAATTTATTTGATCGTGAAGGCAATACTCAATAAGGAAGGCAAATGGATTTTCGGGCGCAACCTCAGCAAGAAGATCGTTTATCACGATGTTTCGGAAGTGAATCTGCAGGCGACCGATTTTGAGATGCTGGTCACTGAGACCGTGGCGTCGGGAAATTTACGCCTGGCTGTCAGATATTACTATTTATGGCTGCTGAAGCGGCTTTCCGAAAAAGGCTACATCCATTGGGACGTCGAAAAAACAAACTCTGATTACCTGCACGAACTTCAGAATCCGGCATTGCAACAGGAGTTTTCCTATTTGTCCTATCTGTACAACTACATCTGGTACGGCGAGTTTGAGGTAGATGAAGAAACTTTTGGCAAGACAAAAAAAGCATTTGAAGCCGCAATAAAATCCATCCGATGAGCGGGAAAATAAAAATATACATTGGATTGCTGCTACTGGTGTTCGTTATGGTAGTTATAGCCGACCGGAATCAGCAGAAGCCCGTTGATTGGCGTCCGACGTATTCGGTTCGTGAAAAAACTCCGCTTGGGTTGTTTGTGCTTAACAATGAAATCCAGTCGCTGCTTGACGCAGAAGTCATCCGTTTCAACGAAACCCCATACGAATATCTGAATGCGACATATAATTACGACACGGCGGTAAGCAACTATACTATTGGCGGAACGGTGCTTCACATATCCCAGGGGAACACACTTGACGAGGAGTCGGCGAAAGAGCTGTTTTACTTCGCAAGCCACGGTAACAACGTTTTCCTTAGCATGAAGTCCTTTCCCGAAGTCATTCTGGATAGCCTCCAAATTGAGACCAACAACCATTTCAACCTTCGCGACAGCATACAACTAACGCTGGCGAATCCTGAGTTCGCCAAGCAGCCATACTATCTTGCGGAAGATGCCGCCACTGCTTATTTCAGTAAGATCGACACATTGGAAACCACAATACTGGGTTATCAGGAAGCCGATTCGATACGCGTCAATTTCATAAAAGTGGCCTACAAGTCAGGGAACTTCTATCTGCATACGCAGCCCGCGGCTTTTACGAATTTCCATCTTCTGAAAGGCAATCATCACCAATATGCCGAAAAAGTAATGTCCTATATTCCCGGCCGCCACGTTTACTGGTACACGAAAAGTCCGTTTGACCTGCTTTCCGATTCGCCGCTGCGTTATGTGTTTTCGCAAAAGGCACTGAGTTGGGCGTGGTACCTGTTTATTTTAGGAATGCTGGTATTTATTGTTTTTAACGCCAAGCGGAAGCAACGCATCGTTCCCATTATCCGGCCGCTCCAAAACACTACAGTCGAATTTGCTAAGACGATTGGAAACCTATACTATCAGGAAGGAGACTACAATACAATGATCGATAAAAAAATCATATATTTCCTCGAGCGTATCCGAAGCGAATACCTGATCGACACCACAAAGCTTGACGATGATTTCATTCGTAAGCTACACCAGAAATCCGGCAAGGACATGGCCGCAATCGAACGGGCCGTACATTTGATAAACCTGCACCAAAAAAGTTACCATCACGGCGTTGAGAGCGACCTGATACAAATTAATAACGCAATCGAGCAAATTACACACTAATGGAAAATATAGAACCGACCAACGGAAACCAACCGGGAAACGATAATATCAACTTCGAATCGCGCATCAACCTTTCGCCATTGCTAGAAAGCGTAAATCAGATTCGCGCCACGCTAGGAGGTGTAATCGTAGGTCAGAACAAAATGATAGACCAACTTTTGGTGGCCATTCTTTCAAACGGGCATGTGCTGCTTGAAGGCGTTCCCGGCGTTGCAAAGACCATTACTGCAAAACTGCTGGCCAAAACATTGAATATCGGGTTTAGCCGGATCCAATTTACGCCCGATCTGATGCCGTCCGACATTTTGGGAACTTCTGTTTACGATCTGAAGAAATCGGAATTCGAATTTAAAAAAGGACCCGTTTTCTCGAACCTCGTGCTAATCGATGAAATTAATCGTGCGCCCGCAAAAACGCAGGCTGCCCTTTTTGAAGTCATGGAAGAACGCCAGATCACGATGGACGGTACGCGCTATGTTCTCGACGCGCCATTTCTCGTGATCGCGACGCAGAACCCAATTGAACAGGAAGGAACATACCGTTTGCCCGAGGCGCAACTTGACCGTTTTCTGTTCAAGATCGTGATCGGTTATCCAAACCTTACTGAAGAAGTGGAAATAATCCAGCGTGAACACGTGCTTCGCGAACACGGCAAACTTGAAAATATAGCAAGCATACTGACGGCGTCGGACCTTATTGGTTATCAATCGCTTGTTAAGCAAATCGTGATCGAACCCAACCTGGTTGAATATATCGCCAAGCTTGTAATTAATACACGTGAAAATGCTTTTCTATATCTCGGCGCTTCGCCACGTGCTTCGATAGCTATATTAAATGCCGCCAAAGGTTTTGCTGCGCTTCGCGGACGGGATTTTGTCACGCCTGAAGATATTAAAGAAGCGGCGATTCCGGTCTTGCAGCATCGCGTGATCGTAACGCCTGAACGTGAAATGGAAGGCCTGACGTCGAATCAGATCATCAAACAGATCATCGAGTCTGTCGAAATACCGCGCTAAATTTTGAAGTTTTTCCGCCAGTTATATATCAACAACCTCTTTTTTTACACGCTACTGGCGCTGATCACGCTATTTATATTGGCGTTCATATTCCCGTTTTTATACAATGCTGCGCGATACGCATTTGGAGTGGTCATCCTATTTTTATTTCTGGATATCCTACTGCTGTTCACATCCAGACATGGCATCGAGGCCACTCGTGAAACTCCGGAGAAATTGTCGAATGGCGATGAGAATGAAATCACGGTCACGATCCGGAACTACTATACGTTTCTTGTCTCGGCGAAAGTTATTGATGAAATCCCCGTTCAGTTTCAAGTCCGCGATTTCGAAATAATTCGCTGGATAAAAGCCCATTCAGAAAACAAAGTCGCTTATGATCTGCGCCCAACGGAACGCGGCGAGTATCATTTTGGTGGCCTGAACGTTTATATATCATCCCCACTGAAACTCGTATCGCGCCGGTTTACGTTTGCTAAAGATGCAATGGTGCCAACCTATCCATCGTATATTCAATTGCGCAAATACGATTTAATGGCGTTTTCCAACAACCTGTTTCAATATGGCGTAAAGCGCATCAGGCGAATCGGGCATACGATGGAATTCGAGCAAATAAAGGAATATGTTCAGGGCGATGACATCCGAACATTGAACTGGAAAGCAACGGCAAAGAAACACGCGCTGATGGTGAACCAGTTCCAGGACGAAAAATCGCAGTCGGTTTATATGGCAATCGACAAAGGCCGGATGATGAAAATGCCGTTCAACGGATTGAGCCTTCTCGATTATGCGATCAATGCTACCCTTGTTTTATCGAACGTGATACTGAAGAAGCAGGATAAAGCCGGAATGTTTTCGTTCTCCAAGAGAGTTGAAAACCGCGTTGTTGCGGAGAAACGCTCGTCGCAGATGCAAAAGATCCTTGAAAGCCTGTACAACATCAAAACGGATTTCTTTGAAAGTGATTACAGCCGCTTGTATGCCGATGTTAAAAAGAACATTAACCAACGCAGCCTGATCATTTTGTATACCAACTTTGAAAGTGTCGACGGACTCCATCGCCAGCTTCCGTACCTGAAGGCCATTGCAAAGAATCATTTGCTTGTGGTCGTGTTTTTCCAGAACACAGAACTTCACTCGATCATCAACAGCAAAGCCCAAACAATTCATCAGATTTACGATAAGGTCATCGCCGAGAAGTTTGCGTTCGAGAAAAAACTGATTGTAAACGAACTCAAGAAATACGGGATCTACTCCGTCCTGACGCAGCCCGAAAACCTGACCCTCGACACGATCAACAAATACCTCGAGATCAAGTCACGCGGAATCCTGTAACAAAACCCGTAAATTTGCCAGATGAAACAAATCACCTCGGTCCAGAATCCTTTGATCAAATCATTGGTCCAACTGCAGGAAAAGGCCAAAGTGCGCAAACAAAGCGGCACATTCCTGATCGAAGGAAAACGCGAACTTGAACTCGCTGTCAAAGGCAACTACGCTATTGAGACAGTGCTTTTTGTCTCAGATTTCTTTTCGGAAGCCGATGTACGAAAGCTTACCCGGAACGAAGCCGACATAATAGAAATTAATCGCGACGTATACCATAAGCTCGCTTACCGCGATACGACCGAGGGCATAATTGCCGTGGCAAGATCGAAAGATTTGTCGCTGCAGCACCTGAAATTATCCCGAAATCCATTAATCCTGATCGCCGAGTCACCAGAAAAGCCCGGAAACATAGGTGCGCTTTTGCGAACTGCCGATGCCGCCAATCTTGACGCTGTTATCCTCGCCAACCCCAAATCGGATTTATACAACCCGAACGTGGTCCGCTCTAGCGTAGGCTGTATTTTCACGCGGCAGGTCGCAACAGGCACAACAGCTGAAATAATCGACTTCCTGAAACAGCACAAAATAAACAGCTACTGCGCGACGTTACAGGATTCGACCTACTATTACACACAAGATTTCACACAACCCACAGCGCTTATTGTAGGCACTGAAGCAACCGGACTCACACAAGAGTGGCGCGATGCCTCGACGCAAAACATTATTATTCCAATGCAGGGCGAAATTGATTCGATGAACGTCTCGGTTGCCGCCGCAGTCCTGATTTTTGAAGCAAAACGCCAACGAAATTTTCAATAATAAAATATCATGATAAAGAACACATTCGCTTTCCTATTGTTATTCACTACATTTTTTGCATCGGCACAACTGAGCGAAAAGCAAATCGATGAAGTGGCCGAACGGACGCTTAAAGCATTTAAAGTACCCGGAATTGCGGTCGCAATTGTAAAAGATGGCCAAATTATCCATGCAAAGGGCTACGGCGTAAAATCGATTGATACACAGCAAAAAGTCGACGCCAACACGCTTTTTGGAATTGCTTCAAATAGTAAAGCATTTACCTCAGCCGCGCTCGCTATGCTTGTTGACGAGAAAAAACTCGATTGGGACGATAAGGTGACCAAGTACATCCCGGAGTTTAAAATGTATAACGAATATGTCACAAACGAGTTTACGATCCGCGATTTACTTACCCATAGAAGCGGACTCGGACTTGGAGCCGGCGACCTGATGATCTGGCCCGGTGGCAATACTTTTACGGTTCAGGATGTTATCAATAACCTGCAATATCTGAAGCCGGTTTCTTCATTCCGAACAAAATACGACTATGATAACCTGCTTTATATTGTTGCTGGTGAGGTTGTACACCGGGTAAGCGGGCAAACGTGGGGCGACTTTGTAGAGCAGCGCATCATGAAGCCACTCGGCATGAACCAATCGGCTGGCTCATGGAACCGCCTGAAAGACACTTCAAATGTTATCGTGCCGCATGTTCCAATTGAAGGCAAGCTTCAGGTTATCGACCGCTATACGAATCCTGTTTTTGATGCTGCAGCCGGAATTTATTCCAGTGTAAACGATCTCTCGAAATGGGCAATCATGCAACTCAACAAAGGGAAATTTGGCGAGAACAAGACACTTTTTTCACAGAAGCAACATTCTGAAATGTGGACGCCGCAAACTATTCTCCCAAACCGCACATCGCCTCCGTATAACACTTTATTTAAAGCATACGGACTCGGATGGCAGCTCGCCGATGTAAAAGGAAAACTTGAAGTGTCGCATACCGGCGGACTCGAGGGCATCGTCACGAAAGTGACGCTTATCCCCGAACTTAACCTGGGGATTATCGTATTGACAAACCAGCAATCGGGGGCCGCTTTTAACGCAGTCACAAATTCGATAAAAGACAGTTAC
The DNA here is from genome assembly GCA_036386895.1 of Flavobacterium sp. Lineage (GTDB taxonomy): Bacteria > Bacteroidota > Bacteroidia > Flavobacteriales > Flavobacteriaceae > Flavobacterium. Next base: position 46,028 of record DASVUR010000009.1, read on the forward strand.
CTCGGAATCCTGTCGGATGATTACGTTGCGCTTTACAGCAGCCGTGAAGCAGCAAATGAACAAGGAGCCGATAAAATCACGGGTGAAGTATGGACTGCTGTCGAAACAAATCTGAAAAGCAAAACAGCCGTCGATCCGAAGCAATACGTTGGAACGTACAAAGATCCTTGGTTCGGCGAAGTGAAAATCACCGAGAAGAAAGGGAAATTGTACTTCGCCTCTACCCGATCTCCCCAACTTACCGGCGAAATGTTCTTCTACAAAGACAATAATTTCGTAGTTAAGTGGAACAACCGCTACTTCCATGCCGATGCGCACGTATTGTTCGAAAACAACAATAAGACGTTTAAGATGGCCGCAATTTCCCCGCTAACGGATTTCAGTTATGATTTTCAGGATCTGGAATTTAATAAGGTGCACTAGTTATTAGGTTTTACCGCAGAGCTACACAAAGAAACGCAAAGGCACACAAAGAGAAACTTCCCGAATTTGGCGTAGCAAATCGACCACGTAGTACGGGAGAAAAACTTGGTGCATCTCTGTAAACCTTCGCGCATCTCTGCGGAATAACGCTTACCTCCTACTTGGAAATCCCGATACTTTGACCTACTTTTAAAACAAGAAAACTGCCCCTACTGTTATGGTCGACATTGATATAGAAAAGGAAAACAAAGCAATTGCGCAGGAGTACAAGGAATTACTCCGCATCAGTTATCAGACGCTATCCGTTGACGATAAAAAACTGATCCGAAACGCTTTCGATCTTGCCGTTGAAGCCCACAAAGACCAACGTCGCAAGTCGGGCGAAGCGTACATTTTTCATCCGATAGCCGTCGCAAAAATCGTGGCTTCCGAAATCGGGCTCGGCGCAACCTCAATTGCCGCAGCCTTAATGCACGACGTGGTTGAAGATACTGATATTACGGTTCCGGATATTGAACGCATGTTCAACCCGAAAGTCGCACAAATTGTTGAAGGGCTTACCAAAATTGCACAGGTTCAAAAAGATTTAAACGTCTCGATGCAGGCGGAAAATTTCCGCAAAATGCTGCTGACGCTGAATGACGATGTTCGGGTGATCCTGATCAAGATCGCCGACCGTTTGCACAACATGCAGACCATGGATTCGATGCCTGAGCACAAGCAGGTGAAAATCGCCTCCGAAACATTGTATATCTACGCGCCGCTGGCACATCGCCTCGGACTTTACAATATAAAATCGCAACTTGAGGATCTTGGCCTGAAATATACCGAGCCGCAGGTTTACAAAGATATCGTCAGCAAGATCAAGGAGACAAAAGAGGAACAAGACGAATATATACGTTCGATCTCCGATGTGTTGCGGAAATCCCTTGACGACGAAGGAATTGAGTGTGTGATCAAAGGCCGTCCGAAATCGATCTACTCGATCAGGCGGAAGATGGCCGCGCAGAACGTCAGTTTCGATGAAGTCTACGACAAGTTCGCACTTCGCATTGTTTACAAACCCGATAGCGACAACGATGAGAAATTCCTTGCATGGAAAATTTATTCAATCGTAACCGACCATTATCGTCCGAGCCCAAGCAGGTTGCGCGATTGGATTTCATCGCCGAAATCAACAGGTTACGAAGCACTTCATATTACTGTCATGGGCCCGAAAGGGCGCTGGGTCGAGATTCAGGTCCGCAGCGAACGAATGGACGAAATTGCCGAAAAAGGGTACGCCGCACATTACAAATACAAACAAGGCGCTACTGAAGAAAGCGGGCTCGACGTGTGGCTGAACCTGCTGAAAGAAGCGCTTGAAAACTCAGAAACGAACGCAGTCGACTTTGTAGAGGATTTCAAAATGAACCTTTACGCCAAAGAAATCTTCGTGTTTACGCCTAAAGGCGAGATAAAGTCATTGCCAAAAGGCGCGACCTCGCTCGATTTTGCATTTAGCATCCATTCGGAAGTCGGAATTAGAACCCGCGGAACACGTGTTAACGGGAAACTCGTTCCGCTAAACCACGAACTCAAGAGCGGCGACCAGATTGAAATTATCACTTCGCCAAACCAAAAACCGACATCGCACTGGCTCGACTATGTGACAACGTCGCGCGCGAAGAATAAGATTCGGAATGTCCTGAATGAAAACACCAAGAAGATCGCCGAAGAAGGAAAAGAGCTTCTTACGCGTAAGTTGCGTCATTTGAAGATTACTTTCAGTGAAGCGGTCGTAAATGAAATGGTCAACTTCTTCAAACTTAAAACGAGTCTGGACTTGTTTTATCGTGCTGGAAGCGGCGCAATCGACAATCAGCAGCTAAAGGATTATGCGGCGCAAAAGAACAATTCGTTTATCAATTTCTTCAAAAGCAAGATCAAGCGAACGCCAACAACTGCCGATCAGGATATTCATCGCCAGGTACTCAGCAACAACTACGATATGCTGGTTTTTGGACCGGAACATGACAAGCTCGACTACAAACTTTCCACGTGTTGCAACCCGATTCCAGGCGACGAGGTTTTCGGTTTCGTAACAATAAACGAAGGAATAAAAGTGCACAAAAAAGACTGTCCGAATGCCATTAGTTTGCAGTCAAATTACGCTTATCGGATTATGCAGGCAAAGTGGATCGACTCGTCGCAACAGGAGTTCAAAGCGATATTGAAAATTACCGGAATGGACACGCTCGGGCTGACCAACCAGCTCACAAAAGTCATCTCAAACAACATGCATGTAAACATCCAGAGCATTTCATTGAGTGGTGAAGCCGGTATCTTTAAAGGTCAGGTTGCGGTAATCGTGCAAAACAATACGATCCTTAAGAAACTTATCGAAAATATAAAGAAAATCGACGGCATCGACAAGGTCACACGGGTGTATCAAACCTAGAATTGTCGCAGTTCCATTGGTGTCAGCCGCTCTTTTTAAACTAATTGTATTATCTTTGCCACATGACACTAATATCCAGTGATAACAGCAAAAACCAGGAAATCGTAAAAAATGTTTTTACGTTATACCTTGAAAATAAAGGGCATCGCAAAACACCTGAGCGCTACGCCATACTTCAGGAAATTTACGACAATGAGGAGCATTTCGACATAGAGAACCTCTATATCAAAATGAAGAACAAGAATTACCGTGTTAGCCGCGCCACGCTTTACAATACAATAGAATTACTGCTCGACTGCGGACTTGTAAGAAAACATCAGTTCGGACAAAATCAGTCGCATTATGAAAAATCGTACTTCGACAAGCAGCACGACCATATCATCATGACCGACACCGGCGAAGTAATCGAATTTTGCGACCCACGGATCCAAATTATCAAGAAAACCATCGAAGAAATATTCGATATCGAGATACACAACCACTCTTTGTATCTGTACGGAAACCGAAAGAAAATCAATAACGACTAACTTATAATTTGGGCGTTGCGTCGGTTTGAAGACCATCCTGATACTAGGATCTTCCGCTACCGCCGCCGGGCTTTATGTTTCAATCTTTTTCGCATTCCATGCTCCAAAAGGATTTTCACGTCAATCCCTAACGCACACACTTGAAATACAACAAGCTAACTACTCAATACTAACTACTGATTACTATTAAAACATGACCGTAGATTTATTACTTGGATTGCAATGGGGCGACGAAGGCAAAGGAAAAATTGTTGATGTCCTAACATCAAAATATGATATTATTGCTCGTTTTCAGGGCGGCCCAAATGCCGGACATACACTTGAGTTCGACGGAATCAAGCACGTTCTCCGTACGATCCCATCCGGAATTTTCCACAAAGATTCAATCAACATCATCGGTAACGGCGTTGTGATCGATCCGGTCGTTTTTCAGAAAGAAATAGAAGGATTATCTAAATTCGACATCGATATCTATTCGCGGCTCATTATTTCGCGCAAGGCCCACCTGATATTGCCAACGCACCGTTTGCTCGACGCAGCATCCGAAGCTTCAAAAGGAAAAGCGAAAATCGGGTCGACTTTAAAAGGCATCGGGCCAACATACATGGACAAAACCGGACGCAACGGAATCCGCGTAGGCGACATTGAACTTGCCGATTTCAACGAACGTTACCGCGCGCTGGCCGACAAGCATGAGGCGATGATCAAATTTTATGATGTTGCCATTCAATATAATCTTGCTGAACTTGAGAAAGAATTCTTCAAGGCTATAGCAGAACTTCAAAAGTTAACGTTCATCGACAGTGAGGAATACCTGCACCAGGCACAAAAAGCAGGAAAGTCCATTCTTTGCGAAGGCGCACAAGGATCGTTGCTTGACGTTGATTTCGGAACATATCCGTTTGTGACTTCATCAAACACAACGGCAGCCGGAGCTTGTACAGGCCTTGGAATCGCACCAAACCAAATCAAAGAAGTCTATGGGATTTTTAAAGCGTATGCAACGCGCGTTGGCGGCGGCCCTTTCCCAACCGAACTTTTTGATGAAGACGGCGCAACAATGGCACGTGTTGGAAATGAATTCGGCTCTGTAACCGGACGTCAGCGCCGTTGTGGCTGGCTTGATCTTGTGGCGCTAAAATACGCGGTCCAGGTGAACGGCGTTACGCAACTGATGATGATGAAAGGCGACGTCCTTTCGGGCTTTGAGACGCTTCAGGTTTGCACGGCATATAACTACAAAGGTTCCAAAATCGACCATCTCCCGTACAACATAGAACCTGAGTATGTTTCCCCGATTTACCGCGAGTTTAAGGGCTGGAAGGCTGATCTGACGGGGATGACAGCATACGATGAGCTTCCATCTGAACTTAAAGAATATATTGAATTTATCGAGCAGGAAGTTGGGGTGCCAATAAAAATCGTTTCTGTTGGCCCCGACAGGAAGCAGACAATCATGAAATAACAGCAGATGAGCAAGCTGACCAATCTTTTTAAAGAGTTTTTTGAAAACGAAAAGACCGGCGGAATTATCTTGGTTTTCGTCACGGCGGCTTCACTGCTACTTGCCAACTCGGCTTTCTCTGAGCAATATGTCGGTTTTTGGGAGCAACCGATCGGTTCTCATACCTTGACGCATTGGATAAATGATGGCCTGATGGCGATATTCTTTCTGTTGATCGGCCTTGAGCTCGAGCGCGAGATCTACATCGGAGAACTATCAAATCTAAAAAATGCAGCGCTACCCGTAATTGGCGCGCTGGGCGGAATGATTGTCCCGGCTGGAATCTACCTGCTGTTCAACTATGGAAGCGCGACACAATCCGGCGCCGGGATCCCGATGGCTACGGATATTGCGTTTGCTATTGGGATATTGTCACTGCTTGGGAACCGCGTTCCGGCGTCGCTGAAGGTTTTCCTGACTGCCCTTGCCGTGATAGACGACCTTGGTGCTATTATCGTTATCGCAATCTTTTATACCAAAACTATTTCTTTTACGAATCTTTCCATTGCAGGCGGAATTTGGCTTGTCCTGCTTGCGATGAACCGATTAAAAATTCGCAATCTGATCCCGTATCTCGCACTTGGTGTTGGGATGTGGTATTTTATGCTGCATTCGGGCGTACACGCGACCATCACGGGCGTATTGGTTGCCTTTGCGATTCCGTTTGGAAACGGCGACCGAAAATCGACATCGTATATTCTTCAGCATTGGCTTCACAAGCCGGTCTCCTTTCTGATTCTTCCGCTGTTTGCACTTGCCAATACCGGAATTGTTCTTGGAAGCGATTGGTTAGCAGGAATCTCCACCTCAGGCAGCATCGGCATCATCTCCGGTCTTGCAATCGGAAAACCATTAGGTATCTTGCTCTTCTGCTTTCTCGGAACTGCATTAGGACTGTGCACTTTGCCGCGTCAATTAAAGTGGACCAACCTACTTGGTGCTGGAGCGCTAGGCGGAATCGGCTTTACGATGTCGATCTTTATTACGTTACTCGCTTTTGATGATCCTGCTCTAGTTAATGATTCGAAATTGGCCATTCTTATAGCCTCTTTAGTCGCTGCAGTAAGTGGTTATACTCTTCTTCATCTGACTCTGAAGAGTTGCGTACCCACGACAGACTAAATTATGTAGTTTACTGGCTGCTTTCTAAAAATTGCGGGCCGGCATGGGCACAAATGGCGATCGGTTGTAATCTCTTCTGACTTCAACAGGTACGACCAACTACATCTGTTATTTCGATATTCTTACGTTCTCGGCACAAACAACGCGCATTTTATAGTGTAGCTATTTTATTGAAATTTGTAAATATAGGATTCTGATGGTGCAACTGTAATTGGAACACTGCCTTCGCCTTTCGTTACCGTTAGCTTGAGCGTACTTTTTTCGTACAATTGGTCTTTGATGATGTAACTGCCATCTTTAAGGCCCCATTCCCTGATAATCTCAACGGGGATCTTTAGGTTGAAATAGCTGCTTTTCGAGTCAGAGAAATTCACAACAACAAGAAGATTCTCCGCATCCGACCAGCGTACGAACGAAAAGATGTCGTCGTCGTACCCTTTTCCGCCCCGGTTTGTTGTTTGAAGCTGCTGATATTTTCCCATCAACGCCGGACTCTTTATCGTAAAGCGCAACAGCCTACGATAGAAATCCCGAAGATTCTTTTCTTCAAACGTAAGTTTTGCCCCATCAAATTTCCCTCCGTTCATCCATCGCTGGTGGTTTGGAACGCCTATATAATCAAATATGGAGGTTCGTGACGGATCTCCAAATCCTGGATCAAGTTTTCCGGGCTCGCCAACTTCCTGTCCGAAGTACACCATTGTTGGCGATGTACTTATCGTTGTGGAAAGCACCATCATCGGTTTGCCTTTATGCCCGTTCCCCGCAAATTCAGGGCTTGCGATGCGTTGCTCGTCATGATTTTCAAGGAAATGCAGTAGATGATGTTCAATATCTTCCTGTCCTTTCATGATGTATACGATTGGATCCGGGCCGCTTTTCCCCTGGATAACTTCTTTAAGCTTATCGTACAGTTCAACTTTGTCATACAAATAATCCATCTTCCCAAATCGGATATAGTTTCGGTATTCCTTCGGGTTGTATACTTCCGCAAGCAAGAAAGCGTCTGGATTTTTCATTTTTATTGCCGAGTTCATATAGCTCCAGAATTCGACCGGAACCATTTCAGCCATATCATATCGGAAGCCGTCGACACCTTTGTCGATCCAGTAAAGTGCGATGTCACGGAACTTTTCCCACGAATCCGGAACATCTTTGTCTTTCCAGAATTTGTAATGCTCTTCGAACGTTTTAACTTCAAAATTAGCGGGCAACTCAGGAAAATCTTTTGATCCATCAGGCCGAATTCCGTAATTGATCTTGACGGTTTCATACCAGTCGTTGCTATCGGGTTGTGCTTTTCTGGAACCATTACCAGTCCATTTTGCTGGATCTTCGTCAAATTTCCCATCGGCTAGCGGATGATTTTCTCCGTTCAACGGCTTATAGCTTCCGCTTTCGGGAACCAGGAATTTCTGGCCGGGAATGTAGTAGAAGTTATTATCACGCTTATATTCAACAGCGGTATCGTCGTCGGCACCAAAATCCCGACGTTTCTTAGAAGTTGATTTCCCCTCATATTTTCGCGCTACGTGGTTCGGAACGATATCTATTAAAAGTTTTAATCCGTTCTTGTGCGTACGTTCGATCAAAGCTTCAAATTCTTCAAGACGTCGTTTCGGATCCACGGCAAGATCGGGATTCACATTGTAATAATCCTTGACCGCATAAGGCGATCCGGCTCTTCCTTTTACAACATCGGGATCGTCATGGGAGATTCCTATTCCAGCATAATCGTTAATCACTGCGTGATGCGGGACGCCCGTGTACCAAATATGTGTTACGCCAAGATCTTTGATTTCTTGCAGCGCGAGGTCGGAGAAATCGTTAAACTTCCCTACTCCGTTTTCCTGAATCGTCCCCCACGGCTTGTTTGTTGTATTTTTATTTCCGAACAAACGTGTAAACACCTGATAGACGACCACTTTATTCTGTGGCTTGTCTGGGTCTTTGTCTGTTTTTTTTGTGCTTGGATTTTGCGCCTGTGATGTCAGGGCAAGGCCTGCAAGTATTGGTAAAAGTATTTTTCTCATCCGATGATGTTTACGGTATTTTGCTCCCAAACAAATATAAAAATTTGACTGCAATTCGCGCTACTTATAAATAATTCTTAACGGCGGTGATGCTTGATCCCTTTTTTATAAATTTGACAAAAATTATCGAATTGAAAAAGTTTTTTCTTCGTGTTCTTCTGGCCTTTATCGTTCTCTCCTCTACTTCAGTATGGGCACAACAACGGAAGAAAATCATTATCGAGAATGCCGATTATTCCGAGCGAAACGAAGCTGCGATTCCGGGTGCTGTTCTTGCCTCGGGAAATGTTCGCGTAAACCACGACGGGGTAATCATTACCTGTAATAAAGCCTATATTTTTCAGGAGGAAAACTATCTGAAGGCGTTTGGTGATGTCAGGCTCGTTCAGGGCGACACGCTTTTCATGAACAGCAAATACGCCGAATATAATGCTGACACCAGACAGGCATTTGCAGCCGGAGCCGTGTCGATGCGATCGCCCGATATGACACTTGTAACCGACACGCTTCATTTTGACCGCAACTCTCAGCAAGCGTACTACAGCACTAACGGCCGCATCACAAACAAGGATAATGTGCTGACCAGCAAATCGGGTCGTTATTATGTTCCGCAAAAGAAGTTTACCTTCCGGACTGCGGTGACCATTACTAACCCCGAATATGTCGTGAAGTCGAACCATTTGGATTATTACAATAATTCGGGCCATTCCTATCTCTTTGGGCCGTCAACAATTACCAGTAAGCAGAATTATATCTATACCGAAAAAGGATTTTACGACAGTAAGAAAAATGTCGGCCACTTTCTTCGAAAATCGTATATAAAATACAAAGACCGTTTAATAGAAGGCGACAGTCTTTACTATGACCGGAAGCGCGAATTTGCCTCAGCGACCAACAATGTCAAGGTAACCGATTCCATCAATCGCGGCGTCGTAAAAGGCCATTATGGCGAAGTGTACCGAAACCAGGATTCTATGTATGTCACAAAACGTGCTGTCGCCATAAATCTTGTTGAGAATGACTCTGTTTATATCCATGGCAAAAAGCTGATGGTGACGGGAAAGGCGGAAAACAGGATCGTAAGGGCATTTAATAATGCGAGGTTTTACAAAACCGATATGAGCGGGAAGTGCGACTCGATCCATTCGAGCCAGTCGCGCGGACTTACACAGATGATCGGGCGACCGATACTTTGGAATATGGACAATCAGATGACCGGAGATGTGATGCATCTAATCAGCAACAACAAGACCGAAAAACTTGACTCGCTGAAGGTGCTGAATAATGCATTTATCATTTCAAAAGATACCATTGGAACCGGATTTAATCAGGTCAAGGGACTCAATCTATACGGAAAGTTCCGGGAGAACAAACTGTATGAAGTGGATATCGTCAAAAATACTGAGGTAATTTACTACATGCGCAACGACGACAATAAACTCGTCGGGATCAACAAAGGTGTCGGCAGCAAAATCAACCTGATTTTGGACGGGAACAAGATCGATGTACTGACGTTCTTTGGAAATCCCGAAAGTGAAGTTTTTCCTGAAAAGGACCTGCCGGAGAACCTACGTAAGCTGCGCGGTTTCGTTTGGCGTGGAGAAGAAAGGATAATGACCAAAGATGATATTTTCCCGCCTGAAGAGAATGCACTCAACGAAAAGATCGTACGAGAGAGTGCAGCCGAAATGGCCAAAGAAAACGTGCCGATGGAGATCCGAAAAGAAACTTTGGAATACGATAGAAATAACCCGCCAAGCAAGTAGATTTGATAAAGGACACCTCGTCCCTTGTCCCTTGCACCTTTCCCTTTCCCTGAACCTTGCACCTATCAAAATGAACCCCGATTTTATAAAATACCAGGCACAAACATCACCGTATCCACTCGGAATGGAAGTTTCACATGCCGAAGGATGTTATATTTACGATACTCAAAACAAGAAATACCTGGACTTCGTGGCAGGCGTATCGGCGTGTTCACTCGGACATAGGAATGAACGTGTGAATAATGCGATCAAAGAGCAGTTGGACAAGTATTCGCATGTTATGGTCTATGGAGAATATTCGCAAAGCCCGGCTGTCGAATATTGCAAATTGCTTGCCGGGTTGCTGCCTGCGCCACTCGATAAAACGTACCTCGTAAACTCAGGAACCGAAGCTACCGAAGGCGCATTGAAACTGGCCCGCCGCGTTACAGGTCGAAGTCAGCTCATTTCCTGCTATAACGCCTACCACGGCAACACGATGGGCGCAATGAGCGTAATGGGATTCGAAGATCGAAAGCAGGTATTTAGACCGCTGATTCCCGATGTCGATTTTATTACTTTCAACAATGAAGCGGACATCGAAAAGATCACTACTAAAACCGCTGGGATCATCCTCGAAAGCATTCAGGGCGGAGCCGGATTTATTGAGCCTTCAAACGACTTTTTCAAGAAAGTGCGCCAACGCTGTACGGATGTCGGCGCCCTGATGATCGTCGATGAGATACAGCCCGGATTTGGCCGTACCGGAAAATTATTCGGGTTTGAACACTACGGCATTGTTCCCGACGTTATCATACTCGGAAAAGGAATGGGTGGCGGAATGCCGGTTGGTGCTTTTTGTGCATCGTCTGAAATGATGGATCTTTTAAGCGACAACCCGAAACTCGGACATATTACCACTTTTGGCGGACATCCTGTCATTGCGGCAGCGTGCCTGGCGACTTTAAAGGAAATTACAGAAACAAACCTCATTAAAGAGGCGCTTCGCAAGGAAAACCTGTTCAGGTCGCTTTTGGTACATCCTTTGATACAGGAAATCCGCGGTAAAGGGCTTATGTTGGCCCCGATGACACCCAGCGCCGAAATTACCAATGAAGTGATTTTGAGGTGCCAGCAACGCGGACTGATATTGTTTTGGCTTCTTTTTGAAGGGAGAGCAATTCGAATTACGCCGCCGCTCACAATTTCTGATGTCGAAATCCGCGAAGGATGTGCGATCCTTATTGAAGTTATGGATGAAATTGTGGGAAAAGTATAACAAAATCATTCGTATATTTGAGAGACACGTTCTTGTTATCCTTAGAAACATATAAAGTCTGAAGAACAATAAAAGCTTCAGCTGTAACATGAAATGCGTAAGTTCCTCTGTTACAACTTCCCAAGACAGCCGGTTGTTAATTAAATTGTTCACAACAATAAGGCCTCTGCATTTCATCGATAAGTAGGTTTCCTACTTTTAGATAGGATAATTTAAAGAAAAACAGTATGCAACTAAGCAACGAAGAAGAAGAGTATAATTTATCCCTTTCGAAGTTCGAGTCGATGTTGAAAACCAACAAAGTACTCTTTTTTGATTCTGAAGAGTTTGAGGACATTATTCTTCACTATCTCGACACGGGTAAGTCTTCACTCGCAAAAAAAGCTTTGAAACTGGCACTTGAACAGCACCCGAAGTCTACAGGGCTAAAGCTGGTTCAGGTAGAGATGCTCATCTATGATGACAAGCTTGACGTAGCTGAAAAGTTGCTGAACGAGCTATTTGCGATCGAACCGCATAACGAAGAAATTTACATTCAAAAAGCAAATATATTTTCGAAACGTGACAACCACGAACAAGCTGTGGAGCAATTGCGTATCGCCCTGACACTGACCGAAGACCATTCGGATGTATATAACCTGATGGGGATGGAATATCTTTTCATGGACAATCTTGAACTTGCGAAAGAGAATTTCATCAAATGCCTTGAAGAAGATACCGAAGATCAGGCTGCGTTATACAACGTGGTATATTGTTTCGAGTTTCTTGACCAGAACCAGGAAGCAATCGCATACCTTGAGAATTATATTGAAAAGAATCCATATAGCGAAATTGCATGGCATCAGGTGGGACGCTTGAATTACGGCCTTAAACGATACGAAGCTGCGCTACGTGCATTCGATTATGCGACCTTGATCGATGAAGAATTTCTTGGCGCCTTTATGGAAAAAGCCAAGTCGCTTGAACGGCTGAAAAAGTACGAGGAAGCAATTGAAGCCTACAACCGTACGATTGAACTTGACGATCCGACATCTTATGCATTACTTCGAATCGGGAAATGTTATGAGAAAATGGGAAAAAAGGTGCTTGCGCTGAAGTATTTCCACAAGACCGTCCACGAAGATCCGTTGTTAGACAAAGGCTGGATTGCGATCACGGATTTTTATGTCCGCCAAAAGAACTTCCAAAAAGCGTTGTTTTACGTAAATAAAGCACTTGCAATTGATGATCAAAACCGTCTTTACTGGAAGCGCTACGGAGCAATAAACCGCCAGATGAATTTCTTTGAGGAAGCCGAACTCGGTTATCGGAAAGCCGTTGAACTTGGCGATTATCAATTGGACACATGGCTTTTTTGGGTCGACATTCTACAATTTCTAGGCGAATTCGATAGCGCTGTGCAGACATTGCTTCAGGCATCCGAATATTTTCCTGAAGAGTTCGAAGTCGAATACCGTCTGGCCGGATTGTATTTTATGACAGGCGACGACAAGAAAGGTAAATTCCATTTAAGCAACGGCTTGCGGCTGAACTTCAAAAACCACACAATCCTTGAAGATTTATTTCCGGTGATGTGGGCGCGCAAAGTGGTTCAGAACATGATCAACAAATACAAAAAGGAATAATAACCCATTACCATAATTCAAAAATCGGCCGGCTATCTGGCCGATTTTTTTTTATATTGGAGCCATGGAAGAAGAAGATAATTCGAAACGGCAATACGGACTAATAGGCCGAAATATCAATTATTCTTTTTCGAAAAAATATTTTACGAAGAAGTTTGCCGACCTAAAGCTGGAACGTTATAGTTACGAGAATTTTGATCTAGCTGATGTTTCGGAATTCCGCCAAATCCTTACTGATAATCCTGATTTAGCTGGACTGAACGTTACGGTTCCGTATAAACAGCAAATCATTCCGCTTCTCGATACATTATCTGGTAACGCAGCAAAAATGGGCGCTGTGAATACGATCCGCGTTACGAATAAAGGCACGCTAAAAGGGTACAACACCGACTGGTACGGTTTTTCGAAATCACTTAAGCCGATGCTGCAGCCGCATCACCAAAAGGCGTTAATCCTCGGAACCGGTGGCGCTTCCAAAGCCGTCGCATTTGCACTGGATAAACTCGGGATTCTGTACACCTTTGTTTCCCGCGAAGAATCGGCAGGTGCGATCCGCTACGATTTTATAAACGCAACAACATTTGATAACCACCAAATTATCATCAACTGCACTCCCCTTGGCACAAGTCCCGATACAGCCGAATTTCCGCCGATTCCTTACGAATTCTTTACTGAGAAGCATATTGCATACGATTTGATCTATAACCCTGAAGAGACGGTGTTTTTAAAAAAAGCGAAAGCATCAGGGGCGATTATCAAAAACGGCTATGAAATGCTGGTGCTGCAGGCAGAACGATCATGGAAGATCTGGAATAGGTAGATATACTTCAGCTTAAAGAGCCATTGCAGCCCGGATGGCAGCGGCATCCCGCGCTTTTTCTGCGCGGATATAGCGAACAGCCGGAACAAGCTGCCCAAAATTCAATTATACATGGTTTTAAGTAAAGCTTTTGTTTTGAATTTCGTCGCACCTTTAGTATCTTACGCCCTCTAAAATATCAACCTTACACATTTTCATAATGTCAGAAGAAAAGAAAGACAGCCCGCAAAACGCAGACGGATCACCGGAAAACCAAGCGCAACAGCCGGAAACGGCACACGTTGATGCTACTGAAAACACACCAGAAACACCTGTTGCGCCAGCCGAAGCCTCTGATGCGGAAACTGATGTTGCCGCTGCTGCCGAAGCCTCGCCTACCGGAAACGCGATTGTAGCAGAATCGGCTTCTGCCGAGGAAAATGTTGCTGATGAAATAGTTTCAGAAGCGGCTTCCGATGAGTCGAACGTAATTTGGCTTTCTGACGAAGAGGTTGCGGATGACTCACTGGCTACGGAAGATGCAAATGATGCCGCTGACGCAATTGCCGAACCAAATGTTGCTATGACCGACGAAGAAATCTCCAATAACACGGCAGCTACCGAAACGGCAAATGAAGCGGTTGACGCGATTTCGCAAACCAATGCGGCCGAAAGCGAAGACGAAACACTTGCTGCTGCTCATGAAGTTCCCGTTAAAGACTACGAATCTATGTCGATGGAAGACCTTGTGGACGAACTCGAGCAGCTGATAACTGCTGAAAAAGTAATGTCTGTTAAGGAACATATCGAGCAGCTCAAGAACGCGTTTATCTCGAAATACAATCACCTGATTGAGGAAAAACGGGCTGCATTTGCAGCTGAAAATCCTGATACAACGGAAGATTTCCATTATAACTTCCCGCTGAAAGGCAAGTTCGACACGCTATACAATCAGTATCGTGACCGAAAGAACAAGCATTTTAAAAGCCTGCAATCGGATTTACAAACCAACCTTGAAAACCGCCTTGCAATTGTTGAGGAACTGAAAAACCTTATCAATCCGCAGGAAAACATAAAAGATACTTTAAAACATTTCAACGAATTGCGCGAGCGCTGGAAAAACGCAGGCTCGATTCCAAAAGATAAATACAACCACGTTTGGAATAACTATCATTTTCATGTCGAGAATTTTTATGATTATTTACATCTCGACCGTGAGGCCCGTGACATCGACTTCAAACACAACCTTGAGCTTAAGCAGAAAATTATTGCGCGTACCGAAGAATTAGTAAACGAGCCGGATGTAAATAAGGCATTTCGTGAACTTCAGGATTTACACCGGATCTGGAAAGAAGATATTGGCCCGGTCTCACGTGAACACCGCGAAGAAATCTGGCAACGTTTCAGCGAATTGACGCGTCAGATGCACGACAAACGTGAAGCACTTTACGAAGGCCAACGTGCGACAGAACTTGAAAATCTTGAAAAGAAGCGCACGATCATTGCTAAAATCGAAGAGCTTGCCCAGGAAAAGGTTGCTGCACATTCGCAGTGGCAAGGCCAAATTGACAAAGTAGAAGCACTACGCAATGAATTCTTCGCTGCGGGAAAAGTGCCGAATGATGTCAATGAAGAAACTTGGGCGGCATTTAAAACGGCTGTCCGAAATTTCAACACTTTTAAAAATTCGTTTTACAAAGACATCAAAAAAGACCAACAGGAAAACCTCAACCGAAAACTTGCCTTGGTTGAAAAAGCGAAGCAACTTCAGGAAAGCGAAGATTTTGCCGCCACAACGCCTGTGATGAAACAGATTCAGGAAGAATGGAAGCAAATCGGGCATGTGCCACGCAAATATTCAGATAAAATATGGAAAGAGTTCAAAGATGCGTGCAACCACTATTTCGAGAAACTAAAAGCACAGAAAAACGAGGCCAATAGTGAAGAAACAGAAGCCTTCGACAAGAAGAAAGCCTACTTGGAAACAATTCGTTCTTTTGAATTAACCGGAGATCATAAAACCGATCTCGATGCCATTAAGGCACATATCGAGAACTGGAAGAGTTTCGGCCGTGTGCCGTTTGCCAAGCGTCACATTGAAGGAAAATTCAATAAAATTCTGGATGCACTTTTTGAAAAACTCAGCCTCAGCAAGAAAGATTCGGATATGACACGATTCTCAAACCGTATCGATTCACTTGCCGGAAGCGACGATTCACGTAAACTCGACAACGAGAAGATCTTCCTGATGCGCAAGATCGACGAGGTCCAAAACGAAATCTTCCAGTTGGAGAATAACATCCAGTTTTTCACGAATACCAAAAATGCGAAGAAAGAGAACTCCATCGTGCTTGAAGTACGCAGGAATATTGAAAAGCACAAAGAAGAACTTGCAACGCTAAAGCAAAAACTGAAACAGATCAGAAGTATAAGAACCGAGTAAACTGCGAAAGTACTTTAGATTTTGGCCACAAATTCACGAATTTATACCACGTATTTAATTTGTGGATTCGTGGCTGACTTTCTTAAGTTCAATAGCGTTTTATAACTTTTTGGCTTCGTTCCAGAAAACATCCATTTCGGCAAGCGTCATTTCTGAAAGTGGTTTTCCAAGCTCACCCGCTTTGGACTCGAGATATTGAAACCGTTTGATAAACTTCTTGTTTGTTCGTTCGAGCGCATCTTCGGGATTAACATTTAGAAACCGGGCATAATTGATCATCGAAAATAGCACGTCGCCAAATTCAGCTTCAATCTTCTCTGTATCGCCTCGTTTCACTTCAACCTGAAGCTCTTCAAGTTCTTCCTGAACTTTGTCCCAAACTTGATGCGGCTCTTCCCAATCGAATCCGACACCTTTCACTTTGTCCTGAATTCTTGATGCTTTGACAAGTGCAGGCAGGCTTTTAGGTACGCCTTCGAGCACCGACTTCTTGCCTTCCTTCAGCTTTAGCTTTTCCCAGTTTTGCTTGACTTCCTCTTCGTCGGCAACCTTTACATCGCCATAAATATGCGGATGGCGATGAATCAGCTTGTCACAAATTTCATTGCAGACGTCGGCAATATCAAATGAACCCGATTCACTTCCTATTTTTGCGTAGAACACAATGTGCAGCAGCACATCGCCGAGTTCTTTCTTCACTTCCTGAAGATTGTCGTCAAGAATTGCATCGCCAAGTTCATACGTTTCTTCAATGGTTAGGTGGCGCAGACTTTGGAGTGTTTGCTTTTTGTCCCACGGACACTTCTCACGCAACTCGTCCATAATTACCAGCAGCCTCTCAAACGCCGCAAGTTGTTCATTCTTAGAATTCATCAGGATTGGGTTTATATAAAAATAAAAAATCCTGTCGCCGGAATGCGGAAACAGGATTAGTATTTATGAAAAGATGTTAACTACTCTTTCTTAGCTTTTGCTTTCGCTTTTGGAGCTTTCGCCGGAGCTTCTGCTTCAGCTTCAACGGCCACTGGCTCTTCAGTAGTTGCGTCTGTAGCTTTTACGGGCGCCTCTTTCGAAACAAGGCCTTTTGCCTGAAGGATATTGTACCAGTTAAAGACTTTCTTAATATCCGAAGGATATACGCGATCTTCATCGTAGTCAGGCAAAATCTGCTTGAAATAGGCAGTTAACGTTGCGTTGTCTTCTTTGTGTGAAGGCGCCGGACCGTTATCTTCTTTAATTGCAATGTTTCGCATCACATCTGCAAGGGGCTTTTCTTCGCTGTTCGTGTACATCGAAATTTCTGAAAGCAGGCTCACATTGCTTCGTAAACCAACAGTAATTTTCTTTCCGTCAAGCAGTGATTCTGCAACAAATCCTGAACGTGTTTGTACTTTCAAGGCGTAAAGTCCGGGTTTGCCTGAAATGGCTAATATTTTTTCTAAGTTCATATATGTGTTATTATGACAAATTTTATTCTTTGAATTAACGGCTGGTTTTTTTAGCAGAGAACTTCATCTTATAATCGGGCCGCGTTTTACCCTCCATGATATTCTGAAGCTTTTTCTTGATCAGTTGTTTTTTTAGTGAAGAAATCTTGTCGGTGAATAGAATTCCCTCGATATGATCGTATTCGTGCTGAATCACGCGGGCTATCAGTCCGTCGTAAACCTCCGTCTTTTTGTTAAAATCGGCATCAAAATATTCTATCGTAATGCGTTCATTCCGGTACACGTCTTCGCGGACTTCGGGTATGCTGAGGCAGCCTTCGTTAAAACCCCACTCCTCGCCTTCTTCCTTCAGCATTTTCGCGTTGATGAACGTTTGTCGGAAGTTACGAAGCTGCTGTTGTTCTTCTGCCGAAAGGTCTTCGTCGTCGCTGAATGGCTTCGTATCGATTACAAAAAGCCGGATTGGAAGACCAACCTGTGGCGCCGCAAGGCCAACTCCGTAAGCATTGTACATCGTATCGTACATGTCGGCAATTACCTCTTTCAGGTTCGGATATGTCACAGGAATCTCGGCTCCGACTTTGCGCAGAACAGGATCTCCATAACCAACAATAGGTAAAATCATTGTATTAAATTTATCTGAAACGTATCGCGGTTTCAGCACGTCGGCAAAAATAGTGAAAAATTATACACACGTCAGGACGGTTTTCATATTTGGCAAACATTTATAAAGTTCTTTTAAAACCGAGGGTTGCGGTTGCCCATTGGACATTCAAATCGTACCTTTGAGATAACTCTTCGAGTATGTTTGACGAAATCAGAAAGTTTGCCGACAGCACCAATTTTGCCAATGCGATAAAAGTCACAATCGCGTCTGCGGTGCCGTTTATAATCTTCGCATACCTCGGAGAAACCGCTATTGGATTTACCCTGGCGATCGGGGCAATCTTAACGTATCCGGCTGATATTCCGAGCCATCTTAGCCACAAGATAAAGGGTGTTATAATCGGTGCAATTATCGTTGCCGGCTGTAACCTGCTGGTAAACGTACTCTTTCCACATCCGGGCGTGTTCTTTCCCGTAATCCTTGTTGCACTTTTTTTTCTTTCAATGATTTCCGTTTACGGACATCGGGCGAATATGATTTCCTTTTCCGGCCTGTTATCGGTGTGTCTTTCGGTGGGCCAACTTCATCCTGGTGTCGATGTTTTGGCGCATGCCGGATTGATTTTGTGCGGCGGGCTCTTTTACCTTCTGATTTCGTTGGTTTTTCATTTTATCAGTCCGCATCGCTACACCGAACTCCAGATAGCAGAATGCATGCGACTAACAGCAAAATACCTGAAACTGCGAGGCGATTTGTGGAATTCGGATGCAAACCGGCAAAAGATAATTGAGAAGCAGTTGCATCTTCAGGTTGAACTGAATGCAATCCATGAAAACATTCGCGAGATGCTAATCCGAAACCGGCCCACCACGGGGAACTCAGCGCAAAATCGGAAAATGCTGCTCGTCTTCATTTCGCTGGTGGAGATTATGGAACTCGCACTGTCGACATCGTTCGACCATAACAAGCTGCATACTAAGTTCAACGCTCAGCCAAAGGTTTTAGGCACCTACCAAACTCTGGCGTACAGTTTGGCCTCGACACTGAAACAACTATCCAAAACCATTACCCATAGCCGCAAGTATGTCGCCAAACACAGCCTGACTGGCAACTTGAATCAGCTTGAACGCGCTATAAGAGAGTACGAGAATTCCGCCACCGACACCGATATAGCTGAAGGCGTACTGATGCTGACCAACATGATGCATTACGCTGAAAAACAAATCGAAAAGATCAAAGTCATACGCAGGGCCTTCACCTCTGAAGTGGATTTAAAGGATCTGAGAGGCCGCGACAAAGATCTTGAGAAATTTTTGTCTCCTGTATATTATCCATTAACCACATTAAAGGAAAACCTGAGCTTTTCGTCGACGATTTTCCGGCATTCGCTGCGGCTGACAATTACGATCCTGATTGCGTTCGTAATTGGGACCGTTTTTAGACTTGAGAATGTTTATTGGATCTTGCTGACGATTGTTGTCATTATGCGGCCGGGCTACGGACTCACGAAAGAGCGTTCGCTACAGCGGATCTGGGGAACGATTGCCGGTGCAATTATCGCGTTCGCAATCATCAGCATTGTCCACAATCCGGTTGTTATTGGAGCTTTCATTGTAGTGTGTATTTTGCTTGGCTTCGCATTTACAACAACTAATTATACTGTTGGCGTTACGTTTGTAACCATGTATGTGGTGTTCCTGTACGGAATTTTGGATCCAAACATTAATGATGTAATCCGTTTCCGTATAATCGATACGGTGATCGGAGCTGCATTGGCATTTGGCGCAAATTACCTGTTCTGGCCACTGTGGGAATTCCTGAACGTGCCTTTGCACCTGAAAAAATCGGTTGAAGCAAATAGGGATTATCTAAAGGAGATTTCAGAACTCTATAATAAAAAAGGCGACGTTACAACATCGTACAGGCTCGCGCGCAAAAACGCTTTTATTGAAATCGGTAACCTTATGGCGTCGTACCAACGAATGTCGCAGGAACCAAAGTCCAAACAGAAACAGATTCCGCAGGTTTATAAGCTCGTCGTGCTGAATCATACGCTGTTGTCGGCTGCAGCTTCGTTGGGAACGTATATCCAATCGCACAAGACTACTAAGGCATCGGAGGCTTTCAATGTTGTTGTGGGAACAGTAATAAGGCATTTGGAAAACACGATAAGATTGCTGGACACTGATTTATCTGAAGAAGTTGAACAACTGCAGCACAGTGAAGAACTGGCGATGCGTTTTACCGAACTTCGCAACATCCGGGTGAAGGAAATGCAGCAGACGGGAATGGCAGAAGACACCGAATATGATGCAAAAATGCAGGAAGCACAACTCGTAATTGAGCAGTTAGTGTGGCTTACCAATCTGTCAGAGAAGATTGAAAAGCTTTCGAAAGAACTTCACCTGGCTCGATATCAGTAATTGCTTCCGCTGAAAAGCTCTTTGATCGTGTTCGTTACGCCGAATCCGTTGTTGTCGTGTTTGGTTATTTCTGCAGCGATCTTTGCTATGTCAGGATGTGAATTCTTCATGGCGAAGCTGAATTTGCCTTCCTTCATCATTTCAAGATCGTTTAAGTAGTCGCCAAACACAGCGGTTTCCTCTCGTGTAATGTCCAATTTCTGTTGTAGTCGCCGGAGTGCAGCGCCTTTGTTTACCTCGGAGTTGACAATGTCGAGCCAGATTTCTCCTGAAACCGATATCTTGAAATTGTCGCCGAAACCAGAGAAATATCCCAAACTATTTCTTTCGGAATTATCAAAGTCGCATAAAGTGATCTTCAAAACGGCATCGTCCACTTGCGTAAGATCATCTACAACAGAAAGCTTGTAGTAATGCTGTCGCGCTATTTCAAGGAACTTCTCATCGGTTCCTTCGACGTAGGCACCATTCTTACAGCACAAAATCAGGTTCGCATTTTGGACTTTCCGACCTTGCTCCAGCAGTCGGATCGCATCCGCTTTATGCATTACGTCTTCATGCAACACTTCGTCCTGTACTACTACAAAAGCACCATTTTCAGCAATGAATGCGATGTTTTCCGGCGCTTGGTCAAAGATCTCTTTTAGCGTGTAATACTGGCGTCCGCTCGCGATGCACAACAAAACATTATGCTCGTTCAGCAAATTCGCCACATCCCAAAAATCAGGAGGAAGCTGCTTCTCATCGTTCAGAAGCGTGCCATCCATATCGGTAACAACCAGCTTTATCAATTAATGTGTAAGTTTTAAGGTTTGTGCGGTGTAGTTGCGTGTAGCCTCGAGAAGGCCGGCATCATTGTTTAGCGACTGTCCGTATGACGGAATCATCTGCTTCAATTTTTCCTGCCATTCGGGCGTCAGCACCTGTTCCTTGTAACATTTGTGCAGCAGTTCAACCATAATTGAAGCGGCTGTAGAGGCTCCGGGCGAAGCGCCGAGTAAAACCGCAAGCGATCCGTCACCTTTAGTTACGACCTCTGTTCCGAACTCGAGTATGCCGCCGCCGCTTTCGTCTTTTTTAATAACCTGAACACGTTGTCCCGCAGTTTCCAGAACCCAGTCTTTTGATTCTGCCAACGGAACATACTCTCGCAAGGCCGACATTCGGTCTTCCGGCGATTGTCGCACCTGATCAATAAGATACTTGGTTAACGGAAGATTGTTAAATCCTGCGGAAAGCATCGGGATCACATTGTTTGGTTGGATCGACAACGGAAGATCAAGATACGAACCGTTCTTCAGGAACTTCGTTGAAAATCCAGCGTAAGGGCCGAACAGCAATTCTTTCTTTCCATTGATCATTCGCGAATCGACATGCGGAACCGACATCGGCGGCGCACCAACCGATGCTTTCCCATAGACTTTCCCGTAATGTCTATCGATCACTTCTTCGTTGATGCATTTAAGCCATTGTCCGCTTACGGGAAATCCGCCGAAACCGTCGCCTTCGGGAATGTTTGCTTTTTCGAGTAACCGCAACGACCCGCCACCAGCGCCGATAAACACGAATGGCGTGCGGGTCTTAATTTTCTGCCGTGTTTCAAGGTCACGCACAACGATGCGCCACGCACCATTTTCCTTTTGCCTGAGTCTTCGCACCTCATGGTTAAAGTGGATCTTGACCCCTTCCTGATCCTTTAGATAACGAAACATGCTTCGCGTAAGCTCACCGAAATTGACATCAGTTCCGGCCGACATGTAAGTCGCGGCTGTGGGTTCGTATTTGCTCCGGCCTTCCATTACAAGTGGCATCCACGCGTACAGTTGATTATAATCGGTGCTGTATTCCATCTTGCGGAAGAGGTTGTTCTGCGTTAGCGCCTCGTATCGTTTTCTCAGGAATTCGACGTTTTTTCCGCCCCATACAAAAGCGATATGGGGAATGCTCCTGATAAAGTTTTCGGGATCGCCTACAAGACCTTTCTGGACAAGGAAGCTCCAAAATTGTCGGGAGACTTCAAACGATTCGGCGATTTTTACTGCTTTTGATGTCTGAATTGAGCCATCAGGGTTCTCGGGCGTATAATTTAGTTCGCAAAATGCGGAATGGCCTGTTCCAGCATTGTTCCAGGCGTCAGAGCTTTCGGCCGCGGCATTGTCCAGCCGTTCATATATTTCGATCCGGATGTCGGGCTGCAATTCCTTTAGCATGATGCCAAGGGTGGCGCTCATAATTCCGGCGCCAATCAGCACCACATCCGTATTGGTTTGTTGTGTAGTATCTGCCATAGTAGTGTTATTAACTACAAAGATACTCGGCTTTTATGTTAGCGTTTTATTAAATGTTAATGCAGATCCGATCCCTTAGCGTTGCGCTGAAAGATAGTCCTGCAACATGATTGTTGCAGCAATTTCATCAATTAGCGCTTTATTCTGGCGCTGTTTCTTTTTTAGTCCGCTGTCAATCATGGTCTGGAAAGCCATTTTTGATGTAAATCGTTCGTCAACGCGGATTATAGGCATGCCTGGAAAGGCTGCGGCAAACTTCATGATAAAAGCTTCGATAAGCGGAGCGCTTTCAGACGGCTCGTTGTTCATCTGCTTTGGTTCACCGATGAGCACTTTTTCAACCTTTTCATTTGAAAAATATTTTTCAAGAAATTCTATGGCTGTAGCCGACTCGACTGTAGTGAGTCCGGATGCAATAATTTTCATTTCATCGGTAACGGCAATTCCCGTACGTTTCTTTCCGTAATCGATGGCTAAGATTCGAGGCATGTGTTTTTTTTACAAAGGTCGTATTTCCGACGCAGAATTTACAACAACGGGCTGATTTAAGAAACGGCTATATTTTTCCACAGCAGCAGTAATCGAAAGGCAATTCTGGGATTCAAAGAATGAAGTTTCGATAACAATACCTTTCTTGCCTGTGACTCTTTTCCAAATGCCCACAACTTTGCCTCTCTCGACGATCAGCGGGCGGAAGATACCGTTTTTCGTAAACGCATGTGCACTGTGGTCGTCGTGGATTGATGCGCTTCTGTCTTTGTAGCTGATTAGAAACTCGTCAAACGCGGGAAGCAACCCTACGTGGTTCAAAACTGCAACAGTGCTGTCAGACTCAAAACGATACTGTATTTTTGTGCCAACAGATTCCTGGATCAACGTATCATTCATAGCAATTCCGATTCGTGCGTCAGTTAACGACAATCCCGACCACCATGCGTAATCTTCTGCGGCAGCAGGTGAATGACTTTGGAAATAACGTTTTGCAAGCTCAGCGAGCGCTTCTTCCCGCAAAAGTTTCTTCGGATTTTTTACCTTTTCATCCAACAGCGCATAGGTATTTTGTTTGCCTTTGCGGATACCGTTGCAGACGATGCGGTCGAGTTCGGCTGCAAACATGATGTGTGAACTGCGAAGTCCATCAGTACGAATTCCAGATCTTACCAGTATTTGCATCAGCTCTTCGCGCGTCAGGTGGCGGTTACCTTCAAGTGCTTTAGCAATTATATCATTTGTTTTGGCAAACACAGCAGCATCAAGTTTGAGTGAGCGGTTCATCGCGTTCATCTGCCGTCGTATGTTACTTGCCGTAAGCTCCAGCATCCAGTGTACATCGTCGGCTGCGACCAAGTGCCACGTTGGCCGCAGCACATGCGTTCGCACAATATGTCCGTCATCAAGCGCCTTTTCAACCGTTTCGTCGGTCGCATTTTTTGTCCGAATCCCAACTGCCCATTTCGACATTGCGTAATCCTGGGCCTGAATCGCCCCAAAGTGCGAAACGACTGCTTTGGGATCAGAGGCTTTCTTATCTGCTAGAAGCTGATTTTGCAGCCTTGCTTTTACAATATTTCCGGAAGTCATTATTTCGTCTCTGGAAACGCATCGAATTTTGCCAGGATCATTCCGCCTTTGCGAAGCTGGAGCACTTTGTCGTTTTGCACAAAATTGTCAGCCGATTCCAGAGCTGCGATCAATGTTGTTTCAACGTCCATTTCGGCGCATGCCATTCGGGTCGACATTATATTGAAGAGTTTTATCTTATCTCCTTTGTATTCATATTTGCCGCCGATGCTGTTACAACCGGCGTAAGCTCCAAATTCACTTTTGGTACGGAAATCAATGGAGAATTCACGCTCGCTTTTTGACGTAACCGGTTTTGCGTTCAACTCGGCCAGCTCCCACCGTGTTCCGGCAAGCGTAACAGATGGTTCTTTCACAGGCGCGTCGGTTTGGGCGGCCTGGGCTTCAGGAACTTTGCGGAGAATATAGTTCTCGGCAAGTTTCCCCGTGGTTTTGTTTCCATCCAGGTCCAGCTGCGTTAACGCGTTTTCACTAACGAAATATTGGTTTGGCTCGCCTTTTATGTTCTCAAGGACGATCGCATTTCCGGCATCGTTCCATGAAAAGGATCCCTTCGTTTCAACAACCTTTGTGCTTTTTCCAAGATATTTTCTAGTTAAGGTGTACGAAAAACCTTCTGACAACTGAAGTGAAGTTTCTATTCCGGCACAATCGGCGCACGGCAGTTTGCCTTTGTACATTCCGAGGTAGTTAAGCGAATTTTGTGCGCCGGTTTGCAACTTTACTGTTGTGTCGGAAGTGACTTCGGTTGGCGCCGGCAACGGATCCTTAGCTTTTCGGGTACAGTTTGAAAATGTGACCGCCAGCACGGTCAACAAAACTATTTTTTTCATATATCAGAAGGTATTTTGCCGATTCGCAGCAGCAATGGAAAAGTTACTTTTTTATTGTTGCGTTCCCATGATTCACGCAGTTCTTCTCGAATCAGGTCAAGCGGGTTTTCATTGTTTTTGTTTTTGTAGTTCTGGGTAGCCGACCAAGTGTCAAGGTAACCCATCACCTGTTCATACGACCATTCAAGCTCATTCCCGAATTCTCTTACCGGAATCTCTTCAAACGGAAAAGGGATGGTTTTATAGTTTTCATCGAGATATTTTCGTTCGGGATGCCAATACGGCCCCACAATATCATCATACAAGCGATGGACTATCTTATCCGAATCGGGATTAGATTTAAAAAGCACATAACCTACTATCGCGAAAATGCCATCAGGTTTTAGAATGCGGCGCACCTCTTCATAAAACTTGTCGAAGTCGAACCAATGAACCGCCTGGGCAACAAGTACAAGATCAAATGCATTGTCTTCAAAAGAGGTTTGCTCCGCCGGCTCTTTTAAGTACGTGAGGTTAGGCACCCGGGCAGCGCTGGCTAGTTGCTTTTCGCTGATGTCGGTTGCGAACACTTTATCAAAATGGCTTGACAGCATAACCGCCACTTGTCCGTTGCCGGTTGCCACGTCTAGTGCTGTCTCCCGATTGGCGCAGAAAGAGATAATATATTCGATCATCTCCTGGGGATAGCTTGGTCGGTACTTAGCATATTGAGCCGCCTGTTTGGAAAAATAATCTTTCATTATATTGCGTTTTGCTGCTTAATATTACGATTTCTGACCGAACTTTGCAAATATTCAAATGGATTGTCTGACAGCCCCGACCACGACGGCATCCTGCGCTTTTGCGCAGATAAAGGCACGGGCGGGAATTGCCCTATTAAAAAGCCCGAGCCATTCGCTTCTGGTAAAAAACCTGCGGGCAAAAAGTTTATATTTGCAAAAATTTCGCGCATGAACCATTTGAAACAAACCATCGAAGAAGCGTGGGAAAACCGCGCGCTGTTGCAGGACGACACGACCACTGCCGCAATCCGGAAAGTAATCAGCCTTCTTGATGAAGGAACGCTACGGGTTGCAGAGCCGACGCTTGACGGCTGGCAGGTGAATGAGTGGATTAAAAAAGCGGTAGTTTTATATTTTCCGATCCAGAAAATGGAAACCCTTGAAGCCGGAATTTTTGAATATCACGATAAAATCCCGTTGAAACGCAATTATGCTGAAAAGGGAATTCGCGTGGTGCCAAATGCAGTTGCACGTCACGGCGCATACATAGCAAAAGGTGTGATATTAATGCCAAGTTATGTAAATATCGGCGCCTATGTAGACCAAGGCACTATGGTGGACACGTGGGCAACGGTCGGGAGTTGTGCGCAAATTGGAAAGAACGTGCATTTGTCGGGCGGCGTCGGAATCGGCGGCGTACTGGAACCTTTGCAGGCCGCGCCCGTAATCATTGAAGACGGCGCATTTATCGGCTCACGCTGCATCGTTGTTGAGGGCGTACGCGTTGAAACCGAAGCGGTTCTTGGTGCGAACGTGTGCTTAACAGCTTCGACAACAATAATCGATGTTACCGGAGATGAACCGGTTGAAATGAAAGGTATTGTTCCCGCGCGATCGGTTGTAATTCCCGGAAGCTATACAAAGAAATTTGCTGCGGGCCAATACCAGGTGCCGTGTGCACTGATAATCGGGAAACGTAAACCGTCAACCGACCTTAAGACTTCATTGAACAACGCACTCCGTGAATATGATGTAGCGGTCTAGATGGCGAATCCACCGCAGAAAATATTGGTCATCCAACTCAAAATGATTGGCGATGTGCTTATCAGTTCGATCATTTGCAACAATTTGAAAGCAAAATATCCGACGGCGCAAATCGACTACCTGGTCTATCCGTTTACCAAACCGGTTACCGAAAACAATCCGGGTATTGACAATGTCATCGCTTTTCCGGAAGCGGCGCGAACCAGTAAGCCCGCGTTATTACGATTCGTCAGGGACATCCGCAAAGCAAAATACGATATCGTGATCGACGCGTATTCGAAGCTTGAAAGCTGTCTGGTGACGATGTTCTCCGGTGCTGAAAGAAGGATTGGTTATGCAGGCAAGGGGTTGCCGTTTTCGTACAATGAAAAAGTTCCGTATCCGATGAAGCCCGAATCCGTAAAAGGACTTGCCATCGAAAGACGTGAGAAACTGATTCAGGCAGTAACTACGGATTCGCCTGACCTTTACCCGAAATTATTTCTGACCTGCGAAGAAATTGAATCTGCAAAAGCAACGCTGCAGGCGCACGACCTCAACCTGTCAGAAACAATTGTAATGATCGGCGTTCTCGGAAGCGACGAAAGCAAAACGTATCCGGCGCAATACATGGCTGGCATAGTTGACCGGCTTGCGCTGGAAAACACCAAGATCCTGTTCAACTACATGCCAAAACAGGCGGTTGAAGTCCGGTTGATTTATGATTTCTGCAAGCCGGAAACGCAGCGGAAAATAGTTTTTGATCTGATCGCCTCCGACCTAAGAAGCTTTATGGCGATTATGTCGCACTGCAGTTTCATCGTCGGAAACGACGGCGGCGCGATCAATATTGCAAAGGCGCTGAATAAACCTTCGTTTACAATCTTTTCGCCGTGGATCGAGAAAAGCAGTTGGAGCATTTTTGAAGACGGCGTTTTTCATAAAGCAGTGCATTTAAACGACTACCATCCGGAACTTATTAGTAATAAGCCGCGAAAAACCTTGCAATCTAAATACGAAAAATATTACCTGATGCTTCGCCCCGATTTGATAATGCCGCAGTTCGACGAATTTTTGGCGCATCATTTAGGCATATCAGATATTAATCGATAAATTTGAGAAAACAGCAAAACGATCTATGAAAATTGTCATCCTTGCCGCAGGGATTGGTTCCCGACTTGGAAATCCGTTTCCAAAGCCATTGACTCCGCTTGCTAACGGAAAGAGCATAATGGAGTACCAGATTGAGAACATCAGCTCGAAATACGATACCGACAGTATAAATGTCGTGGTCGGGTTTAAAAAAGAGATGATCATGGAGCGTTTTCCGGAACTAACGTACGTTTATAACCCTTTTTTCGATCAGACTAATACTTCAAAAAGCTTGTTGCGGGCCTTGAAAAAGTATCGTACAAAATCAGTTTTATGGTTCAATGGCGATGTTGTTTTTGACGCGAAATTGTTCGATATCCTGCAGCCGCATATTGATGCCAACACCTCTTTTGTTGCCGTTAATACCAGCAAAGTGGCCGATGAAGAAGTAAAGTATCTGCTTGAAGACGGCTATATCAGCGAACTTTCAAAAAGTGTGAAGAACGGGCTCGGCGAAGCGGTCGGGATCAATTTTATTTCTTCTAACGATATTCAGCACTTTATTAACCGGCTGGAAGAATGTGCCGACAACGATTATTTTGAACGAGGACTCGAACTTGCGATCGAGAAGGACGATATCAAAATCAAAGCGGTCGATATCTCAGCATTCAACTGTATGGAAATCGACTTCATTGAAGATCTTGAAAACGTAAATAAGGCGCTGTAATGAAGTGCGTTCTATTTTGCCAGAACAATTACGCATTCGGGATCCTGCAGCCGCTGAAAGCAGCACTCGCAGGCAGGAAACATGAAGTGCTATGGTATATTTCAGAAAAAATTATAGCAGATTTTCCGTACACTTCCGACAATCACACCACTTCTATTGCTGATCTTGTTTCTTACGCCAGCGATGCGATCTTCGTTCCGGGAAATGAAGTTCCGCATTATCTTCGCGGAGTAAAAGTCCAGGTTTTTCACGGACTCGCCGGCGAAAAGAAAGGACACTTCCGCATACGGCACTATTTTGACTTATATCTCACGCAAGGTCCGTATTTTACGAACGGATTTAGAAAAGGGGCGCAGAAACATAAAGATTTCGAAGTTCTCGAGACGGGCTGGCCGAAACTCGATGTTTACGGCGCCGACACGTCGGGATTTGCAGAAATCAAAAATGCTTTGCTTGCTGAGCATGGCGCACAAAAGCTCTTACTGTATGCACCTACATTTTCGCCAAAACTGACATCGGCGCCGCATCTGCAAGACGCAATACGGTCGTTGGCTCAAAATAAAGAGTATCTCATCCTGCTGAAATTTCATCCGCTGATGGCGCAGGAATGGCTCGACGCTTACCAAAAACTGGCAGCAGAGGTTCCCAACATCATCTATGAAAATGAGAAAAACATTGTAAAGTTCCTGCTGATGGCCGATTTGCTGATCAGTGACACCTCGTCGGTGATTTACGAGTTCCTGCTTTTAGACAAGCCGGTTATCACGTTCAAGAATATATCCGAAAACGTTCTTTGGGAAAATAGTAGTACGTATTCGGGGTTGGAAAAGCTGGTGGTCCGAAATCTTACTGAAGATCCGTATGCGGAGTCGCGCAAGCAGATCTATGGGCAATATCATCCGTATAACGACGGAAGATCGGCGGCGCGAATGGTTGATGCTGTTGAAGATTATATTGCCAAAAACGGTGTGCCGGAAAAGCGGAAGATTTCGCTTTCGAGAAGGTTAAAAATCTACTCCATTTTTGGACGAAAGCCGCGAGATTAGGTTACAACTGTGCTATTCCGTTGGTCGTTTCAATTACCTTATGTTTGCGGTTGTATGCCCGAATCGAATTGTTCTTCTCCCAGATTTCAGGACTCGAATAACCACGTGCATGATCCAGATGCAGGCAGATGGCGCTATAGCGGATTTGCTTTGACAACATCCCAAAATTGAAAAGCCGTTCGCCGAGTTCACGATCGAGCCCGCCGTATTTCATGTCGTGGTTAAAACCGTTTACCGCTAGAATATCCGATTTAAAACCCGAAGAATTATGGCCGTTCCATGAGCGCTTGGTTGGTGTAACCCAATTCATAAAAGCGGCAAAATAACGATTGTGCGTTAGCTTGGACACTTTAAAGGTCATCTTTAATCCGTTTTTTCGAAGCCAGAGAATCTGAAAACATCGTTGTAACAGAATATCGTTGAATGTGATTGCTTCGGAAATAGACATCGGAAGTTTGAAGTACCCGCCCGACAAGAAGTAGCCCTCTTCGCGATATTTTAAGTGGGTCCCAATAAAGTCGCGCCGCGGAATGCAGTCGCCATCCGTAAAAATCAGGTAATCCGACGCAGCCCGGAGTATGGCTTTATTTAATATTTTCGACTTCTGAAAGCCTTCGTCTGAGTGCCAGACATGCACGATCGGAAAACGGAAAGAACGCTGGAAATCTGCAATCACACGTGCCGTTCCCGATGTCGATCCATCATCGGCAATCACTACTTCAAAATCCTGCTCGGTTTGAACGCTAAAGCCGGTAAGGACTTTCTGCAACCATTCTTCCGCATTATAAGTAGTAATAATTACTGATGCTTTCATCGGGTGTTTTGAAGCTGAAAAATAGTCTTTTTTCAATTACTATTTCCGACCCGGGAGGAATTTGTTCTTGAGTCGTTTCTTGCGATGGAACTTGCGCTGGAAATTTTCTGTCAGCCGTATCAGTGTGTCTGAAACCAACTTTTCCGGATGGCCCGAAACCTTTGCATATTCATTGCTCATGATTATCAGCATCTCGCGCTTCGGCGTAAGCCGCGACAGGTTCTTCATACGAAGTTCAAGCGACATTGTTTTATGAAAATCCATTCGGTTTAAATCGACAAGGAAGAATTCATATTTACCATCGCCGGCTTTTTTGATTAGCGTGTTTCCAGGCGAATGGTCTTTAAATTCAATACCTTTTTGATGCAATGCATATGAAAAACGCGTAAACTGTCGCAGGATATTTTCATGATCCGGGTAATCAGGATTGGTGGTCAGATCGCGAAACATCAGGTCGGCAACAAGATGCTCACTGACGTAGTAACTGTCGCGTAAAAATGGACTGAAGTTTTCGAAATACGCAACCGGTTTAGGCGTACCAAATCCGTTTTGGATCAGATAATTCGCGTATTCAAACGAACGGCGTGCTTTTGTCTTCCGGAAAAACCGGTACACGACGGCATTTACCGGATTCGGTATTTTGAATGATTTTATATTCAAGGTAGTGGTCTCAAACGCAAATCGCTTGATCACATTTCTCTTACCTTTCACAAACACTTCACCGTCATTGGCGAAGTTATCAATCATTTCGTTTATTTCGTTTTTGCCGTGTCTATAGTAGGGATGGATGAGGCTATTCATTGGGCAAATTTACAAATTTGTTTCGAGTTAGGTAGATTCTGCAGTCAAATGAATCAAACGTATTTTACCCTTTTAAATTATTTTGGCGTTATCAATATGCTAGTCATTCAAACCGAAATAATGGAGATGACAGGCGATTGGAAGGAATCGTTTAAAAATTTTAAGTATTATTGTAGCCTACAAAAAAGCCCATGAAAACCGTATTTCTAGAATCGCACAATATAAAGAATCTGCACTTCGGATTCGGCCAATTTAACTATCATCTTTTGAAAGCGCTTGACGAACTTAAACAAGATGAAATAAAATATGTTGCGCACACATCCGATATTGCGTTTCTAAAAAAAGAGTTGAGCAACCGGTTCGGGTATAGGAAGTACATGTCGTTGCGGCGTTATCCGTTATTTCGAATCAGACAAAAATATGACCTTTGGCATTCGCTAAACCAAAATACCAAAATTGAGCCGTATCACAAGCTGCCTTATCTTTTAACAGTACACAACACGCCATTTGTCCGGGATCCAAATGATTATATGGAAAAGCCGGAACATGTGAAGTTTCAGGAAAAATTAGACCGTAGCGACGCCATTACCTACATCTCCGAATATGCGAAAATGTGGACGCACAAGTATTACACAGTGCCAAGCGTTCCTGAATTTGTGATTTACAACGGCAACCCTATCACGGATACGGCTACTGCACCGGATTTTGTTCCGGATTTTATACCGAAGCAAAATTATTTGTTTAGTATTGGCGAAGTCTCGCAGCGTAAAAACTTTATATCGCTCGTTCGGATGATGCCTTTTCTCCCCGATTTTGATTTGGTTATTGCCGGAAAAGACTCGACAAAAATTGCTGAAGAGATCCGGCAGGAGATTACCCTATTGCAGCTTCAGGATCGTGTGAAACTCGTTGGGAAAGTCAGCGACCAAGCGCGCAAGTACTACTACCAAAATTGCACTGCATTTGTCTTTCCGTCGCTTCGCGAAGGTTTTGGATTGCCCGTTATCGAGGCGATGCGATTCGGAAAACCTGTAATCATGTCCAATCTCACATCACTGCCGGAAATAGGCGGCGGACTGGCTTATTTGTGGGATCATTTTGATTCCGGATATATGGCTGAAGTAGTCAGAAATGGCTTAACCGATTTCAATTCCCGAAAACCGGAACTCGTTGAAAAATGTATTGCACGCGGCTCACAATTTACATGGGAGAACGCCGCAAAACACTACCATGAGGTCTACTTATCGATGATGAAATAATAAGGGCCGGGCAGCCTTTAAACCCGACCTGCTTTAGTTAATTTTTCAATTTCCTTGTGAAGATGTTCCTCGCCTAGCAGGACTTTATCGTCTACATGCTTCAGGTTGTATAACGCCGTCGAATAGAACGAAACGGCGCGCTCGATCCGCATATGGCTGCTTAAGTTGAACACTTCAAGCGGGAAAAACTTCGGAAGGTGGTAAAAACCGGGATAATCGTATGTATAAACCGTTCGCTCCCGCGGATGCGTCTTTAGGTACACAATATTCCCGTTAGCGAGTTCGGCTTTAATTAATTCTTCAAAAAGGATCTTCTTTTGCGTTTCAGTGCAAATACCATCTTCGGAAAGCGGTTGGGTAATTACAATTGTTGCGTTTTGGTTCTGAACTTTGGTATCGCCGATCAGCGATCGCACAATCCGACTTTTGTCTTCATCTGAAATTGCATCTTCCAGCGGACGAATGTCGAGTTTTTTCACCTTCGGGATTAAAATCGGATCTACCATTTTCTCCGGATAGCTCACCATCACCTCCTGAATTTGTGGATCATGTCCTTTCAATACAGGAAACTTGGTAATATACTTCCGGTTTAGGTAACGAAGGAACTTCAACTTCTGCGTATAGGTTCCGTATCCGTCTTCGTACATCCGGAAAAAGTTGTCCGGAAATTTAATTATAAAGTATGCTCTGGTGCGGTTGATCTGGAAAAGATTAATTTCAGAGTTCGCGATAAATGGTTGCAGTTCGACCAGTTCAGGATAATGCTTATCGAACATGTCCACATAAATCTTGGCCCTGTTCAGAAAATAATCACGCATGCTGTAATGCTTTTTTATTGTCCGGATCATTGTGTAGCCGTTTACTTTGAGGACACGCTTGAAAATACCGATCTTATCAACGTTATCGATAAATTCGGAAATCCCTTCCATAACATCCACATAAAATATCAGGACCGATTCATGGCCCTGACGTTTTGCTTTGTAAGCTTCGAGAATGGATAGATAAACATGGTAGGTGGAACAACAAACGAACGTCTGATCCATCAGCTTATACTTTTTTGTTTTTTAGTTTTTCACGCTGCACCATTTCAATATCGAGAATGTCTTTTTGCTTGTATGTCAGCGCCTGATGAACGGCTTTAAGGTCACGCGATAACTTTCGCATGCCCATTGGTTCAAGTGAAGCTGCGTGATCGGTTCCTTTCCAGGTCCTGTCCAGCGTATAGTGGCGTTCGATAATATTTGCACCCAATGTAAAAGCAGCAACGTCAACAGCGATTCCGAGATGGTGACCCGAAAATCCGATGCTTTTCACCTTGTGCGCATACTTTTCCTGAAGGATCAGAATATCGAGAAGACACACATCTTCAAACGGCACAGGATAACCCGAAGTGCAATTGTACAGAACCAAGTCCATATTACGGCCTCGGTCGACGAAGAAATTCACCAAATCTTCAGTTTCGTTCTTTGTTGTCATTCCGGTTGAAATATGAATCTCGCCCTTGTAATTTTGGCATAGCCAATCCAACATGTCGTAGTTGTTATTGCATGCTGATGGGATCTTTATAAACTCAGGCTCGATCGACGCAATTTCTTTTGCAGACGTTAAATCCCATACAGAAGTCGAGTATACGATTCCCAATTCCTCGCAATATCTCTTAAGCTCCTTATTTTGCTCAAGGTCAAATTCAAGAAACTCGCGGTGCTCGCCATAGGTATCCCCATACGAATTATACGGATTTGGGTGCGGCGCGTTATACTGTTCTTCCGTCAGCAATTCGCGGTTGTTTCGCTTCTGGAATTTTACGGCGTCGGCATCACAGAAAATTTTCGCAACTTTTATAAGTTCTTTTGCCAGTTCCATTTCGCCTTTGTGGTTGCAACCGATTTCGGCAATCAGAAACGGTTTTTTATATTCATGGTTTTTCATATCGTTTGTTGTATTTAATTATATGTTCGCATACTGAACGGATCGCGCCTTCAGCAGAATTTGCATCTAACGTGAAATCGGCGTGTTGCTTCACGAGCTTCATGGCATTTTTTGGTGCAAACGACCAGCCGACGCTGAGCATGGAAGCAAGGTCGTTTATATCGTCACCAATATAAGCAAGATTATTAAAGTTCAGGCCATCTGAATCGCGTAATTTATTCAGAAGTGCGTATTTATCCTTTACCCCGAAGTAGCATTTATCGATTTTGAGTTTCTTCATCCGCTGGGCCACCAATTCCGAATTTTCAGAAGTAATCACAATAACGTCAACATCATGCTGGCGCAGGATTTCAAGTCCCATTCCGTCGCGCATGTCGAACTTTTTGAGAAATTCGCCATCTGAATTGAAGTAGACGCAGCCGTCGGTAAATACGCCGTCTACATCGAGCAAAAGATGCTTGATTTGTTCAGGTTTTTTTTCACAGCGCAACCGATCGACCAGCAATTGTTCTACAATATTCCAGTCTGATAAACTGTCAATTTCTACCAGTGATTCCTCGTCCATTTCGACCAGTGCAACGCGGCCGCCAATTCGGTTTTGGTTTTCGCGGATATTATTTTTTGTGGAGGTATAAACAGCGCCGTTCTCGATTAAGAGTCCGTCGAAGTCCTGACGCCTTGGCCGTTTAAGATAATCGTAATTTTGCGGCGTTCCGTCTTTGTTCCAGATGAAACGATGCGTCTTCACAACGGTCAGCGCCGAATCGAATGCGTTGTCATTTAATTTATCGAGGCAGTTGTTGATATCGGTACGCCGGGTCATTGGCGAGGTTGCCTGAAGCAAGCAAAACACATCAAAATCGTATTCAACGCGCTCGCAGAATTCCAGCAGTGCAAACTCGGTCGATGCCGTATCGGAGGCACTTTCCTCGCTTCGCATCATCGCCTTGACCTTATCGGTCCAGCCATACTCGCGCTCTATATATTCTATTATTTCGGTATCGTCGGTATACACATAGACAGTATCAAGGTCTGAAAATACCGCTTCGGTTAGGACCCACGAAAACAAAGGCCGCCCAACGATCTTTTTCTTGTTCTTGTTCCTGATGCCTTTGGAGCCCTTTCGCAGCGGAATAAATCCTACTTTTTTAGCCATTAGATTACTCGTTTTTACCTTCAGTATAGATATATTTGCAAATATATAATTTTATTTGGATGTCGGGTTATGGTTACCCGGCGGGCCCAGAAAACGCGACTGCAAATCCAATAAAATCGATACTGATGATTGCAGAAGAAGTACACAAAGCACTTGAGGTGATCCAAAACGGCGGCATCATCCTGTATCCAACCGACACCGTTTGGGGAATCGGATGCGATGCCACAAATGCCGAGGCGGTAGCTAAAATATACAAGCTTAAACAGCGTGCCGAAACACAAAGCATGATTGTTTTGATGAATGGCGAGAAAATGCTGTACAATGTGTTTAAGGAAATCCCGGAAGTTGCCTGGCAGATTCTGGATCTTTCCGAAAAACCCACGACGTTGATCCTCGATAATCCGCGAAATGTAGCGCGCAATCTTATTGCTACGGATAAATCTCTTGGCATCCGACTGGTGAAAGAGCCTTTTTGCTACAAACTTCTTGAGCGGATGAAGAAACCGCTTGTCTCCACATCGGCGAATATATCCGGAAAACCGACTCCAATGTCGTTCAAAGAAATCGATCCGCAGATTATAAAAGGTGTCGACTATGTAGTAAATTTGCACCATGATAAAATTGCAGGCAAGCCTTCGACGATTATTAAACTCGGGAATGATAATCAGGTGAAGGTGCTTCGCAAATAGTTCGCAGTATACAGTTTACAGTAAGAAAGGTAAACTTTAGGCTTTAAACTTAATAGATGACAAACAGAACTTCGTACGAACAAGCGCTTTCCTCTCCTATTTTCGATACCATTTCGCGTGCCGCTTCCGAGCTGAACCTCGACTCCTATGTGATTGGCGGGTTCGTGCGTGACCTGATACTTGGACGGAACCTAAAAAAAGACATCGACATTGTAGCCGTGGGAAGCGGAATCGGACTTGCACAAAAAGTTTCGCAGCTTCTTCCAAAAAAGCCGAAAGTACAGATCTTCAGAACGTATGGAACAGCAATGCTGCGTTTTGAAGATACCGAAATAGAGTTCGTAGGCGCACGAAAAGAGTCGTATCATTTTGAAAGCCGCAACCCTGTCGTCGAAAACGGAACGCTTGAAGACGACCAGAATCGGCGCGATTTCACGATCAATGCTTTGGCCTTGTCGTTGAACAAGCACAATTTCGGCGAGCTGCTTGATCCGTTCAACGGACTTGAAGATCTTGCCAACAAGATAATCCGCACGCCGCTTGATCCCGATATTACGTTTTCGGATGATCCGCTGCGGATGATGCGCGGGATCCGATTTGCAGCGCAGCTTGGGTTTGATATCGATCAGAAGTCGTTTGATTCGATCAAGCACAATGCTGAAAGAATTAAAATAATATCCGGCGAACGTATCGTTGAAGAACTTAATAAAATTCTGCTGACCCCCAAACCCTCTGTCGGATTCCTGTTGTTGTACCAAACCGGCTTGCTGAATATCATTTTACCTGAACTGACTGCGCTAAACCAAGTTGAGGAAATTGACGGGCAGACGCACAAAAACAATTTTTACCACACGCTTGAAGTGGTCGACAACATCAGTAAAAGCACCGGCGATCTTTGGCTACGTTGGTCAGCCTTGCTGCACGATATCGGGAAAGCGCCAACGAAGAAATTCAATAAGAAACAAGGCTGGACGTTTCACGGACACGAGTTCTTGGGCGGAAAAATGGTCAAAAAGATATTCGAACGACTTCACATGCCGCTGAACAGCAAAATGAAGTTTGTTCAAAAAATGGTGACGTTAAGTTCGCGTCCCATCGTGCTGGCCGAAGATGTTACGGATTCGGCCGTACGTCGACTGGTATTTGACGCCGGTGAAGATGTAGACAACCTGATGGTGCTTTGTGAAGCCGATATCACGACGAAAAACTCGGCCAAATTCAGGAAATACCACGAAAATTTTAAAGTTGTACGCCGCAAGATCATCGAGGTTGAAGAACGCGATCATGTCCGGAACTTCCAGCCGCCGATCACAGGTGAAGAAATCATGGAAATTTTCAATTTAAAGCCCTCGCGCGAGATCGGGTTGCTGAAAGAAGCCATAAAGGAAGCAATCCTTGAAGGCGAAATTTTGAACGATTATCAGGCGGCATACGATTTCATGATGCAGAAAGCCGGGAAACTCGGATTGAAGAAACCGGCCCAATAACAGAACAAGCCCTAGCCCCGATGGAAGCGGCATCCTTTTTCCGGCTTCTTTAGCCGTGAAAAGATACAGCGTACAGCGGGAACAGCTTCAAACAATAAATATGAAAAAACAGGACAGGCCGGTCGTTTTCTGGCTGCTCACAGGATGTGTTTTGGTGTTCATAATGGTGGTTGTGGGCGGAATTACGCGGCTCACGAACTCAGGTTTGTCGATGACCGACTGGCATTTGGTGACCGATACGTTTCCGCCGCTGACTGAAGAGAAATGGAACCAGGCCTTTGAGGCGTACAAGCAGTTTCCCGAATATCAGAAAATCAATGTTCATAATGATTTCGAACTAGACGATTATAAATACATCTACTTTTGGGAATGGTTTCACCGGTTCATCGGACGCATCATCGGAATCGCGTTTATTCTCCCCTTTATCTATTTCCTGATTAAAAAGCGGCTCGATTCGCAAACTATAAAAAAGTGCATGATCCTTTTGGGAATGGGTGCATTACAAGGTTTTTTTGGCTGGTTCATGGTCAAAAGTGGACTCGTCGACAACCCCGACGTAAGTCATTTCCGGCTGTCTTTGCACCTGACTTTTGCGTTTGTAACGTTTGCTTATACGCTTTGGGTTGCCCTTGACTTGATTTACCCTGAAAGAAAACAACCGGTTTTCCCGCTACTGAAAATTGCCCGTTATGCATTCGCTTTTTTGCTGCTGCAGATTATCTACGGCGGATTTGTTGCCGGACTCAACGCCGGGCTCATCCATAATCATTGGCCGCTAATGAGTGACGCAAAGTTTATCCACGACAGTGTTTTGATCGAACGAGATTCGCTTTTGCTGAACCTGACGGAAGGAAAAAGCGGCGTCCAGTTTGTTCATCGGACAATTGCATTCGTTTTGCTTGGATTCATCCTTGCCTTATTCTTCAAAAGCCGGAATTTAAATCTTACGAGTCAGCAGCGTAGCGGAATTCATTTTGTAGTTGCACTCGTTTTTGTCCAGTTTGCTTTGGGTGTTTTTACCCTGTTGCTGCACGTACCGCTTTGGCTTGGCCTGGCGCATCAGGTTGGGGCTTTTTTTCTTTTAACTGCGCTGACCTACTCGTTACACCGACTTTCTAAGTGATTTTAACGTATAGGTTTTATCTATAGCCCCAATATTCCGGATTGTTTATCAAGTACTTAGTAGATCTACCTAAAGCATTAGTTAAATTGTGCAGCTGATTTAGCCGCGTACTTTACCTATTAATCTTGTAATAATCTTTTCGAATCCTGTAACGGAAAAGCAGCATAAGCAAGCCACCTTTGTAATGTAATTAGTCAACAATTAAAAAAATTGCAGCCATGCCGAACTCAAGAGAAATAGAAGGAAACTGGAATGAATTGAAAGGGAAATTAAAACAAGAATTCGCTGACCTGACCGACGACGATCTGCTATACGAAGAAGGAAAGGAAGATGAAATGTGGGGAAAATTGCAAAAGAAATTAGGAAAAACAGAAAAAGAAATCAAGGCCTTGCTGGACTAAAATCGAATCCATTCTGTTCTAAAACATACTGCTGACGATACCTGAATTTAAGTTATCCTCTGCCGATATTGATAAACAAAATGCATTCGTTGAGCTGTTTCATAAGTTTGTTAGTTCACTGACAGCTTCTGAGACAGTTTTTTTTATGCCCAATAATCAACTATGGACTTACTTTGGAGGTATCTGAAACCCTATCGCGGCTACGTGGCACTCGTATTGCTGCTTGCCGGCATTGCGCAGGTATTGTTTTTATACGATCCGGTTATTTTTGGGAAAATCATCGATAACTATGCGCTGAATCCCACAGGAAAAGACTCCGAGGCATTAGTACAAGGCGTTCTTCGGCTTTTGGCGCTTGCAATTGGTGTTGCCATTGCCGCGCAGTTGTTTTCCGCTTTAAAAGATTATTTCTTGCGAATGATCGTGCAGAAATTTGGAATGGAAATCTTCAACCAGGGACTTCGCCAAACACTTCGGCTGCCGTTCCAGGAATTCGAAGACCAAAGCAGCGGCGAGGTTTTATCGATACTGCAGAAGGTCCGCACCGATACCGAAAAATTTATCACGTCCTTAATCAACATTCTCTTCTCGTCTGTGGTCGGAATCGGATTCCTTATCTGGTATGCGATCACAAAGCACTGGGCACTGATTCCGGTGTTCTTGATCGGGGTTGTGCTTTTAGGCGGATTAACAAGCATACTGAGCAGGTCGATAAAGACTTTGCAGCGCTCGCTGATCCGGCAGAACCGACAGATGAGCGGCACAATCACCGAGAGTCTTCGGAATATCGAACTTGTAAAAAGCCTCGGACTCACGTACCCAGAGATCCGCCGATTAAAGACACACACGGAAGAAATTTACAACCTTGAGATGGCCAAAGTCAAAAAGATGCGTACGTTGACGTTTCTGCAAGGAAACATTTTGATGTTGTTGAAACAGTCGATCTTGTTTATTTTGCTGTGGCTGATTTTTCGCAACGTACTTTCACCCGGCGAACTGATCTCAATGCAATTTATATCAACCGGAATCATAGGTCCGTTGCAGGATTTAGGAAGCATCATCATCTCCTACCGCGAGGCACAAACCGCGTTGCAGCTGTTTAACGAACTGATGCAGAAGCAGCCTGAATTTACTCCGCCTGAACCCGTTGATGTCGGCCCCATTTCTGAACTCCACTTCAACAACGTAGTCTTCAGGCATAAAAACGCATCGCAGAATGCCATCCAGAATATTTCATTTGATGTGAAACTCGGCGATACGATCGCATTTGTTGGTCCGTCAGGCTCCGGAAAATCAACGTTGGTAAAGCTGCTGGTTGGACTGTACCGACCGGTTGAAGGCGATATTTTGTACGACCATGTCTCGATTAACGAACTCCGGTACAACCGCATCCGTCGACAACTGGGCTTCGTGACACAGGATACGCAGCTTTTTTCGGGGACAATCCGGGAAAACCTGCTGTTTGTAAAACCTGATGCCACCGACACGGAAATGCTTGACGCAATTGAGGCGGCGTCGGCAACGGGCATTATCAACAACACCGGAAAAGGGTTGGATACCATTTTGGGCGAAGGCGGAAAAAAGCTGTCCGGCGGCGAAAAGCAACGGCTTTCAATTGCGCGTGCGCTGTTGCGGAGACCACGCCTGTTGATCTTCGACGAAGCAACATCAGCATTGGACTCGCTAACTGAAGAACAAATTACCGAAACGGTTAAGGAAATCTCAGCCCATAAGCAGCAGATGACAATATTGATCGCGCACCGATTGTCGACAGTGCTTCACGCCGATAGAATTTATGTGCTTGAACGGGGACAGATCACTGAATCCGGAACACATGATGAGCTCGTGGCCCGTAAAGGTTTATATTTTGCGATGTGGCGTCAGCAGATCGGCGAACGTAAAGATGCGCAGCCGGTTTAACCTAACCAGGACTTAAAATCGGATACCTTTTCGCGGCTCACGATGACCTCATCGGCCTTGTACGTAGGAAGAATCACCTTTAACCTCGAGTTGCTGTAAACGGAAATTTCACGGATTGCGCGCATCGGAACAATAAATTTACGGCTTACGCGGAAGAACTCGGCCGGATCAAGTTCCTGTTCGACAACCTCCAAAGTAGAGTCGATTAAATAATCGCGATTATCCCCAGTGTGAATATATGTTCCTTTATTTTCACTGTACAGGCATTCTATTTCGTCGGCTGAGATAACCTTTAACTGGTGGCCGATCTTAACGGTAAAACGCTTCTTGTATGACTTTTCGAACGGGTTTGCGAGCATCCTTTTTATCTGTTCGAAGTTTAACTGAACCTCGTTTACTTTCTTTTGGCTATTTTGGAACTTTCGCAGCGCCACTTCAAGATCGTCTTCATCTATAGGTTTAAGCAAATAATCTATGCTATTGAGTTTAAACGCTTTTAGTGCGTATTCATCATAAGCAGTTGTGAAAATGATGGCGCTTTTAATACTGACTTTTTCAAATATTTCAAATGACAGTCCGTCTGAAAGCTGTATGTCGAGAAAGATTAAGTCGGGATGAATGTTCTCAGAGAACCATTCAACGGCTTCCTCAACGGAATGAAGCATTGTGTCGACATGGACATTTAGTTTTTGAAGTTTGCGCTGAAGCAAACGCGCTGCAGGCTTCTCGTCTTCAATGATGATAGTTGTCATTGCAATAAATAAATTAATCAAACACGTTAGTATCAAGTTTTGGCCACACGGTCTTCATCTGAATGTTTTTCAATTACTCCCATTTTTGTTTCTTTTCCTTCTCCATCAATTGTCGGATCTTGCGCTCTTCCCAGTCCCGGCCGAAGAAAACATTAGTCCAGAAAACTCCGAGTCCGTGAAACAGGAGTCCGATGCCCCAAAAGAACGCAGTTGAAAATGTGCTGAACTCAAGGAAATTTTCGCCTTCTTCTAATTGAAAATATTTTATCGCAATTAAAAAAAGGTTCACGAGCAGGTATACCGCCAGATGCCTGTAAAATCCGGAAATTGCTTTAACGCGCCGCATCGCCCGTTCGTACTTTTGCTGATCTGTTGCATTTAAATTTTCCATTTTTATTGTTTTTTAGATTGATTTTCCTTTTTAAGCAGTTCCTCAAGTTTTCGTTGTTCCCAGTTGTGTCCCCAAAATGAATTGTAGTTAAAAGCGCCCATTGCGTGGAATGAAAGTCCGATTCCCCATCCGGCTGCCGAGAACAGAAACCACCAAAATTCCGGGCTATAGATTAAGTTTAGCACCGCGAGCGACGGAATCACGATACAGTAGCAGATTAGGTTAATGTAAAAACTGCGGATTGACCTGGCACGTTTTTTCGCGCGCTCGTACCTGTTTTGTTCGTGTTGTGGATTATCCATGACCATCAGGTTAGTTCCATTTGCCGGAGCGTTCTTTCTCCATCAGTTCACGTATCTTTTTTTCTTCCCATTCCTTTCCGAGAAAGGGCACTTTATTATAAACTGCCATCCAGTGGACCAGCACTCCTATTCCCCAGCCTATTGCCGGATAAAGAAACCAAAGATGTTCTGCGGATGTAATCAGATTGACGATCGCAAGACCAGTGATCACCAACACATACGCTGCAAAGTTGCCATAGAATCCTTTGATTTCTTCTACTTTCTTGTGGAGTTTCGATAGCTTGTCGCTCTCCATATCATGAGTTGTTTCCATTACTACTACTTGTTTGGTCAGGATCGGGATTCTGACGGTGAACGTCTTTTCGTCCTGACGGATCGATACTTTTTTGTTTGTTATGATCGCATAGCGGTTGACAATATTCTGGAGTCCGACACCTTGCCGATCCTGTAAAACTTCCTTTTTCCGGAAGTCGTTTTGAATTGCCAGGTAGTCACCATCAATAAAGATCCTGATGTGCAAGGGTTTCTGTTCACTTACGATATTGTGCTTCACCGTGTTCTCCAAAAGCAGTTGCAACGACAGC
This sequence comes from Flavobacterium sp., assembly GCA_036386895.1. Lineage (GTDB taxonomy): Bacteria > Bacteroidota > Bacteroidia > Flavobacteriales > Flavobacteriaceae > Flavobacterium. Next base: position 89,366 of record DASVUR010000009.1, read on the forward strand.
GGAACAACCTTCCACTCGGGATCTGGTGCGTGCTCAGGAAGCTCATAGAACAAGCTGTTTTCAAACCGCATCTTCAGCAGGTTCATGTAGGTCTTCGCAAATGAAAGTTCTTCTTCTACACTGACAAGTTCTTTATCTTTTTGTTCAAGAACGTATCTATATATCTTTGAAAGAGAGGTCGTAAAGCGCTGTGCGTTATCTGGATTCTCCTCTATTAACGAACTTAACACATTCAGGCTGTTGAATAAAAAATGCGGATCGATCTGGTTCTTAAGGCTTTCAAACTTTGCCGATGCCGTGCCCGCAATAATCTTTTGTTCCTGTACTTTATTTTCCTGGTAGGCCTTATAAAAATGAAATGCATGAACCGAAAGCGAAACAAAGAAAAAGATCAGTACCGATACCGTGTAGTTCACCGGCTTTTCTTCTGTAATAAATGTTTCCCACGATTTTCGGTTAATCAGCACTTCCTCAACAATTCGCAGCAGGAAGATTATGAACAACGTAATTGCGAATGATGAAACAAACCCAACCAGCAGCCTGCGTTTCGTAAACCTGTCATTCTTATATCTGCGATCCATGTAAATGAACACTACTGCGTTCGCAAAATACAAGCTGACCGAATACAGCATTGTGAAGATAAAGGTCAGCGTCAGCTTTTCGTCTGCGGCAATTTCGTCACCCGATGCCTTTCGTATCAGAACCAGCACGACAAAGATCAAGAATCCGAGCCCGAGTGCTTTCAATAATTCCTTGACGTAACGGTTCATAGGTTTCTGCGTTACTGTTTACACGCTTTTTGAGCTGCGAGGGCGCGGTCTAGTCCCCATTTTGGGTGTAGCGCCGATTCGGGTTTAAAAGTAGCGAAAAGAGCTATTGCCCGGTCAATCTGAGCACACATCGGCTTGGTATCGGTTCCGAAATACTTTGCCCCGCCAATTTCAAATTCCGCTTTGCCGAACACGACACGAGGATTCTCAGGTGCAATCATCTGGGCTTTGGTATAAAGTTCCATGACTTTCCCCGAGAGTGCCATTCCGTTTGTCATCGGATCATAAACGATCCATCCGGTATGGATAAGTGCCTGCATTACCAGAAGTTCAGCGTTTACATCGTCTTTTGCAAGTTCAATATCCAGTGCAGCCTGAGCTTTTGTCAGTAAGGCGCTCATTGTCTTTTTGTCGGCCGAATTTTCAAATGCCTCTGTGGTGTTAACGAGCGCCACATAATAGTTCGGAAGCCAGCTGTTTTTTTCTGCGGCAGCGATTCTCTCGAACATTGCCGATGCTTCTGTTGCTTTTCCTTCGCCCCATAGTTGGAACGCTTTTCCCATTCCCTGTTCGAATTGTGTCTGTGCCATTGCAGTCATGCTGCAGATAAAAAGTAGAAATGGTGTAATTGATTTTACCATGATTGATTTTTTTTAATAGTAATTGAAACTGTTATTTTGTTACGCAAATGTCTTGGTTATACCTGACGATTGAAACTTGTTCTTACTGAACTGTCGCTTTCCGCGGATGAATTGTATCTGCGGGTGTAATTGTTATTGATACTGCTATTGATATTGCTATTGCTATTGATATTGCTATTGATATTGCTATTGCTATTGCTATTGTTAAAGATTGTCAAGCTGATTGCTTTTCTTGTCATCGCTGATCGTCCAGAAGAACCCAACGAAAAAGAACCTGTCGGCTGCCGGCGTGATTGCTTTTCTTTGAAAATCTCCGTCGGTTCCGGGCGTTGAAGCATATTCATACCCGAACACGTTTTGCGCACCCAATACATTCGACATCGAAAAGTAAAGTATTTTTTGCGGACCAAGCAAATACGCCCAGCTAAAACTCAGATTGTTATACGATTTCGTCCTGGAGGCCATAAAGCCACTTTCATTTGGATTATCGTAAGGTCGTCCCGAGCTGAACGTGTTCGTGAACCCGATTTGCGAACGAATGTCGCTAATCCAGTATTTTGTGACAATGGATAGATTGTGATCGGCTACAAAGCCCGGCGTTGCCTGCACCGGAAAGTTGCGATAGTTACGCTCGCTGTCGATGTAAGAATACGAAACCCAATATTCAAGATTTTTAACCGTACGCCCGTCGCGCCAGAAGATGTCAAGACCTTTTGCATATCCGCTGCCTGAATTGCTAAAATCGGAATCAAACTGCGGCATATCGCTGTTGTATTTTACCAGGTTATCATACTGCTTGTAATACGCTTCGGCGCGGAGCGTCTGCTTTTCATTGCTGTACTGGTAATTAAAGATGTAATGCGTGGCTTTCTCGTTGTCAAAATGGTCATACCGTGCAAACTTCAGGTAGTCCTGTTTTGGCGCCTGCCGGAAATCGCCGTACGCAAGGGAGAACTGTCCTTTTTTGCTTATTTTACAGGCAACGGAAACACGTGGCGAAAAAGCAGTTTCATTAAGCAGATCGTTGTGTGCTGCCCTGAATCCGGCTTTTGCCGCAAACGTCGACCAGAAGTAAATATCAGCTTCAGTAAAAAAGGCTGCAATTCCTGATGTATAGCCTGCTTTAAAAGTATCGCCCGCATTTTCTCTGTAACTGTCGGCAAACCGGGTAATGAAATAATCGCTTCCGAATGAAAGTTTGAATCTGTCTGAAAATGTTTTTCTAAGTTTCAATTTCAGATGAGAGGCGTTTTCGGAGTTTTCGGCATCGTCCAAATTTAGTCCAATGCGGTTTTGGTTGTAGCCGTAGCTCATCCCGCCTGAAAGCTGCCATGCATTTCCGATGCTGCCTTTGTAGGATGCATTTACGTAGAAGTTGTCATTGTTCATATCGACCCGCGTTGTTTCTGTTTCAATACTTTTTTGATTCAGATCAAAACGCGTTGCATCAAAAGCGGCATAAATTTTTAACAGCCCGTTTGTAAATCCGTAGCGATAAACCGCTTCGCCGGCAAGCGATTGGTACGGCCTGTTCCAGTCAACGCTCTGCGGAACCGCCACCTGGTACGGCGCCAGATCGGTGTAAGCTGCGTTGAAGCTAAAAGAACTTTTTTTCCATTTTTGCGTATGTCCGAGTCCAAGTCCAACCGTCATCAGCGCAATGTCGGTTTTAGACTGATCGGGTTGCCCTTGCGTGTTCAGCAATAGGACACTTGACAGTGCTTCGCCAAATTCGGCTGAATAACCCCCGGTCGAGAACGAAATTCCGCTAAATAGAAACGGCGAAAAACGTCCCCTTGTAGGCAAATTGTTTGCACTTGCATTATAAGGTTGCGCCACCCGGATCCCGTCGACGTAGGTCTGCGTTTCATCCGCTTCGCCTCCGCGCACGAACAGCCGGCCGCTTTCACCCACAGTTTGTGTTCCGGGCAATGTTTGCAAAGCCGCCACGATATCGCCCGATGAACCGGCAGTCGTAACAATGTCGAGCGGTTTCAGCACTGAAACGCGCGCCCGATCACCTGCCTCAAAGGTTCCGGCAGTCACAACAACCGCGTCAAGCACGTTTACACTTTGCCGCATTTGAATCGTCTGCGCCGCGTAGGTTTCCACCGTAATCTTGGTAGTCACCGATTCGAAGTTCAAAGCCGTTACGGTCAGTGAATGCTCGCCTGTTGCAGTTGTTGTAAAGCTGAAGTCGCCGTTTACATCGGATGTTGCGCCGTCGTAAGTTCCTTCGACAAAAATGTTCGCACTTTCCACAGGTTTGCCTTTCGGATCTACCACTTTTCCGGAAATGGTACTCTGTGCCGAACACATAAACATAAGGAACAAACAGCTTAAGGTAAAAATGGATTTCATAAATTAATTTTTGGTGAAGCAAAGATGCAATGTTGCTTTGGCAGGCAAAAGTAAAACTAACCGAGTTGTGGGTTTTCGCGGATGAACCGTTGAAACAAAAAAATTTGTATTTTTATCAGATACATCCTGATTATGAAAATTCCAGAACAATATTTACCGGTGATGCCGTACCTGATTTTGAATGATGCGCGGCGGTTTCTAGAATTTGCCAAGACGGTTTTCGATGCGTCGGAGCAAATGATAGTTCCCGGCGCTGACGGTGACGGCCGGGCGATTATGCATGGCGAGATCCGTATAGGCGATGCCGTAATTATGTTTGCAGATGCTACTGATAAATGGAGCGAAAAATCCTCGGGAATGTTCCTCTACGTAAAGGATGTCGATAACGTATGGAAGAAGGCGAAAGAGACTGGCGTGACCGAACTTATGCCTCCGGCAATGCAGGAATATGGTTACAGCGCAGGCTTTAGCGATCCGTTTGGAAACCAATGGTGGATTACAAAGGCCGAGGATTAAAAAAAAATTATATATTTGAAGACTTTAAAATTATGACAATCATGAAACTACTAAAAACTTTCGCTCTTTTCGCTCTGATCTTTGCGGCTAATTCACTTTCTGCTCAAAGCGTGACTTCGAAGTGGCCTGCAATGAAAACGTATGATGATGTTATTACCCGAATCAATAACGGCGTGGTTCAGGGAAACCCAAATGTCATCACCAACTTTACCAAAACATTGGCGCATTTCTCTCAAGAACTGACGGCTAAAGAAATACCTGCCGAATACAAAACCAAAAAAATCCAGGACGCAGTTGCGAAACTGCAGAAGCAAACTCAACAACTAGACGAAATGGTTGCGGCAAAAAATCCGGACGCGACATTAAAACCTGTTTTCCTGGAAACATATGCGACATTCCAGCAGATCACGCAATACATGGGCGAATCCAATTAAACGCTAAGATGTTTTTAAATGCCTGTCTGACGACGGGCATTTTTGTTTTACAACGTGAAGGAAATCATAAAATTTGCCGGCCGCAGAACCATGAATGGCTACTTTTGCAGAAACGCCAACCATGACAACTGCCGGAACAAGGAAGCACCATAAATTTAGTACGTATCGGAAACTTGCCATCGTTTCGCTCGTAGTTGGATTTCTTGCCGCGTTTCTTGGTTTGGCGCTTAAAAAGCTCACTGAACATTACGAATCGGCACTTCTTGCCAAAGCGGCTTTATCACCGGTTTATGTGATTTTGTTTCCGTTTATCGGGCTGTCGATTATCTACGCATTGCGACAATATCTGTTCAAAAAGAAAGAGAATAAAGGAATTAAGGAAATTTTTGATTGTACACTGTCAAAGAAGAAAAGCCTGCCATTGTATAAAATTCCGTCGCATTTCGTAAATGGCCTGATCACCGTTTCTTTTGGCGGATCTACGGGAATCGAAGTATCGACAGTTGTCGCTGCTGCTGCAATCGGTTCAGTGGCACAACGCAAAGAGAATGTTTTCCGACAATACAAAACCGAACTGATCTGTGCAGGTGTCGCCGCGGGAATCACGGTTCTCTTCAATAGTCCCATTGCTGGAATTCTCTTTGGCTGGGAAGTGATTGCAAAACGCTTAAGCAGGACTTTTTTATTCACATCACTTATTTCGGTTGCAGTCGCATTTGGACTCTTATTTGTTATCAACGAGCCGCCGCTGTTCCCAATACGGAGCACTACCTGGAGCCCACGCGTGCTCCCCTATTTTATTCTGCTTGGCGTTATAGCGGCATTGATCTCGATTTACCTCACCAGATGCGTGTTCATCATCAAACGACAATTTTCAAAAATCGATGTCCATTTTTTTAAAATTATTCTGGGATCGGCTATAATTAGTTCTGCCATTGTAATCTTTCCGCAGCTGTATGGCGATGGATATCATATTCTAAAGGACTTGCTAAACAATTCTGGCAACATTCATTTGACCGTTACATCGGGGATCACTTTGTTAGGGCTACTGCTTTTAAAACCCATATTGACTTCGGTTACACTTGCATCAGGGGGCGACGGCGGCGTTTTCGGTCCGAGCCTGTTTATTGGCGGGTTCCTGGGGCTTCTGACCGCTTTAGTCTTGAATTCTGTTTTTGGCGCTAATGTAATTCCGCTTAACTTCATGGTCATTGGAATGGCCGCGATGTTGAGTGCCAGTATCCACGCACCGTTCACGGCAATTTTTGTTATCTGCGGACTCACAAACGACTACACACTTTTGATTCCTGTGGCTGTCGCGTGTCTTGTTTCAAAATATACTGCGAAGATGATTTATCCGAAAACGGTTTATACGTACAAACCTCAACCCGCAAACTAGCCGATGCCGATACATAAAAATTAAGCGCAGCTATCGGCGCAGCTATCGGCGCAGCCGTCATTGGGGCATTGGTCCTGTTGCCAGTCGCACTGATTTTCAATAACATTACCCGCAACAGGCGATATCCGGCGGGAAACAATTTCAGACGTATAAAGCAGCGTATGTGCAGGCGTACGCGGCAGTGGAAAATCAGGCAGAAAAGGCGATTGTTAATTACTTTCGCCACGTAATCTGAATATATATTTTACCTTTGCTCTTCTCTAAAAATATACAATATGGTTTATAAATTCAGAGTGATTCTCGATGCGGAGGAAGATGTTTTCAGAGATATCGCGATACTTGAGGATGACACACTCGAAGATCTGCACAATGCCATTGTCAATGCATTCGATTTTGACGGAATGGAACTTGCTTCTTTTTATACATGTGACAATCAATGGAACCAGGATGAAGAAATCCCGATGTTTGATGCGGGTGATGTTCCCGGCGAGCAGCGGATAATGGCCGATTACGCTTTATCGGAAATCCTGAATGAAGACAATACCAAGATTATCTATGTTTACGATTTCCTGAATATGTGGACCTTCTTCGTCGAACTTGGCGCTATTGAAGATCCACAACCGGGCGAATCCTATCCTGCAATGTTGTTTTCGCACGGAGTAATGCTTGCGAATGCTCCTGAAAAGGATTTCACTGAAGCTTCAACATCCGAATTTGACTATGACGAAGACGATTATGACGAAGATGACCTCGATATGCTTGACGGCGGCGAAAACTTTGAAGATTTCGGATTCGAAGAAAACTGGAACTAATGTAATTGAAAATTGACAATTGATAAGTAATAATTAGCTCCTACCGATACACAAACCAATTACCTAACCCCCGATACCAAACAATTATTAATTACAATTATTAATTGTTAATTAGCTATGATCAACCTCTACAACACCCACATCGAATCGCTTTCCATCCACCGTGTTGGGAACAAAAGCCGCAATGAGGCTATTTTTTTATCTGAAAATCCATTTACGCTCAACGATGAGCTGATGCCGCTTATCAAGGAGTTCTTCCTGAAGCCTTTCCGCGAGAAGGAAGAAAATTACTTTCAGTTTGCGCATGAAGTCGATCTTGATTACAATGATATGTATAAGTATGCGACGGAGATTTTCGCAAATCCGTCGGCTACCCATGAAATCTCGAAGAACATCACCAAACATTTGTTTGAGCAGTCGAATCATCCGCATATCAAGAACGGTGAGGTTTATATTACACATTTAACGAACGTTAGTATCGACAATAACGTTGTGGATGCGATCGGGATCTTCAAAAGTGAAATCCAGTCTGATTTTCTGCAGTTCGAAGAAAAAGCCTCTACGCTTGAAATGATCCTGCAACAAGGCATCAACCTGAACAAGCTAGACAAAGGCTGTCTTATCTTCAATTACAAAAAAGAGGAGGGCTACAAAATTCTGACTGTCGACAGCAACCGCTATGATGCGCGCTATTGGCTGGAGCATTTTCTTTCCGTTGACGCTTTTGAGGACGAGAATTTCATCACCAAGAAATACCTGAAGTTCTGCCAGGGCTTTGCGAAAGATGTTGTACTTCCCGCAGAAGATAAAAAAGAAGAAGTAATGTTCATGAACCGTTCCGTTAACTATTTCGCGAAGAACGACCAGTTTGAAGAAACAAATTTTCTTAATGAAGTTCTGGACAATCCTGATTTGATCCCGGAATTCAAAAATTATAAAGTCGATAAAGGCGAAAAATACAGCATTGAAGATATTACGACCTTTCCAATTGCGAATGCAGCTGTAACCGACGCGAGAAAATCTATTAAAAACGTGATTAACCTCGACACGCATATCCAGATCAAAATGGATTTTATTAATCCTGAAAGCGCCGAAAAGTATGTTGAAAAGGGCTGGGATGAAGAAAAGCAGATGTACTATTATTTAGTGTACTTCAATAAGGAACAAAAATCATAAAAACAGAAGGCGCCAAACATGGCGCTTTTTTGTTGTCAATAAAATCTTATCTTTCACGGTAACAAAACTTCGGCCCGTTCGTCCAGTAAGAACTAAAGTAAATCAATTGGAAACAATCCTCTCAATCAAAAACCTCCACAAGCGTTTCGGCCTTGTACATGCAGTGAACAATGTCTCGCTTGAAATTCATAAAGGCAATGTTTACGGCATTCTTGGCCCGAACGGCAGTGGAAAATCGACAACTCTCGGCATTGTACTCAATGTTGTCAATAAAACCTCAGGCGAATACAGCTGGTTTGGCGGTACGATGCAAACACACGAAGCACTGAGGAAAGTGGGCGCCATAATCGAGCGTCCAAATTTTTATCCGTACATGACCGCAGCCGAAAACCTGAAACTTGTTTGCAAGATCAAAAGCATCAGTTACGAGAAAGTCGATGAAAAACTTGGCCTTGTTGGTTTGCTCGAGCGAAAAGACAGCAAGTTCCGGACGTTTTCCCTAGGAATGAAACAGCGGCTTGCGATTGCATCTGCGCTGTTGAACGATCCCGAAATACTCATTTTAGACGAACCCACAAACGGACTCGATCCGCAGGGAATTCACCAGATACGCGACATCATCAGGCTCATCGCATCGCAGGGTACGACAATATTGTTAGCATCGCACCTGTTGGACGAAGTGGAAAAAGTTTGCTCACATGTCCTTGTACTCCGGAAAGGTGAAATTTTGTATTCGGGCAAAGTGGATGAATTGACGGCGAACGAAGGTTTCTTCGAACTTCAATCGGATGACAACGCGGCGATGAAAGCAGCCCTGCACACGCATCCGGCAGTTGAAAAGATTATAGAAGAAGAAGGTAAGATCCTGCTATACCTAGGTACTGCACTTACTGCAGCCGACCTGAACCGGTACCTTTTCGAACGCAATATCGTGCTGAACCATCTCGTAAAACGTAAAAACAGCCTCGAAGAGCAATTTTTGGAACTTACCGCAAACCGCCAAACCAACTAAGATGAACCGATTACTTTCTATAGAACTGCAGAAAATCTGGAAAAACCGCGCCAGCAAAGTCCTGACCATAACCTATTTCGTTTTGCTTTCGTTTATTGCGCTTATCGCTTCGATCAAGTTCAATATCGGAAATTTTAAGTTGCATATCGCAGAGCATGGCATCTTCAATTTCCCATACATTTGGCATTTTAATACCTATATCGCCTCGATCCTGAAATTCTTCCTCGCAATAGTAATTGTATCGATGATGGCGAACGAGTACAGTTACGGCACGCTGAAGCAGAACCTTATCGACGGAATGAGCAAACAGGAGTTTATCAAGTCTAAGTTTCTGACAGTGGTAACATTTGCACTCGCATCGACTGTGTTTGTGTTTGTAATGTCGGTGATACTTGGCTTCAGCTTCTCGTCCTATACCGAACTTTCGATCGTGTTCTCAGACTTAGAGTATTTGCTTGCCTATTTTGTAAAACATGTAGCCTTTTTTTCTTTCTGTCTTTTCCTTGGGATCCTCGTCAAGCGTTCGGCTTTTGCGATTGGCTTTTTGCTGGTTTGGTCGGTTGCCGAAAGTATAATAAAGGGACTGCTGAATTTCAAGGTTTTTCCCGATAGTAATACGGACGAATACATCACGCAATTTCTCCCGCTTGAGGCCATGAGTAACCTGATAGTCGAACCCTTTACCCGTTTATCCGTAATCAAAAGCATGGAAACCGCCATTGGCGGCACAGCAAACGTAAAAGACTACGGCGTTCATTGGACCACGTTGCTGATCGTATGCGGATGGATCGTTATTTTTGTGTTAATGTCATACAAATTACTCCAAAAACGCGATTTATAGTATCTTTGCCGATGCTATGATTTCATTACGAAAGTTACTTTTTCTCCCGCTTTTCCTTGGCGTTTCAACCTCTGTTTATTCGCAATATATCTCTGTAGACGAAAGCCAGACTATTGAAGACCTGGTGCAGAATGTCCTGGTCAATAATTCCTGTGCAAACGTGTCCAACGTTTCGGTTACCGGTCTGGACTTTGGAAGCGGAAACTCATTTGGATACTTTTCAGCCGGAACAAGCGGTTTTCCGTTTGCTGAAGGCATTGTTCTTACAACAGGTCGTGCTGCATCGGCTGTTGGCCCAAATTCCGGGATTTTAAGTGAAGGGCCTACCGATTGGCCGGGCGATCCCGATCTTGAGCAGGCGCTCGGAGTTGGAAACACGATAAATGCTACTGTGATTGAATTTGATTTTCTTCCGCTCGCCAACAAAATCAGCTTCGACTATATCTTCTCATCCGAGCAGTATCTTTCAAATCCCTCGAGCAACCAGTGTAATTACACCGACGGATTCGCGTTTCTGCTCAAGGAAGCAGGTTCAACCGGTTCCTATGATAATCTCGCATTGGTTCCAAACACTGATATTCCTGTTAAAGTCAATACCGTACGAGGCTCGGGAACAGTTTGTCCGCCCGCAAATGAATCCTATTTCGGCGGCTTCAACCAGTATGAGCATCCTACTAATTATAACGGGCAAACGGTTGTGTTGACTGCTGAAAGTACCGTCACACCAAATACCTTATACCACATTAAACTTGTCATTGCCGATCAGGGAAATAATCTTTACGACTCCGCGATCTTTTTAGGAGGCGGAAGTTTTAAGGTTGAGAAAGATCTTGGCACCGACCGGCTGCTTGCGACGAACAATCCACTGTGCGCGGGTGAAACGCTGACCCTGGATGCCACTGAACCCGGTAGTAATACCTACCAGTGGTTCCAGGATACTATCGCAGTTCCCGGAGCTACTAATCCGACGTACACGGTTACAGAGGCCGGAATTTACGAAGTAGAGATCACGCTAAATTCCACTACCTGCGTTTCGACCGGTGAAATAACAATAGAATATGCCGCAAGTCCTGTTGTTACGTCGCTGGTCACAAAAGTTGAATGTGACGCAGATGGTAACGGGATCGCCGTTTTCGACCTTACTGAACTTGATGATGAAATCGCTTCAGGAAGCACAGTTACCTACTACGAGAATCTTCAGGACGCACAGAATTCAGTTGATCCAGTTCCAAACCCCGCTTCCTACAGCAGCAGTGACGGAACACAACTTACGGCGGCTGTTGCCAATCCGTACGGGTGCAAAGCGTTCGCGACAGTGAACCTCGGGATTTCAACCGAATCGGTAGCTCCTGTTGATCCTGTAGAACAATGTGATGAAGACGGAACGCCCGATGGAAGAACGCAGTTTGATCTCGACCAGCTTGTAACTCCTGAAGTGCTTACGGGTTTACCTACCGGACTCGATGTTGCATATTACGCCTCGGCAGTTGATGCGGAAACACAGTCGAACGCACTCCCGAACCTGTTCACAAATACAACGGCCAATCAACAAGTTATCTATGCAAGAATTGTAAACGGTCCGGATTGTTTCGGAATCTTACCAATAACGTTAGTAGTAAATACATTTTCACCTTCGGGGTTTGGGGACAGCACAGTCTATGTTTGTGCGGGCAGCTCGGTTACGTTACAGGCTCCACCTGGATATTCGTACGTTTGGTCCAATGGCGGTACGGGTAATACGATCACGGTTACTGCCGCAGGCAATTACTCGGCAACAGCCACAAATGCCGACGGATGTACAGCTGTCAAAACCTTTACAGTTGTAGCTTCGGGAGCTGCGACATTTCTATCCGCCGATATAAACGACTTTTCTGGCGATCAGAATTCGGTGACAATAAATTATATCGGCGTGGGTGAAGGCGACTACGTTTTTTCACTGGACGGCGAAAATTATCAGCCAAGCCCACTCTTCAGCGGACTCTCAACAGGAGAATATCAGGTTTTTATTAAAGATTTGAAGGGCTGCGACATCAGCGGCCCGTTTCCCATTTATGTTTTGGACTATCCCAAATTCTTCACTCCGAACGGCGACGGATTCAACGACTACTGGCGTGTTGAATTTCCTGAAGGGAGAAGTTTCGTCGCAATCCGGATATATGACCGTTATGGAAAACTGCTTCATGTGCTTACGCAGAGCGGGATCGGCTGGGATGGTACTTTTAATTCACGACCGCTCGCTTCAACCGACTATTGGTTTGTGCTTGAGCTAGACAATGGTCGTACAATTAAAGGTCACTTTTCGCTAAAGCGATAAGTTTTATTTCCTATTTTTATAGAATGAAAAAGAGTTTACTCATTTTAATCCTTTTGTTTTCAGTTAATTGCATCGCGCAGTTCAGTAAAACACATTATATACCGCCTTTGTCTTCGTCGGCATCATCGCCCCCGATCGACCAATACCTTTATATTTCTACGCCTAGCCTTACACCGGTCAATTTCCGAATTATTCAAATTGGTGCCAACGATGTGACCGGAACCGTGTCGCGTGACGTCCCGTTCGAATATTTTATCGGTGACGGACCGAACACCCAATTGAACGTTCGTAAAGCGTTCGTAAATACAGTTCGCTCGGATAAAGGATTTATTGTTGAGGCGGAAGATCTGATCTATGTTTCGGCACGGGTCATAGCTGGAGATGGGAATCATGCCGGTGTGGTTGTGTCGAAAGGGCTTGCCGCACTTGGCACACAGTTTAGGATTGGAGCATTCATAAATACCATGCTCTCAAATTATAGCGACGTCCATTATACGTTTGTGTCGGTTATGGCAACCGAAAACAATACAACCGTTCAGTTTTCAGATATTAAACCGGGCGTGATCCTGATAAACAACGCGGCCGCAGGTTTTGAACCTGCACCCATTGTACTGAACAGCGGTCAAAGTTTTGTAATGGCTGTTGAAGGTCCTGTAGATGCAAACCGGGATGCGCTTATAGGGTCTTTGGTCACATCCGATAAGCCGATTGCGGTTAACTGTGGCTCTTTTGGAGGTTCTAATGGTGAACTGAACAATGTCGACCTTGGTTTTGACCAGCTTGTTTCGGCTGAACGCACGGGCAAAGACTATATATTTATTAAGAGTACCGGGCAAACAAACGTCGAAAGAATCTTAATTGTAGCCCATGAAGACGATACGGATATCTTTCTTAGCAGCAACACGGCTCCGACCTTCACCATTGATGCAGGCGAATACGTAGCCATGACCGGAGACTATTTTACGTCGAACGGCAACCTGTATGTAAGAACTTCCAAAAATGTGTTTGCTTTTCAAAGCGTAGGGGATGCCACACGTGGCGATCAGGCAAACCAAGAGATGTTCTTTGTTCCGCCGCTAAGCTGTGAAACCCCAAAGGTCATTGATAATATTCCGAGTTTGAATGAAGTTGGTTTCCGAGTTTTCAGCGGGCGCGTCACGCTGGTAACAGAGGTCGGGAGCGATTTGAATTTTGTGATTGATACTGTGCCGTATACACTGGCAGGACTTCCTGCATCAACCATTGTCGATGGGCCTCAGGACGTATTCGGTAATCCCGGATTTGTTACCTACGTTATAACCGGCCTTTCCGGAAACGTCTCCGTTAGTTCTACAACCCAGCTTTACCTCGCTTCATACGGGTCTGACGGCGCTGCTACGTTTGGCGGGTTCTATTCGGGTTTCACTTTTAAGCCGGAAGTGTCATTTGACCGAGTCGATACGGCCCTGGAAAACTGTATTCCGAATGTTGTGCTGTCGGTAAGCACTGTTACTGCATTTGACGAATTTCAGTGGTTCTTTAACGATGTTGCAATTCCCGGTGCAACCGATAGGAATTACACGCCCATTCTTCCAGGATATTATCACGTCTCGGCAACGATAACCTCGTGCGGCACCACTTTGACCTCCGACAAGATTCCGGTCAGTTCGTGTCCGGACGATATGGACAACGACATGGCAAACGACAATCTGGACGTGGACAATGACAACGACGGTATCGAAAATTGTACAGAGTCATTCGGCGATCAAACAGTTAGCTTCACTTCTGGAGGCAGCGGCACCATTACCGCCAATGGATATTCAAATTCATTTACAACCACGTTCCCTGCCGGCACGGGAACTCCGCCGCCAGTACCTTTTGAGGCAAATCCCGACGGCAGCTTCGTAACGTCAACAACAGCTGGCAACGGAAATAGTACAATTTTTAATATGAGCTTCGCCCAGCCGGTTAGCATTTCAATGGAGTACCCGTTGACGGCAGCGACGGAAAACCTGATCACGTCCGGTTCGGGATTTATTATAAGTGTCCCGGTCAGCAAGACGATCACCGTTCTAAACCCTACAAACCAGCTGCTCATCGATACCAATTACGATGGAATCTATGAAAGTGGGATCACTGAGTTTTCATCCTTTGAAATTAGGTTCAGGCTCAACAGTGCAACAGCGCTTGCTGCAGGAACGGGAACGTTTGAATTCCGCGCCCATCTCGCCAATACCTTCCGTTTTACGCACGTTAATCTTGATGATGCAGCAGGAACCACTGCAACGTTCCGTATTGTTGCAACGTGTATTCCAACTGATTACGACGGCGATCTTGTACCCGATCAATTGGATTACGATTCTGATAACGATGGCATTCCGGATCTAAACGAATCGCAGGGAATGAATTTCAATCCGCTCGCCAATACCGACTCAAATGGCGATGGCCTTGACGATGCTTTCACAAGTGGAATAACGGCAGCCGACACAGATACTGACGGTGTTCCGGATTTTCATGATCTTGATTCTGATAATAACGGAATCTATGACTTTACGGAATCTGGAAGCACTGCTGCAGATGCGAATAATAACGGGATAATTGACGGTACACCGACCACTTTTGGGTCAAACGGTATTGCGAATACAATTGAAACCTCCGCCGACAGCGGCACTCTAAATTACAACCTCGCCGATACTGACGGTGATGGCATAAATGACTACGCTGAGTCGGATAATGATAACGATGTTTGTGATGATGTTAAGGAAGCGGGATTTCCCGATACTAACAATGACGGATATCTGGGGAACGCAGCACCTGTTACGGTTAATGCCGCAGGATTGGTAACAGGATGGACGGGGTATACCGCACCCAACCCATTATACAATATAAGCACTCCAATTCTCGTGACAACGCAGCCGCAGGATCTGTCGACATGTGAAGCCCAAAACGCGGTTTTTACAATTGTGACTAATCCGGGAGTTACCTACCAATGGCAGATTTCAAACGATGGTACCGAATTTACCAACTTGTCTGAAAACGCTGTTTATACCGGCACAACAACTGCCTCACTCACAGTAAACAATGTCTCACCCACGATGGAAGACAACATGTTCCGGGTCGTGATGAACATTTCCGGCAACGTGTGCGCACTAGTTTCAGATCCGGCAACATTAACCATTTCACCGTTGCCGACAAATATAGTACGTACGTTGATTCAATGTGACACTGGCGTTGCTCCTGACGGAATCACGCTGTTTAATCTTTCCGAAGCTGACGATATGTTTGTGGGCGGCAACATTGCCTTGACCATCGAGTATTATGAAACAATTGCGGAAGCTGAAACGGGCGGCGGCGGACTTCCTGCCGCGTATGCCAACGCATCAAATCCGCAGCAACTTGTTGTGCGCATAACAAACACTGACAGCGGTTGCTTCAGTTTTAGCACCTTGAATCTATCAGCAAACTTGCTCGCAAGCCCTGTGATCAGCCTAGCGGAGCAATGTGATTCAGACGCAAACGAAGACGGATTTTTTGTTTTCGACCTTACCCAGGCAAACATTCCGGCAAACGCTCCTCAGACTGTTCGGTATTATGAAAATGAGACCGACGCGTTGCTTGAGCAAAATGAGATCGCGGATCCGCAGCATTATGTGAATCTTGTACCCTATCAGCTTCAAACCTTAGTCGCACGGGTTGAAAATTCGGTCACCGAAAATTGTACGCGGCTTTACCAGATCAATATCAAAGTTAACCCATTGCCCGATATATTAACAAATGAAGATCTTGAGCCGTTTGTAGTTTGCGTTAACACACCCACGTTCTCGGCTGTTCTCGATCCTGCGTTTCAGGACGGATCTTCACCGGCTGATTACACGTATCAATGGTATTACGAAGGCGAAGTTATTCAAGGTGCCACCACATCAACATTAACCGTCACCAACGAAGGCTTGTATAGTGTTGAAGTTACCGATGTAAACGGTTGTAGCAAGACGCGCTTCATTCCGGTAATTGCGTCAAGCCAGGCGATTATTGAAGACATTGCAGTAACCGACATGTCCTTTTTCAATACCGTGATTGTTACGTTAGCGGCGAATAGTTACGGCGACTATGTGTACAGTATCGACCATCCAAACGCTTTCCAGCCGTCGAACGTTTTCGCAGATGTTTTGCCGGGAAATCACATCGTCTATGTAAAAGATTTAAACGGTTGCCCCATTGCAAGCCAGTTGATCTACGTGATGGGAATTCCGCCGTATTTCACACCAAACGCGGATGGTTTTAATGATACGTGGAACCTTCGCGGTGCAGGTCCTGCAAATGCAAACTCCAGTATTTATATCTTCGACCGGTACGGAAAGTTGCTACAGCAAATATCGCCCGCGGGTGCCGGCTGGGACGGAACTTTTAACGGACATCCGCTGCCTTCAGACGATTATTGGTATGTAATTATGCTTACCGACGGACGCACGTTCAAAGGGCATCTAACACTAAAACGATAAAGTTAGCTATATGAATTACCGATTCCTCATCATGCTGTTTTTGATCACTATTTCCGCATCCGGACAGGATGTAAAAGTAAAATCCGGATCACTAAAAACGTACAAAGACTTTCCGTCAAAATTTGTCGAACCCCGCACCGTGGACATTTGGTTTCCTGAAGGATACACGACAGCGGAGCAATATCCGGTCTTATACATGCATGACGGCCAAATGCTGTTTGATGCTGCTATGACCTGGAACCATCAATCATGGGAAGCGGATGATGTAGCCGCTGCATTGATGGCAAAAAAGGAAGTTAAAAAATTTATCATTGTCGGGATTCACAGCATTGCGAATAACCGACACGGCGAATACATGCCGGAAAAGCCTTTCAAGTCGCTACCAAAAAATGTACAGGACAGTATATACAACCTACAACGCGACGGAAAAAACGTGTTCAACTTAAAAGTCTCGTCGGATAACTACCTGAAATTTATCGTGTCCGAATTAAAACCGTATATCGATGAAAATTTTGCCACCAAGAAGGATCAGGCAAACACTTTTATCGCGGGTTCAAGCATGGGCGGACTCATTTCTTTGTACGCTATCTCTGAGTATCCCGAAGTGTTTGGCGGGGCGGCATGCATCTCGACACATTGGCCCGGGGTAATGGATGCGAAAAAAAACCCGCTGGCAAACGCGTTTTTCGCATACATGAAGACTAAGCTTCCGTCTGCTGCCAACCATAGATTGTATTTTGATTATGGAACTGAAACCCTTGACGCAGCTTACGGCCGGTATCAAAAACAGGCTGACAAAATTATACAATCGAAAGGCTATACCAACAAGAACTGGATGACGAAAGAGTTCAAAGGGGCCGACCATTCGGAGAAATCCTGGACCGCCCGTTTTGACGAGCCCTTGGTTTTTCTTTTTGGGAAGTAGCGGTTAAAATGAACATAAAGCCGACTTAGCGGTTAATTCTTGGGACGATCCTTCGGCTGACGGTGTGAGTTGAACCCACTGCCCTAGCCCCGGTTGAAGCGTCATCCTTTTGCGCGCGACGCAGGAGCAGCAAAAGATATAGCGGAAGACGGGATACGAGCTCCAAAAGAGTGAACTGGCGAAGCAATAATACCATAAAAAAAGCCACTCGTTTGAAGTGGCTTTTTATCGTAACATCCGTCGCCAGGCTCGGGGTAGATCTTCTAGAATTTAAATCTTTTTCTATCAGTCTCGGTAAGATAAATTTTCCTCAATCGAATGGATTTTGGCGTAACTTCTACGTATTCATCCTTTTGGATATATTCCAATGCTTCTTCAAGAGAGAAAATAACCGGAGGAATGATCCTTGCTTTCTCATCATTTCCGGACGAACGAACGTTAGATTGTTTCTTCATTTTAGTCACGTTAACAGCCATATCATCGCTACGTGAATTCTCTCCAATTACCTGGCCTTCGTAAATCTCGTCATTTGGATTAACGAAAAACTTTCCACGATCCTGAAGTTTGTCGATAGAATATGGAATCGCTTTTCCATTTTCCATAGAGATCAAAGAACCATTGTTACGGCCCGGGATTTCACCTTTAAAAGGCTCGTATCCGATGTAACGGTGCGACATGATCGCTTCACCAGCAGTTGCCGTAAGCAGTTGATTACGAAGTCCGATAATGCCACGTGATGGAATGTTAAACTTGATAATCATTCGTTCGCCCTTCGCCTCCATAGAGAGCATCTCGCCTTTGCGGATTGTCACAAACTCGACAGCTCTGCCTGAAAGATGCTCCGGCAAATCGATCGTCAGTTCCTCGATAGGTTCGCATTTCTTACCGTCGATCTCCTTGATGATAACCTGTGGCTGCCCGATTTGAAGTTCGTAGCCTTCACGACGCATAGTCTCGATTAAAACCGACAAATGCAATACGCCACGACCAAAAACCATGAATTTGTCGGCAGAATCAGTTTCGGCCATTTTCATTGCAAGGTTTTTCTCGAGTTCTTTCATCAAACGTTCCCTGATGTGGCGTGACGTCACGAACTTACCTTCCTTACCAAAGAAAGGGGAATCGTTGATCGTGAACAACATGCTCATAGTTGGTTCGTCAATTGCAATTGTTTTTAGTCCTTCAGGATTTTCAAAATCGGCGATCGTATCACCAATTTCAAAACCTTCAACTCCGACAATTGCGCAAATATCTCCTGCAATTACCTGTTGCACTTTTTTACGTCCAAGACCTTCAAAAGTGTGTAATTCCTTTATTCGTGATTTTACTAATGATCCGTCTCTTTTTACCAACGAAATCGGCATTCCTTCTTTTAAGACACCTCTTTCCAGTCGGCCGATTGCGATACGTCCGGTAAATGCTGAGAAATCCAGGGACGTGATCAACATTTGTGGAGTTCCTTCGCCAACATTTGGTGGTGGGACGTTTTTGATAACCATATCCAGAAGCGGCTCGATATTATCTGTTTGGTTACGAAAATCGTCGCTCATCCAGTTGTTTTTTGCCGACCCATAAACTGTCGGAAAATCAAGCTGCTCTTCGGTTGCGCCAAGTTCAAACATCAAATCGAAAACTTTCTCGTGCACTTCTTCAGGAGTACAATTTTCCTTATCTACTTTATTAATTACTACGCAAGGCTTTAGTCCCAGGTCGATCGCTTTTTGCAATACGAAACGCGTTTGCGGCATTGGTCCTTCGAACGCATCCACAAGAAGGCAAACACCATCGGCCATGTTAAGCACACGCTCCACTTCCCCACCAAAATCGGCGTGGCCCGGAGTATCGATAATGTTAATTTTGGTTCCTTTGTATACGACAGAAACGTTTTTTGATGTAATTGTAATTCCACGTTCGCGCTCAAGGTCGTTGTTGTCCAGGATCAGGTCACCGGTGTTTTCGTTTTCACGAAAAAGCTGGCAGTGATACATGATTTTATCGACTAGTGTGGTCTTTCCGTGATCGACGTGAGCAATGATTGCAATGTTTCTTATAGATTCCATAGTAATTTTTAATGGGCGCAAAGGTACACTTTATTTCGGGATATAAAATGTTTTTTCAGAGTGTGTTAACGTCGCAGAAATGTTTCGTGTTACATACCTACGTTCAATTTTGGCCTAATTTATTTATTATATTTACTAGAATAGTTACAGATATGCTTAAAGGTTCAACAGGCGTTGCTATTATCTACATTGCTGCAGGAGTCGCGTGGATTCTTTGGAGTGACCACTTTTTCGCCGATGCTCCCCAAATCATACAATCTTACAAGGGAATTGGGTACGTACTCTTCACGGGCCTACTGCTTTGGCTTTTCATGCGGCGCACGGAGGCCCGAAACCGTGAAATGCTGAATAATCTCGAAAAGGAGGTTGGCCGCGCCAGCGAAGCCACACGGAAATCGGTGACTAAGCGCAACCTGTTACGCACGGTTATCGACAACCTGCCTGACTATATTTATGCAAAAGATACCCAAGGCAAACTCCTGGTCAGGAATGCGGCGCTGAAGCAGTATTCGAAAATCTATTCCAGCGAAGAACTTGAAAGCAATGAACATCCTGCGTTCTTAAATAGTACAATACACCAAGAACAGTTTAGTAATGACGAACTTGCCGTACTCGCTTCGGAAACGCCACTTTTTAATAAAGAAGAGGTGATCCGGGATGAAAATGGCAAGGCTCGATGGCTGCTGACGACGCTCGTGCCGCTACTAGATCCAAACAGTAAAGTCACGGGCATTGTCGGGATTAGCCGGGATGTTACGGCGCTACAAAACAAGCGCGAGATTGATGAACTGGTAGTCCGGATCGTCGAAGCATTAGGCAGTAACGAACTTCTTGAAGACGCGTTGGTCCACACACTTGAAATTATCGGCACGCACTTCGACTTTGAACTTGCCGAGGCTTGGTTTGCGTCGCCCGAAAAAGACAAAGTACAACTTGCTGCAACTTGGGCGCAACGAAACGACAGCACATTCCACCTTAACCACAAACACGAATTTACGCCGGGTGAAGGGCTGCCGGGAAAAGCCTTTGAAAGCGGGCAGGTAGAAATTTGGCGTGACATAACCAATCATCCGGGATTTACGCGAAAAGACCGCGCTGAAAAAGAAGATATGCACACTGGAATTGGCATTCCGCTTCTACTTTCCGGCCGATCAATCGGCGTCTTTACGTTTCTTTCAAAGCGAAGTTTCAGCAACCACCAGGAACTGAAGGATATTCTTGAACAGATCTCAATTCAGATTGTACTGCATCTGGAACGAAAGCGACATGAGAAAGAACTTGAGCAGAACAACGCAAGAATATCTACGATTCTCGAAAGCATCAGTGATGGCTTTTTTGCAGTTAGCGAGAATTGGACCGTGACGTTCTGGAATTCCGAAGCCGAACGCGTCCTGAAAACGCCGCGCGGGGAAATCGTTGGTAAAAAGCTATTCGATTTCTTTCCCGATGATGGTGAAAGCCGGCACATTACGTATGGGCATTATCAGCGTGTGATGGATGAGAAGAAACCTGTGGTTTTTGAGAATTTCAATGAGTCGCTACAGGTTTGGCTGGAGATCAGTGTTTATCCTTCGGGAAACGGCATTTCGGTTTTCTTCAGGAACGTTACCGAAAACAGGAATCTGCGGGAAGAGCTGAACAATCGTATCGAGGAGCTTGCAAATTCGAATGCCGAGCTCGAGCAATTTGCCTATATCGCTTCGCACGACATGCAGGAACCTTTGCGAATGGTCACCGGTTTTTTGAGCCAGCTTGAAAAAAAATACACCGACTTGCTTGACGAGCGTGGAAAACAATATATCCACTTTGCGGTCGATGGGGCCACAAGAATGCGTAAACTTATACTTGACTTACTTGAATATTCAAAAGTTGGAAAAGCCGACGTTGGTCCGGAACGCTTTAGTGTCAAGGAGATGATTGCCGACATCATTCAGTTGAACCAAATGACAATAAACGAAGAAGGCGCCGTGATAACCTTTGATGATTTTCCAGAGATTACCGCTGCGAAGACCCTGGTTCAGCAGGTATTCCACAACCTTATAATGAATGCAATTAAATATCGGCAAGAAGATCAGGCGCCGGTTATTCACATCGGAAGCCATACTGAGAAAAGACACTGGAAGTTTTGGGTTTCGGACAATGGAATCGGAGTGAGTCCGGATTATTTCGACAAGATCTTCGTAATCTTTCAGCGCCTGCATAACAAGGAGCAATATTCAGGTACGGGAATCGGGTTGTCGATCTGTAAAAAGATTGTTGAAAACCACGGCGGCCGCATCTGGATTGAATCCGAAGAAGGCAAAGGGAGTACATTTTATTTTACGATTAAGAAATAGTTTTACCTATATTTGTCTGCCCCCAAATCAGACATAATGAACCCAATTAACATTTTACTCGTTGAGGATAACGAGGGAGATATCGTGTTAACTGTTGAAGCATTGAAGGATTTCAAATATGCTAACAACGTAACCGTAGTCAGAGACGGGCGTGAAGCCCTGAACTTTATCGAAAACCGAGAGGAAAAGCTTAAAGAGCCCGACCTGATTTTGCTGGACGTAAACCTGCCAAAGATAAACGGCCACGAAGTATTGAAAAAAGTAAAAAACAACGAGACAAAAAAACACATTCCAATTGTAATGCTAACGACCTCATCGTCTCAGACGGATGTATTAAAATCGTATCAAAACCACGCCAACTGTTATATTACAAAACCGGTTGACGTTACAGATTTTGGCCGAGTCATAACATCGATTGAAGCGTTTTGGTTTTCAACTGTACAATTGCCTAAAAAAACTTAAATGTTTTCGACCGATTCCGGATTTAATGTTTTAATTGTTGAAGACAACTTAGGTGACTTTGTCCTAATTGAAGACTACCTTAAGGAAGGGTTCGGCGAGCCGGCAATACGTAACACCAGGACGTTTAAGCACACTAAAAGTTTGTTGGAGTCTGGAGAAAAATTTAATGTGATCCTGCTGGATCTTTCTCTGCCGGATCTTAGCGGAGAAGAACTGATATCCGAAATGACAATTCTCGCGCAGGACGTGCCGATTATTGTCCTCACAGGCTACAACAACAAGGATTTTGGTTTCAGGTCGCTCTCATTTGGAATTTCGGACTACCTCTTAAAGGACGATTTATCCGCTTCACACTTGTATAAAAGCATTGGCTACAGCATTGAACGGAAAAAGATCAACAAAAAACTCAAGGATTCAGAAGAAAAATACAAGAACCTTTTTCACCTGAGCCCGTCGCCAAAGTGGATCTTCGATATCGAGACACTCGCATTTCTTGATGTAAACGCTGCTGCCGTAGCCCATTACGGTTACAGCCGCGAGGAATTCCTGTCGATGACCTTGGCCGATATCCGGCCCAATGAGAACATCGACAGTATTTTACTGACTATCCGCGAGCGCCTCACCAACGATCAAAGCGTAAAGAGCTTATTCAAGCACCGCAAGAAGAACGGCGATCTGATCGATGTCCAAATACAGAGCATTAATATTAAGTTCGACGGGAAAATCGCGCGGCTGGTCCAGGTCACCGACGTCACCGAGACATTACGGGCAGAACGCGCCCTGGCCGAAAACGAGCAGCGGTTTAAAACACTGCTTCAGGAAGGTGGTGACATGATCACTTTGCTGGACGCCACCGGAAAATTTAAGTACGCCAGTCCGAACCACGAGGGAATTTCAGGCTACAACGCCGACGACATTGTTGGGAAGGAAATTTTCGACTTTGTATATCCCGAAGATGTCCATCTTGTTAAAGAGTTTTTTGGTTCAATACTAACATCCAAACGCGTTTATTCGAACCCTTTCCGAATTAAACATGGCACTGGACAATTGCTGTGGATCGAATGTATCGGAACCAACGCACTTCAGGATCCCATAATTTCGGGAATCGTACTTAACTCGCGCGATGTGACAACCCGAGTGGAAAGTGACCGCGAGATTAAAGAAATCAATGAGCGCTTCGAAGCAATTGCAAAAGCTACCAGCGATGCCATATACGATTATGACTTTGCAACCGACAGCCTTTATCTTGTAGGATCGAGCTACTCTTCCCTGTTAGGCTATCAGTTTCAAAATAATCGCACGACGGTTGATTTCTACAAGGCGTGCATTCATCCTGACGAGCGCGAATACGTTTTTGATTTCATGCGTCAGGCGGCCGAGAATGTCAATCAGCGGCATTTCGAAATTGAATACCGCCTGATGCGGAACGACGGAACGTACGCAGCCATTCTTGATCGGTTCGACATCGTGCGTGACAACGGTAGGCCCGTCAAAAAGGTGGGCGCGATGCAGGATATTTCCCAACGGAAATTCCAGGAAACAATACTTGCTTTTGAAAAGGAAATTTACGAGCTAAACGCTAATCCGAAGGTTGATTTTGAGACCGTGTTAAACAAGCTTGTTTCGAATATTGAATCGCTGATTCCGCAATCGCTTTGTTCCATAATGATTTTGGACGACGGAAGTAAAATCCGGCATATTGCTGGTGAGTCGCTTGAGACCGGCTATGTTAGCGCCGTCGACGGTTTAAGGATCGGACCTGCTACAGGATCGTGTGGGACGGCGATGTATACCGGCCAGAATATTGTTGTTGCCGACATTCAGAATGATCCGTTGTGGAAAGATTACGCGGCAATTGCTGCTGAATACGGCTTGAAAGCGTGTTGGTCGATTCCTGTAAAGAAAAGCTCCGGAAAAGTGATTGCGAGCTTTGCAACGTACTATAAAACAATAAAAATACCCTCCGCCGAAGAAATTAGTCTTGTTGAACGTGTGGCCAACCTTATCGGTGTACTTATTGAAAACCGTAACGCAGTTGAAGACACTGAACGCGCAAAAGAACGCTACGATATTGTCGCAAAAGCGACGAGCGATACCATTTGGGACTGGAATATACAAAAGGACAATTTCGTTTGGAATAAAGGAATCCAGGGTGTTTTCGGCTATCGGAAAGAGGACGTCGGTACCACTTCGAAATGGTGGTTCGACAGAATACATCCGGAAGACAGCATCAAAATGTCGGTCAAACTCTACTCCTTTCTTGAACAGAAAACTGAAAAATGGCAGGATGAATATCGTTTTGCCTGCGCCGATGGAACGTATCGTTATGTTTTTGATAGGGGATTTCTTGTCAAGGATGCAAACGGCAAAGCGATTAGGATGATTGGGGCGATGCAGGACGTTACAAAGCAGAAAGAAGAAGAACAGCGACTAAAATTGCTTGAAACGGTGGTAACGCAGTCTAAGGATTCAGTTATAATTACGGAATCCGAGAAAGCAAGCAACACGATCCCGAAAATCGTGTTTGTAAACCCTGCATTTTCGGCAATGACCGGGTTCAAGGCCGACGAAGTCATCGGAAAATCGCCAACAATATTCATGGACCGAAAATCAGTTAAGAATGATATCAGCCGATTGGCCGCAGCTTTAAAAGGCAAGCATGAATTCCGCTTCGAAACACTGAACAACAAAAAGAACGGTGAGGAATATTGGGTAAATTTCTCAATGATTCCTATTACCAATAAGGAAGGCGAACACTCACACTGGATATCGATACAGCGCGATATCACCGACGAGAAAAGACAGGAAAAGGAGAAGGAGCAGTTGATTCGGGAACTGACACAAAACAATAAAGATCTAAAGCAATTTTCATACATCACGTCCCACAATCTGCGCGCGCCGCTGTCGAATTTGACGGGACTGCTAAATCTTATTGAAGACATTCCAATTGAAAATCCTGAGTTAAAGGAAATTATCGACGGGTTTTCACGATCGACTTACCTGCTGAATGAAACCATCAACGACCTTGTAAAGGTGGTTATTATCAAGGATAACCCTTCCATACAAAAAGAAGAAGTATTAATTAAAGATGTTTTTGAAAATGTTTTTAATCAGTTAAGCTTTTTGATCAGCCTGCACAAGCCGATAATTAAAATCGAACTTGAAAAGGCATCTATTTTAAATATAAACAAGTCGTATCTCGAAAGTATTTTGTTAAATTTACTTACCAACGCAATTAAATACCGGGCGGTGGAACGAAAGCTGAGAATTTCGGTTAGCTCCAAGACGGTTGCCAATTCAGTTGTCATCATTTTCCGCGACAACGGTATCGGCATTGATCTCGAACGCAACAGGGACAAGATTTTTGGCCTGTATCAAAGGTTCCATAATTACTCTGACAGTAAGGGATTGGGCTTATATCTCGTAAAATCGCAAGTGGAAAGCATGGGCGGAACGATCACTGTAGACAGTGTGGTCGACAAGGGCACCGTGTTCACATTAACATTTAAAAATCAACATTAATGTTAGACAAAATCTTATGTGTCGACGATGATCCCATTACGCTGATGCTGTATAAAATGGTGATTAAGAAATCGGAGTTCGCGCAACAGATTGATACTGCACAAAATGGTGAGGAAGCTTTGGAATACTTTGATCAGTATGCGCCAGGCGACACGAACTATCCAAAATTAATATTCCTGGACCTAAATATGCCTATTATGGGCGGCTGGGAATTTCTGGACCGGTTCAAAGCCAGCCATCACACCTCTTTTTCTGATGCCAAGGTGATTGTTTTGTCGTCGACGATCGATCCGAATGATATTGATAAATCGAAAACGTATCCGATGGTTATCGATTTCCAGTCTAAGCCCATTTCTAAGGAAATGCTTACTGCGTTGAAGAACGAACTTCAATAAAATAAAAAAAGCTCCCGAAACAGGAGCTTTTTTATATCTTAAGATGCAGGAATTACAACTTCGCTACGTGTTTTGTAAGTTTCGATTTTAAGTTCGAAGCTTTGTTATCGTGAATGATATTTTTCTTTGCCAATTTGTCGATCATTGAAATAACTGCAGATAATTTACCAGTTGCTTCTGATTTGTCAGTTGCCAAACGCAACGCTTTGATGGCATTACGAGTCGTTTTGTGCTGATATCTGTTTAATACTCTTCTCTTTTCGTTACTTCTGATCCTTTTTAACGCTGACTTATGATTTGCCATTTTTTTGTAATGTTTTTTTATTTGTGTAGTCCGTAGGGGAATCGAACCCCTGTTACCAGGATGAAAACCTGGCGTCCTAACCCCTAGACGAACGGACCATTATTCTCCTAGTTTGTTAATCTCTCAATATTGTAGCCCGTGGGGGAATCGAACCCCCCTTACCAGGATGAAAACCTGGCGTCCTAACCGATAGACGAACGGGCCTTGCTTCTTGAATGCGGATGCAAAAATACAACTATTTTTTATTCGCGCAATAGCAACCGATTATTTTTTCGGATTTTTTTCAATAGGCTTTTGCGAATAGGACGCGGCCTTGCGAAGGCGCGCCCGTAAGTACACAAGTACCAGCCTCTTCCACCCTGTCGAGCGCAATACACCGAATTGTTGCCTTGGTCATGTCTTTAATCCTTTCTTCTGTTGCAGGCGTGCCATCCCAATGGGCGGAGACAAATCCTCCCTTATTTTCAAGAACATCCTTAAACTCATCGAAGCTGTTTACTTCGGTGATATGAGCATTGCGATATTCCAGCGCTCTGTTGAACAGGTCGGCCTGCATATTTTTCAGCAGATCGACTACATAGTTTACAATGCCGTCCTTTAGAACCACTTCTTTCGACAATGTATCGCGACGCGCAACCTCGAAGGTTCCGTTTTCAATATCTTTCGGCCCGATAGCAATTCGAACCGGGACACCTTTTAATTCGTATTCATTGAATTTAAAACCGGGTTTCTGGGTTGTTCTATCGTCATATTTTACAGGAATTTTTAACTTCCTGAATTGTGACACCAGTGTATTCGCCACTTGGTTTATTTCTTCAAGCTGTTCGTCAGTTCTATGAATAGGAATGATCACAACTTGAATTGGCGCGAGGTTTGGCGGTAATACGAGTCCGTTATCATCTGAATGTGTCATTACCAGCGCACCCATAAGTCGAGTTGAGACGCCCCATGAAGTTCCCCACACGTATTCCTGTTTCCCTTCTGCGGTAGCGAACTTAACGTCGAAAGCTTTTGCGAAATTCTGACCCAGAAAATGTGACGTTCCCGCTTGTAATGCCTTTCCGTCCTGCATTAAGGCTTCGATGCAATAGGTCTCCTCAGCTCCCGCAAAACGTTCGGTTTCAGTTTTAAGTCCTTTGATGACTGGAATTGCCATGAAATTCTGAACAAACTCGGCGTAAACGTTCATCATTTGTTCCGACTCAGCTATCGCTTCGCTACGTGTCGCATGTGCTGTATGTCCTTCTTGCCATAGAAATTCGGCCGTGCGCAAAAACAAGCGCGTCCTCATTTCCCAACGAACCACATTCGCCCACTGATTTATCAGCAACGGCAAATCACGATACGACTGCACCCAACCCTTATAGGTTGACCAAATAATAGCTTCACTGGTTGGGCGAACAATTAACTCTTCCTCAAGTTTGGCATTCGGGTCAACCATCAACTTTCCTGGTTTATCGGGATCATTCTTGAGCCGGTAATGCGTTACTATAGCACATTCTTTTGCAAACCCTTCAGCATTTTTTTCTTCAGCCTCAAACATGCTTTTCGGTACAAATAACGGAAAATAAGCGTTTTGGTGTCCCGTTTCCTTAAACATCCGATCCAGTTCGGCCTGCATTTTTTCCCAGATTGCATAACCATACGGCTTGATGACCATACAACCTCGGACACCGGAGTTTTCAGCTAAATCCGCTTTTACCACCAGCTCATTATACCATTTGGAATAATCTTCTGATCTTGTAGTTAAGTTCTTACTCATTATGAATATTTTGGCACAAAAATTGTTTCAATTTTTTTAACTAAATAGTTAAGCAAAACTAACTATTTTTGTAATGTCCAACACCATAAAATTCATTCATATGAAAACTTATTATTTTAATTCAAGGCCAAAATTCCTCTATTCGGTTATCGGGTTGTTGGGCCTTTTGGTAGCATCCTGCGGATCTTACCAAAATACCTCTTACAATGACAATGACGGTATTTACGGGGATAATCAGCGAAAGAACAATGAAGTTGCAAAGACTTCTAATGTCGAATACCAAAGTTACTTTGGTTCGCTACAAGAAAACAATCAGGTTGAGATCTTTACTGATGTCGACGCCTACAGAACCGACACCGATAGTACCCAGACTTCTGAAAGCAAGGGTTACGAGTCGGGCTATGCAGCTTGGGGAGGCGACACCGACAACGTTACTGTAAACGTATATGGTAATAATTGGGGATATACTCCATGGAATTACTGGTACGGACCGAGCTATGGCTGGGGCTGGAACACCGGTTGGGGTTGGGGTTACAGTGGCTGGTACGGACCAAGCTTTGGTATAGGCTGGGGATGGAACAGCTGGTACGGACCAGGTTACGGTTGGGGTTGGAATAACTACTACGGAAACGGCTGGTACAATCATCACCACCATCATTACGCTTACAACAATAGCATCAGAGGCGTGCGTAATGAAATGTACGGACGAAGCAATGTTGGTCGCAGGTATACTACCCCGGGTACAAGAAGCGCAACCTATACATCGGGTCGCCGCAACACGATCAGCAACGGAACACGCAGCACCCAGTACAGTACTTCAGGAACAAGAAGCTACAACAATAGCGGCACGCGGACGCCATCGTCCTATAATACTCCAAGATCTTCAAGTTCAGGAACACGCAGCTACACGCCGTCTTCAAGCGGCACACGAAGCTACAGCTCTCCAAGTTCATCCGGAAGTACACGCTCTTATGGAGGTGGCGGTGGCGGTGGCAGTTACGGCGGCGGTGGCGGAAGATCCGGTGGCGGCGGAAGAAGATAATCCTATTTTAATTTAGAAATACCTATGTTATTGACTTAAAGTTATTGGCATAGGTATTTTTTTGAGCTCACATAATCTAAATACACAAAAATGAAAAAGCTACTACTAACCGTTGTTGGAGCGCTGTCATTTGGCGCTGCACATTCACAAGAAATATCTACTTTCGATGCTTTGCGGTATGCGCAGGATAATTTTAACGGCACGGCCCGATTCAGGGCGATGGGCGGTGCATTTGGCGCGCTTGGTGGCGACTTGTCGTCTATTAATGTCAACCCGGCGGGATCGGCGGTATTTGTGAACAATCAATTTGGCGCGACGCTCGCAAACTTCAGCACCAACACCGATTCAAACTATTTCGGTACTTCAACTTCAGAGAATAACAACTCGTTCGACTTAAATCAGGCGGGAGCTGTTTTTGTTTTTGATAACGATGATGAAAACAGCGGTTGGAGAAAGCTTACTCTTGCCATTAACTACGAAAATCAGCTGCTTGATAACCGTTTATTTGCTGCAGGTACCAACCCAACCAACTCCATCTCGGGATACTTCTTGAACTTCGCAAACATGGACGGCGGCATTCCGTTGAGTACAATCACGAATAACCCATACGAGAATCTTTTCTTTGAAGAGCAGCAGGCGTTTCTAGGTTACGAAGCTTATATCATTAATCCGTCCGACACTGGCAATGGAACCCCGTATACATCTAATATTCCCGGAGGTGGAAATTATTATCAGGAAAATAGCATGGAAGCGGTGGGTTATAACGGAAAAGTCACGTTTAATGCTGCAACGCAATACAAAGACAAATGGTATTTTGGTCTAAACCTAAACTCGCATTTTACCGATTATCGTCAAGTAAACAGCATCTACGAAAGCAATTCAAATGATCCCGCAACCGGTGCGCAAAGGACACGATTTACGAACGAACTTTATACCTACGGAACAGGCTTTTCATTCGGATTGGGAACCATTGCAAAAGTAACAAATGAAATACGTCTCGGACTTGCATATGAATCCCCAACATGGTTTACACTTTACGACGAACTACAGCAGTCGATTGGGACAGCGTTTATTGGCGAGGGTGGCGATCTTGAAGAAGTAATTGTTGATCCGGGAATCATCAATGTTTACGAAGGTTACCGACTTCAGACTCCCGGAAAATGGACCGGAAGCTTTGCATACGTTTTCGGAAAGTCGGGGTTAATTAGTGTTGATTACACTTTAAAAGATTACAGCAACACCAAGTTTGGTCCAACAAGTGACTACCACGACTTGAACACCGAGATGGCCAATACACTCGATACAACAAACGAAATTCGTGTGGGAGCCGAATACAGAGTGAAAGACTTCAGCTTCCGTGGTGGTTTCAGAAATGAACAAAGTCCTTTTAAGAACACCGAAATCATGGGCGATCTTACAGGTTACTCGGCCGGTATCGGCTACAATTTCGGCGACACGAAGTTGGACATTGCCTATTCCTATTCACAACGTGATTACCAACAGTCGTTCCTGACTTCGGGACTTACTGATCCCGCTGATTATAAAGCGGTAAATAACAATGTTTCGCTGACGCTGCTTTTTGAATTGTAATTTCCAACACCATAAATAACAAGATCCGCTTCATGATTTGGAGCGGATTTTTTTTTAACCCCGATAGACGCGACCCGAGCCTGCGGCGAACTGGCGAAGCACATCCAATATAGGGTTTCGCGTGCATCAGCAAAGCAAAACCTAAAAAAATATAGGGCACACAGCGGGATTAGCTTCACAAAAACCCGTAAGCCATAGCACAACACGAAATAAAAACCGTAATTTTGCACTCCAATTTACAAATCGATGAGAACCAGATCGTTAAAAAAGAATAAAATCAACGTGATCACTTTAGGGTGTTCGAAAAATGTGTATGACAGTGAAGTGCTGATGGGGCAGTTGCGTGCGAGCGGAAAAGACGTTGCACACGAGGCGCCGGAAGCCGAAGAAGGGAACATTATCGTAATTAACACCTGCGGTTTTATCGACAATGCAAAGGCCGAATCTGTCAACATGATTTTGGAATATGCCGACAAGAAAGAACGCGGACTTGTCGATAAAGTGTTTGTTACCGGATGCTTATCTGAACGATACCGACCGGATCTGGAAGCTGAAATTCCAAATGTCGATCAATTTTTTGGTACAACCGAGCTTCCGTTATTGCTCAAAGCCCTTGGCGCCGATTACCGTCATGAACTTCTTGGCGAACGATTAACAACGACACCTAAAAATTACGCGTATCTTAAAATCGCCGAAGGTTGCGACCGACCTTGCTCCTTTTGCGCGATTCCGCTGATGCGTGGAAAACACGTTTCGCAACCCATCGAAAAATTAGTTAAGGAAGCTGAAGGTTTGGCAAAAAACGGTGTAAAAGAATTGATTCTTATTGCCCAGGACCTTACCTATTATGGGCTTGACCTTTATAAAAAAAGAAATCTTGCGGAACTGCTCGAAAATTTGATTAAAGTTGAAGGCATCGAATGGATTCGGCTTCATTACGCGTTTCCGACCGGTTTTCCGATGGATGTGCTTGAGCTGATGAAGAACGAGCCGAAAATCTGTAACTATATCGATATTCCGTTGCAGCACATTTCCGACTCAATCCTGAAATCGATGCGCCGCGGAACAACGCACGCAAAAACTACTAAATTGCTGCAGGATTTCCGGACAATGGTTCCGGGAATGGCAATCAGGACCACCTTGATAGTAGGGTATCCCGGTGAAACCGAAGAAGATTTCCAGATCATGAAACAATGGGTCCAGGATATGCGTTTTGAAAGACTCGGTTGTTTTGCTTATTCGCATGAGGAAAATACGCACGCTTATCTTCTTGAAGACAATGTTCCCGCAGAAGTAAAGCAGCAACGTGCAAATGAAATCATGGAAATCCAATCGCAGATTTCGTGGGAATTGAACCAGGAAAAAATCGGACAGATTTTTAAGTGTATCATTGATCGAAAAGAAGGACAATACTTCATTGGCAGGACAGAATTTGATAGTCCGGATGTGGATAACGAAGTCCTTATTGATGCCTCAAAACACTATCTGAAAACGGGTGAGTTTGCCCATATCAGGATTACCGACGCAACCGAATTCGACTTATATGGCGAGGCGGCTGTAATGGAAATGGCGGTTTCTTAAGCAGGTTAGACTTCTTAGACCGACCAGGCCCCGAAAACAGAACACACACAAATGTTTTATAAGAATAAAAGACGCGGCGAAATTCCGCTTTTTTTTTTATAAATAAAGTGACACTCCGACAGTGAGAAAGTCGGTGCCGTCAACTTCCGTATTTCGGCTGGCCGCATTGTGCGTATAGTTCAGCGAAACCGGCATTGTTAATCCCTGGCCCAAATCAAACTCACGATTTGCGCTTACTGCCATATTTATAAACGATATCCTGTCATAATCCGCGGCTTCATAATACCCTGCTTGGTTGTTTAACACAGCTCCAATTGATGGGTCAAGGTTGATGTTCTTCAGAATTGGCGATGCTGTAAGCAATTTAAAGATGTCGTAGAATGTGTAACCTGCTTCAACGTAGGTTGTGAAATTCTGTTTCGGGTTTTCTCCTGAGGCATCGTACCTGAAATCATTTCCCAGGATAAACGTACTGATGGTCGCGTTGAACGGATACTTGAATCCTTCCGAAAAATCAAACTCCAACGTAGCATCTACTGTCTTCGCGCCATCGACTCCATAATTGAAGTAGCTCTTATCTTCTCCTTCCAATCGGTGCCATGACGGCCAATAATAATCCCAGACCGAGATCGACATGAAATCGTTGATCTGATAACTTACACCCAGGTCGAACTCCTGATACGCATTGTTAGGTGTTACATCATCACTGTAATAATATTGATCCCTGAAATTTGTCGTTCCCCATACGCCAACGGTCCATTTGTCGGCTAATGCGTAATTAAAAGCGGGTTGCACTGCTGGAGTATTTCCACCATACGCCTGTCCGCGCCAGATATATCTGCTCACAAGATCAACGGAAACATCCCAACGTTTTTCCGGCACCGAATCGAGTGCGACCATTGTAGAATCTTGCGCCAGCGATTTTGAGAAACTTAAAAAAAGAACAACAAATAAATACTTATACATATTACATTTTTAATTTGGACTCCATAACCTCATCGATAATCTCAAACAGCCGCTCCTTTTTGATCGGTTTCGAGATATATCCGTGGAATCCGAGTTTCCTGATCTTGATTTCGTCATCGCTTGACGAGAACGCCGTTTGCGCGATGACAGGCAACGAAGGCCTTAGGATTTTTACTATTTCAAATGCTTGGTACCCGTCCATAACCGGCATCTTTATATCCATTAGCACCAAGTCTATATTGGCGTTTTCGGTACATATGTCGACTGCCTCTTGTCCATTTTTCGCCCGGATGATGATATGCTTGTTCATATTAAGCATCTTTTGGATCAACAGGAAATTGATATTATCATCTTCCGCAATTAAGATAGTAATTACGGGCGTAACCTCCGGCTTTGCAGCATGCATCAAGTTATCTATAGCGGTGTTGGCCTCGGCGCTGCGTTGTAACGGAATTGTAAAGGTAAAAGTAGTGCCCACGTTCTCGTCAGACTCGACCCAAATGCTGCCGCCGAGCATGCTGATATACGCTTTCGAAATTGCGAGGCCAAGTCCCAGTCCGCCTGCTTTGATCGTATAGTCATTTTCGATTCTGTGAAAACGCTCGAAAATCTTTGACTGTTGGTCTTCCTCGATGCCAATGCCGGAATCCTGAATGGTAAACCGGATTTCCGACCTGTCTTCATTGACTTCATAGCCAAAGGCAACAAAGCCCTTTTCGGTGTATTTTACGGCATTGGTAACGAGATTGGTAAGGACCTGTTTCAGTTTAACCTCGTCGATTATGATATTTTCTGCCAATGGCTTAACAGGCTTTACAATACCGAAGTCGATTTCCTTATGGTCAGGAATCGAAATTTTAATTGTTTTATACAACTCCGCCATCAGCGAATTCAGATCCACATCGGTATAATTGGGAGCGATCTGGTTCGTGTCAATTCTTGACATTTCAATTAAGTCGTCGATGATCGATATCAGGTTCGACCCGCTTCTGTTGATTATCTTGGTGTATTCGGCGCGCTCTTCTTCAGTAATATCAGGACCAAGCAACAGGTTGGAAAATCCTGCAATTGCATTCATCGGCGTTCGGATCTCATGTGAAATATTGGTAAGGAAAGAGGACTTAAGACGGTCACTCTCTTCCGCCTTTGCCTTTGCAGCCTCTAAGAGTTTCTTTTGGTCATCATTCTCTTTAAACATGTTACCTATATATTTGAACTCGGCCGGGATTCCTTTTAAAGACTCCATGTTTCTCTCCTGCCCCGAGTCTAGCAACCTTGTAATTAGGTTTAATGGGTTGTGGATCCAAAGCCGCGCATAAATCAGGTAAAACAGCAAATTTATGGCGTACGTAATAATAAGGATCCATAAGATGCTTTTTGTGGTATGAAAACTTACGTCGAATGGCCGTCGGAAGACGACACTGTTGATCGCGGCGCCTGTCCAGTCTTTCAGCTCCTTGCCTACCGCTATATGAGTGTCGGCTGCCTCGGGCTGATTTGCAGCAAAATCAATTTCAGAATTGTTGACTTTTTCAAGTCCTGAAAAATACTCTTCGTTCAGCAATTTTACAATAAAGAAAAAACCGTGCGGTTTACCTTTCTTTTCGTAGATGTCCTGTGTTTGATGGACCGTCGCACCAAATACCTGGGCATATCCTTCGGGTAGCTTGACGTAGAACTGCATCACCCTTTTTTTCTTTAATACTTCAAAAACGTCTTTAGGTATAAAGTCGACCGTCTTAAGATGTTTGGTTGCAGCTCTACTGATAAATTTTCCATCAAGATCATAAATGCCCAGGTAATCTGCTTTATAGGTTTCTACGGACGACGTAATGTTCTCGTCGAACCAATGATGATCCTTCGTATTGATATAATTAACAAACTCATCCCAGTAAACCATATCGATGATGTTCGACATATTGGTTTGCGCGTCCAGCTCCAATACCGAGTTCACTTCATTGTCAAAGTGGCCCAAAGCCTTTTTATACACTTCTTTTTCCTGAAGACTCGTGTAGTAGTAGATAGAGAAAAACAACCCGAAAAAAACCAAACTCGAAAAAATAATTAAGAATACTATTTTCCGGTAAATGGTTGCGCCCTGAATCCTCTTTTTCATCATTTTCATTGTTAATAAGCAGGGGTAAACTTAACATATTATTTGAATCAATGTAAATTCCGCAGATGTTGCTTATCGATTTTTTGAGACAATTGCACGCATTTTTCGAGCGAGGGCTGTCGTTGGTCGATGAAACGAAAATTTAGTAAGCGAGCAAATCCCAAACTGCCATAAATAAAAAAAGCTTCCATACGGAAGCTCTTTAATATGAATATGATGAAAACGTTATCCTTTCGGAGCCTCATCCGCCAAAACGTTACCTTTTATAGTAAGTACTTTTGTGGGTTGCCCTGCTGCGTTTGTAGTAAGTGTTACCGTTTTTGTAAATGGTCCTACTCTGTCGGTTGCATATTTAACTCCAATTACACCTTTAGCGCCCGGAGCAATCGGCTCTTTTGGCCATGTTGGAACAGTACATCCGCATGATCCCTGTGCGTTAGTAATGATCAACGGCTTGTTTCCATTGTTAGTGAAGACGAACTCACGTTTTCCATCAGCATTTTTTGCAATGGTTCCGTAATCAATGACCTCATTTTCAACTACGATTCCGGCGCCTTCAACACGAGGCGTCGCAACTTTAGCAGACGTACCTTTTGCTTTTCCTGTTTGTGCATTAGATGTAGCTAATCCGCCAAGGGTCAGCAACACAATAAGAATAATTTTTTTCATGGTTTTAAGTTTAATGATTTAATAGTTTCTTTACTGATTTCAAAAGTACCACGAACCGGCACGTATAGGTGTTAACCGGTTTCAAACGTTTGTTAACGACTTGTTAACAGCAATTTCAAGCCTTATTTTTAACTAATATTACGTCAAATCTTTCAAGTTGAAATTCAATAAGCTTAACCTAATTATTGTCCTCGGGCTCATAGCAATAATCGGCATTCTGGTCGCGCAACTGCTGTGGACGAAGCAGGCGTATTCTATTGAGGAAAAAAAATTCAGCCAAAAAGTCCACATTGCCTTGCTTGAAGTAGCTAAAAAGCTCTATGAAGGAACCAACCACGAACTGCCTTCACAGAATCCGGTGGTTAAACTTTCGAACGATTACTATATCGTTAACATCAACAACGACTTCGAACCTGAAATACTGGAGTTTTATTTGAAGTCAGAGTTCGAAAAGAGCGATATCCACACCGATTTTGAATACGCGATGTACAATTGCCAGAGCGACGAAATGGTATACGGGAATTACGTTTCGCTCGATCCGTCACAAAAGCAAAGCACGGTTTATTTCCCGAAACATAAAAACCTTGTTTACTATTTCGCGATCCGTTTCCCAAACGAGACCACGTATCTGTTCAGTTCGCTTAAATTCTGGTTCGTACTTTCCTTTGCGTTGATCGTAATTTTGCTCGTGTACGTTTATTCGATTGTCATTATCTTACAGCAGAAAAAATATTCGGAACTCCAGCGTGATTTCATAAACAACATGACCCACGAATTTAAAACGCCTTTGTCATCGATTTTGCTCGCTTCAAACTACTTGATGAAGCAGGACACGATCCGATCAGACGACAAACTGGAAAAATACACCGGGATTATCATCGGGCAAAGCAACAAACTCAACAACCATATCGAAAAGATCCTCAATATCGCCAAGTCGGATAACGCGCCATTGATGCTGGATAAGCAAGTTTTCGCGGTCGTTCCCGTAATTGAAGACGTAATTGAAAATATTCGGCTGAAGCACGAAAATGCAAAGATCACCATCGGCTCCGATCGTGATTATTCGGTTCAGGCCGACCTGTTCCACTTTACGAACATCATTTATAACCTCATCGATAATTCGATAAAATATTGCGAAGGAACACCTGAAATCCGGATCAGGTTGTCGGCCGAAAATACTATTTTCACAATGGCGTTTACTGATAACGGAATCGGGGTTCCGACAAAGAAGCTGAGCGAAATATTTGAAAAGTTCTACCGTATTCCGGGGACAAAAAGCAATGAAGTCAATGGCTTCGGACTCGGTTTGTATTACGTCCGTAAGATTTGCAGGCTGCACGGTTGGAAAATCAGAGCAGAAAATAACGCTGGCAGCGGAATTACAATAACAATAGCAATCCCTTTTAAGCATGGCCAAGTTTAAAATATTATACGCCGAAGACGACGAAACGCTTGCATTTTTAACAAAAGACAATCTCGAGCAACACGGATATGAGGTTGTCCACTGCGCCGATGGCGACCTTTGCAGCCGAACTTTTTCGGGCGGAAGCTTTGACATTTGCATCCTCGACATTATGTTGCCAAAAAAAGACGGGTTCGAACTAGCAACCGAAATACGACAACAAAACACTGATGTTCCGATCATTTTCCTCTCGGCAAAGACGCTTAAGGAAGATCGAATTAAAGGATTACGGCTAGGTGCCGATGATTATCTTGTGAAGCCGTTCAGTATCGAAGAACTGCTGTTAAAAATTGAAATATTCCTGAAACGGTCACAGAAAAGCTCCGCTGAAAAAAGTCGGTATGTTGTAGGCAAATATGAGTTCGATACAAAGAACTACGTGCTCTTTACATCCGAGGAGCGCGTCACACTTACACAACGCGAATCGGAATTGTTGCGGCTTTTCCTAGACAACAAAAACGTGGTATTGAAACGCGAGCAGATCCTGAAATCGCTTTGGGGCGACGACGACTACTTTATGGGCCGCAGCCTGGACGTTTTTATCTCGCGTCTTCGTAAGATTCTTGCATCAGAACCCGGAATTGCAATCGAAAATCTTCATGGTATCGGGTTCCGGTTTACGGCAAGTTAAAGCGGGATGTTTCCATGCTTCCTAATTGGGAGATCGTTGACCTTGTTCTCAAGCATGCTAAATGCTTTTATTAGTTTGCGCCGCGTTTCCTTCGGCAGGATCACCTCATCGATAAATCCGCGTTGTGCCGCAGTGTAAGGATTTGCAAACAAGTTGGCATATTCTGCCTCCTTTTCAAGCAGTTTCGCTTCCGGATCTTCAGCCTGACTGATTTCTTTCTTGAAAATAATTTCGCTCGCACCCTTTGCTCCCATTACTGCAATTTCGGCTGTCGGCCATGCAAAGTTCATATCGGCACCGATATGCTTCGAATTCATCACGTCGTAAGCGCCTCCGTATGCTTTTCGTGTAATTACCGTTACACGCGGCACCGTTGCATCGCTTAGAGCGTACAATAATTTGGCACCGTGAACAATGATTCCATTCCATTCCTGATCGGTTCCGGGAAGAAAGCCGGGTACATCGACCAATACCAGCAGCGGAATATTGAAGCAGTCACAAAACCGTGTAAATCGAGCCGCCTTTATCGAACTGTGTACATCCAATACGCCGGCCAAAACCATCGGCTGATTCGCAACTATTCCGACACTTCGACCGCCGAGCCGCGCAAAACCAACAATAATATTTTCAGCGTAATTTTTATGAATCTCATAAAATGAACCCGTATCGATTATCCCGCTGATCACCGAATGCATGTCGTAGGGCTTATTCGGATTATCGGGAATAACCGCTGTAAGCTCCTCGCGGATTTCATTCCCCAGCTCGTACGGTAGTCGCTGCGGCTTCTCGGTATTGCTTTGCGGAAGGTAGGATAGCAGTTTTTTGATATCGTCAAGACATTCCACATCGTTTGCAGCGGTAATGTGCGCAACACCGGATTTGGTCGAATGCGTACTGGCGCCACCGAGTTCTTCTGATGAAACCGTTTCATTTGTCACTGTTTTTACAACGTTAGGGCCTGTAACAAACATATAGCTCGTGCCCTGGACCATCATCGTGAAATCGGTCATCGCCGGGGAATACACGGCGCCGCCGGCACACGGGCCCATAATTGCGGATATTTGCGGGATTACACCCGACGATCTGACGTTCCTGTAAAAGATATCGGCATAACCGCCTAAAGATCGGACACCTTCCTGGATTCGGGCGCCTCCTGAATCGTTGAGGCCAATCATTGGAGCACCGGTTTTTACGGCCATGTCCATGACTTTGCAAATCTTTTCGGCATGTGTTTCAGAAAGCGCTCCGCCGAACACCGTAAAATCCTGAGCGAAAATATAAACGAGTCGGCCATTGATTGTGCCATAGCCTGTGATAACGCCGTCACCGTAATACAATTCCTTTTGCATTCCAAATTCGGTTGTCCGATGCGTCACCAGCATGCCGATCTCTTCGAACGAGCCCTCATCCAATAAGTAGTTTACACGTTCTCTTGCAGTAAGCTTTTTCTTTTCGTGTTGTTTATCGATCCGGGCCTGCCCGCCACCAAGATGCGCCTGAGCGATCTTATCCTTGAGTAGGTCTATTTTTGATTCCATATTATTGTATTGGTAACCGCACCTTATCCCGGTCGGCTATATATTTTTTTAAAGCGACAATTGCTGCTATTCGTGCAAGGTTCTCTGTTTCGGTATGCAACAGCTCTGCATTGTAATACTTGGAGACAAAATGCGTGTCGAACTTTCCTGTGCGGAACGCTTCGTGGTTAAAGACAAACTTCCCGAAAGGCAACGTAGTTTGTACGCCTTCGACGGTATAATCGCTGATTGCCGACAGCATTAACTGAATCGATTCTTCCCGCGTGCTTGCGTATGTGATCAGTTTTGCCAGCATCGGATCGTAATAAATCGGCACATCCATACCTTGTTCGAAACCGTTGTCCACACGGATTCCTTCGCCTTCAGGAAGTTTATAAATATCTAAATGGCCTACACTTGGAAGGAAATCATTCGTTGGATCTTCGGCATAAACACGCAGTTCAACAGCATGCCCTTTTATCTCCAGCTGTTCCTGCCTCAACGGAATCTCTTCTCCTCTTGCAATTCGGATTTGCCATTCGACAAGATCAACGCCGGTAATCATTTCGGTCACCGGATGTTCGACCTGTAGCCGTGTATTCATCTCGAGAAAATAGAAATTGTTTTCACTGTCAAGCAGAAATTCTACGGTTCCGGCGCCAAGGTAATCGCATGATTTTGCAACAAGTACGGCTGCTTCACCCATCTTCGTCCGCAACTCTGGGGTAAGCACCGATGATGGCGCTTCTTCGACAACTTTTTGATGGCGCCGCTGAATGCTGCATTCACGTTCAAATAAGTGGACGATATTTCCATGACTGTCGGCTACAACCTGAATTTCTATGTGTCGTGGCGACGCTACGTATTTTTCGATAAAAACGGATCCGTCGCCAAAAGCTGATATTGCTTCACTTATTGCGCGATCCATCTGCGACTCGAATTCGGCTTCATTCTCGACGATTCGCATTCCTTTTCCACCGCCGCCGGCTGATGCCTTTATCAATATCGGAAAGCCGACCTGA
Organism: Flavobacterium sp.; assembly: GCA_036386895.1. Lineage (GTDB taxonomy): Bacteria > Bacteroidota > Bacteroidia > Flavobacteriales > Flavobacteriaceae > Flavobacterium. Next base: position 130,482 of record DASVUR010000009.1, read on the forward strand.
CCTGCAATTACCTTTGCTTTGGCGATATCGGTAATTGCTTCATCAAAACCGGGAACCATCGGAATATCATATTGTTTGACAGCTTCCTTGGCGGCAAGCTTGCTTCCCATGATGTGGATCGCCTTCGACTTCGGTCCGATAAACGTTATATGGTTTCGTTCGGCGGCTTCGGCAAATTCAGCGTTTTCACTGAGAAAACCATAACCCGGATGAATTCCATCAACGTGAAGCGCAACGGCTGCGTCGATTATTTTTTGGGCATTCAAATACGATTCGGTCGACGGCGCTTCGCCAATGCAAACAGCCTCATCTGCAAACCTTACGTGCGGCGAATTCCGGTCGGCCACAGAATACACGGCCACTGTTTTAATGCCCATCCGGCGCGCGGTCTTCATCACCCGAAGCGCTATCTCGCCGCGGTTCGCAACTAATATTTTATTCATATCTATTCAAATTCGATTAGCAACTGCCCTTTTTCTACCGCATCGCCAACATTCGCATGTATGGCTTTAATGATACCATCACGCGGCGAGACAAAACTGTTTTCCATTTTCATCGCGCTTAGGATAAGCATCGGGTCGTTTTTGGCCACCGACTGGCCGACTGACACGCTAATCTCGAGAATTAGACCTGGCATGGGTGCATTTATAGTATTGACCAGTTTGTTGGCACCTGTCTCAAATCCCATTTGTTTAATAAGAAGATCCAGTTCACCTTGAATGGCAACGGAATAAGTGACATTATTTACTTTGACTTCGTAGCGGCGGTTCAGGAAATCTTCGTGGATAATTTCGGCAGTATAGGATTTATGGTCGTGAAGCACGTGTAGCCTACCATCTTCGGCTGCAATTGCATCGGCTGCTTCGGCCTTATCGACCGGAAGGTCGAAGCGATATTTATCATTAACGAGAACGGTGTAATCCATCGGAAAAAATTTGCTCTAAATTAACAAATAATTTTATGAAGCGCAGCCAAATATTATAGAACTAGGAGTCCGTTGTTGCGGATAACCTGCAGGGATTTTGAATGCCAGAACATTTCGAAGTCTTCAAGGCTGGATTGTTCAAAATCGGATTTTAGTTCTTGAATAGTCAACAGCTTTGTGTTTGACACTGAAGTTTTATCCAACATCGCGACCACCCACTCGCCTTCGCGTTGGTTCAACTGAACCGTAAAAGTCTCTTGTTTTGTATGGAAGCGCAACGAGATCATCTTCCATGAATTTCCCTTTTTCGACTTTGTAAAATAGTCAGTCACGGGAGTATTTCCAAGCCATATCACCTTCGCGGAAGGCTTTACGGAAAGCGACTGATCTTCGTGCAACGCCTGTTCTATAAAACCCTTTGATATTGCCGGACGTGGAATTTTGAAATCGAACCAATCCTGCAGCGGATAATCAAAGCATATTCCGTGCATGAAATTAAACAGCGACTTTTTTAATCCATAACTGAATTGTTCGTGGTCGATGCCCGTTGCATCTGTATAATTAAGATCGTTGTTTGCGAACGTTCCAACGGTGTCGGACTCTTTGAGTACACCAAACTTTTCGGGATATAAACCGACTGGACTATGTGCTGTCATCGCAAATTGATGCCAGAAACCGGATTGCAGGATGCCTGCTTCAAACATCTGGCGCACCATTTCAAGGCTATCAACAGTTTCCTGAATAGTTTGTGTCGGATAACCGTACATTAAATAGGCGTGCACCATAATACCGGCTTCAGTAAAATTTCGGGTGACTTTTGCAACTTGTTCTACGGTAACGCCCTTTTCGATCAGTTTCAGCAAACGGTCGGATGCCACCTCGAGTCCGCCCGAAACTGCGATACATCCGGAAGCCTTAAGCAAAACGCATAAATCTGCAGAGAAACTTTTTTCAAACCGAATGTTTGTCCACCACGTGATTACCAGTTTACGTCGGATGATCTCAATTGCAAGTGCACGCATTAATGCAGGCGGTGCGGCTTCATCAACAAAGTGAAACCCGGTTTGCCGAGTTTGTGCGATCAGTTCTTCTATCCGATCACAAAGCGTGGCTGCCGCAACCGGTTCGTATACCTTAATATAGTCAAGCGAAATGTCGCAAAACGTGCATTTTCCCCAGTAGCATCCGTGCGCCATCGTGAGTTTGTTCCATCGGCCGTCGCTCCACATGCGATGCATCGGATTGACGATTTCGATCACCGAGATATATTTATCAAGACGTAAATCGGAGTAATCCGGCGTACCAACTTGCGACTGTGGATAATCCGGTTTAGTAGACTCGTTCCGGTACGTAACAACCCCGTTCTGGAGCAGGAATGTACGCTTGAAAGTGTTATGACCAGGATTGTTGATGTTTTCAATCAGTTCTTCGACAGGCGCTTCACCATCGTCAAGGGTAATAAAATCGAAAAATTCAAACACCCGGGAATCGGAAATTGATCGCAGTTCAGTATTCGGGAAACCGCCGCCCATTGCGATTCTAGTAGTTGGACAGTTATTTTTAATCCATTGTGCACAGCGAAATGCAGCGTACAAATTACCCGGAAATGGAACCGAAACCAGCACAAGATCAGGAGAAGCGTTCGCCATTTCCCGTTTTAAAACCCGGATCGTGATCTCGTCGATGTATGTCATTTCTTGCCGCAGCGCTGCGTAAAGTTCGTCGAAAGAACTCGCGCTTCGGCCAAGGCGCTCTGCGTATCTGCTGAAGCCGAAGTTCCCATCAACCGCTTCCACGATCAAGTCGGAAATATCTTCGAGATATAGAGTAGCTAAATGTTTCGCTTTGTCCTGCGTTCCCATCGAACCAAAAGCATATTCCAGTTCGTCAAGATGTGCAAAACGGGCCGCTTCGGGCAGAAAACCTGGCTGGCATATCTGGAGCGCGAGTGTCGGATTGTGTCCTTGAAGGAACCTGATTACGGGATCGATTGTAGAAATATAGGCGTCTTTTAACGCGGTGATCCGCAACGACTTTTCGGAGAGACGAATCTGCCGCTCCCCTATGTGACAAAACAGTTCCTGAAGTCCGTGATTAGAAAAAAGTTCGAGTATGACCTCGATTCCGAGATCAGCCTGGCGCGAGGCTACGCCTTTTGTATTCAGGAAACCTTTAATGTACGCGGTAGCCGGATAAGGAGTGTTGAGTTGCGTAAACGGCGGTGTAAAAAGGAAGACGTTTGGCTGCACCGGAATCTTTTATGCAAAGTTAAGTCATTTAAATAGAATTCTAAAGTGCCCTAAGCGATTGCTTGTAAATCTGCTGCGGCCAGAATGTCAGCGAGATGACGGTTCGCGAAATGCTGGCTTGGATGGCATTAGTGCTGACACGCATTTCCCCGTAGAAGCATGGGTTCTTCCTACCCGATGGAAATGAAAAAGGTGGACAACATACAATATGACTGGAAACCATAGCAGGCGGCGTATCATGCTGCACATCAGCAAGGTGCGCTTTCACTACAAATCTGGTGTTCTTACAAAAGCAATTATTTTAACAGTATTTTTAACATTTTTGTTTACATTTACTGCTAAAGAAATTACTTAAACCAAGTTTTATATGTTCCGAATTGTTCCTAACTTGAGGCGGCACGCGCTGCTGTTGTTCTTCCTGTTCTTTTCCGGTCTTATATCAGCTCAGGAAAACTGCAACAATGGCGTAGATGATGATGCAGACGGACTTATTGACCTGAACGATTCGGAATGTGTTTGCGCTACGTCTCAGGTAACTTCTATCATCCCGAACCCATCGTTTGAAACCCATACAGGCTGTCCGACAAGCTTTTCGGAGCTTTATTTAGCAACCCCGTGGATACAGGCCACTTATGCCACAAGCGACTATTACAACACCTGCGGCTTTATAGCAGGAGCTGTTTCTTCGTCAGGATTGACGAATTTTCCCGATGGTGAAGGGATCGCAGGTGCGCTGTTTATAACTGACTGGAACGAATATCTTGGCGCAACATTGCTCTCGCCAATGGTAGCCGGAACCAATTATCAGCTCACTTTTCACATTGCCGCAGCGAGAATGTACGCCGACGGAACCTTATCTACGGTAAACAATATAAATGATACTGAACCGGTAAATGTTACTTTATACGGCTGCACAAACGGAAGCAACCTTCCATTAAGCACGGTGTACAGTCCGGATTCTTTTGATCCCACATGGGTTGAAATTGGTCATGTTACCTATATTCCTGTCGACGCATGGGGTCAGGTCACGATTTCTTTTACACCGTCAATTACGGTCAACGCAATAATGCTTGGTCCGCCTCCGGTGTTACCGGCAACTTATCCCGCAACGGCCAACGAGGATTATCCTTATATTTTATTTGACAACTTACTGCTGAACACTGCGGCTGCGTTTGGCGTTAACATCTCGCAAGCCGGGAATTTCTGTGATAACAACCTTGTACTCACTGCTAATATTACCGCCACCGTCGGGGCAGGCGCCACATTTCAATGGTACCACAATGGAATCGCAATTGTTGGTGCAACCTCCTCGACGTATAGCGTACCGGGAATCGCTGCTAATTTGGGGGAATATTCGGTTAAGGTCTCCGACGGAAGCACATGCTATATTGCAAGCAGATCGGTTAGTAATGTGATTCCGAGTCCGTCGCTCACCTCGGTGCAACCAACATGTATTACCATCACCGGATCAATTACTGTTTCAACTCCGGCATCCGAATACAGTTTCGACAACGGTGTTACCTGGCAAACATCGCCAACGTTAAGTGGTCTGGCTGTGGGAAGTTACTTTGTAAAGATAAAAACCGCTACCGGGTGCATTTCGTCCTCAACAGGGGTGAATATACAGGCGCCACAATTACTGGCTGCATCGAATTGCACCGTAACACATCCTACGACATGCAACGGAACCGGAAGCATTACAGTCAATTCGGGCGTGGCGACCCAGTACAGTTTTGACAACGGAGTTACATGGACAACAAACAATGTTGCTGCCAATCTGCAACCAGGCGAATATCTTATTCGCATTAAAGACGCCGGTGGATGTCAGTCGGATGCACAATTTGTCCTGATTCAGCAAGTCTATCTGTCACCGCCGAACTTTACCGTAACGCAGCCCGGGTGTGGCGTTCTTGGAAGCATCACGATAAACACTTCAGCAAATCAATATAGTTTTGACGGCGGTGAGACATGGACCATTAACCCAACTGCGTCCGGTCTGGGTCCTGGAACGTATGAAGTCGTAATTCAGAATGCGCAAGGATGTGAATCAAATGTGGAATACGCCGTCTTGGAGCCTTATTATCTGCCGCTTGTGCCTTTATATTCACTAGTTCAACCTACATGTGATGATTTAGGAAGTATAACAATTACAACTCCCGCAAGCGAGTACAGTTTCGATGGCGGGGTTACATGGACAACCAATCCGACCGCAACAGGACTGCCGCCCGGACCGTATTCGCTGCAAATTAAGAATGCGTTAGGATGTGTTTCGTATGTTGAATATACGTATCTAAACCCTTTCAGTTTGCCGGCGCCTGGATTCGTCACAATTCAACCAGGATGTAATACAAATGGAAGCATTACGATTACAACAACAGCAAATGAATATAGTTTCGATGGCGGGACGACCTGGACCACCAACCCGACCGCAACGGATTTACCGCCCGGTTATTATTCAATTTTAGTGCGTAACTCCGTCAGCTGCGTATCCAATTACCAGTGGGCTCTGCTTGACGAGTATTTCCTTCCTGATCCTGAATTCGTTGCCGTTAGTCCGTCATGTGGCAACATCGGCAGTATTACAATCACCACCACCGGAGTCGAATACAGTTTTGATGGCGGAACGACCTGGACAAACAATCCGATTGCCAACAACCTGGCCGCAGGCTACTATTACATTAAAGTGCGAAATTCAGTGGGATGCGAATCCGACGTGTTCGCGATATATCTTGATTCGTTTTATCTCTCCGATCCGAATCTGACTGTAGTTCAGCCAGGATGCGGAGCCGGTGGAACTATTACAATTACAACACCAGCAGCCTTGTATAGTTTCGACGGCGGATCCACATGGACAACAAACCCCGTTGCCAGCAATTTAAATGCGGGTTACTACTATGTAATGATCCAGAATTCGGCAGGCTGCACGTCCAATTTCGTGTATGTGTACCTCGAGGTTTTCAACCTGCCGGCGCCTGCGTACACCCTTGTAGAAGCCACGTGTTCGTCTGGTGCGACGATAACAATCACAACTCCGGCCTTTTTATACAGTTTTGATGGCGGATCAACATGGACCTCTAACCCTGTTGCCTCTGATCTCGGCGTGGGCAGCTATTTTTTGATGGTGCAAAACGCTCAAGGCTGCACTTCGCTGTATGATTACGTGTATTTAAACGGATTTTACCTGCCCGATCCACAGGTCCTTGTGGTTCACCCCACATGCGGCACCGGCGGTACGATTAATGTTCTTACGCCTGCTGATCAGTATAGCTTTGATGGCGGCGTAACGTGGAGCACCAACGCTGTGCAGACTAATTTGCCGCCCGGCTATTACTCTGTTGTTATTAGAAGCAGTTTGGGCTGCCAATCGGGTCAGTATGCCGTTTGGTTAAACAGTGTCTCACTGCCATCCCCCAGCTACAACATGATACCTCCTGTATGCGGTACCGGAGGAAGCATTACAATTACATCACCTGCCACACAATATAGTTTTGATGGCGGCGTAACCTGGACTTCGAACCCGGTTTTGACCAATATTTCCGACGGCTATTACGCAATTGTTACAAAAAACGATCTTGAGTGTATTTCGGAAGTTCAGTACGTATATGTCGAAAGCGGCAACTTACCACCGCCGACCGTCAGCGTGGTACAACCGAGTTGCGGTTCAGGCGGAAGCATAACCATCATATCTCCTGCAGCAGAGTACACTTTCACAGGCGGCGCTATCTGGCTGACCAGCAACGTAGTACTAAATCCTAACTCAGGCTATTACAGTATTGGGATAAGAAACAGTTCGGGATGTACCTCAGACATGGTTACGGTATACGTCGAAAACAGCTCAGCCGCACCGTCGGCACCTGCGTTTTTGAGTGTCCAGCCCACTAGCTGCCTTACAGCAAACGGTTCAATTACCATTACTACGCCTGCTACCTTTTACAGTTTCGACAACGGAGTCACTTGGGTGAACTACTCCACATTGAGTGGCTTGGCCCCGGGAACCTATCTTGTAAAGATCAAACACTCAGCTTCAGGATGTCCGTCATTTGCAGCAACTGTCACCCTTAACGGATCGTCGGTTCCTGCAGCGCCAACGCTAACCGCCGTTCAACCGTCATGTTCAGCATCGGGATCAATAACGGTCACTACAGTTGCAAGTGAGTACAGTTTCGACAATGGGCTGACCTGGGTAGTTTCGAATACGCTCAGCAACCTGTCCGGCGGCACGTATCAGATCAAAATAAAAAACAGTGGCGGATGTATTTCAGTTGCAACTACGGTTTCAATAACACCTGTGTCGGTTCCGGGGGCGCCTACTTTTACGGTTGTACAGCCACTTTGCGGAACTCCGGGAAGTATTACCGTTACAACATCAGCATCGCAATACAGTTTTGATGATGGCGCAACGTGGGTGACCTCAAATATTATGACCAACGTAACGGCAGGAACTTATAACATCCGAATTAAAAACTCCGGCTGCCCGTCGAGCGCGACAACCGTCAGCGTCAGCACACCTACCAACGCGCCAGCAGCACCCGACGTGCTCACAGTGCAACCTATCTCGTGTGTGACGCCAACCGGAACAATCACTATAACAAGCAGTGCCGCTCAATACAGTATTAACAACGGCGTATCGTATTCTGCAATACCTATTTTTGATCCTGTTCCTGTGGGGACCTACCACGTGAAAGTCAAGAATGCCGACGGGTGCGAATCAGCAGCTACAACTGTGGTGATTTTACCACCGTCTGATTTTCCTCCATTGCCGGCGCTAACGATTACCCAGCCCGATTGTGTGAACGCACAGGGAGTTATTGCAATCACCACTCTTGCTTCCGAATACAGTTTTAATGGCGGCGTAACGTGGGGAACTTCGGCGACATCAGGCCTTCTGACTGCGGGAACCTATTTGGTTAAAATAAAAAATTCGCTTGGCTGCATTTCAAATGCCGCTTCAGCCGTGATCATTCCGTATACAAGCGTCGTGCCTTTACCAACAGCTCTTTCGCCACAAGTTTTCTGCATACAGTCGGTAACGCTGTTGAGCCAGATCGCAATTTCGGGAAGTGGGATACGATGGTACGATGCTCCGGTTAGTGGTAATTTGTTGCCGCTATCGACGGTTTTACAGAACAATACATCATATTTCGCAACGCAAACGATAGGACTCTGTGAGAGTGCAACAATTCCCGTACTGATAAGTTTTCAAGACACACCTGCTCCGGTTGCAGCCAACACGCAGACATTTTGTACGTTCAGTAACGCGACACTTAGTGACATTACTGTTACGGGTTCAAATGTTGTATGGTACGATGCATCGGGCAGCGCCTTACCGACAGGCAGTCCATTAGCAGATGGAATGACGTACTACGCAACCCAGACGGTGTTTGGATGTGAAAGCCCTACAAATACGGCAGTGACTGTTACATTGTTGGACGGATTGCCGGCAAGCGACTATCTCGTGAAGTTATGTGATGATCTGGATGATGCGATTGAGACCGTGGATCTTTCTGATTACAACCCACAAATTATCGCAGATGATCCGGATTACACCTATTCTTACTATACTTCGTTGGCCGCTGCAGAATCTGCTGATCCGGCAAACACCATAGCAAACCCGGGAAGCTATCCCCTTAGCGTTGGAACCAATACAGTCTTTGTCAGAATTGATTCCAGTACATGTTACGCTATAGCCAAGCTGCAGCTTGTTCTGATATCTAATCCCGTGTTTGTGATGCCAGATAATGTGCCATTGTGCCAGGGTAGTTTTGTGGTGCTGACAGCTCATTTCGGCCACGACAGCTACATTTGGTCGAACGGTGCTACAACGCGTACGATAACCGTTACCGAGCCTGGCACTTATTCCGTTACCGTAACCGATCATCATGGTTCTGTTTCGTGTTCCTCAACCGAGGACATTCAGGTTGTCTTGTCGAATGCGCCTACAATTACGCAAATTATCACGGGCGATTGGACCGATAACCAGAACACCATCACAGTACAACTCTCTGAAGCAAGCATTGGCGATTATGAATACTCCATTGATGGTTTGCACTTTCAAACTAGCAATGTATTCACCGGCCTTGCCCCCGGAACTTTTACGGTTACAGTAAGGGACAGGAATGAATGCGGGTTGGTGTCGCAAGAGGTATATCTCCTGATGTATCCACGTTTTTTTACTCCGAATGGCGATGGTTTCAACGATCAGTGGCATATTAAATTCTCGTGGTTCGAACCGGACATGCAAATTATTATCTTCGATCGCTACGGCAAGCTCATAAAGGAACTTCAACCTGAAGGCCCGGGTTGGGATGGAACATACAACGGTGTCAACCTCCCGTCGACCGACTATTGGTTCTCTGTAAAAAGGCAGAACGGCGACGAACACAAAGGCCACTTTTCTATGAAAAGGTAGCAGACAACTCAGATAACCGACCGCGGCCTAATCCATGGAATTATTGTACAGCCGCGGTTGCAATCGCTTTTTTCTGACTATTTTTGTAGAAAACAATCTTATGCCTACCGACTGTATCAGCTACCAAAGTTCCGGGTATTTTACCCCTTTGATCAAAGATTATCTGGAACAAAAAGAGCAGCTGAAGCCGTTATACAACCGGTTTCCATCGATGGATCACTTTAAGCAGCAACTGCTCGAAAAAGCATCGAACTACACACAAAGCCATAGAGACATCCTGGCTGCCGAACTGCATTCGCAAAATCTTGGCATCGGGATGTCGCACCAAACACAAACGAACATTGATTTGTTGCGTAACGAAAATACATTTACAATTACCACAGGACATCAACTGAATTTGTTCACCGGACCTTTGTATTTTTTATACAAGATTATTTCTGCGATTAACCTGTCGAAGCATTTAAAACTGGAATATCCAGAATATAATTTCGTTCCTGTCTACTGGATGGCGACCGAAGATCATGATTTTGAAGAAATCAATTATTTCACGTTCAGAGGAAAAAAGTTTCGATGGAACCGTCAAAGTTCGGGGCCGGTTGGTAAGCTCGATACTGCCGGGCTTGAAGATATTTTAAAACTTTTGTCGCTCGATTTTGGAACTGGAAAAAATGCCGATTATCTGCGCAAGCTTTTCCAAAACGCTTATCTGAAACATCAAAACCTTGCTGAGGCGACCCGTTTTCTTGCCAACGAGCTCTTTGCCGAATACGGCCTTGTAATTCTCGATGCCGATTGCGTCGCGCTGAAGAAGCTGTTCATTCCGTACGCAAAACGGGAACTTATCGATCAAGTTGCCTATCAAAAGGTTTCAGAGACGAACAAAATGCTGGCACACTACAACATCCAGGTGAATCCACGCGAAATCAATCTTTTTTATATAAAAAATAATCTCCGCGAGCGCATCATTTTCTCCGAAGAGAACTACTTTGTCAACAATACCGACATACAGTTCACGCCTGAAGAGATTATCACGGAACTGAACGATTATCCGCAGCGGTTCAGCCCTAATGTTGTTATGCGGCCACTTTATGAAGAAGTCATTCTGCCAAACCTTTGTTATATCGGCGGCGGCGGCGAAATTGCTTACTGGCTCGAACTAAAATCGTATTTCGAGGCATCAGACGTTACGTTCCCGATTTTGCTGGTGCGGAATTCGGTGTTGCTTGCCACGAAAAAGCAGGCTAAGAAAGCCGACGCTTTAAACCTTTCGTGGGCCGACCTGTTTCTGAAACAACAGGAGCTTCTAAACAAAAAGACACATCAGCTATCAGAATTTCCAATCGATCTTTCACCCCAAAAGGAGCAGTTGAAGCAGCAGTTTAAATTGCTGTACGAGCTGGTTCAAAAGACCGATAAATCTTTCTCCGGCGCTGTAAAAGCACAGGAAGCAAAACAAATTAAAGGGCTTGAGATGCTCGAGAAAAGGTTATTGAAAGCCCAAAAACGCAAACACGCAGCTGAACTCGACCGCATTGTCGATCTTCAAAACGAGCTTTTCCCTTTTCAGGGATTACAGGAACGCCAAAAGAATTTTTCAGAGTTTTATATAGAAGCGGGCGAATCGCTGATACACACCTTGGTTGGGGAACTCAAACCTCTCGAACACGAGTTTAAAATACTAGTGCTCTAAATTCTGCTTTCGCTTTAGGATGTAATTTTTAAACATTACTTTTGCACCACCCGAGGCCGATGGCCGAACGGAACAAGTTAAATTTTAAACAATAAAAAATGGCAACGAACAGAACTTTTACAATGATCAAACCTGATGCGGTTGAAAACGGGCACATCGGCGGGATCTTAAATATGATTACTGAAGCAGGTTTCAAAATTGTAGCGTTAAAACTTACACAGCTGACAGTAAGCGATGCGCAGGCGTTTTACGCAGTGCATTCAGCACGTCCGTTTTACGGGGAGTTGGTTGAATTCATGTCACGCGGACCAATTGTTGCCGCTATTCTTGAAAAAGAAAACGCGATAGAAGAATTTAGAACTCTTATCGGTGCCACAAACCCTGCTGAAGCTGCTGAAGGAACTATCCGTAAAAGATATGCAAAATCAATTGGCGAAAACGCGGTTCATGGTTCAGACAGCGATGAGAACGCTGCGATCGAAAGCGCATTCCACTTTGCGGGAAGAGAACAATTCTAGAGGAAGACCTTAGACCAGTGGACTTTTTTTAGACAAAAGGGGAAAGACACCAGATTATTTTTAAGTATAATAAATCCCGCTCCAATTGAAGCGGGATTTTATTTATAACCTTGTGTTGGCCGTTGTCGTATCCGATGCTCGACCTCTATTTCTTCAGCAGCTTATAGCTAGCTGTAGCGCCATCTGCGAAGCTTAGCTTCAGAAAGTATGACGCAGCTGGTAAATCTGACAGTGCTTGTTTAAAGAACGTTTCCGATATCGTGTTTACAAGCAATTTGCCCGATAAGTCGACTATCACAAATGAGGAAATCTGATCTTCCGTCCGGATATTAAGTTCTGAGGAAAATGGATTCGGATACACCACTGTCTTAAGATTTTCTGTTTCCCCGGTTGACAACAAGTACCCAGCGGGTGCAGGTTCTGTTGAAGCAGACTCAATCACGGTCACATAGCCATCAAGCGCCGCCTTAAGATCTTCAGCGTTACAATTACACGCGACGTAGTAATATTTGGACAATTCCGGATCTGCAGACGAGGGAACAAATTGCTTATAATAGTACACTTGAAAATCTTCAAATATCTCGCTTAGTCCAGCGTCGTTCGTAATGACCGGATTTCCTTCTTCTGCAATGGGAACTCCAATACCAGCCGTTGCAATCTTGGTTGTCAGCGCATCGTTGAAAAATCCATAGCTAGAAGATTGCGCCGACGCTACTACCAAAGCATAGGCTTCGAGATCGGCTATAAATGCAGCGGCGTTGCAGTCACAAGATGCCTCCATAATGCGGTCCTGCAAGGCCGGATATGGATGTGCAGCCTTTAAAACGTAAGAGTAAACGTTGTGATTTGCCAGAATAGCATTTAATCCATTATCATTCGACACTGCATTGGTGTTCATGCCGTTATAGAACGCATGTCCTACCGTGGCGTCAACCAGCCTCACTTCGACAGTCTGCGCTGCAGCGCCTAAGCTAAATAAAACAACACAAATTTTTAGCGCTTTTATCATAACATATATTGTTGATTTTGCGCAAGATACAATTTATTTTAAATTTTTGAGTGTCTTGTTCAGTCGTCTTTAACGGTTGTCTCTGCTGTTTTTATTCTTTGCCTGCTCACTGTTCTACCTCAAAACTACTTCCCTGACAACGTCCCGTCGCAGCTCCTCATTGATCATTTTGACGATCTTGTCTTTTCCATAGCTTAACTCTTCACGTAAAACGGCCGAAGACAACTCAACGTAAAGCGTTGATCCCTTTAAGGCGATGTTCCGTGTGTAGGTATTCACGCCATTTCCCATAAGATTTCTCCAGGCATCAGCAACCGAAACCTGGTCGATGCCGCCCTGAAGCTTGTTCTGCTCGATGATTTCCTTCAGCACCTCGCCTATCGGGCTCTCATTACTTAGTCGTTTTGCCATCTCCTGTAAAATTTAATGCACCGGCTTTCTTGTAATGAAATTCCAGGTCCTGACTGTTTTTTGTCACTAACACCGAGTCCTCAACCAACACAATCTGCTCTTTCCACACCGCGTATTGCGTCTTATAATCCAAATAGGTTTTCCCATCTGTAACCGAAACAGTAAAGTGTTCCGGCTGTTCGTTTGTCAAAAACGTTCCGTCGAACTGCGGTGTCACCTTCGACCGAATCCCTTCTTTACCATCAATCGTAAAATGATCGAATGTTTCGTTGATCTTGTATTCTTTTTTCTGTTCGCCATCGGCAATCACCTTCTGAATCTCCCAGTATCCTGAAAGTTTTGCAGTGTCAACCGCCTCTGAGTTTGAACACGACAAACAACATAATGCCACTAAAAATAACAGATTTCTCATTCTGTAAAATTAGCCAATTTTAAAATGGGATGTGTTTTTTTTCGGGAGCATCTTCCGGCTGTTGGCTATATCTTTTTTACGCTCCGCAAGCTGCGCCCAAAAAGGATGCCGCCGCCATCCGGGCTAGGCTTTTTACTTTTGATTAAACTATTTCTTACTTTTAGTGTCTGAACACGAAACCACAACCATGAAATTATCTTTCCCAATTGCTACATTGCTTCTGGCATTTATAAGCTGCACCTCATCCGACAGTGAAGCCCCGATGCCTGGCCCGCCATCGGAAACCATGTATTTTCCACCGCTTCAAAGCGCTGTATGGGAAGCAAAATCAATTGCCGATATGAGTTGGAACGAAATGCAGGTTGAGCCGCTGCTGAATTTCCTCGAAGCGAAACATACGAAAAGTTTTATGGTGCTAGTGAATGGCCGAATCGTTCTGGAAGCATATTTTAACGGCCACAGCGCTTCAACAGGCTGGTACTGGGCAAGCGCAGGAAAAACGTTGACGGCAACCACTGCCGGAATCGCAGAGGAACAAGGCCTTATAGAACTTAATAGCAAAGTTTCGATTATTTAGGAACCGGTTGGACAAGTATGCCGCTGGCAAAGGAAAACTTGATAACAAACACGCATCTGCTGACGATGACATCGGGGATTGACGACAGCGATCCCGAGGAATGCGTTACTCCGAATTGTCTGACCTATATCGCCGATGCCGGAACGCGATGGGCTTATCACAATGTATATGTAAAGCTTCAGGACGTAGTGGCGCAGGCAAGCGGACAAACCTTTACTGCTTATTTTAACGAAAACCTTCGTGACAGAATAGGAATGACTGGCATTTGGGCAGATGTCGATAATAGCAGCGTTTACTTTAGCAACACACGAAGTATGGCGCGTTTCGGCCTGTTAGCGTTGAATAAAGGAAAATGGGAAAACCAACAAATTATAAACGAGGCATTCTTTAGCGCTGCGACGTCAACATCGCAAAACATTAACAAGTCGTACGGTTATTTGTGGTGGCTCAACGGAAAAGAAAGCTATCACATGCCGCAGGTGCAGTTGGAATTTCCGGGCAGCATTATTCCGTCTGGACCGGATGATATGTTTATGGCGCTTGGCAAGAACGATCAGAAAATTTACGTTGTGCCGTCAAAGAAAATGGTTATCATCCGGATGGGTGAAGCCGCAGATGATGAGAATGTAGCATTGTCGGGGTTTGATGAAGAATTGTGGCAGAAGCTGAACCTGCTGATGAACTGAAAAAAGTGGACGGTTTACGGTTTACAGTACACAGTTGCAGCAGGTAATCTCGTGTAAGGAAGCAACCGTAACGGACAACGGCAAGCGCGTACTGCCTACTTCCTGCGTCCTTTCGGTTTAGACTTTCTATCCGAGGCGTACTTTTTTACTGCGAGAACAAAACAAATCCACCCAAGAGCAACAAATAAATAATACGCCGTGTCGACTTTCCCCTCAAAAAAACATGCCACCAAAATCAGTGCTACAAACAGAAGATACAAATGAAGCGGCGTAATTTTCTTCAGCATATTATTTGAAGAATGAATCCACGAATTCGTGTTTATTGAATACCTGAAGATCGTTTACACCTTCACCGACCCCAATATACTTTACCGGAATCTGAAACTGGTCGGATATACCAATTACGACGCCGCCTTTTGCGGTTCCGTCGAGTTTTGTAACTGCAAGCGCAGTTACTTCTGTTGCGGCTGTAAACTGTTTTGCCTGCTCGAAAGCGTTTTGGCCTGTTGAGCCGTCCAAAACCAATAAAACTTCATTAGGCGTGCCTTCTACGACTTTCTGCATAACGCGTTTGACTTTCGTAAGTTCGTTCATCAGGTTCACTTTATTGTGCAAACGACCGGCTGTATCGATGATGACGACATCGGCATTGTTGGCTACAGCACTTTGCAATGTATCGAATGCTACCGATGCAGGATCGCTTCCCATTTGCTGGCGAACGATTGGCACCTGAACGCGATCTGCCCAAATTTGGAGCTGGTCTATTGCCGCAGCTCGGAAGGTATCGGCTGCACCAAGTACGACGCTATAGCCTTGTTTTTTGAACTGGCTTGCAAGTTTTCCTATAGTTGTGGTTTTTCCAACACCATTAACGCCAACCACCATAATCACATAGGGCTTTGTGCCTGCAGGAATTTCAAATTCGGTCGCTTCACCGGTGTTTGTTTCAGAAAGAAGTCCGGCGATTTCCTCACGAAGGATCTTATTAAGCTCGTCGGTACCGAGGTATTTGTCTTCGGCGACGCGCTTTTCTATTCGGGTGATGATTTTTAAAGTTGTCTCTACCCCAACGTCGGAGGAAACAAGGACTTCCTCGAGGTTGTCAAGAACCTCATCGTCGACTTTGGATTTACCGGCGACCGCTTTGGTCAGTTTAGAAAAGAAGCTGGTTTTGGTTTGTTCGAGACCTTTGTCTAAAGTTTCCTTTTTCTCAGAGGAAAATATTTTTTTTAAGAAATTCATTTTTGTTTTCGATTGTTAGATTTTTGGATCTTTGGACAATCACTCTTCCGTGAACGATGCCCTAGCCCTGATTGCGGCGGTATCCTTTTGCTGTCTTGAAAAGCAGTAAAAGATATAGCCAAAAGCAGGACCGGGCTCCAAACGAACTGGCGAAGCGAACTGCTCCTAAAAAGCTACGCACCCGAGCGCAGCGAACTGGCGAATGCAAATATATAAAATAAAAAAGCCGCTTCCGAAAGAAAGCAGCTTGGTATAGGTTGCGGATAGATTATTTCTTTTTCAAGAATTCATCAACCAATTCAGGAGCCATAATAGACTCAACAAATGTATAAGCACCAGTCTTTGGAGATCGTACCATCTTGATGGCTTTTGATAATCTCTTTGATGATGTTTGTAACGATGCTACGGTTTTCTTTGCCATGATATATTGTTTTAAACTTTATAAAAATAAAGCTTGTATTATTTAATCTCTTTGTGAACGGTTACTCTTTTCAATACCGGATTGAACTTCTTGATCTCCAAACGGTCCGGAGTATTTTTCTTGTTCTTGGTTGTAATGTAACGAGATGTTCCCGGCACACCGCTGTTCTTGTGTTCAGTACACTCTAAAATTACCTGGATTCTGTTGCCTTTCTTTGCCATCTTGCTGTATAGTTATTGGAACGGATTACTTAATAAATCCTTCTGCCTGTGCTTTTTTCAAAACTGCAGAGATTCCGTTTTTATTAATAGTCTTAATTGTAGATGCAGCCACGCGGAGTGTGATCCATCTGTCTTCTTCCGGAAGATAAAAACGCTTTTTCACTAAGTTTACAGAAAACTTTCTCTTAGTTTTATTCATCGCGTGGGAAACATTATTTCCTACCATCGCTCTTTTACCAGTAAGGTCACAAACTCTTGACATTATGCTTATCTTTTATCGTTATTCAAAATCAGGGTGCAAAGAAAAGAAAAATAAACGTTTGTACAAAATTATTGAACTACATTTTTTTCTATTTTTTCTATTTGTTTTTTAATGCAGGAAAGGAATGCATTTATTTATAAAACAACAATGCTTAAAATCTATTCGACAGCATTTTTCAGAATTTCTTGCTGTAACATTTCCAGGCTTTTGCTGACCGTTCGATCGATGACTTTTTCTCGTGGCTGACCAAAGTTAAATTTCTCAGACACAACGCGTTCAGGCGTGGCCAACGCAATGAAGACTACACCAACATCTTCATGTGTATCGTCGGTTGTAGGGCCTGCATTTCCGGTTACCGCAATCGCATAGTCGCTGGCCATTATCCGGCGTGCGCCCACGGCCATTTCCCGGGCGACCTCAGCGCTTACCACTGTAAATTCTTCGAGGGTTTCCTTTTTCACTCCGAGTACATCAACTTTTATCATTTTGGCATAGCTCACGATGCTTCCGACAAAATATTTTGATGATCCCGGAATTGACGTGATCAGATGCGCGATCTTCCCGCCCGTGAGGCTTTCGGCTGTTGCAAGGGTTTGTTTGCGCTGTATAAGCAATTTGCCAAGAACGGCTTCAATAGTTTCATCTTCGGCAAATCCGACGACGATATCAGCGATTATTTTAGACAGTGAGGTAACATTTTCTTCGATTGCATTTTGAAGTTTCTCTTGGTCGCTCCCGCGTGCCGTAAGTCGCAATCTTACTCGGCCCGGACTCGGTAAATAAGCAAGCTTGATGAATTCGGGAAGAGCGTTTTCCCATTCTTCAATACGCTCGGCGACCATGCTTTCGCCCATTCCGTAGGTTAGGATCGTTTTATGCAAAATGTATGGCCGTTTGTATTCTGCTACGATTTTCGGGATAACTTCTTCCTCTATAATCGCTTTCATTTCATACGGAACTCCGGGAAGAGAAATATAAACGGTGCTTCCTTTTTGCATCCACATTCCGGGTGCCGTGCCATTTGCATTGTTCAGAACCGTCGCCTTCGACGGAACGAGCGCCTGGTCTTTGTTCATCTGCGATAGCGGCTTGTCGGAAATTTTTTGAAATAATTGTTCGACATGTTCCAAAACAGCGGGGTTCAAAACTAACTCATCCTCAAAATAATCGCAAAATGTTTTCTTGGTAATGTCGTCTTTGGTAGGTCCGAGTCCGCCTGTGATTACTACAAAATCAACCGTATCTTGCAAGTTGGTTAAGGTGTCGAGAATATGCTGTTTATCGTCGGAAACCGAAATCATTTCAACGATTGCAACGCCTACTTTGTCCAGCGACTTTGCAATGAATGCCGAGTTCGTATCGACAACCTGGCCGATAAGAATTTCGTCGCCAATGGTGACTATTGTTGCTTTCATGAGTACACAGTTTAGGTGGACGGTTTACAGTGGACAGTTGACAAATTAGCCTACAAACTAGATTATGTAAACAACATTTGCCGATTTTGAAGACAAGCATGGTTGAAGTTCCAAACAAGCTGTAAGCTGTAAGCTGTCCACCGTAAACTAGCTACAAATCGTAATCCTTCTTAATTTCTTTAACCGCTTTCTCAATCTGCGATTCGACGCTGTCGAAAGTATCGTTGATTTCCTTGCGCCTGCCTTCGCGTTTTGCCCAGGCTTCTATTTGCAGGATTTCCTCGAAAGCCATCGTCATTCCTAAAAGGTCCAAAGTGGGCTTGACTTTGTGGGCATAACTGTAAGCGAGTTTGTGGTCTTTGGTTTTGATTCCGAGTTTGATCTGGAGCAAATCCTGTGGAACTTCCGTCACAAAGAGCGTGACCACCTGGTTCACGAACTCAGGATCGTTGTCGGACAATGCGTAGACTTTAGATAGATTGTAGTTTAGAGCCATTTATTTTACTTGTATTCTCAATAGTTTGTGTTGTTCTAAAAATCCTTCGAGAACGTCGCCCGGTTTAACTGCTGCAACACCTTCAGGCGTACCAGTAAAAATGATATCGCCAATCTTGAGTGTGAAAAACTGAGAAACATAAGCAATGATCTCGTCAATCTTCCACAGCATATTTGCCGTGTTGCCCTGCTGTACTGCCGAGCCGTTGCTGGTTAGCTCAAAATTAAGGTTTTCTACCGAACTAAAAATATTTTTCGATAAAAAGTCCCCAATAACCGCCGAACCGTCAAAAGCCTTTGCCTTCTCCCACGGAAGTCCCTTATCCTTAAGTTTTTGCTGAAGATCGCGCGCTGTGAAGTCGATGCCCAGGCCGATTTCATTGTAATATTTGTGTGCAAATTCCGGCTGGATGTACTTGCCAACTTTGGATATTTTGATGATTATTTCCACTTCGTGATGAATATCCTGGGAAAATTCAGGCACCACAAACGGAAACTGCCTTGGCAAAACTGCCGTATCAGGCTTCAGGAATATCACCGGCTCTGACGGACGCTCATTCTGAAGTTCTTCGATATGTTTGGCGTAATTGCGCCCGATGCAGATGATTTTCACTATTTGATATAAGGTTTGGGGTTTAAGGTTTAGGTATTTTTAAAAGCATGATCCTGCTATCCGCTTTATCTTTTGTTCCATTATATTCCACAAAAGGATATCGCTTCTATCAGGGCTAGGCATTCTGATGAAAGAAAAAAAACACCTAAGCCCTGGACCGTACGCCCTGCACCAAATTTATCGAATCTTACTATTGAGCTTCCTAAGCTTGATTGCTGTCAACACTTTTTTAGTATATAATGGGAAGTCGGCGTTTTGGATCCACCCGAAATATCCCGGTTCATCATCAAACACTTTTTCAACACAGATACCTTTATGCTTTCCGAACCCGAAAACTTCCCGGCCTTCTTTATCAAATGTAATCATCCCGGCAAAATCAGCGCATTTCTTACGTGTGGTGAACTCCGACAATATTTTCATGTCGTTCTGCAGTTCCGGGTAACGATCAAGCTGCGCTTTCAATATCTCGTAGGTAGCCATCGTGTCAGCCTCAGCGGAATGCGCATTTTCGAGACTCTTTCCGCAGTAAAATTTTAAGGCGGCGCTGAGTGTGCGTTCTTCCATCTTGTGAAAAATGGTTTGAACATCAACAGAGACACGGCTCTTCATATCAAAATCGAGTCCGGCGCGAAGCAGCTCCTCAGCCAACAACGGAATATCAAACCTATCGGAATTATACCCGGCAAGGTCGCTGTCCTTGATCATGTTATAGATCGTTGGCGCTAATTCTTTAAACGTGGGCTCATTTGCAACTTTTTCATTTGTGATCCCGTGTACTGCCGTAACAACCGCGGGAATCATCGTCTCCGGATTTACAAGCCATGTCCGGCTTTCCTTGTTGCCGTTCGGATAAACTTTAAAAATCGAAATTTCAACGATCCGGTCTTTACAGATATCGATTCCTGTGGTTTCAAGATCGAAGAAACAAATTGGCCTGGTGAGTTTGAGTTCCATTTTATCTAATTGAACTGCAAAGATAATTTTATATAATTTACAATTAATATTTATTCGTTAACAATGGTGGATTAGGACAAAGCACAGGCAACAGACATAAGGCCACATACATTATAGAAAGACACGCCTTCCAAACAAATTAAAATTTCAAAAAGTGGCCACGACCAACAGATTTGGAAATAATTGAACTGTACCTGCTGCAGCTCCAATTACCAATTGTTAATTATCAATCAGTCCTCGCGGCTTCCGTCATCGGCCATCCTTACGATCCGCGGAATAAATTTCGCCACAACATCAATCAATTCCTTTTGTGATGCCATAACCATATTGATGTCTTTGTATGCCATTGGAGCTTCATCGAGCCCGGCGCCGATCAGGTCGACTTTGTGGTCGCTCAGGATCTTTCGCATGTCGGCGCGCGTAATGTTCTTTATTGCCTGCGTCCGACTCATTTGCCGGCCGGCGCCATGAGAAGCGGAATTTATTGCATCCTCCTCGCCTTTACCCCGAACCAGAAATCCGGGTGCCGTCATTGACCCTGGAATAATTCCCATGACACCTTTTCCTGCCGGAGTCGCCCCTTTGCGATGCACGATAACTTCTTCGCCATTCCATGTTTCCTTCCATGCAAAGTTGTGGTGGTTTTCGACTTTGGCCAATACATTTGCGCCAATTGATGCAGTGATCTTCCTATGGATTACTTCATGACAAGCTGAAGCATAATCCCCTGCAAGGTTCATTGCAAGCCAATACTCCTGCCCTTCATGCGAATCAAGGTCGAGATACGCCAGATTAGCGGCTTCTTTGGGAAGTTTAGTCTTGTCTTTTGCCAGTTTGGTATAATGTCCGGCGAGCGTTGCTCCTAGTCCGCGTGAACCCGAATGCGTCAATAGCGCAACATAACGTCCTTTTTCAATTCCCAACACATCGTCGCGTTTCTCAAATTCCATAATTCCGAACTCAACGAAATGATTTCCGCCGCCGGAAGATCCAAGTTGTGTCCACGCTTTGTCTTTAAGGCTTTTGGTCAGCTTGTTCATATTGAAAGCCTTGTCTTCCATAACCCGATGATCGGCTTTATCCTTGCCTGAAAATCCTTGTCCGGCGCCAAATTTCGTATTGTTGATCAGCTTGATGCGATATTTCTCCCGGTTTTTCTCAAAGTGCATCTCGGGGATATCGTATATTGAAAGCGCCATTCGGCAACCGATGTCGACGCCCACACCATAGGGTATTACCGCATTTTTCGTTGCAAGGACGCCTCCAATCGGCAAACCGTAACCCTGATGTGCGTCGGGCATCAAAGCTCCGGCAACGGTAATGGGAAGTTTCATCGCTACGTCCATTTGTGTCCGAGCTCCTTCTTCTATATTTTCGGCTCCGTAAATTTTATAATCGTGCGCCTGTTCTTTCAGCAACAACGGCAGATCGACCGGAACTTTATTCTCTTCACTAATTTTAGCAGCGAGTTCACTAAGCACTTCGTCTTCAAGAAAAAGCTCCGGATATTCCTTTACCTTTTTAAATACACCTATCACTTCATCGTATGGAACATCGGAGAAATTGTCATTCGAAAGTTTTATGGCAAGTCCCAGGCTTTCGTTGGGCTGGTAACCCACATCCATGAGATCGGCTGCTTTTATCGTTGTTCTCATTGCTTTTTATTTTAAAATTACGCAATAAAAAAAGCCTCTCCAAGCAATTTGAAGAGGCTTTTTGTTATTTAAAACTTAAATTAGAAGCTTCTGTTTTCGTCAAATGCTTCCATATACTCTGCTACGCGTTTTACAAAGCTTCCGCCGAGTGCGCCATCAACAACACGATGATCGTAACTGTGGGAAAGGAACATTTTCTTGCGGATTCCAATAAAGTCACCTTCAGGAGTTTCGATTACTGCAGGAACTTTTCGAATTGCTCCGAGAGCAAGAATTCCGACCTGCGGCTGGTTAATGATCGGGGTTCCGAACACGCTCCCGAACGTCCCTACGTTAGTCACTGTGTACGTACCGCCTTGCGTATCGTCCGGTTTCAATTTACCTGCTTTTGCCCGACTGCCAAGGTCATTTACGGCTTTTGCCATTCCGAGCAAATTCAGCTGATCGGCATTTTTAATTACGGGAACAATTAAATTTCCATTTGGAAGCGCCGCCGCCATCCCGAGGTTGATATTCTTCTTTTTGATGATATAATCGCCTTCAACGGAGATGTTCATCATCGGAAAATCTTTCAAAGCTTTTGCCACAATTTCCATGAAGATCGGCGTAAAAGTCAGCTTCTCACCTTCGCGTTTTTCGAATGCATTTTTATTTTTCTCGCGCCAATCCCAGATTGCAGTTACATCGACTTCAATAAAGGATTGTACGTGTGCCGACGTTTGTACCGATGCGACCATGTAGCCTGCGATCAGTTTTCGCATACGGTCCATTTCGATGATTTCGTCCTGACCATTTACAGAAACCGGCATTGCTTTGGGCTGCGCTGGTTGTTGGCTGGCTGCTGGTTGTTGCCTGTTGTCTGTTACAGGGGGTTGGCTGGCTGCCGCCGGTTGCGAGGCCGGTTCCTGACTGACTGCTGATGGCTGTGTGTAGGCTGTTGTAGGTTGTCCGGCTTGAGGCGTTTTTCCTCTATTCTCAAGATAGGCAAGAATATCATTCTTGGTAACACGGCCTTCGTTACCTGTTCCCTGGATAGTATCGAGTTCGGCAATTGAAATGCCTTCTTCTTTAGCGATGTTTTTAACTAACGGGGAGTAAAATTTATCGGAATTGGCAAAATCCTGTTTTGTAGCTGCCGCCGGGGAAGCAACATACGCCTTTGCCGTTTCCATTGTCTGTTGCACCTGTTCGGCTGCTTTGGTTGTTTCTTCGCTTGGCGCATCGACTACAACTCCGCCGGATACTTCTATGATGGCTATGGTTTGTCCGACCTGAACAAGATCGTCTTTCTGGAAAAGTTTCTCAACGAGTACGCCTGAAACTTCAGACGGAACTTCACTGTCAACCTTATCCGTCGCGATCTCCAGTACCGCTTCGTCGGCTTCAATGGTATCGCCGACTTCCTTCAACCAGTTCGTTATTGTCGCTTCCGCAACACTTTCTCCCATCTTAGGAAGTTTCAGTTCAAATCTTGCCATATTAAGACCCTAAAGGTGAATTTGTATTTTCTAATTGCGAAATTAATTATTTTATTTAGCATTTAAAGGAATATGTTCAGATATAAGTTGACTTTTGAGAAGTTGGCGCCAACGTTTTCGCAGTTGACTATATCTTTAAAATTTCGCCTCTGCCGTTGCTGCTGTCGCTTCCGATCATAAAACCACTTTCGGCTGGGATGATTTTAAATGTTACGTTCTTTCGCTTCCACTTGGTGAATTTGTGAATGATATAACTGAATGTCACCACGTTATTATCGAAAATTATTTCTGTTTCAACGGCTTCCGACGCTAACGAATTTACGATTGTTTCATCTTCGCAGCTCAACATTCTAACATTACTTCCTAACAAGTTTTCAACTCGAAGACGTATATTTTCATCATCTGAGATCAGAACATAACGAGCTACTTTTTTAGTCGACGTGGGCACTGAAGCTCCTTTGTACGTTGAAAAAACAAAAGCACCGATTTTCATGAAAATGTCGAATGCCCGCGAGATTCGGAAATGCTTGGAATAAAAATAGTTCATCGCATCGCGGAAACGTCTCATATACCGCGCGTCTTTTATAGTGCTTTCGCCTTTGTAGTGTATTACTGTTGTATCGGCAAAATAAAAATTATGCCTCCCGCGCTTCAGCACTGTGTAAGAAAGATCGATATCGTCTGAGTACATAAAGCAGTTTTCATCGAAACCACCGATTTCCAAATATAATTTTCGTTCCATTACCATGAAAGCGCCGACCAGAATATCAATCTCACCCGACTGATCTTCATGAAGATGCTGCGCATAATATTTCCCGAACGCTTTGGAGGATAATTTGTAGAGACCGCTGATTTTGGTGAAAGCTACGAAAGGTGTTGGCGTTCCACGTTTTGATTCGGGAAGAAACTTTCCTTTCCCGTCAATGAGCCTGACGCCCAAGATCCCGAGCTCTTCTTTGGTTCGTGCAAACGCTAAGACTTTTTCAAAAGTATCTTCGGCCACAACAGTATCCGGATTCAGAATGCAGATAAATTCCCCTTTTGCCCCTGCAACGCCGATGTTGTTGCCTTTCGGAAACCCAGTATTCTCGGAGTTCTGAATAAGCGTAATTTCGGGAAAGCGGCTGCGGATCACTTCACAGCTTTCGTCAGAAGAATTGTTGTCGACCACGATTATTTCGGCTTCGATATTGGCTGTTGCGCGCTGCACGCTCAGTACGCATTGCTCCAGGAAGTAGCGTACGTTGTAGTTCAGGATTATAACTGAGAGTTGCATCGGGCAAATATAGATTATTTAGTGAACAGAAGACAGAATACAGATCGCTTCGCTTTTAAACAAACGGCTCGCCGGGCTCTTGGACTTGCTCCCCTTTAGAAAGATCGGGTCGCGGCTATTGTTCCCTTTTCCCTTACGACCTTTCCCTTGCAAATACTTTAACACCTGACGTCCATCGGAGTTCCTCCTTTTAATTTACTACGTCAGTTCGTTTGGCGCATCAAATCTTCGCCCGTTTGCTATTAGCCTCTATCCCTTAAACTTTATACTATAAAAAAAGCGCTTCGTTTGCGAAGCGCCTTTCCTGCTAAAATAAAAACATTTATGAAATCTGAATTGCGCGTTTTGGTTTTGGTAACGCTTCCTCCCGTTTTGGGAGTGTAATTCGAAGGATTCCGCTTTCGTACGCAGCATTGATATCGTCTTCGTTGACGGTTTCAGGCAGCGAGAACGAACGTTTGAATGACGAGTGCGAAAATTCTCTTCTTGTAAATCTACCTTCTTCAGTAGTGTTTTCAGTTTTTTGTTCAGAGGAAATTGTAAGCAGCCCGTTGTCGATCTCGATGTTAAAATCGTCTTTTTGCTTGCCTGGAGCGGAAAGCTCGACCTCATACGTTGTATCGGTTTCCCTGATGTTTACTGGTGGAACAGTCATAGTCGTACTGTTTTGGATGCCGCCCATCCAGTCCGGTCTGAACAGCTCGTCCATCAATGATGGGAACAGGCTGCCCGAATTGTTGCTTTTATGCTTTACTAAGTTCATAACGTTTAGATTTAAGTTAAACTTCGGTTCACATTTGCGATTCGGCAATATACAAACCCTGTACCAGCGCCGGTTTCAGGAAAAAATGACAGGATAATATGACAATTTTTCAGAAAGTCTGCGAATTGAATACTGGCAGCAAATCGACATATAAAAATTTGTGCCCGACGGTTGATAGATCGATTGCGGAAAATACTCATTTCACCGAGTTATCCAGCCCCGATAGAGCCGATATCCTTGTAGCGCAGCGGAAAGATAAAGGCGAGAGCGGGAAACAGCTCCAAATCCGGCAACCGGGCAACCAACAACCCACAACTTATCCTTACTTTTGCCAAAAAATACCTGTGAATTACCTTTCAGTAGAAAATATATCGAAATCTTTCGGAGAACGTACGTTGTTCAAAGACATCTCGTTTGGCATCAACAAAGACCAAAAAATTGCTTTTATCGCCAAAAACGGATCGGGAAAAACGACGATCATGAACATCATTAACGGGTTCGACGAGCCCGACACTGGCAACGTTGTCATCCGTAAAGGAATCCGAATGGCATTTTTATCACAAGTGCCGCAATTGCAGGACGAACTGACAGTGGAAGAAAGCATCTTTGCATCCGATAACGAAGTTTTAAAAGTAATCGCCGAATACGAACGCGCGCTCGAAAATCCGGAAAACGAGGAAGCCTATCAGGCTGCGTTCGACAAAATGGACCAGCACGATGCGTGGGATTTTGAGAACCAATTCAAGCAGATCCTGTTCAAACTGAAGCTTGAAGATTTCAAGATGAAGGTCAAGAATATGTCGGGCGGACAAAAGAAACGGCTTTCACTTGCAATTATCCTGATCAACCGTCCTGATTTGCTGATTCTTGACGAGCCTACGAACCACCTCGACCTTGAGATGATCGAGTGGTTGGAAAGCTACTTCGCGAAGGAAAATATCACGCTGTTCATGGTTACGCACGACCGGTTCTTTTTGGAACGTGTTTGCAACGAGATCATCGAACTTGACAATGGAAAGTTGTATACCTACAAAGGAAATTACTCGTATTATCTAGAGAAGAAAGAACAACGCATCGCATCTGAAAACGCAAGTATCGACAAGGCGCAGAACCTTTTCATAAAGGAACTGGCCTGGATGCGGCGCCAACCAAAAGCGCGTACCACAAAATCCAAGTCGCGACAGGATGATTTTTACGTGATCAAGCAAAAGGCTGAGAGTCGGCGGAAAGAAAACCAGGTCGAACTTGAAATTAATATGGAGCGCATGGGCAGCAAGATTATCGAGTTGCATAAGCTGTATAAAAAGTTTAAGGACCGGGTTATTTTAGAGAATTTCAGCTTTGACTTCCAACGTGGAGAGCGAATCGGGATCATTGGAAAAAATGGAACGGGAAAGTCGACGTTTTTAAACATTTTGACTGGAACCATTCCGCCTGACGCGGGAAAAGTTGTTGTTGGCGATACGATTAAAATCGGTTACTATACGCAAAGCGGAATAAATCCGAAGCCGGGCCAGAAAGTTATTGATATTATCAAAGAATACGGCGAGTATATACCGCTTACAAAAGGAAAAATCATATCTGCCTCGCAATTGCTCGAACGATTCTTATTCGACAATAAAAAACAATACGATTTTGTTGAGAAACTCAGCGGTGGCGAATTAAAAAGGCTGTATTTATGTACGGTGCTGATCCAGAACCCTAACTTTTTGATTCTCGATGAGCCGACAAACGACCTTGATATTGTGACACTGAACGTGCTTGAAAGTTTCTTATTGGATTATCCAGGCTGTCTCTTAGTGGTTTCGCACGACCGCTATTTTATGGACAAAATCGTTGATCACCTGTTCGTTTTCCGCGGAGACGGTGAAATCGAAGACTTTCCAGGGAATTATTCCGATTTCAGAGCCTATGAAGACAGTGCCGACGTACAGCAAAAAGAGGATAACAAGATCGAGAAGAAAGCATGGAAACAGAGCAATCCGACCGGAAACCTGACGTTCAACGAGCAGAAGGAATTCCAGAAGATCGAAAAGGAGATTAAAGACCTTGAAGCCGAAAAGGTAAAAATCGAGCAACAGTTTGCCGACGGAAAAGTGGCTGACGCCGATATTGAACCGAAAGCGAAAGAACTTCAGACGATTATTGCAAAAATCGAAGCTAAGGAAGAACGTTGGTTCGAGCTGAGTGCGAAGATGGAAGGATGAGACGCAGTTGCCAGTAGTGAGTCGCAGTAAAAGTTTGGTGCCGACAAGTAATTAAACATGATGTTTCAAATAAAATCATACTTCAAGTTCCTCTTAAAATCCACTAATGAACATGGTGTGCATTCACCATTCGTGTTTAGCCTTGTCACCCAATGTTTCTACGACCGGAAGCATTACAATGCGTATGATGTTCTTAAAAACTACCGCCATTGGTTGAACAGCGATAAAGGTAAAATTGAAGTTACAGATTTCGGTGCCGGCTCGCGAGTATTCAAGTCCAATGAAAGAAGGGTTTGCGACATCGCAAAAAACGCAGGAATTTCAAAACGGCATGCTGAACTTTTGCATCGGATAACCCACTATCTGAAGGCGCGGAACATTTTGGAAATTGGAACCTCATTGGGAATCGCAACCGCGGCAATGGCAGAAGCCAATCGCGATGCAATAATTACTACGCTGGAAGGTTGTCCGGCGACTGCTGAAGTGGCATCAGGAATGTTCCGGCAGTTCGGATATGGAAATATAAAACTTAAGGTGACTGAATTCAACGCATTTTTGACCTCAGAACATATTAATTCGCAGAAGTATGATTTAATTTATTTCGATGGGAACCACACAAGGGCAGCAACATTATCGTATTTCACAAACCTGCTTCCAACGGTAACGAACAACACCTGCTGGATATTTGACGACATCCATTGGTCGGCTGACATGCAACGGGCTTGGGAAACAATAAAAAAACATTCCGCGGTTAGCCTCACCATCGATACTTACCAATGGGGGATCGTATTCTTCCGTAAAGAACAGACGAAAGAACATTTCGTAATTAGGATTTAGTTATTGCGGAGCGCCTTCACCAGTTCGGCTTTGCTCATTTTTGAACGGCCTACAATCCCAACTTTTTTGGCTTCTTCGTAGATTTCTGCCTTCGTTTGATCTTCGTATGCCCGGGCCTTTCCTCCTCTTTTTGATGCGCCTTCACTGTTGGCAATTCGAGCTGATTTTTGCTTGCTGTAACCTTTGTCGCGTAATGCTTCATATTGGTCGGGGTCCTTGACCTGCGGACCGGGATTTTTTGCTGGCATATTCTTTTGTTTATGTAGTCCTTAAAGTTATCAAAACTGGTCCGTTACCTGCGTTAACCGACCGTTAAAAACCGCCCATAAAAAAAGTGACAGCCGATATGGCTGTCACTTCCTGAATTAATAATTAACTTCTACTTATTTTTTAGCATCAGAATTTTCTTCAGATTTTGCACCCATTCTGTTAAACGTGTTCATCGGGGCAAATTTCAACTTGGCCGCAGCGATTTTGCGGTTGTCTTCAGAAGAAAGACCTTCTTTTTCAACAGTGTTTTTTCTGGTATCCAATGCTTCATAAAGCAATTTGATTTCGTCCCAGTCTTCACGTGAATATTTGTCTTTGTTATCCTGGACGGTTTCTACGAAATTTTCGTAAACTTCACGGATGTTGTCCTTGTTTACCCATTCAAACTTCATGTCGTCCCCAACTGCTCCACCAGGAAACAAGGTAGTACGAAGGCTTCCGCTTCCTCCAGGAGCTGCTGCCGGTTGATCAGCAGCCATTTCCGCCTGAACTTTAGCTTTCAAAGCTTCATAACGTGCACGGCTTTCATCAAGTCGCTTTTGCGCTTCAGTTTTGTCTTTCATATTTGCAAGGGCCGCTTCAGCCTCTGCGGTTCTACGCTGATATTCTGCTTCGATTTCCGACCAGTTGGCTTTGGCATCAGTTGAAGCTACATTTCCTAATGAGTCAACATAAACAACGTACGTGTCGACTGTCTTCTCTGCATTAGTTTCCTCTTCACTTTTACATGATACGAATCCCATTGCGATAACAGCCAGACCTAGTGCTAAATTTTTAATTTTCATGATTATTGGTTATTATGATTACGAACGTAAATTTACAGACTTTAACAATATAGAACCAAGTTTTTCTTAAAAAATTAAGAATTATTTAATAGTCAGTATAATTATGTAAGTTGTGGTCGTAATTGTGTAACGTTCCTCGCTTTTCAAGTTCTTACTATTCACACAAAATTGATTATTTTAGCTCAAATCTCTATTATGGCCGAAAAGCTGATTCAAATAAAAGATCTCAAACGGGATTTTGTACTCGGGAACGAAATCGTATATGTACTTAAAGGTATCAACCTTGAGATTACAAAAGGAGAATATGTAGCATTAATGGGTCCGTCCGGCTCTGGAAAATCTACATTGATGAACCTGCTGGGCTGTCTCGATACACCTACATCGGGACAGTATATCCTTAACGGGAAAGATGTAAGCCAAATGCATGATGACGAGCTTGCGGAAATCCGCAACAAAGAAATCGGCTTTGTATTCCAAACGTTCAACCTGCTTCCGCGAACAACCGCGCTCGATAACGTGGCGCTTCCTATGATATATGCCGGTTATTCTAAACAAGAACGTGTAGCACGTGCAACGCAAGTGCTGCAACAGGTTAGCCTGGCCGATCGTATGGATCACCAGCCGAACCAGCTTTCCGGCGGGCAGCGCCAACGTGTTGCCATCGCACGTGCACTCGTAAATAAGCCTTCAATTATTCTCGCAGATGAGCCAACCGGAAACCTTGACAGCAAAACTTCTGTCGAGATCATGCACCTGTTTAACGATATTCATAAAAACGGCAACACGGTAATACTCGTAACGCACGAAGAGGACATTGCAGCCTACGCGCATCGTGTGATCCGTTTACGTGATGGCATTATTGAAAGTGATAACATGAACCCGCATCCGCAGTTGAGCTAATGAAAGTATATACAAAAACCGGCGATAAAGGAACGACAGCGTTATTCGGCGGTACACGCGTACCCAAAGACCACATCCGAATAGAAAGCTACGGCACCGTGGACGAACTTAACTCCCACATCGGGCTACTTCGCGACCAGCAAATCGACGCTCATTATAAACAAACCCTTATTCGTGTACAAGACAGGCTTTTCACCCTTGGCGCCATCCTCGCTACGCCACCTGAAAGGCAAATCCTGAAAAACGGGCAGCCACGGCTCAATATTCCGCTGCTAAGCGATGCAGATATTAGTTTGCTTGAGAGCGAAATCGACGAAATGGAAAACGCGCTTCCGCCGATGACGCATTTCATTCTGCCGGGCGGACACCAAACAGTGTCATTCTGTCATATCGCGCGGTGTGTATGCCGTCGCGCCGAGCGTCTTGTAGTACATCTTCACCATAATGAACCTGTCGAAGAACGTGCCATCACCTACCTTAACCGACTTTCTGACTACCTTTTTGTACTGGCACGGAAGTTGTCGGCCGACCTGCACGCTGACGAAGTGCAATGGATTCCGCAAAAGGATTGATTTGTTCAGGAGCTTATCCTGCTCTACACTCTTATCTTTTGTTGTTTATCTTCCTGATTATTTGCAACGATTATCTGTTAAAACAACAAAAGGATAATCGTTTCGATCAGGGCTAAAATTGTCATAAGATCCGGTGAATCAGCGGTATAACTCTACGTTCTTAACTTTATTTAAAATAAATCAATTTTTACTTGACTTATTAAGTTTAAAATTTATTTTTGCATAAACTAAAAATCCACAAAGATGTATTGGACATTAGAACTGGCGTCGTATTTAAGCGATGCGCCGTGGCCTGCAACCAAAGATGAACTTATAGATTACGCTATCAGGGCAGGCGCGCCTCTCGAAGTGGTTGAAAACCTTCAGTCTATAGAAGATGAAGGTGAGATCTACGAATCAATGGAGGAGATTTGGCCGGATTATCCAACCGACGAAGATTACCTTTGGAACGAGGATGAATACTAAAAATAAAACTATCTTAAAAGTCTCATCGGAGGCTTTTTTTTTATCTAAATTTGCACACTTTATAAAATAGAAATACAACCATCATGGGCTTCATTAACAGTATACTTAAAACCTTTGTAGGCGACAAATCCGAGAAAGATGTCAAAGCCTTACAAGGAACATTAACTAAAACAAAAGCATTCGAAAGTTCGCTTGCGGCGTTGTCGCATGATGAACTGCGAGCCCGCACTGCCGATTTTAAAAACCGGATCCAACAAGCCCGTGCCGATAAGGATTCAAAAATTGCTTCGCTAAAACAGGAAGTTGAATCCATAGAAGATATCGACAAAAGAGAAGATATTTATGTGCAAATCGACGCCCTTGAAAAAGAAGCTTACGAGATTTCTGAAAAAACACTGAACGAAATTCTGCCTGAAGCATTTGCTGTAGTCAAAGAAACAGCACGCCGCTTTAAAGAAAATACAGAAATCCGTGTCACTGCAACCCCTAAAGACCGGGAACTTTCTGCAACAAAGACTTATATCACCCTTGACGGCGACACTGCTGTTTGGGCCAATTCGTGGAGCGCAGCGGGAAAAGAAATCACTTGGGACATGATCCATTACGATGTGCAGCTTATCGGCGGAATGGTATTGCATTCAGGTAAAATTGCGGAGATGCAAACGGGTGAAGGAAAAACATTGGTTGCTACTCTTCCGCTGTACTTAAACGCGCTTACAGGAAATGGCGTTCACCTGGTAACTGTAAACGATTACCTTGCCAAACGTGACAGCTCATGGAAAGCGCCATTGTTCGAATTTCACGGATTAACGGTCGACTGTATCGACAACCACCAGCCAAACTCCCCGGGAAGAAGAAAAGCATACGAAGCCGACATCACATACGGGACAAATAACGAATTCGGTTTCGACTACCTGCGCGATAATATGGCGCATTCTCCAAACGATCTTGTTCAACGTAAACACAATTATGCAATTGTGGATGAGGTCGATTCGGTATTAATTGATGATGCCAGAACGCCATTGATCATTTCAGGCCCGGTTCCGCAAGGCGACCGACATGAATTCAACGAGCTCAAACCGAAAATCGACAACCTGGTTACATTACAGCGTCAACTCGCAAACGGATTTCTTGCAGAAGCAAAAAAACTGATCCGCGAAGGCAATACAAAAGAAGGCGGATTTAACCTGTTGCGTGCATACCGTGCGTTGCCGAAGAATAAGGCGCTTATCAAGTTCCTCAGTGAAGAGGGAATAAAACAATTGCTTCAGAAAACCGAGAATCAATACATGCAGGACAATAATCGCGACATGCATATTATTGACGAGGCGCTGTATTTTGTGATCGAAGAAAAAAACAACCAGGTCGAGCTAACCGACAACGGGATCAAATATCTGTCATCAGATACAGACGACGACAGCTTTTTCGTGCTTCCGGATATCGGTACCGAAATCGCACGTATCGAAAAACTGAATCTTGATAAGGACGCTGAAGCGGAAGAAAAAGAAAAATTGTTCCAGGATTTCTCGATCAAGAGCGAACGTATTCACACGCTGACACAGTTATTGAAGGCCTACACGCTGTTTGAAAAGGACGTCGAATATGTAATCATGGACAACAAGATCATGATCGTCGACGAACAAACCGGCCGTATCATGGACGGTCGCCGCTATTCAGACGGTTTACACCAGGCGATCGAAGCAAAAGAAAATGTAAAGATTGAAGCGGCAACTCAAACCTTCGCTACAGTTACGCTACAGAACTATTTCAGGATGTACAGCAAACTTGCTGGTATGACCGGAACCGCCGTGACCGAAGCCGGCGAACTTTGGACGATCTACAAGCTTGATGTGGTTGAAATTCCAACCAACCGCCCAATGGCTAGAAAAGACAAGGAAGATCTTATCTACCGTTCAACACGTGAAAAGTTTAACGCCGTAATTGAAGATGTTACGCAGCTTTCGCAATCGGGTCGGCCCGTGCTTATTGGGACAACTTCGGTTGAAATTTCCGAATTGCTGAGCCGAATGTTGAAAATGAGAAATATTCCGCATAACGTATTGAACGCAAAAATGCACAAGCAGGAAGCGCAAATCGTTGAAGAAGCAGGAAAACCGGGCGTTGTGACGATCGCAACAAACATGGCCGGTCGTGGAACCGATATCAAGCTGACTCCAGAAGTAAAAGCCGCAGGCGGACTCGCAATTGTTGGTACAGAACGTCACGATTCGCGTCGTGTTGACCGTCAACTTCGTGGTCGCGCAGGACGTCAAGGTGATCCGGGAAGTTCACAGTTCTACGTCTCCCTTGAAGATAACCTGATGCGTTTGTTCGGATCTGAAAGGGTTGCCAAGGTAATGGACCGAATGGGTCTTAAAGAAGGCGAAGTAATCCAGCATTCGATGATGACAAAATCGATAGAACGTGCGCAGAAAAAAGTTGAGGAAAACAACTTTGGTGTGCGTAAGCGTTTGCTTGAGTACGACGACGTTATGAACGCGCAACGTGAAGTGGTGTACAAAAGACGACGTCATGCATTGCACGGCGAGCGACTAAAAGTGGACATCGCCAACATGATGTACGATACTTGTGAGCTAATCACATCGCAGAATAAAACAGCTAACGATTACAAAAATTTTGAGTTCGAACTAATCCGCTATTTCTCGATCACGTCACCGGTTACACAATCGGAATTTGAGAAAGCGAATGAAATGGAACTTACCGCAAGAGTATATAAAGCAGCATTGCAATACTATACCGAGAAAACAGAGCGTAGCGCACGTGAAGCGTTTCCTATTATTAAAAATGTCTTCGAAGAACCAAACAATCAGTTTGAAAGGATCGTGGTTCCGTTCACCGACGGCGTCAAAACGTTAAACGTTGTAACCGATCTAAAGCGTGCTTACGAATCGGAAGGAAAACAACTGATTGCCGATTTTGAAAAAAATATCACGCTTGCCATTGTCGATGAAGCCTGGAAAAAGCACCTTCGCAAGATGGACGAGCTGAAGCAGTCGGTGCAGCTTGCCGTTCACGAACAAAAAGATCCGTTGCTGATCTACAAGTTTGAAGCCTTCAAGTTGTTCTCATCAATGCTAAACGGAGTCAATAAAGAGGTGATCTCGTTCTTATTCAAAGGCGATCTTCCGCAACAAAACGCGCCGCAGATCCAGGAAGCGCGTGAAGTAAAACAAAGGGAAAATTATCAGGCATCGAAAGATGAAGTTGCCAATACAGATGAAGCCGCAGCACGCAGCCGTGAAGTTGGGCAACAAACGCAACAACGCCAGGTAACTGAAACCATAGTTCGCGAAATGCCAAAGATCAACCGCAACGACAACGTCAGGATCAAACACGTGATGACCGGTAAGACCGAGACCATGAAGTTCAAAAAAGCCGAAAACCTGCTGAGTTCAGGCGAATGGGTTTTGACAAATGACTAAAGGCTAATTTAATAACCCGATCAACTGATCGGGTTTTTTTATACCTTTATCAAAAATGAAAAAAATTGCTTGTGCTTTACTGATTTGTCCCATGCTGGTTGCTATGCAATGCGATGAGGAAGAACATTGCGGTATAATTGACCCTGCTCCTTATATGGTTTCGATCGAAAACCAACAGGAATCCTATTCTGTAAATGATACTGTATGGCTAAGTGCAGAAATATCATCCAAATTCGTAGACCGATGCGATGCTACCGATTCCGTCATTGTATATGACGCGAAAAAATTTAAAGATGGCCTTTTCATGCTTCGGATGATGCCACCGGGTGACGATTCAAATAGTTTTTTGGCAGCTGCAAGTTTGAAGATGGTATATGATGAAGCAATTTCTGCACCCCAAGAATCGTACTGCCTTGAGGCGCCACAGTTCTATCCTGTATTACAAAACGACGAACAACAGTATCAATATAGAATTGGAGTAGTTGCAAAAAGTGCCGGCACCTTCGCAATAGCTTTTAGCAGTGCAAGTTCATTTGACGACGAAACCGACCTGAATGAGGAACTTCTTGCTATGTTTGCATTGCCGGACGGCCACGTCAAATTCAACAGTTGCGGTTCGCATTTTGTGCGCATGCTTCAATACAGACAAGTATATTTTTTCAGTGTTTTATAACAGTATACTATTTCGGCCGCAGCTAATTAATTTTATATTTACATCGCGAATGCGAAACATTTAAATTTTTGAATATGGCAAAGAGTCAGGACGCGAAAAAGACAGTAAAGAAAGAACCGCTTAAGACGGCAAAGGAGAAGAAAGAAGAAAAACGGGCTAAGAAAAATACCCCGAAAAGAGATTAAATCAGAAAACCACCGCAATAACGGTGGTTTTCGTCTCAAAAAAAACTAAAACAAAATACTAGATTTACTAGAATTTATATCCTACACCTATAAAAAGCCCGCTAATTTTAACGTCGCCGAATCCCATTGAATAGCGAACAGAGGCGTCAATGTCTTCAGTAATGTCGTAACCTGCAGCAATGTCGAGGTTCACTTTAAATTCGTCTTCTTCGGCATCAAGCATGTAATTCAGGCTGGGTCCGGCCATCGCACTGAATTTCTCCGCAAAGGTGAATTTTCCAAGAATCGGCACGTTGATCATGTTGAAGTCGGTTATACCTACGTACAACACTTCAGGCTGGATCGAAAAGGTCTCGTTCACACCAATTTCAGCAAAAGCGCCAACAAAAAATCCGGTTTCTGATCCAGAGACTTCGCCTAACGGACCAAGATCAACGGTTACACTCGCGACATCCAATCCTGCTTTAACACCAAACCTTGTTTCCTGTGCACTTGCGTAAAAAGTTGCGGCAACCATGAAAACGGAAAGTAAAAGTTTTTTCATTTTGTATTATTTTAATTTATAATAGCCAAAAGTAGCAGGATGGGCTAGCGCGGGCAATACGGCAAATGACGTATTCTTCATTCGAAAACGGCGCAAAGTTTCAAAGCGTAAGTTGCTTCGCGCCTACACGGCATTGAAGCTTTTCCCGCAGCAGACATCTTTCTACGCTACGCTCTAAGGAATATCCGCTTCCAATGCCTTGCGTTCACCGGCTCCTATTTGAAAACGTCAGGTGAGGTAATCGGGGCCCAAGGGCATTTGTAAAAAAGTGAACCTATAGGTTATCGGGGAGAATTTTTCCGGGGTTAAGGATATTGTAAGGATCGAAAAGCGTCTTTATGCCTTTCATCAGTTGCAGGTTTATTATTGGAAACGCAATGTCCATGTAGTCCTTTTGCACATAGCCGATCCCATGTTCGCCCGAAAGGGTTCCTTTCAATGCGACGGCCAGTTCAAATATTTCCCGAATTCCTTTGGGGGTTTCTGTTGTCCACGCCTCATCGCTCATGTCACCTTTTACAATGTTAACGTGCAGGTTTCCATCGCCCGCATGTCCGTAGCAAACCGATTTAAAGCCATATTTTACACCAATTGACTTAATACCGTGGAGAAGTTTAGGCAGTTCGTAACGCGGCACGACGGTATCTTCCTCTTTATAAACGGAGTTTGACTTTACGGCCTCGCCTACTGCCCTACGTAATTTCCATAGCGCATTTTTCTGCTCTTCCGAATCGGCAAACAATATTTCATCGATATCGAAATGTTCAAGGACTTGAGTTATTTTCTCGGCTTCGCCAAACAGTACATCAGGGTAATTTCCGTCAACTTCAATCAGCAGATGCGCCTGAACTTCGTCTTTAATGTTCAAATTCACACTCTCGACATACTTCAACGTCCAGTCGATGGCATCACGCTCCATGAATTCAAGCGCGCTTGGCGTAATGCCGGCTTTAAATATTTTTGAAACCGCTTCGCAAGCCTGTTCGGCGTCGAAAAACGGCACCAGCATCAGAATGTTATAGGCGTTCGCCGGAAGTAATTTCATCACGATCTTGGTTATAATTCCCAGTGTGCCTTCACTCCCAACCATTAACTGGGTCAGGTTGTACCCGGTCGCGTTTTTTAAAGTGTTTGCGCCCGTCCAAATAATTTCACCGTTTGGCAACACGACTTCCAGATTTAAAACATAATCCTTCGTGACGCCATATTTCACCGCTCGCGCGCCACCGGCGTTCTCAGCTACGTTTCCGCCAATCGTACAACTGCCCTGGCTGCTAGGATCGGGCGGATAGAAAAGCCCTCTATCGGCTACCGCTGTTCGCAAGACCTGAGTGATTACAGCCGGCTCGACAAGCACCTGCAAGTTTTGCTCATCGATATTCAGAATCTTGCTGAAACGCTCCATCGACAGCCCGATACCGCCGTAGACAGGCAAAGCGCCACCGCTCAACCCGGTGCGTCCACCAATAGGTGTCACCGGAATTTTATATTTGACCGCGATCTGCATGATCCTTGAAACTTCATCGGTCGTTCCCGGCTTGAGCACAACAGCTGGCGGAAACACATAATCTTCGGTTTCATCGTTGCCATAATCAGCGCGCGTGGCATCGTCTAAAAAAAGAAATGACTGTCCGACTACCTCACGTAGCTGGTCAATCATTGCTTCATCTAATTTAATATAAGTTGTCATCGGCTATCGGAAATAGATAGCCAAAAATACTATTTATTTGGCTGCGGCGTCATCCTCAGATAGGGTTTTATCGGCTGGTACCCTTTTGGAAATTTCGCAGCGATTTCGTCATCTTTTACCGCGGGCGTAATAACCACGTGGTTTCCGTCTGTCCAGTTAGCAGGCGTTGCCACCTGATAATCCGCGGTAAGTTGCAAGCTGTCGTGATTCGAGATCGTCGAGGCTCAACGCGATGACTTTTGTATTGCGCTTCTTGAACTCCGGATAATAGTTGGCTACCGTTCCTAATTCCGTTGTACAAACCGGCGTGAAATCGGCAGGATGCGAAAATAACACGCCCCAGGAATCGCCGAGCCATTGATGAAACTCAATTCTTCCTTCTGTCGTTTCTGCTGTAAAATCGGGTGCAGTGTCGACCAAACGTATTGTTGCCATGTCAATTGCCTTAGATCACTAATTTATTGAATAATTGAGGCCAAAATCGACGCAAACTGTTAAACAAATGACATTTTATTAACGATAACGATGTAGTTGCGATAATTCACCATTTGCGTCGCCTTTTATGCATCCCCGCAAATTTTCCTACTTTTACGGAAACATTCCGCTGTGAAAAAGAAATTGTCTGCACTCACCGAACGTGACGGCGTTGAAAAAGCCGATCCGATAAATCCCTCGTCGGCCGGGAAGATTAGTGCACTGCGTAGCCAAGCCACGGCGCCCGAGGAACTTGTAAAAGGCATTCTTTCGCGAAACATTACGGCGCTAAGTCGGGCGATCACGCTAGTAGAAAGCGCAAATCCAGCACATTTCGAAAAAGCCAATGCCGTAATTAATGCGTGCTTACCTCATGCTGCTGCTTCAGTCCGAATCGGACTTACAGGCGTGCCCGGAGTCGGCAAGAGTACATTTATTGAAGCTTTTGGAAAGCATCTTACAAGTCTTGGCAGAAAAGTGGCGGTGCTTGCCGTGGATCCCAGCAGCACGATATCGCACGGAAGTATTTTAGGCGATAAAACCAGAATGGAAGAACTCGTAAAAGAGCCGAACGCATTCATCCGGCCTTCTGCATCCGGCGAAACCCTGGGAGGCGTGGCTCGGAAAACCCGCGAAACGATGACACTTTGTGAAGCGTTTGGATTTGATACGATCATTATAGAAACAGTCGGTGTCGGGCAAAGCGAAACGGCCGTTCATAGCATGGTCGATTTTTTCCTGCTACTCAAAATTTCGGGCGCAGGCGACGAGCTTCAGGGAATAAAACGCGGTATTATGGAAATGGCCGATGCGATTGTAATTAATAAAGCCGATGGCGATAACATTGCTAAAGCAAGATTGGCAAAAGTCGAATTTAATCGGGCGCTACATCTTTTTCCGCCGAAGAAATCGGGCTGGATGCCGAAGGTGCTAACCTGTAGCGCTGTCACTAAAGATGGAGTCCCTGAAGTGTGCCAACTAATCGATGGTTTTGTGGAGACGAGTCAAAAAGAGGGATATTTCCAAAAAAGACGTTCGGAGCAAAATCAATTTTGGATGCTTGAAACTATAGACGAACAACTAAAAAACAATTTCTACAACGATCCGGCTGTTGCTGAGTTGTTGAAGAAACATAAAAACGCGGTACAAAACAATGAACTTTCTCCTTTCACTGCCGCACAAGATCTTTTGGTCCGATATTATAAAAATCAACTTTAAATGGCTGGCAATTCACGAATTTCAAAGCGTGTGGAATATAGTGGTTTTGCAGAATCTGGTAGAAATATACATTCGTTCGTCTTTTGCTTTGCCCCATTATTTATGCGAGAGGCGTAGCTCCACACGCTAAGGGCCAGGCTCTACTCTTCGTATCGCTGGATCTCCCTATCATAAAACTCGTTCGCCTGCGCAATCAGGCCTTCCATAACTTCATTGAGTTCGCCTTGGTCAAGATCTTCGGCTTCTTCTAAAAATTCGACTTCATCATCTTTAAGGTTAATGATGAACCGCGGATAATCGAGATGAATAATAAAAATATCTTCAGGGAAATCGGTATTGTCGCCAAGTAAGAATTTAGGTAATTCCATGAGTGAGAGAATTAGGGTTTAGATCTTGTGTTTAGGTTTGAACCGATTTTAAATTTTCAGATTCACGTACTAAACGCCGGGTTAGCTTATTAAAACGAAGATACAAAAATATCGCTGCTGTTGTGAGTCCGCCTAACAGTCCCATCCAAACCCCGGTCGCTTTTAGATCGGTGTAGATTCCGAGATAGAACGATATCGGAAACCCGATGATCCAGTACGCGACGAACGTGATATACATTGGGACTTTTACATCCTGCAAACCGCGTAACGCACCAAGCACCACTACCTGAACGCCGTCTGAAATTTGAAAAACCGCAGCTACTATCAACAATTTCGCGGCAATGGCAATTACTTCAGTATTGTCGAGCAACTGAACCTGATCGTCCATATTCAAAAAGAGTGGCGGCAGAAAATTATGGAACACGATAAAGATCAAGGCAAAGAATATTTCCAATAGTATCGTAAGCAAGAAAATCGAGCGCGCCACAACAATCAGCTTCTTAAAGTCGTTCAAACCCTTTTGATTGCTGACACGAATCATTGCCGTAACACTCATCCCCATTGCAAACATGAAGGTAATGGTGGCAAGGCTCAATGCAATTTCATTCGCCGCCTGGCTCGTCTTACCAATGTTTCCGCACAGCCAGATCGCCGCCGTGAACAACGCTACTTCGAACAACATCTGCATCGCCGAGGGAAATCCGATGTTGACAATCTTCTTTATCATCGATCTCCGAATCTCGTCTAAACTGAAATTATGAAAATATACCTCGAGCTGCTTCTTTCTCGCCAAGATCAGGTGCATGAAAATGACCATTGCAAACCGCGATATCACCGTCCCAATCGCCGCGCCTACTATTCCCATTTCGGGAAAAACCCATATACCGTAGATCAGCGCGTAGTTGATGGGAACGTGAATAATGTTCGACATTACGATCGCATACATAGAGTAACGCGTCATCGAAAGTCCGTCGGCAAACTGTTTATAACCTTGATACACGATCATCGGGATCAATGAAAACGCAACCCAATCAAGATACGGTCGTGCCAATGCGATTACGTCATCGGGTTGACCCATAGCATCCATCAACGACTTTGAGAAATAGACAATCACAAACATTGCAATGCCCAGGACCGAGCACAGAAAGAGTCCGTGGTGAAAAGCCGAACGTACCCGTGAAGTGTCTTTTGCCGCATCCGCTTCGGCGACGATCGGGGTAATGGCTGTGGAGAACCCTATTCCGACCGACATTGCGATGAACACAAAACTGTTGCCGAGTGAAACCGCAGCAAGTTCAGCCGAGCCAAGCCTGCCGACCATCAGTTTATCGACAATCCCGATCAGCGTATGCCCCAACATCCCCAGAATTACAGGATATGCCAGCTGAAAATTATAACGGAATTCTTTTGTGTAAGTAGAAAATCGCACGACGTATTTTTTGCAAAAGTACGCTACACTTCTGCCATAAAAAAATTTATCGCAACTCTTTGATGCTGAGTTTTTGTCCAACATTGTTGTTGATAATCGGTCGCAGGATAGGATAATTAATAGGAAAAACAGTACTAAAAATGTGTCACGTATATAACAATTTCTGTGAACTGTGTAAAAGAAACCCAGCAACGGCGGCTTAGTTTTGTACTGTAACCGGTG
This sequence comes from Flavobacterium sp., assembly GCA_036386895.1. Lineage (GTDB taxonomy): Bacteria > Bacteroidota > Bacteroidia > Flavobacteriales > Flavobacteriaceae > Flavobacterium. The sequence continues at coordinate 172,445 of DASVUR010000009.1, forward strand.
AACAGTGCGTCCGGGAGAAAATAACAAATAACTAAAACTAACAAAATGAAAAACACATTTAAACTCACAGGATTATTCGCAGCAGCGTTATCATTATTTTTTAGTGCGAACGTAAATGCGCAGGAAACGGCATCAACCGATGGTTACGAGTCAGGCTTCCGTTTAGGATTTGGGGCAAACGTAGGATATGTATTTGACGACCCATATGATTTTGCACTTGGAGCCGATGCCCGTTTGCAATATGATATTACTGAACGTTATTCGGTTGCTGTAACGACTGGATTCACTAACTTGTTTGTAGGTGACGATGCGCCGGATTTAGGATTCATCCCTGCGAAAATCGGTTTCAAAGCGTTCGTTTGGGAAAATAGATTTTATGTATTGGCCGAAGCCGGTGCTGCATTTGCCGTTACGAATGATTATGACGAAACTTCATTGATTCTTGCACCTGGAATTGGTTATGCGAATGAGAATTTCGACCTTAGCCTGCGATACGAGCACTACAACGACTTCCTTGCTTTAAACGACAACGGAACAGTTGACGAAGGTGTTGGACAGCTTTCCCTGCGGATAGCCTACGGTTTCAAGTTATAATAAACCCACAACCTGATTTAAGAAACGCCTTCGGGCGTTTTTTTTATGCCTCGTTCTCAAGCTGCTCACGATATTGACGGAGGTTTTTTTTCACTTCATCGTCAAGCTCAGGCTCGGATATGTCATCATATTTCTGCAACAACTCCAACAGGATCGACCCCGTTACCACCCGCGCAACCTCCTTGTCGTCAGCCGGCACAATGTACCACGGTGCAGTTTCGGTGGTTGTTGCCGCGATCGCTTCTTCGTAATATTCCATGTATTTGTCCCAAAGTTCGCGCTCTTGGAGATCGCCCACCGAAAATTTCCAGTTGTGCTTTTGTTCTTCAAGTCGGCGTAGCAGCCGTTGCCGCTGTTCTTCTTTCGATAAATAGAAAAAAAATTTGATCACGATGGTGCCGTTCTCGGCGATATGCGATTCAAAATTGTTGATTTGCTGGTAACGCCTTTTCCAGAAGTCAGCATCAATATTGGCAACCGACTTGATTTGTGGTAGGTTTTCCTTTAGTAAATATTCAGGATGAACGCGCGTCACTAGCACGTTTTCATAATGTGTACGATTAAAAATGGAAACTTTTCCTTTTTCGGGCAGCGCCAGGTAATGCCGCCATAGGTAGTCGTGCTCAAGCTCGGCAGCGTTTGGCGACTTAAAGCTGTGAACTACGATCCCGCGTGGGTTCATCTCCTTAAACACTTCGCGAACGAGGCTGTCTTTACCCGATGTGTCCATTCCCTGAAGGCAAATCAATACGCTATAACGGTTGTGGGCGTACATTTTTTCTTGGATTTTACTAAGCTTATGCCGTATTTCATGTAATGTTTGCTCTTTTTCCTCCTCCCGCGCGCTTACTTCGAGTCGTGTTGCAAGGTTTGCCAGTTTGGTTTCAGGTGTCGCAAGAAAATCGGCCGCACGGAAATGGTTCATCTTTTTTACTTAAATGTAAAAATTATCGGGGCAACGGCAGCAGTATTTTGCTTATTTTTAGGAGCTATTCCCGCTCTCGCCTTTATCTTTTTAATTTTTCTTCGCCCGGCTCCGCAAACTTAAAAAGGATATCGGCTCCATCGGGGCTAAAATTTGCATCATGAACCAGTTCACATTTGAAGTTCTCTTCCACCTCATCGGGATCGGCTCAGCTTCGGGCCTTTTCTACAAAGACAATTCCGTTTATCTGATATCCGACAACGGCAGCAACCTATACGAGTATAAGATTGCGGCTCGCGAACTGTCAAGGTCGCCGCTGTTCGAAAGCGATATAACTGAGAATATTCCCAAAAAAACCAAACCCGACTTTGAAGCAATTGCCGAACATAATGACACCTTGTATGTTTTCGGATCGGGATCAACAGCCAACCGAAACAGGATGGTTATTGTAGATCGTACCACAAAATCAGTCACTAACGTCCTGGATCTAACTGATCTTTATACCGTAATGCAAAGTTTTGGTGAGATTACGGCAGACGATTTTAATATTGAAGGCGTGGTTTGCGATGGCCAAACGTGGTACTTTTTTCAGCGCGGCAACGGCGGAACAGGGAAAAATGGCATTTTCTCAGTGAAAGGCGATATTGCAGCCGGTGATTTCACAATCCTTTTCAACGGATATAAACTTCCCAAGATCAGCGGAGTCGAGACGAGTTTTACTGACGCAACCTTAGTTGGTAACAAGATTTATTTTTTGGCTACGGCTGAAAATACAAAGTCAACGTATGACGACGGCGACATTTTGGGAAGCATCATCGGTAGGCTCGACCTGAAGAAGATGAAAATTGAAAAGACAAAACAAATTACCGATAAGCATAAACTGGAAGGCATAACCTTGTTTGAGAACGCCGATAAACATATCAGCTTTCTATTATGTGAAGACAATGACACCGACGGCCTACAGTCGGATGTTTTCAAACTGACCTTAGGAAAATAACTTTTTTTTCTGTTTCGTCCCAACCTTTTCCAGGAAATATTGCTCTTAGCTATAAAGCGACCATTGTGATAAACGAAAACCTAATTTCCGGCTGCAAGAAGCTGCACCGAGACGCACAGCGCCAGGTGTATGAGCTCATGGCTCCAAAGTTATATCGCACCTGCAGGCGATATCTAAAAAAAGAGGAAGAAATCGAGGAAGTACTCGCCGATTCGTTTTATACCATTTTCACCAAAATCGATCAGCTGAAAGAACTGAAAGCTTTTGAAGGCTGGGCACGCAAGATTACAGTAAATCACTGCCTGCTGAACATCAGGAAGAACGTCAATTTTAACATGTATCTCGATGATGTCAAAGTTATCTCGCAGCCGGCAACGCCTGAAATTACCGACCTTGAAGAAGAAGACCTGCTAAACCTGCTGCACCTGATCCCGAAAGGTTGTCAAGCCATATTCAACCTGTTCGTAATCGAAGGCTATAGCCACAAGGAAATAGCCGACATGCTTTCTATTTCCGAAGGGACATCAAAATCGCAACTAAACGCCGCCAAATCAAGATTAAAACTGTTGGTAAATAACCTGTATTACCAAAACGCAAAATAGCTATGGAAAATTCCGAAAAAATATACGACCAGTTTAGAAACGCTGCCCAAAAAGCAGAACAAAAGCCCTATCCTGACATGGATAAAGTCTGGAGTCGCGTTGAAGACAAACTCGACCGAAAAATGCTAACCAGGCAGAATCATCTTTGGAAAAAAATTGCCATCGCGGCCTCATTTATACTTGCTGTAACGTTGTTGTATCAAGTGCTTGCTCCAAAGAATACCATTGTTGAAAAACCAAATGAAGAAATCGTTGTCGCCCCTGTTCAAAACCCATCGGATGAAAGTAAAACTCCTATGCAAAGCGATGAAGTAAAACTAGAAGCGGCGCAAATACTTGAACATAAAATTTCGAACGACGTATCGGTTGCCACACTAGACGCACATAATTACGAGGTGTTGCCTGCCATTTCCGTTGACACATCTGCTCGTGAAAGCATGAAGTACAGCCAAAAAGAAAAACGTAATGGAAAATTTCACGGAAGTCCGCAGTTCGACGCAATCGGATTGACACGCGCGGCCGAGACAGCCGAAGTCGCACAGAGCGAAGAACAAACTCCAAAGAAAGCCGCACCATTATTGATCGTAGATGGTAAAGCGGTTTCTGAAAACCAGAAAGTGTACGGACGAACGGTGGACAAGGCTTTATCGGGTGAACCGTCTGAAGATCAGGAATTCCTCGTGTTAAAAGAGCCGTTGTATATCATCAATGGAACTTCTTATACAGAAGCAGATTTGTTTGGTCCAAACCCGACAAGTCCATACGCTCCTTTGAACAAGCAGGAAATTGAATCGGTTACCATTTTGCAAAGCGAACGGGCCACAGCCATCTACGGCGAACGCGGAAAAAAAGGCGTTGTCATCATCTTTACCAAAAACAGAAAACCTCTGGACGCGGAGCGTAAATAATCAATCTTTATCTTAAATCTCTTATTATGAAAAATGTAAAAAAGTTTTCATCAGGTATCGCCATGCTATTATTTTACCTGATATTCTTAGCCGCAACTCCCGCCATTGCCCAGACTTCGGCAATGAAAACCATTACCGGGATCGTCTCAGACGAAACGGGTCCGATTCCCGGCGCAAACGTAACCGTACAAGGAACAACACGCCAAACCCAAACCGACATCGACGGAAAGTACTCGATACAGGCTGCCGAAGGAGAAATGCTGGTCTTTAGCTTTATCGGCATGAACGCCTTCAGGATCAAAGTCGGGAAATCAAATGTTATCTACGCCAGACTAACTTCAGCCGGCCAGGAACTAAGTGAGGTTGTTGTCACAGGTTCGGGTGTCCAAAGAAGAAACCCGAAGCGCAAAGCCGATAAGATCACGAGCTCGTACGAGGTTGTTAAATCTGAGCAACTGTCGCAAACCGCTGCTCCTAACACAGTGCAGGCACTTCAGGGAAGAGTTGCGGGCGTGCAAATCGGCACAAATTCGCATCACCCGGAAGTGATTGTCCGTGGAGCAATGAAGACAACAGGAAGTAATACGGCGTTAATTATTATTGATGGAAAAATAGCAACGTCGCAGGTTCTGGAGTCAATGCCAAAAGATCAGATCAAAGATGTTCAAGTCGTAAAAGGCACACAGGCAACGGCACTTTATGGTTCAGAAGGTGTAAATGGCGCAATTGTGATCCGGACCATACACGCTCCGGCAACACTTCCGCAAATCGTACTGCAGGATGAGGAAGAATACGACGGGTTTACTGAGAACCAGTTCGAGAGTCCGGCTGCGGCGCCACTTTCAACATTCTCTATTGATGTTGATAATGCATCGTATACAAATATCAGAAGGTTTATCAACAACGGGCAAGCAGTTCCGAAAGATGCCGTTCGGGTCGAGGAAATGGTCAACTTTTTCAAGTATCAATATCCGCAACCGCTTAAAGATGATCCGTTCTCGATCAATACCGAGTATAGCGGGTGTCCCTGGAACAAAGACCATCAGTTATTGAAAATCGGTTTGCAAGGAAAAATCATTGCTTCAGAGAAACTGCCGGCTTCCAATCTTGTTTTTTTGATTGATGTTTCAGGTTCTATGGGTTCGCAGAACAGGCTTCCTTTGGTGATCGAATCGCTAAAAATTCTTCTGAAAGAACTTCGGGCAGTCGACAAAGTATCAATAGTGGTCTACGCCGGAGCCGCGGGAATGGTATTGCCTCCAACATCGGGGGCCGAGAAAGAAACCATCGAAAATGCACTAACCCAACTGCACGCTGGAGGAAGTACAGCAGGTGGCGCCGGGATTGAACTTGCCTACAAACTTGCGACCGAAAACTTTATTAAAGAAGGAAATAACCGTGTTATTCTTGCTACTGACGGCGATTTTAACGTGGGTATTTCTGCAGTGAAAGATCTGGAGACTTTGATTGAAGAAAAAAGGAAATCGGGTGTCTTCCTGACTTGTCTCGGTTACGGAATGGGAAACTACAAAGACAACCGATTGGAGACTTTGGCTGATAAAGGTAACGGCAACTACGCTTATATCGATAATATCCAAGAGGCAAACCGCTTCCTTAGCAAGGAGTTCAAAGGCTCGATGTTTGCTATTGCGAAGGATGTTAAAATACAGATTGAATTTAATCCGAAATATGTACAAAACTATAGGTTGATAGGCTATGAAAATCGGAAGCTTCGTGCCGAAGACTTCAATAATGACGTGATCGACGCCGGAGAATTAGGAAGCGGACACATTGTAACTGCCTTATACGAAGTCATTCCGGTTGGTATAAAAAGCCAGTTTGCAGCCAACATTGATGATCTAAAATTCAGCAATTTGCCGGCTACCAGCAAAGGAGTTGAAAATAACCAGTTGGCTTTTATCAAATTCAGATACAAAAAACCCGCTGGCGATAAAAGCATTTTGATTGAGCAGCCGATAATGAACCACACAAAGCGACTGGATGAATCTTCTGCCGACTTTAAGTTCAGTGCGTCTGTAGCCTGGTTTGGATTACAGCTACGCGATTCAAAACTTATCGCGGATAAATCGAGAGCGGCCCTAAAAGCGCTTGCCGCACAAGGGTTGGCAAACGATGTAGACGGGTACAAAGCGGAGTTCATCCGATTAGTAGATTCAGGAGTAAGCAATTAATCTAGTGCCTGTTGCCGATGAGCCAACAGGCATTCAAAAAAAACGTAAAATGAAAGACGTGAGAACAATGCTAATCTCGATGGCATTACTCTGCCAGATAACTAACGCGTTCGCTTTTCAGAAACAGGTGCCGGCTGTAACGGTTGTCGGAATTGTATCAGATGAAGCTGGATTGGTTAAGGGCGCGGCGGTTTCAGTATCCGGAAATCAAACCACAACAACGAGCGATATTGACGGCATGTACGCCGTTCACGCAAAAAAAGGTCAAATGTTGACTTTCTCGTTTCCCGGCAACAAAGACGTAACCGTTGCGGTGACCGACACAAGAATACTGAATGTGACATTGCAATCGATCGAGAGTAGGGAAAACACGATACCTTGTGAGGCAAGCCCGGCTGCGGTTAGAAAACTGACGGAAAAAGCGGCTCTTCTATCAGCAAAAAATAGAGAAGATCGGGTCTCTTTCGGCTGTGGCAGACCACTGGAATTGGGAATGCTATTGGTCGTGGATGGCGAAATAGCCTATAAGGAGGAACTCGTGTCACTTCCTGCCGATTATATTGTGTCAGTTGGGGCAATACTTGGAGCGCAAGGCGCGGCGCTCTATGGCGCTGACGGCGTAAACGGAGTTGTGGTTATTAGGACAAAGGATGGCTACACGCGATATGCCGACATTCCGCAGCCGGACTTCCGCTCTTTTACCCAGGAGATGCTACAGTTTGGCAGATTGGCAATCACTGATCAGCTTTGTATCGTCCGATAACCAAACAATTATTTTTCGATTTCGCGCAGACTTTCCATCTTCTTGTGTGCCAGGAAGCCTTTGATATCTTCGAAATGTTCTTTTACGCGTTTGTTACCGAATTCGAACACTTTAGTTGCCAGTCCGTCGAGGAAGTCCCGATCGTGTGAAACCAAGATCAATGTTCCGTCAAAATCGCGTAAAGCGTCTTTAATGATGTCCTTGGTTTTCATGTCGAGGTGGTTCGACGGCTCATCGAGAATCAGCAGGTTTACCGGTTCGAGCAACAACTTAATCATTGCGAGGCGCGTCTTTTCACCTCCTGAAAGAACCTTCACTTTCTTTGTGATGTCGTCACCGCCAAACATGAACGCGCCGAGCAGGTCTTTGATCTTGCTTCGGATATCGCCCACAGCAATATCATCTATGGTTTCAAAAATCGTAGCATTTTCGTCGAGCAGAGACGCTTGGTTTTGAGCGAAATAGCCAATTTGCGCATTGTGCCCGATTTCCACACTTCCGCCGTCATAATCAATTTCCTTCATTATGGCCTTTATCATTGTCGATTTTCCTTCACCGTTTTTCCCGACAAAAGCGACTTTTTGTCCGCGCTCGATTACGAGATTTGCATCCTTAAATACAACATGGTCGCCATACGACTTTGTAAGGTCTTTTACTACAACAGGGTATTGTCCGGATCGCGCAGCAGGTGGGAATTTCAACCGTAGTGCAGAAGTGTCGACTTCATCAACCTCCACAGGAACAAGCTTTTCCAGCATTTTCACGCGCGATTGTACTTGTAATGTTTTGGAATAAGTTCCCTTGAAGCGTTCGATGAATTCCATGTTATCGGCAATCATCTTTTGCTGTTCATCATAGGCTTTCTGCTGATGCACACGTCGGTCTTTCCGGAGTTCCAAATAGTGGGAATATTTGGCTTTATAGTCGTAGATGCGTCCCATCGTAACTTCGATTGTACGGTTTGTGATATTGTCCACAAATGCCCTGTCATGCGAAATTACAACCACAGCTTTGGCACTGTTGATCAGGAAATCCTCAAGCCATTGAATGCTTTCGATATCCATATGGTTTGTGGGCTCATCGAGCAGGATCAGGTCGGGTTTCTGCAGCAGTATTTTTGCAAGTTCGATCCGCATTCGCCATCCGCCTGAAAATTCGGCTGTCGGTCGCGTGAAATCCTCACGTTCAAATCCAAGTCCGATAAGTATTTTTTCAACTTCAGCTTCGTAATTTACTTCCTCAATCGCATAATATTTTTCGCTTATATCGGAAACGCGCTCGATAAGCTTCATGTATGCGTCACTTTCGTAATCGGTCCTAACGGTAAGTTGTTCGTTAATTTCGTCTATTTCGGCCTTCATCTGGAAAATTGCACCAAACGCTTTTGAAGCTTCTTCAAACACAGTTGAATTATCCTGCGTCAGCAAATGCTGTGGAAGATAAGCGATGACAGCATCTTTCGGAGCCGAAATACTTCCTGTTGACGGTTTGCTTGCTCCTGCAATAATCTTGAGCAACGTCGATTTACCGGCGCCGTTCTTTCCCATCAGGGCGATTTTGTCATTTTCATTAATTGCGAAAGAAACATCACTGAAGAGCGTCGTGCCACCAAACTGCACGGAAATATCATTAACTGTAATCATTTGGAATATAGAAGTGTTAGTGCCGGCAGTGCCGATTTTGAAGGTGCAAAGATAGGATAAAGAAACACTTCTGCAATTGGGAAAAAAGTAGTTAGAGTAATGCCGGGTTGTTTATTTCATACCAGAATTCGGGAGTGCCATCGTAAGGGAACTCATTTATGAACTTTAATCCGGCCTTTTCCAGCACTTTTTGAGATGCAATATTGTCAAAATCGGTATAGGCATTGATCACATCCAGTTTTAACTCATTGAACCCGAAGTCGACGAAAGCTCGTGCTGTCTCTGTCGCATAGCCTTTGCCCCAATGTCTTTGGATAAAGCGGTAGCCAAGATCGTAAAACCTGTCGTAGCCGTTCACATTACGCTCAACCTTCAGGCCCGACCAACCAATAAATTCACCGTTTTCTTTTAAGATTACAGCCCAGCGGCCAATCCCATTGTCAAGATATTGCTGTCGTATTTCGCGAATCCACTCGTGGCTTTCTTCAAGTGTCTTGACTGGATTGTTGCCAAGATAACGATGTACCTCCGGATTCGAATCAAGTTCAAACATGCCGTTTACATCGCTTACGAGCATTTCACGGCAAAGCAGTCTTTCGGTTTCAAATGAAGTATGCATCGTTTTCTGTTTTATCAAATATATAAAAGTAGGCAGAAAACGATGCGAACTCTTTTTCTATTTCCTGATTTCTACTTTTTTGAGCGGAGTCAGTGCCGGTCCTTCAATGATGCAGCCGTTAGTGTCGAACCGTGAGGCGTGACACGGGCAGTCCCAGGTTTTCTCGGCCCCGTTCCAGTGGATGATGCAACCCATGTGCGTACAGACGGCAGAAATCGCTTTCATTTCACCTGATTCAGAATGGAAAACAGCCACTTTTTTTCCGTCTATCTCGACAACTTTTCCTTGGTTTTCCGGGATCTCGTTCAAGGGAACATCTTTGAACAACACGTAGTCGTTGAGCAGCATTCCGGCATTTATTGCATTTTCTTTCACAAATTTAGCTGCAGCCTTCATCGGGTTATGGCGTGTGGCATCGAACAGCCGGGTGTACGGGGTTTCACGATCCTGCAGCATATCGCGAATGATCATTGCCGATAATGTTCCGTAAGTAAGGCCGTCGGTAGAAAAACCGGTTGCGATAAAAATATTCGAGCCTTTACTTTTTCGCCCGATGTAGGGAAGCCCGTCGGCAGGCTTGTAGTTTTGTCCGCCCCAGCGATTTGTTATTTCAGACACATCAAAATGTTCCCGAAGAAACTTCTCCAGCGTCTCAATGTTTTCGTAGTTGTTTTCTTTTTGTCCCACCTGATGTGGCTGGCCTACAACGATAATATATTTTTCACCTTCATGTTCGTATGATCGTACCGAATAGCGCTCGCTGACGTTATAAAAGCCCCAGAACATCCCATCAGGATAATTTCCGGATGCCAGCTTCGCAGCAATCCCATATTCGCGATACGTACCGAGGAGAGAATGGAAATCGGGCATCAGGCCTTTCGGCGTGTGCGTCGCGTGGACAGCATACTTCGCGTAAATATTTCCTTTTTCGGTCTTTATCAGGATCTTGTCTTCTTCTTCGTGAATGGATCTGACAGACGTATTTTCGAATATCCTGCACGATTCGCCGGCTATCGCATTTGCAAGTTGCTGCGTATAGCGCAATGGGTTGAACTGCCCTTGATTCTCGATTTTTATTGCCTTTTTATATTCCAACGGAAGTTCTCCAGCTTGCACATCAAGTACGGTTGCACCTGCTTCGTTGCCTGATCTCTGAACTTTTTCGACCTTCGACACGTTGATGCTGTTAGCCGAATATTGATACCACGGGACTTTTTTGTAATCGCAATCGATTTGAAAGCGACTGACGTTTTGTTCGATCAGGTCGATCGCCTCGCGGCGGCTTGCTATAACCGTTTGCAATGTTTCTAGATCGTACTTGGATTGAATTGTATCGAAGCCTTCTTCAATCGAAACATAAAGATTGCCCGTACTGTGGCCTGTGTTGGCCGCGCCAATCTTATGCGCTTCTACCACTACGACGTCCAAACCAGCTTCTTTAAGAAGTTGAGCGGTCGTAATTCCGGTAATTCCGCCGCCTATTACCGCGACTGTTGCAGTGATGTCGCCCGCTAAGGTTGTAAAATTAGTTTCTGATGCGTGGGATCTCCAAAGTGATATGATCCCGTTGTCCCTGCGTAGTTTTTCATTGTCCATAAGCTGTATCTTTAACATCAAAAGTTACAGATTCTTTAGACGGCCACGCGTTAACACCACGTTAATATTAGATGCTCATACGGAAGTCTTCAATGACCTGATGCGCTCTATTGTATTGGGACTCATCTATAAAAAGCTCCACAGCAAGATCACTGTTTCCAAAACCTCCCAGCCGCGCCGACTGGATGTTGTCTTTCTTTATAACCTGAACATCAACTGCCTCTAGCCTCTTTTGAAGTGCCGTTGCGAGTATTTCGCTTCCTGAAAATATTTTAATAGTTGCCATAAGATTAAGTAAAGTTGGTTTTTTATAAAAGGCCGACAAATGCACAAACTGCAGGCATTCTTACGAACCGACGCAGTAACTTTAGACTGCTGCTGCTACTCGCAAACTCCTACTGGTCCTCGTCCATCTCAAAGAACACGGGCTCGATCATTATTTTATCTGCTAAGGCTTCTACTCTTTCGGTTGCAGCTTCGGCGAAGAAAATCCGCTGCGTTTTCTCGGTGCTTCCGGATAAACGTTGCACAACCGCGTCCTGTCGGGTTTTAAAAAGAATATCGGCGTCATCTACAATAAACATCCGAATGGTGTTCATGTTGAACCCAGCCGATGAAAATAAGGCATTGATTTTTGTTGGCGTGCCTATTAACACGTCGAGTCCGAGAGAAATGATGTTTTTATCGTAATCGGTGTCTCCTTTGTCGTGTACCCCGAGAACACGTAACTCGCTATAATTGCCGTACTTTTTGAACATTTCCTCGAGCTCAACAACCTTCTCTTTGTCTTCCGCAAAAATGAGTGCACGCGTGCTTTCACCTTGTGCTTTTTCAAGCTTCTGAATTACGTTGATAACGATGGCTGTTGTTTTCCCTGATCCAGCAGGTGCAATTACCACACAATCGGCGCCACTTTTTATCGTTGACCAGGTTTCAAGCTGAAGTTCAGTCGGTTCGTTGACTCCGTTATCCGAGAGAGCGGTTTGAAGTGCGGGATTTATTTTTTTTAGTTTCATATGCTATTGGCCACAATTCACAAGTTACTTCTAGTTTTTTAAGCCGCAGACGCACAGATTTTAGAAATTTCTCGATGCTTATGGCGGTAACACGTAAAAACTCATGAATTCGTGGCAGAAAAGTTTTTATTTACTCGCAAAAAGTTTCACATCATTTTCAGAAATTTCGCTGCCGCCGAGGATGATAAGACGTTCAACAACGTTACGTAGTTCGCGGATATTTCCCGTCCAATCATATTCCTGAAGCAGCCTTATTGCATCGGGCGAGAATTTTTTGCAGACATTCCCTTGCTCTTCCGCGATTTTTACTGCAAAATGCTCAACAAGCAGCGGAATGTCTTCGCGGCGCTCATTCAGCGCCGGAACGCGCACCAAAATTACGGCAAGCCTGTGGTATAAATCTTCCCGGAAACGTCCTTCGGCAATTTCTTTTTTCAGATCCTTATTTGTCGCGGCTACAACGCGGACGTCTACTTTAATCTCCTTTTCGTCGCCAACGCGTGATATTTTGTTCTCCTGAAGCGCCCGTAATACTTTGGCTTGTGCCGAAAGGCTCATGTCGCCGATCTCATCAAGAAAAATTGTGCCTTTGTCGGCTGCCTCAAATTTACCGGCGCGGTCTTTCACGGCCGAAGTAAAGGCGCCACGGACATGTCCGAATAATTCGCTTTCAATAAGTTCAGACGGAATCGCAGCACAATTAACTTCGATCAGCGGCGCATTGGAACGTTCGCTTTTTTCATGCAGCCAGTGCGCAACAAGTTCTTTTCCAGTTCCGTTTGGGCCCGTTATCAAAACACGAGCGTCGGTTGGGGCAACTTTTTCAATAATCGATTTGATGTGGTTGATTGCGTCACTTTCACCGATCATTTCATAATGCTTGCTGACTTTCTTCTTCAGTATCTTGTTTTCAACCACGAGCTGCTTTTTGTCGAGCGCATTACGAACTGTGTTCAGCAACCGGTTTAAATCGGGTGGCTTTGAGATATAATCAAACGCACCAAGCCGCATGGTATTAATCGCTGTTTCCATATCACCATGGCCTGAAATCATTACCATCGGAATTTCAGGTTTGATCTTTTTAACCGCTTCCAGTACGTCAACGCCATCCATCTTGGGCATTTTTATGTCACAAAGCACCAGGTCGTAGTCGTTGTTTTTGATCTTATCAAGACCTGCAACGCCGTCTTCGGCTTCTTCAACCTGATAGGTATCGCTTTCCTCGATCAGGATTTTGCCCAGTACGCGTCGTATTGAGGCTTCATCTTCAATTATCAGTATTTTAGGCATCTTTTTAGGGTTCAGGGTTCAAGGTTCATGGGCAGGGCACTATTTCAAAATCGTATTTCAGCTCTAAATTAAATCGTCTTCTGTGTTCTGGGCTCCGTTGTCTGTCTTTTTAACTAGCCCCGATAGCAGTGGCAATCCTTTTTATTTGTTCTTTAAAAATAAAAAGATTAGAACGGATAGCGGGAATAGCTTCAAATAATTAACAAAAGTTTTGTGGACTAATATCGAACCCAGCGGATCATTTCTCTCCACGTTGGCTTTTTACCATACATCAGGATCCCGACGCGGTAGATCTTGGCTGCGAACCACACCACAAGCAGGAATGTTGCGAACAATATGACAACTGACAGCACGAGTTGCCAGATCGGGACACCGAACGGGATCCGCATCAGCATTACGATTGGCGAGGTCAGCGGAATCATCGAAAATACAGTGGCGACAGTGCCGTGCGGATCGTTTATTACAGTGAAGATCCCGATATAAACACCGAGAATAAGCGGCAACATTATCGGTAAAAGAAACTGCTGTGAATCGGTCTCACTGTCGACTGCAGCGCCAATTGCAGCATAAAACGAACTATATAGAAAGTACCCGCCTATAAAATAGATGATGAACGAAATGATAATGGTAGCGATTGGGAGTTCCCATAATTCTTTTATATAAAGCTGGACGGTCGAGTCGGATTGTTGTTGTGCGGCTTCCATCATTTGTGCCGAAGCCGTTGCAGCCGGACCCATTTGAACGTCGAAAAATAATGAAGCAGCAAATAATAATCCGACGCCGATGACGCTCCAGATCAGGAATTGCAATATTCCGGCTAGCGATGTTCCGATGATCTTACCCATCATTAACTGGAAAGGCTTTACTGAAGAAATGATGATCTCGACGATTCGGTTCGTCTTTTCTTCGATGACACTGCGCATGACCATGTTACCGTAAATGATGATAAACATCATCAGCAAGTAGCCAAACAAACCGCCAATTCCGATCTTGATTTCGTTAAGTCCGCGTACACTTTCTTCGCCGGACGCCTTTGCCAGCTTGATGCTGACTTCGGCCTGAGAGTTGGCGATTGCAACGGTATCGAGTTTGTTCTGTACGAAATTGGCCTTTGTGAGCTCGTGGGCGATAATCGTTTCAAGACTGTGGATAAAGTCGATTCCCGGGCTGTCGTTGGAAATGTATTTAATTTTCGATGCGAGTTGTTTGGTATCCGATAAATCGGGAATAAAAAGTACTCCTTCATAACGTTCTTTCGAGATGCTGTCCAGAAGCACCGGAACTTCAACATCGGAAAGCATCAGATATTTATATTCGTCAGTGCTGTTAAACGTGTTAGTAAACAATCCGCTTTCGTCATGAACCGCAATCTTCTTGACGTCGGCTTTCATTGAACTCAGGTAGCCAACTACAACCGCGATCGCGGCGAATAGCAGCGGACTCAGGAACGTCATTACGATGAACGACTTATTTCGCACTTTAGCGACGAATTCACGTTTTATGATCAGGGTTAGGATGCTCACGCTATTACTATTGAAATGGATATTGTCTTTGAAATTGTTATTGAAATTAACTTCCCCTAGCTCACGGTTTGGATAAAGATGTCGTTTACACTTGGGATCTTCTCTACGAAATGCGTTACTTGACCGCCTTGCGTGAGCACGGTCAGCAAATCGTTTGGCGTATGACTGCCGATTTCGACATTGAGTTTCAGTTCGTCGTTAAGTGATTTAAAATTGGCTTGCGAAACTTTAAATTTTTGCGTCAGGTTGAACATCAGGCCTTCAACGTTGGCTGTCAGTATTCCAACTTCAAATGTGTTTGAGCGATACTGGCGTTTTACTTCGTTCAGCTTTCCTTCGATCAGTTTGTTTGATTTGTGGATCAGCGCAATGTCGTCACAGAGTTCTTCAACGCTTTCCATCCTGTGTGTTGAAAATATAATGGTAGAGCCGTTTTTCTTTAGCGCTAGGATTTCATCTTTAATGATGTTGGCGTTAACAGGGTCGAAGCCGGAAAAGGGCTCGTCGAAGATCAGCAATTTTGGTTGGTGAAGAACTGTTACCACAAACTGTATCTTCTGTGCCATTCCTTTTGACAGTTCCTGGATCTTTTTGTTCCACCAGCCTTGAATTTCGAGGCGGTCGAACCAATAGTCGAGCTGCTTTTTTGCTTCCGCTTTTGAAAGGCCTTTCATTTGAGCGAGGTACAGGCACTGCTCGCCGACCTTCATCGATCTATATAAACCACGTTCTTCTGGCAAATAACCGATATGCTGCACATGTTTTGGATGGAGCTTTTCGCCGTCGAGGACAATTTCGCCGGTGTCGGGCAACGTAATCTGGTTTATGATCCGGATCAGGGATGTCTTTCCTGCCCCATTCGGACCTAAGAGCCCATAAATGCTGCCACGCGGAACGGCCAGCGATACGCTATTTAACGCTGTATAGTCGCCGTAGCGCTTTACAACATTGTTTACCTCAAGAATATTATCCATTGTATAATGCTTAGCCGAAATGGCACGTAAAAGTACTACAAAATGACGCGTACTCTAGCGGGATTTAAAAAAAAACCCACCCTTATTTGCACAAGGATGGGAAAAATTGCTATGAAAAAGAAATTACTAGTTACCTAGTAACAGCCAAATTTATAATAAATTTTTAAATTACGAAAACATATCTTTAACTTTTTCAAAAAAAGATTTGTCTCCTTTTTCGGGATTCGGCATGAAGTTATCGTCGTTTAGGTTTTTCTCAAAAAACTGACGTTGCTCTTTCGACAACTCCTTTGGAGTCCAAACGTTTACATGTACCAGCAGATCGCCGTTTCCGTAACCGTTGATGCTCGGAATCCCTTTGCCTTTAAGTCGTAATATCTTACCTGACTGAATCCCTTCTTCGAGCTTGATGCGGACTTTTCCGTTGATCGCATCAATGTCTTTTGTAATGCCGAGAACGGCTTCGGGGAAACTGATGTAAAGATCTAAATGCAGGTTCTCGCCTTCGCGTTTCAGATATTCGTGTTCGATTTCTTCTATAGCTACGATCAAGTCACCGGGAACACCGTTGCCCGGCGCATCGTTTCCCTTATTCGAAACTTTAAGCTGCATTCCGTCTACAACGCCTGCCGGAATTTTAATTGACACCGTTTCGTCTTCGAGGATCATTCCGTGTGCATCGGCTTCTTTTGGTTTGCTCTCAATGGTTTGACCAGATCCGCCGCATGACGGACAAGTAGATGCAGATTGCATTCTGCCCAAAATAGTATTGGTAACGCGCATCACCTGACCTTGCCCGTTACAGGTAGGACATGTTGAATAGCGTACGCCGCGCGCCTGAATTTTGCGCTTCACCTTTACTTTTTTCTCAACACCATTTGCGATTTCTTCGAGAGTCAATTTGACTTTTATACGAAGGTTGCTGCCTTTCATCCGGCGCTGACCGCCGCCACCGCCAAATCCTGAAAATCCGCCGCCACCGCCAAATGCACTGCCGAAAATATCACCGAACTGGCTGAAGATGTCGTCCATATTCATTCCGTGGCCGCCGTTTCCGAAGCCGCCGCCTTCAAAGGCCTGAGGTCCGTATTGATCGTATCGCGCTCGTTTCTGCGGATCGCTCAGCACTTCATAGGCCTCGGCTGCAAGTTTGAAGTTCTCTTCAGCTTCCTTATTGCCAGGGTTTTTATCGGGATGAAATTCGATAGCCTTCTTGCGGTACGCCTTTTTAATTTCTGCAGCGTCAGCCGATTTATTTATCCCTAATAATTCGTAATAATCTTTTTTCATTTTAAGTTTTATTATCAGCTGTTACTGCCCAATTACTACTTTGGGGAAGCGAATGATCTTATCTCCAAGCTTGTACCCTTTTTCAAGGACATCAACGATCTTTCCTTTCAAATCCGGTGTGGGCGCTGGAATTTGGGTAATCGCTTCGGCATAATCGGCGTTGAACGCATCTCCGGCGCGAACTTCTACAAATTCAAGTCCTTTTGACGTAAGGGTATTTTTTAGTTTCTCGTGTATCAATGTTACGCCTTTTAGCAGATTCTCGTCTTCTGATTTTGAAATCTCGGCAACGGCCCTGTCAAAATCGTCCAAAACCGGAAGCAATGCCAACAGCACATCCTGGTTTGCGGTCTTATATAAATCGATACGCTCTTTCGCAGTACGTTTTTTATAGTTCTCAAATTCGGCAAAAAGCCGAAGAAACTTATCCTTTTCCTTTGCAAGATCCTCTTTTAGCTGCTCTTCCGGTGATTGCTCTTCGACAGCCGGTTGTTCTTCAGGTGTGTTTGCTTCTAATGTTGGATCGTCAATTTCCTGCTGCTTTTCCGTATTCTCAGTAGCCATAGTATTCTTATTTTTAAAAAAGTCGTTTATTTTTTTCATTTTTTGTCGCGCCGCAAAAGTACTGCCAATTGAGTCGAAGTGCCAAATTGTCACAGTTAATTTTATAGAAGATCGTCAAGCGCTTGCTGCAGTACAGGAAACTGGAATACGTAATTTCTATCTAATGCTTTTTCCGGTAGGACCTTTTGGCTTGCAAAAAGCAGGATGTGCATTTCACCGAGGAGCAGCTTCATCAGCAACTTCGGAACCGCGGGCATGAAACAAGGTTTATGAAGTTTGGTTGCGATGGAGTGGACCAATTCCTTATTTGTGACAGGATTTGGGGCAGTTCCGTTATAGACTCCTTCCCATTGTTGCTGTGCCGCCTGAAGATAGATTGCTGTTAGATCGTTGATATGGATCCATGACTGCCATTGACGTCCGCTGCCGAAAGGCGAGGCAACGCCTTTATTAATAGGTTTCAGCAGTTCGTTAAGCACACCGCCGTTTCTTGATAGTACGAGTCCGGTGCGGATTTTACAAACTTTAATTCCGAGTTGCTGAAACCGGTTTGCTGCCTGCTCCCATTTTACGACCACGTTTGCCAGAAACGAATCGTCGGTGGCCGTTGCTTCTTCGGTAAAAGTCCCGGTCAGGCTGTTGGGATAAATTCCGACCGCCGAAGCAGAAATAAAATGTGTGACCTGGTGTGGGTTCTTCTTTAGGGTTTTATATAAGACGTTCGCCGACATCGTGCGGCTTTCAATGAGTTCCTGTTTATAGGCCGCTGTCCATCGTTTTGCTATTGGCGCACCAGCAAGATGGATAACGGTATCGACACCGATAAGGCAATTTTCATCGATTTTACATTGCATCGGATTCCATAGAAAGCCTCGTACGCCGGGTCTGTTCTGGATCTGATTTTCGTGTAACGCAAGATAGTGGATATCGATGTTGTGTGCCGACAATAGTTTCACGAGTTCGCTGCCAATCAATCCGGTAGCTCCCGTAATTAAAATTTTCATGGATGGGGATTTTGTTCAAAATTACTATCGCGGACAGGTAATAAAATGTTAATTAAGGCAGGTTTAACTGACAGTTATTTCGCCTTGATCGTCCATTCGAAGTCAAACTCTGAAACTTGGATCCCAGCTTCATTTACACCAATTGATTTCATCCAGAATGTCTGGCCTTCACCCGTTGCCACAGCACGTTCGATAGCATCGCAAACCACTTTGCCATCGGCGCAGGTAAATATGATCCGTCCCGTTGCTTTTTTCATAAAGCTGCTTTTGTTGCTTGCAACCAGCATTGAGATGCGGCGGTTCTTTTCTTTTATGTGATACATGACAAGCGCGCCGCTCGAAAGTTCGGCAGCCATCGCCTGAACGGCGAAGTACATCGAATTAAATGGATTCTGGTTGATCCAGCGATGTGTAACGCCTACGATACATTCGGTTTCCGAAATATTCCGGGCGCGCACGCCGCACAGATAGGCCGACGGTAATTTAAACAGCAGGAACAAGTTAAGCTTTGAAGCGGTAAAAGGCATGGCAGAATGTTTCGCTAAAAATACACATTAAAACGGATGAACTACCATCTGGGAAGCTTGTTAATTTTTTGTTAAGATTTACTACTATGCAAAACAAGGTATCTTTTTTTAGACATATATTTGCATAAGAAATTACTATATACTTTTAATCATGGAAACAACAACTGGCAAAACAACGGCAACCCTAACGCACCTGAGCGCATTCGGACAGTATATTGTTCCGCTTGGAAACTTCGTCTTTCCGATCATAATCTGGAGCAGCACCAAAAAGGATTCTGCTTTCGTAGATCATCATGGTCGGCAGGTAATTAACTTTCAGCTTAGCATTTTTCTTTACTCACTGATCCTGTTTCTTATCGCAGCCCCGATATTGCTTGTGACGATCTTCAAAAACGTTCCCTTCAGCGCGTTTATTGACGGGGACTTCCTTATCGAGGATTTCAGCGTTGCGAAGATCACCGGAATCGTGACCGTCGCAGTGGTCGCCGCGGTTATCCTCTTCTTTATGAAAGTAGCCGAGTTCTTCCTGATCATCAACGCAGCAGTGATGGCAGCAAACGGAAAGCTTTTTCACTATCCGCTGACAATAAATTTTATAAAAGCAACCGTAACGGAATCATCAGCCGTAACGGAGTCATCCAGCTTGACTGAAATGCCAATCGAACCGCAACAGCCCTAGCCCTGATTAAGCCGATATCCTTTTACGAAGCGCAGCGCAATAAAAGATAAAGGCGAAAGCAGGAACAGCTACTGAACAATTGCAATCTCGACCAAAATAGCAATCATTACCATCGTTTCAATCATCAATCAACTATCAATCAATCTGAAATGAACAGTTTAATCAAACCAATTAAAATTGAATTATGAACATTGAAAACACAAAAGCCCAGATGCGAAAAGGTGTTTTGGAGTTCTGTATCTTATGTGTCCTAAAGGAAAAAGATGCCTACACATCCGAGATATTAGACACCTTGAAAAAAGCAAAATTGCTTGTGGTAGAGGGAACTGTCTACCCGCTGCTCACACGACTGAAAAACGACGGACTCCTTAATTACCGTTGGGAAGAATCGACATCGGGACCGCCTCGTAAATACTACGGACTCACCGAAATAGGAAAAACATTTTTAACTGAATTAAGTGGCACTTGGACCGAACTCTCCGACGCCGTGAATATCATAACAAACCAAAAACAATAGTCATGAACAAAACTGTAAATATAAATTTAGGCGGCATGTTCTTTCACATTGACGAAGATGCATACCAAAAACTGACACGCTACTTTGACGCGATCAAACGTTCACTGACCAACTCGACCGGGCAAGACGAGATCATCAAAGACATCGAAATGCGTGTGGCCGAACTTATTGCTGAAAAGCATACAAATGACAAACAGGTTGTTAATTTACGTGAGGTTGACGAAGTTATAGCGGTTATGGGCCAGCCCGAAGATTATCGCATTGAAGACGATTCGGCGGCTCCCGGAGCAAACGAATATACCGCTTATGAAGGCCGCAGAAAGTCAAGAAAGCTTTACCGCGACACCGAGAAAGGTATGCTTGGCGGCGTTTCGACAGGTTTGAGCCACTACTTCGGTATAGATGCAATCTGGCTCAGAATTATGTTCCTGCTGTTCGTTTTCTTCGGATTTGGAACCGGCATCATTGCCTACATCATTCTTTGGGTCGTGACTCCTGCCGCAGTTACAACGGCTGAGAAACTAGAAATGACCGGTGAGCCTGTCACAATATCAAACATTGAAAAAAAGGTGCGCGAGGAATTTGACAATGTTTCCCAAAAATTTCGCGGCGCCAATTACGATAAAATGGGAAACCAGGTAAAGACCGGCGCTGAACGTGTCGCGGGAAACGTTGGTGACGCATTGCTGACAATATTCAGGATCTTTGCAAAAATTCTGGGCGCGATTCTAGTGGTCTTCGCGGCCGGATGGCTGATCTTTATGCTGATCGGATTGTTCACCCTTGGTTCCACTTCATTTGTTGACGTGCCATGGCAAAACTATATCGACGCAGTAAATTATACGAACATCCCACTTTGGATCATCGGATTATTAAGCTTCTGCGCGATTGGAATACCGCTTTTCTTCCTGTTCCTGCTCGGATTGAAACTGTTGGTCAACAATCTGAAATCAATCGGAAATATTGCAAAGTATGCGTTGCTTGCGGTTTGGCTGATATCTGTCGGAATCCTGATCACACTCGGGATTCGACAGGCTACGGAAATTGCATTCGACGGAAAAGTAATGGAAAAGCAGGCAATCCAGATTCAGCCAACCGACACGCTGGAAGTAAAGTTCCGCTTCAACGATTACTATTCGAAGAGTTTCGAATACGGCGAGGAATTTCTGTTCACACAAGATGAATCCGATAAGGAAATCATCTACTCAAACAATGTGAACCTGCACTTTATGCGTACCGATGAAAAGGTGCCGTATGTACAAGTCGAAAGAACAGCCGAAGGCAAATCGTTGGCTGAAGCGAAAAAACGTGCTGAAAATATCCGATATTCGTATAAAATTGAAGGCAACCAGCTGATCCTCGATAATTACCTTGTAACCGACATTGCAAACAAATACCGAAACCAGGAAGTCGAAATCTACCTGTATGTGCCTCAAAACCAGATCATCAAGACCAACAACAGCATTGAACGGTACGATGTTTATGATGACGATTTCACCGTGCCGAATGGTTATGACAACAAGGTTTATCGTGCTGAAGGCTCTGAATTCAAATGCCTGAATTGTACGGCGGAAGAATTGAGCGAAACCGACGGCATCAATGAAAATGAAATCCATATTTCTTCTGATTCGACATCAGCAAGTGTTACTATCGACGAAAATGGCGTCCGCATCAAAGAAGGCAACGGGGATGCGGTCAACAAAGAGGTCACCGGACTTAAAATAAATGAAGACGGTATAATTATTAAAACTAAATAATATGATACGCATCATCCTTTCTTTTACGAAAATCATCCTCGGCCTGGTGGCAGCAATTGCATTCGCATCCTGCAACATCTCTGGAATCAACGGAAACGGAAACGTAACAACATCAACACGTGAGGTGGCCGAATTTACAAGTGTCGCTGCCGATCGCGGAATGGAAGTAATTGTCCAGCAATCCGATTCAAGATCTGTGATTGTGGAGGCCGACTCCAACCTGCATAAGAACATCATCACCACGGTAGAAAATGGTGTACTTCGAGTATCGAGCGATGAAAATATCTTTAATGCCAGTACTTTAAAGGTCATCGTTAAAATGCCGGTAATCAGGGGCCTTGAAACCTCCGGCGGAGCTTCTATAAAGTCGGCAAACACCTTACGCAGCAATGCAATCAACATGGTTGCCAGCAGCGGAAGCGAAATGGAAATCAACCTTGAATCGGATAAAGTGCTTTGCGAAGCGTCAAGCGGAAGCCACATCACAGTTCGTGGTAAAGCGCTAAGCCTCGATACATCATCGTCAAGCGGAAGCGAAGTTGACGCAACAGGACTACTTGCGAACGACGTAACGGCACAGGCAAACAGCGGAAGCTCGGCCGAGGTACATCCTATTGTGATGCTTGATGCAAAAGCAAGTAGTGGAAGCTCGGTAAATTACCATAGCATTCCGAAAAATATTAAAGTCGAAGAAAGTTCCGGTGGCAGCGTTTCACAGGAATAACAACCAATTGGCATCCCGCAACCCGCGGGATGTTTTTTTTTATATTTTTGGCCAAACTATCAAAACATGAAAAACTTTATCCTGGTCCTGCTTTTGGTGCTGATATCAGCTGTGGGATTTGCCCAAAAAATTAAAGGCTCGCGCGCCGTAACCATTACGCAAAAAGAAATTGGCGACTTTGAAAGTGTTGAGCTTAGCGACAACCTGGAGATCTTTTTAGTGAAAGGAGACAAAAGCGCTGTCGAAATTGAGGCAGACGACAACCTGCATGATGCGGTAGCAATCGACTTAAGCGCCGGAATGCTCCGAATTGGCGCCGCGAAAGAAGTCGGAAGTTTTAAAAAATTCAGCGTCCGCATCACCTATACCAGCGCACTCACATTGGTAGTCGCAAAGGGGACAACCAACATAACGGCGCTGACCGATCTTGTTCTGGATAACATCACAGTAAAGACCTTTGAAAGCGCAAAATTCTTTGCATCGGTACAAGCCAAAAAGTTCGTGCTTATGGCTAACGACAAATCAAAGGTGGAATTAAATCTAAAAGCAGACGCCGCAACAGTCGAGCTTAGCAAAAATGCGACCTTGAAAGCACTAATTTCGGCTACCAAGCTCACATTCGACATGTACCAAAAGACCGCTGCTACAGTTGAAGGCGACGTGATCGATATGAAGCTACGCCTGGATAACAACGCGAACTTCGTTGGAAAGAACCTGACAGCTAAAACGGTCCAAGTAGTTACCGAAGATTATTCTGCAGGAAGCATCATAGCATCTGAAAAAGCAGTAATCGCTGCAGGCGGAAAATCGGAGATACAACTTTATGGCGATCCGAAAATTGAGATTACAAAGTTTTCCGATAGTGCGCTGTTGCAGAAGAAACCAACCACTGGAAAGGTAAATTAAACATCTACACCGCGAGGACTCACAAAGCGGCCACAGATGCAAATATTTTTTCCAACTCAGCTAAAATAATCGGTCGCAGATCTTTACTCTACGACCATTTTTTTTTACAATCAATTCAATCCTGGGCCTCTGAACCAAACCTTTGGGCGCTTACTCCAGTGAAGCCAAATAGCGTTCAGCGTCCAAAGCAGCCATACAACCTGTTCCGGCTGCGGTGATCGCCTGACGATAAACATGATCGGCGGCATCCCCGGCAACAAAAACGCCCGGAACATTTGTCTTAGCCGTTCCCGGAACATTGACAATATAACCGGTTTCGTCAAGGGTGATATAATCTCTAAATATGTCGGTGTTTGGTTTGTGCCCGATCGCTACAAAAAATCCTGTAGCCGGAATCTCAACGACATCACTCGTGGATTTGTTTACCACTTTGACACCGGTAACCACGTGTCCGTCACCTAAAACCTCAAGGGTCTCAGTGTTCATCATGATCTCGATGTTCTCCGTTTTACGAACACGTTCAGCCATAATCTTCGAAGCGCGGAATTGTTCGCTTCGTACCAACATCGTTACCTTCTTACAAAGTTTCGACAAATAGTGAGCTTCTTCACAAGCCGAATCGCCCGCGCCAACAATCACTACTTCCTGGTTGCGATAGAAAAACCCGTCGCAAACAGCACATGCCGAAACACCACCGCCAAGGTTTAAATAATGAAGCTCCGACGGTAATCCGAGGTATTTTGCGGTCGCACCGGTCGAGATGATCACGGTTTCGCAATGAATTTCTTTTGTCTCATTTACCCAAACTCTATGCACAGTTCCTGAAAAATCAACTTTTGTAACCCAGCCATCGCGAACATCGGTGTTGAACCGCTTTGCCTGTTCCATTAGCTGTACCATCATTTCAGGCCCGGTTATTCCGTCCGGATAGCCCGGAAAATTCTCAACTTCATTTGTCGTTGTGAGTTGGCCACCCGGTTGTGTTCCCTGATATAAAACCGGGTTCATATTCGCACGTGCCGCATATATTGCTGCAGTGTAACCTGCCGGTCCTGAACCGATGATCAGGCATTTCACTTTTTCTATAGAATCAGACATAATTATATTTCGTTATTGAACGTCGCAAAAGTAAAATTTTTATTCAGATATCTTTTGTGGTTCACCATTGGTTTTGGTTATCCGCTTATATTATTTCCATAAACTTTCTGAGGCGGATAGCGATGATCAAATTTTTTAAAAAAGTTGCCGAAGCAAAAAATAGTTATATATTTGCAGCCGCATTCGGGGTGTAGCGTAGCCCGGTCATCGCGCCTGGTTTGGGACCAGGAGGTCGCAGGTTCGAATCCTGCCACCCCGACGAAGCGAATCCCTCCTGTGAAAACAGGAGGGATTTTTTATTTCTAAAAAGCTCAGGCTTGACCTGATAGCTTTTATGAAACAAAAATTACCACGGTTCAAAACCGCGAAAGGGATCTGCTTCAGGCAACCCTCGAACAGGATCACGTAAGCAATGCGGTTCTGACTGATCCGGCAAATTTGCACGCATCTTCGAAAAGTCGGTTTCCCGGTCCGATGTCGCACCGCACAAAATGTTGTTATATTTACACCAAATCCTCTCCTATGGAAATTGTATTGCTTCTGGTGCTTATATTTCTTGTTGTATATTTCAAACACGACATGAACCGCCGGCTGGACGAAATCGGCGACAAGACGTCGAATCTTGCAAGGCGGATCGATGCAATGCAAGCTCAGCAAACCGAGAAGCCAAAACCTACTGTTCAGCCGCCGGCTCCGCCGGTAACTCCGCCTAAACCTGTGTACATTGATGATGTCCCGGCTCCAAGGAGCGATATACCCGAACGTACTCAACAACCGATTCCGCTCACGCCGCGTCCAACGCCAAAACCGTACATTCCCGAGAAATCCTGGTGGGAAAAATTCAAGGAACAAAATCCGGATCTTGAGAAATTCATCGGCGAAAACCTGATCAATAAAATCGGTATCCTGATACTTGTTCTCGGAATCAGCTATTTCGTGAAATTCGCAATTGATAAAGACTGGATCAATGAGACCGCGCGAACCGGGATCGGAGTACTTTGTGGCGTGCTCGTGATGGCGTTCGCCCACAGGCTACGCAAGAAATTCGCCGCTTTTAGTTCGGTTTTGGTTGCAGGCGCCGTGTCGATATTTTACTTCACAATCGGAATCGCTTTCCACGACTATTACCTGTTCAGCCAGACGGTAGCTTTTATATTAATGGTTGTTATCACGGCTTTCAGCTCGGTCATCTCGCTTTCGTACAACCGGATGGAACTGGCCATCCTTTCGCTTACAGCCGGCTTTGCGGTCCCGTTTATGGTAAGTACAGGCGAAGGAGGCTATGTTGTATTGTTTAGTTACATTACAATTCTCGACATTGGAATTTTGGCGCTGGCCTACTATCGCAAGTGGAACATCGTTACAATCCTGGCCTTCGTGCTGACGGAGATCCTCTACGGCGCGTGGTTCCTGCAAATGCATCTGAACGCTGCTCCGCCATATGCGGGCGCTTTTGCATTCGCCGCTTGCTTTTACTTAATATTTACCTTAATCGTCATCATCAACAATGTCCGCACAAAAGGCGAATTTTCATGGCTCGAGCTTACGATGCTCGCTGTCAACACATTTTTCTTCTATGCAATCGGGATGGTTATCCTTGACAATTACCATCCGGAGCTGAAAGGCGCATTTACGGCGCTGCTTTCAGTCCTCAATTTGATTTACGCCTGGTTTCTTTATAAGAAGTTTGGCCTCGACAAAAAAGCGGTGTATTTGTTAATCGGGCTTACGCTGACGTTCATTACGCTCGCCATTCCGGTGCAATTTGAAGGGAATTACATTACGCTTTTCTGGTCGGCCGAAGCTGTTCTTTTGATGTGGCTCGCCCAAAAGTCTAAATTCGAAAGCTATCGTCTGGCATCGGTTGCCGTGCATCTACTCGCTATCGGAAGCCTGATCTTAGACTGGATTGCGTACTATACAGGATATGAAGCTTTAAAAATCATTATTAACCCGGCGTTCATTACAGGAATTTTTACGCTTTGTACATTTATCGCAGTGTTGAGGTTGATCGCCCTGGAAACTGAATCGGTCCGAATGTCCGGCTTCACATTTAACCCTGAAGGGTACCGGAGATACATCGTCTGGACTGCGGTATTTACCGGTTACTTGGTGGGAATTCTTGAGGTGCAGCATCATTCCTTCCGGCTAATTGACGATGCTCCTTCGGCAAATGCGTTCCCGATATTGTTCCATCTGGTATTTTGCGCCGTCGTGGTCTTCAGCATGCAAAAGCAAAAGGCCGGCGGACACTTAGTGGCGTTGATTGCTGCGGTTAACATTGCACTCTTTGCCTTTACGTTCTCGCTTGTGCCATTTTCTGAACATCACCAGTATATCGAAAGCGGGGTCGCACAACGGATCGCACTTTACTTGCACTATGTGTACCTGGCGATAACCGTTTATTTCTTCTATGCACTCTACCGCTGCCAATCGGCAAAGGCAACGGGTGGTATTTTCTCGCATCCGATTTTTATTTGGGCCGCTGCGTTTCTTATAATTTATATTGCGAGCAGCGAATTGCTTTTACACGGGTTGGTGTTGTCGGATTCGCCGGTTACACTGGAGCAGATCAAGGCATACCCGAATTATAAAGGAACCGATACCGCTTACATTGCGGGAAAATTGGCCAACAACCAAATCTCGGCAACAACGATGCAGTTTATAAAATCCGGTTTTCCGGTTTTATGGGGCGTGATCGCTTTCCTTTTCCTGATAATCGGGATTAAAAGACAGAATAAGACGCTGCGGATTATCGCGTTGACGTTGCTCGGACTCACGATTGCGAAGCTGTTCCTATACGATATTAGAAATGCGTCTGAAACAGGAAAAATTGTAGCATTTATATTGCTCGGCGTTGTGATCCTCGTTATTTCATTCGTGTATCAAAAGATTAAAGTCCTCGTGCTGGACGATCAAAAACCAGACGCTAACCATGAAGATAGTTAAATACCTGTTGCTACTTTTGCTGGCAAACCCGCTATTTGCGCAACGCCCTATTAACGGCGAACTTGACAATGCCGAAAACAGCGGCTGGCATAAAATCATGATTCCGTCGCAAATACGATCGGCATCAAAACCGGAGTTACAGGACTTTCGGATATACGACGAAGCCGGCCGCGAAGTTCCATATATGGTTGCCCGATCAGATACATCCGGAATTACTGAGAACTTTCTGCCATTTAGAATAGTATCGAAAACCAGCGTACCGGCAAAATCAACTACAGTTGTGGTCCAAAACCGGCTGCCGAAGATCAACGAGATCACGCTCCTGATTGCAAATTCGGCTGTTACAAAAAAGTACCGCATCAGCGGAAGCGACGACATGCAAAACTGGTACGGCCTGGTTAATAAAGACAGCCTTGACAATCTTACAGGCTACCAGAAAACCAGCGTCAGCAAAGTCATTCCGCTTCCCGAATCGGCTTATAAATTCCTGAAGCTTGAGTTTGACGACACCAAAACACTTCCCATCAACGTGCTGCAAATTGGCCACCGGGACACGAAACATTTTACGACCGACTCGTTTGTCGAACTAACGCCTTCCAAGGTCACCTACTCAAATTCGCCGCGATCGACCCTGATTACGCTGTCATTCGCCGACGCACAGTTTATCGACAGGATACAATTCGACATCTCGTCACCAAAATTATTCCGCCGTACGGCACGCGTCTACATCAACGAGGTGGTACAAAAGCGCCGGAAAACAATAGCTCAGCAAACCGATATTAACAATTTTAGTCTCACATCCGGTCTTATTAACTTGCTGGATACGCCGGCCATGAGGTTTGACACGCTGTTCATCGAAGTCAATAACGGCGACAGTCCGCCGTTGCAATTCTCCAAAATACGCACCCTGCAGCAGCCGGTCTATATCATCGCCGAGCTTCAAAAAGACAAAAAGTACACGATCAGCAGCGGCGTTCAAAATCGTGTCGCGCCCGATTATGACATAGCGTACTTCAGTGATCAGATCACGTCCGATCTTCCCGAAGCCAAAATTGTTTCAGTCAAGACTGCACAGTCGAAAAGCAAATTAGCCGCCGACAGAAAGTTCTGGCAGCAGTCCTGGTTTATGTGGATCTGCATACTTACTGGCGGACTCGCAGTAGCCTACTTTTCGTTCGGATTAATAAAGGACATGAACAAGCACTGATGAAGTTTAGGGCCATACTGCGCGAAATTTGCTATTTTTGCCGCAAAACCTCAAACACACTATATGCTGATCATTGGAATTGCCGGCGGAACAGGAAGCGGAAAAACGACTGTCGTCCACAAGATAATGAACGAACTGCCGCAGACGCAAGTCGGCATCATCTCACAGGATTCCTACTACAAAGAGAACAACCACCTGTCGTACGACGAGCGGGCGCTAATCAATTTCGATCATCCACGGGCAATTGATTTCGAATTGCTGGTGCAACATTTAAAGGAACTAAAGGCCGGAAATGCTATCGACCAGCCGGTGTATTCTTTCGTGACCCACAATCGTACCGATGACACCATTCACACGCATCCGCGAAAAGTAATGATCATCGAAGGCATTCTGATCCTTGCAAACCCCGAGTTGCGCGAACTTTTCGACATTAAAGTATATGTTCACGCTGACTCAGACGAACGTCTTATACGCCGACTGAAACGCGATATTGCCGAACGTGGCCGCGACATGGAGGAAGTGCTTAACCGGTACCAAACCACGCTGAAGCCGATGCACGAACAGTTCATCGAACCCACAAAAGCGTTTGCCGATATCATCATCCCGAACGACAAATACAATACGGTCGCGATCGACGTGGTGCGCGCGGTAATTAATCAGCGGATTTTGTAAAAATTTCGTTATTTTGCAAAGCATTAGGAGCTGTTCCCGCTTTCTGTTCCAATCTTTTCATTTGTTGCCGGGGCACAAAATAGAAAGGATCTCCACGGTAAATGGTATTCATTGAACTCCTATGAAAATAATAGCCAGTGAGACAATCGGGGCTAAAAAATCCATCGGACTTTCATGAAAAACCCCATCAAGAACAGCATCGAAAAACGGCCCTGGCTGAAGTTTCTCAGCAACCGTTATGTTCTGGTACTGCTGTTCTTCATCGCATGGATGCTGTTCCTGGACAACTATTCGTATTTCGACCATCGCATCCTGAACAAGGAGATCGACGAACTTGAAGATAACAAGCGCTACTATCAGGAAGAAATTCGGAAAGACCGCGAAAACATAAAATTGCTGAAAAATCCCGATCAGGTAGAGAAATATGCACGCGAGAAATATTATATGAAGCGCGATAGCGAAGACATTTACATTATTGAGTTTGAAGATGACAGCCTACCTGAATCGCAAAAGAAACCTACCTTTTAACTACGTTATCTACATTT
This sequence comes from Flavobacterium sp., assembly GCA_036386895.1. Lineage (GTDB taxonomy): Bacteria > Bacteroidota > Bacteroidia > Flavobacteriales > Flavobacteriaceae > Flavobacterium. Next base: position 202,526 of record DASVUR010000009.1, read on the forward strand.
ATTATCATGGCAAATCACCTGTTTGACGAATTTGTGCCTGTTTCCTCCAAACAGTGGAAACAACAAATCCAGTTTGAGCTCAAGGGCGCCGACTATAACGAAACTGTGGTTTGGAATTCGCCTGAAGATATAAAGGTCAAGCCTTTTTACCATAACGACCAGGCGGCCGAATTTACTTCTGTTCCACCTGCGAAAAAACCGTTTTCCGTCTGCCAGAATATTTTTGTTCAGGACGTAGAAAAGTCGGCTTATCGCGCCAAAGACTCAATAGCCCGAGGTGCCGAAAGCATTCGGCTCACGATTCGCGATCAGAAAACGGACATCGTAAAACTTTTAAGCGGTTTTCCGTTAGAAAATGTAACGGTTTATCTGAACCTCGAATTCATGTCGGCCGACTTTATAAAAACTGCCTACAAATTTGCATCAGGGAACAATGCTGATATCTACTGTTGCTTCGATCCTGTCGGACAGCTTGCGAAAGACGGCAACTGGTTTTCGGGAAAAGACAACTTTGTAATGATGCAGCAGCTTGCGCCCGAAATTAACACAGTTTCGCTGGTCTCGGTAAAGGCGGCATTGTACCAAAACGCCGGCGCGAATATCGTGCAGCAACTTGCCTATTCGCTTGCCCACACAAATGAATACTTTAACCGAATGACGATTAGTGCGCCTATTATTTTTGATGTCGCCGTTGGAAGCAACTACTTTTTCGAAATTGCGAAACTGCGCGCGCTTCGGCTGCTTTTCGCTACACTCGCCAAAGAATACGGCCACAGCGGGGAATGCCGTATTATGGCCACGCCCTCGAAACGCAACAAGACACTTTACGACTACAACGTAAATATGCTTCGTACCACAACTGAATGTATGAGCGCGATTTTGGGTGGCGCCGATGCTGTAGCGAACCTTCCATATGATGCGCTCTATCATAAAAGCAATGAATTTGGCGAACGCATTGCCAGAAATCAACTGCTGATTCTTAAGAATGAGAGTTATTTTGATAAAGTCGCAAATCCGGCTGACGGAAGTTACTATATCGAAAACCTGACGCAGCAACTTGCCGAAAAGGCACTGGTTCTGTTTAAGGACATTGAAGCCAACGGCGGATTCGTTTCACAACTGGGCGATGGAACAATCCAGCGGAAAATCAGCGAAAGCGCCGACAAAGAACAGGCATTATTCGACAGTGGCAAGGAGGTGTTACTCGGAAGCAACAAACATCCGAACGCGAGCGATAAAATGGCGCATGACCTTGAGCTGTATCCGTTCGTTAAACAAAATCCGCGTAAGACTTTGATCACGCCAATTCTTGAAAGGCGGTTAGCAGAGAAGATGGAACAGGAAAGGCTCGCGCTCGAAAATAAACAAACACTATAATTATGATCCGAATGCTTGCACTATTGATAACGGTCATCTGCGCCACATTCGGCTATGGTCAAAACGGCCTGTTGGATCCAGAGTACGATGAGACCGTTGCCGCTCCATCTGACAGTTTTAATACAAAGGCTTCAGATTACATATACCGGATTTCAGACTTAGACGAGTCGCCGGAATTTCCAGGCGGAACCGCTGCGTTCTACCAATACCTCGCCAAAGCCTTTCCATCTGAGGCAGGTACAAGGACAAGGGTAGTAATCGGTTTTATTGTTGACCAGGATGGAACGTTGAGCGACATAAAAGTGCTCCGAAACAGAAGTACCACGGCAGACGATGAACTGCTGCGCACGCTTAAAAAGTCTCCGAAATGGAAGCCTGGCAGAAAGAATGGCGCCGCCGTACGTTGCCAATACACAATACCAATCATTTTTAGCTGATGCGCAAAAATCTCCAACATATTTCGCTTTCCGACAAGACCAGCAGCTCCGAACCGGCTGCGGATAATGCATTTATGACTGCCGAAGGCATAGGACTTAAAGCCTCGTACTCCAGCAAAGACATCGAAAAACTTGAACATATCGGCTTCGGAGCTGGATTTTCGCCCTATTTACGCGGCCCATATGCCACGATGTACGTGCGTCGTCCCTGGACAATACGGCAATATGCGGGGTTTTCGACCGCACAGGAAAGCAATGCGTTTTATCGTCGCAACCTCGCTGCAGGACAAAAAGGATTATCGATAGCATTTGATCTTCCGACTCATCGTGGCTATGATTCCGATCATGAACGTGTAGTTGGCGATGTTGGGAAAGCCGGGGTTGCAATCGACTCGGTTGAAGATATGAAAATACTGTTCGACCAGATCCCGCTCGGCGAAATGTCGGTGTCTATGACAATGAACGGCGCAGTTCTGCCCATTATGGCGTTCTATATTGTCGCTGCCGAAGAACAGGGCGTATCACCCGAACAACTTTCCGGAACGATCCAAAACGATATTTTGAAGGAGTTTATGGTGCGCAATACGTACATCTATCCGCCAACGCCATCAATGAAAATCATTGCCGATATATTCGAATTTACCAGCAAGCGAATGCCCAAATTCAACTCAATTTCCATTTCTGGTTACCACATGCAGGAAGCCGGAGCTACAGCTGATATTGAACTTGCATACACACTTGCAGACGGCTTGGAATACCTTCGCACAGGACTTTCAACCGGAATGAAAATCGATGAATTCGCACCACGCCTTTCGTTCTTTTGGGCAATTGGAATGAATCATTTTATGGAAATCGCAAAGATGCGCGCCGGAAGAATGTTATGGGCGAAACTGCTGAAACAGTTTAATCCGAAAGACGAAAAGTCGCTTGCTTTACGTACCCATTGCCAAACCTCAGGTTGGAGCTTAACCGAACAGGATCCGTTTAACAATGTGGCGCGAACATGTATTGAAGCAGCGGCAGCGGCATTCGGCGGAACTCAGTCGTTACATACCAACGCGCTCGACGAGGCTATTGCACTTCCTACGGATTTCTCGGCTCGAATTGCGCGAAACACGCAAATATACCTTCAGGAAGAAACCAAGATTACGAAGACCGTTGATCCTTGGGCAGGAAGTTATTACGTTGAAAAACTGACTGCAGAAATTGCCGAAAAGGCGTGGGTGCTGATCCAGGAAGTTGAAGAACTCGGCGGAATGACAAAAGCTATCGAATCGGGAATTCCGAAATTGCGAATTGAGGAGGCCGCAGCCAGAAAGCAGGCGCGAATCGACAGTGGACAGGATATTATCGTTGGCGTCAATAAGTATAGGCTTGCAAAAGAAGATCCTTTGCATATTCTGGACGTCGACAATCAAATGGTGCGCCGGCAACAGCTTGAACAACTGGCGAAAATTAAAAAAGCACGCGATAATGACCAAGTAAAGCAAGACCTTGACCAATTAACCATGTGCGCCAAAACAGGAGAAGGCAATTTGTTGGAACTCGCGGTAATTGCAGCGCGAAATCGAGCTACGTTAGGCGAAATAAGCGATGCATTGGAAACAGTATTTGGTAGGTATAAGGCACAAATTAAATCCTTTAGCGGCGTGTACAGCAAAGAAATCAAGAACGACGACAGCTTTGAAAAAGCCAGAAAACTTGCAGACGAGTTTGCAAAATTCGAAGGACGGCGACCACGAATAATGGTCGCAAAAATGGGTCAGGACGGACATGACCGCGGTGCTAAAGTCGTCGCAACAGGTTATGCCGACGTAGGCTTTGACGTTGATATTGGTCCGTTGTTCCAGACGCCGGCCGAAGCCGCAAAACAAGCCGTTGAAAACGATGTACACATTTTGGGTGTATCGTCACTCGCTGCCGGACACAAAACACTAGTTCCGCAGGTAATTGAAGAACTTAAAAAATACGGTCGTGAAGATATAATGGTAATTGTAGGCGGGGTCATTCCGGCGCAGGATTATCAGTTTCTGTTTGACGCCGGGGCAGTGGCCGTGTTCGGGCCCGGAACCAAAATCAGCGAGGCAGCAATCAAAATACTCGACATTTTGATGGCAAACTATCGCGAGTAACTTTCGCTCAACAGTCTTAATCAACAACTGCCAATTTCGGGAAATCGGTTTAACGAAATCTTACCATTAATTAACAAAATGATGTAAAATGCTCTTAAGCATGATGATTAACTTTACGTAGTTACCTACTTAAAATCAATTATTAATTAAAATTTTACATTATGGCAGTTCTTAAAAACGATCACTCAGAAGGACCAGTAGCAAAAGCTATAGAGAAACAAACAGCAAAATTACCGTCAGATTTATTTCTTTGGGCGGCATTGGGTTCAATGGCAGTTTCTGCTTCATTAAAAATTATGGGCAAAAACCATACAGCTCTTTTCGTAGGACAATGGGCACCATCGTTCCTGTTACTTGGCCTATACAATAAAATCGTAAAAGTTGAGGGCAGCGATAAATACGACGACGGAGAAGATTCCGGAAGCTTTTTAGGATAAATAGCCGGCACAATAAAGAAACCTGCATTAAACTGCAGGTTTTTTTTGCTTAATTTGGTGAAAACAAAAGGTACCTGCCTTCCAATAGACACGCAGCGATGGCTCAAGACACGTGAAAGTTGTGGTCTTTTGGAGTCTACGTACTACGTCGTATAGCGCTGCAAATGAGCAAGTACGAAGCAATTCAATTATAACTCATGGATACAACACCCGTTATTGTAGAACGTACTTTTAACGTTCTGCCTTCAGAAATCTGGAGCGCGATAACCGACAACAGCAAACTGCAGCAATGGTATTTTAGGCTTTCCGAATTTAAGCCCGAGCCCGGTTTTAGGTTCACGTTTACAGGTGGACCCGAAGACGGCCCGCAATACGTTCATCTTTGCGAAATCGTCGAAGTCATTCCTCAGGAAAGAATTTCCTACACCTGGATTTATGAAGGCATACCTGGAGAAACACTGGTTACGGTTGATCTTACTCCGAACGAACGCGGGACGAAAGTAACACTCACTCACAGCGGAATCGAGACCATAGCAACAGCTGGGCCTGACTTCGCAAAATCCAATTTCAACCAAGGCTGGACGTATTTTATTCATACAGCGCTGAAGAATTTTATTGAAAAACAATAATTGCTGCATCCGGATTTATTTTCTCCGCATCGCGAATCTGATTATCTTTAGCGAAAACAACTTCCATGGATTTTAAAGCAAAAATGCTGCGCGATGATGCACTTGCAGGTAAAACAGTTGTAGTTACTGGTGGCGGGAGCGGATTAGGTAAGGCGATGACCAAATATTTTCTTGAACTCGGAGCCAAAGTGGCAATCACTTCACGCGATTTCGAAAAACTTCAAACCACAGCAACCGAACTTTCCGAAGCAACAGGCGGAACCTGTTTACCTGTTCAATGCGATGTGCGCCACTATGAACAGGTCGAAACCATGCTGGAGACGGTGTTATCCGAATTTGGCAACGTAGACGTACTGCTGAACAACGCGGCCGGAAACTTCATCTCACCTACGGAAAGACTTTCGGCCAACGCGTTCGATACGATTATTGATATCGTGCTGAAAGGCTCCAAAAACTGTACGCTCGCGTTCGGAAAACATTGGATCGACACCAAACAGTCGTCATCTGTAATTCTAAACATTGTTACTACGTATGCATGGACAGGTTCGGCATACGTGGTTCCAAGTGCTACCGCAAAAGCCGGCGTTCTTGCAATGACACGAAGCCTAGCGGTCGAATGGGCGAAATACGGAATCCGATCGAACGCAATTGCGCCCGGGCCGTTTCCAACTAAAGGCGCGTGGGACAGATTGCTGCCCGGCGACCTGGCAGAAAAGTTCGATATGGCCAAAAAAGTTCCGCTAAAGCGTGTTGGCGACCATCAGGAACTGGCGAATCTTGCTGCTTATCTTGTGTCCGACTTTTCGGCCTATGTGAATGGTGAAGTAATTACAATTGATGGCGGAGAATGGCTAAAAGGCGCTGGACAATTTAACATTCTGGAGCAAATTCCCCATGAAATGTGGGACATGCTGGAGATGATGATCAAAAGTAAGAAGAAGTCGCAGTAGGCACTCACAGTCGCAGTATCTACTATAGACTGAGACTAAGACTAAGACTAGGGCGTTGCCTTTCACACCGGCCTGCGCACCTGCTGGCTCTTCGCTAAAACAGTCCACCGGACTATTTTTTAACGCTCAGCCCTGGCCCGCGCTGTCCGCAGTACACGGTACTTTGCTCCCATCGCTAACGCAGCCGCTCCTGTTTATTGCAATTCCGGTAAGTGAGAAATCCTCATATCAAGATACAGGCCTAGCCCCGATGGAAGCGGCATCCTTTTACTGGCTTCTTAGCAGTAAAAGATACAGCGCACAGCGGAAACAGCTTCAAGAAATCCGAAACCTTACGGTAAACCTTGAACACCGGACCGCACCCTGCACCCTTTCAACCTTAACTATTGTTAACAATTTAGCGTTGACAGAACCGCAAATAATTGTACTTTTACGGCTTAAAATCCAAACAAAATAAATGGGTAAAATCATTGCAATTGCAAACCAAAAAGGTGGCGTAGGAAAGACAACAACTTCCGTAAATTTAGCTGCTTCGCTGGGTGTTTTAGAAAAGAAAGTTTTATTGATTGATGCTGATCCACAGGCAAACGCAAGCTCAGGATTGGGCATTGATATCGAAAATATAAGTATTGGGACCTATCAGGTTTTGGAGCACAGCAGCACAGCCGAGGATGCTGTAGTTTCCTGCTCGGCGCCAAATGTAGATGTAATTCCCGCGCACATCGACCTTGTAGCTATTGAAATAGAATTGGTCGACAAAGAAAACCGAGAGTACATGCTGAAGCAGGCGCTCGAAAATGTAAAAGAAAAATACGATTATATCCTGATTGACTGTGCACCTTCGTTAGGGTTGCTTACGTTAAACGCTCTTACTGCTGCCGACTCGGTCGTAATCCCTATCCAGTGCGAATATTTTGCACTTGAAGGACTGGGAAAATTGCTGAATACGATCAAAAGCGTTCAAAAGATACACAATCCGTCGCTGGACATTGAAGGCCTTTTGTTAACGATGTACGATTCAAGACTTCGACTTTCTAACCAGGTAGTTGACGAAGTTCAGAAACATTTTAACGACATGGTGTTTGAGACAATCATACAGCGTAACGTAAAACTCAGCGAAGCTCCGAGTTTCGGCGAGAGCATCATCAACTACGACGCCACAAGCAAAGGCGCAACAAATTATCTGCATTTAGCGCAGGAAATCATCAAGAAAAACGAATAAGCTTTATGGCACAGGCAGTGAAAAAACAAGCATTGGGAAGAGGATTGTCGGCTTTGCTGAAAGACCCTGAAAATAACATTCAGAGTGTTGATGACAAAAACGCCGATAAAGTCGTCGGGAATATTATCGAGCTTGAGCTTGACGCAATAGAGATCAACCCGTTCCAACCGCGAAGTAACTTTAACGAAGAAGCGCTTCAGGAACTTGCAGGTTCAATCAGAGAACTTGGTGTGATCCAACCGATAACGGTCCGGAAACTCGACTTCAACAACTACCAGCTGATTTCTGGTGAACGGCGCTTACGAGCGTCAAAACTCGCTGGGCTCACTACTATTCCCGCCTATATCCGGATTGCCAACGACAACGAATCGCTTACCATGGCGCTGGTTGAAAACATCCAACGACATGATCTCGATCCGATAGAAATTGCGCTTTCGTACCAACGGCTGATCGATGAGATTCAGCTGACGCAAGAACAGATGAGTGACCGCGTTGGAAAGAAACGCTCAACAATTGCGAACTACCTGCGACTGCTGAAACTCGATCCGATTATCCAAACCGGAATTCGCGACGGCTTCATCAGCATGGGCCACGGCCGCGCGATCATCAACGTCGAAGATCATGATGTGCAAACGGATATCTATCAGAAAATCGTCAGCCAGAATCTTTCGGTACGTGAAACAGAAACCCTTGTTAAAAATTACCAGGAAAGTCTAAAACCGAAAGCTCCAAAAGCGAAATCGGCTTCTTTTAATATTGAAGAAGATCAAAAGAAGGCTATTACCGGTTACTTCGGCGCAAAAGTTGACGTAAAGATCGCAGCAAACGGAAAAGGGAAAATTACAATTCCGTTTCATTCCGAAGAAGATTTTAACCGCATCTTAAAACTAATCCAGGGTTCGTGAAGTTTACGGCCATCATAGCACTTTGCCTAACCTTTCTTTGTACTGGCAATCTTCTGGCGCAGCAAACTGAACTTGTCGTGGCACAGGATTCCGTTTCCAAAGATGCAATCGATCCGCTTCGTCCATCAAAAGCTGCATTTTATTCGGCCATCGTACCCGGACTTGGCCAGGCCTACAACAAAGATTACTGGAAAATCCCGATCGTTTACGGCGGAATTGGGCTCAGCCTCTATTCCTATTCCGTAAACAATACCAAGTACCACAATTTCCGCGAAGCGTATAAAAGACGCCTCGCCGGTTTTCAGGATGATGCGTATCAGGGAATACTCAACGACAGCAGGCTGATAAGTGCGCAGCGTTTTCATCAGCGCAACCGCGATTTATCGATGTTAGTGGCAGTGGCATTATATGCCTTGAATATCGTCGAAGCCAACGTAGCAGCGCACCTGAAGCAGTTCAATGTTAACGAAAACCTGTCGATGGCACCACATGTTTATCAGGATGAGCTGACGTATAAACCACAGGTCGGATTTGCAATTAATTACCGCTTCAAATGAAAATCGCACTACTCGGATACGGAAAAATGGGAAAAGTTATCGAACGTATTGCGTTGGAACGCGGACACGAGATCGTACTGCGTAAGACCAGTGACAGTTCGTTTGAAAATCTGGAACATGCCGATGCAGCAATTGACTTCAGCATTCCCGATGCCGCCGTTGGGAACATCTCTAGGTGCCTGAATTCCGGAATTCCGGTAGTTTCAGGAACTACGGGCTGGCTTGACGACTATCACAAAGTGGCTGGGCTGTGCGAAGATAAAAACGGCTCGTTCATCTATGGATCGAACTTCAGTCTCGGAGTAAATATCTTCTTTAGCTTGAATGAGTATTTAGCCAGCATCATGTCGAAGTTCCCCGAATACAAAGTTCACATCGAAGAAACACACCATACAAAAAAACTTGATGCGCCAAGCGGAACTGCAATCACGCTGGCAAAGGGCATTATCGAAAGATCAGACTACTCAAGTTGGGCGCTCGATCATGCAAAAGAAGATGAAATCCTGATCGAAGCCAAACGAATAGAAGATGTTCCTGGGACGCACAACGTCTCTTACAACAGCATGGTCGACAGCATCGAACTGAAACACACTGCACACAGCCGCGAAGGTTTTGCACTTGGCGCCGTTATAGCAGCTGAATGGCTCGTAGGAAAGACGGGCGTTTTTACAATGAAAGACGTATTAAACTTAAAATAAAACTGACCTAAAATTAGCGACATGAGTTTAGAACAATGGTTGATATTTTTCCTAATCGTACAAATCGTACACTTTGCGGGAACGTGGCGAATTTATGAAGCTGCAGGCCGTAAAAGATGGGAAGCAGCAGTTCCGCTATATAACGCAATGGTGCTGATGAAGATCATCAACCGCCCAACCTGGTGGACATTGTTGCTGTTTATCCCGATTGTGAACCTGATCATGTTTCCGGTTATATGGGTTGAAACGTTGCGCAGTTTCGGCAAAAATTCGACGACCGATACGATCTTGGGGATTGTTACACTGGGCTTGTATATCTATTATGTGAACTACACATCCGATTTAAACTATGTATCCGACCGTAGCCTGCGACCTCTTTCCAAAACAGGCGATACGTTTGCTTCACTGTTGTTTGCCATTGTTGTTGCAACAATTGTACACGGCTACATCATGCAGCCGTTCCAGATACCATCTTCCTCTTTGGAGAAATCGTTACTCGTTGGCGACTTTCTGTTCGTTAGCAAATTCCACTACGGTGCGCGCGTGCCGATGACCACGATTGCCGCGCCCATGGTACATGACACTATTCCAGTTATCAAAACAAGATCATATGCAAAGTGGCCGCAGCTTCCGTATTTCAGGCTGCCGGGAATACAAAAAGTGGAGCGAAACGATATTGTTGTCTTTAACTGGCCGGTGGATACCGTTTACAAATTTTTCGACCGCTCAGGCCGACATGCTGATAAGCCGGCAGACAAACGATCGAATTACGTAAAACGTTGTGTGGGTATCCCGGGCGATAGCATTTCGATCAAAGACGGAATCCTGATTAATAACGGCAAGCCGCTCGAATTTCCTGACCGCGCCAAACCGCAATATTCGTATGCTGTGACTTTCGACGGAAAGACACCGGTTGACTTGCAAGCGTTATTTTTCGAAATGGATATCATCGACGGTGGCCGGTTCAACGAGAGTCAGGATACGTTGTTTATACGCGCACTAACGCAGGACGGCGCGCTGAAGCTGAAAAGCATGCCGGGCATCGTATCTGTAACAAGGAATATTGAAACTGCTACTGAGCCTGTATTCCCTCAAATTGGTCGGGGAAACCGCGACAACATGGGTCCGATTTATGTTCCGCAACAAGGAAAAACGGTCGCATTGACACCGGAATCGTTGCCTTATTACACACGGATCATAACCGAATACGAAAATAATACTTTGCAGGTCACCGGAAACGAGATCCGGGTGAACGGCAAAGTAGCCACAACGTATACGTTCAAACAGAACTACTACTGGATGATGGGTGATAACCGACACAACTCGGAAGACAGCCGTTATTGGGGCTACGTTCCCGAAGACCACATTGTGGGAAAGCCGGTGTTTATCTGGTTCAGTTATGACGGGTTACGCAAGCAAATCCGTTGGGACCGCGTTTTTACAACCGTTTCCGGCGAAGGAGAGCGAACGTCGTATTTTAAATATTTCCTGTTCGCACTCGCTGCCTACTTCGTCATCGGCCATTTTGCATCGAAAAGAAAGCAGGCAAAAAAGTAATTCATGAACGTTCTGCTTTACCCGACCTATTTCCCGTCGATCAGCCAGTTTGCCGCAATGGCACAGGCCGACACAATTATGTTTGAAGTTGAAGACCATTTTCAGAAGCAAACCAACCGGAACAGGATGTATATCTACAGCCCCAACGGAATCCAGCTACTGAATATTCCGGTAAAACATTCGCGTGATGCGCACCAAAAAACGAAAGACATCCGGCTCGAAACCGCATTCGATTGGCAGAAGCAGCATTTCAAATCACTTGAAGCTGCATACCGGAGTTCTCCATTTTTCGAGTATTTTGAAGATGCGATTATGCCTGTTTTCACAAAAAAGCATCTGTTTCTAATGGACCTGAATATGGAAACCATTTCCATTGTCGCCAAGTGCCTCGGAATGCGGCTAGAATACCAGAAAACGACGGAATATTTTTATGAAGTTGCGGATGTCCGCGATTTTCGGCCGCTGGCAAACGGAAAAAAAGACACGTACACGTTTGATAGTTATACCCAGGTGTTCGGCGAGAAGTTTGGTTTCCTGAACAACCTGAGCGTTCTTGATCTGCTCTTTAACGAAGGAAGGTTTGCACTTGATTATCTGAAGAAACAGCAGCTTTAGTTCTGCATCTCAAGCCGTGTCATTATCGGGTAATGATCGGAATTGTGGAATTCAGGGAAATTGGTGAATCCTTTGACCTTCATCTTCGGATCTGAAAAGATATAATCGATCCGCGCAGGGTAATATTTGAAATTATAGGTTTGCCCGAATCCGGTCCCGGCTTCCTCGAACGTGTCGTTCAGCTTTCCTTTGATGCTTCTGTAAACATACGAAAAGGCGCTGTTGTTCATGTCGCCGCAAATGATGATCGGATACGGACACTCCTTTTTGTGTTGCATGACGATTTCCGCTTGTTGCTGCTGCCTTTTGAACGCCTCGCTGATCCGCCTGAAGATCATCTGCGACTTTTTTTGGTTGATGTTATTCAGATGGTCCTGACTCAGTTCATCGACGTCGGGAGTGATTTTAATCGACTGCAAATGCATGCTATACACACGGATCGTATCTTTTCCTTTTCTAATATCTGCAAAAACAACATTGTTGTTGGAATTCGGTAGTGCGAGATTTCCTTCATTGATGATTGGAAACTTCGAAAATATTCCTTGTCCGGTTTTGATCTTGTCGCCCTGCATATAGATGAACCGGTGCGGATAGACTTTAAGTTCTACATTTGCCGTCGCCGAATATTCCTGAATGCAAACTATGTCGGGATTCTGGTTGTTTATAAACGACACTATTTCTCCTGGCACGTCGTCTTTCGGAAGCCATTCAAAAAGATTAAAAAGGCGCACATTATAGCTCATCACGGTAAATTCTTTCTCCGTTTCCGGAAGTACCTGAGCAGAAAATTTGTAGAATTTATTGATGAAAGTGATGCCTGCAAGCAACACGACTGCCGAGAGAATTACCTGCCGTTTCAGTAGTATTGCCCAATAGCAAAAAAACAACGCGTTCAGGATCAGGAATAGTGGCAGCACAAGGGTGAGCACCGACAAGAACGGGAACAGCTTTGGCGCCAAAAAAGGCAGCACATACGCGATAATCGTCAATACAGTGAGCACTATATTAAAGAATAAAACAATTTTGTTAAACCATGATAGTTTTTTCATTGCGATGTCAGTGCCTACTTCCCTGCCCTGAACAGGAACTCTTTTTCGTCTTTGGTCAGGCTGTCGTAGCCGGATTGGCTAATTTTATCTAAAATGTCGTCGAGCTGTTGCTGTGCCCTATCTTTCGTAACGATGCGTGATGTCGTTGATCTCGTCGCCGGACGCGGCTGATAATTCCTGTGTACCTTTCTGAATGCCGGCTGCTTCCGTTTGCTGCTGAACACAGTATCGAGCAACGTGGTCAACCATCGTCCGATATCGCGTCCCGATTTCAACTGTCGGATGTAAATATAACCAAAAAATGCGCCGCCCAAATGCGCTACATGCCCACCGGTATTTTCCCTCGGAAGTTGAATGAGATCAATAATGATCAATACTATTGCGATGTGCCACAACCTGACGTTACCAAACAATAACAGCCGAACCTCCATCAGCGGCGCATACGTTACGGTTGCAAATAAAATGGCCATTACTGAGGCTGATGCGCCAATCAGCGACGCATTGATGTTGATCAGCGCCGGGAAGAATGTATAGCATAAAATATAAATAATCCCGGCACACATACTGCCCAGAAAGTAAAGGCTCAACAGCTGTTTCTGCGTAAAGAAAGTGACGAAGAGCCGGCCGGCAAAATTCAGCATCAGCATATTAAAAAGGATATGCAAAATGTCGGCATGAAAGAAAGCATACGAGATTAGCGACCACGGTTTCCACAGAAGTTCACGAGGATCGGACGACAGGCTCACGTAATCGACGGGGTTGATTTCCATGCCCGCCAGCCAAAAGAACAACATCAAAATATAAGGCAGCACAAAGAGCAGGATATTCCAGAATATTAGCTTCGTAGTGATATCGCCTGTGCGGAACTGTGATTTCAGATCTTCTATTATGGTAGTCATTGTTAGTCCCAGCGATTTCTGTTAAATTGGTTTTTCTTCCAGTACCACATCATTATTAATCCCACTAAAGCGCCGCCGATATGGGCAAAATGCGCTATTCCCGTTCCCGTTCCGCCAAAAAGCGAGCTGCCCTGCAGACCTAAAAATACGTCGATCGCGATAAGTCCGGGAACAAAGTATTTGGCCTTTACAAGTATTGGAATAAAGAGCATTGCCAGTTCAGCGTTCGGAAACATAAATGCAAACGCCACAAGCAAACCGTATATTGCTCCCGACGCACCAAGTGCAGGATTGTTATAAGCGCCGAATAAATGTTGTACAATTTGCTTGTCTATCGCCGGCTCCGGACCTGCAAAACTCAGACTTCCGGTTTGAAGGAAAGTATTCAACTGATCTCCCAGTCCAAGCGCGGTCAGGTGCTCAACGCCGTTTGTGTAATATATATAATTGACTAACGTGTGCAGGAGTGCAGACCCGAGTCCGCATGAAATATAAAAAAACAAAAACTTCCTGCCGCCCCAGAAATGCTCAAGCGCGGAGCCGAAAGAGTACAACGCAAACATATTGAATGCAATGTGCATCACACCGCCATGCATAAACATGCTTGTGATCGGCTGCCAGAACTGAAATGCAGGATTCTTAAAGAAAAATAGCGCCAGCAGTTCGTTTGCCGAATCGCCCACTATCATTGAACCTATAAAAAAAATAATATTTATAATCAGCAGTTGTTTTACTACCGGTGTGATGTTCATCATATTGCAAATTTTTTATCCAGATCTTCCACACGCATCGTTATAAACGTGGGTTTTTGAAAAGGTGAAACATTAGGTTCTTTACACGCAAAAAGACCGTTTACAAGGTTTTCCTGCTCTTTTTCGGTCAAATAAGTCCCCGTTTTTACCGCGAGGCTTTTTGCCATTGATTTCGCAATCGTATCGTTCTGGCTGAAACTGCTTTCAGGGATTCCGTCCTGAAGATCGCCCAAAAGCTGTTCGAGCACAATCGGAACTTCGCTTTCGGACACATGGACCGGAAGACCTGAAATTACAATATGATCGTCATTGGTTTCTTCAAATACAAATCCCGTGTTGAACAGCGACGGCTTCAATTCCTGCAGCAGTTGCATTTCTGATGTTGAAAAATACAGGTTCAGCGGAAACAGCAATTGCTGGCTTGAGGCCTGATGTACCGTCATATTTGTCAGGAACTGCTCGTATAAAACACGCTGGTGCGCGCGCTGCTGATCAACGATAACCATTCCTGATTTGATCGGACTGACGATGTATTTGCGGTGAATCTGATAAGTACGGTTGACTTGCGTCTCGATATCGCCATCGTCAAACAGAGAAGCTGTGACTTCCTCGCTTTCAAACTCAATGTCTTCGGGGTTTGAGAGCGTTTCGGTCTCAAGTCCAACGTACAAACTCTCCCAACTTGCCGTTTCCGGCTTCCGGCGATATGACTCGTTCGTAAAATGCTTGTTCACCTTATCATCTGAAAAAGGATTGAACGTGCGGTCAACCTGAATCGTAGGTATTAAGGCTTCTTTATTTTGGTAATTGTAAGGTGTATCAAGATTCGCATCACGATCAAAATCCAGCACAGGCGCAACGTTGAACTGCCCGAGGCTATGCTTGACGGCCGATCGCAAAATTGCATAAAGCGCATGCTCATCGTCGAACTTTATTTCAGTTTTGGTTGGATGGATGTTGATGTCGATCGAATGCGGCGGAACCTGCAGATATAAAAAATACGAAGGTTGGCAACCGTCTTTGAGCAAGCCTTCGTAAGCTGCCATTATCGCATGATGCAGATAGCCGCTTTTTATGAACCTGTCGTTTACAAAGAAAAACTGTTCACCACGGTTTTTCTTTGCGAATTCGGGTTTGCTTACGAAACCTTGGATGTTTACAATCTCGGTTTCTTCGTTAGCCGGAACCAGTTTTTCGTTTGTCTTGCCCGAAAATACGTTTACGATGCGCTGACGGTAATTTGAGGGCGGAAGGTTGAACATCTCGCTGCCATTGTGGTACAGCGTAAAATGAATGTTGGCATGTGCAAGCGCCACGCGCTGAAATTCGTCGATAATATGGCGGAACTCAACTGTCTCTGATTTCAAAAAATTTCGGCGCGCGGGAATATTAAAAAACAAATTCTTGACCGCAAATGAAGTTCCTTTAGGTAAAACGGCCACGTCCTGCGACACGAATCGGCTTCCTTCAATTATGATGTGGATGCCAAGTTCTTCCTGTTCCTGCCGTGTTTTCATCTCGATATGCGCAATGGCAGCAATCGATGCGAGCGCTTCGCCGCGAAATCCTTTCGTATGCAGCGAAAACAAATCTTCAGCTTGCCGGATCTTTGACGTTGCATGCCGCTCAAAGCATAAACGGGCATCGGTGACATTCATGCCTACACCATTATCGATAACCTGAACCAATGACTTTCCAGCATCTTTAATGATGAGCTTAATATCGGTGGCTTTGGCATCGACGGCGTTTTCGAGCAATTCCTTAACTACGGAAGCAGGGCGCTGCACCACTTCTCCCGCCGCAATCTGATTCGCTACATGATCGGGAAGCAATTGAATTATTCCGGACATAAATGTTTTTGTTGACGCTCAAAGTTACGGAATAATGGGCGGTTTCCGATTTGGAAACTTGAAGTTTTGAATCGGAAAAGAGGCCACGGATTCAAGTATTAAAAACAGGGCGGAACTAAAGTTAATTCAATGAACGGAATTGCTTAACGGCTTTTCCTTTTACGATTAAGAGCGTTAGGATTATTAAGAGGCCGATTGATAGTGAAGTTAAAATCGAATTTGATGTTGCTATTGAACCAGAAATGCGTTAGGGATAGCAGCAAAATCTTTTCCCGTAAAAAAACATCAGCTTAAGAAAAATATAGTTGGGAAAAATTGGAGCGGATAGCCCGGCCGCAGGCAACGCCCACACCAAGTAAGTAATTCGCAGTTGCAGCGCTGCCTACTGTGACTGCGATGTTTTTCTTAGCGCCGCCATTTTAATCGCTGCGATTGCCGCTTCGGTGCCTTTATTACCGTGGATGCCGCCGCTTCTGTCGATAGATTGTTGTTCGTGGTTGTCAGTTAGCACACAGAAGATAACGGGAACATCACCTTTGGCATTCAGGTCTTTGATGCCTTGGGTAACGCCTTCGCAGACGAATTCAAAGTGCATTGTTTCTCCTTTAATGACACAACCGATCGTGATGACGACGTCGACATTGTGGGTCTGGATCATCCTGCTGGCGCCATAGATGAGTTCAAAGCTTCCGGGAACATCCCAACGAATAACGTTTTCAGGCAACGCACCACAATCCAATAATACGGCTTCAGCGCCCGAATAGAGTCCGTTCGTAATTTTGTCATTCCACTCTGAAACAACAATCCCAAACCGAAATTCCTTCGCATTTGGGATTGTGTTCTTGTCGTAGTTCGATAAATTCTTGTTCGCTGTAGCCATTTTTCGAGGAGATGTTAGACTTTTAGATGACAGATAACCGACAAAATTCCCGGACATTAGTCTGTGTGCTGTTGCCCGTAATCTAATAGCTGTTGTCTTACTGAGCTAACCCAATCAGGCCGTCCACGTTTTGCGCTTCAGGTGAATCCGGATAGTTGTCTTTGATATCGTTGAAGTGTTTTAAAGCATCTTCTTTGTTCCCTAACGCAAGTGCTGCTTTACCGGCTTTCAACAGGAACAATGGCGTTGTGAAATCATTTTTCTTTGCAGAAGCTGCTTTTTCGTATTGCTCCAAAGCCTCCTTCATTTTATTTTGCTGTGCGTAAGCATCGCCTTTCGCTCCGATGGCCAAAGTGCTTAACACCATGTCATCCGATTTGAACTTGTCGAGTGACTCGATTGCTTGAGCATATTTTCCTGTGTTCAGGTATGCGATCCCGGCATAATAATTTGCAAGATTTCCTGCGTCAGTACCCGAATATTTATCTGCTATTTCTACAAATCCGAACTGTCCTTCAGAACCTTTTAGTGACAAAGCATATAGTGAATCGCTTTTCACACCTTCTGTAGCCTGCTGGAAGTTTTGCTGTGCTACAAACATAGCTTCAGCAGCTTCATCTTCACGTGGCTCAGCAACGAAACGTTGGTAAAGCAACCAACCCACGGTGATCAGGGCAATAACACCAACTATACTGAAGATTATTTTTTGGTTTTTTTCAACCCAGGCTTCTGTCTTATTGGCCGTTTCATCAAGGGAACTGAATACACCAGCAGTCGTACTGTCTTTCTCGTCAACATTCACATCTTCGATATACGTATTGTCTGCTTTTTCTTTCTCTTTCGGTGCTTTGTAACCTCTCTTATTAAAAGTTGCCATTTATTTTAAATTAGTGAGCCGCAAAAATAAAATTTTTATTCATTCCCACGCAAAAAAACCCTAATTTATATTAACAGAAAAGATATTTTTCCTATTTTATCAGGTAAGCATTGCGAAAGCGTGAAAAATAACGCGCCGATAAAGTTCCGACCCACAAAACCTAACGATATTTTGAATAATTTGCGCTACCCTAAAAAACGCGATTCCGACGCCGCAAACCGATGTATCTAAAGCATATTTCCCTTTTTAATTATAAGAATTTTTCGGAAGCCGAATTCGATTTCGACACCACGATCAACTGCTTCGTCGGGAAAAACGGCATCGGAAAAACAAACGTGCTTGATGCTATTTATCATTTGTCTTATGGAAAAAGCTATTTTAACCCGCTCGCCGTACAAAACATCCGCCATGGCGAAGAATTTTTTGTGATTGAAGGTGACTTTGAAAAGAACAATCGAACGGAACAAATTGTTTGCAGCCTCAAAAAAGGCCAAAAGAAGATCCTGAAGCGCAACGGAAAGCAATACGAGAAATTTTCAGACCACGTCGGATTTATCCCGCTTGTAATCATTTCGCCAGCCGACCGCGATTTGATAGTTGAAGGAAGCGAAACCCGGCGCAGGTTTATGGACAGCGTGATTTCGCAACTTGATCCGGCGTATCTGCAGCAACTGATCCATTACAACAAAATTATAGCACAACGCAACGCACTCCTAAAGTACTTCGCGAGCAACCGCATATTTGAACGCGAAACACTCGACATTTATAACGCGCAACTTGATGGTCCGGGACAGTATATTTTTGAGAAGCGCCAACAGTTCCTGGAAGATTTTATTCCGATTTTTAGTCAATATCATCATTCGATTACCGATTCGGATGAGACCGTACAACTGAAATACGAAAGCCAGCTATTTTCGAACGGGACATTGGCATTGCTCGATGAAAACCTAGCAAAAGACCGCGTACTGCAGTACACTTCAGCCGGAATCCACAAAGACGACCTTTCGTTCGAGATCGACAATTATCCCATAAAAAAATTCGGATCGCAGGGCCAGCAGAAATCGTACCTGATCGCACTGAAGCTCGCGCAATTCGAGTTTGTAAAGAAACAGTCGGGCGAAAAACCAATATTGTTATTTGATGATATTTTCGACAAACTTGATGAAATTCGCGTTGGAAAAATTGTAAAAATGGTCAATGATGATAATTTCGGGCAAATATTTATCTCTGATACACATCCCGATCGAACCCAGGCAATCGTAAAACAGACCCACCAGAGTTTCAGGATATTCACTTTATAACGTAAATTTGCGCTATGAAAGCAAAACTTTTAGTATTCCTCTGCAGCCTGATTCTCGCGAGCTGCAACAGCCAAACGCAACCGAATGTTGAAACAGTTCCGCCAACGGCCTTCGCAGACAAGTTAAAACAAACGCCAAACGCACAACTTATCGATGTTCGAACGCCGGAAGAATATGCCGATCAGCATCTTAATGATTCGAAGAACATCAATTGGAATGGCCCCGATTTCGAAACCCAGGCCGCTCAGCTTGACAAGTCGGAACCTGTTTTCGTGTATTGCAAAATTGGTGGACGAAGCGCGCAGGCTGCTGCAAAACTGCATCAAATAGGATTTTCCAAAGTGTACAACATGGAAGGCGGAATTTTGAAATGGAATTCGGCCGGACTTGCAAAAGCTGATGAGAAACAGGTCGGAATGACAATCGAGGCGTACAACAAAATGATCAGTAACGGAAAAGTTCTCGTAGATTTTTCGGCCGAATGGTGTGCCCCGTGTAAGAAGATGAAACCGTATATCGTGAAGTTCAAGCAGCAGATGAAAGATCGCGTGACGATTGTCCAACTTGACGCCGACGCGAATAAAACACTGATGCAACAGTTGAAAATAGATGAGCTTCCGGCGCTGCTGTTGTATGAAAATAACAACCTGAAGTGGAAACACAACGGCTTTATTGCTGAGGAAGACCTTAAAAAACAGTTGCAATGATCACAAAAGAAAGCCTGAAGTTCCTGAAGGACATCAAGAAAAACAACAATCGCGAGTGGTTTCATGCGAATAAGGCGGAGTACGAAAAATACAAGAAAAATTACCAGGAAATGATCAGCGGATTCCTGCGTGAGATGATTCCGCTTGACAGTTCGCTAAAACACCTTGAAGTCAAAGACTGCCAGTTCCGCATCAACCGCGACATCCGGTTTTCGAAAGACAAATCGCCGTATAAGACGAATATGGCCATCTGGATGTCGGCCGGTCAAAAAAATACAAACCTTGCCGGATATTACATCCATATCGAACCAGGGGCAAGTTTTATCGCAGGCGGAGTGTACTGGCCGGATGCTGCCGATTTGAAGAAGATCCGGCATGAAGTTGCGTTCTTTTACGACGACCTTCAGAAGATCGTTTCGGGGAAAAAGTTCAAAGATGAGTTTGGCGACCTTGACCGCAACGAAGACAACTCACTTAAGTCGGCGCCCAAAGGATTCGAGAAAGATCATCCAGCCATCGGATTCCTAAAACTGAAATGTTTCACCGCATCTGAAAAGATCGATGACGCATTACTTACGGATCCGGATTTTGCTAAAGAAATATCGCAAAAGCTGATTGCCCTGAAACCGTTAAACGAATTCCTGAACCGCGCACTTACTACTGAAGCATAATGGAAATCTTCGAAAATTTCTCTTTAAAGGACTACAATACTTTCGGAATTGAAGCAAAAGCAAAACGATTTGTAGCCGTTCACTCGGTTGATCAATTGAAAGAAGTGCTTCGGGAAAATCAGGACCAAAGGAAGTTCGTCCTCGGCGGGGGAAGCAACATGCTGCTTACGAAAGACATCGACGCGCTTGTGATCCACATCGATCTAAAAGGAAAAAAGGTTATCGGTCAGGATGAGGATTTTGCGTTCGTTGAAGCGCAAGCCGGCGAAAACTGGCATGAGTTCGTATTATTTGCAATCGACAATAATCTTGGCGGATTAGAAAACATGTCGTTGATTCCGGGAAATGTTGGGACTACGCCCGTTCAGAACATTGGCGCATACGGAACGGAAATAAAAGACACTTTTGTATCGTGCGATGCGGTGAACATTAAAACCCTGGAAACTAAAACTTTTACCAAAGACGAATGTAAGTTCGGTTATCGCGAGAGCGTTTTTAAAAACGAAGTAAAAGACCAATATGTGATTACTTCGGTGGTTTTTAAATTAACCAGGCGCAACCATAAGATCAACGCGTCATACGGTGATATTACTAAAGAACTTGAAAAGAACAACATTTCGAAACCCACACTAAAGGACCTCAGCAATGCGGTAATTGCCATTCGTCGCAGCAAGCTTCCCGATCCGAAAGAACTCGGCAACAGCGGCAGTTTCTTTAAAAACCCAATTATACCGCGCTGGCAATTCGAACAGATACAACCAAATTTTCCTGACATGCCCCATTACACGGTTTCTGATTCTGAAGTTAAAGTTCCGGCGGGTTGGCTTATCGAGCAGGCCGGCTTCAAAGGAAAGCGCTTTGGCGATGCAGGAATTCACAAAAATCAGGCATTGGTACTCGTTAATTATGGAGATGCAACAGGTCAGGAAATTCTGGAAGTATCGAAAAATATTCAGAAAACGATTTTAGATACCTACGGCATCGCGATAGAAGCCGAGGTAAATGTAATCTAGCGGTTAATTTTTTCTGAAATCGGTCGTATTTCGGAAACGTGTGGTGTAACTTTATAACTTAAAAACCACAACTATGTACGTTCCGGATATTTACAAGAATGAAGATCCCGAGGCAATTCGGGCCTTTTTGCGAAAAAACGCGTTCGGAATCCTCGTAAACCGAAATTACGGAAAGCTTTGGGCCACGCATACGCCAATGGAGCTCGACTTCAACACCGACGGCAGCGAAGTTTTATACGGACACGTATCGCGTGAGAATCCGCAATGGCAAAGTTTTTCTTCCGGGGAACAGGTACTGGCGATATTCAACGGACCACATGCATATATTTCTCCTTCTTGGTACGATCACGAAAATGTACCTACGTGGAACTATACTGCCGTTCATGTATATGGAAAGATCAGGATTGTAGAAGGCGATGTCGTAATTAATTTCCTTAAAAAGCTGATGGACAAGTATGAAGCCACAGTCGATAATCCAAAGAAGTTTGAAGATTTGACGCCGCAAACACTAATCCAGGCCCGCGGTATTGTATGTTACGAAATTCAAATCGAAGAAATTCATGCGGTGAGCAAATTGTCCCAAAACCGTGACAATGAAAACTACAATAACATCATCTCCGAGCTTGAAAAAAGCGGAAATCCCGATGCTAAAGCAGTTGCCGAAGAAATGCGAAAATGTCCGCGATAACTTCTCTAGAAATCGTAGATTAGCGGCCAAATTTATGTCGTGTCCAAATTTTTACTTTTTAGCTTTTTTGTTCTTTTTTTCCCACCGGCAATTGCGCAATGCTACGTGGAGATCCCTCGGTCAAATTACGTTACCCTTGTTTTAAAAGATAACGGCACTTTATGGGGTTGTGGTGGAAACTCTGGTTTCCAGTTACAGAACGGATCAACAGCAGCCGGTCTGTCGATGCAGCAAATTGGCACTGCCAGCGACTGGTCATCTGAGATTGCCGGTTCAGGACACATACTTGCGATAAAAAACAATGGTACGTTGTGGGCCTGGGGTGATAACGGGTTTGGGTGCTTAGGAACGGGAAGTACCTCTAACGTTTATGTGCCGACTCAAATCGGCTCTTCTTCCAATTGGGCTAGAGTGGCATCCTTTAACCATTATTCTTTGGCCATTAAAGCCAACGGAACCTTGTGGACATGGGGAGCGAATTTTTCCGGCCAGTTGGGCCATGGTGATTTTGTTAATCGGAATCAGCCGACGCAAGTTGGGACGGATACCAATTGGGTAAAAGTTGGCGCGTCGTTTTACGCTTCATATGGTTTAAAGGCCGACGGAACAATCTGGGCATGGGGAAGTTTAGGTCTAATTTCTTCAGGCGTCGTTACATCTATAACGGTCCCGAGCCCGATCCAGATCGGATTTCAGTCGACCTGGAGCGATATCTCAAGTAATGGCGGCTCTTTCCTGGCTCTAAAAAATGACGGAACGCTCTGGTCCTGGGGAGTTAATGATTGGGGCCAGCTTGGAGACGGTACCTTTACGCACAGAAGCGAACCCATGCAAGTGGGCACAGATAACGATTGGTCACAAATAATAGCAACCGGAAATAATTCAATCGCACTCAAACAAGATGGCACACTTTGGTCGTGGGGAAATTCCCAATATTTAGGAGATGGAAGCACCAGTCATCGCAATGTTCCGGCAATGTTGGGAGAAGGTCAAACGTGGATTGAGTTAGGCGGACATTCCAACTCGGTGTTTGTGCTGAATCAAAACCACGAGCTGTATGGATGGGGCGAAAACTTCGACGGCCAAATGGGAGATGGGACGCTGACACAAGTAGATGAGCTTCAATATATATCCGGGAACGGCAATACTTGCACATTATCGGTTTCACCTGTGGCAGACAACACTCAACTTAGCATTTCCCCGAATCCGGTGAGTGATTCTTTCTCGTTGACATATAAACTCCCTGAAGATATATTAGTCCACATTAGCATCGTCAACACGCTTGGCCAGGTTGTTCGCCAGATTCCGGCTGTGCAGGCAAAAGGGCAACAAAATCAAGTAATATCGGTAGCCGGTTTTGCACCGGGAATCTATTTCGCCCAACTTTATTATAGCAATACATCCAGCACAATCAAATTTATAGTGCTTTAGGTTTAACGTGGAGAACCCCTGAGATTCGTATCAAAACCGGTGATACTTTGCGAATATATCCTAAACCTTCATTCCAATTTCATATTTGAATTTGTACCTTTGCACACGTTTTCAAAGATCAAATTGCTAATATGTTGGACATTACTCTTTACCTGTTTATAGTTATTGTTGCGGTTCAGCTTTGCTACTACCTGTTTATCTTCGGGAAATTCGCTTTTGCTAAACCTCAGAAGAATAACCCTAAACGAATTCCCGTTTCTGTTATCGTTTGCGCAAAGAACGAGGCCGAAAATGTGGCGCGTTTTGTTCCGATGCTGATGGAACAGGATTATCCCGATTTTGAAGTCGTACTCATTGACGATGCGTCGAGCGATGCCACACTGGACATTTTTGAAGCATTTGAAAAACAGTATCCAAACGTAAAGCTTGTAAAGGTTGAGAACAACGAGGCTTTTTGGGGAAACAAAAAATTTGCGCTGACACTCGGGATCAAAGCCGCTTCGAAAGAATACCTTTTGTTTACCGATGCCGATTGTCGTCCGGTTTCAAAGGACTGGATCAAAGAGATGACGTCGCACTTTACATTGAACAAGACCATTGTTCTGGGCTATGGTGCTTATGAAAAAGTCGCTAATTCGTTCCTGAACAAAATGATCCGCTTTGAAACGATGCTGACTGCCGTGCAATATTTCTCATGGGCGAAACTCGGGCATCCGTATATGGGCGTCGGAAGAAATCTAGCTTACAAAAAAGAGGAATTTTTTAATGTCCGCGGTTTTATGGACCATATGAAGATCCGCTCCGGCGACGACGACTTATTCATCAATCAGGCGGCGAATTCCAAAAATACGACAATGTGTGTTTCACCCGAAAGCTTTACCTGTTCTGAACCTAAAAAATCGTTCAAAGCTTGGTTTGCGCAGAAACGACGCCATGTTTCGACCGCTTCGTTCTATAAGCCATTCGACCGGATGCAGCTTGCCGTATTTTACGTATCGCAACTGTTGTTTGTGCTGCTTCCGATTATCCTGCTCTCGTTTATGCACCAGTGGATTATCGTGGTGAGCCTTATCGGTTTTCGTTATTTGTTTACATGGATTACACTCGGCTTTGCAGCTGGGAAACTTAAGGAAAAAGACGTTATGTACTGGTTTCCGGTGATTGAAATGGTGGTTATAATTACGCAATTGAATATCTTTATGACCAACATCTTTTCAAAACCCGTCCATTGGAAATAAAAAAATATATAGAACTGGCAAAGAGCGGCGACCAAAGCGCATTTACCTTTCTATTGAATCATTATTGGAACGAGGTTTACGGTTTCATGCTAAAGCGGACCGAAAACGAAACGGACGCCGAGGACATAACAATTGAAACATTCTCCAAGGCTTTCGACAAGATCAAAACCTACAACAGCGAGTTTCAATTCAATACCTGGATCATCGCAATTGCGAAAAACGTCCACATTGACATGCTGCGCAAGCGGAAATCAGCTATGTCGCTTGACATTACTGATGAGCAGGATAACCTCGCCTACAACGTGGCCGATACGTCGCCGTCTCCCGAAGACAAGCTCATCACCGAACAAAACCTCTCAAGCCTGCTACAGTGCATCAAAGAGTTGAAACCGCATTACCAGGAAGTGATCCAGTTGCGATACTTTCAGGAACTCAGTTATCAGGAAATTGCGAATTTTCTCGAAGAACCGCTGAGCAATGTCAAGATCAAGTTGCTTCGCGCGAAAAAACTGCTGGCCGAGATCATTGAAAGTAAGCGATAATAGTTTACAATCAGAATCCCAGAACCAGGATTAGTGGCTGACTTTCTACTACATTAAATCATTTAGATTAATATATATTCTGCTGGTCACGAATTCCGGACCACGGGAGCGCAAGATTTAAATACCCTCAACAAATCTTTCAGGTAATTTTTGATCTTTTTAAAGGTTATTTCCAACCTTATGCAATTTTTCAGCATCATTATTAGTTAAAACGTTAAAAGGACGGAATGTAACACTACTACTTTAACCAACTAAATCATAGAAACCATGTCAGACGTAAGCATCTTTGGAAAAAAGTGGATCGACCTTGTATTTGAAGGTAAAAACAAATCGTATGGCGCATACCAACTGCGTCAGGAAAGTCCGAGAACAACCTTAGCAGCCTTTTTATTCGGAATTTTATTTCTTGGTTCGCTGTGCGGCGGCGGCTTTTTGCTGAGCTCTTTTGGAGACAAGCCAGTGGTGCCAACCGACCCAATATATGAGTTGCCAACAGTTACTACGGTAAATGTTTCGCCAAGCGAGCCGCCGAAACCGAAAGCACCCAAAACGGCTTCGGCTCCTGTTACGACCGACGTAAACAAGAAGAATCTGAACAATCCGCGCGTTGTAACATCTGCTGACGACCCCGTTGACGTAAAACCGAACACTGATAACACTGCGGCAACCACCACCGAACCTGGTTCGACAACCGGTACAGAAGGTTCAGCAACCAGTACAACTCCCGTTACCACTACGAGCGGAACAGGAACAAACCCTAATGCTGCTGAAGGCATCGTCAGGAAAGGGTCGCTTGATGTACAACCAAGATTCCCCGGCGGACTTGAGCGTTTCTACGAATATGTTGGCGATAACTTTGAAAAATCGGATACAGAAACCGGTCGGAAACTTACCGTGGTCGTATCGTTTGTAATTGAAAAAGATGGGAGCCTTTCTGATATTAAAGTGATTCAGAACCCCGGCGAAGGACTGGACAAAGAAGCGATCCGCGTGCTAAAATCGTTAAGAACAAAGTGGAAACCCGGAATGATTAACGGGCAGCCGGTGCGTACGGCTTACTCCTTACCAATTGCAGTAATGAAGTAAACTTTCCAACGCCACTCATTAAAATCCAAAATCCGCTTTTGTAGAGTAGATTTTGGAATTTTTTATTTAAGCCGCCTTGATCTTGCTATTGATTATGCCTTCCTTACGAATTCTGTTCGCAGCACCATTGCGGTCTTATTGACTCGGCAGTCGATTTCAGCAGGATCATCGGTCAGCCTTATATTCTTGACCATCGTCCCGCGCTTAATTACATCCGAGGAACCTCTCACTTTTAAATCCTTAATGACGGTTACCGAATCGCCATCGGCAAGTATATTTCCGTTGCTATCTTTTACTTCCATATTGCTTTTTCTGATGTCGGGCAAAGATACGAAAGGAATCCAATTCAATGTAAATAGGCTTCGCCTCTGTTCTTTATGTTCATTGCGGATTTTTTCATAATTTAACATTCTCAAAAAACATTAATATGATCAAAAAACTACTCTGCTTCGTGACCATGTTTCTCTGTGCAGCTGCCGGATTTTCTCAATACAGTACACCAAACACGGGAGTCACTTGGGAAACCGAAGAACTTATTGCGAATGCCCCGCCAGGCGTAATTACTTTTAACAACGGGATCTTTACAATCTCCCAGAACATCACGATATCGGCTGCAGATCAGCTTACAATCGCTCAGGAGGCACTAATCCATATTGACCCCAATGTCCAGATCATCGTGGAAGGCTCGCTTGTCGCGGATGCAAATTCAATCACGATAACCGCAACGAATCCTGCTGCGCCCTATGATAGCATCAGGTTTGAGGCCGGTTCCAGCGGCTATTTCAATAATGTGACGATTAACTATGGAAAAGGGATACGCGTATCCACCAGCGATTTTGAAATGCACAACAGTTCGATGTCGTATCATGTAGGCGGAACTACAACCAGCGCCGCATTAACATTTTCTACCGGAAGTCCGCTCATCGCAGATTCTGAATTCAAATATAACGTGGTCCCGGCGTTTGGTTCAGGCGCCAATCAAGAGGTTTCGCCAACGTTCATTGGTAATTACCTCGAGGGCAACAACAGTTCAAATACCAACAGGCCGCAAATCAATATGGGCCCGAGTGGAAACGATACAATTCGCATCGTCAACAATATTATTAAAGGCAATCCTGCACTTACACTCGTAGGCGGCATCTCGGCATCGAGCCTTCTCGGAAACAACAACCGCGTGATCATCGACGGCAATACGATTTTTGATAATCGCTACGGAATCACGGTTATGGGAGCAAATTCGGGCGGATATATCCGGAACAATATTATTGAGGACAATGACACGCAGAATAATCCTGCCCAGGGCGGAAGCGGAATTTCGCTAAGTGCATCCGGAGCTGCGACGATGAATATTATTGCAAGCGGCAACCAGATCAGGCGAAACTTGTGGGGCATAACATTAATTTCGATGGCCCGCATTGACTTGGGTACAACCGATCCTGAAGATAACAGCCCGGGCGGCAACATCTTTTCTGAAAACGGGAACGGCGGCCAAACTTATGCATTGTACAACAATACGCCCAACCCTGTGAATGCTGCCAATAACTGCTGGATCGAAGGAATGGAGCCAACTGCCGGCGAAGTTGAGAACGTGATCAGCCACCAGCCGGATGATGCTTCACTCGGACTTGTAGCTTATACCCCATTTTCGTGCAGCTTAGGAACCGGCAACTACGCGGTTTTGAAACCGGTTGTCTATCCAAATCCGATGCGGGGAAGTTTTAGCTTAAAGATGCCTACTGACGGAACTGCAAGGATTTATAGCCTCGACGGGCAACTTCTGTTTTCGAAAGTATTGCAAACCGGCGAAAATGCAATTTCACTACCGTTGGCAGCGGGAATGTATTTGTTGCAAACCGAAACGCCTGACGCTGTTTTTACTACAAAGATTGTGAACCGGTAATAAGACACAATCTAAAGTACACGGCCCTAGCCCCGATAGAGCCGATATCCTCGTAGTGAAACGAAGAGATAAAGGCGATAGCGGGATCAGCTTCAAAAATTATTCTTACCCTTAAGAACGTTACGATCGTTTGTGATCAGCAAATGCATCAACGCTCTTAACGGTTAATTCTTCCGGCAATTTGCTACAACACAACCTCATCCTTTTTCGTTATCTTTGCAGTCAGAAAACACACATATGGAATCGGTTCTTGAAACTGCTGTACGGACAGATGCGAAGCCAAAATGGCTTAAGGTAAAACTTCCTGTCGGACAAAAATATACGGAGCTCCGCGGCCTTGTCGATAAATACAAACTCAACACGATTTGTACTTCGGGAAGTTGCCCCAATATGGGCGAATGCTGGAGTGAAGGCACTGCGACATTTATGATTTTAGGAAATATATGTACGCGCTCATGCGGATTTTGTGGCGTGAAAACCGGTCGGCCTGAGACCGTCGACTGGGACGAGCCTGAGAAAGTGGCCCGCTCCATAAAACTGATGAACATTAAGCATGCGGTGGTGACGAGTGTTGACCGGGACGATTTAAAAGATATGGGCTCCATTATCTGGTACGAAACCATACGAGCAATACGCCGGATGAACCCGACAACCACTTTGGAAACCCTTATTCCCGATTTTCAGGGCAATGAGCGTAACATTGACCGAATAGTAGCAGCCAATCCTGAAGTGGTTTCACATAACATGGAAACGGTACGCCGGCTCACAAGGGAAGTCAGAATTCAGGCTAAATACGACCGAAGCCTGGCTGTGCTGAAGTATTTGAAAGAGAAAGGAATCCGCAGGACAAAATCCGGGATTATGCTCGGACTAGGCGAAACTGAAGAAGAAGTGCTCCAGACAATGCGTGACTTGCGGAACGCCAATGTTGATGTGGTCACAATCGGGCAATATCTTCAGCCAAGCAAGAAACATCTTCCCGTAAAGGAATTTATCACCCCTGACCAGTTCGCAAAATATGAGAAAGTGGGGCTCGAAATGGGTTTCCGACATGTTGAAAGCGGCGCATTGGTGAGAAGTTCGTACAAAGCGCAGAAGCATATATTGTAAGGGTTTAGGGTGTAAGGTCTAAGGTATATGATAGCTGCAACTCCAAAAATTAAATTTTTTAGAGCTCAGTTCGGATTTCCACTCTCATCTTGAGAATCTTTATATACTATTCCAGTTCTAAACCTTATACCCTAAACCTTACACCATAGATCTTAAACCTAGCCACCTTGAACCCTGAACCTCTTAAAATTCGTGTAGCAATCAATGGTTTCGGCCGTATCGGAAGAAACCTTTTCAGGTTGCTGTTGGATCATCCGCAGATTGAAGTCGTTGCAATTAACGATATTGCCGACAACCGTACAATGGCGCATCTTCTGAAATACGACAGCATACACGGCGTTTTGAACAGAGAATGTTCGTTTGATGAAGAATCAATTATTGTAAACGGTAAAAAGTACCCTTTCTTTCACGAGCGTGCAGTTGCGAATATCAACTGGAAATCTGTTGATGTTGATGTAGTAGTTGAAGCGACGGGAAAATATAAGTTGTTTGATGAGATCAACGCGCATATTGTTGGCGGGGCAAAAAAGGTAATACTTTCTGCGCCATCTGAAACTGATCGTATAAAAACGGTAGTTTTAGGTGTCAATGATCATATACTCGACGGTTCGGAAACTATTATATCAAATGCAAGCTGCACAACAAACAATGCAGCCCCGATGATTAAAATTATCGATGAATTGTGCGGGATCGAACATGCATACATAACAACGGTCCACTCCTACACAACCGACCAAAGTTTGCATGACCAACCACACAAAGATCTTCGAAGAGCACGTGGAGCAGCGCAGTCTATCGTTCCAACAACTACGGGTGCGGCGAAAGCGCTGACCAAAATATTTCCTGAAATGGAAGGAAGGATCGGCGGCGGCGGAATTCGGGTCCCGGTTCCTGATGGCTCACTGACCGACATTACCTGTTATGTGAAACGCGAAGTGACAGCAGAAGAAATCAATACAACTTTTAAAACCGCTGCGGCGACATCTTATAAAGGAATTCTTGCGTATACTGAAGACCCGATAGTGTCTGTTGATATTATCGGAAACCGAAACTCCTGCCTGTTTGACTCCCAGCTTACCTCTGTAATCGGAAGAATGGTCAAAGTTGTGGGCTGGTATGACAATGAGATCGGATATGCGTCGCGAATAATTGATTTGATAACCTTAACTGTTAAAAAATAATTTGCTACTTTTAAACCCTTGGAAAACAACTCGTAAGCGAATGAGGACATGCCTGCTGTTTTTTGTTTTATATAGTGCCATCTTATACCCCCAACAATCTGCAAATAACCGCGTTACGGATAGCGCCGATTATTACCTCGAACTCGCGCGTTTCAATACCACAATCAATAATTACAGCAATGCACTGACGTATACGCAAAAGGCAATCGACTTTGCGAAAGCGGCAGGCAACATTCCGGTACAGGCAAATGCGTCGCTTTCGGTTGGAACTCTTTATACCGAAATTGAAAAGTACGATGACGCAATCGAAATCCTCAACGGCAGCATTACACTTTTCAACAAGCTAAAACCTTCGTCGCAACAGGCGTATGCCTATTATACGTTGGGTCTTTGCTACATGGAAAAAGGCGACTTCAGGAAAGCTGAAGCCAATTTCGACAGGGCCAAGCAGATTTATCAATCAGTCAAGCTTCCCGATGCAATCGAGCTACTGAATATCCAGAAGGGCATCATGTATAAAGCCAAAGGCGAAGATGACAAAGCGTATTCGATCTTTAGTACCATCATCGCCATTCCTGATAAAGATGACGACTACAAGCTCAAAGCTGAAGCTTTGTACCACGTTGGCACTATTGAGATCAAGCGAAAACGACTGAACCTTGCACTTAACTATCTGCAGCGCGCGCTTGAACTCAACGCCAGGGTCAACAACATCGGACTCAAGTCTAAGATTTACCTTGCAATGACCCATATTTACGAAGGCATGCAGGATGTTGCGCGTGCACATGAATATTTCAAAAAACACATACATCTTAAAGACAGCATTGCAGCGCTAAACCTTCAAAAGCTCGGTGCTGAGGATTATGCGCGTTTTAAAGAAAGCGAAAGGCTCAAAACAATTGAACAACTCGATAAGGAAAACCAGCAACAGGAAAAAGCAAATAAATTCGCCAAACTGATCAGTATTCTCGCGATTGCGCTTATATCCATACTGTCACTTTTAAGCTTGTCGTTGTACAAGAACAATATTATCAGGAACCAATCGAATTTACTGCTGAAGGAGAAGAATAAAGAACTCCAGATTGCGAAAGAAAAAGCAGAAAAGGCATCAAAGGCTAGAGCAGAGTTCTTATCGACGGTTAGCCACGAGCTTCGTACGCCACTGAACGCGATAAACGGGATCACACACTTATTGCTTGAGGAAAATCCGAAGAAATCACAGCTGAATTATTTAACATCACTGAAATTCTCAGGTGAATACCTGCTGACATTTATCAATGAAATCCTTGAGATCAATCGCATTGAGTCCAGCACTGTATTAGCCGAAAAAATCAACTTCAACCTGAAACAGTTGCTCGAGAACATCCAAAATTCCCTTAAGGAATTGGCCGCCAAGAACAACAACATTTACACCATTGAGATTGATCAGGGAATTCCCGACATCCTGATTGGCGATCCCACAAAATTGTCGCAGGTTTTCATGAATCTGATCAATAACGCATTGAAGTTTACGCGCGACGGACACGTGACGGTGATTGCCAAGCTTCAAGCTGCCAATGAAGAGACAACATCTATATATTTTGAGGTCAGCGATACCGGGATTGGGATACCCGAAGACAAGCAGGAGAGCGTTTTCGACAGTTTCTCGCAAGGATCGATCGAAATTAACCGTAAATATGGCGGCACCGGGCTTGGCCTGAACATCGTAAAAAAGCTGATCGAGATCATGGGCGGCCAAATCAGGCTGGAAAGCCAAATTGGAAAAGGATCTACATTCTCCTTTGAGCTAACATTTAAGGTCAGCGCCGGTATGCCGACCGAGAACACTGCAAATTACGACGAATCGGTATTTGTAAACAAGAAAATATTGTTGGTTGAAGACAACAAGATCAACCAGATGATTACAAAAAGAATGCTTGAAAACAAACAAATGCTTTGCGAGATCATAGACAACGGCGAGGACGCAATTGAAGCCGTTAAGAACAATTATTACGATCTTGTACTAATGGATGTGCACCTTCCGGGAATAAACGGAACGATTGCGACACAGCAGATCCGCGAATTTGACAACCACACAAGAATCATTGCGCTAACGGCCATATCACTTAATGAAAACCGCGAAATGTTGCTGTCGTTTGGAATGAATGACGTAATCACGAAGCCTTTTAACCCAGCTGATTTTTACCGCACAATCGCACAGAGCGTTTAGTTACGAAGAATCAGTTCTTTTATGAGTTTGCGAACTTGCGGCTCGGCGCTTTGAGCTGCTTTGAGGACTTCGGCATGATTTACCTCTTCAATACTGTCGGCATCTCCAATGTCTGTTATGACTGAAATCCCGAACACTTCCATATCCATGTGGCGCGCAACAATAACTTCAGGAACTGTCGACATACCCACGCAATCCGCACCAAGCACCTTAACCATTCGATATTCTGCAAGTGTTTCAAACGTTGGGCCTTGCAAGCCCATATAAACGCCGTCGAAAACGTTGATTCCGCCTTCGCGTGCAATTTCCTTTGCGCAGGCAATTAACCTGCGGCTATACGGATGGCTCATATTAACAAACCTGGGTCCGAAGCGTTCGTCGTTATGTCCGCGTAACGGATGTTCCGGCATCATGTTGATGTGGTCGTAGATCAACACGATCGACCCGACGCTGTATTCGGGATTCACACCGCCAGATGCATTCGATACGATTAGCTTGGTTACCCCGAGAAACTTCATCACACGAACAGGAAATGTCACTTCGCCCATCGGATAACCTTCATAGAAATGAAATCGACCCTGCATCGCCACAATTTTTTTACTGCCTATTCTGCCGAATACAAGCGCGCCTTTATGTCCCACAACGGTCGAAACAGGAAAGTTCGGAATGTCGCTATACGGAAGCGTAAACTCAACGTCGATGTCGGCTGCGAAACCGCCAAGGCCTGAACCGAGAATGACGCCGAATTCCGGATTAAAATTGTTGTAACTCCTGATGAAACTGACTGTCTGTTGTACTTTTTCCCACATAGGACGCAAGATATTATTTTAAACTTTCACGAAAAGGTAATAATCCATAAATTTAGGTGGACCAGCTTATCTAAACAAACTAAAATGCCACCGACTTTTGCCGACAACGTGATTGATTTCAACAGCAGTCTACAATACGCAGGCCAACTGCCGCCAAATTTTCAGGTTATGAACCCGTATGTCGGGAATCCTGAAACGATGGAAGTTATGGAGCAATTTTATCGCAAATATTACAATGATTCGGCACGGCGCAAATTTATTGTCGGCATCAACCCTAGTCGGCATGGGGCCGGAGTGACCGGAGTCCCATTTACAGACACAAAACGCCTGGAGAGTATTTGCGGCATCAAGATGAACTCGGCGCATACGCATGAGATTTCTTCGGTGTTCATCTACGATATGATATCGGAATATGGCGGTGCGGCAGCGTTCTATAAAAATTTCTATATTAACTCGCCGTTTCCTTTAGCCATCATCCGACGGACAAAAGATGGAAAGTGGGTCAATGCAAATTACTACGACGACAATTCCCTGTTCGAAATGGTCCGGGATTTCATGATCACCTCGCTAAGAAAGCATGTCAGCCTTGGATTAGACACCTCTGAAGTACTTGTACTCGGAAAAAAGAACGCCTTGTTCATTGAGAAACTCAATAAAGAAGCCAAGCTTTTTGACAACCTGAAAGTGCTCGAACATCCGCGGTATATCCAGCAATACAAATCAAGGGACAAACAATACTACATCGACAAGTATATTCTGGCGCTGCACAAACAGAATCAACAGTAATGACAGCATCCGCAAACATATTGTGTACAACGTTGCCCATTCAACTTATCCTATTGCCAATTTTATAACGATGTTGTATGGCCGCCGCAAAGGTGGCCGGGCACCTGTACACTTCGCTGCAAGGGTTGAAAAGGAACAGGTATTCTACTGGGGCGAAGGTTTAAACGAGCAGACATAATCAACAATGGCGGCATCAAATTTATCGGCGTCAGCCACAAGCGTGCTTTGTATCGGCAGATAATACAATTGATCGTAACAAACTCTGTTTATTAACCTTACGTAATCTTTTTCGGTTGTAACAATTGGCCTTCCACTCGCTTGCGCAACAATTTCGGAAATTTCATTGTCGGAAAAGTGATGATGGTCGGAAAATTTAAGAAGAACGTCGTCACCACCTTGCAGAAAGTTAAAAAAACTGTCTGGTTTCGCTATTCCGGCAAGCAGCACCTTCGAAGTTTCTTTGATGTTGCCCGCCGCTATTTTATCGTTCGCCGAATAAACGTAAGTATCATAATCTATATAAGAAAAGAACACGTGCTGCCCGGATTCGGGCTTCAGCCGAAGCTGAATCTTTAGTCGGTTTTCGACTGATAAATCGGGCGGACATTTGGTCACTATAATAATGCTTGCACGTTTGGCGCCACGCCGACTTTCGCGAAGATTCCCCGTCGGCAGCAGAAAGTCGTCAACATAGAGGTCGTTGTATGCCGTTAGCAGAATATAAAATCCGGCACCGACTTTCCGATGTTGAAACGCATCATCAAGAAGAATCACTTCCGGTTTCTGTGCCTGTAAAAGTAGTCTTTTGATTGCGTCCGCACGATTGGCATCAACGGCAACCTTAACGTGGGGAAACTTCCTGTAAAACTGAAACGGCTCGTCGCCCAGGGTTTCCGCCGTAGCATTTCGATCCGCAAGGATAAAACCTTCCGTTTTGCGTTTGTAGCCTCGGCTTAATGTTGCTACTTTAAACTGCGGAGACAATAACCGGATCAGGTATTCGATCTGGGGTGATTTTCCTGTTCCGCCAACACTAAGGTTTCCGACTGCAATAACCGGAATATCAAATCTGCGCGATTTAAAGTATTGCCGATCGTAAAGAAAATTCCGCAACAGCGTCACAGCACCATAGATAGCGGCAACCGGGAACAAAATTTTTCGCAGCAGGTTCATCTTACGAAAATAGCGTTTTCGTATTTACTATGGATAATGTATAGTTACTATTAATAAAGTATATTTGAATATATAGAACTTTATGAAATTTAAACCAAATTACATTCTGCTATTACTATTGCTGCTTGCCATGCCTTCGCGTGCGCAACACGATGCAGATATTTTAAAAATTATCCTTAACAACTACTACAAAAAAGAAAGGATAGTCCCGAGAGGCCGCACCCAATTCCTGTTCCTGTATTGCGACAAAGCCAATAACAATGAGCAGCTTTTTGAAACGATTGGTAAAATGAAACTTTCTTCAGCGACGGCAGCAAAACTTCGTAAGGAAGTCGTAGCCGATACAAAAACCGAAGACTGGTCGGCCGATCTTGAAGCGGTTTACGCGAGTCAGCCGCAACTAAAGTCAAAAATAAACGCCTGTTTGTCCCTCGAAGAATATCAGGCCGAATACAAAAAGCGCAACGTAAACAACCAGCGGATGATGATCGTCAGCAAGCCGTTATTTTACGATGCCAACCACGCAATTGTAAAAGTCGTTTTCTACCGTACGATCGAACACAACAGCGGAAGCGTCGTCCATCTGGAGAAAATCAACAATCAATGGATCATCAAAGAACACCTTGATCCATGGTCAACCTAAACATATGCAGCTAAGAGATATTATTGCGGTCCTTGAACAAATGGCACCAACGGCCTATGCCGAAGATTTTGACAATGTGGGCTTATTGGTCGGAAATGCGGAAGTAAATATTAACGGAATCCTAGTCTGCCATGACGCGCTTGAAAATGTAGTCGACGAAGCCGTTGCTAAAAATTGCAATCTTGTGGTGTGCTTCCACCCGATCATTTTCAGCGGACTAAAAAAAATCACCGGAAAAAACTATGTCGAACGTGCTGTTGTTAAAGCCATAAAAAATGACATTGCTATTTATGCGGTTCACACGGCGCTGGACAACCACAAAGAAGGAGTGAATAAGATCCTTTGCGATGCGCTGGGCTTAAAAAATACAAAGATCCTGATTCCGAAAAAGCAGTTCATTCAAAAGCTCGTTACCTACACGGTTCCGGGAAATGCCGAACAAGTTCGAAGTGCGTTGTTTGAAGCTGGCGCAGGGAACATCGGCAACTACGAAAATTGCAGCTTCAATTCGGATGGCACCGGAACTTACATGGGCAATGAAGAGAGCAATCCAAAAGTAGGTGAGCGGTTTGAATTCATTAAAGCGCCAGAAGTAAAGATAGAAGTCACATTTGAAAAATACCTCCAGTCAAAAATCCTGAAAGCGTTGTTTGCGAGCCATGTTTATGAAGAAGTCGCTTATGAAGTTTACGATCTTCAGAATGTGCATCAGAACATAGGGCTGGGAATGATTGGCGAACTTGATGCCGACACAGCCGAGAAAGATTTCCTGCTGTTCGCTAAGGCGAAAATAGAATGTGGAACCCTGAGGCACTCGGCTTTCCTGGACAAAAAGATTCGAAAAGTGGCAGTGCTTGGAGGCTCAGGAAGTTTTGCTATAAAAGACGCTATTTCGGCCGGAGCCGATGCCTTTTTGACTGCCGATTTGAAGTACCATAACTTTTATGAAGCTGAAAATCAGCTACTGTTAGGCGACATCGGGCATTTCGAAAGTGAGCGGTTTACAAAAAATTACATTGTTGATTATCTTACGAAAAAAATACCTAATTTTGCAATCATTTTATCAGCAGAAAATACAAACCCGGTTAAGTACTTATAATTTATGGCGAATACAAAAGAATTGAATGTAGAAGACAAGTTGAGAGCACTGTACGATCTACAGTTAATTGATACACGAATTGACGAAATCAGGAATGTACGTGGCGAGTTACCTCTCGAAGTGGAGGATTTGGAAGATGAAGTGGCAGGATTAAGTACGCGTTTGGACAAGCTTAAGAGCGAGCTTGAAGTAATCGAGGAAAACATTAAAACAAAAAAATCGGCTATCGAGGAACACCGCGAAGCCATTAAAAAATACACCAAACAACAGGAAACAGTCCGCAATAACCGCGAATTCAATTCCCTGACAAAAGAAGTAGAGTTTCAGGAACTTGAAATCCAGTTGGCTGAAAAACAAATCAAGGAAATGCGCGCTTCTATTGAACACAAAAAAGAAGTGATCTCACAATCCAAAGAGCGATTGGAAACGAAATCGTCGCACTTGAAACACAAAAAGTCGGAACTTGAAGCGATCATGCAGGAAACTGCGAAAGAAGAAACCTTCCTTTCTGAGAAATCAGCTGAGTTCCGTGCACAAATTGAAGACAGGCTTCTTGCAGCTTATGATCGTATTAGGGGAAGTGTTCGCAACGGACTTGCAGTTGTCTCAATTGAGCGTGGCGCATCTGCAGGATCGTTCTTTACGATTCCGCCGCAAACACAGGTAGAAATAGCTTCAAGGAAAAAGATCATTACCGACGAGCATTCAGGAAGAATCCTGGTTGACTCCTCGCTCGCAGAAGAAGAAAGAGAGAAAATGCAACAGTTATTTGCAAGCATCTAATATCAAGCCCCGCTACTAACGGGGCTTTTTTTATGAAGAAGATCAAGTACTTTTTACTTACGAAATCGGTGGGGCTTTACCTCAACCTGCTGAGTTTTGTCGCTCCTAAAAAGGCCGCGCTTTTCGCCTACCGGATTTTCAGCGAGCCACGGATCGGCCGGTTAACAAAAGAAACGTTACCCCAGATCCTTAATGAAGCAACTCCTGAAACTTTCCATCACAAGGGTGAGTTTTTCGAAACCTATACGTGGAAAGGCAACAGCAAAGTCATCCTGCTCGTTCATGGTTGGGAGAGTAATGCTTCACGTTGGGAGAAAATGATCCCGTACCTGAAAAAAACCGGAAATACAATTGTTGCCATCGACGGACCAGCCCACGGCCTCTCGGGCGGAAAAGAGTTCAATGTTGTGAAGTACGCCGAGTTTATTGATGTTGCTGCACAAAAATATAAACCTGCTTTTTTAATCGGACATTCGCTTGGCGGCGCGGCGTGCGTCTATTATCAGTCGGCTTACCAAAATGAGGACATCCAGAAAATGATCGTACTCGGCGCGCCGTCGGATCTTGAAGTCCTGATCCAAAATTACGCGAAACTGCTAAGCCTGAATTCGCGAATGGTTACGTTGCTCGAACACTACTTCATCGACAGGTTTAAATTTCGTTTGGCTGACTTTTCCGGCAGGCTTTTCGGATCAAAACTCAAACTAAAGGGAATCATCGCACATGATGTTGACGACACGGTCGTAGCTTTCGGCGAGTCGAAAAAAATAGCCGAATCCTGGAAAGACGCGTTGTTCATTGAGACCAAAGGTCTCGGCCACAGCATGCACGATGATGCACTCTATAATAAATTAGTTGCTTTTTTACGTGAAGAGCACTGATCGGTTAGGCTTTTACAAATTTGCTGACCAATGTTGCACCTTCTGAATCGGTCACCGAAACGAAGTAAATACCGCTCTGCATGTGTCCGGTTTCAAGGACAATATCGACGGTAGAAAATGCTTTTTTTACTATATGTTTTCCTGAAATATCGGTAACCAAAACCTGAATATCACCTGCAACATCAACGGGAAGTTTCATGGTTAGCTGATCGGTAACCGGGTTCGGATAAATCGTTATTTGCGTTTTTTTACCTTGGCCGCCGATACCCAACTGTGTGTGATCTTGGATAAAACCTAAAATTCCATCTTCAATTGCGGTTTGCAAAATCGGATAAAATGGATTGACATTAAACCAAGTATAATTTGTATTTCCTTCGGTAACGACCTTTTGACGCACCACATTCTGAAACGTACCAAACGGCATGATCAACGTTCCATACGCGTCGTATGTAGCGGTTACTGTTTGTGGGCCGCTGTCGGTTGCGCGTTGATAGGTATCGGTGAAAACAGTATTATAGGTATAAGGAAAAGTAACATAAGTCCGCGGATCTTGACGAAAGTCTTCTCCTACCTCACCTAAATAACCCAAAGAATAAATTTCAAAACTTGTTGGCGTAAGGCTGTGGTAAAAATACATTAGCTCGTCTGAAAAAGCACTGTCCATCGTATAGCAATAATTTGCCTCTGGAAACTGTGACGCCAGTGGCGACGTAGCATACGGGATTGCCGTTTGGGTTCCGAGTAACGTGCCATCGCCGATTGATGAATAGTCCCAGGTTTGGTTTGGACCTGCCGGACCTGGCGAGAAGCTAGCCGGCATAAGGGCGAAATAAAGATCGGCGTCAAAATTTGAGGCTACATTTGACGCATTAATAACGGGTTGGGCATTGGCACAAACAGACAGCAACACAGCAGCTGCCAGGGTAAACACTGATTTCATTGTAAAATTTTTTGTTAATAATGCCTGATA
The DNA here is from genome assembly GCA_036386895.1 of Flavobacterium sp. Classification (GTDB taxonomy): domain Bacteria; phylum Bacteroidota; class Bacteroidia; order Flavobacteriales; family Flavobacteriaceae; genus Flavobacterium. The sequence goes on from DASVUR010000009.1 coordinate 242,570, forward strand.
GACGCCTTTGCCAAATTTCTGTTACAAAACGAATTAATTTTTTTTTGATGTCAGTCTCAGCTAGTACATTTTCAAAAAGTCGGTTACCTTTGCAAAATGGAAGGACTAAAGCGACTCAATAAATTCATCGGTGAAACCGGATTCTGCTCACGTCGTGAAGCGGATAAGTTTATCGAAGAAGGCCGTGTTACGGTCAACGGTGCAGTGCCGGAGCTGGGCACGAAAGTTGGTCCCGATGACGAAGTCCGCATTGACGGGAAACTAATTCGTGAAAAGACGGGCAAGTTCGTTTATCTCGCCTTTAATAAACCTGTTGGAATAGAATGTACAACGAACCTTGAAGTTCAGAATAATATTGTCGATTACATTAATTATCCGCAGCGCATTTTCCCGATCGGCCGGCTGGATAAGGCGAGCGAAGGGCTAATTTTCCTGACAAACGATGGCGACATCGTAAACAAAATCCTACGCGCCCGAAATAACCACGAAAAAGAATATACCGTAACTGTCGACAAGCCAATTACCGACCGATTCATCGAACGTATGGGTAACGGTGTTCCGATTCTTGATACCGTTACCCGGAAATGTAAAGTGGAACAAATCAGCCGCTATACATTTAAAATTATCTTAACTCAAGGGCTGAACAGGCAAATCCGTAGAATGTGCGAGTACTTGGGTTATGAGGTAACGGCACTGAAAAGAATCCGGATTATCAACATCTCACTGGATCTTCCTGTGGGGCGATATCGCGAATTGACGCCAGCTGAAATTAACGAACTCAATACGCTTATCGAACCCTCGGGCAAAACAGAAGAAGCGAGTTTGCCAAAACGGGAATCGCGCCAACGAAATCAATTTTTGCCGGAACGAAAGCCGCAAAACACAAATCGGCGGCCATCAATAAACCCGGGATCAGACGAGCCAAAACCGCAATCCGGAACCCGAAAGGCAGAGTTTATAAAAAAAGATGATCCGCGATACAAGAAAAAAGGAGACTACTAACTCGCAATATGAAAAGAATTATACTGCTGGTTTTGCTCATATTTACTGCAAGTATTTCGGCACAAGAGCTCGCAATTACCACTGCGAACGTATTAGGAAAATGGGAATTGTACGACATTACAAATTCAAAATTATCCAAAGAAGATTTAGAAGAAAGCAAGTCTTTTCTGGAAGGTACTTTTTTACAGTTAAACGCCGACAAAACGTGTGTTTTGAGTATTGTAATGGATCTGGATGGAACGTGGAGGCTGGACGAAGCAAACAGGATAATTACTACGGTAACCCGAAGAGGTCAACGAGTATGGAAAATTCAGTCACTTCAGAAAGATACAATAATCCTTTCCCCTGACGATGCAACGCACAGACTGGTTTTTAAACGGCCGTAGGTAAAATCAGGATTACTTGTTTCTTCTTTGTTCCCGCGCCAAAAGTGTATTTTTCAACAACATCGCAATCGTCATAGGACCGACGCCACCGGGAACAGGTGTAATATGTGACACTTTTTTGCTTACGTTTTCGAAGTCCACATCACCTGTAATATGATACCCTTTTTCAGAATCATCCGGAACACGTGTGATACCAACGTCTATAATTACAGCTCCATCTTTTACCATTTCTGCCTTCAGGTAATTCGGGACGCCTAAAGCGGTTATGATAATATCGGCCTGTGTTGTAATCTGAGCGATGTTTTTGGTATAGCTGTGTGTTAAGGTAACAGTTGAATTTCCGGGGAAACCTTTTCGACCCATCAAAATGCTCATTGGCCGGCCAACGATATGGCTTCTGCCGATAACAACGGTATGTTTCCCTTTGGTTTCGACATTGTAGCGTTCAAGCAATTCGAGAATCCCAAACGGCGTTGCAGGAATAAAGGTGGTCATGTCAAGCGCCATCTTTCCAAAATTCTCAGGATGAAACCCATCTACATCCTTGCCGGGATCAATCGCCATTAGCACTTTCTGCGTGTCGATCTGCTTGGGTAGGGGCAACTGGACGATAAACCCGTCGATGTTATCATCTTCATTGAGCTTCCTGATTTTCTTTAAAAGCTCGGTTTCTGATGTTGTGCTCGGCATTTTGATCAAGGTCGATTCAAATCCGACGCGTTCGCATGCCTTTACCTTGCTACCGACGTAGGTCAAACTGGCGCCATCGTTACCAACAATGATCGCGGCAAGATGTGGGACTTTTTCGCCATTCTGCTTCATTTGATCAACCTCGGCTGTGATTTCGAGTTTAATATCTTCTGAGGTTTTCCTGCCGTCAAGTAATTGCATGAGTTGTCTTAGTTGTTGGTTGTAAATATTTAATACAAGGTTCAGGGTGCTGCAGCTGCGTTAGCAATGGAAGCATGTACCGCGTACTGCATTTGAAATTAAACGGAGGACAGCCAATGGCTCTCAGGTATTATCGCGTGCTTTTCACCAGAATTAATAGCACCCTTTCGCCTCTTCTATCTCATTCCTTTCATTCCGCCCATCATCTTCATCAGGTTCTTTCCGCCAGGGCCTTGCATCATTTTCATCATTTTACTCATCTGGTCAAACTGCTTCATCAGTTGATTGACCTGTTCGATTTTCGTTCCTGATCCCTTTGCGATGCGGCTTTTGCGTTTCACGTCGATTATTGCGGGCCGGCTTCTTTCGGCCGGGGTCATCGAGTGGATGATTGCTTCAATATGTTTGAATGCGTCATCTTCAATTTCTACATCTTTCATTGCTTTGGAAGCACCCGGAATCATTCCGACCAAATCTTTCATGTTACCCATTTTCTTCACCTGCTGTATCTGCGTCAGGAAGTCATCAAAACCGAATTCATTCTTCGCAATTTTCTTTTGCAGTTTGCGTGCCTCCTCTTCGTCAAACTGTTCCTGTGCCCGCTCAACAAGCGATACCACATCACCCATTCCGAGGATTCGCTCGGCCATACGGTTTGGATAGAACACATCAATAGCGTCCATCTTTTCGCCGGTTCCTACAAATTTAATTGGCTTGTTAACAACCGATTTAATTGAGATTGCTGCTCCACCACGGGTATCACCATCAAGTTTTGTAAGGATTACACCGTCGAAGTTTAATCTGTCATTGAACGACTTTGCTGTATTTACCGCATCCTGACCGGTCATCGCATCCACAACGAACAGCGTTTCCTGTGGTTGTATCGCTTTGTGAACGTTTGCAATTTCGTTCATCATTTCCTCATCGACAGCCAAACGTCCTGCAGTATCGACAATTACAACATTAAATCCGTTTGCCTTTGCATATTTAATAGCGTTTTGTGCAATTTCAACCGGGTTTTTGTTCTCAGGTTCCGAGTACACCTCGACCCCTATTTGGTCACCCACAACATGCAGCTGGTTGATCGCAGCCGGACGGTAAACGTCACCGGCAACCAATAGCGGCTTCTTATTCTTTTTTGTTTTCAGGAAGTTTGCAAGTTTTCCCGAAAATGTCGTTTTACCCGAACCTTGAAGGCCCGACATCAGGATTATTGAGGGGCTTCCCTGGAGATTTATTCCCGCAACGTCCCCGCCCATAAGCTCAGTCAGCTCATCTTTAACGAGTTTTACAAGCAATTGCCCAGGTTGTAATGTCGTAAGGACATTTTGGCCGATCGCTTTTTCTTTGACTTTTGTTGTAAAATCCTTTGCTATCTTGAAGTTAACGTCGGCATCAAGTAATGCGCGGCGGACTTCCTTTAATGTATCGGCAACGTTTACTTCCGTAATTTTCCCGTGCCCTTTAAGTATATGGAATGCTTTGTCGAGTTTGTCACTTAAATTATCGAACATACTGAAATATCTTTTTAATGAAGTGCAAATTTAACGATTTGCATCCGAACTGGAAGTATCTGAAGAACAAAACGTACCTTGGAAAAATGTAAAATATGCTGAAAAAGCTGTACGGGCAGAAGATTTTGAAAAAACTAATTTTATAATCAAAGAAAAGTTATGAAAAAGCTGAGTTACCTCCGGACAGGGTTGATCGCAGTAGCCTTTTTAGTCAGTTCGTGTGCATCAGGTTCCTTTAAAGGATCGGCAACAGACCGAACCGGGACAAACGGTACAACAAACGGCAACGGAAAAGTCTATACAGGTTCATAAAAAAACCAGCCGTGAAGCTGGTTTTTTGTTGTGTTATATTTTAAGGATCAATTCATGCACTGATTGATATCACCTTCCAGGTTATATAATGTTTGCACCTCAAGTGGCGACAATGTCCGTTTGTAAGCCCGGACGTCATCAAGATACCCTTTATAGGTATTTCCAAAGCTGAAGCCTAAGTTGGTCGTGCTCATACCTACTGGATTATAGCTGGCTCTTAACGTTCCATCACGATATAAAGACATTGTGTTCGTACTGCTTGTGTACGTCACAACGATATGATGCCAAACATTGAGCTCTTCATCCAAGCCTTCAGTTTCCCAGGTTGGGTCGATTGTTCCATTTCCACCACCAATTAATGATGGCCCCCATGTTCCGTTCAAACCGTCTATTCCGCCAAGCTGCAAAAATAGGATCGGGCTATTGACCAGCACTTCCGTGATATTATTTGGCGTGGGGTTTTGCCTGCTAAACCAAAGACTCATCGAAAAGTTGCCGTTTTGCAGAATATCGCCTGCAGGAATCTGATAGGTCTGAAGCGTATTTTCGCCATTGTTAAGATCATCGTCAAACGACAGAGCCCCGCTAGGATTCCCGTTTCTGTCGGTTACAAAGTGATAGTTACCGGTAATCGAGGTCGACGAGAAACCAGTCAGATCCGATATTTCGTTTCCGAAGGGCATATAGAGCACAAGATCGCTTGTCAGAACTTCAGGATTGTCGCAGCTGCAGTTGTTTTCAACATCAATGATAGCGTCTAAAAAGGTATCGTTCGAATTAAAACCAACCACTTCTCCATCGACAATGGCAGAAACCGGATAATTAATGCTGTAGATTTGATCAACCTGCAAGTTCAACAGAAAGCTGAAAAATTCAAAATCATCATCGATCGTCACTACAGTCACATTGGCCGAGGTTGCATTATATACCGAAATGTCGATTGGATAAAGCAATTCCACGCAGCCTATAGGAAGATCATCCAATGTTCCTTCAAGCTGATACAGGTGAAACTGATCTTCGTTAGCAGCTATCCGTTCAGTGTAATCGGCGAAGATAAGTGTTACCGGAAAAACGAGGTTCACGTAGTCGTCGTCGGTTGTCGATTCGTCCAAAAAGGCATTTACCGCCTGCCAGTCGGCTTCCTCAGCAACAGTAAAGGACTGCCCGTCTATATGCATTGAAAAGGGAAGTTTGATACTGAAAGCGTCCGTACTGTCAATACGATTATCTACAGAGGTGTCGTACATCGCAATACGCTGCAGCTTAGTACTCAATGGGGACGATCTTGTCAAAGTTTCTTCACCTTGAGTCTCATTGCTGTCATCGCTTTGGCACGATACGATCAAAAACGCAGCAAAAACAAGTAGTACCGCGACAAATTTTAAATAATGTTTCATATTTGTATAATTATGGTTCGACAGTAAAACATCTTACCCGGGCAAAACCCTACTTTTTTTATAGAAAATTTTAAATTTATTTTCCAAAAAAAGTTGCAAATAAAAGTAGGGTAAATCGCGTCACATCTGTTTCATTCAATAAAACATTTAAACGTATGCAAATAGTGTGTTCGCTCGAAGGCGTTTGTGAGGAAGATATTTTCGCCACCATTTTCAGGGATCACGCCAAAGCATTGCGGAACTATCTTTTCTACAAATTTGGCAACGAAGAGAAAGCAAATGACGCCTCGCAGGAAGCATTTATCAAACTCTGGGAAAATTGCTCGAAAGTTGAACCCGCCCAAGCAAGGTCGTATTTATATACTGTTGCCAACAATGCCTCGCTGAATAAGATCGCGCACGAAAAAGTGGTTTTGGCTTATGTGAAAGAGTCGAGTCCCGTACAGTATACTTCCGAAAGCCCGGAATTCATCCTGGAAGAAAGCGAGTTTAAAAACAAACTTCAAAAAGCCATTTCCAATCTTCCGGAGGCCCAACGAACAGCCTTTTTGATGCATCGTATCGACGGTAAAAAATATTCGGAAATTGCTGAAGCATTGAGCGTTTCGGTAAAAACCATTGAGAAAAGAATCAGTGGCGCGCTGGTTTCGCTGCGGAAAGAAATTGAAAACATCAGATAATGGAACAACAACACGATTTGGCCAAATGGCTGGCAGGAGAAATGTCTGATTCGGAGCTTCAGCAATTCAAAACCTCGCCTGAATATGAGACGTATCAGAAGATCGCAACGTATACAACGCAGTTTGCCATGCCCGACTTCGACGAAAAGCAGCAATATCAACAGCTTCTAGTACGTAACGATCCGAAAAAACGCTTCAGGCCACTTTACAGCACCTTGCTGAAGGTTGCGGCTATACTTGTTATTGCAGCCGGGATTTTTACGTTTGTCAAACCGCTCTCAACAAAGACCGAGCTTGCTGATAATGGAACAAAAAACGCCTTCACACTTCCTGACAAATCGATCGTGACCTTAAATTCCGGTTCAAGGTTATCGTACCCAAACTGGGACTGGAGCAACAACCGCGCTGTGCAGCTTGAGGGCGAAGCCTATTTTGAAGTTGCTAGAGGCAAACGGTTTGATGTCAATACAGCAGTTGGAAAGGTATCCGTATTGGGAACAAAATTCAACGTACGAAATCGAGCCAGCCGATTTGAAGTCGCTTGTTTTGAAGGTCGGGTACGAGTTGTATACGCTGGGAAAACGTTAATATTGACAAAAGGGGAAGCTTTTGCTGCTGCCGAAGGAAAGATCATACCGGTTATAGGCCAGGCCGGCGATGCGCCTTTGTGGCTTAAAGACCAAATCCGTTTTTACTCGGCTTCACTTGATGAAATCATTTTCGAAATGGAACGCCAATACGCTATTGATATCGTCACCGGCACAAGCTTATCAGACAAACGGTTTACAGGTATTGTACCCGCTAAAAATCTAGATACAGCAATTCAGATGATCTGTCGCCTGTACAACCTAAAAGCTTCGCAAGACAAGAATCAAATCAGGCTTTCCCCGAATGTATAAAACAAGTTGCTTGGTCATATTATTGCTTCTCACGCGTTTGCCACTTTTTGCACAGGATTTACCGCCGGTTCCATTGCGAATTATCCTTTCGACGCTGGAAAATCAACATAACGTAACTTTTAATTTTATTGATGAGGATGTCGACGAGCATCTGATTTTGCCTCCGGAGCAAATGTGGTTGCTTCCCGCGAAACTTGCCTACTTGGAGCAAAAAACAGGATTGAAATTTGACACCTCAAGTGAGGATCTTATTACTATAATCAAAAGTGACGGTGCCGGAACGGAGTTGCAAACAGAGTTCCTTCCGGAAGTTGTCGTGTCGAACTACCTTACTACTGGAATTTCAAAAAGAAGCGATGGATCTTATGTGGTAACGCCGCAGAAACTCGGGATTCTGCCTGGGGTCGTCGATACCGATGTACTGCAAACTACTGAGCAGCTTCCGGGAATCATCAGCGTAGACGAAATTGTTTCGAACATCAGCGTCCGAGGTGGTACTCACGATCAAAATCTGTTCCTTTGGAATGGCATCCGAATGTACCAGACCGGGCATTTCTTTGGTCTAATTTCCGTATTCAATTCTATGTTGCCAAACCGGGTGAACATTTGGAAAAACGGAACACCCGCGGCTTTTGGAGAAAGTGTTTCCAGCGTTGTCCAAATCTCCACCACGGGCAACGAGCCAACAAAATCAGCTTCGGGTGTGCAAATTGATATGATCAGCGCAGCATTTTTCACGAAGAGGAAGGTGTCTGAACGAGCCTCGTTAACTGTGTCCGCACGACGATCGATTACCGATGTCATTGCTACACCTACATACGAAAGCTATGCGTCACGAATATTTCAGAACACCGTTATTACGAACCTTACTGCGGATTCAAACTCGCACTATTCCGGTGATGAAGATTTCTATTTCTATGACCTTACCGCGCAATATGAACAACAAATCGGAAGTCGTACCGACTTGTCGATCAATGCCCTCACAGTAGAAAATAGCCTGCAAATTGCGCAGCAACGATCAAACGGAGCAAGCATAACGCGGAAGAACAGCTCGCTGGAACAGCAAAACTACGGGGGAAGTTTTGGCGTAAAAACAAAATGGAATCCTGCTCATCAAACCACTATCAACGGATACATTTCCTATTACAACCTTGATGCGCGAAACGAATCAATCGTTAGTACGCAGGTGGTTGATCAGCAAAACAGCGTCCTTGACACAGGCTTGCGGTTTGAATACCGTTATAAACTTAACGACAAGGTCCACCTAGACAGCGGCTATCAGTACAATGAAGTGGGTATAACCAATAAGGACGTAGTTAATATTCCGGAATTAGCGCGCAAAAACCGCGACGTCCTCCGAACCCACGCGTTGATAACGGAAGCTGCTTTTTCCGATGCGAACAATAAATTTTCTGCTACAGCCGGACTTCGATTAAACTATTTCGAAAATTTTGTTGATGTAAGGTTAGAACCGAGGTTGCTGATCGGCTATTCCATCGCTCCGGAACTGAAACTTGAACTCGCCGGCGAACTAAAAAGCCAGACGCTGTCTCAGGTAGTCGATTTGCAGCAGGATTTCCTCGGTCTTGAAAAAAGGCGCTGGATGCTTGCTGATGATGCGAACTTTCCTGTTCAAAAGAGCGCACAGGCGTCGCTTGGCTTTACATATGAAAAGCGTGGTTGGCTACTGACTCTGGATTCGTATTATAAAAACGTTGACGGAATCACAAGCAGAGGTCAATCCTTTCAAAACCAACTAGAGCATGAAAAGCTCACGGGAAGCTACACCGTGCTTGGATCAGAAATACTCATTCAAAAAAACGCCGGTAGATTTACCGCGTGGCTTGGCTATACCCTAAACAACAATAACTATCGGTTCAATGTCTATGACCCGAACATTTTCGACAACAATTTTGAAATTTCGCATTCGATTACCTGTGCCGCTTCCTACCATTATGGTCATCTCAAAATAGCGCTCGGAAGCAAATGGTTTACCGGAAAGCCCGTAACAACTCCAGCCGGCGGTGTAATTGACAATTCAAATCCGTCAAATCCTGAAGTCGCATACAACAGGCCGAACAACTCTGTGCTGCCTGACTTCTTGCGTACAGACCTTTCGGCTACGTATGAAGCAATACTTGGTTCCACAAGCGTTCGCATCGGAGCTTCTGTCATGAATCTCTTCAACAACACGAATGTCCTAAACCGTTACTACCGCGTAGATAGCGAACAGACTGAAATTGAGAAAGTAAATACGTTTTCGATGCGGCGGACGCCAAACATAAGTTTCCAGGTTAGATTTTAACTTAGAACTGGAAGTAAATAAACGGCTGCGGACCGCTGGTTGCTGTTGCATAAACCACCCAATATGCGAGCGCAAGTACAAGCGCCTTTAGAACAAGCGGCAGTCGATCGAAACCGCCGCTCATGACGCCAATCCATTTGTATGGTAGAAAATGCCAGACGTAACCGATAAGCATCACGATGAACACATTCCGGTAGCCGGAAATTATGGTTGCCCAATGATCAAGGTTAAGTTCCAGTTTGCCGATGTTTCCGATTACTTCGAAAGCGGTCGCAAAGTCACGAGCGCGGAAGAATATCCATGCAAACACAACAAAATGGAACGTAGCGATTACTTTCAGCAGCCATACAAAACGGTTCTTCGGAAACGAAATCCGCTTTTTAAACAGCCTTTCAAGCACAAGCGCGAGCCCGTGCAACACACCCCAGATCACAAATTTCCACGAAGCGCCATGCCATAACCCGCCGAGCAACATCGTAAGGAACAAGTTTACATAGGTTCGGACTTTACCTTTTCGGTTCCCACCGAGCGAAATATACAGGTAGTCACGCAGCCACGACGACAGCGAGATGTGCCAGCGCCGCCAGAATTCGGTTATCGAAGCCGATTTATACGGTGTGCGGAAGTTCTCCGGCAACCTGAATCCGAGCAACAAAGCAATACCGATCGCCATGTCGGAGTAGCCTGAAAAGTCGCAGTAAATCTGTAACGCATAACCATAGGACGCCATAAGATTTTCGAAAGCGGTGTACGTGCTTGGAGAATCGAAAACGCGGTCGACGAAGTTCAGTGAGATATAATCGGAGATGAAGGTTTTCTTGATCAATCCGCCGATTATCAGAAAAAGCGCAGCATTAACATCTTCGCGCGTCAAGTTTAGTTTTTTGTATATCTGCGGAATAAAATCGGACGCGCGAACAATCGGCCCTGCAACTAATTGCGGGAAAAAGGAAACGAAAAACATATAGTCCAGGATGTTCTTGGTTGGTTCCAGCTCACGCCGGTAGATATCGATAATGTAACTCATCGACTGGAACGTATAAAATGAAATTCCGACTGGCAATATGATGTCGTGAAAAGGCACATTACCGGAGAACAGGCCATTATAATTATCGATCAGGAAATTTGTGTATTTGAAATAGCCGAGGAAGCTTAGGTTGAGTATAACGCTAAGCACAAGATAAAATTTCCGGTAACCCTTGACGGTTTCCTGATACAGCAAACGTGCAAGATTATAATCGACCACGCCTGACAAAAGCAATAGCGCGAAATAGCCGCCACTCGATTTGTAATAAAAGAACAACGAAAACGCCAGTACGTACAAATTTCGTAGCGTATGGGTTTTTGCTTTGATGACATAGATGTAAAGTGGATAGAAAATCAGGAACATGCCCAGGAACAACGGCGTGTTAAACAGGATCGGCTCCTTCGGATCGTAGGTAAACCAGCTTTCATAGCTGGCGGCGAACCAATTCGATATTTCGTTCCACTCCATCATTTCCTACCCGTTTTAAAATCTGAATACCCGCCAAGCAAACCCTCTACAAACAAGCCGCCTTGCGTTTCGTATCCGGCCTTGGTATAATGAACACGGTCGCTTCCGATGATGCCGTTCTTTGCATTGCGCTGAACCCCATACAATCCGCCAAGTTGCGAATACATATCCCACACTGCAAACCCGTCCGATTCAGCACTTTCCGATATCGCTTTTGAATACGAAGCTGCGAATGTATTGGGATATCTACGTTGAAACAAGGAAGGCGGCGGCGTCAACACAAGAATTGCTGCAGTCGGATTTTCTTTTCGGACGCCTACTAGAAACAGCCGAAGCTGCACCATATATTCTTCGGTTGTGTTTTTGTCGAACGATTCATTCGTTCCAAGCGAAACCACGATCAAATCAGCGTGAAGCGCGCTTAACTGGTCGAAGAACAATGGGTATTTGTTGTAATCCGAAAGTTTTGCGCCGTTGACACCGATATTGTGATAAAGAATTCCCGCGCTGTCATTTTCAAGGATGATTCCGCTGAGTTCGCGTTTGGCACTGTTTCCGTTCGGGATGATATAAATCTTGTCAAGCGCTTCAGCCGATTTAAAATAATGACACTCAGCCTCCGAAAGCAATGAAATCGGAGTGTATTCATATTTTTCTGTCTGGACTTGCTGCGTTTGGTTTCCGGGAATTTTAAGCGTTCGGCCTGCGCGGATGTTGTTGCTTTTTAGACCATTTGCTTTTTTCAACGCCGTCAGCCCTACATTATATTTATCTGCGATAATCGACAGTGCTTCTCCGCTTCGGATTTTGTGCGTTATTTTTTTTGGGATCTCCTTTTCGACAATTATCGTCTTTCGTTCCGTAGCCAGCGCAAAGAAAGGCTCGTTCTCCGGAGTGACAAGTTTAATGGTTGTAAAATTGCTGCTGTCTTCCTTTATATTGAGTTCGATTGCAAAATCGGCCGACCTGGTTGCCAGCGCAATACCGCTTAAACCTACTGCACTTCCGTTGGGCGAATAAATATTCCGGTAACTTTCCCAATTCGCATTTGATGACCAACGAATGTCGCTTGAGCCATTTGTGCGCGCTAACGAATGCGGGAACTGGAAGCCGCGGCCGCCATTTCCGAATTGCTCTTGCAATAAACGACGAACTTTTCCCGTCATCAAATCGGCCTGTATATGCGAGTCGCCAATATGAACAATGTTGATCTTTCGGCTACGATTCTGCTCAAGATCTGCAAGTTTGGCATAAAACTCACGGATCGCGACAGCATTTAAAATTACATTGTCAGGAACATCAACCGCGGTCGTATCTGCAACAAGAGAATCGATGGCAACATAACTGGAATCGGTTATCTGCGCGGAAGAGCGTATTGAAACCATTCCGAAAACCAACAATAAAAATAGCTTATTCCACATCGTCAGGCTGTTTGCGTACAAGGCTGTCGCCAGATGCGGAAGCATTGCCTGACGTTCTGGTTTTTCGCAATTCTTTATAAAGCTCGTAGCCTCGGCTGATTTCGCCATAGAGCAACGCCCCAATTTTTGACGCGCCCTTAAAGCTGAAGTGCGTATAATCTTTATTTGCCAGTGGCGGCACTTCCGAAGCCCATTTTACAATTGATCCGTCGCCACCCATCAAAGTATAAAGATTGATAAATCCGGCTTTCGAGTTCAAAGCGTAACGCTTCTGGGCAAGAGTCAGCGGTACGACAGCTGAATCTGTTTCCATCTCAAGTCCGTATTTCGACGCTTTATCGGCGGTCGAGACCACAAGGATTGCTACGCCCGGGAATGCTTCACGTAAACGTTCGACGGTACGTGTCATTCCGCGTTCGTACCAACGGTAATTTTTCGTGCCATAGTTCAAAACGTTCGTTCCGTAGTGCAATACGATCAGGTCGTAGCCAAGTTTCTCGTTGAAAGCGCGCATCAGCGGAACATTAAATTTTGAGATCGGGATTCCGGAATTTCCACGTTGCGAGAAATTGTCGACGTGTACGCCCTTTCCATCGTCAAAGTTAAATCCGTACACCGGAATTGAATCGGCGTCGATAAAATTTGCCTTGAGACGTTTAATTCCTTGTCGTGGAAGCGACAAAGTGTTTAACAGGTTGTTCGGCGCAAGCTTTTTGTAGACCGTATCGCCGTTTGCAATTAATGCTACAACGCCATTTTTGTTTTTCGAACTTCCGTAAAACAACGTGGGATTATGAAGTTGCGACACAAATCGGCGCTTGCTTGCAGTAAATTTCACCCACTCGGTACGCAAAGTGTCATTTGCAAAAAACACGTGTCCGTTGACACCAAATGGCCGAAGCGGATATTTTACGTTTAGATACGACTGCATCTTCCAGTTATCTGAAAATTCGTGTTTAACCGAATTTCTGGAGCCGGCAGATTCGGATGTAATCGATACAAATCCGACGCCTTCTCCGCCAAATGTTTGTTGGAAGCTTGTCCGCAGATCCTGCACGATCAAGTCGCCGTCGGTCATCGAATCGCCAAAATACGCTATACGGACGTTTTCATTTTTGGTGGTTTCGAGCTGGAACAGTTTTTCAAAAAATGAAATCAGGTATTGAAAGCCTTTGTAGTTTTCGTAAGTTTCATCGGGAAATGCGATTCCGTTCGTCTGGTAATAGCTGACTTTCTGATTCGCCATCGTGTCGCCTGCTTCAGCCTGGATTCCTTCCTTTTCGGCAACGAAGGCATCAATCAGCATCGAGTCGATCAATACGTTTTTGGTTGCTCCGGCTTTCTCTGAAAATATTTTTGATGGCATTACCTTTTTTAATCCCAAAAAGAATACAGCCGACAACAGCAGTATCAGGAACGATTGAAAGAAATATGACTTCGACTGGTTCAACGGAAAATAGATTTACATTCGTTCAGGCACCTCGACTCCGAGTAATGAAAACGCAGCCGCGATGGTATCGGCAACTTTTTTTGACAGTTGGACCCGGAATATTTTATCGGATTCGACATCCGTACCTAATATTGGCACAGCTTGATAAAACGAATTGTATTCTTTAACGAGCTCGTATAAATAATTGGCAACGATGGCCGGACTGTAGCTTTTAGCCGCTTCCTGAATTACCGATGGAAACAAGGCAACCTGTTTTACAAGTTCCTTTTCCTTGGGATGCAAATCGGTTCGCGATGCATTGACGCTGTAGTCAAACCCGGCCTTGCGTAAGATCGACTGGATGCGGGCATAGGTATATTGTATAAACGGGCCTGTGTTTCCTGCAAAATCAACTGATTCTTCAGGGTTAAACAGGATTCGTTTCTTAGGATCAACCTTTAGGATATAGTATTTCAGTGCGCCCAGGCCAATCATCCGATGAAGCCGCGCCTTTTCGTTGGCCGAATACCCTTCGAGCTTTCCAAGTTCTTCAGAAATATTTGCAGCGGTTTCGGTCATTTGCTCCATCAGCTCATCTGCGTCTACGACAGTTCCTTCGCGGCTTTTCATTTTTCCTGTTGGCAGATCGACCATCCCATAGGAAAGGTGGTAAAGCTGCTGCGACCACTCGAAACCGAGTTTTTGAAGGATCAGGAAAAGGACTCTGAAGTGATAATCCTGTTCGTTCCCGACCGTATAAACCATTCCGCCTACATCAGGAAAATCTTTTACACGTTGGATGGCGGTTCCAATATCCTGAGTCATATAAACTGCAGTACCGTCGGAACGCAAGACAATTTTACGGTCGAGTCCGTCAGCCGTAAGATCAATCCAAACCGAACCATCGGGATCTTGTTCAAAAACGCCTTTCTGCAGGCCCATTTGGACAACATCTTTGCCAAGAAGATAGGTATCGCTTTCGTAGTAGTTCTTGTCAAAGTCGACGCCGAGGTTTTTATAGGTTGCAGCAAAACCGTCATAAACCCAGCTGTTCATTTTTTGCCATAGAGCAATGATATCCGGATCGCCGGCTTCCCATTGCAGCAGCATTTGTTGCGCTTTAACGAAAATGGGCGCTTGTTTTTTAGCCTCGTCTTCTGAAAGTCCGCCTTCCACAAGCTCGTTAACTTGCTTTTTATATTCTTTATCAAACGCTACATAGTAGTTTCCGACAAGCTTATCCCCTTTAAGGTTAGCCGAATCAGGAGTTTCGCCATTGCCGAAGTGCTGCCACGCGACCATGGATTTACAGATATGGATGCCGCGGTCGTTGATGATTTGCGTTTTATAAACCTTGTTTCCCGCAGCCTCTAGAATTTTGCCAACCGAATACCCCAGAAGATTGTTGCGCACATGTCCAAGGTGAAGCGGCTTATTGGTGTTGGGTGATGAGTATTCGATCATTATTGATTTCGATTCAGGAGCCGCCGGAACAAAGCCAAAATTGCCATCGGCGCGAATACCGTCGAAATATGTGAGGTAATAATTATCCGAGATAACAAGGTTTAGAAAGCCGGAGACGACGTTAAAAGACGCTACATCGGTAACGTTTTCGACTAAATAGGTTCCGATTTTCTCACCAATTTGAGCCGGGCTGCTTTTGATCAGCTTTAGCAGTGGAAACAACACAAGGGTAATATCGCCATCAAATTCTTTGCGTGTCGCCTGAAAATCGGGCTCCGGTGCGTCCATTCCGAACAAATCGGTAATAGCTTGTTTTACGGCTGGTGTTAGTATTTGTGCTGGTGTCATCATGGTGTTTTTAAGCGCGCAAATATAAGCATTAATTGGAACGCGATAATCGGGATGCCGTATTTAAAATGGGAATATTTCCGAGATGGGAATATTGCAAAATTATCGTAACATCATGTAAGACAGGGGCTACTAAATTGAAATGAGTCAAGTAAAAAAGTAAGATTTTTACCGTGCAATTCATCGGATTTATGCATTTCATCGATTTTTTTTGTATTTAATCGATGTTTATCTAATATTTGCACCGTCGATCAACCAAGACAACCCCCTAAATCGTTACAAAAGGAATTATCATGAAAAAATTTCTACTCCTACTATTTGCGTTAGCATTTCATTTTGAAGGTTTCTCACAGGCCATTACGGTCAACACTAACACGTATAGCGTTCCGCAACTCGTTACAAATGTACTTATCAATTCACCTTGTGTCTCGGTTACAAATATTACATGGCGCACCGGGACGAACTTCGGATCATCAAACGGAATAGGATATTTCGAAAATACAAACCCAAATTTTCCCATGCAGAGCGGCGTAATCCTTACAACAGGAAGCGCAATGAACTCGGAAGGGCCAAATTCTGTTTTGCTGAGTGACGGTAGCGCCAACTGGATTGGCGACGTCGATCTTGAAGCGACACTTGCGGCAGCCGGAATCCCGATGGTTTCAACAAATGCCACCTTACTTGAATTCGATTTCACACCTATATCATCATCTTTTAGTTTTGATTTTATTTTCGCTTCCGAAGAGTACGGAAACTACCAATGTCAGTTCTCTGACGCATTTGCTTTCTTGTTGACGAATATGAACACCGGTGTGACCACCAATCTCGCAGTTGTACCAAGCACGAGTACCCCAATCTCCGTTGTTACGATCAGAGACTTCCTTTATAATTCGTCATGTCCCTCGGCAAATGCACAGTATTTCGGACTCTTTAACGGCGGTTCGGCCGCAGCAGGCTCACCTACTAATTTTAATGGTCAGACAGAATTATTGAATGCGTCTGCTGCGCTGGTGCCGAATACTCCTTATCACATCAAGCTTGTTATTGCCGACCGTACCGACTACGAATCGGATTCGGCAATCTTCCTCTCATCCGACAGTTTTAATCTTGGACAAGACGTTTTGGGTGCCGACTTAACCGTAGCAAATAACACTGCAATTTGTCCGGGTTCAAGCTATCTGGTCCAGACGAACCTCAACCCTTCAACAAACCTATTCTCATGGGCAAACGCAAGCGGAACAATTTTGGGAGAAACAGGCCCGTCGCTAACAGTTACTGCTCCCGGAACCTATTCTGTTACGTATGATGATCCGTCTGACACTTGTCCGCCAAGGACCAGCGACATTCTAATCGAATTTTACCCTGAACTTGCTGTGGGCACTCCGTCCGACCTTTATCGTTGCGACACCGGAGCCGCTACTTATTCTTATAATCTTGCCTTTAACACGCCCATCGTATCTGCTGGAATCACTCCCGCGCCGACCGTATCGTACCATGCCTCGTTAAATGATGCAAATAATAACCTGAGCCCTCTTGCCTCGCCTTATGTGGGCACACCCGGACAAACAATATTTGTACGTGTAAAAGGGGCAAATTCCAATTGTTATGTCGTGAAGCAATTCATCCTTAACTCAACGGCCGGCCCAATCGCTACGCAACCGCAAAACCTGACCGCTTGCCGTAACAGCATCGCGAATCCACACGGAAGTTTTGAACTAGTTGATCAGACACCGGCAATTTTGAACGGGCAGTCGCCAACAACCAACGCTGTTACCTATCACACCACATTGGCAGATGCACAGGCAGGAACAAGTCCGATTACCGCAACCTATTTTGGGGCACTGAATGGAACTACTGTCTACGTCAGGGTTCAAAATGTCTTTGATCCTAGTTGCTACAGCACGACAAGTTTTCAATTATTTGTTAATCCGTTGCCTCTTGTAGACACATTGCCGCCCGTTATCGTTTGCGAAAGCTATGTATTGCCGGTGCTTACTAATGGAAATTATTTTACAGCGCCTTACGGTGGTGGGACGCCGCTATTTGCAGGGGACATCATCAGCGAGACACAAACAATCTATATCTTCAACCAAACAGGAGGTGTACCCAATTGCTCCGCGTCAAGCAGCTTTCAGGTTACCATTATCGATCCGCTGCAGGCTGGTCCCGGGAGCGGCACCTATTGCACAAGCTATGCCTTACCAGGATTGCAATACGGAAACTATTATACGCAAGGCGGTGGAAATGGAACACAAATTCCCGTTGGAACACCCATAACTACAACCCAGACCATACATGTATACTACGTTTCGCCCACTCCTCCTTATTGCGAAGTGGATACCGAGTTCACTATAACATTAATTCCGCGTCCGGATGTTCCGGCTTATCCCAACGTGATGGCGTGTTCAGCATACATCCTGCCTTCCTTGCCAATAGGGAACTATTACACTGGACCGAACGGAACAGGAACAATGTTATCCCCGGGAACTGCCATTACAACGCCACAGAATATTTATGTATATGCAGAAAGCGGAACCTCGCCGGTTAATTGCACCGATCAGGATTCCTTTTATGTGAACATCGGCTTCAACACGCCAGCGGATATTAGCCAGTGCGGGCCGTATACATTGCCTGAACTGCCTGGTAACGGAAAGTATTTCACTGGTCCAAACGGAACGGGAACCGAGTTGCTGGCGGGTTCGCAAGTCAGCACTTCACAAACGGTATATATCCATTTTACCAATTCAGATTGTCCGAGCACTATCAACTTTCACATTACGGTGTCTCAACCTCCTGTTGACACGCTTGCCGACGTATCGGTATGTGATTCCTATATCTTGCCAGCGCTTACAAACGGCACTTATTATTCAGGGCCGGGCGGAACAGGATCTGTCCTGAATGCCGGAGATATCATCGACACGACGCAAACCATTTATATTTATGCAGAATTAGACAGCACCTGTAGCAATGAGTCAAGCTTCACAGTAACCAAGATCCCGCCGCCAGCCATCGATTCACGTTCAGATATCGATATCTGTAACTCGTATACGCTTACAGCACTTACCGCAGGAAATTATTTCACCGGGCCAAACGGTACGGGAACAATGCTGCCTGCCGGAACGGTCTTGACCGAGTCGCAAACCGTCTATATCTATGCGGAGTCGAATACTTCTCCGGCATGTAGCGCCCAGAACAGCTTCGAATTGTTTATATTTTCTGTCGAAGCCGACGATCCGACCGACGTTGTTGCATGCGATTCCTATGTATTGCCTCCTTTGACAATCGGAAATTATTATATTCTTCCAGGCGGACCTTCTAATGGAGAAGGGACGATGATGTACGCGGGCGACGTTGTTACAGCTACAATGGACCTATGGGTTTACATTGAATCAGGTGAGCGCATCAACTGCCATGACGAGAACCAATTCTCTATCACAATTAACAATACACCTGTGTTGCCGCCGTTTCCTGACCGGTTTGCATGTAACGCCTATACGTTGCCGGCATTAACGCAGGGGAATTATTTCACGGCTCCTGGCGGAACAGGAACGATGTTGAATGCAGGCGACCAAGTTACATCAAGTCAAACTTTGTATGTGTTTGCTGAAACGGCCACTGTTCCAAATTGTACCGACGAAGAAAGCTTCGATATTACAGTTTTCAATGTAGATGAGCAGCCAGACGTATTAACGTGCGGAAGCTTTGTTCTTCCGGCGCTGACGGCCGGGAAATATTATACAGGTCCGGGCGCAACAGGAACCCAGTTGCCTGCAGGATCACCGGTTTCAACAGACCAGACTATATATATATACGCTGCTTCTCCGTTTACTCCAACGTGCTATGACGAAAGTTCATTTGATGTGCTAATTATACCAACTCCTGTTGCTAACCCTGTTCCCGCTTCGCTTACTACAGTTTGCGATGAAGACGGAAATAATGATGGCGATACGTCATTCGATCTGACGGCACTTAATGCTACAGTTCTAGGAACGCAAACCGGAGCCGAATTTTCAATTACATATTATGAAACGCTTGCCGACGCTAACGCGGGATTAAGTTCGATCACAACAACGTCGTCACATGATGTATACGTGAGGGTAGACAATTCCCTTGCGCCAAATTGCTACGACTTGCAGTCGATCCACATCACGGTTAACAAACTGCCTGTGCCTACTCCTGAAGGTGGAATAATTTGCTTTGACACTGAAACGCAAACGCTTCTTGGCGCTCCATTTACCATCCATAGTGGATTAAGCACCGGACATACCTTCAAGTGGTTCAACGAAGCAGGTGATCAGGTTGGTACGGGTGCAAATTACGTTGCACACACACCCGGAACATATACCGTTATTGCAAAACGAACCGCTACAGGTTGTATTTCAGAGCCTGTTTCAGCAACTGTGGCCCAATCTGAACCTGCACTGGTTTCGTACACAGTCACAGAAGATTTCTCCGATAACCAAGACGTAACCGTGGTTGCTGTTGGAACGGGTAACTACGAATATCAGCTTGATTTTGGAGATTTCCAGGACAGTCCGGTTTTTGAAAATGTTTCGTCCGGAATCCATACAGTGAATGTTCGAGACAAAAATGGTTGCGACGCCAGCTCCACGACGGCTTTAGTTGTAAATTACCCACATTACTTCACGCCAAACGGTGACGGGATACACGACACATGGAATATTGTCGACCTGAGTGATCAGCTGAGTTCAGACATCAGCATCTACGACCGGTTTGGCAAACTTATTACACAGATCAAACCAAGTGGCTTAGGCTGGGATGGGACTTATAACGGTCACCAGATGCCCTCAACCGACTACTGGTTTGTAGTAAATTACACAGAGGATGGATTGGAAAAAGAATTCCGCGCCCACTTCTCAATGAAAAGATAACACCCTAAACCCCCGATATCTATGAAGTGAAACTTGGTTGATTAATGCATTTGAGTTTAGAAAAAAATCCCGGAGTAATTCCGGGATTTTTGTTTTTGCACCTTACCATTTAATGATTGCACTGCCCCACGTAAATCCGCTGCCGAACGCCGCCAGCACCACAACATCGCCCGCTTTAATTTTGCCTTGCTCCCACGCTTCTGTCAGCGCAATAGGAATAGACGCAGCTGTTGTGTTTCCGTAACGCTGAATGTTATTATAAACCTGGTCGTCGCTCAGACGGAACTTCTGCTGAATGAATTGCGAGATGCGTAGATTGGCCTGATGCGGAATCAGCATTGCAATGTTGGACACCTCCAGATTATTCGCCTGAAGCCCTTCATTAATCACTTCACTAAACCTGACCACGGCGTTTTTAAAAACAAACTGACCGTTCATATACGGGAAATAGCTTTCATCATTAGGATCATTATCGGCAATGATATCGGTGATCCATCGGCCGCCCATTCCCGGAGCTTTCACAACCAGCTCCTCGGCATGCTGTCCTTCCGAATGAAGATGCGTTGATAAAATTCCTTTCGAAAGGTCCGTCTCGCGACTTAAAACTGCAGCTCCTGCCCCATCGCCGAAAATAACAGAAACGCCGCGGCCTCTTGTGGTCATGTCAAGTCCCGTTGAATGCACTTCCGACCCAATTACAAGGATGTTTTTATACATTCCGGTCTTAATATACTGATCGGCTATCGAAACCGCATAAATAAAACCCGAGCACTGATTCCTGACATCAAGCGCGCCAACGGTTCGCAGTCCTAAATCCCGCTGCACCAGTACGCCGGGACCAGGGAAATAGTAATCCGGACTCAACGTGGCAAAAATCACAAAGTCGATATCTTCAGCGGCAATACCCGAGCGTTCCATCGCTATTTTTGCCGCCTTTACGCCCATTGTTGTAGTCGTATCTTCGCCTCTAACGATGTGGCGGCGCTCACGGATTCCGGTTCGTTCCTGAATCCATTCGTCGTTAGTATCTATAATTTTGGATAAATCGTCGTTTGTGACAACATTATCTGGAACATAATAGCCTAAGCCCGAAATTCTCGAATGATATGTCATTTAATAAATGTTTGAATAAAAAAGCTGTCTAACCTATGTGATTATATCTTTAAACGCTAATGCACGAATTTTATTGACTGGCGTCCGGTATTCGTATGCAGATTAATCAGGTAAACTCCGGATGCATATGGGAAATCAAAGGTATAGGTCTTTTTGCCTGCTTCTGAAATATCGTCTTTGTGTAACTCCTTTATCATATGGCCGGTGTTATCGAACAGTTCGAGCCGGAGGTGATCGGCTTCCTTAAATTCTATAGTAACAGTCAGCTTGTCTTTCACCGGATTGGGATGTACAGCCGCATTTAGCGAGACGCGGGCATGTTCTTCAAAATCTATTGTCGACAGTGCGTCGCTGTATTTATATATGGTCGAGCCCGATGCGTAGGCTATGTCGCCTATGAAGAAGATTCTGTTCAGGTTACTTCCGATTTCCATTGGCGTCCAGGTTGCCCCTGCATCGAACGTCTCAAGGAAACCCGTGTGATGGCCGCCCATCCATCCATGCGTAGGCGAAACGAAGCCGACCGCCTGAATATCGGTATCCGGGACGTTCTTGCTCACCCACGTAACTCCGGCATTCGTCGATTTTATGAGTTTTCCAGGCATTGGTGCAACCGACTCGACTGAGCCAAACATTGTATTGGGGGCCGATGCCAAGATTTGAAGTTTCCAGACGTATTCACCATCTATGTTGGTGCTATAAATTTGTGTCCATGTTTGTCCGCCGTTTATAGTTTTCAATATGATCCCGCCTACTCCATCTTTCTGGCCCGACGCGTAGCCAATATTTTCATCTTTAAAAAGTACCTCGACGAGCGCATCTGCATACGGACTCATATCTGTATAACTCCATGTTGCGCCGCTGTCGGTCGATTTTATAATGAAAGCCGGCCAAAACCATGCCCCACAGCCATAGATTGTTGAAGTTCCTACAGCATCAAGTCCGCAGATCGCAACAGGATTTGTAGGAATGTTTGTAACTTCTTCCCAATTGTTACCTCCGTCGATGGTTTTCAGGAACACTCCATTCAAGGTGCCAACAAACCCGATGTTCTCATTCAGGAATTCCACATTCCGAAAGTAAAAATTGTTGCTTCCGAGATTGGCTTCGCTGAGTTGCAGTGTCCAGGTTGTTCCTCCATCGGTGGTCTTATATACTTCTGCAGCGTTTCCATTTGCGGCCCAACCAAGGTTTTCGTTTAAGAAAAAAACGTCGTCATAGCGGGCAAATTCAGATGGGTTTGTGGGAATGCTCGTGAGCGGTGCCCATTCCTGCGCGAAAAGCGACAGTGGGAATAACAAGCTAAAGTAGAGTAATTTCATTTTTTATTTTTTTACAAATCTATATTATTTGAGGTAATATTAATGCCTGTCGGTTCCATTAGAAGCTTCACAAATTATTTTCGGTCAAATGTGTAACGGGAAAACCCTAATTTAGTCAAATACCTAAACCAAAAAAACATGAGACTTCGATTTCTATTTTTACTCCTTCTGATCGGGTGCGTACCGGCTTTTGCACAGGAGAATCTTACTTATCAAAAACCACCTAAATCCATTCTTGATTTGGCCGACTATGAGCGCGCGCCATCCGTGGCAATGGATACGAAGAAACAATATATGTTGCTGTCTTACCGCAGCACCTATAAGACGCTTGACGACCTGAACCAAGACGAGTTACGGTTGGGCGGTTTGCGTATCAATCCGGTTACGAATATCTCAAGCACCGTCACGTACATCAACAATATCAAGATCGCGAAAATTTCTGATGGTGCTGAGAAGCAAGTCGGCGGACTTCCCGCAACTCCTAAAATCAGCAACCTTAGCTGGTCGCCCGATGAGAAAAAGATTGCCTTTGCAAACACAACTGCCACAGGAGTTGAGCTTTGGTTTGTTGATGTGGCTTCGGGAAAAGCTGTAAAACTTACAGGCCCAACGGTGAATGCCAATCTGGGAAACCCCTTCAGCTGGTTCAGCGACAGCCAAAATATACTGGTGAAGATGCTTCCTACGAATAGGGCGAAGTTGCTCGATGCGAAAAAAGATCTGCCAACCGGGCCAATCGTCTCAATGGCCGACGGATCCAAATCACAAAACCGAACGTATCAGGACTTATTGAAGAACAAAACAGATGAAGCGAATTTCGAGACCATTACCACATCGGAACTTCATAAAGTTAGCCTTGACGGATCAGCAAAACTGTTCAAATCGGCAAACATGTATGCTGGCGAGAGTTTTTCACCTGATGGAAATTACCTGATGGTCACGACCATTGAGAAACCGTTTTCATACATTGTTCCGTTGAACCGTTTTCCGTTGCGAACCATTATTTACGATAAAAACGGTGCAGAAGTCAAGACTGTAAATGAAGTGGCGCTGAATGAGATTATCCCGAAAGGTTTTATGGCAGTTCGGAAAGGAAAACGTGAGATGAGTTGGAGAAACGATCAGCCGGCGACATTGTTCTTCGTCGAAGCGCTCGATGGTGGCGATCCTGCGAACAAAGTTGATTTCAGGGATGAGCTTTTCTTATGGAACGCTCCGTTTAATGGAGCACCGCTATCAATCGCTAAAACAGGACAAAGGTTCAGCGATGTGACCTGGGGCGACAATCAGACTGCAATTGTCCTGGACGAATGGTACGATACAAGAAGCGTACGAACATTTCTTTTAAACCCGGCAACGCCCGGCGCAGCTCCGAAGCTATTGTTCGATAGAAATTCACAGGATATATATTCGGATCCGGGGAACTTTGAAACGCGTAAAAATCAATATGGAAAATATGTGCTGGCACTCGAAAATGGCAACGCTTATCTGCTTGGCGACGGTTTTACAAAAGAAGGGCAATTTCCGTTCATAGATGAATTCAATACAAAGACCTTGAAGAAGAAGCGCCTGTACCAGTCGGCTTACACGGATAAAAAAGAAGATATCATTTCAATTGAAGACTATGTCAAAGGCGACGTGCTTGTTTTGCTTCAGTCAAAAACATCCTTCCCAAATTACTACTTCCGGAATATCAAGAAGAAGAATTCGCTGAAGCCGATCACGTCATTCAAAAACCCGTTCGAGAGTATTAAAGATGTGCATAAGGAAGTGATAAAATACAAACGGAAAGACGGTGTTGAGTTATCGGGAACGCTTTATTTACCTGCGGGTTACGACAAAGTCAAAAAAGAAAAACTGCCATTATTAATCTGGGCTTATCCAGCTGAGTATAAAGACAAGAACAGTGCGGGTCAAAGCAGCCAGAACCCGAACGAATTCACATTTCCATATTATGGTTCGTTTGTTTATTGGGTTACTCGGGGTTATGCCGTGCTTGATGACGCTGCATTTCCTATTATTGGCGAAGGTACGACGGAGCCAAATGACAACTTTATTTCACAACTTGTCGACAATGCCGAAGCTGCGATTGATGCGGTGGATAAATTAGGTTATATCAACCGACAGAACGTCGCTGTAGGCGGGCATTCATATGGCGCATTTATGACTGCAAACCTGTTAACACATTCGAATTTGTTTGCATGCGGAATCGCACGTAGCGGCGCTTACAACAGAACACTTACACCCTTCGGATTTCAAAGCGAGCAGCGGAATTACTGGGAATCGCCGGAAGTTTACAACACCATGTCTCCTTTCATGAATGCACACAAGATGAAGACACCTATTTTGTTGGTCCACGGTGAAGCCGATAATAATCCGGGAACATTCACCCTGCAAACAGAACGCTACTTTCAAGCCTTAAAAGGACTTGGGGCACCGGCACGGATGGTGATTCTTCCAAAGGAATCGCACGGTTATGCAGCGAAAGAAAACATTCTCCACCTGCTTTGGGAACAAGACCAGTTCCTTGAAAAGTATTTGAAGAATTAATTATTTGTAGTTTTAGTTAGACGAGAGGCCCCAATAACATGGGGCTTTTTTATTTATTTACCGCTAATGTAACACAAGTTCCGCGCTCCATCGGATCCGCGTTCACAAACAGTAGCTTTCCGTGGGCGTAGAGTGCTTCAATCAGGTAATGGCTTCCACGGAAAAAGCTGTTCGTTACCGTGGCAGTCAATCCGTTAGCAGCTTTTTGTAGTTGGTGCGGATAAACTAACAAAGACTCTGTTTGGGAATATCCGGGAAAATGGATCGACGGAATTTCATTTACATCATCAAAAAGCGAGGCTACATAAGCACTTTTGGGATTCTGATACACATCGTGAGGCCGGCCTCTGGCTGCTATTTTGCCATTTCGCATCACAATGACCTCGTCGGCAAAAGCCAATACATCTGCCGCATCATGTGTGGCAATCAGGCACGTGATGTTCTTCTGACGCAAATATTCAAAAAGGCTTCGTCGCAACGTGTTTGCCCGAAACGTATCAATCTGGCTAAAAGGCTCATCCAGAAGCAAAACTGCCGGTTCCAGCGCAAGGACCCTAGCCAAGGCCACGCGCTGTTGTTGCCCGCCGCTCAAAAACTTAGGTTTCACATTGGCAAAATCTGCCATTCCGACCATCTCCAATAGTTCAAGTATCCGCTGTTGCTTTTTGCTTTTATTGGTGTTCGAAAGAAATTTGCCGACATTTTCAGCGGCTGTTATATACGGCATCAGCCCAAAATCCTGCGCAAGGTATTTGATGGCGTCTTCCCCGGGAATAAGATTGAACTTTGGGCCTAAGATCTGTTTACCGTTCAGGCTGATACTGCCGTTGTTAAGGTCGTATTGCCCGTATAGCAACTTCAGCAGCGTACTTTTGCCCGAGCCGCTTTCGCCGATAACAGCAACATGCACTCCCTGTGGAAAGGCAAAACTTATATTCCTGATTACCTGTGAAGACCCGTATGAAAACGAAATGTTGTTGATTGTCAGCATGCTCAAATGTACTGGTAAAACAAAAGGCTGCTTCCTCGGAAACAGCCTTTTAAAATAACATTAAGACGAATTATTGTTGCTTTTGGGCTTCTTCAATCATTTTCGCGTTTGCAGTAATTGCAAATTCGACGCGTCTGTTTTCGCTGCGTCCTTCGGCAGTTTCATTGCTTGCGATTGGATCGGCAATACCCATACCTGTTGTCGTAAAACGATTTGCTGCAATTCCTTTCGAAACAAGATACGCTCGCACTGCCGCAGCACGTTGGTCTGAAAGTGTAAGGTTATAATCGGCTGGACCTGTACTGTCAGTGTAACCAAATATTTGGATGTTAGTGTCTGCGTATTCTTTGAAAACCGGAACCAGCTTGTCAAGGTTTGCCTGCGCAGTAGCTGTCAGGGTTGATTTATTTGTATCAAAACGCACTGCATTCTCTTTTAAAGTCAGTTTTATACCTTCTCCAACGCGTTCTACTTCGGCACCCGGAACCGCATTATCGATTTCACGTGCCTGTTTGTCCATTTTATTTCCGATAACGCCACCGGCAACACCACCAACAACGCCTCCGAGAACGGCACCCAGAGCCCCTTTTCCACCTTTACCAAGGTTGTTTCCGAGCACACCGCCAAGAATTGCACCGCCTGCAGCTCCGATAGCCGCACCACGTTGTGTATTATTCGTATTTTTTACAGCCTCGCAGCCGGTAAATGAAAGCCCGATTGTCATTAAAAATGCCAGGACTATTATAGATATCTTTTTCATGTTAATTTTGTTTAGTTGGTTTTGGTAAATTGGTAAACAACGTTTGTGGATTTGCCGCCAACATCGATTTTATCTACCAGTTGAAATGCATTTTCTGACTGATTGGCAACCGAGAGGACATATCCGTCACGGACCTTCCGCGCTTTCTCACCCGCGTTCAGTATTTTCAGGACAAACTGTCCTTCGCGGTTAACGAACCAAGTGATCGGCGAACTGAATGCGGCGCAACCCGCTTTAGAAATAGACATTTCACCTTTGTTGTTATTTGAGATAAGCTTCCATCGACTTCCTTCAAAACATTTTGAATCGGCAAGTTGGAACGAATTGACAGTTATAACGTCGGAACCCGGATAAGTGACAGAAGTTAATACCCAATCTCCTTTCATGTCGACCTGCGAATTACGATCGAGTTTGGTGGCTGTGGCAGAGTTCGACTTGCATGCAAAAAGCAGCACAGCAAGAACACCGGTAAAAATTATTTTTCTCATGCTTTTGGATTTAATATTACTATTTACAAATATACAATCGAAAGAAGCCAAATGTTAAAATTGCCTTTTTAATTCACTAAAAATTAACAACCGCCAATTTGTCATCTTTTAGTGCTATGGTATCTATTTTGACAATCGCACAGCGTTAAAATTCAACACTAATAAAAACATTATACTATGACAACAGGAAAAATTAATGTTTCGGTAGAAAACATCTTTCCGTTAATCAAGAAATTCTTGTACAGCGACCACGAGATTTTTCTTCGTGAACTCGTTTCGAACGCAACCGATGCCACTTTAAAGCTTAAGCACCTGACAAGCATTGGCGAGGCCAAAACCGAATATGGCAAACCGATCATCGAAGTCAGAATCGACAAAGAAGGCAAAAAGTTGCACATCATCGACCAGGGACTAGGGATGACGGCAGACGAAGTGGAGAAATACATCAACCAGGTGGCGTTCTCCGGCGCTGAAGAATTCCTTGATAAGTATAAAGATTCTGCCAAAGATGCAGGTATCATCGGACATTTCGGCCTTGGCTTCTATTCGGCTTTTATGGTTGCAGAAAAAGTTGAAATCATTACAAAGTCGTACAAAGACGAGCCGGCAGCACACTGGGCTTGCGATGGCAGCCCTGAATTTACTCTAGAACCTGCCGACAAAACAGACCGCGGAACAGAAATTATCCTTCACATTGCTGAAGATTCACTGGAATTCCTTGAAGAACACAGAATCCGTGAGCTGCTGAAGAAATACAATAAGTTTATGCCGGTGCCGATCAAGTTCGGAACCAAAACAGAAACCCTTCCCAAGCCGGAAGACGCTC
This sequence comes from Flavobacterium sp., assembly GCA_036386895.1. Classification (GTDB taxonomy): domain Bacteria; phylum Bacteroidota; class Bacteroidia; order Flavobacteriales; family Flavobacteriaceae; genus Flavobacterium. Next base: position 271,055 of record DASVUR010000009.1, read on the forward strand.
CGGAAGACTATAAACCCGAAACAATAGAAGTCGACAATATCATCAATAACCCAACTCCGGCATGGACAAAACAGCCAACGGAGCTAACGGATGAGGATTACAAAAGCTTTTATCGTGAGCTGTATCCGATGCAGTTTGACGATCCGCTTTTCAACATCCATTTAAATGTTGATTATCCGTTTAACCTTACGGGGATTTTGTACTTCCCAAAAATGTCGGCGGATCTTCAGATCCAAAAAGATAAAATCCAGCTTTATCAAAACCAAGTGTATGTTACCGATAATGTTGAAGGAATTGTTCCCGAATTTCTGACAATGCTGAAAGGTGTTATCGATTCGCCTGATATTCCGCTGAACGTTTCCAGGTCGTACTTGCAGGCGGATGGCGCGGTAAAGAAAATATCGAATTATATCACCAGAAAAGTAGCCGACAAGCTCAAGTCGCTTTTCACTGAGAACCGCGAGGATTTCGAACAAAAATGGAACGACATCAAAATCGTGCTTGAATACGGAATGCTTTCGGAACCTAAATTTTATGAGAAAGCAGGCGCGTTTGCCCTATATCCCACAGTTGACGGCAAGTTCTTTACGCTTGATGAGCTGAAGGAGAACCTGAAAGAAAAGCAAACCGACAAAGACGAAAAGCTGGTATTGTTGTACGCTTCAAACAAAGATGCACAGCACAGCTATATCGAAGCGGCAAAAGAAAAAGGCTATGAAGTGTTGCTGCTTGACTCGCCGATTATCTCACACCTGATCCAGAAACTGGAAGGAGACAACGAAAAGATGTCGTTTGTACGCGTGGATTCCGACCACATCGACAACCTGATCAAGAAAGATGACGCCGCAGTTTCAAAACTCTCGGATGAAGAAAAAGAAAAGCTGAAAACCGTTGTTGAGGAAATCGTGCCGGGAACAAACTATTCGGTTCAGCTTGAGGCAATGGACAGTTCGGCATCGCCATTTATCATCACCCAGCCGGAATTCATGCGCCGAATGAAGGAAATGAGCCAAAGCGGTGGCGGCGGAATGTTCGGAATGGGTAATTTCCCAGAGATGTACAATCTTGTCGTGAACACCAACTCCGAGCTTGCGACGAGCATTTTGAATACCGAAGACAAGTCGCATCAGGAACATTTGGTGAAACAGGCGCTTGATCTTGCGAAGCTGTCGCAAAACCTGCTTAAAGGTGAAGAGCTAACCGCTTTTGTAAAACGAAGCTTCGAACTGATAAAGTAAATTCAGATTATTATATCAGGATAGAACCTGTAGTGAAAGCTACAGGTTTTTTTAGATCATATCGTAACGTTTTTCATACCGGGACGTCATACACAAACTTATGAGATTAATTTACACTTTTCTATTGCTTTTCGTATCAGCTGCCACACTTTGGGCCCAATCGGACACAATTAACTCAAGAAATCATAAGCTTCGGCTGGAGAACCTAAAAGAATCGAAAACCACGTATCTGGTTTACATGGCCGATAGTTTGGAGCATCGGACTACAACCGGGGATGTCTGGGAACGCGAAACTCGTTTTACAACTTTCAATGGAACACCGGTGGTTGAATTTACCTGGAAATGGTATCAAAAGATTCGCTGTTTGCAGTAGTCAGAAACCTCTGCGACCGGAAAACGCTGGCGCCCATTTTTCATAGCGGGAATTATCCTATGCGCAAGATTACAGTGGCGCACGATTTCAAACCCGACGTCATGGTTGCATCCGATTCTGTTGCGAACAATTTTGCGACAAAGCGGCCGCGCGTTCAGTTGCCGGTTCCGGTCCTTTCATGGGAACAGGATCTCGAAACGTATCCTTTGCTCCCGATAAAAAAAGTGGGCCAAAATTTCGAAATTGCATTTTTTGACCCGAATGAAAAGGCGCCAACGTATCACAAGTATGAGGTTGTCGGAAGGGAATTTCTGGTGTTGAACAACGACACCAAAATTAAATGCTGGCTTTTAAAAATTAGTTACAGCGACAAGAATTACGCTCTTTTCTGGCTGACAGAAAAGTCGAAGGAAGTCGTAAAAATGAAAGAACACTTCAACGGGAAATACCGTTTTAAGGTCCGCCTGTTTTAATTTGGGCATGCCGCTCGGCGCGCGCCCGTTCGCGCGCACCTCGCGACCGCGCTGTTTGCTATAGCTTTTAATTTTCATATTATTTCGTTATTCCACTCAAGCCGAGCCAAAATTAAAAGGCTGCCGCTGCCATCGCTCATGCATGGAATTATGCAACATAACATAAGTACATTATAATGGAGTAATTCCCGGAAGTAATACCTTTATCTTAACGATAAAATTTAGAGACCATGGATACCGAAAAAGAGAATCTCGAAGAACAAAAACAGAAAAATCTCGAGCAGCAGCAATCCGACCAGGAAGATTTTCTCGGCACCGAACACGGCAATGCAATGCCAAAACCGGAAACTGCAACAGGGAAAATACTAAACCCGGAAGAAAATCCGCATTTAAAAGAACAACCCAATCGGCCAGCAACCGATGATGAAACTCCGTCTATACACTAGGCGGATTTTTTTTGGGATTCTCTTCGGTCTTCTCTTTCTTGACCGCTTCCATCGTGTCCATGACTTTCTCCGGCAGTACGTCTTTGGCGAGATCGTCAAGATCAACATCATCCGGAATTTGCACTTCAAGCTTATCGGCGAGCTGCTTTACGATTGTAATCAGCCGCGTTACTTCGTGTTCCGTTAGCAGTGAAATCTGCAAATCGAGCTCGGCACGCTTATCGGCCTGGACGTTCATCCTGTTTTGGCTTATCAACACGAATGTCGAGAGGAAAATGGCCTCTACCGATGCTTCCATCGCCAGCACAACAAACGACGGATCGAAAGGCTCCAACCCAAGCACGCCCGTATTCCATAAGATCCACGTTCCGAACAGCACCAGGTGAATGTACACGAACAACATGCTTCCGGTGAAACGAGTAATTTTGTCTGCAACTTTTTCTTCAGTGCTTTTACGTTCGTCTTCCGCCCTGCGCCGCTCTAATAACACGTTAATATTTCGCTCGACGACTTTCGCCATCTGGTGCTTGTGTTTCTTCTTTGTTTTCATCGTCAAAATTTGGTAGCTTAAAGATAGCTTTCGAAACAAATTAACCTTTTCACCCAAACAAAATAATTTAGCACAATATTCATGTCGGCATATCGCAACTTCAACCGAATTCTATTTCTATCTTTGCCCGCTTTTAAAATTCAGTTATGGAGAAGAACAACGTTCTTAAAGGAGTGTTTTTAGTCGGATTAGGCGCAACGAGCTACGGAATGCTCGCAACCTTTGTGAAACTTGCGTATGGCCAAGGGTATACGACTGCCGAAGTCACCACTTCACAATTTATCTACGGAATCACAGGGCTGCTGCTGATCAATCTTTTCCAACGTGCCAAAAAAGGTTCGACGTCGGTACAAACCGGATCAAAAGATATCGTCAAATTAATGACCGCCGGAACATCACTCGGATTTACTAGTATTTTCTATTACCTCGCTGTTAAATATATTCCAGTTTCCGTCGGCATCGTGCTATTAATGCAAACCGTCTGGATGGGCGTACTGCTTGAAATGCTGCTCGAGAAAAAACTTCCGTCAAAAATAAAAACGATCTCTGTGGGCATTGTGTTAATCGGAACCGCTTTAGCAACGAACATGCTTAAAAACGACTTTAGCCTTGATTGGCGCGGGATCTTTTGGGGAATGCTTGCAGCGGCATCATTTACAACTACAATGTTTACTTCAAACCGAATTGCCCTTAAGGTTTCCACGTCGCAACGCAGTCTGTTTATGTTGCTTGGCGGCGCGGTGATCGTGTTTTCGTTCGCGCTGATCACGCAAACAACACCGTTCGACATGAATATTTTCTTGAAATGGGGAATCGTGCTCGCGCTGTTCGGAACTATCATTCCACCGATGCTTTTAAACGCCGGTTTTCCACATACAGGCCTCGGACTGGGCAGTATCGTATCGTCGCTTGAACTTCCGGTTTCGGTAATGATGGCCTACGTGCTGCTTCACGAACCTGTAAATGCCCTGCAATGGCTGGGGATTGCACTTATTATTGGTGCAATTGTGCTGATGAACCTTAAATTCGGAAAAAAGTAACACAGCATTTCTGTAATTCCATATTTTCAATACATTTGGCTATGGAGACAATAATCGCTTATTTTTCAACTATTCCTTCGTTACATCGCGGACTCATACTCGCTGGCGGCATTGCATTTTTCTGGCTGCTTGAAATCGTTGTGCCGCTGTTTCAGTTCGATTACCGAAAAGTGCACCACGCCGGCATTAACGTCTTCTTCACCGTTACGACAATTATCGTCAATTTTGTGATGGCATTCCTGTTGCTGATGGTGGCCGAATGGACGGTGGAGCAACAGTTCGGGATTTTGCAGTGGCTTCCGCAGATGAATGTCTGGTTGTATATGGTCATCGGACTTTTGCTGCTCGACTTGATCGGGGCATGGGTTGCGCATTGGGCACAGCATAAGACAAAATTCATGTGGCGTTTTCATCTGATACATCACACCGATACGTGGATCGATACCACATCGGCAAACCGCCATCATCCCGGCGAAAGCATGATCCGGTTCCTGTTTACAACGCTCGCGGTTTTGATTATCGGGGCGCCTATGTGGCTCGTATTTTTATACCAGTCGCTTTCGGTCGTGTTTTCTCAGTTCAACCATGCGAATATTTCACTTCCGAAGAAACTCGACCGCCTTATCAGCTACGTACTCGTATCGCCCGACATGCATAAGGTGCATCATCATTTTGTGCTTCCGTACACCGATACAAACTATGGGAACATCTTCTCAATTTGGGACCGGCTTTTCGGAACCTTCTCCATTCTTGACCGAAACGATATCGTCTACGGCGTCGACACGCACATGCAGCCGGAACAGCACAATAACCTCAAAAGCCTGCTGAAGATCCCATTTAAAAAGAAGAAACAGGGTAATTGACGTTTTTTTTCGGCACTTTCAAAACCAATTGTTTTTTTTATTAATATTGGTTCATTATTACCTGTTGCGTTTTATTATCGGAGACTATTTTTTCCACAGATGAAGAAGAACAAAAAAATCGAGCTGAATTGGGAGCAAACGGAACGCCTTGTTAACCTGGCTCTTGAGGAGCGAAATCCGTTTGAGATTATTAAAAAAGAATTTGGTCTGGCGGAAAAAGAGGTTCTGGAGATTATGAAGAAAAAGCTCAATGCCGACCGTTTTGAGCTTTGGAAGAAGAAGGCAATGGCCAGCAAGCCGAAGCCAAAACCACCGCGGTTCGACGAGTTTGATGAAGAATTAGACGGCAAATACTATATAAAGAACAAAATTGACTAGCTCCTTAATGGGGCTTTTTTTATCTTCGAAAACATGAAAAAACTAATATTATCCTTCTTCTTATCGACCCTGGGCGCATCTGCTCAGGATATAACGGGCGACTGGTACGGAACATTAGAAGTTCCGGGAACAAAATTACGGGTAGTTTTGCACATTCAACAAGACGCATCAGGCTATTCGGCAACAATGGACAGTCCCGATCAGGGTGCTACAGGTGTTCCAATTACCACGACCAGGTTCATAAGTCCGATGCTAACACTTGAAGTTCCGGAGGCACAGATAAAATACACCGGAACCTACCAGGACCAGACCATTGAAGGGACGTTTGTTCAGGGAACGGCATCCTTGAAACTCGATCTTACACGTCAAGAAATCAAACTCAACCGGCCTCAGCAGCCAAAGCCGCCCTTTCCGTACGTAGCAGAAGAGGTATCCTTTACGAATCTTAAAGAAAACTTCAACTTAGCAGGAACGCTTACGTTACCAGATAAAACAGGGAAGCATCCTGTTGTGATCCTGATAAGCGGGAGTGGACAACAAGACCGCGACGGCGAATTGTTGGGGCACAAAATGTTTTTGGTTCTGGCAGATCATTTGACGAGAAATGGCATCGCCGTGCTTCGGTATGACGATCGCGGAGCCGGAAAATCGGGTGGCAATCCTCAAATGTCGACCTCAGCTGATTTTGCAGACGATGCAGCAGCGGCAATCGAATTTTTAAAGACGCACAAAAACATCAACACCCAAAAAATGGGGCTCATTGGCCATAGTGAAGGCGGAATTATCGCGCCAATGCTTGCTTCATCGCGTAACGACGTTGCATTTGTAGTGCTGATGGCTGCTCCCGGAGTTACTGGCGATAAGCTACTGTTGCTTCAGAACGAGCTGGTAGGAAAAGCGTTTGAAATGCCGGAGGCAGACCTTTCTAAGATCCGCGGATTCAATACTACGTTTTATAATCTTATCCGAAACATCACCGACGATAATCAGCTGAAACACCAACTTACGACCGAAATGCTTAAAGTGATGCAAAAGAATCCGGACCGCCTTCCGCCAGGCACGACAATCGAGCAGGCCGCTGAGACTCAGGTTTCCCAGCTAATGCTACCGTGGACGAAGTTCTTTATACGATACGATCCCGCTGTCGCGTTGCAAAATACAAAATGCCCGGTAATGGCCATTAACGGAAGTACCGATGTTCAGGTTGCTTCGAAGCAAAACTTACCGGCAATAGCTGAAGCGTTACGTTCAGGCGGCAATGAAAACGTGACAATCCAAGAATTTCCCGGAGTCAATCATTTATTCCAGGAAAGCGCAACCGGATCGCCAGCCGATTATAAAGATATTGAACAAACCATTTCACCTCTGGTGTTGTCTGAAATTACGAACTGGATCAAACAACAATAATAGGAATTGCAACGGCAAATTTAGTAGCAATAACAACAAAACAAACCTTCATTTGGAATGTTCTGTAACATTACCCATAACTCGTATACTTATACCCAAAATATGATAAAATGAAAAAAATAATTTGTGCTTTTGCACTCGTAGCGGCAGTTTCTGTGTCGGCGCAATCGACAACTCCTGTAAAAGTCGCAATTGATTTAAATGTTGTGAAAGACGACAAAGTCATGGTGACTGTGTCAGCGCCAAAAGTCTCTACCGATCAGGTAACGTACCATATTCCGAAGATCATCCCCGGAACTTATTCGGCTGATGACTACGGAAGGTTCATCGACGGGCTCGCAGCTTACGACTCCAAGGGAAAAGCGCTCACTGTGACAAAAACGGACGACAACTCGTGGAACATCAGCAATGCAAAAGGGCTGGCTAAAGTGACGTATTGGGTAAATGACACCTACGATGTAGAGACAACGCATGATATCTTTTCACCCGCTGGCACGAATATCATCGACGGCAAAAATTTCCTGTTGAACATGCATGGCTTCGTTGGTTATTTCACCGACAAAAAATCGCTTCCTTATGAAGTTACTGTTACGCATCCCGCTACATTGTGGGGCGCAACATCACTTGTAGACAAAGACGCGAGCACAACTAAAGATGTTTTCAACGTGGGCCGCTACGCCGAGTTGGTCGACAACCCGGTTATGTATGCAAAGCCTGACTATACCACTTTTACTGTCGACGGAATGGAAATCCTCATCGCTGTATACTCGGCGAGTGGTACCGTAGACGCAAAGAGCATCACACCGGATATGGAGAAAATGATGCGGGCCCAGAAAAAATTTCTTGGAAACATCAATGCAACAAAGAAATATTCGGTGCTATTGTACTTATCGGATGTTCAGGGCGCCGACGCACAAGGTTTCGGTGCATTAGAGCACAACACTTCGACAACGGTAGTTTTTCCTGAAATGATGCCGAAGGACCAGCTTATCCAAGGGTTGATCGACGTTGTCTCGCACGAGTTTTTTCATATCGTAACACCATTGACAATCCATTCAAAACAAATACATGACTTTGACTACAATAAACCGCAGATGTCCGAACACTTGTGGATGTATGAAGGCGTTACAGAATATTTTGCCAACCTTTTTCAGGTAAACCAAGGATTAATCACAGAAGATGAATTCTATGGGAGAATGGCTGGAAAAATAGCAAACGCATCTCGCATGGACGACACCATGTCCTTTACGACTATGAGTAAGAATGTCCTTGAAGAACCCTATAAGGCACAGTACACAAACGTTTACGAGAAAGGCGCACTGATTGGAATGTGTATCGATATCATCATCCGCGAGAAAAGCAACGGACAACGCGGCATCCTTGACTTGATGCAAAAACTTTCAAATCTCTATGGTCCAACACGCGCGTTCAATGATGAAGAGCTTTTTGCTAAAGTTGTCGAACTGACCTATCCTGAGGTTGGCGAATTCCTCACGAAGTACGTGGCCGGTACAACTCCAATTCCTTACGGAGAATATTTTGCGCGAGTTGGCGTTACAAAATCGAAGCAAATGAAACCTGCGGCAAACGTTTTCCTTAACGGACAAGCACCTTATATCACAATCAAACCCGGCGGAAAGGAGATTATGGTGATTCCAGGCATGCCGCTGAACGATTTTATGAATACACTCGGACTTAAAGGTGGCGACGTTATCACTGCGGTAAACGGTAAAGCGTACAATCTCGATAATATATACGACTTGGTTCTTGGAAGCCAGAACTGGAAAGAAGGCGACGATATCTCGGTCAGCATTTTGCGTGATGGCGCTGCAAAGGAAATAAAGGGAAAAGTAAAATTGAGCTACGAAGAAGTTGAAGGATGGAACGCAACAGACCCAAGCAAAAGCACACTTAAAGAGGCATGGCTTAAAGCATAAGACGGTTTAATTATTGAAGTCCCCAATTTGTTTCGGCAGGTTGGGGATTTTTTTTGTTATTTTGCCGAAACCAAGAAAATCGATGAAAATTAGAATATTCGCATTGCTCGTTGCGCTCACAGTGATTAGTTGCGCCAAAAAAGAGGGCAACCTCCAAATTTCAGGAAATGTTGACGGCTTAAACAAGGGTACACTTTATATTCAGAAACTCGAAGACACAACACTCGTAATGCTCGACAGTATTGAGATCAGGGGCGACTCGAAATTCGAAACTACACTTCAGCTTGATTCTCCTCAAATGATCTACCTGTTTCTGGATCGGGGCGTTTCTAAGACAATAGACAACAGCCTTCCCATTTTTGCTGAACCGGGCAAAATAAATGTCGAAACAACATTGGAGACTTTTTTTGCAAACGCAAAAGTTACAGGATCAAAAAATCACGATTTGTACGAGGAATACAAAAAAGTGAAGTCGCGATTTACAAATCAGGAACTGGCGTTTACTGAGGCCGAACTTAATGCCTTTAAAGATCGAAAATCACTTCCGGCCGACCACGATGAGAAGTATCAGGCGAATGTTGCGAGACGCTACCTATATGCAATCAACTTTGCTGTCACCCATAAAGATCATGAAATTGCTCCGTATATAGCGCTTTACGAGATTCCGAACGCGGGATTAAAATACGTCGAAATGATTCGGGATGAGATGACGCCTGAGGTCGCGAAATCAAAATACGGTAAGATGCTGAGAGCCTATATTGCCGGGCGTCGTAAGCTTGAACCTGTTTCAACGGTTCAGTAAACAACTTAACATTGTCCGTTAATTTGTGCATAGGTTACGTTTCTGTTGGAGCGGCGGACCGACTTGTTAAAAAACAAAAAACCACCACACTTTCATGTGATGGTCTTAAGCCGCGAGCCGATTCGCTGTAAAAACAAAAAACCACCACACTTTTATTTGATGGTTTTGAGCCGCGAGCCGATTCGCTGTAAAAACAAAAAACCACCGCACTTTTATTTGATGGTCTTAAGCCGCGAGCCGATTCGCTGTAAAAACAAAATCCACCGCACTTTTATTTGATGGTTTTGATCCGTGAGCCGATTCGCTGTAAAAACAAAAAACCACCGCACTTTTATTTGATGATTTTGATCCGCGAGCCGATTCGCTGTAAAACAAAAAACCACCGCACTTTTATGTGCTGGTCTTAAGCCGCGAGCTGACTCGCTGTAAAACAAAAAACCACCACACTTTCATGTGATGGTTTTGATCCGCGAGCCGATTCGCCGTAAAAACAAAAAACCACCACACTTTCATGTGATGGTCTTAAGCCGCGAGCTGACTCGCTGTAAAAACAAAAAACCACCACACTTTCATGTGATGGTTTTGAGCCGATAGAGGGACTCGAACCCACGACCTGCTGATTACAAATCAGCTGCTCTAGCCAACTGAGCTACACCGGCGTCATTACGGCTGCAAATATAAAAGTGAATTCCAAATCTGCAAAATAAAACACACCTTTTTTTGCGCTATTTTTTGCTTACAACGCGTTGATACGGGCAACAAGTTGAGTTGCAGCCTGTTCTAATTCGCCGTGAATCTGCTTAAAATGTTGCTTCTTGTTTTCAACCTTCTTATCGTTGACTTTCTTGATCAAAGAATCGAAAACCGCAATCGCTTCGTCAATCAACGCGTTAGATTCTGCTGTCGGTTTCCCTGTTGTAGTCATCTCATGAAGATAAACCGCTTCAATGATATCACCCAACACATAGTTGATGTCTTTCTTTAAATTCCTTACGTTCGCCATCTTAATTTATTTTAATTTGCCTGCAAAAGTACGCAGAATGTTTGTAATAGGTGCTACGAAATGTAAATTTCAAGTAACGTGGCCGTGCCAACCAATTCAAATTCGGACATTGCAGCCGGAACCAATACGGTGTCGCCCTTACCAAATTTGCTGCTCATACCTGAATATGAAATTTCAAAACTTCCGTCGACGCACATGTAAACAGTAAATGAACTACCATCCTTTCGCACCGGAAGATTCCCATCCAACGGAAGAAAATTTGTCGTAAAATACTCGCAATCTACCATCGGGTTTGATCGGTTACTATCACGTTCGTACACTTTCTGCGCATCGGTTTCCTCATAATTAATTGCCTCGATCGCTTCCTCAATATGTAGCTGCCGAGGATTCCCGTTGGGGTCTTTTCTGTCAAAGTCGTATATTCGATACGTGATGTCAGACGTTTGCTGAATCTCCGCAATGACGATTCCCGCGCCAATAGCATGCACCGTTCCGGTATCGAGCAAGAATACATCGCCTGCTTCAACGGGAATTTGGTCCAGTATGTCAACAAGGGTTTTGTCTTCAAGATGCTTCAGATATTCTTCGGGCGATGCCGCTTCTTTAAAACCGACGATGATACGCGAGCCTTCGTCTGCTTGCATCACGTACCACATCTCGGTTTTCCCGAACGAGTTATGCCGCTTCTTCGCGAGTTCATCGTTTGGATGAACCTGAATCGACAAATCTTCACGCGCGTCGAGATATTTAAAAAGCAGTGGAAACTGGGTTCCGAAACGCTTGCCAACTTCGGTGCCAAGTATTTCGTCGGGATAGGCCCTTATGATTTCATCGAGCGGCTTTTCCGCAAATGTACCGTTGGAGATAATGCTTATATCGCCCGGAACAGTAGAAATTTCCCAACTTTCGCCGGTGGTCTCCGATCCGATATCTTTATTTAAGAGTGTTGATAATTTTTGTCCGCCCCAGATCCGATCTTTTAGAATCGGCTTGCATTTTATAGGATATGCCTCAAAGTCCATGATAATTGGTTTTTGGTATGCCTTACGACGAATTTTTTCGCTCTCGCGTAAAAATACGATCCGATCAGCCTCTGAATGTTACAAAATTCCTCGGTGTTTCATACAAAGTTACTTCTAAATCCAAATTTGGATCGAGGCGTTTCCGCATTTTGTCCCATATTACGATCGCAATATTCTCGGCAGTCGGATTTAGTTCAGCAAACTCAGCCACGTCCAGGTTTAAATTTTTGTGGTCAAAAGCATTTTCAACTTCCTCGAGAATGATGTCGCTTAGAATTTTAAGATCAATAACGTAGCCTGTTTCCGGATCAACATCGCCTGTGACGCTGGCTGTGAGTTCGTAATTATGCCCGTGAAAGTTGGCGTTGTTGCACTTTCCGAAGATTTCCTGGTTTTTCCCTGCCGGCCAATCGGCACGGTGTAACCGGTGCGCGGCGTTGAAATGTGCTCTTCTGCTAACGGTGACTTTCATGATAGTTTATTTGTCTGGTGCTGTTCAAGAAAATGATAAAACTCGTCGAAGATAATCTTAAACCAAACGGTATATTGATCGGGATTATGCGTCATATCTTTGCGGATGTCCTCTACACTCATCCATTTCCAGTCGTCAACCTCATGGTGATTAACCTTTGGTTCATCGTTATAATAACCGATCATTACGTGGTCCAACTCATGTTCAGTAAGTCCGTTATCAAACGGCGCTTTGTAAATAAAGTGAAAAAGTTCTTTCAGATCAGTTGAGAAACCCATTTCTTCCTGTAATCGCCGGATTCCAGCAGCTACATTCGATTCGCCTTCGCGCTGATGGCTGCAGCAGGTGTTGGTCCAGAGTGACGGCGAATGATATTTTTGATGCGCACGTTGTTGAAGCATAACTTCGTTTTTATCATTTAAGATAAACACCGAGAATGCCCGGTGCAAAACCGCCTTCTCGTGTGCCTCAAGTTTGTCCATTAATCCGATCTGCCGATCCTCAGTGTCAACAAGTATCACTTTTTCTTCTTTCATAGCCCAATTATAGCATCCCAAAAGTACGAAAAAGAAGTTTTTCAAATAATCTGCTGAACCACAAAGTTTGGTTATGGCCAAGCAGACGGGGCCAACTTGCAAAACCAACTAAGTTTTTATTATATTTGAGGCTGCAATATCGTGATCCCAAACCCGTTATAGCCTGATCCCTAGACCTATGAAACACAATTTTCTCTTTTTATTACTACTGTTCCCATTATTGGCGCATCCGCAATTGTCTGAAAATGTTCAGCAATTGTACACCGAGTTTTCGGAGTCTGCGAAAATCCAGGATCCCGATGCTCCTGTAGTAATGAACCGCGAAAATTATGCCCGCTTCCGGAAAATCACGAATACTGCGACCGAAGAAGAACTCTTACATCTTGAGAAAATCGGTGATATTGTTGTACGTGAGTATATTATTAAAGAACTTGTTGACCGGAAATCGGCTGCGTTGGAATCGTTGTTCGAACAATATCTGGCCGATCCTAAAGTAGCTTCTTACGCAACTGCGACCGAAGTTTACGATTGGAATCCGGCAATTGAAGTCTACGCTTCTATAGCACACCAAAAAGAGAAACTCGAGCGGCGCAAATATTACGAGCAAACAACATCAAAAGGGCTTTTAACGGATGTAAAACAGCTGTTTGGAGCAGAATACGACACAGAGTGGACGGTGCCCGAAGTTGATGCCATACTTGCAAAACTTGACGTTCTCGCATTCGCAAACGATTCAACCGCTCCGCAGGTGCTAAACCATATTTTTCGCTACCGCCAGTTCAAGGTGTCGAATTACAGCCGGATACGCTATTTTGCTGACAAATATCCGACCGCAGAAATTTTGGCTACACTGGCAAATTTTAAAAACCAAAAAGACCTTCCGTTTTTACAACAGCATATCGATAGAGCGTTTTTGGCCGTAGCGCTTTTTCCGCACCCGTCATTTTTGCCGGAGTTAAAGAAACGGCTTGACAGCGAATACGGTAATGTGGTTTTTCAGGAGGCCATCTCAAGCTATTGCAATGTGGATTCAAGAAATTTACTTGACACAATTTGTAAAAAAATTACCATCAACTATCCCGATGGCGACGAACGGCAGGAAAAGCTGTTTGCGTTGTACGGAATCATGGAACGGCAAAACTACAACTTCTACAAGCCGGTACTCACAAAGATCGATTCGCTCCTGAATTAGATTTTGTTCAGGCTTACTGCAATTTTTAATGCGCATTTCTCCCCGTCAATTGCAGCAGATATGATGCCTCCCGCGTAGCCTGCTCCTTCTCCGCATGGATACAAACCTTTTATCTGGACATGTTCGAGAGTCTCATTGTCACGCGGAATACGAACCGGCGACGACGTCCTTGATTCGGGCGCATGAAGTATTGCATCGTTGGTAAGATAACCCCGCATCGATTTTGCGAAATCTGTGAAGCCCTGGCGGAGAATTTGCGTCAGGAAACCAGGAAAGACAGTTCCCAATTCGACCGATGTCGTTCCCGGAACGTACGATGTTTTTGGAATAGCTGCAGATAACTTTGCCTGTGTAAAATCGACCATCCGCTGCGCCGGTACGCGTTGGGTTTGCCCGGCCAGATACCACGCTTTCTGTTCGATGCTCTTCTGGAACTCCATTCCGGCCAAAGCACCATGTTTTGCGAAGGACTGGAAATCTTCAGGCTTTAATTCAATGACAATTCCGGAGTTTGCTGTCGGCTGATCGCGTTTGGAAGGCGACCACCCATTTGTGACAACTTCTCCCGGACTCGTAGCACACGGAGCAATCACGCCGCCCGGACACATGCAAAATGAGTACATGCCGCGGCCGCCTACCTGCTTTACGATCGAATATGGCGCCGGCGGAAGAAATTCGCCGCGGTAATCACAACTGTACTGGATTGAATCAATCAGTTCCTGCGGATGTTCGGCACGGACGCCTATTGCAAAAGGTTTGGCTTCAATGTGAATTTTCTTGCTGTCCAGCAGTTCAAAGATGTCGCGGGCCGAATGTCCGGTGGCGAGTATAATTTTGTTCGATAAAATGGAGTCGCCGTTTTGTGTAACCACGCCCTGAACTTCATTGTTTTTAAGAACAATGTCGGTTACACGGGTCTCGAATAAGACTTTGCCACCATACTCGATAATCTTCCCGCGCATGTCGCTGATGATCTGCGGAAGCTTATTGGTTCCGATATGCGGATGCGCTTCGATAAGAATATCTTCAGTAGCGCCAAAGGCAACAAAAAGCTCGAGAATACGCTGCACGTCGCCTCGCTTTTTGGATCGGGTATACAATTTGCCGTCGGAATAGGTTCCGGCGCCACCTTCGCCAAAACAATAATTCGAATCTTCATTGACGATATGGTCACGGTTAATCGCTTTCAGGTCACGCCGACGACCACGGACATCTTTTCCGCGTTCTATCACGATTGGTTTCAACCCTACTTCTATAAGCTGCAAAGCGGCAAACAACCCGGCCGGTCCTGCGCCAACAACAATTACTTCCTGCGCACTTGAAACGTCCCGATAATTCGGAAGTTGAATCGTATTCGACTGAAAAGCCTCGCCTTTCATAAAGATATTGAGTTTCAAGTTCACTTTAACAGCTTTCTGCCGTGCATCTATTGAACGTTTAAGAATAGTTATATGAGCGATGTCGTCTGTCGGCAATTTGTGGTTTTTCGACAGATGCTGTTTTAGTAAATGTTCGTTGGCTGCGACTTCAGGCACTACCTGTATGAGAAGTTCGTGTGGCATGCTGCAAAGGTAACAATTATAGGTGCAAGGTGCAAGGCAATGGGTGGGTGGATGGGGATAAGGTGCTGTCACCTTAGTCCTTAGAACCGGAATTTTAACGCAACGTCTGTGTATTACGGAGGCACCGACCATTGAGGCTGTGACGTTCAAATTCAGAATTAAGAAATTCGGCATCAGTAACCTGGTGCCGTTCTTTTTTATGCTTGTGCCGTTGCCCTAAAAGATGCTGATGCAAATAATCCCGGTTAATGGTTCCAAATTCAGAGACTGAAAATAAATTAATGGTTAAATTGTAAAATTGTATTTTCGCTAAATGAGGAAGATAAAAATGATTTGGGATTTTCGTGGTCCGGCTGCTGCAAAAACCGCCGAACATCACGAGAAACATTTGAAGGAATATATCCAGATTGAAAAACTACCGCTAAACATTACGGGATTTGACATTATAAACGAAATGCACGCAATCGCCTTTATGGTCATCACCGATGAGCATTTGGTTGCGGTACGGGATTCACTGAAGCCGCATCGGGCAGAATTGTATGAAGTATAGCGTCAAGACAAGATATCTTCAAAACCGGGGTTTTTGCTAAAAAAAGCCTTTGCAAATGGACAAAGCGGAATTACTTTAAGCTGATGCGTTCTCGCAAAATCGGCTGCCGCAAGAACCAGTTGCTTTCCGATGCCTTTTCCATTATACGCAGGATTTACTTCAGTATGGTCTATAATAATTTTATTAGTACCAGCCCAAACGTATGTGATTCTTCCTGCTTGCGTACCATTGTCGGACGCCCGAAAAAAACCTTTCTCCGAATTATTCGTGTGTTCGGTCGTCATACTGTCTTTTTAGGTTCTGGAAGTTTGGCGAAATCGACTTCGCCCAGAATTTTATCAAATTGCTGATTTGTCCATTTCTCTTTGGCCTCTTCAATCCGTGCCGGATCCGATGAAACGAAGTTCCAATAAATGAACCGCTCCTCGGGAAAGGGCTGGCCTCCAAAGATGTAAATCGTAGTGCCTGAAGTTATCGTAAATCCGCATAGCGAGGCATCATTTGCGATCAGGATTTGTTTGGGACCAAAAGTATTTCCTTCGCTCTCCACCGATCCTTCCAGGATATACAGTGCGCTTTCGCCAAAAAGTTCATCCTTTAAATGAATCTGCTGCGTTTGCCTGCATTTGATTTCAAGCAGGTAAAGC
This sequence comes from Flavobacterium sp., assembly GCA_036386895.1. GTDB lineage: Bacteria > Bacteroidota > Bacteroidia > Flavobacteriales > Flavobacteriaceae > Flavobacterium. The sequence continues at coordinate 287,546 of DASVUR010000009.1, forward strand.
GGACTGAAAACCGGAACCGGCGACTTCCTGCCAAGCACTTCTCCCGCTATCAATTTATATTGAAGAGAATTGTCTGTCCACATCGGGATCTCCGATTCAACGGCATGGTAAAACTGTGGGTCGATTAGCTCTTTATCACGTGGCAATGCAACCCAAATCTGAAGCCCGTGCAAATTTTTCGAACTATGCCGCAATCTTTCGGGAGTACGCTCCGAATGCACGATGCCTTTGCCTGCCGTCATCCAGTTCACTTGGCCGGGTGTAATTTCGATCTCGGTGCCGAGGGTATCTTTATGCAGCATCGCGCCTTCGAAAAGGTAGGTCAACGTCGAAAGCCCGATGTGCGGATGCGGACCGATATCGATATTATCAAATTCCGACATCTGAACAGGCCCCATATGGTCGATAAAACAAAACGGGCCAACCGTTCTTTTCTCGCGGAAGGGCAAGAGCCTGCCCACCATGAAGTTGCCGATGCTCGCCGAGCGTTCTTCAATTATGAGCTGGATATTTGACATAAATGGTGCTTTAAGGTGTATGGTTAAAAAACTAACGACGGGAAATTAGATAAATTTTAACGCCGGCAGACATTTAAGTGCCGACTACTGATCGCTGTCATTAATTCGCTACCTCGCTGATGAACTTAATCCGCATCAACCGCAGTTCGTCGATATCGTATTCGCCGTCAAACTCTTTTAGAGCGTCTTCTATCCTGTCGCTTTCGGATTCCATGAAGTAATCGTAGATCTCCTGCTGTTGATCTTCATCCAGCATTTCATCGACCCAATATTTGATATTAAGCTTTGTCCCGGCGTAGACGATCTGTTCCATTTCTTTCAGCAGCGAATCCATCGTAAGGCCTTTGGCGCGGACAATATCGTCAAGGGAAAGTTTTCGGTCGATGTTCTGGATGATATATAATTTGTTGGCCGAGTTAGCCCCGGTAGACTTCACCACCAAATCGTCAGGACGAACGATTTCGTTGTCTTCGACATAGCGTTTGATCAGTTCGACGAAGTCTTTCCCGTATTTCTTAGCCTTGCCCTCGCCCACGCCATGCACATTTCCCAGTTCCTCAAGGTTCACCGGATATTTCAGCGCCATGTCTTCAAGCGACGGATCCTGAAACACAACGAACGGTGGTACGCCAAGCTTTTTAGAAACTTTTTTGCGAAGGTCGCGTAACATCGCCATCAACGCTTGGTCGGCAGTTGCGGTAGACTTTGCGGCGGTAACAATTGCTTCGTCTTCCGATTCGTTGTATTCGTGATCTTCCGACATCATGAACGATCTTGGGTTCTTGATGAAATCCAAGCCTTTTTCAGTGACTTTTAAAATTCCGTAGGTCTCGATGTCCTTCATCAACAGGCCTTCAACAAGTACCTGCCGGATCAACGCCATCCAGTGTCTTTCTTCAAAATCGGCGCCGCTTCCAAAAAACGGCTGCGTATCGGTTCGATGCGCTTTGATCATTGCGTTGACTTTTCCCGTCAGCGTGAAAATAACTTCCTTTGTTTTATATAAATGTTTCGTATCGCGAACTGTCGTAAGTAATTTCAACACCTCGTCCTTCGCCTCTTTCTTAGTTTTTGGATTACGTACATTGTCGTCCATATCGGCGCCTTCGCCTGTTTCACTGTCGAATTCCTCCCCGAAATAATGAAGCAGGAACTTTCGTCTCGATATTGATGTCTCGGCATATGCGACCACTTCCTGCAACAAGGCAAATCCGATTTCCTGTTCGGCTACGGGTTTGCCCGACATAAATTTCTCGAGCTTTTCAACATCTTTATACGAATAGTACGCAAGGCAATAACCTTCCCCGCCATCGCGGCCGGCACGACCGGTTTCCTGATAGTAACTTTCAAGTGATTTCGGTATGTCGTGGTGAATCACAAAACGAACATCGGGTTTGTCGATCCCCATTCCGAATGCAATTGTTGCAACCACAACATCTACATCTTCCATGAGAAACATGTCCTGATGCTTGGCGCGCGTCTTGGCATCGAGCCCGGCGTGGTACGGAACAGCGCTTATACCGTTTACCTGCAAAACCTGCGCAATCGCTTCAACCTTCTTGCGGCTAAGACAATAGATAATTCCCGATTTTCCTTTGTGCTGACGTATGAAGCGAATAATATCGGCTTCAATATTTTTTGTTTTGGTGCGGACTTCGTAAAAGAGATTTGGCCTGTTGAACGACGCTTTGTAGGTCGTCGCATTCGGCATGTCAAGGTTCTTCAGGATATCTTCCTGAACCTTTGGCGTTGCCGTTGCCGTCAAGCCGATGATTGGCACATCGCCAAGCTGCTTGATGATCGATTTCAGGTTGCGGTATTCCGGACGAAAATCGTGTCCCCATTCAGAGATGCAATGTGCTTCGTCTATCGCAACGAATGAAAGTGTTACTGTTTGAAGAAATTGAACATATTCGTCTTTGGTAAGGGATTCCGGGGCGACGTACAAAAGTTTGGTAACTCCTGAAGTAATATCCCTTTTGACCTGTGTGACTTCGGTCTTCGTAAGCGAGGAGTTTAATACGTGCGCAACACCGTTGTCCGACGAAAGGCTGCGGATTGCATCAACCTGATTTTTCATCAACGCGATCAAGGGTGAAACGACAATTGCAGTGCCTTCCTGCATCAAAGCCGGAAGCTGGTAGCAAAGTGATTTTCCGCCACCCGTTGGCATAATCACAAAGGTGTTTTCACCTGCTAGAATACTTCTAATTACCTGCTCCTGAAGCCCCTTAAATTGGCTGAATCCAAAATATTTTTTTAATTGTTGGTGTATGTCAATTTCGGGTGAATTCATTATTAGGTAAGGGTATTTTAGCTAAATTTGCAATCACCTAAAGATACGATTTTCTTTTATAAGTACAAATTTTATAACAATTCTGTTTTGATATCAGACCCCGAAATTATAGCTTCTGCAAAGCGAACAATATTATCTGAAAGTGAATCGATTGCGAAGCTCACCTCCTATATCGACACGGGTTTTGCTGCGGCGGCACAAATAATTTTCGAAGGAAAGGGCAGGCTCGTTGTGACCGGAATCGGCAAAAGTGCAATCATTGCGCAGAAAATTGTTGCCACGATGAACTCGACCGGAACGCCTTCGATTTTCCTCCACGCATCTGAGGCAATTCACGGCGATCTTGGAATGGTTCAACCGGAAGATGTTGTCGTCTGCATCTCAAAAAGCGGAAACAGCCCAGAAATAAAAGCATTGGTCCCGTTGCTGAAACGTTTCGGGAATACGCTAATCGGTATGACCGGAAATGTCACCTCGTTTCTTGCAAAAGGTTCTGATTACATTTTGAATACCACGGTTGAAGCCGAATCCGATCCTATAAATCTCGCACCTACAAACAGCACAACTGCACAACTCGTTATGGGCGACGCACTTGCGGTTTGCCTGATGGAAATGCGCGGATTTACAGCGGCCGATTTTGCAAAATATCATCCCGGTGGCGCACTTGGTAAAAAGCTGCTGCTTCGCGTTGGGGATATGCTCGACCAGGCGCACAAACCTGCAGTTGGCCCTGACGAAGTAATTAAAAAAGTTATTTTTGAGATATCGGAAAAACGGCTCGGAGTCACAGCTGTAGTAGAAAATAACCATGTGATCGGAATTATCACCGACGGCGACATCCGGCGTATGCTAAACGACCGCGATTCGTTCACCGGTCTTGTAGCCCGCGACATCATGACGAAAAGTCCGAAAACAATCCAGATGACCGACATGGTCGTATCTGCATTCAACATATTGGAAGATTTTAAAATAACGCAACTTGTGGTTCTTGACAATGACGAGTATAAAGGCGTATTGCATCTTCACGACATTTTAAAGGAGGGAATTTTATAATGGCGAAAAAGGTTAAAAAAAGTCCTGATGAAATGTCGTTTCTCGACCATTTGGAAGACTTGCGATGGTTGCTTGTTCGAAGCACGATTGCCGTATTGATAGCTGCAACAGGCGTTTTTTTTATCAGCGACTTCATATTCGATACCGTACTTTTCGGGCCAACAAAAGCAGGTTTTATTACGTACCGCTTCTTCTGCGACCTTTCGCACTGGTTGGGCGTAGCGGATGCGATTTGCGTAACCGACATGGATTTTGTGATTCAGAATACTGCCATGGAAGGCCAGATCACGATACTCATCTGGACCTGCGTCACTGCAGGATTTATTCTTGGCTTCCCTTACATTCTATGGGAACTCTGGAGATTCATCAGCCCGGCGCTTTACGAAAACGAACGCCGGCACGCGAAGCTTTTCATAGCAGTTGCATCGTTACTGTTTTTCCTCGGCGTATTATTCGGTTATTTCGTGATCGTACCGATGTCGGTTAATTTCTTCGCAACATTTACTGTCAGTGAGTCAATTAAGAATGAGTTCAACCTGGATTCCTACATCAGCATGTTAAAGACCTCTGTAATTGCATGCGGATTGTTCTTTGAACTGCCGATAATCATTTACTTCCTGACGAAACTCGGACTTGTAACTGCCGAATTCCTTCGGAAATATCGCAAATACGCTATCGTGATCGTGTTAATTGTCGCGGCGATTGTTACTCCGCCGGATGTTGTCAGCCAAATTATCGTGTCTATTCCGATGTTGCTGATTTATGAAGCGAGCATCCACATTTCAGCATGGGTCGGACGAGGCAAAAGAGCAAAAGAACTTGCAGATGAACTTCTAAGCAAAAAAATAAATGAGTGATATAGTAAATGAATTCAACGACTATCGCGCGCGGATGAACGAAAAGTTGTTGGCCGATAATAACAAGATTGTTAAACGGATCTTCAACCTCGACACAAACGCGTATGCCGAAGGCGCACTGGATGTTAAAACAAAAGAACTCCTCGGACTCGTAGCATCAACAGTCTTACGATGCGACGACTGTGTGAAGTATCACCTCGAAACCTGTCACAAAGAAGGCATTACCAAAGAAGAAATGATGGAAGCTATGGGAATTGCAACCCTGGTTGGCGGCACAATCGTGATTCCGCATTTGCGTCGCGCGTATGAATTTTGGGAAGCTTTGGAAAACCAGCCTATCTGAGACCGGAAGATCTTTGGAGCCAGAACATCCTACTTCAACAATCGCCTAACCTTTTGTTAAGGCATGGATTATCCTCACATATATTCTTTTAATTTGCCTTTAGCATTTAAATCTTTAAGTTACGATGATATTACGAGCAGAAAATCTTGTCAAGACGTATAAAAAAAGAAGTGTCGTAAAGGGCATTTCGGTAGAAGTGAACCAAGGCGAGATTGTCGGGTTGCTTGGTCCGAACGGAGCCGGAAAAACTACTTCGTTTTATATGATCGTTGGGCTGGTCAAGCCGAACAGCGGCAATATTTATCTCGACGACATGGATATTACCGATTTTCCGATGTACAAACGCGCACAATACGGGATCGGATATCTTGCCCAGGAAGCGTCGGTTTTCAGGAAGCTCAGCATTGAAGACAATATTTTAAGCGTACTCCAGCTCACGAAGCTTTCCAAAGCCGAACAGATTGCGAAGATGGAATCCCTTATCGACGAATTTAGTCTGCAGCACATTCGCACAAACCGTGGCGATTTGCTTTCAGGTGGCGAACGCCGTCGGACCGAGATTGCACGCGCGCTTGCTACCGACCCAAAATTTATTCTGCTTGATGAGCCATTTGCCGGCGTTGACCCCGTTGCTGTTGAAGACATTCAGCGTATCGTTGCGCAGCTTAAAAATAAAAATATCGGAATCCTGATCACCGATCACAACGTACAAGAGACACTTGCAATTACCGATAAGACGTACCTGATGTTTGAAGGCGGGATTCTTAAAGCCGGAGTTCCCGAAGAACTAGTGGAAGATGAAATGGTACGCCGCGTTTATTTGGGGCAAAACTTTGAACTCAGGAAGAAGAAACTCGAGTTCTGATAGTGCAGGAATTGGTCCGCTATCGCTTTATCACGTGGGTTTTCAGTTCAGAAAAAGACCCATTAAAAATATTTATATCGACATCGCCTGCAATTCCGGGCACGCTTCCTTTTTCGGTGAACTGCCAAAACAGCCAATCTTCATCTATCTCATCAACAAAGAAATTATAGTTTGCGATCCAAAATGTATATTCGCTGAATTCCTCTTTCAGAAAATCGTCGTAATATTTTTCACCTGAATAAATTATCGGCTTTACCTTGTAATGGTTCTCCACTTTATTGAGCCAGCGCCGTAATCCGACCTTCAGGCTATCAACCGATTGCGTTTCGGGAAGCTGTTCAATGTCAAGCACAGGCGGAAGATCGCCATCTTTAAGGGCAACCGTATTGATGAAATGCTGCGCCTGCTCTATCGAGTTTTCATTTGGTCTATAATAATGATAAGCTCCGCGGAGTAATTTTTGCTTTCCAGCCGAAGTCCAGTTCTGCTTGAACCGGGCGTCGGTTCGGTCTTTACCTGCAGTTGCGCGAATAAAAACATATTCAAAAGGATATACATCAATAGAATCGGCTTGTGGCCAGTCAATTATCCCCTGATATTCCGAAACATCGAAGCCCACAGCCATTCCGTCGTGCCGCACTAAAACCTGAATGTTTCTTAAGTCAGCCAAACGTTTATCTGCTGCCGCTTCCCTACGCGCTTTATCCGACTTAAATCCGAAATAATAAGCCAATCCATCACGGTAATGATACGAAACCGCACCAATAAGAAGCAACACAAAAGCAATAATGGCAATCTTGAGATACGGATTCTTTTTCGCGCGCGCAGGTTTTCGCCTGGCTTTTGACGGTGTTCTTTTCATCGACTATTTCTTAGCCTTGTTGGTTATAACCGACATTAGCACGTACAGCAAAATCAGCAGCGGAACGCCAAGGAACCTGAAAAAAACCAACAGCAGCAATGACAGAATAAGGAAGATTACCTGAATGGAGTTGGCACGCAAACTAAACTTTTTAACCTTTAACGAGAACAGCGGAATCTCGGCGTTAAGCAAATACGCACTCAGCAACGTAATGGCAAGCAGCACATATGGATTGGTAAGTACCTCAAGAATAAGCAGCGAGTCAGTGTACGCCAGAACCAGCGGCAGGCTTAAAACAAACAGTGCGTTGGCGGGTGTCGGAAGTCCGATGAACGAGTCGCTTTGCCGCGTGTCGATATTGAATTTTGCCAGCCGATAGCAAGAACCCAATGTAATAATAAACCCCAGATAAGGCAAAATCGGGTTCCAATTATATCCCGGCACGGTATTCAACAGCATTTTATACATCACGATTCCCGGAACGACACCGCTCGTAACCATATCGGCAAGCGAATCCAGTTCGGCTCCAAGCTGTCCGGAGACTTTGTACAACCGCGCAAAAAATCCATCGAAGAAATCAAAGAAGATCCCGAGTGCCACAAAATAAAAAGCGTACAGGAAGACGCCTTCAAACGCGAAAATCAGTGCGACACAGCCGGAAGCGAGGTTCAACAATGTGATGATGTTTGGGACATGCTGCTTCAGCCTCATTGGTTTTATGGGTTTAAGTTCACAAATTTAGTACAATAAGTTTATGCCGGATGCGTTTTTATGACAGATTTATCCGTCGGCAACGGCGTCCTCTATATTGTGCCTTATAAAGAAGCGGGCTCGATAAAAATTAATACTTTTGGGCTCGCATTACCATCAGGCTGTGCACATTAAAAATAAACGCTTTTGAGAAAACTTTTTCTGCTCGTTTCACTTTTTGCCTGCTGGCTTGCCAACAGCCAGATCGTCAGGAAATATTCCAACGAATTCATGAATATTGGCGTGGATGCGGCTGCACTCGGAATGTCGAATGCTGTGACCGCAAGTACATCCGACGTAAATTCAGGTTACTGGAATCCCGCCGGGCTCGTAAATCTTAAGGACAAACAGGTTTCAGCGATGCACGCCAGTTATTTCGCAAACATTGCCCAATACGATTACGCCGCTTTTGCAATGCCGATTGATGACAGAAGCGCGTGGGGAATTTCCGTTATGCGTTTTGGGGTTGACGATATTTTAAATACGACCCAGCTTATTGACGATCAGGGAAACATCGACTATAACCGGATCAGCTTGTTCTCGACGGCTGATTATGGCGTTACTTTCTCGTATGCGCGACGGCTTCAGGTTCCTGGATTTCAATACGGCGTAAATGCGAAAGTTATCCGGCGAATCATTGGCGACTTTGCAAATTCGTGGGGATTTGGGTTTGACATCGGGTTGCAATTTGAACGCGACGACTGGAAATTCGGACTGATGCTACGCGATATCACGACCACATATAACGTTTGGGCAATAGACGAAGATGAATTTGCAAAAGTACAGGAAGCAATTGAAGGACAGAATCAGGAATTGCCTGAAAGTAGCGAGCTTACGTTGCCGAAAGCACAATTTGGTGTTTCTAAATTATTTGAATTCCATAATGATATGACCCTTCTCGCGGCGACAAACCTCAACATGCGTTTTGAACAGACAAACGATATTATCTCGACCGAGATCGTAAGTATTGATCCGGCGGTCGGGTTTGAGTTTGGTTATACCGATCTGGTTTTCGTCCGCGCCGGTGTCGGAAACTTCCAGAACGTACAGCAACTTGATGGCGGCGATAAAGTTGGGTTCCAACCCAACATTGGCGTAGGCTTCAAATACAAAGGTATCGAGGTTGATTATGCGCTGACAGATCTCGGCGATCAAAGTGCCGCCCTCTATTCCAATATTTTTTCACTTAAAGTCGATCTGGAAATTTTCAGATAATCCGTATTGCGTAACTTGCGGTAAATTCTCTTAATGAATCCGATTTACAAATTTGCTTTACTTCTATTGCTTATGCTGTGGCCGATAACAGGCGGCAGCCAATCGGTACAACTTTCTCAAAAGGCAACTGTAAGTGTGCTAACGTGCGGTGTTGGAAACGAAGTGTATTCGCTTTTCGGGCATACGGCGATCCGCATAAATGATCCTTTGTTAAATATTGATATCGTTTATAATTACGGTGCTTTCGATTTTGAAACTCCAAACTTCGTTGCGCGATTTTCGAAAGGCGATCTACAGTATTTTGTTACCGCCGATCGTTTCGAAGACTTCATTTACACCTACCATTACGACCGGCGTTCGGTTTGGGAACAGGAACTTGCGCTGTCGGCTTCGCAAAAGCAGCAACTGTTTTCCGAACTTAATACTACGATGGCATCCGACAAGAAGTTTTACACCTACAAATTTATCGACCGAAATTGCACCACTATGGTTGTCGACATCCTGAACCGAACATTAGGCAGTGCAGTAATTACAAAAACCGACGCCACCGACGCAACGTATCGCGAAGTGTTATTTCCGTATTTTGATAATCATTTTTATGAACAGCTTGGTACGAGTATTATTTTTGGTACAAAGGTCGACCAGGATGCAACGCACATTTTCCTTCCACTCGAGTTGATGAAAGGCATTGGTGAAGCGCCTTACCAGAACAGGCCGCTGCTTACGTCGGAGAAAACATGGCTCAAGTTCGATGTGCCGAAGCCCGAAGGATCGTGGTGGAACAATGGGTATACGTATGTGTTGTTGCTGACGCTGATTGTAATTGCAAATAGCAGGATCGTGAATATTGCTTATCTATCCTTTGCTGCGGCGATCGGATTATTCTTTACCGTTGCCGGATTCTATTCTTACCACGGCGAACTGGCGTGGAACTACAACGCGCTACTGTTTAATCCGGTGTTGTTCTTGCTGGTTTTTTACCTGATAAAACACAACGACCGAATAGTCAGTTTCATCTCCCAGTTTATAATTGCAGGCCTATTTGTGTATCTAATTCTGATGCTGAACAAGGTCCACTTGGTAATTGTACTTCCCATTGTCGCGGCGCATGCGATCATCTTGGGAAGGTATGTTCTTCGGTTTAGGAAGATGGGGAAAGGTTCTACAATGCCTGCGTGAGGGATGGCAGCGGAAAAGCCCGCAGCGAGCGTGCGAGCGCGGACTTGCAGCGAACAGCCCGACCTGAAAGGGCACGCCCAAATGCCAATAGATTCAGATCGCATCTTTATTTTAAGGAAACAGAGCCAGAAAAGCAAAAAGTGAAGGGTTAGCCCTGGAGAAAACACTTACTTCTTACAATCCTATCCGTCTTTCGCTTTTTTTTGGGGTTACTGACCCCGGTAAAACAAAATCGTACTGAAAGTCTTCACGATAATATTGATGTCTAAGAAAATGCTGCGGTGCTTGATGTAATACAGGTCGTATTGGAGCTTAATCAGACTGTCATCGATCGTTTCGCCGTACGAATAATTGACCTGCGCCCAACCTGTAAGACCTGGTTTGACGACGTGCCGCGTTTCATAAAACGGCATGACTTCGGCGATTTCACGAACAAAGACAGGACGTTCCGGACGCGGGCCAATGACTGCCATTTCGCCCTTTAGCACATTGTAGAACTGCGGAAATTCGTCTAGGCGTGTCTTGCGTAATACTTTCCCGAAAGGCGTGATACGCGCATCGTTTGAAGTTGTGAAAACAGCGCCATTTTTTTCGGCATTGCGAATCATCGTGCGGAATTTCAAGATATTGAAAATCTCTCCATTCTTCCCCACGCGCTGCTGTGTATAAAAGAGGCCGCCTCTGTTTCCGAACAGGTTTCCGAGCAAGATTAACGGTAACAATGCAATGCCGACCAGGAGCCCGGCCAGGGAAGTGATGATCTCAAGAATCCGCACCACAAACAGGTATAAATGGTTTTGGTTGCTGCGGCTAAACGGGAAATAGCGATAAAAATCACGGGCCACATATTGCACCGGAATCCTTTGTGTGATATGTTCGTAAACTTGGGTATACTCGCGAATAATGTAGCCATTCTCGAGCAAATGAATCAGCTGGTTGTATAAGTTAACCGTGATTCCGTCCGTCTTTTGCGAGGCAATTACTATTTCAGAAACCGAACTTGATCGCACAAAGGCTTCAAGTGCGTCAATATCGATGATTGGCACCGGTTCCTGTTCAAACTTTACCGCATGACTGTCGGAGTTTACGTAGCCCATTACCTTATAATGCGGATCAACGCTTTCGAGTCCGTTCGCAAGCTCGGCTACCTGTTCCCTGTCGCATATCAGCACGACCTTCTTCAGAAACCTGTTTGATGCAAGAAATTTTACATACGTCATCCGCCAGAAAAACAGCGCGGCAGTGACGGCCAAATAGAAAAAGAGTATCTGGAGCCTGTTTGAGGGCAACACCGGCGTAAAGATCGGCGTTAGTAAAAATACCAGAACCGTAGTAGATGCAGTCAATACGATGCTTTTTATGCTCTGGAACTCACTGCTTGCGACCTGTAGGTTGTACATCTCGAACACCGTTCCGATCACATTGATATAGAACCCCAGTACGATCGTCCAGTAAAAGTTATCGGTGGTTATTTTGAAATAACTGAAGTCGAAAATTTCACCAACTACGTACAGTGCCAATAGTACCCAAAGAACATCGAAAATCCGTAGCAGGATCTTCCTTTCGGAGACTTCAAAATGTATCTTTTTTTTGTTGACCATTGGTTAGAAAAGTAGGCGCAATTTAGTAATAAACCACAACACCTTAACGCAATAATGCCAGCCATTTGTTTTTAACTGTGGTCCAGTCGTATTCATCCGCTTTCTGGCGCGCATTTCTGATGATCTTCTCGCGAAGTTCGGTGTCGGTTAAGATTCGCTCTACAGCCGCAGCCATCGCCTCGGCATTGTCATCTTCCACGAGTAATGCGGTAACGCCGTTCTGAAGCAGGAACGGGATTCCGCCTACATTCGTTGATACAATCGGGAGTCCGAGCGCCATTGCCTCGAGTAGGCTGACAGGCATATTGTCGGAGTGTGTTGTATTTATAAAAATGTCGTACCCAACCGAAAGCGCAAGCCATTGCTCCTTCTCCAGTTTGCCTTTGAATTCGACGCTTACCTTTAGTTCGGATGCCTTTTGGGTCAACTCAGGAAGCAGGTTTTCCTTATCGGGGCCCACCATGCAAAGTTCGGCATTGGCGTGTTTTTTTTGTAGCAGTTCCATCACCCGTAGCGCCATTGGACAGTTGTAGATTCTCGCCAGTGAGCGCACCCAAAGTAGTTTGGGTTGCAGCGTTGCACGATCGCGAAACAGATAGGAGCCGATCTCGATTGAGTTTGGGATGTATACCAGATTGGAGAATCCGGCTTCGGTAAACGCATCAAATAAGTAGTGCGAAGGCGTGACGTTCTTATACGCGTTATTAAAGATCAACCTGCAACAGTATGGAAAATCCTTCAGCCGCTCCGGAAGGTTTCCTCCGTGTAGGATGGGGATGTACTTTCGGTTGAACAGTCGACATATCTGACTTACCATCAGCGATGACCAGAAATTTAGCGCGCTGTAGGTATCGATGATCACATAATCGGCCTTCTGGCTGAATCGAAGTGTGGTAAACAGCATATCCAGTAGCCGCAGCGCCTGGTTGCGTTTTGAAGATGCGTAATGTACATCAAAGCCTTCGCCCGCAAGTAGCGGTCCGAGCGTTTCAATCGTGGTAACGTTAAAACCGTGACCTGAAAGCTTATTTCCGACGTACAGGAGACACTTCATTTGCTTGTACTTTTAATAAAGATAAGGCATAAATGTAGGCCGGAGCCGCGAGACGCATAGCAGCGTGGTTGATGGTCAGAAGCCAGAATACCAAGAAACAAAGTAGGTAAATATGAGATTTATTTTCCAGGTATAACACCATTGGGGTGAAGAAAAGAATCAGCAGCGCTATAATTCCGAGCGTTCCATGCTCAGCAAGCATCCTTGTAATTTCATTGTGAGAAAGTACCATCGCACCGGTTTCCTCCCTTCGAAGCTGGGCCCCTTTAGCTACGCCGATGCCGAACACAGGGTTTTCAAGAAAATAATTAATTTCAGTCTGTGAAATCCGCTCGCGACCCGAAAGCTGGCTTTCCTTTACTTTTCCGCTTGCATCTTGATTTCCATATCGTTTTTGGATAAGCCCGCTTGTCTCAATCGTCGAAAAAATCCAGATTCCGACGAGCAGCGCCGTAAATGCAACGAGTATATAGTTCAGCCGCATCTTCGCCTTTTTGTTTACCCGGAAATAGATGATGCAAAATAAAATTACCAGCATGAATAATCCTGTTAGCATACCGCCGCGGGAAAATGTTACGAGTCCGCGATACGCCATAAAAACTACCAAAATGGTATTTACTGCGAGTATAACAAAAGATTTAGTTTCAAATAATATCCGGCTGATAAAGATAAACATGCCGAGTCCGAGCACGGTTGCAACCTGGTTTGGACCGAATCCACCTGAAGTTTCAAAATTTGAATTAGTTCCCGTTACCACGTCCTGAACGCTTGGCGAATACAGAATCAGATACATGGTACAACTGATTACGGGCATCCCGATATAGAGCATAATCTCATTTATCTGCGACAGCGTGACCCGCTTCCCATAGGTATAAAGCGCGGTGATCCCGAGGCACAGCGGACCAGAAATGTTAAACGAAATGGTTTTTCTGATTTCGGAATCGTAGTCAAGTACCTGCGTCGCGATTAAGAGTCCGGGCACAAGCAACAGTAGATAAAACCAGTAGGCAACGGCATTTTTTGATAAGCCGTCGAAAAACATGCCCGCAAATACGAAGACGATAACACCGTACTTCCCGAATTCGTAGATAAAATTGCCTCCGGTCATCCGGAAAAACACCTCGCTCCCAACGACATATCCACAAACTAACAGCGCTTCATTGTTCCGGTTCCGGTTTACAATAACATAACACAAACCCAATGGCAACAGAATAAAGCCAAGGACCTTCGACACCACTGGAAAAGTGAATATGACAACCCCTAAAAGGATGTGAAGCACTACGAAAAAAAGGTATTTCTTGTCTTTACTAGACATTTATTTCAATTGCAGATGAATGACTTGTGGTATACACAAAACTATCATTATTTTTCGACTTTCTCTAATACCATTGATTTTCAACTGAAATTAGAGCGCACTCAGCCATTTAGTATAGGTATCCATGACAGTAAGTTCTGAATAGCCGCTCAACACCGTTTCTTTCAGCCCTGCGGCGAGGTGCATGCGCAAATCAGCATCCGCAATTAATTTTGTAATTCCATTGGTCATTTGTTCTTCAGAACCGATCTCAATTAATATTCCCGTTTTGCTATTGATTATCTCCGGAATATGACCAACCGCTGTAGAAACGACTGCTATTCCGCAAATTCCGTATTCCAGAAGCGATATGGGCAAACCTTCAAAATCTGACGCTATCAACCCTATTTCACACGCCGCGATTATCGCTTTAATATCATTCCGTTGGCCGTGGATGAAAACAGATCCTTCGAGCTTCATTTCGGAGATCGCGTTCCTCAACCGGTTCGAGTAGTCGTCGTTGTAGTCTTTCCCGATAAAATGAAACGTCCAATCGTGGTGCATCTTGGCTACTTCTGCGGCAGCTTTTACGACAATCATGTGGTTTTTTGGATCACGTAAATTCGCGACATAAACGATACGCTTTCCATGCTGACCGGGCAGAAACGCCGGAGCATTAACTTCAGGCAACACAGTAAAATTTGGCAGGTAAATCACCTGTTTGAGTTTGAGTTTTGCTATGGACCACGCGGCCAGCGCTTTGTTGACGACGATTGCGCCGGTAAAAAAACGGGCGCAAAGCCAAAGCATCTTATTTTCTTTCACCTGTTGTTGATCGCGGAATCCGAAATGATCGTGCCAGATAATCTTAATCGACGGCAGTGTTAGCTTTAGCAAGACAGCAAAGAAATAACTGGTTCCGTGTGCGTGAACAATCTCGATACGGTGTTTGATGCAGAAGTTACGCAAGACGGACACCGCCTTAAAGTCAGCTTTTTTTTGTCTGTTCAGGTGCAGGTATACAACATTCTGACTGATCTCGGCTACTAACGGTCCTTGCTGGCGCGTCGATACCAATGCAGAAAAACCTTTTTTCGCTACAGCATTCGCATAATTCACCGCCATCCGTTCGGCGCCGCCTGCTGCCAGTGAATCGATAAGTTGTACAATTCTCATTGGCTCAGTATTTTTTGAACTTCCGCTGCAAACACGTCCAACGTATATCGTCCCGACCATGAAATCCCGTCATCTGCAAGTCGTTTATAGTGCGCAACGTCTGATACAATCGAAACAATAGTTTGGCTATCCTCTTGAAGATCGAGCGTTAACAGTATCCCGCGTTTCCCTTGATCAAGCATATACGGGACGCAAGACACTGAAGTTGCCATCGGAACGCATTGCCAGAACATTGCTTCGGCCACTACTTTCGGCCAACCCTCACTTTTTGAAGGCAGCACCAGAAAATGACTCTGTTGATATGCCCTTCTGATTACACTCTCCTCCTGGTTTCCCATCAATCGGGCGAAACGTATCCCGTTTTGATTGATGTAATCCTGGAGAATATTCCGCTGATTTCCCTCACCATAGAACTCGATCGCGGCGTTAAGTCCTGACTGATTTATTTTCTCGACCAACTGTAGTGCGTAGAGCGGCTGCTTTCCTTCCGATAATGTACCGACGAAAAGGAACGTAACTCCATCCGACAAATCGCGTGGTGGAACATCAACTTTATCCGATTCATAATACGTAGCCGTAAAGAAAGGTTTTATGTTTGCGGATGTTTTGGGCCATTCACCATAAACCAGCGTCTGCATATTCCGGGTGAGAAAGGTGTTGTTTAAAATTATTTTCTGCAGTTTATACGAGAGCGGCTGTTTGGAATCTGGATCCCAGTTCCCGGCATACTTTGCACTCTTTTTCTTCTTCGGAAACAACACCTGAACGAGGCACCCGATAAGCCCCATATTTCCGGGACAACGCAGATGAATATGATCGGCAAGTTTCATTGCGCGATAGACAGAAATGAAGATTGCAGGAAGCAGAATTAATGTTTTTACCGTGGCTGCTATCGAAGTTATGTTGAATGCCTTTACCGGAAAAATTCGCACGTTGCTATGAGCGTATGCCAGGTCGATAGCCGATCTTGCTTTAAGATCGACAGGCGCCACGATCAGGACCTGGTCAATATATTGTGTCCAAATGTTCATTTCGCGAACGTACGGCCCGTAAGCAAAGTGCCGACCGAAGTCTGTTCCATGGGTAACGTGCGTGATGATGGCGAGTTTCATTAAAAATAGAAATAGCTGAACAGCGGATTTAACGCATTAATTTTTATAGCGGTGGAAATTGCGGAAGCCAAATCGTTTTGGCTGTTGGGAATGCAAACCCAGTTCTTGTTCGGTTTTATTTTGAAGTTGCTGATGTTAACAGCCTCCAGGCCGAATGTATTGACATAATAACACCCGTAATTGTTGTTCCGAAAAAAATCATAGAATTCGTTTACGGTGATTCCAGCTCTTTTTTCGAGGTAATTGCGGTTGACTTCAACAATATATACCGGCTGATTCTTAGCAGTAATTTTGGTTGCCCCTTTTATAACATGGTATTCAAAGCCCTCAACATCGATCGAAATCAGCGAAATCGGTTCTTCTTTAATGGTAGCGTCAAGTGTTACCACATCAATTTCCTCCACGCCTTCTTCAGAAGAATCGGCAATATGTCCGGAACCGGAGTCATTTGCCGCCGGAATTTTAAAGTATGATCTTCCGTTCGAATCAGACACCAGACACTGAAACAGACGGACATTTTTCAAATCGTTAAATGCGATATTATCAAACAAGATCCGGTAATTTGATGCCAATGGCTCGAAAGCAAAAACCTGTTTTTTGTGTTTTGCAGTAATGTCGGAAAAGGAAATCGTTTCGGTTCCAATGTTGGCGCCAACTTCAATAATATGTCCTGCTTTGGCCTTTAATACCTCGTTTGCGATAATGATGTTCCGCCAGTCAAAATACCCATGGACGCTGAACTTGAAAGCATGAAAATCAGTCGTGCTTCCGCGAAAAAAGCTTCCGGTAAAGCTTCGCTTTTTAAATGTTCTGTCTATCACAGCGCCGTCGGCCAATTTTATCAGCGCCGCCCTCACCCGTTGCGAAACAATCGGCGGAAGAACTGGACACAGCATTTTTGCAATCGTATAGTTGAGTTTCATCATAATAGTTCCTCAAAATATTGGAAATCACGTTCGGCCGCTATCGCCAGGTCATACTCTTTTTTAAATCGGATATAGCCGCCAATGGCAAGCCTGTCACGCAATTCCCTGTCTTGAAAAACACTGAGAATTTTAGTCGCAAGATCCTGATGATCGCCGGTATTGAACAAAAGGCCCGATTCGCCATCAATGATAATTTCCTGAATGCCGGTATTGTTGGCGCCTATCACGCAGGTTCTCATACTCATCGATTCGATTACGGTGTAGCCAAAAGCCTCGGAATAGCTCGGGACTACCGAACAATACGCCGATGCGAACGCCTTCATGGTATGATCTTTAGACAGATTCCCAATGAAGTTTACAACATCAGACAGATTATTGTCTTTCACAAGCCGAAGCAGCGAATGCTGAAAAGTGCCCGAGCCTACGATATCCAAGGTAACGTTTGGAATCTTTTTATGCACTTCGGCAAACGCCTTTATTAAAACATCAATTCCTTTCGAGGGATGAAGACGTCCTACATACAGTATCTTCTGTTCATCAATCGCAATTGGAGCATATTTCGCCACATTGTCGGCTACAGAATTAGGCAACACCCTTATCTTCAGCGGATGCACGTTATAAACTGAAATTGCATCATTTCGAGTCGCATCCGAATTCGTAATAATTCCCGTGGCCAGTTTGTACACCATCTTTTTCCTGATCACCTTGTGTTTTTGCTGCGGAAACTGCGTGCTCAATGTCCGTATCCAAGCGATTCGGTTAGGGACGCGGGCAAGAAACCCTGCAATCAGGAAAATGTTTACCGCGCCAAAAATAGAAATGGTAAGCGACGGTTGCGCCGTTCGGAACAGTTTATACAAAAACAGGAAATCCCTTAATTTCGTAGGTCGCGTTGACGGCCAGCGATGTATTGCAATGTTTGGATCAATAGAAAACGGATGCTGGTCATTTTTATCGGTCACGATGATCACCCTGTAGCGCGATGCAAGCCTGTTGCTAAGCCGGATGAAGTAGTCGCCTACCGAATTGTGTGCAATGCTGAAAGATAAAATGACCGTCTTCATGGACAGTAGTTGGTTTTGTTCCGAAAAGTAGTCAGATTTGACGGATAATTCAAGCAAATTCGCGTTTGCCGTTTCCCGTTATCGAAGTTTGCCTGCCGGATCCGGTTTTGGCGGATTAAATAAAATTCCCAACCAGCCGGCGGTACGGCCTAATGATTCTGTTAAGGCGCGCTTTCTATCGGATGTTCCGATGACATTCGAGAACCGGATCAACGTCAGTAAAATCGTAATCGCATGCCACTTGAACTTTTCTTGCAGCGAGGGTTTCGGATTCTTGACGCGCCAAACATAATACCCGTTCCTGACAACCATCTTTCCGTACTTATATTGGTTTGGGCGTCCGCTGCCGGCATGATGGTGATACACTCTGGCCGCAGTGTTTAAATATAATTTGCCTGATTTTACGAGCCGCAGACAAAAATCGGCATCTTCATACAATCCGTATCCTTCGAAATAGGTTGAAAACTGAAAATCTTCAAATACCCGCTTTCGAAACGATGAAACACCACCCATAAACTGTTCAACTTCATATGTTTTTCCGGAAGGCGGCAGGAAACCTACGCTTCGCCCATGTGAAAATCCCGTTGAAAAACCTGGCGCCTGGTTGCTGTCGAGCCCGATACGTTTCCGCAGAACAAATCTTGAGGAGTCTTGGCGTTGCCATCCATCAAACGAAAACATTGAATTATCAGGATTGATTTTACCGGCAAATTGCCACTTGGTATCATCGATAATATAACCGCCAACTCCTAACGCTTCAGGAAAATCTAAATACGTCCCCATTAACCTTTCGAAGTAATCAGGCTCCGGAACTATATCGTCATCGAAAAAGCATATAAAGTTAATGGTTGCGCCCACTTTTGATATGCCATAGTTTCGCTGTTTTGTTAGTCCGCGATGCACATCGTCAACAAAGAAATACTGCAGGTTTTTAAACTCTTCACGACAAACAGCGGCTTCACTATCACGATCAAGAGAGGCATCCACTATAATAATTTGGTCGGGATAAACCGTCTGCAACTGAAGCGCATGCAACAGCCGAAGGAGCGAATCCTTTCGTTGAAATGTGCAGATTATTAACGAGAAGCTCATTGCTTTTTGATTAGAAGTTAGCGATTGGCAACCTTAGGCTTGACATCGGCATTTCCCTGCTGTAGTTGTGCCGCCCAAAAGACGCTTCGGTCCCATCGCGCCTTAAAAGTTGCCAAATATTTGAACGGGTTATTCGATTCGCGGTTTTTATAATTCTTAAAAAACAGTGTCGTCTTGTACCCGTTTAGCTGTTCCTGTGAAAAATGCAACATCTTCGACAGCAACACGGTAGGCGAAGGTTTTGGCTTAATTTCATCATCGCTCCACGCCAGTTTTATTTTTGTACGGAATCCGCCCGATGGTGCCTTCATATGCAGGATTATCGGCTCGGGCAGGTAATGCGTATCGAATCCGCAGTTCGCCAGTTGTGCGCCAAAATCGAAATCCTCACCAAAACCAAATTCAAAGGCCATAGAGAATCTTGTATTTCCGAGACTTTTCCTACTGATTATGCTGCATCCGGACCCAAACAGGGTGGTTTGATGGATATGGTGATCCTGCCGCGTTTCATTTTTCGTTATACAACAGATATTGAAAACATCTGAGCCGACGCTGTAGATTGTATTAAATGTTTGTTGAAGAAATTGATGGTCAAGCCGAATATCATCATCTGCAAGAAAAACCCAATCACTCTTTACGTTGTCCAACGCAACATTACGTGCATTGCAGGCTCCGGGTTGATGGGTAAAAATGTGAACAACTTCAAAGGGCCAGGTCCCGGTTTCAATAAAATCAAGTTCTGAAGTACTTCCCGGAAGCGGGTTTTGCTCCACGATTATTATCCGGTCAGGCAGCAGCGTTTGCGCTTTTAAGTCACTAAGCGTAGCGAAAAGATATTTCTTTCTGCCGATTGTAGGAATAACTACGTCTATAGTAAAATCCCGTGGTAGCGCTTCCTTTACAGCGTTGTCGGCGAAAACCGTGTCAGTGGAAATGGATTTTTTCTTGTAAAACTGACACGCGATAAAAGCCAGTACCGGAAACCGTTTTTCGTAAACCAGTAGGCAAAGCAACAGCAGTGCAGTCCAACGCGTTTTGTAGTGCTGCTTGACGAATTTAAATACTATCGACATACTTGCTCTTGGCGTGTCTGAAATTCTACCCTTTAACAACAGACGTGGTTCCGAGTAACATCGCAGTCCAAATGGCATTGATAATTTGGCCATCGAGTTCAGGAAATAATCGAAGTTAACTTCGTCATGTCGGCCTTTCCAAAACGCAAGGATTGAAGCATGTGTTCCGCCAACTGCGCTGGTCATCCGCCAGGTTGGATACGAAACACCTTTTGCAATATTGATGAAGTTGCTCTGGTCGACATAGCCGATCGCCTCCGGAAGATAACTGGTTCCGGGTGCAAACGACACAAGTATGTTCTTGTGTTCAAAGATGTTTTGAAGTTCACCGATGTTTACATCTTCGCGCAAGCGTTCATCGCACCACAATAAATAACTTTCCGGATGATCTTTAGCAAGATCGAACAATTGCTGTAGCACATTGCCGCCCGAGCAAGCAATGCCCTCCTTGGAACGAAGGTTTATAACTTCTATGGCTTTGCCATTGCGATGATAAACAATAATCATGTTCGTGCAGATTCGAAGCTTTAGCTATTGTGTTGATCTATAACCGTTCTATAAAAAGCGATATTTTTTGCGGCAATCACATTAATGTCAAATTCGCAGGCCGCTTTTGCTCTCGCGTTTGAGGCTATTTCAAGTCGAATTGTTTCGTTTGATAATAATTTGACTATCTGATCAGCAAACGCTTTGTGGTGGGTCGGATCAGCTAAAAGTCCGTCAACCCCATCATCAATCAGTTCCTTATTCCATTCAAAATTACTGGTCACAACCGCTTTTCGCATTGCCATTGATTCGATAGTTACCATTCCCTGCGTTTCCGCAAATGTAGGAAATACGCATACATGGGCTTGTTTTATTAAGGCTGAAATGCCTTCATACGGGATTTTTCCCAAATACTCAAGTTTACTAAGTATCTCTGGTTCACAGGCTGCTTTTATAAGTTCCCAGGTTGAGTTGGTCTTCGAATAAAGGTCGTACGAATCACTTCCAGCTAATACGAGTCGGGCGCTTGGATATTCACGCAGCACTTCGGCTAAAATCCCGGGAAGCTCCAGCACGCCTTTTTTACGGATCAGCGTACCGATATACAGAATCATTCCGGCTTCAAATTGCTGCGGACCCGCATTTGAAAACTCGGAAATTGCAATTCCATTCGGAATCGTCATGACCCTTTTCAGCTCGATGTTGAAGATTTCAGAGGTTATACGCGCAGCAAAATGGGTTGGAGATGAATAGGCATCCGCACTTTGCACAGCCAGCCGTTCAAGCAGATAGTTTTTCAACTTCTGCTTTCGGCCTTCAAGCTTACAGAAGTACGCGTCACTTCCGTGAAAACGCACTACCAACGGCGCATTTAACTCCATAAGGGCTGTTATTCCGGTATAATCAGGCGCTTCAATAAGTTGCGTGCCAACGGTGGAAATGTGATCGTTTATATATTTTTGAAGGTACTTTCGGTAACGATACCATGAGAAAACCGGGTAGTTGATTTTCCGAATCAGGTGAATCTGAACGCCATCCTGAACCAGGACTTTATCTAAGCGCTGACCATATACAAAAACCGTAACATGAACTCCCTTTTCAGCAAGCGCTGTTGCCACGTTCCTAACGCTCGACCCAATTCCGGCCGACGGCGTGCCTTCAGCAACCGGATATTCAGGAGTCAGATATCCTATTTTCATGATGTCTTTTGCCACGTTGCAGCAATATGGCGCCCGTTAAGTTGATTTTCGCGAATAAGATGTTCTTCCTGTATCTGGTATTCGGTGGGAAGTTCGCTTTTAAGCGGACCGAAGAAACCATACGACCTGCGGGTTATTTGTTGGTATTCCGACAAATGTTTTGCGATCAATTCCAATGAAATTCCCTTACCGGCAGAAAACGGCAGGTCTTCCACATGGATGTCGGTAACGCTCCAGATTTCATCGGCGGTCATTCGGCTTTTGATTACATTTCGCTTCAACAGCTCGTCGTTCACGAGATCGATGTAATCCTTTTTACCAATGAAACGTTTAATTTTCTTCTTAATGGCTTTTAGTGGCGAGGGCTTTGCCGTGTTACACCTGGCTTTTCCGAACTCCGCCATTCGTGAGATATACTCCGGATCTTCAAATGCGTCCCCGTTCGGATCCTGCAGATGAATTACGATACCGCCGATGTTCTGCAACCGGTTAACCTGTTCGAGAAACTCTTGAAGATCCGGAATATGATGCAGTACCGAGCAAATCAGTATAACGTCATATTTCCCTGTAATTTGAGCGATCCCGCAGTTCAGCAGTTCGTGATCAATGTCCCACTCGGTCGCTCTTGCTTTGGCGATCTGGATCATCATCGGCGAAGTATCAGCGAGCGTTACTTTAGAAATTTGAGGTCCAAGCTTAGAGTTCAGCAGCAGCTGGGTACTCAATCCTGTCCCGCAGCCAATGTCAAGAAGATGAAGTTGTTGATCTGCCATATTTCCTTTGTGTATGACCTCGCTAACCAGCAAATCCATCTGTTGCTGAAGGCTTTCCCACATGCCTTTGTGCATTGCATCATAATGTGGCGCCTCGGCATCGTGAAAAACAACATTAACGACGCTATGGAAATCAGCAGGCGAAAGCGTACTGCCGGTCTTTTTTATCAGCGGAAGCAAAGATTTTAAACTCATTTTAAAGGTTCTTTGAGGTTATATCGGCGAAAGCAGAAATGATTCTATCAGACGCCTGTTCAGTCGGATGCATGTTGATTTTTTCAAACCATTGTTTTGCGGCGGCGACGGTGATCGAACTGTCGGACAATGCTTCTTCAATTTGAGTGGCAATTTTTGCAGCATCGTTAAACCAGATGACGCTATCCTTTGTGGGCATCGACCGGAAATGTACAAAATCATAGGTCTTCTTGACCGACCAGTTTTTTCGCACCGCATCCATCGTGGGATAATCGTAGTTCATGTAGGCGCAGGGTTTGTCGAACGAAGCGTAATCAAATGCCATTGACGACCCAAGGTTGATCACCAGTTGAGTGTGTGCGATGGTGTTCATCTGAAGCGCAATGTCTTCTTTAGTCGGAAAAACCGAATCCCATCGTTCTTTTACCTTATCCCATTTTGGAGCGATTATCTTAATTACGTCAGGATTTGCAGCCAATACTTCATCGAATCGGGCTGAAAAATCCACAGGGCACCGGCGAAATACGATGCCGAGATCATACGTTCCTTTAGCGTTGATCTCTCGTACCGCGGCAACAACATCGGCAAGATATCTCGGGTCGTTTGGCGACGTCGTAACATCGTCCCCCGAATAGCAGATGTATGTTTTGCGCATATCGAGACCGTGGGTTTTAAAGAAGTCCTCCCGTGGAACGACCAGATTTTTATCGTGATGCGACTCGAATTGCGGCGTTCCGGTAACGTAAACCTGGTTCTCTTGGATATATGAATAATACGACAACAGTTGCTCCTTCATCAATTCACTCCATACGAGATAATAATCAGGTTCAATTACCATTGTGGCTTTCGGAAGATTATCCCATGAAAAGATGAAAGTTGCGGTCGGAATTCCCAGTTCCTGCGCCGCGAGGATTGGCGCAATTGCCGACATCGGTCGCTGGTTCGTACAGAACACCATCGCAGGTCGCTCGCCTTGCAGCGTTTCAAGGCATTGATTATAATATAAGGTCTTTCGTTCCTCCTTTTTGATCTTCTCCCGGACACGTTTCAATCCGCTTGATGACGAGTTGAAAATGGTTAGCCATTTCACGAAGGCGCTCTTAAAAGCCGCTCTGATAGATTTATAAGACGATGGAAACCGGTACGAATCATAGACGTGGTCTTTAAACCGACGGATGCTAAGATTGAGCTCGATTTGCTTGCGGGCGTTTTTGTAAAGTTCGGTCAAGGGATGATTTTTGGACTGTGGGATTCGTATTTCCGACAGGTCCATCGCCAAAAGATCGAACGGCGTATTGTTCCAGAAAATAAGGTCGATGCCGTTTGCCGCGGCCTTTGCAGGAAAGTCATTGTAAGCGAAATTCCGAAGTCCGACGCCATCGGGAAGCAGTATGAGTATCTTGGTATTCTCTTCTTTGTCAGTGTTTGGCATGGCACGCCAAATATCCTGAAATATTCGGCATAAACCAAACGAATTGATTATCTGTAATTTTTAAAGCTGAAAGTTGCGCACGAGCTTTTCGGCTTTCTCCCAATCGGCCTCAGTATCAATGTTGATGTGAAATTCTGTTGGCGACTCGATGAAGGAAATCCGATCGCCAAAAATGGAGTTTTGCTGCTTAATAGTCGCCGTCTTGGTGATATAAATACTTCCGTCACGGTGATAGGCATCAGGAAGTTGCTGGCGTCGCGGAATGATGTGCTTGTCGCCCGTTGCTATCTTTAAGCTTCCATCCTGATTTTTTTCAAATACCCAATGCGGATTATATTCATGTGGCACTTTCCTGACAGAAATCAGTGAGTCGAAATCACCCGACGAAAATTTCAGTAAAGCTTCCTCCAGGAATTCGGTTGTCCGCAATGGGCTGGTCACCTGCAATAGACACAGTGCATCGAAGCTTATTCCTTTGTTGGCAAACCAGTCAATTGCATGTACAATGACATCAATTGTCGGCGTATCATCCTGAGCGAGTTGCGCCGGACGCATAAACGGTACTTTTAGTCCGCATCTTTCTCCGGCTTCAGCAATAGCATCGTCGTCGGTAGACAAGATAACGTCGGTCAGAAGCGCACTTTTGAGTGCAACTGACGCCGTGTAATCCAGCAACGGCCTTCCGTTCAACAGTTTTATGTTCTTCCCGGGAACACCTTTCGAACCACCACGTGCCGGAATGATACCGAGGATGCGCATTAGTACGATATGGTTTTATGGAACAGCAATGGAAATTTCTCGAGCACTTTAGCTATCTGTTCACCTGCGCTGCCGTCGCCGTAAAGCGATTCGCTTGCGATTGTACCGTTGTCGATGTGCTTTTGGATCGCCGATTTGATTTCATCCTTATCGTACGAAACGTCGATCACATTTTTGCCGCGCAATCTCCGGTTCTGGCGAGTGCCGATATTTACCACCGGAACGCCAAGATAGGAGCTTTCACGGATGCCGACGCTCGAATTTCCGACGAGGCATTTCGCGTTTTTGATCAGATGCAGGAAATCAGCGGGTTCCATATTTTTGAAGAACATGATGTTTTTCGGCTTGTGGATTTCACGGTACGAACGGATCCCGTTTGAAGTACCATCCGCGCCGGCGTCGACGTTTGGCCAGAACCAAAAGGTTGGCAACCCTATTTCATCAACTGCTATTAATGTCTTTTTTATATCCTGTTTCGACTGGGCGTATTCGTTTGTTACCGGATGCTGCATTACTACGATATAGCCGTCTTCCCAACCTTCGGCCTGTCCTACGCCGCCGTATTTTTCAATCGGGTCAAAATCAAGTTGGGGATTGTCCATTACTTCACGTGCCAGATCGATAGACGGACAACCGGTATTAATTACGCTTTTCGGGTCTTCCCCCATTTTTATCACACGATTGCGTGCATCTTCCGACGATACGAGGTGCAAATCGGCAAGTTTAGTGTTGGCATGGCGGACTTTCTCATCAATATTTCCCGTCACTTCGCCGCCTTGAATATGCACCAGTGGAATGTTCTGGAAAGACGCGGCGATTGAGGTTGCAATGGTTTCAAACCTGTCGGCTATTGTAATTACGGCATCTGGTTTCAGGTTGTAAAATACAGTGGAAAGTTCCATGACGGCGAGCCCGGTTGTTTTCGCCATCGCCATCGGGTTTTCGCCCTCAAGTACCATAAAGACCTTTTCGTTTATTGTAAAACCGTCTTTTTCGATATAATTGACAGCATTCCCGTATCGATCCAATAACGCAGAACCGGCAACAACTAACTGAAGTTCGAGATTCGGATTGTTTTTTATTGCGGTCAGTGCCGATTTAATCCGGCTATACGAAGGCCTCGCTGTAATTACGACACAAATTTTTCTTTTTTCGCTCATGCTAAATCTTCTTCATTTAAAAAATCCCACTGCTGCTTGTCGGATATCAGTGCCTTTCCGATAACTGTTTCAAAATCGGCAGCCGAGATCCCGAAGCCTTTCGGTTTCTTCGCCTCAAGATCATCAAACCCAAGAAGATGCCCCTTTGGCAAAGCCTTGTTCACAGCAAGCGATTTTTCGAATATATTTTTCAATTCGGTGTAGCCCGAATTGTCATTTTTGTTGACAGGACATTTTACCGCTATCGCGACGTTCCTGACGGCCGTTACAAGCTGAGTGGTTTCATCAATTGTAAGCGACGATTTTGAATCGGGACCAAATTGCCGACGGTCGAATACCACATGAAATTCTAAAATCTGCGCGCCAAGTGCCGTTGCTGCTATGCAAGTTTCAATTTTCGCCGAATGGTCCGAAAAGCCAACCGGAACGCAGTAACGTTGCTGAAGCTCGGTTATCACATTTAGCCCGAATTGCTGCGGCTCCGTCGGATATGATGTAGTGCATTGCAGGATTGCAAATTCACAGTTTCGCGTTCTTAGAAACGCCACGGTTTTATCAAGCTCGGCATAACTGCTCATCCCCGATGATAATAGTATTGGCTTGCCCGTTCTTGCGATCTTCTCAAGCATCAGGAAATTGTTTATTTCTCCCGATCCGATCTTATAAAAGCAAACGCCAACTTCCTCAAGCCAATCAACCGCCATATTGCTGAACGGTGAGCAGATAAATTCGATACCCGCCTTGTCGCAATGTTGCTTCAGGCCTTTCCATTGTTCGAGGGTAAAGCCCATCCGTTCCCAATAGCCGTATCGCGTTTCATCTTCAAACGAAAATTTAACCCGAAACGGTTCGTGGATACTACTTTCCGCTTGGGCGATATGCATCTGGAACTTTACCGCGTTTACACCGGTAGCAGCAATTGCGTCAATATACGCATGAGCCATGCCGAGGCTTCCCTCGTGCGCCTGCCCGACTTCGGCAATAATGTAAGGGGCAGCGTCGGATTTAAACATAGGGTTGTTTGTTGTAGGTAAAAATAATCTTTTTTCTTTATAGTAGCAGACAGCCGCAAACGTGAAGGTGTTATTGTTCGGATCCAGGTTTCCAGAAGATACGCGTTCGTGACAGTTTTCTATAAGCTTGATATTCTGAAAGCGTTAAGCGGTTCGAATTTGAAATAATCTTTGGGAACGCAACAATCAAGTCAAAGAATGCCAAAAGCAGTGCCTTAAGCGCATTAAGATTACCCTTAAAAATTTTCGTCCGGAACTGTGAGGCGATGGACGCTGCGAATTTTCTCGGCACAAGGCGCAGCGGAACAAATAAAAAGTACAGCAACCAACCCGACGCCAAAGACCTTCGAAGCCG
The DNA here is from genome assembly GCA_036386895.1 of Flavobacterium sp. Lineage (GTDB taxonomy): Bacteria > Bacteroidota > Bacteroidia > Flavobacteriales > Flavobacteriaceae > Flavobacterium. The sequence goes on from DASVUR010000009.1 coordinate 315,248, forward strand.
GCGGGTATAATCAGAATCGTTTTTCCGCAATTTAAGGTCTACACGATGGTGGACAAGAATCTGCGGCGCGTAAACCACCTGAAATCCGGCCCTGAAAAGTTCGTAGGAAGCAAAATCCTCTTCACCGTAAAATTTAAACCATTCCGGATAATCGGGAATGACCTTCCAAGCCGACGTTCGCCACGCGTGTCCGCAGCCCACAAAACTTTGCACCCGTTGCGCGTGATCGGATGATTTGGTTGAAGCTGGCGCGGTTTTGCCCCAGAAAATCCGGAACGCAATCAAACCGCATGCAGGATTCTCAATGAACAACTTTTCAATTTCAGCTAAAGGGCTTGCCGACAGGAAATGCGCATCATCATCGAGTGAAATTGCATATTCTGCGTTCGCCATTTCCAAAAGCTTGTTTCTGCTGTGCAAATAGCCCATTGATTTTTGATGCCTGACAACCTCGATCTCAGGAAAATGCATCTGCAGGTTTTCGAATGTTTGGTCGCGCGAACCATCGTCAAGGACAATGCATCTAGTGTCGGTACGGCTTATCAGATCAGCGATCTTCCGAAGTGTCAGCAACAGCTCGTCGCGACGATCTTTTGTCGTAATTAAAATGGCGAACTTCTTATGGTTGGTCATCTAGCGTTGGATGGAGATTTTGGCATTGTCGATTATTTCGTCCATTCCGTGGTTCCAAGCCTCCATGGTGTACAATCCGTCAGGAAGAACTGGCGCGACAGGCGGTGTTTGAAGATATTCTTCGATAGCCGAAACCCAGTCGGCAACCTTATTTGGAGAATCAACTAGTTGTCCAAGTTTGCCGTACTGTAGCACTTCAGGAACGCCGCCGTTTGCAGCAGCAATACAGTAGTTTCCGCAATGCAGCGCCTCGATCAACGTCATTCCGAAACCTTCTTTGCAAAGAGTCGGAAACAGATACACATCCGACGCCTGAAAATATTTCGGAAGCTGGTCGTTGGGCACAACGCCGATTTCCATCACGCCTTCAACATTCAATGTTCTTGTACTGCCAACAACCAGTAGGGCAATATCTTTATCTTGACTGTAAATGCGCTTCCAGGCGTCAAGCAGTAAATCAAGTCCTTTTTTCGGACGGTCTTTTGCGCACCAAATGAACGTTGTCCCGGCAGAAATCCCGAGTTCGCTTTTGAGCTGGCGTTTCTGCGCTGAACTTGGACGATAGAACTTGGACGTGTCGATGCCGTTATGCAAAATCGAAACCCTGCTTGGAAAGACGGTGTAATATTGCTGGTAAAACTTGTAGGAATCGTGTGTCAGCAGCACTATTTCGTCGATTGCGTCAAAAAAAGGCCCGCTCATCTGATTCGTATACAGCGGGCTAAAACCATGATGGAAATACTGGATATAAACCCGGTTGCGGATCCCGATGGAATTTAAAAACTCCACAAGCGGCTTTATAAGACCTTGGTTATCGGCGACCTGAATTACGTAGGTTTCATACGGTTTGAATATTTTCTTCAGAGCATCAAAATATCCCGAATATGATTTTCCGAAGAATTTTCGGCTGACCTTGTTTCGGAACGTATCGCCGATGAAGCTATACTGAACTTGTTGAAACGGCTGCTTCGGCTTCGGGCAAACAACGTAGTCTATTTTGTGTTGATGGTGTTGAATGTAATTCGCATACAACGTTGTCCAGCTCCCGATTTTGGAATAGGGTAGCGGAAATTGAGATAACAGGATTACTTTGGCCATCAAGATTATATTTTAAATAATTTCTCGCCTTTGGATGTTAGCTGGTACACCGGAAAAGCTACAAAGAGGATCTTCAAAATGAATTTACGGTTTTTTGACCGGCCCACGGATCTTCCGAGAAAACCCAAAATCTCTTTTGTTAGTTCGGTGTAACCAAATTGAAGCGACTGCCGCAACGCGTAAGAAATATACTTTAATAGCCCGAGTTCATTCTCAACGCTCAGCATCTGTTTTTCCTGCAGAAGCCGCATAATCGTCCGGCGCGAATGAAACGTGGAAAAGCTCTTTTTAACTGAAACCATCTTTCCTGTACGAACATCGTGCTCGCGTATCAAGCACGTATAGGCTGATGCGGTGACAAAAGTTCTGTTGTTTATCAATTGTTTCAGGTGAAACGTCCATTCCTGCGAACTGGATAAATCTTCCTCAAACGGATTTTCGGGCACTGCTTCCCGGTTCCAAACGACACAGTTGGTTTGCCAAAGCACTGTATTCCAGATCATTTCCGTGATGAGGTGTCCTGTTGAAACGGTGTTGCTCCAGTCGCGGATCACATTCTGCTTGCTCTCCTGGAAAACCTTTGCTTTTGTGATCACAGCGTCGCACTGGTGTTCAGCGTGCCTTTCCGAATGTATCATCAGGTGCTCCGGCAGCAATAAATCGTCGGAATCCAGCCAATTTATCAGCGTGCCGTTGCTAATTTCAAAACCATAATTCCGACATGCATTGGCTCCTTTCGGTTTTGATCGCGGCCGCTTTGCAAATTTAAACCTCGTGTCAGCAAACGTATATCGGGCAACAACTTCCTCTGTATTGTCAGTGGAACCGTCGTCGACAACGATACATTCCCAACTTTGATAGGTCTGTGACAGCACACTGTTTAAGGTTTCCGCAATCAGATATGCCCGATTAAAAGTGGGAATAATTATGGAAACCAGTGGCTGCATCAGATCTTATATTTGATTCCGTATGGCGAAACGTCAAATCCCGAACTGCTTGTGAGGCAAACATAACGCTTGTGGTTTTTGGACTTTCCGCCGATAAGCTTCAGCCAGTCGGCAGCAATCTGTTTTTCTTCGTCGCGGCTGCTGTCATCCAGAAAGATGGCGTAGTCTGCCGCGAGTTTTGATTTTAAAAAAGGCACTGCCGAGTATCGGGCAAACGGTGTTGTTCCGCCGAAAGGCCCATCAACAATTACGATATCAAACGTGGGAATACCTTTCGTATGTTCTGAAATAATTCGGGTATTGTACCATTTCTGTTGTCCTGTTTTGGCAATATCGGAAGAAACACCCGTAATTGGAGCAACAATGATCTTAACGTAATCCCGTAGTCCGAGGCGTGTTAGCAGATTCAGCATGTCGTTTGCCCATTCCTGATGGTTTTCAACAGTCACAAATGAAGCCGAAATATTGTTGATCTTCAAAAGTTGTGCAATGCAGATCGTGGAAAATCCTGCGCCAAACTCGATGATGCTCTTGCGTTTGTTGATGACGACATCATTACAGATATGGAGTACTTCACGCGGACTCACCGACCACGATGTTAATGGCAGAAAGGTTTGATCGCCAAACATCTTCAGCAGTTGCGTCAGCGCGAGATGGTCTTCCTGAAGCTGATGGCTTGTGTAAATACGGTATTCAAACTGCTTTATCTTGTTTTTTATCCTGTCAATCATATCCTACCTGAAAATCCATTATTACCTTACTTTGTGCCGGCGGTACCTTTTTACCTGAATTGTAAAAATCACCTTCCGAAACCTCAAACGAAAATACATTTTGAATCCAATCTGTTACCTGGTTGTACACCATAATTTGTGTGGTCACATAATACAAGCCTTCGTTCAGGTTTAGTTTTTCGATGTGGAATGAAATTAAATTTCCGCCTGCTGTTGCGGTTGTTTCGAGAACGCTGGTGCTAAGCCATGCAATGCGTTGCCCCATCTGATCGTCAATTCTAAGATCGAACCGGATATCTGCCATTCGCACATTGGTCGGGTTCAGCAAAACGAACTGCAACGTAAAGGGCTGCCCGGTTTGCGGTTTAATGCCCAGCGTTCGGCCAAAAGCTTTTGCTTCCGCCAATTTTACTAATCCGGTGCCTTTCCGATCTTTAATATCGACCAGCGAAACAGTGGCGGTACTTTCCCGAAGATATTCCTGGATCGAACTGTCAATTTCCCCGTCGTGACTTATCATGCCGTTCTTCATCACGATACCACGGCTGCACAAATTTTGCACGGCGGCCATATTGTGGCTCACAAATAGGACTGTCCGGCCTTCGCCTTTTGAAATGTCGCCCATTTTTCCGAGGCATTTCTTCTGGAATTCAGCGTCGCCAACAGCAAGAACTTCGTCTACAATTAAAATTTCACTTTCAAGATGCGCTGCAACGGCAAACGCAAGCCGAACGTACATTCCCGACGAATAGCGTTTCACCGGTGTGTCTATATAGCGCGCAACGCCAGAGAATTCAATTATTTCTTCTAACTTTCTGGTGATCTCCTTCTTTCGCATTCCGAGGATTGCGCCGTTTAGGTATATGTTCTCACGTCCGCTGAGTTCAGGATGAAATCCGGTGCCTACTTCAAGAAGGCTTGCGATGCGGCCGCGGACCTTAATCTCGCCTGTCGTCGGACTCGTAACGCGTGATAAAATTTTTAAAAGCGTACTCTTTCCAGCGCCGTTCTTACCAATAATACCGACTGCTTCACCTTCGAAAATGTCGAAATTAATATCACGCAACGACCATACAATGTCACTCCCGCCTTTCGTGCTTCTGTCGTTTGCTTCACCGATTTTCAAAAACGGATCTTCTTTTCCACGAATTCGGGTTGTCCAAAACCGCTCGATATCACGCGAAATCGTTCCGGTGCCAATCTGCCCGATCTGGTACGCTTTCGATAAGTCCTCGACGGTAATAACTTTTCTGCTCATTATATGGTATCGACGAAATTGCGCTCCGTCTTATTAAAGATCATGATTCCAAGAAACAAGATTACTATTGTAAACCCCGCTGAATATCCAATGGTTGAAGCAGAGAATTCGCCGCGTCCTAAAATTGCAAAACGAAAGGCTTCAATAATTCCCGTCATCGGGTTCAATTCGATAAACCTGGCCATATCAGGATATTTGCCGCGCACTTCACTCAACGGATAAATAACCGTTGTGCCATACATGAGCAACTGTACGCCAAAGCTGATAAGAAAGGTCAGGTCGCGATATTTGGTTGTCATTGCGGTAATGATAAGTCCGGTTCCGAGGCCGAGCAACGCCATTAGCATAATCAATACAGGCAAAAGCAGGATTGCGATCGTGACTTCAAAGCTTCCCTGCGACGGGTTCAGCCAAAAGTACAGCATCATGCAGGCCAACAGCGATAATTGCACGCCAAACCGGACCAGATTACTGACGACAATACTTAACGGCATGATCAGCCTGGGAAAATAAACCTTCCCAAAAATATGGGAGTTGTCCCTGAAAACGGTGCTGGTCTTGTTCAGGCAGTCGGCGAAATAGTTCCACGCCGTAATTCCCGACAGGAAAAATAAATAGTGTGGGAGCCCGTCTGTACTGATCCCTGCAAGTTTCCCAAACACAAAGGTGAAGACAATTGTTGTGAAAATCGGTTGGATAAAAAACCACAGCGGCCCTAAGATCGTCTGTTTGTAGAAGCTGACGAAATCGCGTTTAACGAACATCAACAACAGGTCGCGGTAACGCCATACATCGTTAAACCTGAAATCCAGCAAGGAAGATTGTCCGTTGATTACAAGATCCCAGTCATCCGACTGATTGCGTTCGCTCATTGTTGTTTTTTTTTTCTTTATCTATTGACGAACAGTACGCTGAAGCCATTTGCAATGACAACAATTAAACTGCCGGGGCAAATATAGTGATTTCGGTTATGGCAGTTAAATTTTGTGTTGGTGTTCGTCCTAAAATTGGCCATTACAATTTCGCGCTGCGGCATATAAATCGTAAATTCGTATATCTAAAATTGCTGCTTTGTTCGCTATCTTCAACCGGAAACCATTTCTACGCGACTTCATCCCGCCGGGCCACACCGACTTCCATTCGCATCTTTTACCGGGAATTGACGATGGTGCCGCTTCTTTTGAAGATACCAGGACGATCATAACGCGGCTTATGTCTTTTGGCTGCAGCAGATTTATTGCAACTCCGCATGTGATGAACAACGTCTGGGAAAATACCCGGGAGTCCATCGAAGAAACGCTGCAATCAACGCGGACGGCATTGACCGCAGCCGGTATTTCCATTCCGTTGAACGCAGCCGCCGAATACCTTATCGACGACCATTTTGTAAAGTTATATACGACGAATCAGTTGCGGACGCTAAAAGACAATTATGTGCTGGTCGAGATGTCGTATCTCAACCCGCCGATTCAACTTTATCAAATACTTTTCGACGTACAGGTAGCGGGTTACATTCCGGTTTTGGCACATCCGGAGCGCTATATTTTCTTTCATAACAACTTCCCTGAGTACCAAAAACTAAAAAACGCGGGTTGCCTGTTTCAGCTTAATCTGCTGTCTACCGTGGGTTATTACGGAGTTGAAGTTGCAGCCGTCGCGTCTAAGTTGTTGAATGCCGGAATGATTGACTTTGCGGGTTCCGATGTACATCACGAGAACCATCTGGAAGCTTTCGAGAAACGCATCGTAATAAAAAACGGCGCTTCAATTAGCGCCGCTTTAAAAAACAATTCAGTGTTTTCGTTTTAGTCTTTCTTTCTTCCGAATTTAAAGACATTCTGATACCACCTGCTGAGACGGTTTTTCTCGTAACCGTAACCGTGGCCGTAGCCGTAACCGTAGCCTTTTTTCACGTCGGTATCATTTAAGAGCATCGCCATGTTCGGCAACCTGTTTTCAGAATAGAGTCGTTGTGGGAATGTCAGCATCTGCTTGTCGAGGTGGTTCGCCCGTGTCACATACACAAAGCTGTGGGCAAATTTCGCTATGATTTGCGTATCCGTCACCAGACTTACAGGCGCTGTGTCGACCACGATATAGTCGTATTCACGCTGAAGCTTGGTAAATAGCTCGGCCACGCGCGCGTCCATTAGCAATTCAGCTGGATTTGGCGGGATAACACCTGCTGGGAAGATGTAGAAATTATCGTGCGTCTGGTGCTTTACAATGTAGTCTTCCGACTGCGAGTTGGGCGTTGCAAGGTAATTGGTGAGCCCTTTTGCAGGAATATCGAGATAATCGTCAAATTTCGGGTTTCGGATATCCATCGCAAGCAACAACGTTTTTTTTCCTGAAAGCGCGATCGTAGCAGCAAGGTTGATCGAAATAAATGTTTTCCCTTCTTTCGGAATCGTCGATGTTACAAAAATGGTCTTTGCAATGCCTTCAGGAATATGGCTCAGCATAAACTCGAGGTTTGTACGGATGATGCGCAATGCCTCGGCTGTACTGGTGCGGCTGTGCAACGTGATGATCTCATTGCTCGTATCTGCCTTCGGTACGTCGCCAAGATAGGGCACAGAAATCTTATTCAAATCGGAATGATTGTGGATTTTCGTATCAAGAAGGTCGGACGCGTAAATGAACCCAAACGGAATGAAGCAGCCCATGAACAGCGCCGCGAGGTAGATGATGCTTGTTTTGGGCGAAACCGGTGTAGCCGATGTAAGTGCCGTGTCAATAATCTTCGCGTTTGGTGCCGTCGATGCGAGTGCAATAGCTGTTTCTTCGCGCTTCTGCAACAGATACATATACAACTGTTCCTTGATATTCTGCTGGCGCAGGATGCCTTTGTACTCACGCTCCTGTGTAGGAACATCCGAAATCTTACCGCTTAGCCTGCTTTGTTGTTGCGCAAGGTCATTCTTCTTGATCATCAAGGTGTTCCTTAAGCGATCTAAGTTTGCAATAACATTTTGTTTCAAGGATTCCAACTGCGAGTTCAACTGCTTGATCTTGATATTTTCCGGACCTGCGCTCCTCAACATCCGCTGGCGTTGCAGCAACAGCTGGTTGTACTCGGAAATTAGCGTTGGCGACTGACTTGCGTCGGCCGACATTGTGGTCAGGATATTATCGGGAATCAGTTCGTTTTCACCAGATGCTTTTACAAAATCACGTAATGAAGCAACAACACGTAGTTGAGTTTCGGTTTCAATAAAAGCCTTTTCAAATTCGGTGGCATTCTCAAGAAACATCCCGGCTTCCGAAACGATGTCGGTTACCTGGTTGCTTTTTTTATACGCTTCACCGCTACGTTCGACATCCCCAAGCTCGCCTGCGATCAGCTTTAGCCTTTCGTCAATAAAGTCGGATGTATTTTCAAATATCTGGCTCTTGTCTTTTATCGCATCACGGTTGTAGTTATCGATTACCGCATTCAGAATGTCTTCCGCACGCTCCCGAACCGGATCGACAATAGAGAGTTCGACCACACTCGTTTTTTCATCGACGAGCGCCACCTTCACCTTATTCTTAAAACTTTGAGCTGTTTGTAAGACTGGATTTGCGGTCACAATTACAACCTGACGGCTTTTCGGAATCGTTTTAAGAATGGTAAAACTGCCATTTTTGTGGGTTACCAGTTGACCAAATTTATATTTTCCGATAAGGTTTTCTTCAGCATCGTACAAGCTGAAACCCTCACCATTGTCAGGCTCTACTTTATAATGAACAGGCCTTGCTACCGGGTTGGAGAAAATAATCTTTATAGGCGATGCCTTATAAAGTTCCAGCGCTTTCAGACGTCCTTCACTGAAATACCTGATATTCAGGCTTAGGTCGCGTACTGCATATTCGACTATAGTACGCGACCGGATGATTTCAATTTCGTTGTCGACGCTACTTTTTATCTTGCCCATTACGTCCATCTCGCCTAATGTCGCAAGTTCTGAGACCATTCCGCCTTTCTTGTCGTCCTTAACCATTATCGTCGCAGTAGCGCTGTATTCGCGCACCGCGTAACGAAGGTAAATGTGTGCGAGCAGCAGGCAAATCAGCGAGCCGAGCACAAACCAATACCACTTCGACAAATAATGGAGGATTAATTCTTTTACGTTTGTTTGAGATTCCCTGACCTCATTCAAATAGGGTTGCTTTTGCATTGTGTATTAACGAGTGCTTAGTGTTATAATTGTGATCAGCAGCGAAATTGCCGAGATCCCGACCGTCAGGTTTGGACCGATAATAGAAGAGTTTATTTTGGTCTTGTTAGGCTTGACATACACAACGTCATTGTGCGCCAGATAATAATAGGGCGAGTTGATAAACTCTGTTGATGTAATGTCGATTGTGTTTAGCGTACGTGTTCCGCCTTCTTCACGCAGTACCATGATCTCGTCCCTTTTACCATAAATAGTAAGGTCGCCGGCAGCGCTTAGTGCTTCAAGAACCGTAATCCTGTCACCATTCACCGATTGTACGCCCGGGGCTTTTACTTCCCCAAGGACAGATATTTTGAAATTCATGATCCGAAGGTTTACACCCGGATTCGCCAAATGCGGACGCAGAAGCGACTTGATCTTATCTTCAGCTTCTGAACGTGTCATGCCCGCAAGTTTAACCTTTCCGACCACGGGAAAATCAATTTCGCCCCTGTCGTCAACGAGATATCCCATCAGCGATTCGTTAATACTGCTATTTGCCTGGGTACTTTTAGTTGTAAGGTACATCAGGTTAAAGGGTGCGGCGAGTTCCGGCTCATCAGCGGTAACCGTGATGGCGATGTTATCGTCGGGTTCAATTACATTAGCGTAAGATTGCACTTTTGGGTTTAGTGCGGCCGAGTCCTGAAGGTAGAGTATTGTTTTATCTGATGCGCAGGAAGTAACAAACAGCAGCAGAAATAAGATGGCGCCAGTGGCAATGAAATTTCTAAAATTCATTTTTTATACAAATATAATAAAATTGCGGCGGCGGGTTTTCCCGGGCTGCGGTTAAATATCCAGAGTTTCGAAAACCGAATTCATGCTTTTAAATTCAGGGACGATCTTCTTCATACGTGCCACAATGTCGTCGTGGCAATATGTTTTGCTTTCTTCAAGCAGATTGCTTATTTCGTCACTGATATGCTGATAGTCCTCACAAATTTCCTCTGCGATCATGATCTTGATGTTATGGGTTGGCAATGTCTTCGAAGTATCGTTCAGCAGCTCTTCGTACAACTTTTCGCCCGGACGTAATCCGATAACTTTAATGTCGATATCCTTTCCGGGGATATAACCGGCGAGCCGTATCATTTTCTTGGCAAGGTCCAGAATCTTGACCGGCTTGCCCATATCGAATATAAATATTTCGCCTCCTTTTCCCATGGCACCGGCTTCCAGTACAAGCTGGCAGGCTTCGGGAATTGTCATAAAGTAACGGATAATTTCCGGATGTGTGATGGTGACCGGGCCACCTTGCGCTATCTGTTCGGTAAATAGCGGAACAATGGAGCCGTTGGAGCCCAGAACGTTACCGAACCGGGTTGTAATATATTTCGTGCCGCGTGTTTTATTCCCATTATAGAATTGCAGCGACTGTACGTATTTCTCGGCGATGCGCTTGCTTGCTCCCATCACGCTGCTCGGGTTTACCGCCTTATCGGTAGACACCATGACAAAACGCTCAACCTGGTACTGTTGCGAAAGGTCGGCTAAGTTCTTCGTGCCCATAACGTTCGTAAAAACGGCCTGCTCGGGGTTTTCTTCCATCAGCGGAACATGTTTGTACGCCGCTGCGTGATAGACAACATCGGGTTTGAACGTGCTAAAGACTTTGTCGAGCACTTCCCTGTGACGGATATCTGCAAGTATGGTGTGGATTTCTGAGCGCTTTTTAATATTATCCATTTCGAGCCGCAGACTGTGCAACGGAGTTTCCGCCTGGTCAAGCAAAATTACTTTCAGCGGATTAAATTCGAGTACCTGACGGGTAATCTCACTGCCAATCGAACCCGCAGCTCCGGTGATAAGGATGGTTTTGTTGTTTAGCTGTGCAGAAATCGACTTCATATCGAGAACGATCGGCTTACGCTCAAGCAAATCTTCAATGTCAAATGTTTTTACTTCTTTGGATATTTGCTGCTCGTCCTCCCAATCGGTGATCAACGGAACGGTGTAAACCTTAAAATTGTATTCGAGGCACTCTTCAACGATAGCCACAATTTCTTCTTTAGACAGGCTTTTTTCAGCCATGATAAGCGCGTCGGCCTTCATGGCGCGAAGAATGACGTGAATGTCTTTCGTCTGGCTTACAATTGGAAGGTTCAGGATGCTCTTTGATGTTTTGCTATAGTGGAATTTATCAATGAACCCCAGTAGCCGAAAACGCGCCGGCATCTCTGTCCGCAGTGCATTCGCAACCGAGATAGCGTTCGCATCAGCCCCATAAATTACCGCTTTGACAAGTTTCTTCTTGTCTTCAAGATGCAAGTATCGTTCAAAAACATATTTGACCATGATCCTGAAAAGGAACAATAGCAGGAAGGAGATGACGCTGTTGATGAAAAGGCCGGTACTGAGGAATAGTTTTTCGTCAAAAACCCAATTTGCAACCAGATTGATGCTGATAAGCGCAATAAACGAGGCCGTTGTTGAAATCAATAATTTGACGCCGTCAATAAAAGTTGAATGCCTGATGATCCCTGCATACGTGCGGAAAATCAGAAAAAACACCGAATTGATCAAAATTACAACAAGATAGCGAAGTGGCGTATTCAGGTTGTCGTTAAAGATGCCGTTTAGCGCCGATATAATCCCATATGTGATGATGCAGGAAACCAATACTATCACCACGTCGATCATGAAAATAATCCAACGCGGCAAATATCCCAGGTTCCGAATTTTCCGTTCTGAGAGCGCTGCCATTAAGGAATTAAATATATCAGCTCCAGATTTGCGCATCGAGGTATTGCTTATTTACAAAAGTAGAGATTTATAGCAAAATACAGCGAGAATCAGCCACATTTATTTAAAAAACCGATTAACTGCATCTTTTATTCTTTCGGTTTCCTCATCCGTCAAATTCGATCCCGAAGGAAGGCACAATCCGTTGTCGAACAGCGTCTCAGAGACGTTTGAACCGTAATAGCTAAAGCACTCAAAAACGGGCTGCAAATGCATCGGCTTCCATAAAGGCCTTGTTTCGATATTTTCTGCTTCGAGTGCAATCCGAAATTGTTCACGGGTTTTCCCTACAACTTTTGAATCCACGGTAATTGCACTGAGCCAGTGGTTGGAACGGAAATCGGGACTGGGTTCGTCAAAGACCGTAATTCCGTCAAACTTTGAGAACAGATCAACATAAAATGCATGCATTTTGCGTCGAAGTTCAACATGTTTCTCCAGAACCTGCATCTGTCCGCGGCCAATTCCCGCGCAAATATTACTTAACCGGTAGTTAAACCCTACTTCGCTGTGTTGGTAGTGCGGAGCATTGTCGCGCGCCTGCGTTGCCAGAAAAACAGCTTTCTCTTTAATTTCCTTCGTATTGGCCACTAATGCGCCGCCTCCGGAAGTTGTTATTATTTTGTTTCCGTTGAACGACAAAACACCAATGTCGCCGAAAGTTCCGCATCTTCTCCCTTTATACGTACTTCCTAGCGCTTCGGCACTATCTTCCAGTATCGGGATTTCATACTTGTCGGCTACAGCCCGGATTTCATCCGCCTTGAACGGCATTCCATACAAATGGACTGCGATAATCGCTTTAGGTTTGGTCCCTTTGGAGATGCGGTCTTTTATCGCCTCTTCAAGCGCTTGTGGCGACATGTTCCACGTATCTGGCTCGCTGTCGACGAAAACGGGGACCGCGCCTTGATACCTAATCGGGTTTGCCGAGGCTGAAAACGTAAAACTTTGGCAAATAACTTCATCAGCGTGCTGCACACCAAGTAGAATTAATCCCAGATGCAACGCCGCCGTACCTGAACTAAGCGCGGCAACGTACGTTGCTTCGCCAATATAATTTTCAAGATCCTGTTCAAAACCAGAGACATTCGGACCCAGTGGCGCAACCCAGTTCGAGTCGAATGCTTCCTGTACAAACTGCTGTTCGCTTCCGCCCATGTGTGGCGATGAAAGCCATATTTTCGATTTGTTCATATTGTTGATTATAATCGTGTTTTATTATATCCGAAGACGGTCCAAAATATAATTTTGATGTCGTACCGGAACGTGCGCCTGTAATAATAGTCGAGATTCAAACGCACCTTATCCGGAAAAAGAACCTCATCATTATGCCGCAGCGGATCATTCTGTTTAGCCAATTCTGCTTCTTCGTTTTTGTATTTTAATGATGCAATGCTCGTTATTCCGGGTCGGAGTTCCAATATTTTCCGCGCCTCACCTTCCAGCTTGTCGTAATAACCCGGAATATCCGGTCGTGGCCCAACAAAGCTCATATCGCCAATGAGCACATTTATCAGTTGCGGCATTTCGTCGATCTTCGAATCCCGGAGGAATTGTGAAAACCGGCCTATCTTCTTTGTTTCGGGATGCATCGTCCTGAACTTAAAAATGGCAAATAATTTTCCGTGGCGACCAACGCGTTGCTGTAGGAAAATGCCTTTTCCTCTATAGGAAAGGCTCACTGATATGAAAATTATCAGCAACAGCCATCCAAGCAAAATCAGCGCTATCAGAGATAAAAAAATATCGAATGTCCTTTTTTGCATGGTGTACGCCCGGCTATTCTGTTTGCCGGATGATTCGTCCCGGATTTCCTACTACAACCGCATTGTCGGGAACATCCTTTAATAACATTGTTTGCCCACCAACCCGAGCGCCGCTTCCTATCGTGACACCTTGAATGGTTGTTGCGCCTATCCCAATGTCGGCACATGTTTTTACAGATGTAAAACCCGCAAGGTTTACCCCTGGTGCCAACGTTGCATAATCATCAAAGCGGCAATTATGACCGATCGCGCAATTCATGTTCATGATGACAAAATCGCCGAGATGGCATTCATAATTTATTGAAACACCGGGATATAAGATGTTTCCCTGCCCGATGTTAACCTGCTTTGATATCCAGACGCCGGGTGCAATGAAATTCGGAAATTTTACATTTTTCGGGCTAATCTTCTGTGCAATTCTACTTTTAAAAACGGGGTTTGCTATTCCAATAACAACCGCAACCGAATCGTTGCCGATATATCGGTCGATCGAATCGACATTTCCGATGACGCGTCGCCCGTACAGCGTTGTGCCCAGCTTCAATACATCATCATCAAGAAATCCAAGAACGTCATAATCTCCGAACTGATCGATATTATACGAGATAAATCCCCCAATATTTCCTGCCCCGATTATTAAAAGCTTCTGTTTCATCTAACAAATTTAGTCAGTTCGGATTTTAATCCTTGTTGCACCGGAAGCTGCCAAAGCAGTTTGCACCAGTTGTGGTTTCCTTCGATGAGCTCCGGACCTTTCCCGGTAATGGCGACATCCCAACCTACAGATCGATTTTCAGGCGATACGAACACCGCTTTCTCCATCATCTTCTTAATCTCTGTCCAAAACGGCACCTCAAAACCTAATATGGGAACGCCCGTTACAGGATGAATGGTAATCGGCTCACGTGTAATATCGCTAAAAACGGCAGGACCATTTACTTTTCCTGTCTCAATATCTATTGGCGCAGCAGGATTTCCCGCAGCCATATTATCCACTTCCGAATTTATTGTGATTCGAAGGCGGGCCCCAAGGTAATGCAGTTTGCCGTCTTCGATTTGCGTAAATACCCGTATTGTGTTGAGGCCGGAAGGCGACAATGCCATTATTGCCGGATGTTGTATAACATATTCTTCAAGCAGGTCGAACTTGTTGCGGTCCATGTAATTCAGCAGTTCACCGGCAGAAAAATCTTTTGTTTTAAGTATTTTGACTTCGGCACCAACTTGCCCTTTCGAGCCTTTTGCCACAAGGCGTCCGCTTGAATTGTGCAACAGTTCGTCCAGTAATTGACGGTTAACCTTTAGTTCGGAAACAGGCGCAGCCTTACGAATGACAAAATCAGCAAACTTTTTCAGAAACAATATCTTGTCTTCAAGAACATCACGAACGCCTTTTGGGTTCATTTTAAGCTGATATTCATACATAAACCCTGTGCCGGCATAGGCCTCACGCTGGTTTTTATCTAATTCGTAAAACCGGAAATAGAAATAGTCCAACAGCGATATGTTGTATTTAAGCGACGATTGGATAACGTCGTTCCAAAGCCTTAATCCGGAAATGTTACGCTGACTTGCATGTGCGGCAAACTTCTGAAGCTTTTCGCGCTCCAGATTTTTCAGGTAGTATCCCAGATACAACAGTCTCTTGAAGTTCATTATCTCAGTTGGATTTAATTGTTGATTTGCCTCACGAGCATAAACGCTTCGGCATTCTTGACCCCGACAGTAGCGCCGCGCAGGTTGGACAGGACTTCAATCGTATGGATCGAACGCGAGTGTGGGAACTCCTTTATCTGTGTAGCAAAACATTTGAAAGCATCAATTTTGTTCTGGATAAATGGTTCAATGTTTTCAAAGACAGTCGGGATGAACATATCATCTCCAAATGGCGGCGCCCATTCGGTTTCTGATAAAGTCTCGTATGCGAGGATTGTTTTCACTGTTGTATTGTTGATTGGTCGGCCCGCAACAAGTGCTGCTTCAAAAACGATCCTGTGATCCTTATGTATATCGCCACGATGCGGAATGTACATGAGTTCGATCTGGTTTTCTTTGATTACATTCCCGATTTTTAACGATATCTGATAAGCTGGAGTTGTATCAAGCCGAATAGCCGGAAAATCAAGGAAAAAAGTTTCTTTTACGCCCAGGAGCCTGTGTGATTCCAAAGCTTCGGCGCGAACTCGTTCAGTCCCTTCTTTGCTGAACAATTCAGGCGCGCCAAGATGTCCGTTTGTGACTATTGCCACATAAACATCATGACCGGCCGCAATGTGTTTGGCCATTGTCCCGCCACAGCCGAGGATTTCATCGTCGCAATGTGGTGCTACCACCAAAATATTTTTCTTGTTCTGCTGCACGTCACTCATTATTGTTGTCCATTGTTTGTTCAAGTTCTTCTACGCGGCGCAGCAGTGCGAGAAACTCCTTTTCAAGTTTCAATCCGAGGCTGTAGCCGACTTTTAATTTCTCTTTTTCCACACCTTCAAATTCCTCAAGCTTCAGGAGTCCGTGGCCGGTTTGAACATGTATGCCATGTTTATCATCTGAGATAATCACGCGGCCCGGGATTCCGAGATGATTTGAAATATTTGAGAGCGAAGCTTTAAAAATCCGAAGTTGCGTTGTGCCTGCATATGTATATGCGCCCGGTAATGGACGTGACACTGCGCGGATCAACCTGTGGATTTCCTCAGCGGGCCAGTCCCAATTTATGAGTCCGTCTTCAGGGTTTCTTTTTGCAAGATAACTGGCTTTCGACTCGTCTTGTATACTTGTGTTGAAAATTCCTTTTTTTAGTTCCGGAAGCACACGGTCCAGTCCAGTTCCAATCGACTCTACAATATGGTCAATCACGTCCTGAGCATAATCGTCATCCCCGATTTCGAACGGTTCCTGTACCAAAATCGGACCCGAGTCCATTCCTTCGTCCATATGAAACAGCGTCGCCGCACCTTTTACGAGCCCCAGGATAATCCAGGCAACTGCACCACGCCCACGACCTTCGGGCAATCTTGTTGGATGGAAACCTACACAGCCAAAACGCGGAATCTTCAACAACGGCCCGTGAACCATTTGGGAGAGTCCGATGATAAATAGCAAATCTACATTACACTCTTTGACAAACGCTTCGGCTTCTTCCGAGTTGATTTTCGTAAAATACCGGAACGGGATGTTACTTGCTTGGGCAATCGGCTTCAAATCGACATAACCAGAAACATTCTTTGAAGCCGCGGGATCAAGTCCGAGAACGCCAGTAATATTTATCTTATGTTCTATAAGTTTTTCGAGGGTTTTCCGGCTGCTGTTAACGCTTCCGACCAAAACAACAGCGGGATTTGGCTGAATCTTCATTTTAGCTGTTTGATTTTTAGTGTTTTGTTGACAAATTTTTCCTCGCCTTTTACCACAAGCAGTGCAGTCCGGCAAAGAATCAGCATATCATTGTAAAACGTGATGTTACGCACATATAGTAAATCGAGAACATAACGCTCAGTCCATGATAGATGAATATTGCCACTAACCTGTGCCAGGCCAGTCAAGCCGGGGCAAACGTCATATCTTTTAGTTTCTTCAGCCGACATTTTCGAAAGTTGTTCAGGAACGCTCGGCCGCGGACCCACGAGGCTCATCTGTCCGAACAGTACATTCAGAAGCTGGGGTAACTCGTCGATCTTAAATTTTCGCAGGTAATATCCGACCCCGGTAACGCCTACGGTTTTTCCGATAATGTTTTCTACCGACCGCTGTTCGTGCGTCATCGTCCGAAATTTATATACGTCAAAAGTCTTGAGATTCTTCCCGAGGCGCGTCTGTCGAAAAAAAAGCGGGCCATCCGAATCGATCTTGATACAGGCCGCAACCACCAGCAATGGAATCAAAAGCACAAGCAGTAAGCCTGCAGCGACCAGAACATCGATGATTCGTTTGAAGTATGATTCGTACATTGACAGCTCTTTCACGATTTGTTGATCCGTTGTCGGACCGCCGGTTATTCAAAGATACAACAACGGTAAACAATCAGAAATAGTTATTGTATTTTATCCACAGATTTCGGGACCCATGATTGATATTCAGCCAAAAGCGCTTCCCAAATCATTTGCTGGTCGTACTTCTCCTGCACATTTTTGCGTGCCACCGACGCCAGTTTTCTCCGTAAAGCGGAACTTAAAAGTAGTTGCTCCATTTCGTCCAACAGGCGCTCGGTGTTCTTTACGGGAACAATTAGCCCGTTGTAATTTTGGATGATAATTTCGTTGCAGCCATTGATATCGCTGACGATGCATGGCAGCTCCATTGCTCCAGCCTGTAACACGACGTTCGGGAATCCTTCTCGATAGCTCGGGAAAACGAATACATCGCTAATCTCGAGATATGGCCTGATATCATCGTGGCGGCCCACGCTTACTATATTCGGGGTATTTTCGATTTGTTGGACTGCTTGTGCCGGAAGTTCGCCGTTCTCCTTCTCAAAAGGACCCACAAGCAGAAGCTTTACATCGGCGTTCTCGTGTCTTAATTGCAGCTGTATGAAGGCCTCGACGAGTTCGCGGATGCCTTTCTCCGTACAGAGCCTGCCAACAAAGCAATAGAGTACCGCGTCTTTACTGATGCCAAGCCTGCTGCGGAACTCCATTTTTTGAGAAACGTCAAGCGAAGGCGAAAAGTGCGCGGTATTGATCCCGTTCGAACTGCCTCCGGCTATAATCTTCAGCTTTTTCGGCGAACAAAAATTGTTTTCACGGATGATGGTTGCAAGGCCGTTTGAATTGGGATAGACACGGTGCGCGCAGCTATAGGTGAGCCTTTCGATAATGTTCAGAAGCATGCGCTTTGCCCCTGTGGTTTCGATTAATGGCATTCCAGCAACAGTGTGCAAACGTACCGGAACGCTCGCCAATCTTGCGGCCAGCATTCCAATTAATCCCGCCTTTGGTGTATGGGTATGAACAATGTAGGGTTTAAGTTTTTTGATATGCCGGTAGAGCTTCCACAGTGAAACCAAATCTTGAACTGGCGCAATTGTACGCTTCATTTCAATCGCCTTCATCGCAACACCTTCCCGGGCAACCACTTCGTTGAAGTGCTTCTGGTCGTAGCTTGTGACGCCGGAAACATCGAAAAAACGGTTCATGAAACCGAGCTGGCCCTTCAGCAATATATTCATTGAAATGGGTACCGTTGTAACGCGAAGTAGCTTGGGTTTACGACTCATCGTGCAGAATTTAACGATTCTTGCATTTGTGCTTTGAGCCGGCCGGCCATTTCAGTGTAAGAGCGCTTTTCAAATATGTAATTACGCCCGTTTTCAGAAAGTGCCATGGCGCGGGCCTCGTCCTGATTTAATTTTTGAATGACTTCTGCAATTGCTTCTGCCCTAAATTTTATTAACGCCTCCGGTCCATAAGCTTCCCCAACGATTTCTTCCTGGTCACGAATGCCGTCGGTTGCGATAACACAACAACCTGCGGCGAGATATTCCATGAGTTTAGTTGGTGAAATCTGGTTCAGGATACCGTCACTTGGAATAGCGGACAAACCTATTTTGGTATTCATTAATTTCTGAAGTACCTCTTGCCTTCCGATTTTTCCATAAAAGACTACGTGTTCATTCATGCCTAAATTTGCAGCATGCGCTTTTAATGCTGCATCATCTTTAGGATTGTGTGAAGCTCCCCAGATGTGAAATTTTACCGGAGTATATTTTTCATTGTGGATCTTTATGGCGTCGATCATAATATCGATGCGCCGACTCGAAGCGAGCGTTCCTATGTAAACTACGTCGTATTTTCTTATCAGATATGGCTTGATATCGTCGAAATCGGATACGGCCACGCCAAGTGGGTACACAACGTATTTCGTGGAAAAGGCGGGCCATTCAGTGTTAAGAAAGTGCTTCATCTGGTCGCTGATAACTAAAATCCTGTCGGCGTATTTGAGGAAAAATTTCCGCAGAAACAGGTCGCCAAATGATTTTATCCGATAAAGTATGCTCCTATCGGATTTCGAAAATGCGTGAAGGTGAGAGATCTGATGAAAATGCACTTTTACGATACCTTTTAACTTAAGCCACCACGCGATGATCAGAAAAACCGGGTCGTTACGCGTATAAAGCACTTCGTATGGGCCGGACTCGCGAATTTTTTGGGTAAAATGCCGCAGCTTGTGCAGCTTTTTGAAAAAAAAGTTTTCTGTTCCAGCAGGCACTTTGAGGAAGGTAACATTATCGTTTTGGTGAATTGGAAGAACACTTCCATATCCGACGAAAGTAACATGACAGTCGGCCCCGGGTAAGGACTTTTCGAGAACGCCTTGAATAAAAGAATGATCGGTAGGCACTTCCTTATCGACAAGAACGGCAATTCTGAGTTTGTTCGGGCTGATTTTCATATTTCGACTTGCTATTCCACTTTATAGAACTCCTTATACCATTCGACAAACCGGTTCAGCCCTGTCTCGATATTGGTTTTCGGCTCAAAGCCGCACCTGTCCGAAAGACCGGAAATATCTGCATAAGTGGCATAAACATCACCGGGCTGCATGGGCTTATAATCCATTACTGCTTTTTTTCCAATTGCGTTTTCAAGCGTGTTAATGAATTCGATAAGCTTTACGGGTTTGTGATTTCCAATGTTATAAATCGCATACGGCGCCAGAGACTGCGACGGATCGGGATTGGCTTTGTCAAAGTTCGGCTGACCTTCCGCAGGCAGCATCATAATTGCAGCGATTCCCGCCACTATATCATCGATATAGGTAAAATCCCGCATCAGGTCACCATTGTTAAAAACATCAATAGAGTTCCCTTCGATAATCTTTTTGGTAAAGCTGAAATACGCCATATCGGGTCTTCCCCAAGGTCCGTAGACAGTAAAGAAACGAAGTCCCGTACACGGGATGTTGAACAGGTGTGCGTACGAATGCGCCATCATTTCGTTCGATTTCTTGGTAGCAGCGTACAAACTCACAGGATGATCGGTGTGGTGTGTAGCCGAAAATGGCATTGCGCTGTTTAATCCGTAAACCGAACTCGACGAAGCGAAAACAAGGTGCTTCGGCTTATGCTCACGACACAGTTCCAGAATGTTGATAAAACCGTTTATATTGCTTTGGATATAGACTTTTGGGTTGTCTATGGAATACCGGACACCTGCCTGTGCCGCCAAATGAACGACATATTCAAATTTTTCTGAAGCAAACAGTGATGCAAGACGTTGTTCCTCACAAATGTCTATTCTATAAAATTGGAAGCCGCGGTACGTACTGCTTTGTGATGCTTTGTCTTCAATTCCGAGTTTCGACAGACGGCCCAATTTTATGTTGACATCGTAATAATCGTTAATATTGTCGATGCCTACCACCTGATGTCCTTCGGCAAGCAACTGTGTACATAAATGATAGCCGATAAAACCTGCGGCACCTGTCACTAAAATTTTCAAATCCGTATGTTTAAATTTATGATGGGCACAATATAAAGTCCAAATATTGCTTACCGATCTTCTCAGTATTTAACCGCTGGGCAATTCTCTTCGCCTTTTCGCCCATTGTTGAACGTTGTGACGGATTTTCAATCAGCTCATCTATTGCCGCTGCCATTGCATCTGTGTTTCCCATCTGGACAATCACGCCGTCAGTTCCGTCCGAAATTATGTCGCGCGGACCTGCTACAAAGTCGAAACTGACACATGCAAGCCCTGCAGCCATCGCCTCACAAAGCGCATTTGGGAAACCCTCCGATCTCGAAGGTATTACAAATATACTTGCTTGCGCGTAAACGGCGTCGATATTTTCTACTTTACCTAAAAAAATTATATTGTCCGGTATGCCTGATTCTCCTGCCTTTTTCTTGAGGTGCGCACCGTTTTCGTCGCCTCCTGCAAAGACTAGTTTCCAGTTTTTGTTCCGGCATTTCGCATACGCTTCTATCAGAAGATCAAAGCCTTTCAGGTGATCGTCGAGTCGTCCTACGGCAAGAATCCAATTTTCACGTGCTATTTCAGGATAAAACCGAACTTCGCGTAAAGCATTGGGAATAATAGCAATACGAGTGTTTTTCGAAACTTTTTTTTGCTGATATGCTGCAGCAATTTGGGTTTGCGCAATAATGCCGGCAGGCGGATGAACAGCAAACGCAAACAAATTGATGAGCTCCATCTTTTTTGGCCATTTGTAAAGGGGACTCGATCGCTCGGAAATGAAAACCTTTTTCCGAAGCCCGATAGTCGCAATGAGCGTTAGGCCTGCGTAGAGTTTATTGAAGGCAAGTATACTGTCGGGGTTGTAACTTTTTACGACCGACCGGATCCTGCTGATTGTCTTAAAAAGATTCAGGCTCGTGACATTGCTGCCGTCGAGCGGTTCGTCGTAGCGTATTTCCGGGTGAAGTTTAAAGAACTTTGGATGTTTAAATATGGCCAGATAAAGCACGTCATGTCCTTTTTCGGCACAAAAATCAGCAATCGTCGACGAAGCTCTTTCGATGCCGCCCATGTTTAGGCAAGGCCCAACAACGCATATCTTCTTTTTCATTAGATGTAGCGTGCGATTATCTGTGATTCATACAGCGGATCGACGATGTCGGCGACATTGCGTCCTCCAATTGCTTCACTGGTGTATTTTCCTTCGATCTTTACCTTTTCAGATGCGCCTCTGAGATACCATTCATACTCAATGTCGACATTTCCTATGTCTACAGCCTGATAGCCCAGCTTTGCAAGGTCGTATGACAAGGCTGTAGCTGTTGGCCCCAGCGCAATCAATAGCAACTTCGATTTGTCGTGCTTCATTGCCTCGGCAACAAGTGCGTCATATTGATCAAACGCATGATGCATCGGGGCCAGTACACGCTGAACGCCGAGTGCTTTTGAAAACAGGTTATTTCCAGAGCCAAGCCTGCTCTTTTCGCCTTCAATAAGCAGTACCTCGCGGCCTTCCCATATCTGCATCAACTTCTCAAAATAGACTTTACTGCACGACTTATCTTCATAGCCCGAATAGACACGCGTCATGCTGGCATTATAATATGTTTTTCCTGGCTTCAGATATTTTTTCAGCCGCGGATAAATCCACGCGATCTGGCTTCTCCATGTGATTTGGCTCGTACGCTTGAGATTGTGCAGTGAGTGGTAACCTATTGGCAAACCGACCAGGATATTGGGCTCTTCCGAAATCAGGATATCTTTCATTTTTTCGGCAAGCCTGGTGTCATACTTTTGAAAGGGGAGATTCAACTTGTCGATAATGTACAGAAATTCACCGTCACCAAATCGGGAAATCGAACATTTCTCGCTATTGATCCTGTCGAGTGTTTCCTCAATTGATCTTACAATCGGAAGCGGAAACAGTTTTGTAACCAGCGGATAGGAAAGTGATAGAAGCCGTTTGAATATTTTTCTGGGGATCTGAAAAGTTTTACTGTATCTGAAGCTCATGTAGTATTTCCTGTATTATAAAGTGGGCGGATATAAATTTTCCTGGATGCCATTGCAGGGTTTTATCCCAATATCCTGGGCAATCCAGATAAACTTCATGGGCGAATCCGTAATTAATTTCTACAATTAACGGCTCATTGGTTGAATTAAACACGAAGTCGTATGCAACACAATTCGCTTTTAGCTTTGCACTTGTTTCGAACCCAATGGTAACACACCTGATGTCGATCTCTTGTTGATCATGAACAATAAATCCGCTGCCGGAAGCCCTGAAGTCGTTTTCCCTAACCAGCCTTTTTATTGCGAATGCCTTGCTGCCGATGACAATTACACGGATATCGAAGGTGTTGTTCGGAATGAATTCCTGAAATAAAACATATCCTTTCTCGGGTCCATGTACGCGGGCAAATTCGGTTGAGACAAATGATCGTCGGACGCTTTTTGCCAACTGCTTCGCGGTGTTCTTTTTGAGCATGAATTTCCGAAAGACTTCCTTAAAGTTACCAAGTCTGTCATAGGACGGAAATCCGGGTCCGAAGGCACGTTCAACCAATTTCCTGGCCGCAGCATGGTTGCGTACGAGTTTTACGTTTGACGATCCGGCTCCGCCACGAAGCTTAAAAACTTTCGGAAATGTGGCGGTGCCTAGCCATTTCAGCGCTGATTCCTTTGAATAAAACACCTCTGTCGGTACAAGCGGCGCGTTTAGGGCTTCAAGCAGATATTTCTGGCCCAGCTTATCGTCGAAATGCCAGCCCGTGTTAAAGTTCGGAAACACTGTTTTGCCGGATTGCTCTAAAGCGAACAGCAGTTGCTGTGCAAACAACTTGTCTTTGGCCAGTATATGATGATGATGCCAGAGCAGCGCATCACAGTCGGCTAGCTGGCTTACAATATCGGAGGCATAACAATCGACAATCTTGTACGCGACGTTATTATTCTCGCAATAGCGGATCCAATCTTGGCTAAAACCCCACGATGATTTGTGTATGGCTAATTTCATCAAGATAATTAAAGCTTAAGTTCGTAGGAGGATTTGTAATTTTCATCATTCGCCGCGCAATACTCCAGGACCTCATCTGTAAATTCCCGGAACATAGGCCCTATTGTAGCCTGGAAGATAAACATTCCCTGATTGACAGGATTGACTTCAATGAGTCGTGGCTTGTCTTCATTATCGATCATTACATCTAACGCCAACACGCGATGATGATGGATTTGTTCAGCGGAATTTTTCGCACATTGCAATACCATGTCAAAATTGGGGATTCTGAAATTCTCGTTTTCTATGTTGACGCCATTGAAATCTTTGTAGATATTACCTTTTGAATCATAGACCTTTTCAATAAAACTGCCGTCAGCTTTGATTCCGCAAAACCTGCCTCCGGTTCTGGATGCATCTGTGAGCGAACCGTTTTTTCCAACCCTTAAAGTAGTGTGAAGCACCTGGACCTGGTTTGTCTTTACAGATCGATATGTAAGGATTCGTAAGGTGTTAATGGAGTCTTTGTTGAGTTTGTTCAACAAATCACATTGTGGCAGGCTTTCCTGAACGATAAAGTCTCCGTCAAATTTCGCAGTCAGATGCTTCGCAGTCAGCACAACTCCGGCGCTGTTTTTAAACTCCCCGCCCACTTTTATGAACTTATCGACGTTCTTACCCTGGCCCGTGTCTATGGTTGGTTTGATAAATACTGCCGTAGCCCCGGAAATAGAGGAATTCAAGGTGTGATCGTCCAAATTTATCTGGTTATAGTCCCGATCCATATTGATGCCGTTGATATTTCGAAGCAAGGTTTTAGGCAATGTAATGTTGCGGAATAACTTATCGTAGTAGTTCTTTTCCTGCCCGTATGCCGACATTTTGTAATTATTCAATTGGGGTTCTATGAAGGTATAGTAAAGATAATCAGGAACATAATCGATACTTTTATTGCCTGACAACGCCGCATACACCCTATAATAAGATTGCGAGACATTGGGGTCGAATTTCTTCCACTTTTGGAGATATCTTGCTTCCGACTCTTTGTCAACCGTTATATCTTTTATATTCGCGAGCCGGCCATTGATCTGCTTTGCAAAATTCTTTCGAATCCCTGTGGTTTTATTACGATGTAAAAAGAACCGCAGCGTTTTTTTGATTTTTTCTTTCATTTATTTGATTTTTTTTAAAAGCACAGCAGGCCAATAATAACTCATTAACATTGCTCTATATTTCAAACTGCGATTTAGTTTGAGTAAGACGCTAAAACTCAGTTTCAAATTGATGGCTGACGTGACAAAGGAATAAATAACGGCCGAATAGTACTTTGGGGAATGAAAAAAATAATTTCTATTCTCAACCAGAAAGTAGTAACTTGACACAAAGTTATTATAAACATTGGCATTTTTCTTTGCCGGAATTTGGGAATCGATCTTACATTTTAAGCTTTGGTTCAAATACCTTGTAAGATATTTTCTGCCCAAAGACGACCAGAATAAAGTAGTCGACAGTTCATCGATATGGTCGGAAAACAGGTTGTAGCGGTTAAAATCGACACACTCCAAAAATTTCCGCCTGTCCCAACATGCCAGCATCTCGTAATAGTTTCTTTTTTTCAACACCATTTGATGCCAGCTCATATCAACATGTTCGTCTTTGTATCGGTACTTACTTTTACCAACCAATTTACCAGCACTATCTATTGCCAGTGCGCGTATCTCAGCAATGGAAGCGTTTTTTTCTTTTTCAATGCTTTGCCATTGATTCAGGATTACCTCCACGCAGTCCTTTACGATAAAGTAGCCTCCATCCAGCCCTAAAATGTAATCCGTTTCAATATTTTCGAATGCGTGTTTTGTAGCAAGATATCTGCCTTTGAAAGCCATGTAAAGATATTTAACTTCTATGGCATTGTCCGATTTAAATTTGGAAACATAGCTGTTTGCAGATTCTGATTCGCCATAGTCGATAATGAACCAAACAAACCCTTTGTTCCCCTGACCTAACAGCGAGTCGTAAATGATGTCTAAGTTTCCGTAATTGGAACGGATTGGGGTATATATCGTTAGTTTGTGATTCATCCGAAGTATTTAAAGTAACGATTCTCCGCCGTCTATTGAAATAATTTGCCCAACGATATTATTTGACGCGTCGCTCGCCAGGAAAAGCGCCAATTCTGCGATTTCTTCAGGCAGGGCTACTCTTCCGTTCTTATTATCCTGATCTCTAAACAAATTGTCGTTAAAATTATTCATGTTCGTGTTGGTCACCCCAGGGGCAATCGCGTTTACAATTATTCCGTTCCGGGTATGCTCTTTCGCGAGTCCTTTCGTTAGCGTATTAATCCCGGCCTTCGAAATATAATACGGGCTTGCCGCCGAAATTATACCCGACATAGAAGATATGTTTATGATCTTACTGATTCTATTGGGATTCATTGCCATAAAATAATCGCAGCATTTTTGTGAAATAAAAAACACGCTTTTCAAATTCGCACTAACGGTCTTATCCCAAATATCCTCATTGACATCCTGGAACGAACTGTCGATCAAAATTCCGGCATTGTTGATCAAAATATCGATTCCTCCTAACAGGCTTGACACGTCCCGAATCTTGCTTTCAATGTCTGTGAAATCGTTTACATCCCATACATAGCTGAACAATGCCTCGCTTGCCAGCTTTTGCGTGGCATTCTGAAGATTAATTTCACTTCTTCCGGTAATAACAACCTTTGCACCCTGGCTTAAGAATTTCGCGGCAATTGCGTATCCGATACCTGATGTTCCTCCTGTAATGAGCACCTTTTTATCCTTTAGCAACTCGGGGTAATTTAACTGGGCTACTGTAACGTGAACCACTCCGCCCGCTCTGATATAGCTGATAAAGTTTTTACTGTATCTTTTAAAACGCCTGTAAAATTTGGATATCATAAGAGGATAATTAGTTGATCAAATACAGCGACCTATCGCAACGTTGTGACGTCCGTAAGCTAATCTTCAGACGAAGGTAAATAATTTTCCAGTTCGTCTGTTGAGATGAATCTTACGTCGGGCCACTTCTTGATGATCTTTTCCAGCAGCAGTTTTAACATCGCCAGATTTTTGTCCCGGTTTTCCTGCACTAACCCGCCTATAAAATTTAAGCGGTGCGTAGACACCAACGCCGGTTTGTTCCACAGGAAGGCGATGCCAATCTCGGTTAAGGCTTTATCGATCCAGTTCGCCGACGGGTTTGTTGAGGGCTCGAAATGAACGTTTCTCACCAGATACCGCTGCTTAAACCTATTTTGCTCACCAAAAAAATGTGTTATAGGAACGTTCACACCTTCTGCATCTGAGGGACAAAGCTGCGCTTTACCCCCTTGAATCAGGCTGATACCGCATTCACTAAAAATTCCTTCAAGGTCCGGATGCCAGTTGTAGCAAGGAGCGATAACCGATTTACTTTTAAAACCCCATACGCTTTCAAACATTGCGGCCCCGTCTATAACGGATTTGCTTATAAATTCAAAATCTTTGTCATTGTAAGCCGCCATTCCATTCAGGAATTCATTGTTGCAGGTAGAAGTTTCATGACTTTCGAATATTGAAACTATTCCATACTGAAATATTTCCCTAGCGGTTTTGTGGCCGTTTTGAAGTGCAGACATCCAATGTGGGACATGTACGTGTTCCCGGCCATGGAACTGCATTTGAAAAAGATTGGTCCTCAGACCTTCTTTATAATATTCGAGGACCTTATCGTGATTTGGGTAACGCTCCAGCGTCTTTACAAACGGTTCGTAATAATATTCGCGGAAGTCGCCCGCGCGAATTTTCTCAAAGTCTGGATTGGCCATGATATTATTCAGCGTAAATTTTGCCGGCAATCCGTCAGCTCCTTTAACCGAACTTAATGTTTCCATTAAGAACTCCAGGTCGTCGTTAGATTCAAGCATGTCGTTTTTACTGAAATGGCACTGGTCAATCGGATAATTTTTTAGTAAGTCGGCGTAAGCCTTTTTAGAGGACATTCGTATTGTTCCCCAATCATCAGATTCGAAAACCACCAGCTTATGCCGGATAGTCGCTCCTTTGCTGTTGAGAAGATTTCGTGAGGCGATATGTTTGAGATTTTTAAAAGACATCAGCGTGTATTGGTTATGATTCCGCCGAGCGTTGCCGCAGACACGAATTCGACGTCGGGCCATTTTGTTAAGACTTCGGCAAGCAGTTCTTCCAGCGCTCTTAAACCATTCTCACGGTTCTGCGGATCGAGCCCACCTGCGAAGGCTGCGCGATGGCTTGATATGATGGCCGGTTTCCTACTTTTAAATGCCTTGGCAATATCGTGGAGGCACAAACTTATCGCCTCGGCAGCTGTTGAAAGGTTGGGCTCAAAAACGGCATTTCGGGTGATATAAACCTGATTAGGCACAGTCGATTTCTTACCAAGGAAATTTATTCGGGTTTTGTGTTTTCCATTTCCTAGAGGCAATTTCCGGATTCTTGGAACATCGATCAACTTTATGCCCTGTTGGCTCAATTCCGATTCCAGACCACTGTGAAAAATCAGCGAAGGCGCGGTAAATAACGTGGCGCGATAACCGAAAAGTGTTTCAAATAATTCAAGTCCGCTTGCGATGATTTTTTTCTGGACGGAAACTTCACTTTCGGAATCAATGTCGAATGCAGCGCTAAAACCTCCCGAATCTTCGGCAAAATCTTCGCGATCGGGTGTGTAAAATTTGTGGTCAAAGGCTATTCTTGTCTTTTCGTCTCCCGATTGCAAGGCGTTCATCCAACGTTTCACCTGTACATGCTCGCGTCCGTGAAATTCCGGGATAAAAATATTTGATCTTATTCCCTCGTGATACAGTTCTAATACTTTATCGTGCGCCGGATATCGTTTTAAAGTTTCTGAAAACGGCTCGAAAAAATATTCCTTGAAGCCGTTTTTCCTTATTTTGTCAAACGCCGGATTTGCGACGTTTGTAAGTGCGGTAATTACCGGATGATTCCCTCTATGGTCCTTGAACTTTCGCAAAGTTGAAAACAACTGCTCGAGATCTTCGTTCGATTCAAGCATGTCAAATTTGTTAAAACGATTGCCATCCATGCTAAAGCCCTTTTGTTGAAGACTCGCACGATCTTGAGCCGATTCAATTCGGACGCTTCCCCAATCATCAGAATTGATCACGATGAATTTGCGGCTGGTTTTCCATCCGAGGGTGTTATAAATCAAGTTCAGTAGCGCCTTCATCGGAATTTGTTTATGAATTCTATCATTGTTAAATCCGAGTCTACAAATAGCGAAAAGGGAAGAAAAGGCACTACGGCGTTAAAATTCATAAACTCAAATGTCAATCTTACCATAATCGCAATGTTCAAAGCGACAACGGTTATTGTTGCATATTTGAACGACTTGGCAGTTTTGATCTGGTTTACGGAATACAGATGGATAAAGAAAAAGCACGCCAGCGCCTGGAAAACAATACTGAAACGGTTCGATATCGACTCCATTCCGACGGTGAAGTTTACGAACGCGAAAAACAATATCGTAAAAGAATAGAGGTTTTCTGAAACTTTATCGAAGACTTTATATTTGAACTTGTGGTACAGCATTACAACCAGCAAATAGATTGTCGTCCACCGCAGATAATTGTTCAGCAGTACATTTCGCTGGCCCTGAAGTTCCGTTACCTGCGCCAGGTATTTTTTTCCGGTATATCCTTTAACCACGCTATCAAGGTTGGTGTCATTGCCCATCCCATAATCGCGAAGCAGCGTAGCGGTCATATCTGCAAAGAAAAACGAGGCAATTATAAGCGCGTAATAGAGCAGGTTGCGATTGCCTGCCAAAAGGTAGATGAAGAACAACGGAACAACCATTAAAAACCCAAAATGTATAAATACCGAGCCGATGATAAACAGCAGGTAATATTTTTTGTCCTCCTTCAGATACTGATAAACCGCAAGCACATACACCGCCAATGCGAGATAATGCCTGAAGGACAAAATCCTGCCCGGACTCAACAATCCTAAAAAGAAAATCAAAAAGACCAATGCTATAACGTGTTTTTGGCGACTGTACAATGCATATAAGACCTTTACGTTCTTCATCACTGCAATTCCGAGCAAAATTCCAAGCGCCAAAAAGAAAATGCTGCTTTGCGCGGTGAACCTCGATACGATAAAGGCAACCAGGTCCATTACGAAATCGGGTTTCACGCCCTCTTCAGAATAAAGCCCGCTAACAATTTCAAAGAAATCGGCAAAAGGCCTTTCGGAGATTCTGATGAAGCTTTCCTGGTGCCGCATCGAATCGTGTTTGTAGTTATAAACGAAATTCAGGCTGAACAATCCGAAAAACAGCACTATAATATACCTCGCATAGGAATGGCCAAGGTTTTTCAAAGATTGTATAACCGCCATCATCGGCCATATAAAGAAGAGCACATACATCCAGAAGACGTTGCTCGTATCTTTATCGGCGGGTTTAAAAACGGGACTTTCGTTACTCATTTGATTTGTCCAATTTCATCTACTTCCACAATATGTGAAGTTGGATTTATTAAGTTCATATAATCCAGCTTCGTCGTTTCCTTTCTCAGGATCGGGTAAAGCCAATAAAAGCGGCAACTCGGATTATTTATCAGCGACGACGTCGACCAATAACTCGCCACGATCGAATCCTTCAACTGCGCAATATAGATTTCAGCAGGAAACGGCCGGTTTATTAAAACAGCGCCAACCTTCTCAAGATCTAAAACCTGTTGCCTGCCGGACGAAGGATGAAGCTTTATCAGTAGCGATTGCTCAGGAAACTTCTCTCTTAGCTGACTCACAATATGGAGGTTCATCTGCTCGAAATGCGGACTGATAGGCGGCATTCCGACAAGGAAAATGACTTTTTCATATATCGGAAGTTCTTCACTCGGGTTAAAACCGAAAAACTTTGTTATCAGCGAAATCGACGCCGGCGTTTCCATTACTTTCACCTCGGTCACGCGCTTCGAGTTCCAGTTTTTGTAATGCACCGCAAACGGAACCCAAACTTCATCAATCTCTTTTAAATAGGCATATTTCAAGCTGGGCCAATACATTCCGCGTCCGTCAATGAGCTTGTTGTTTCTTAAAAATTTATAATAACGAACAGCAAAGTTCAAACACCACCGCGGGGCTATCCTGCTTATATTACTGTAGGCTTTCATTCCGTCTGGCCCCAAAATGACCTTAGTGCCTTTAGACTTCAGCCGTCTGGCTAAATAGACACTCAGCAGATCAACGTCGTTAAAGAAAATATAGGCGTCATATTGCTGCCTTTCAGCCAGGCGAACCGCACGCCGAACGGTATCGTTAAGTGCTGCATGTTTTCCGTGCACAGGAATAATCCTGTAAGAAACATGCGGATACGAAATCTGCCTGGTTCCCAAAAACCACTCTTTCTCCGTTGTTCCGATCTGCCATATCGTAATCTGGTATTTTTCCGGATCAGAATATCTGTCGGCCACCGCGCTCAGGGTAACCAGCATATGATATTCGGTACCTACCAGGAAGAGGATATTTTCCTTCTTGATCATCCTTTTTTTCCCGATCTAAAAATTAATGACTTTAAATTGCTCAGCGCGCTGATACGCAATGCGACCGACATCCCAATGTAGAGCATGCCGTACATCAAAGAAACAAAAATGATATGTAATAAATCATTTTCAACCCAATTTAACGCGGCGAGGTCGATATAGTAGGTGGCAACGCCGCACGCAAATGCCAATACCAGCATCGGAAAAATATCCAGAATTTGTCGTACCAACGTAATACTGAGGATTTTTCCGCAAAAATACGCATTTATAAAAAAAGTTACGAGTGCAATTGCAGCGACGCTCCACAAAAGCCCCTGCATCCCAAACGGTATTGCGATAAAAACCCCTGCAACTGTCATTGCATTTTTGACGAACTCCAATTTCAGAAACCGGTCGCTCCTGCCCTTTACCAAAAGTATATTGAGGTTGTACGAATTCAGAGGCGTTACAATTCCGGCGAGGCAAAGAATCTGAAAGTACGGCACAGCCGGCAGCCATTTTTCGGTCAGGAGAAATCGGAAAAGTGGCTCGGCTATTACGATTGCGAGAAACATTAACGGCGCAATGACAAAAAATATGAGCTGCATCATCCGCCGATAAATCGAACGCAGCTTATCGTCATCGTCGCTTATCGAGGCGAACATTGGGTAAGTGACTTTGTTCAGCGCATTTGAAATATTAATCACCGGCAGTTCCTGCATCGATTTTGCCCGAATATAAAATCCGAGTTGGGCTGCCGAAAAGAACCGGCCGATAAGGATATTATACAGATTTTTTACAATCGAATTCATCATGCCTGAAACAGCGAGCTTATACCCGAACATAAAATGTTTCCGAAACCGTTTGCGATCGAACACCAGCCTTGGCTTCCACTTGGAATACAGCCAAAGCTGAACGGTTGCAACAAAAACCTGGCAAAGGTTCATATAAACAAGGCTCCACACACCAAAACCCCGGTAGGCCAGGAATATCCCGAGTATGGCGCCCGCGATCAGCGACGGAATGTTGATCATCATCTGCGTTTTGAACCGCATTTCCTTGTTCAACTTCGTACTTTGAACCGTTGAAAAAGCCGCAATGATAAACGTTAAACAGTACACGCGAACAAGATCGGTTAATACCGGCTGGCCAAAGAAAGCGGCTATGAACGGGGCTGTAAAAAAAATCACGGCATACGCAGCAACGCTAAATAGTAGATTCGTAAAAAAAACAGTGGAGTAATCGATGTCATCGGGGTTTGTCGTGCGGATCAAGCTTGAGCCCATGCCACTGTCGACCAAAGAATTCCCGATCGCTATGAAAATGGCAATCATCCCGAGTAGTCCAAATTCTGCAGGCAGCAATATCCGCGCAAGCAGTATCGAAACGCCGAAATTTAAAAATTGCACCCCAAACTGCTGTGCAAATGTCCAGGCCAGGCCGTTCAGCGTCTTTTTTCGGAGTTCCGACATTAGGTATTGTTTTGTAAAAAGCTTTCGGCGATCTGCCAGTCGAGCATGGTGTCGATATCGTGTGAAGAGCGCTCATCCATTTCATATTTGACAATCCTGTCGAACCCTGAAAGCGACTTTGCTACCAATGAATCAATATTGATAATATAGATAGCACCATTATATTCCCAGACCTTAGGGCAATCCTGGCGCCTTATGAAATTGGACTCCTTAGACTTTTTCAAAAACCCCTGGGCATTTTCTTCGAACAAAACATAGTAGGGGTTCGATTTTGTCTCTTTTACCGATACCACCATATCCATATCATCGCGGTATAGGTTCAACGCTTCCCGAATCTGTTGGGCGGTTCGAAAAGGCGATGTCGGCTGCAGCAAAACCAAAACATCAGGCTCGCGACCCTTTGATCTGTAAAATTCCAGCGCATGCACAAGCACATCGTTGCTTCCCGCTGTGTCGGTCGCTAATTCGGCCGGACGTAAAAACGGAACTTTTAAACCGGTTTGCTCAACGCATTCGCGGATCTCTTCGGAATCAGTCGAAACAATAATTTCATCATCTTGAAATACTTCACGTGCGGCTTCAACCGTAAAATGAATCAGGGGCTTTCCATTGAGTTTCCTGATATTTTTTCCGGGGACGCCTTTAGATCCACCACGTGCTGGAATCACTACAAGAAATTTCATAAACGGATGTGTTTGATGTCTTCCTGCGCTTTTTTGTAATCATCATGTTTCCCGATGTCAAGCCAGTAGCCGGTTATCGGATAAGTGACCACGTTGTAATCCATCGAAAGCGCTTTGTCGATCAGCTCGGTAATGTCGAAATACGAGGCAGGCGGAATCATTTCCAATAATTTTTTATTGATAATATAAATCCCGGCATTCGAATAATACGTGTAGCGGGGTTTTTCCTGTAATGCCTTAATCCGGTTTTTATTCCCCACTTCGAGTACCGCATACGGAACATCGACATGATAGGACGTTGCCGCGACGGCCATATCGGCATCCGAATCTTTATAAAATTTATAAAAATCGGCAAAATCGATGTTGGTCAGCAAGTCGCTGTTCATCACGATAATATCATCAAACTCAAAGCCGTCTACCAAAAGTATCGAGCCGATCGTTCCCAAAGGCTTGTCTTCCTTCACGTACGACACCTCCACGCCTTTCGAGCTTCCGTCGCCAAAATAGGCTTCAAGCTGCTCGCCGAGATAATTTATACTTAGGTTGAATTTCCGAATACCAACTTGAATCAGCCGGTCGATGTTGTACTCAATAATGGGCTTATCGCCCACAAGCAGCAATGGCTTTGGCGTATGCTCAGTTAGTGGCCGCAGCCTTTTTCCTTCGCCGCCCGCCATTAAAACTGCTGTTGCAGGAATAATTGTGCTTTGCGTACGGAAGTTCAGGATATCGACAATGACATCATTAGTGTCAAGAATCGGAATGATCTTGAAATTTTTTCGCTTGTAGCCTTCGAGCGTTTCGATCGAGAAGTCGTTGTCACGGATTGAAACCGGGTGATTCTGGATGAACTTCAGGATAGAATCTTCGAACCCAAGCCCGTTGATAAACCCGCGCCGCAAATCGCCGTCTGTCAGCGAGCCGATCAATTTTCTATCTTGGTCGGTTACGAAAAGAATGGCGTCGTATGCAAGATCGTTGAGTTTCTTCAACGCGTCCCTTACGCTGTCGTCGGCCGATACCAAATGCCGTGTTATATCGCTGGTGAACATATTATTGGTTTTGTGTTATCGAAATGACCTCGTCGGTGCTGTATTCTTTTGCCGATCTGGAACCTATGACCATATCCCACATGTGAGCCGGAATTCCGTTTGATGTTCTTTTTACTGTCAGATTTTGCTCTGATAGGAGTTCGCCTTTTGCAATAGTGCGGCTTGCGACTATCGATTTCTGAACGACCCTTTGTATTGCCGCTTCCGATTTATTGGGTTTTTTTATGCCGTCGCCAAGCGCCAGTTCAATGTTTCGGATAGCAGCTACCATTTCACGAAGTTCTACGGGATCGAGCGACGCCTTATGATCAGGACCTTCCATGCCTTTATCAAGCGTAAAATGCTTTTCAATAATTGTCGCGCCCATAGCTACTGCGGCGATCGGAACTTCAATTCCGATAGTATGATCGGAATAGCCAACCTCACAATTGAACGCTGTTCTCAACGTTTGCATCGCCTTTAAATTTACCTCATCCATCGGACACGGATAATTCGATGTACAATGCAACAGCGCTACTTTTGACGCTCCCGATTCGAGTAAAAGGTTGTAAGCGCGTTCTACATCACCAATATTTGACATTCCTGTTGAAAGTACAACGGATTGGCGTTTGCTTCCGATTTTGCGCAAATATGGAATGTTATTCACCTCGCCAGATCCGACTTTTATAAAATCCAGATTTAACCTCGACAGGAATTCCAGGCTTTCATCGTCATCGGGCGTAGACAAAAAATTGACACCAATTGAGCTGCAGTATTTTTGGATATCAACAAATTCAGCATAGCTCAGTTCGAGTTTCTTCAGCATCTCGAACTGCGTATCGTTTTTGCTGCTGATGTTCGCTTCCTGGTACGTTGCGAGCGGGGCGCTTTTTGTAACAATGTTTTCGGTTTTCCATGTTTGGAATTTTACCGCGTCGACACCGGCACGTTTTGCTTGGTCGCACAATCGATACGCCAAATTAATGTCGCCGTTATGGTTTACGCCTGCTTCGGCAATAATGTATACGCCCATTAATATTTATATTTTAAAAGATGATTTCTTAAAAGTACGGCCTTGTCAGGATTTTTCGCCTGCCAATCTGCACAAATCTCGTCGTACAGCGGCTGATTGAAAATTGTTTTCCCGATCTTGAATTCATAGCGCGATTTTGCAAACCGGCTTTTGAAGTCCAATAATGAATTATTCTCATCAGAATCGGATCCGCCGCCGAGGTGAAAGTGCTTGACGTTGTTCCTCTTTAGTTCAAGCGCTGCTTCCCACAAGAGCAGGTTATTCGGGCTCATCGACAAATAATCACGGTTACTGCCGGATAAATGATAATGCCCGTAATCTTGCGAATAAAAGAACATTGCTGCCGAAACTACACTATCATCCGACAGGACAACGCCAAGAAAACTGTCTGGCATTGTGGATTTCCATGTCGAATAGTACCGCGGTCCGAACTTGTAAAATTCGTCTGCTCCAAGCTTATCCATTGTCCGGTTATACAAATCTATGAAATTGTCAAGATACGCAAAGTCGTAGTCGGCTACAAACCGCAAACCGCGCGATGCAGCTTTCTTGATCGTGCTACGATTTTTCGAGGTGAGTTCGTTCATCCAAATATCGTTCTCGCTCAACTCAAGGTTGATTGCGACCGTTTGCCGGTCTACTAACACCCTACCAATAGTTTCAAAACCGGCAGCATTGTTCAGTAGCGGATGAAAACGTACAAACCCGCAAACAAAAGCTTGCTCAGTGCAGTACTTTGCAAAAAGCCGTAGGGCATTCTCTATAAATTCTTTATCGGATGTATTCGCTATCGGTCCGCCATAGCCGTAAGGCGTTTCGAAATCGGAATAAGATTGTGCGCCAAACTCAAACCGCCGCCGCAAATACGGAAACAGCAGGATATTGTTGTCGCTTTCGCAGATAAAACACTCAGGTTCATCTGTGTGAGTGGCATACAGCTTGACGTATTCTTCGGTAAAATACGCGTCCTTTCGCTCGGCGGAAAACCCGTTGAGCATGGGATTCCAGTTTGTGGAGATGCTAAATTCCATTGGCGCCCGACTTTTTTAGAACGTTCAGAATATGAGTCATATCTTCAGTTGAGTAGCGCTGATCGATAATAATCGACAACTCGTTCTGCGCCATTTCGGCCCCACGTTGCAGCTCAAAACCTTTCGGCAATGGCCAGTGAACCGGGCAAAATATATTTTCTTTAAATAATTCGGTGCGCACAGCATCACGATTCTGTAATCGCACCGGAATGAACAACGGCACCTGAGGTGGAGTTGGCGTGACTACGGGAATTATTCCCATTTCAGCCAATCCGTTGATAATAACTTCTGAATTTGCTTTTCGCTTTGATGCAATTTGTTCAAAATTAGCTGCCAACAACAATGTCTTTGTGAGTGGGCTTACCGCCGAATCGAGATTGTCATCGATCAATTCTTCGCCTTGACGGAAAAGTTCAAGATATATATGCTCATCAACATCGGCTGAAAGCGAAAGGTTTTTGAGAACTGCGGCTGCGGTTTTGTATTGCGCGAAAGTGTTTCTTCCTGTACCCGATTTTATTCTTCCTGCCTTTGCCTTAACGATTGCGCCATCAGGAACTGCAAACGCTTTTCGGAAGCTTGTAAACGCATA
The DNA here is from genome assembly GCA_036386895.1 of Flavobacterium sp. Classification (GTDB taxonomy): domain Bacteria; phylum Bacteroidota; class Bacteroidia; order Flavobacteriales; family Flavobacteriaceae; genus Flavobacterium. The sequence goes on from DASVUR010000009.1 coordinate 352,426, forward strand.
ATCGCTTTCAGATGAAGATTCCATTGCAAAAAATGCCTGGACGTTATCTTCAATAATGCACGTTTTGGCAAAATTGGACCGAATCCATGCGGCCTGCGAATTCGTATCGGAACAGCCGAAGAAGTTTATGATCAGTACAACAGAATTTGGGATATACTTTTCTTCAAAATTATATTCATCGATTGACAGATCGGGGTTTAACGTGTAAAACCGGATGTTAAATGCAAAGTGCTTGACAACCTCAATCACCGATTCGCATAAATAATCCGGCAAAAATATATCTGCGCAATCTTCATGTTTTTGAATGTCACGCAAAATATGATATAGCGCGGCGCGGCCGGAAGAAAAGAAAGCTTCGTTTTCAAAAAAACTGGCTCCCCACTGCGATTGCGTAAGGTCGATATCGAATTCCCCGCCAATTACTCTATGCATAGATACGATTTGATCTTGTTTTTTATAAAACCTGCCGAGTTACCGTTTCCAAAATGAAATTCGGGAACCAGATTTTGCTGAAAATCGGATGAACGAATGGTTTGAAACGCGTTGACAATTGAATCCCCGAATCCGGAAGCGGATATTACATTTTTACACAAGTGCCGTCCTTTCTGGCGTTCGCCGATATTGATCACAGGTTTTGCAAGGTACGGCGCTTCAACAATTCCGCTTGATGAATTTCCGATTACGCAAAACGCCTCACGCATGAAACTGAGATAGCGCAACTGTCCGAGCGATGCGTATAATTTAAATTTATTAGATCCGGAAGCGACCTGTGTAAAATAATCATTGATCTGCGATCCGCCAAAGTCGGCGTTTGCCTTGGTAATAATAACTTCTATATCGTCATGTGGTTCCAGCGCAGAAACAATATTCTTTGCCATTTCCAGGTTCTCGTCGGCCGGTTTTTTAGTTTCTGAATGTTGCGTTACGAGTACCCATTTTTTCGAAACATCAAGGTTCAGGACTTTTGCAAGTTCGTTCCGGCTCAATAACGTCAGCCTCTCAAAATTATCAAGTCCGGGTTCGCCCGAAGTGTAAACATTTCTTGAGCTATTGATCATCCGCGTGATGTTTTCGGCCGATTCCGCTACGCCGGGAAAATGCAGCGTTGCCATCATCGTCACCGCGTTCCGCACTTGGTCATCGATTGCGCCTTCGGTAATATCGCCACCCGACAAATGTGCAATTGGAATGTTCATTATCAATGCCGCGCTACAAATTGAAAGCAATTCATAGCGATCTCCAAGCACAACAACAAGATCGGGCTGCAGTGTTTCAAAAGCTGTCGCCATTCCACTTATGCATCGCCCCATCGAACGGGCTATATTCGCTTCGGTGCTAACGGAAAGCTGCATGTCGACCTTCTGCGCAATAGGATAACCGTCGGCTTCAATCTCTTTGTACGTGTTCCCATATTCACCCAACAAATGGCTTCCGGTCACCAGGAGCTGTAATTCTATATCCGGATCCTGATGGATTTCATCAATGAGCCAGCGCAACAATCCGTATTCTGAACGGGCTGCGGTAATAACACAAACTTTTGGTGATGGATTCTTCATTGTCGGATATCGATCATATATTTTTCAAAAGTCTTCATCTCGCCATCAGCAAAGGCGACAGGCTTGGTTTCATTGGTCTTATAGTAGCCGTTCTTGAGGACATTTTTTATGGACCCGATGTTGTCGTTCGCAATCCACCCTTGAAAATGATGTATCTGCGGAAGATTCTCAGTTGCGTACTGAAGTGCAAATCCTATTATCTGCGTTCCATAGCCTTTGCCGCCACAGTTGCTGTGTACGCCATGGCCGGTGTCGATGGTATCGGATTTCTGGCCCACTACGTCCATGTACAAGTAACCGACTACGTGGTCAAAATATTCTCTGTCCCAAAACAAGAAAAAGTGTCGGTCGTTGCGTTTGATGTTTTTTAAATACCAATTCAACATACGTTCTTTATCGGGCGCGGCTTCGTGACCGGACCATTTAATGTTTTCTTCATCAGATTTCAAAAAATAGTATGCGTCAAAATCCTGTTCTGTGGCTAATTTTCCTTCGATCATGTTGTGGATTTAATATTAGGTAGGTTTTTGGGGTTTTTGATTCCTAAAGGAGCTTTTCATATTGATGGTATACATCTTCGCGCTGTAAGGCGGGCAGCCGCACAACTTTGGTCTCTCCTGTTGGCTGCATCCCGAATGCTTGAAGCAGCCTGACCGATACAAAATTTTTCTCAGATATCCAGCCGGTTATTTTTTGGGCGCCCAGTTCGATAACTTTTTCAAGTACAAGCGTGCATAGCCTACGGCTCATTCCGCTGTTTTGAAATTCACGAAGCAGGCTGAAACCCGAATATTGTACGGAACTGTCATTTTCTCTTGTTAGCTGGGCATATCCCATGAGCCGGTGCGTTTCGGCATCCCGGAGAAAAAAAAGATATACGTCGGGATCGTTTATCAAAACATTAAAATGTGAGCGCAGCGAATGATAGTCGGGTGCCGAAGCAAAACCCGACCAGTTTACGGCAGATGGTTCCGATTTTACCTGATAGTAACCTTCAAACTCATCCATTGATAGTGCCCGCTGCAAATAACTCATATCATTTTCTAAAACTGCTTGGTATGTTTACAATCCGTTCTTCCAAAAATAAAGCATTTTTCTGGTGATCTTTCATGCATTGGCGATACATCGGCAATCGGAACATCAATTGCCAGATCGGACGCGTCATGATTTTGTTGTCGTTCGTAACCTTCAAAAATGAGTCACGTGCGTTCTTATCTTCAAGCTCTACACACATCAGCCAGTAATTTGCTTTGGTATTTTCGGTCTCTGTTCGGAAATGAATTCCCTGTTCTTTAAAAAAGCCTGAATACAACTGCGCGAGCTCCCGCTTATTTTGGATGAACATTTCCAGCTGTTCAAGTTGCGCACATGCAAGGGCCGCGTTTAAGTTTGGCATCCTGAAATTATAGCCAAGTTCGTCGTGGACGTATTCATATGGATGTGGAATCTTAGCGGTTGTGGTTAAATACTTGGCTTTTTCACCCAGCTTTGGGTCGATGGTTACGATTGCGCCTCCGCCTCCGCAGGTCACAATCTTATTTCCGTTGAACGAAAATACACCTAAGCTTCCAAAGCTTCCTGTTGGTTTGCCTTTGTATTCGCTGCCTAGCGATTCGGCTGCATCTTCAACAACCGGAATCTGCCATTTGCTGCAAACCTTCATTAGTTCGTCAAGATGTACCGGGAATCCGAACGTATGCATTGGAACGCATGCGGCTATTCTCTTTCCTGTCGATTTATTGAAGCAGCCATTTTCACGAAGTTCCCCATATCTATCGAGAAATTCTTCGACTGCGTGTGGCGATAAGCCCATCGTATCCAGGTCGACATCCACAAAAATGGGAGTTGCCCCACTGTAAGCAATTGCATTTGCCGTTGCAACAAACGTGAGCGCTTGTGTAAGTACTTCGTCTCCGTGTTCAACTCCGGCCAAGCGTAAAGCGACTTGCAATCCGGCCGTTCCGTTGACGACCGCCGTAGCTTTTTTGGTGTGGGTAATAATCTCCATCATGTTTTCAAAACGGTCGACAAAAGCGCCAACAGACGAAACAAACGTTGTATCGATGGTTTCGTTCAAATACGCTTTTTCGTTTCCACCGAAATGTGGCGCATGTAACGGTACAAACGCAGCGCTGTCATGAATCGAACGGATGTAACCGACAACATCTAAGAATTTGTCTTCCATTACATTTTAGAATCAAGGTACGTCCCGGTTTCCTTATGGGCGAAATTCGGAATCATTTCGTTAAACAGTGCGACGATCGCCTCTTTTGTCCAGCGCTTCGAGGATTTCATCGTCCGGATGGCCGACTCAAAATGCTCGAGTTTGTTGGACTGGATATTCAGATCGTTTTTGACAACACCGAGATTTTGGAACGTAGACATGTCGATTTTTTCATTTTCTGTAAAAAACTCTTCAAAATCCTTCTCTCCTGTAGTGGTGCTCTCTGTAAAATAACAAGGCCATTTATTTTGACCGGGATGTGTTGCCATAAGCGCCCTTGCCTCATCTTCTGATTCGCACAGGAAAGGCTCGTAGCCAAGTTGCTGAAGATATTTCACTGCAATTTCCGCGAAGGTTATCAGGTGAAGGTTCTCGCTGAGTTTAGGAAAAAAGATGTCCCGATTTTCGCCGAATAGGCACGACATCAGGCAAAGCTCACCCGATTCTTTCGGAATAACGAAGTACCGTTTGATATCGTTCGGAGCCACAATTGGCTGGCATTTCCGGATACGTTGGTTGAAGCCATGAAGCAACGAACCGTCTGAGAATGCGACATTTGCGAACCGTGCGGTCGAAATATCTATTTCGGTGCTTCTGCGCATCAGGAACATTTCCATGATTCGTTTTGAAGCGCCCATCATGTTAACCGGGTTTGCTGCTTTGTCGGTCGAGACACAAAAATATTTCTTCGCTCCCTTTTCGACCGACTGCCGAATGGTTTTATCGGTATTGAAGATGTTAACGTCTATCATCCGCATCAGCGTAAACGGATCTTTTTCGCTTCGGACATGCTTCAATGCCGAAAGGTTCAGCACATAATCGTATTTGCCGTCATATTCGATAAAGGCGTCGTATTCGACCGATCCGATGTCGAGTGCGAAGGTTTGGAAATCTCCGTCGATATAACCCATCGAACTGCGGATATCACGCACCAGCTCGACCATGTTATTTTCGCTGATGTCGACTACGTGAAGTTTTAATGGATTTCGTTTGAAGATCTCTTTTGTAACGGCCTGCCCGATTGAGCCTGCACCGCCAATAACTAAGAATTTTGACTTGGCAACGATATCGCGAAGTCGGGCTTCATGCGATCTTATGTCTTCGGTAAATAGTTCTTTCTCCCTGCCAATCAAGCCTAAAATATCCATAAACGCAGATTATTTTTCAGCGACTTAAAGTGTTCGCTATGCTGTACGAAGATAACGCATTAAAATTTACCAGACAACCAAGTGCACATTGCTGCGATTACCGAATACTGCTGCAGTAGCCGATCACAAAAAATAGACGAATTTTGGTATTCCGATAAAGCTGAAATTTTTTTAATCTATTTTTACCGCCGGACATAGTTAAATTCCCAGATTCCATGCTCTTTAATTCGATAGAGTTCGCGCTTTTCCTGCCAGTCGTTTTCGCATTTTACTGGCTTTTACAGCGAAAGTTATTGCTACAAAACCTTTTACTCCTCGCTGCGAGCTGTTTTTTCTACGCGTGTTGGGACTGGCGCTTCCTGTTTTTACTGATCATATCCGTTGCATTGGTTTATTACCCGGGAAAACGTATTAGTGCTTCAGGGAATAAACGTGTCAGGCTGTTCTGGCTAAGTGTAAGTATCATCTCAAGCATCGGGTTTCTGGCTACATTCAAATATTACAACTTCTTCGTTGCATCGATGACCGACCTGATGTCGGCTTTTAGCTGGCAGGTAAATGCTAGTTCTTTAAACATAATATTGCCGGTGGGCATTTCATTCTATACCTTCCACGGGTTATCGTACATACTTGACTTATATATAGGCAAAATAGAGGAGGAAAAAAGTTTCGTAAACTACGCGCTGTTCGTAAGCTTCTTTCCGCTGTTGGTCGCGGGGCCTATTGAACGGGCAACGCACCTGCTGCCACAGATCAAAAATGCACGATATTTTGATTATTCCCGTGCTGTAGACGGCCTGAGGCAGATATTGTGGGGATTATTCAAAAAGATGGTAATCGCTGACAATTGCGCCCACTATGCCAATATGTTTTTTGATAACCCCGGCCAGTACTCGGGCAATACACTCGCGCTGGGCGCTATCTTTTTTGCATTCCAGATCTATTGTGATTTTTCGGGATATTCTGATATTGCTTTGGGAACGGCGCGACTATTCGGCATCGAGTTATTGCGCAACTTCGCTTTTCCGTATTTCTCGCGTGACATTGCCGAATTCTGGCGTAGATGGCACATTTCGCTCACAACCTGGTTTCGGGACTACCTCTATATTCCGTTAGGCGGCAGCAGAGGCGGATTGTGGGTCAAGATCCGTAATACGTTCATTATTTTTTTGGTCAGCGGACTCTGGCATGGTGCCAATTGGACGTTTGTTGTTTGGGGCTTGTTGAATGCGCTTTACTTTCTGCCCTTGATGTTAACGAACAACAACCGCAACCACCTCGAAATTGTAGCTCAGGGCCGAACCCTTCCCAGCCTAAAGGAGCTTTTTGCCATGTTGCTCACCTTTGGGATGACCGTATTCGCCTGGATATTTTTTAGAGCCGACACACTTCCGGACGCTTTTCGCTACATCGGCAACATCTTCTCAAAGTCTTTTTTCTCCATTCCGGAATTTCCCGCAATGACAAACGCCCTCATCACTATTTTACTGACGATAGTGTTTGTCTTAATTGAATGGCATGGACGCGAGCAGCAATATGCAATTCAGAAAACCGGACTTCAATGGAAGCGCCCAGTACGATATGCGTTTTACTACTGCATCATTTTCGTTATATTTTTGTTTTCGGGAGAAGATCAGCAATTTATTTATTTTCAATTTTAGCCGATGCGTAACTTCTTGATCAGACTTAGCATTTTCCTGGCCCCGGTTTTTTTGTACGGCTTAGCTGCTGCACTCCTCATGCCCACGCTTTTGTCATGGAAAAACGGTCCGAGTACGACAACCCAAATAACGACTTCCTTTAAACAATCCATTGAAAGACCATATGACCTCTACATTTTTGGAAACAGCCGGATGTACCGTGGCATCGACCCCGACTGCTTCGCTATGAAGGCGTACAACTTTTCCCACGATAGCGATTCGTTCAACCAAATTTATTATAAGTTGCTTTACCTGCTTGACCATACGCAAGACTTCGACTATATTGTTCTTGGGATGGACTTTTTTCAGTTTAGCTTTAAATCCGAGATCAGAAACTACGCCTACTCCAGCGTCCTTGGAGACGATTATATGTCGGATTTTGAATCAGGAAAAATGGAATCACACCTTCGACATTATTTTGACAATATGAATCCTAAAAAACTGCTGTCGATCCGTGCAAAGGTGAAGGCACCGATCTTGAAGAAAAACGGACACCTTATTACATTTGAAGCGGCAACTGAACAGGACTCGATCGAGCGCGATATCCGCCGATTAAAGTTTCAAATGCAGTATTTTAATAAAGTGATTTCGCTTTGTAAAAGGGAAAGAATCGTGGTTTTTATGACGATGCTGCCAACACGGAAAAACGAACTTGCATCGTATACTGCCGCCGAAATGGCGGAGTTCAGATCGTATATCTCGCGAGTAGTGGAGGATCAAAATGTCTTTCTGCTCGATTATACCAACGCTGCCGGCTATACTATTAAGGATTATACTGACGTTAGTCATTTTAATGAACAAGGTGCGCGTAAATTCTCTTCGAAACTCAACGACACAATCCAGAAGTTAATCGTGGCGAGGAACCTGCCGCCTGTGTTGCATAGAAAGTAACCGGACTCCAAAAATAGCTAGCCTACAATTTTCCGGATATAATTGTAGTATTCGCCTTTCATCCCGTCTATGCCTTTGCTGACCGATGCTGCGGTGACCCAACCTAAATTCACGGCAATCTCTTCGATACACGCTATTTTTAGTCCGGTGCGCTTTTCAACTGCTTTCACGAATTCGGTGGCTTCGGTTAGCGCTTCGTGCGTTCCGGTGTCGAGCCATGCAAATCCGCGACTCATCAGTTCGACCTTGAGGTTCTCCCGTTCCAGATAGGTTTGGTTGACCGAAGTGATTTCGAGTTCGCCACGATCCGATGGCGTTACTTTCTCAGCAATTTCTACCACCGAATTCGGATAAAAATAGAGTCCGACAACCGCATAATGCGATTTTGGGTTTTTAGGTTTTTCCTCGATGCTTACCACGTTTCCATCAACGCCAAACTCGGCTACGCCATATCGTTCCGGATCTTCAACATACGATCCGAATATAACGGCTCTTTTCTGGCTTTCTACCGTCTGCACGGCATCGACAAGCATTTTGTGTAATCCGGCGCCGTAAAAGATATTATCTCCAAGGACCAGACAAACATCGTCGTTACCGATAAACTCCCTACCAATGATGAACGCCTGTGCAAGTCCCTCGGGTGATGGCTGCTCGGCGTAGCTTATTGTTAGTCCGATTGAGCTTCCGTCGCCGAATAAATTTCTGAAATTGGGAAGATCGTGAGGTGTTGAAATAATAAGTATTTCACGAATTTCGGCAAGCATCAAAACCGACAGCGGATAATAGATCATCGGTTTATCGTAAACAGGAAGAAGCTGTTTAGACACCACGCGTGTCAACGGATGAAGCCGCGTTCCCGAACCACCCGCGAGAATAATTCCTTTCATACTTTATAGTTTTCCGTCCACTTGTCCCGTCAGAATTCCCTTTACGTCGTATAAAACGCTGGTGTTGTTGCGGAGCAGGCTTAGATCCAGTCTCAAGAAATCTTTGTGTGCAACGCCTAAAACAACGGCGTCAAATTTTTCGCTCGGAAGTTCTTTTGTCGTTTCAAGATTATATTCATGTGTGACTTCTTCGGGATTTGCCCAAGGATCATAAATCGTGATTTCGATCCCATATTCTTTGAGTGCGGAAACTACGTCGACAATTTTTGTATTCCTTACATCCGGACAATTTTCTTTAAACGTGATTCCGAGCATCAATAATTTGGCGCCGTTGATAGAAATTCCTTTGCGGATCATAAGCTTTACGACCTGCGACGCAACATATTCGCCCATCGAATCGTTCAAGCGCCGGCCAGCAAGGATAATTTCGGGATGATAACCAAATTCCTGTGCCCGTTGCGCAAGATAGTACGGGTCGACGCCAATACAGTGTCCGCCAACGAGCCCTGGCCTAAAAGGCAGAAAGTTCCATTTCGTGCCCGCAGCTTCCAGGACGGCATGCGTATCGATATCCATGCAATTGAAAATCTTTGCAAGTTCGTTTACAAAAGCGATGTTAATATCACGTTGTGAGTTTTCAATTACTTTAGCGGCTTCAGCGACTTTAATTGTCGGGGCCAAATGTGTTCCGGCGGTGATTACAGATTTGTAAAGATCATTTACCTTTTCTCCGATCTCAGGAGTTGACCCCGCGGTGACTTTCAATATTTTTTCGACTGTGTGCTCTTTGTCGCCCGGGTTGATGCGTTCAGGAGAATAGCCTGCAAAGAAGTCAACGTTGAATTTCAGTCCGGATACCTTCTCGAGTACCGGCACACATTCTTCTTCGGTCACGCCTGGATAAACGGTAGATTCATAAATCACGATATCGCCTTTCTTAAGCACTTTTCCGACGGTTTCGCTGGATTTGTATAACGGAGTCAAATCGGGACGGTTATTTTTATCGACAGGCGTCGGAACGGTAACCACGTAGTAATTACAGCTTCGGATATCTTCAAGATCGTCTGAACAGAATAATCCGGTTTCCATGTCAGCCGACTGCGACAAAACTGCCTGAAGGATATCGTCTTCGACTTCCAGCGTGCTGTCGGCTCCCGAACGAAGGCCCTCAATCCGCGTTTTGTTGATGTCGAATCCAATCACGGGATATTTCGTCGCAAACAGTCGTGCTAACGGTAATCCGACATATCCCAATCCTATAACAGCTATCTTTATGCTCATCTCTTTACTCTTTGTTATTATATTGTTTTTCGTAATACCTGCTGTACGCGCCGCTGGTCACATTTCTTAGCCAAGTGAGGTTCTCGAGGTACCAATCGACAGTCTTGCGTAATCCTTCTTCGAAAGTAACGGAAGGTTTCCAGCCCAGTTTTGTATGTATTTTTGATGCATCGATCGCATAGCGCTTGTCATGGCCCGGACGATCTTTGACATACGTTATCAGTTTTTCAGAACCGCCTGGTTCGCATCCGGTTTTCTCGTCCATGATCGAACAGAGCAACTTTATCAGATCAATATTTGTCCATTCGTTGAAGCCGCCAATATTATACGTTTCTCGGTTCTCTCCTTTATGAAAAGCAAGATCGATTGCCGCAGCGTGGTCTTCAACGTACAGCCAGTCGCGGGTGTAATTGCCATCACCATAAACAGGCAGCGGACGTTTGCTCAGTATATTATTTATAAACAAAGGAATCAGCTTCTCGGGAAACTGGTTGGGCCCATAATTGTTTGAGCAGTTAGTGATTATATACGGCAGACTGTATGTTTCACCATATGCGCGGACGAAATGATCGGAACTGGCTTTTGAAGCAGAATATGGCGAGTTTGGAGAATACGGCGTAACTTCGGTAAACAGCCCGGTTTTTCCAAGAGTTCCGTAAACCTCATCAGTGCTGATATGGTAAAATCGTTTGCCGTCGAAATCGTCTTTCCAGATGTCCTTGAACGCGTTCAGCAGGTTCATTGTGCCGATGACGTTTGTTTTTACGAAATCAACAGGACCCGTTATTGAACGGTCAACATGGGATTCGGCAGCCAAATGGATCACCCCTTCAAAATGATAGGTCGCAAATAAATTGTCGATGTATTCCGCATCGTTGATGTCGCCTTTATGGAAAAAATAATTGGGACACGCTTCTATATCGGTGATATTTTCAAGATTTCCGGCATAGGTCAACAGGTCCAGATTATGAACCTCATACTGCGGATAGTTCTTCACGAACCGTCGCACAACATGTGAACCTATAAAACCAGCGCCACCGGTAATCAAAATTTTTGTCATAATTACGAGCCTATTCCTTGATATATAAATCCGATTTCGGATAGTTTCTTACCGTCAAGCAGGTTCCTTCCATCGAAAATAAAAGCCGGTTTCTGCATGTTGTCGTAGATGCGTTTCCAGTCGTATGCACGGAACTCATCCCATTCGGTTAAGATTGCAATTGCATGAACATCGGCACACGCGCTATATGGATCTTCCGACCAAAGCAACTGTCGGTGGTTTTCTTCCGGCGACCGGGTTTGAAGATAATCAAGGTCAAACAACATTTGCTTTTCCGAAACTTTCGGATCGTATACACAAATCCTCGCCTGCTCGTTTATCAGTTGATCGGCAACGTATATTGCAGCCGATTCACGCGTATCGTTGGTATCTTTTTTAAATGCCCAACCCAAAAATGCGATCTTTTTTCCCGAAACTGTGTTATAAAGGGTCGTAACGATCTTCTTGGCGAACCTGCGTTTTTGATGGTCATTCATGATGATTACCTGTTCCCAATAATCGGCTACTTCATGCAAACCATAGGCTTTCGAGATGTAAACAAGGTTGAGGATGTCTTTTTGGAAACACGACCCGCCAAAACCTACAGACGCTTTTAGGAATTTTGGCCCTATCCGACTGTCCATTCCAATTGCACGGGCGACTTCATTTACATCGGCTCCCGTTTTCTCGCAAAGTTCCGATAATGCATTTATTGATGAGACCCTTTGTGCCAAATACGCGTTTGCAGTAAGTTTCGATAATTCAGACGACCAAACATTGGTGGTCAGGATTCGCTCGGCATTAACCCAGTTTGCATATACTTCAACCAGCGCACTGATTGCTATTTGGCCTTCCGGAGTCGTATCGCCACCGATAAGTACGCGATCCGGATTCAGTAGATCCTCGACAGCTGTCCCTTCGGCAAGAAATTCAGGATTGGATAAAATTTGGAACTGGACCCCATTGCCCGTATTGTCGAGAATGCTTTTTATTGCTTCCGCAGTCCGTACCGGCAAGGTCGATTTTTCGACAACAATTTTGTCGTCTTTGGCTATTTTTGCGATTTGACGTGCGCAAAGCTCGATATGCTTTAGATCGGCCGCCATTCCTTTTCCGGAACCGTATGTCTTGGTTGGAGTGTTGACAGAGATAAAAATGAGCTCTGCTTCATCTATTGCCTTGTCGACATTAGTCGAAAAAAACAGGTTCCTGCCGCGGCTTTCAGCCACAAGCTCACTAAGTCCCGGTTCGTAAATCGGAATATTATTGACATCCGGGTCATTCCAGGCCGCTATTCTGGACTCGTTTAAATCGACAACAGTAACTTGTATGTGCGGGCATTTTTGGGCAATGACTGCCATTGTAGGTCCACCAACGTATCCGGCGCCAATGCAGCAAATTTTAGTAACTTTCATTCAATATTTGTTCTGATTTGTATCTTCTTTTCAGTCTCTTAAATTCTCCCAATACCATTTCACGGCCTCGCGCAGCCCATCTTTGATCGAAAACTTTGGGTTATACTTCAATAGTTGTTTGGCTTTGTCGATGCTCGCAAGCGAATGCGGAATATCTCCAGCACGGTTCGGTCCGTAAATGACATCGACACCGGCGATCGCGGGATCAAAATCGGACAGGTATTCTTTGAGGTAACGGACCAGGTCGTTTAACGTATTCCTGTCACCGAATGCGGTATTGTAAACCGTATTGATCGCGGTCGGTTCCTGTGTTGTCATCGCAAGTTCGTTCATCTGGATTACATTGTCGATATACGTAAAATCACGTGAAAAATTCCCATCTCCGTTGATTACCGGGCTTTCGTGCCGCATGAACTGCATTACGAATTTCGGAATGACCGCAGCATAAGCCCCGTTTGGATCCTGTTTTCGTCCAAAGACATTGAAATACCGGAGCCCGATTGTTTCGAGTCCATAGGTCTTGCTGAAAATCTCGGCATAGAGTTCGTTTACATACTTGGTGATCGCATATGGCGACAGCGGTTTTCCGATTTTATCTTCGACCTTGGGCAACGCTTCCGAATCGCCGTAGGTAGATGAACTTGCCGCATAAACAAATCGCTTTATTCCTGCATCGCGGGAAGCCACGAGCATGTTTAGGAAACCCGACACGTTCACATCGTTGCTTGTAATCGGATCGTTAATTGACCTTGGTACTGAGCCAAGGGCAGCCTGATGCAATACATAATCCATTCCGGCCACCGCTTTTTTGCAGTCGTCCAAATTTCGGATATCGCCTTCTATCAGCGTAAAACGGTCGCTGTCTAGCAAGTGCGCAATGTTGTGCCTGTGGCCGGTTGCGAAGTTGTCGAGACACACAACGTTGTATCCTTTTCCTACAAAATATTCACATAGATTCGAGCCTATGAAGCCGGCACCACCCGTAATAAGTATGTTGTTGTTTGTCATATTAATTGCGAGCTCTTGGGTTAGTCAGTTTAAAGAATATTTTTCGGAAGATATTCACCGGACGGTCATCTTCATGATAACCTTGTGAGTAATTTCCGTAGCCATAACCATAACCGTAGCCATAACCATAGCCTGAACCGTATTTCGCCTTGTTCTGGTAACCGTTGAATACAATACTGATGTTGTTGAGCTCGCCACGTTTGTAGCGGTTGTTCAGTAACATCACCATGTCTTTCTTGGTATAATTTTGCCGCATTATGTAGAGCGTTACATCGGCAAACTGTGCCAACTCGACCGCATCAGACACGAGTCCGACCGGCGGCGTATCCAGGATTATATAATCGTATCGCGATTTGAGTTCTTCAATAAATTCCTTCATGCTTTCGCCGATGATCAACTCCGACGGGTTGGGCGGAATTGGCCCCGACGTCACTACATCCAGATATGGAATGTGCGTCTTTTGAACGATTTCGTCGATATTTTTCTGTCCGATCAGGTAATTTACAACCCCTATATCATTTTTGATCAGGAAATCATCAAAAATCTTCGGCTTTCGCAAATCGAGTCCAACGATAATTGTCTTTTTCTCGCTCATTGCAAACACTGTTGCAATGTTGATCGTGCAAAAGGTCTTTCCTTCACCACTGATTGACGACGTGATCATCAGCGTCTTAGACCCGTCGATATGTTGTTTCTTATACAGGAACTGGAGCGATGAACGAATTGAACGGAACGATTCCGACAATGCCGACTTCGGTTTTTCCAACACCGAAAGGTTGGAATTGCCCTGTTTTACACCAATTACGCCAATAATGGGAATGGTCGTGAGCCTGCTGATGTCATCGGTATTTAAAATAGCATTTTCCAAAAAGAATATACCGAATACAAAAAGCAGCGGGACGAGCAGCCCGAGGAAAAACGCCAAAATATAATTTACCTGCGTATTGGGGCCTATTAATCCGCCACCGGTATCTTTCGCGGGGTCAATAAAATGGATATCCGAAAGGTTAGCCGCCCTTACAATGTCGGCCTCGTTGCGTTTTGCCATAAACGAGTTGATGACGTTTTCGCTCAAAAGGTACTTTCGCTTAATTCGGATATATTCCTGCTTATCTTCGGGAAGTGCGCGCATTTGGCCCTCAATCTGGTTGATGCGGCTCATCACCATCGCCAGATCGTAGTCGACTGCCGATTTCGCGGTAGCTATGTTCTCAAGAAGTACTTTTTTAAGCGCTTCGATCTGGCGGTCAAACTCCTGAAACACCTTTTCGCTTTTCACCGCGTACGCCATTTCAGAGCGTTTAGTCGATAAGGCGATTAGTTTGGAAACGTTGGTTGTAATGTTAGGGTCGTCGATTCCCGCAACTGTTGGCGCCGGCAATCGGGAGAAATCGACGCTTCTGATCAAGTACGAACGAAGTGAATTCAGATAGGCGATCTTTCTGCTTATCTGGTCTTTTTGAACATCATATTCCTGGATGCGCTGTGAGAACTCGCCTCCGTCACTTTCAAGCTGATAGATATTTTTTCCACGCGTGAAATCCTGTATTTCCTGTTCAGAACCTTTTAGCTGGGTATCGACAGCGGCAAGCGTGCTGTCAATAAAACGGATCGTATTCTTTGCAAATTGGTTCTTTCTTTCGAGCTGGGTTTTTATCAGCGTCTGTACTGTCGTGTTCAAATAGTCGACCATGCGGGCTTTGTTGGTTCCCGTGAGCGAGAGCTCAAGTATCGAACCCGCTTTGTTGTCAATTTCTGTAGAAATTCCGCGATATTTTGCTACAACGTTGTCAAAATTATTGAACCTGATAAAATATTCCTGGCCGGCATAATCTCCGGGATCGTCGGTCAGCTCCAGCCTGAAATGCAGAAATGGCAACAAAACCTGCTGCCCAATCTTATAACGCTTTTTAAACTCGCCCGGCTGTACCGTTGTTTTGCTCTTGCTGTTGTCAAGATAATGAATCAGGCCCACCTCGTTATCGACGAACGTATAGCTGATCTCGTACGTATTTGCATTTATGAACTTTATGCTGATGAGTTTTTCAGCAAGCTGGCCGAATTTCTTGTCGGGGAGAATATAAAACGGCACTTCGCCATATGCATCATGGAAATAATATTCGCCCTGTTTCAGATAATCGATATAGAACTGGAGTCGGTCAACAACCATTTCGTTGTGCGAACGTGATTTGATGGTCGTGGCGATATTTTGAACCTGATCGGAGGTTCCGCCCCAATTGAATACAAGGCTGGTGTTAGATGTAAAGAACGGGTTGTTCTCTTCTTTTATCGCTATGGTCGTTTCCATCGCGTAGATCTTTTCCTTACGGATATTGACCTGGTGTGCGATTAGGAAAGCGACGATAAGGCTAGCGACGAACCACTTCCAGTAACTCGCTGTTTTTACCAGGAAGCCCTTAAAATCGAAGCTGTTTTGACTTTCAAAAAATGAAAAATCTTTGGTATCAAGCATTGATTAAAAACGTGTTATGAGCAGAATAGCTGTCGTGACAAGCGAGAGCGCTGAAACAATTGTTGCAAGCGACTGTACGCCGGTTGTTCCTGTTCCCCAGGATTTCTGCTTTAATGGTTTGATATAAATATAGTCGTTTGGCTGTAGGTAGTAATACGGTGATTCCATTGCCTTGATATCAGTAAGATCGATGCTGTGCATTTCGGTTCCGTGTGGTAACTGGCGGATTACGATCACATCTTTTCGGTCGCCTGTTATGGTAATATCTCCAGAATTCGCGATTGCCTCCATGATATTGACTTTCTCCTGGAACAGCAAACGTGTACCCGGACTCGTAACTTCTCCGTTGATTGTGTAACGGAAGCCTGCAAGTTTAAGATTTACAAATACATTGGCCTCCTTTTTGAAATAGTCAGCCAAAAGTTGCTGCTCAATCTTTGCACGCGCCTCTTCAAGTGTCAGGCCCAGCACGTTTACTTCATCTAGAATTGGTATGCGGATATTACCATGGTCGTCTACAGTGAAACCTTCAAAATACAAGCCTTCGTTTGATTGGCCAGAAGCTCTTGGAACGTTTGTTTGATTAAACATTTCGACCAATCCGGGGTCGATGGCTTTTATGGTAATACTAAGGACATCATTAGTTTGCAGTCGGTATGGTTTGGAAGAAACGGGCTTGACTGCCTGCACGGCTTCTGCGTTATTTTTGTTCTGCAAGTATATTAAATCCTGCTGTGGGACGCAGGATGAGAAAAAAATTCCAACGAGCAGCATTAAACAGAAAACGTACTTATTCATTATTTTAAAAAGTTAAGCAAACAAAGATAGTTTTTCATTTTAGAAATAGAAAAAAGAACGCTATTATTATGAGCGTCACGTGTTTTTTAACGAATTTTCAAATGGCACGCGCTGCAGTATAGAACGGCCCAAAGTAACCTCATCGGCGAATTCAAGTTCGTCGCCAACCGATATCCCGCGTGCGATAGTTGTAGTGATGATATCGCACTGTTGTATCTGCCGATAAATATAGAAATTGGTAGTATCGCCTTCCATGGTCGAGCTCAAAGCAAAGATGACCTCATTCACGCCTCCCGACTTTATCTTACCCACTAAGGTTCCGATGTTCAACTGTCCTGGTCCAACGCCGTCTATTGGTGAAATCTTGCCGCCCAAAACGTGATAGATGCCGCGGAATTGCCCTGTGTTTTCTATCGCCATTACGTCACGAATGTCTTCAACTACGCATATAATTCCGTGATTTCGCTTCGAGTTTGAGCATATCTCGCAAACCGCAACATCAGAGATATTGTGGCAGCTTTCGCAGAATTTAATATCCTCACGCATATTCAGCAGCGCCTGCGATAAAAATCCGGTTTGCTCCTTAGGCTGCTTCAGCAAATGAAGCACAAGCCGAAGTGCTGTCCGCTTTCCGATGCCCGGTAACTGAGACATCTCGGCCACAGCCCTTTCAAGTAATTTCGACGAAAATTCCATGCGGCAAAAATACGCTTTTTTAAATCCTTCGAAGTACTGCCGCACAACATTAACGTTGCCGCAGATGGTTTCCTGTTTTTTCGTATTTTGGCATCAAATTAAACTCCCACAATGACCCCAATTGCCATCCTGTCGCTAATTATTGTTTACTTCGGAATCCTGTTTTTTATCTCACATGTCGTAAGTAAGAACAACAGCGGAAACGACGCCTTCTTTAAAGCGAACAAGAATTCGAAGTGGTACCTTGTGGCATTTGGGATGATTGGGACCGCGCTTTCGGGCGTCACGTTTATTTCGGTCCCCGGCCAGGTCGGTTCGCCCGAGATTCAGTTTAAGTACTTTCAGTTCGTCCTCGGAAACGCAATTGGCTTTATAATTATTGCGACGGTTTTGCTGCCGCTGTACTACCGTATGAACCTTACATCAATCTATGAATACATCGAGAAACGACTGGGGCATGTTTCGTATAAAACGGCAGCGTCGATATTCTTGATTAGCCGCACGATTGGGTCGGCAGCCCGACTTTACCTCGTCGTACTTGTATTGCAGCGTTATGTTTTTGATGCTTTCGGCGTGCCATTCTGGGTGACCGTGTTGAGTTCGCTAGCGTTGATTTTTGCATATACGTATCGCGGCGGACTAAAAACGATCATTATCACCGATACGCTTCAGACGGTTTTTCTTGTGGCCTCGGTCATATTTACGATTTTCTTCATCTGCGACAGCCTCGACTACAGCATTCCGCAGGCGTTCGAAGCCGTAAAAGACAGCAACTATTCAAAGATCTTCTTCTATGAAGACTGGCTCAAAAGCAACTACTTCATCAAGCAAATCCTGGGCGGTGTTTTTGTCACCATCGCGATGGTGGGGTTAGATCAGGATCTTATGCAGAAGAATTTGAGTTGCAAAAACATCGGGGAAGCACAAAAGAACATGTTCACATTCACTGGAATTTTCGTGATCATCAACCTCTTTTTTCTTAGTGTTGGCGCTTTGTTGTATTTATATGCTGAGAAAAACGGTATTAAAATTCCGATGGTCAACGACGTTGCGCGAACGGACCTTCTGTTTCCTGAAATCGCTTTTAACCACTTGGCGCTGATTCCGGCAATCGTTTTCCTGCTCGGGTTAACGGCCGCTACTTTTGCCACAACCGATTCGGCATTAACGGCGTTGACAACTTCTTTCTGCGTAGATTTCTTAAATATGAACTCGAACCAAACGGCTAACGATTCAAAAATGGTGCGCACCCGGCATCTTGTGCATATCGGGTTTTCGTTCCTGATGTTTTTGGTGATCCTCGCAATTTACCTATTGAACAGTGATTCGGTCGTAAGCCTGATTTTCAAAGTTGCAGCATATACGTACGGACCGTTACTCGGGCTCTATTCTTTCGGGTTGCTGATGAAAACAAAAACCGTAAAAGATGTTTTTGTACCGCTTATTTGTGTACTCGCCCCGGCAATCACATTTTTGATCAGTTCGTACTCGGCTGATATTTTTGGCCATTATCAGTTTGCTGAGGAATTGATCATCCTTAACGGCGGACTCACATTTATCGGCTTGTTGCTGATCAGCAAGCCTGCCACGGAGCAAACACGGTTCTAAAAGAGCCGCAACTGCCCGTCTTTAAACTGCTCATGCAAGTTTGTATTGAGTTCAGGATAAACTTTACCGGCAAAAAACTTTTTGCGCGCCAATGCCATTTGCGACTTTATCATCTGGGCAAATTCACCATCGCCACGCATTCGTTCCCCAAAACGGCTGTCATTGAGATTTCCACCGTGGCATTCTGCAATTTGGTTTAGCACTTTGTCGGCGCGATCCGGCATCGCTTTGCGAATCCAGTCGGTAAAAATTTCACCAATTGCACCGTTTAGCCTTACCACGGTATGCGAAATTGAAACCGCGCCTGCATCGGAAACTGCTTTTGCAAGCGGAAGTATTTCATGGCTGTTGATTCCCGGGATAATCGGAGCCAGCATCACGTTAACCGGAATTCCGTTATCGGAAAGCAGTTTGATCGTTTCGATGCGCTTTTTAATAGTCGCGGTCCGCGGCTCAACAAGCAGGCGTGTTTTTTCGTTGAGCGACGTCACCGAAATTGAAACCGACACAAGGGAATCGGCGGCGAGCGCTTTAAGCAGATCAAGGTCGCGCGAAACAAGCGAATTCTTTGTGATCATTGCCACCGGATGCTTGTATTTCAAAAACACTTCAAGACATTTCCGCGTAAGTTCGAACTGACGTTCGGCCGGTTGATAGCAGTCGGTGTTACCCGACATGACGATTGTGTGCGCCTGCCAGTTCTTGCTTTTGAGTTTTTCCTCAAGCAGTTGCGCTGCGTTTTTCTTTACCAGGATCTTACGCTCAAAGTCGAGTCCGGCGCTGTAACCCCAATATTCATGGCTGTTTCGTGCGTAACAATAAATACAGCCGTGTTCGCAGCCTTGATACGGATTCATTGAAAATTCCATCGCAAGGTCGGGGCTTGGGACTTTATTGACGATCGTTTTGGGAAAGACTTCCAGAAAAGTAGTTTTATTCGATTCGGGCGCATCGCCTTCGACCTCGCAATAGTTCAGGAAATCGTCGAGCATCTCGTGCGATTGTGCGAAGAAACGGTTGTGTACGTTCTTTTGCGCGCCGCGTCCTTTAATGTAATTATCCTCTTCCATAGCCTCTTCAAAGATACGATTACGGTGAAAGCGGAAGTGTTAATTTCAATTTTGGACTATGTTAAAAGCAGGTTCTTTTGGGCAACAGATTGCTGCGCTTATTCACTATCGCGCGGGGCCAAATATTGAAAATCAATAAATTGCATCGAAACGTGATCAAGTAGCAACGTTAAACCTCATTTCCAATTTGTGGATTAGTGGCTAAATCCGGCTCAGGTTAGACCGGCGTGTTTTAGCCCTGATGGGCGCGGCAGCCTTTTGCCGGCTTCTTTAGTCCGGTAAAAGCTATAGCAAACAGCAGGATCAGCTTCAGGAAATCAGTATTGCTGGCTCGACAGCATCACGAGTGTACAGGCCATGTCGACTTCGATATTATTGAGTTTTAACAGCTGCGAGAACTCCGGGTTTTCGGTTCCGGGATTGAAGATCACGCGCTTTGGCTGAAGGCTGACAATATAGTTGTAGTACTCTTTCTGGCGCTGCGCGTTCAGGTAAAGAGTTACGGTGTCGAGGTTGGTAAACGGAACTTGCTTGGTCTGGATTGTTACGCCTGCAACCTCGCCTTCCTTAAGGCCAATTGCAACAACCGGATGTTCGCGCCGCGTGAGGCTTTGGATCGCCATATAAGAATAACGCGCCGGATTTGATGAGGCGCCAAGCACCAATGTCTTCTTTTTTTTCATGGTTTGGATGTTACGATAGCGCTGTGAATTTGTATTAAAAATACTATCTTTAACAGGAAAGATTCTTAAAATGGATATAAATTTCGCGTAAAGATGACGTCGGCCTAACGGCTTCTTTACATGCTGCCATTTCCAAAAACCTAACTTTACAACAAAAATGGAAATTTTTATTTATCTGTTCGCCGCCCTTTTTTCAGTCCTCAACCCCATTGGAACCGTGCCAATATTTGTTGGCCTCACACACGATGATCCTGAAAAGGAACGTTCCCGGATTTCGCTCTGGACCGCGATCAACGTCTTCCTGATCCTGATTATCACGTATTTCGGCGGGCAATATGTGCTGACATTCTTTGGTATCAGTATCGATGCGTTGCGAATTGCTGGCGGACTCATTATCGTAAGTTCCGGTTTTTCATTGCTCTCGGGTAAGTTCAGCAAGCGCCGTGGCATCAACAAAAAAGTAGAAAGCGAAGTGCAGCACCGAAACGATATCGCCTTGACCCCATTGGCAATACCCATGCTGGCAGGCCCGGGCTCGATGTCGCTTTTGATCGCCTTTTTCCAGGAACACAACGGAATAACCGACCATTTATACTCATCGCTCGCCATCTTGGCCGTTTCACTTACGATCTTCCTTATCCTGCGCAGCGCACATTATCTTGCTAAAATACTCGGAGCGTCGGGAATTGTGGCAATCTCAAGAATTGTAGGTTTTATTGTTATCGCTATCGGAATCCAGTATATCGTTAGTGCGGTTGTAAGCATACTGCACGAGAGTTTTTAATAATTAAGAATGGATAGTTAATAATTAGCGAACGACATGTTGATGATGATTGCGTTATAATTCATGCATGCCGATTATTAATTATTAACTATTACTTATTAATCGGCTTTCGGCAAAAACACTTCCGCCATCATGCACCTTGCGCTTCCGCCGCCACAGGCTTCGATAATGTCGAGGTTCGAACTGACGATCTCGCAGTGGTATTCGAGTTTCTCAAGCTGCGCCGGCTTCAGACTTTTGTAAGCAGCGCCGCTCATGGCTAAGATCCTTTTGTCATTTTCCCCACGAAGTTCGAGCATGTTCCCGGCAAAACAGTTTACCTGGTCTTCTGTGATCAGGATTATTTCCTTACCATCTTTTTTAAGGCTGTCGAGTACCATTTTGCGTTCCTGCTTATCGTCGATACAATCGGCACAGATAACCGCGAAAGTCTCGCCGATGCACATCATTACATTGGTATGGTAAATCAGTTTGCGTTCGCCATTAACGTTGTGATAAGCTTCAAAAATAACGGGAGCAAGATCAAAATCTTCGCAAAATTCGATGAAAAGCTCTTCGTCGGCCCGGGGTGAAAGTGCGCAATAGGCCTTGCCGTTTGGCCGGTCGAGCACAACGCTTCCTGTTCCTTCGAGATAATAACCGTCTTTTTCGGCTTCAGTATAATCTACGATGTTGTCGATACGGAACCCTTCATCTTCTAGCATATCCAGCAATTCTTCGCGTCGTTCCAGCCTCCTGTTCTCGGCAAACATCGGATAAAGCGCAACATCGCCATTCTCATGGAACGAAATCCAGTTGTTCGGAAAAACAGAATCCGGAGTATCGGGATCGATCGTATCGTTTACCACAATCACTTTTACGCCTGCTGCGCGAAGTTTGCTTACGAAAGCGTCAAATTCGGCCTGTGCCTTTGCGTTAACATCAGGCGCTACCAAATTGTCAAGCACGCGTTGGTAATAATTGTTTACTGCTGTCTGCTCGTTCATTCGGAACGATGCCGGACGGACCATCAGAATTGTATCGGTTGTTTGTCTCATTTTAGTTTTTTATTTAGCTTCGCTCTGTTCGGCTGGGCGTTCCTACGGCCGCGCTTTTGGCGGTACACGGTACACGCTGTCAATCGCTAACGCGCTAATCCCGGATCAGTGGCAATGTCGAACACCTCAACAGCCCTTCCTGTTTCGCGATCTCGGCATACGGCACTTCCTCGACCGTAAATCCGTTAGCGCGAAGCCAGTCGTTAAGCCTGGTGAAATTCTTTTCCGAAATGACTATCTCAGGCGATATTGAAAAGACGTTTGAGTGCATGTGGTACATTTCGTCGCGTGTAATGTGGAAAAGGTTCTCATCACCAAAGATGTTCACAAGATAATTGTAATCTTCCTCGCTTCGAAAGCCACCACGATAGATAATGCCTTTGCCATGGCCGATCGGCTGGAAGCAACAGTCAAGATGCAACGCATTATCACGGGCTTCCGACTTCGATTTTACGAGATCGAGCTCCTTCACCTTTTTGTGAGGAAACAGGTCACGAATATATTGCACGCCCAACATGTTGGTTCGAGCAGTGATGTGTTCTTTGTAATCATCGCCTTTATAGGTTCCGATGAAAATATGGTCGTTCCACAAAATTACGTCGCCGCCTTCAATATGGCACTCTTCAGGTGGCCGGACCACTTTTTGCGGGTTTATCTGTTCGATAACATGGTTTATGGCTTCAAGTTCCTTTTCACGATCGGGTAGAATATTTGCTTTAATAAATATGTCGTCTATTACAAATCCGATGTCGCGGGTAAAAATCTGGTTCATATCTTCAACCAGCCTCGGACGAAACACAATGACGTCATATTTTTCAAACACTTTGTTGATAGCTTCCATTTCCACAAGCATATCGGCTTCACACGGATAAGTTCCGGCAATAATATGTTCAAGCGATTTAGGATCGTAAGCTTCATGTTCTCCCGGCGTTGGTCCGTTGCTCTCAGCCGTGCCGAGTACAACCGCCCTTAGCCTGGAGGTTTCATTCTTTACATTTAACTGTAACATAAATAATTTAGGATTTGGGCAAAGATAAAAAAAAAGCCTCTCCGAGAGAGGCTTTTCAATAGTCATTTAACGGTTTATCGCTGATCGGCGGGTTTAAAATCGCGTAGCGGATGACCTGTATAGATTTGCCGCGGGCGACCGATCGGCTCCTTATTGACACGCATCTCTTTCCATTGCGCAATCCAACCCGGAAGTCGGCCGATAGCAAACATAACAGTAAACATATCAGTTGGTATTCCAAGGGCACGATAGATAATCCCCGAATAGAAATCTACGTTTGGATATAAGCTTCGGGATTTAAAATAATCATCCTGAAGTGCAGCATCTTCGAGCTTCTTCGCAATTGCAAGAACCGGATCGTCAACGCCAAGTGTGCTGAGCACCTCATCAGCTGCCTTTTTTATAATACGGGCACGCGGGTCAAAGTTTTTGTAAACGCGGTGTCCGAAGCCCATTAGTCGAAACGGATCTTCTTTGTCTTTGGCCTTCGCCATGTATTTATCGGCGTCGCCTCCGTTTTTGTGAATTTCCTCAAGCATTTCGAGAACAGCCTGATTGGCACCTCCGTGCAGCGGTCCCCAAAGCGCAGAAACACCGGCAGATATTGATGCGAAAAGCCCGGTTTGTGAGGATCCAACCATCCTGACGGTCGACGTTGAACAGTTTTGCTCGTGGTCGGCATGAAGGATGAAAAGTTTATCGAGCGCGTCAACGACCACAGGATCTGCTTTATACGGACCTGTTGGAAGCGCAAACATCAAATGCATGAAATTCTCTACGTAACCTTTTGTATTGTCGTAATAGTTTAATGGATAGCCCATTGATTTCCGATAGGTCCAGGTTGCGATCACAAGGAACTTCGCCATCGTCTTGCAAACCGCCTCATACATCTCTTTTTCATTCTCGACGTTAACCGATTTTGGGTTGAAGGCAGTAAGGGCGCTTGTTAACGCTGACAGAACACCCATCGGATGTGCTGTTTTTGGAAAGCCGTCGATGATGTTTTTCATTTCCTCATTTACCAGGGTGTACTTCCTTATATCCTCCTCAAACTTCTGAAGTTCTTCGGTTGTTGGAAGTTCGCCGAAAATCAACAGATAGGATACTTCCAGAAAGCTGGCTTTGTCGGCTAGGTCTTCAATCGAATATCCGCGGTAGCGTAAAATGCCTTCCTCTCCGTCAAGGAACGTGATTTCGCTTTTACAGACACCTGAATTTTTATAACCCGGATCCATTGTTATGGCGCCGGAAACATCTCGTAATTTGCTGATATCGATAGCAACTTCGTTTTCGCTCCCCACGATTACCGGAAGCTCATAGCGTTTGCCGTCAAGTTCTACTATTGCTGTTTTAGACATAATGTGTTTGGAAATTTATTCATTAGATAATTTAACAAATCTATGCAATTATGGATGAATTAAAAAATCAAACTTTAAAATGAATTCATTAGACGCTCCAATTATCTAAAGTATGTAAGACGAAAAACCCGCATCATAAAACGCGGGTCTTTACAATCTAACAACCTAATTAACTTAACTTCTGATCATTTTTATCGTTGCATTTCCTTTAGCGGTAGTGATCTTCAGGAAATAGAGGCCTACAGAACGGTTTGAAACATCGAGCGTGATCTCTTTTTGTGCAGGTAGCGAAGACTGAAGCAGTCGGCCCTGAACGTCGTATATCTGGATGCTGTCGATTACGTCGTTCGCGCTGATCGTTACTTGTCCGGATGACGGGTTTGGATACGCACGTACCGATTGATCTGCACCTGGATCATTAACTGAAAGCGATTCAAATGTAGTCGTGGCGACATTGGTTGCGACCGGCAAATTGTAATCAAAGAATATATTCGCCTGGCTCGCCACCGAATCTCCGTTTTGAAGTGTTGGGGCCGACTTGATCTTCATCAGAATATTTCCGTGTCCGCCGGAGTCAAGGCTGATGCCGTCAAAGATAAACTCGCAGACGCCGTTTTGGATCCGAGCAGTTAGCGCATGTGAGCTATTGAGGATTTGAAGACTTTCAATATCATAGTTATTAAGATCGATATTTTGATGCACTACGATATTTTGTGCCGGCGCAGTACCTGTGTTTTCGAAGTTAATAATATAATGGAGATACTCTCCTATTGCTTCCGTTGCGGCGGATTCGCCCTCGAGGCAAATAACATTGTTGGGATCAAACGAGCCGGTTACGGTTTCAGCGTATGCATAGGTATTATCAATCGTGGTTTCTTCAGAACCGCCGTGTGTAATTGCCACCGTAAAATCTAAAATGTCTCCGATGTTTACTGCAGGTGTGTCTGTTGGTGCATTTACGTTGAAGATTACATATATCGAACGGCTCTCAAACGGAAGCAGGTTCGTAAAAGGGAATTCCAATGATCCCAGACTTTGGCTGTATGTGGATGCGGATGTAGAAAGAAATTCCAAAACATTGTCTTCAAAAGTAAGGCCGAGTTCACCTGTCAGCGGCTGATTCCCTTTATTTCTGAAAACGATCACATACGTTGCATTAAAACCCGGTTGCGCCGGATTTATTGGAGCAATTGTAATCTCGGCATCGGCATGCACGCCATTCGGACTTATACATAGATCCTGATTCGAAACCGAATTGTCAACAAGTGGAAAGTTCACTGCAACTGGTGAAAACGTATCGAAATACGATTGCGTTTCCGGCTCGGGACTAACAAGAAAGTTGCCTGCCCCGGTGTAAAAGTCGTACGCTCCGGTTACGTCGGTGAACGTTAATGAATCGCCCCCAATTGTGTTCATACGCACTTTTATCCATGACTGCGTCGCGTCTGAAACATCGCAGCCATTGTCATTACTGTCAAATTTGACGGTTCCCGTTATGGTATTGTAATCGCCTCCCGGCACAAACGAGCAGTAAGTATTGACGCTGACGCCAGGCATTCCATTGCTCCCGAAATATTCAATGAAATAGTCCGCTTCTTCTTCATCTGTACAAACGAATTCCAGAGCTTCGTTTTCGAAGAACGCAAACGATTCATTGCACGCCAAAGCGGAGTTCCCGTTTTTCAGGTTCACCATCTCGAGGTTTGGATTTGAACTACAAATTAAGAAGCATAACTGCGGATTCTGGCTCAGATCGAGCGAGACAATATCAAGTCCGCCACATTCAACATTATTGAGCAACGGATTGTTCGTTAGATCTATATCTGCTATAGGGTTATTGTTGCATGAGAATGAGGTTAACAAAGGTAAGTTCGAGACGTCGAGGCTTGGAATTGAATTATCGTTACAGTTGATCTTCGTAATATTGGTCAAACCGGTAAAATCAAGCGCTGTCAGTTGGTTATCGTCGCAATAAATTTCTTCTAACAGTGGCAAACCCGATAAATTGAGATCGGAAATTTCGTTGGACCAGCATATTAATCTCTTCAAACTTGGCAAACCCGTTAGCGGCAGGCTGGATAATTGATTTCCTGAACAAACTACTATTTCGAGCGCCGCACAGTTGGTAAAATTCAAGTTTGTGAGGTCGTTTGGCCCAACCAGCAAAGTCTGCAGGTTGCTCATTCCGCTTACATTGATTGTTGCAATATGGTTGTCGGCGCAATTCAACGAAACCAAGTTGCTGAGCGCTGATACGTCCAGCTGCGTCAGGTTGTTTCCGCTTACTGTCAGATCGACTATATTCGTAAAACTGTTGACGCCTTCCATACTGTTTATGTTTTGACCAATCATTTGTATTTTGTACACAACGGGCGCTTCCGAAACCTGGATTTCACCGTCATCATTGGCATCAACATCCACCCCAAAGCCGTTTGCATCCATGATCATGGCATTTGGCCCTGAAGTCAAATATCCTTTAAAGACCGGATCGGGAATAAAAATTACCGGATCTACAGCGGAGTTTACAAAAAGATAAAAACTCGTAATTGAAAAACAGCCTGTCGTCGTGTTCTGAACGCTCGCCCAGATTTGCTGTGGATTTTCAGTGTTGGTAAACGGTTCCCAGTTTGGCAACTGGTTAAAATTAGCCACTGCGTTGGCTTCCGAAACAAAATAAGAAACGCTGAATCCCGATTGCCCGTTTAAAATAAGTGGTGTCTGAGTGGAAAGATCGAATGCCGCAACTCCGTCAAAGGGATCTTCGATCACGATCATGTTTGGCGGCTGTACAATCACAGGCAATTCGGATACAACAAAAGCATATTGTTCGTTAAGCGATGTGGTGCAGGCCGAAGGTGAACTATCGGTGACACTTGTTAGCGTAATGGTGTACGTGCCCGCAGTATCACCGGGAATGACGATCCCAACGCCCGGATTGCCCGTTACCGTCTGTGGCAACCCGCCGTTTATGTTATAGGTAAATGTGTAGGGAGGCGTGCCGCCCGTGCCGGTAAATACTGCGCTTCCAAAATCTCCTACACAGGTTGCAACAGAACCGTCGATTGAAGCAGTTGGCGCCGGCGATACAATAAGTTCGAGTTCCATGATCGACATCATTGAGTTCACCAGGTCGTCAACGCGTACAAAAATCACCTGGTTAAAGGCGACCGTATTCGAAAAGGCTGTCTGCGGCAGGATTTGATTGGTGTTTGACCCCGCATTTGACAGTGTAAGGTAGAACCGGATCGGGTTCAATGCCGGATCTGCCCCGGCGAGTATTTCGGCGTTTCTGGAGGTCAGGTCGAATGTCCCAAACCCGCTGCCGGTGTTGTCACACGCATAAATAGGTGACGGCGTTGTGTACATCGTCGCCGCGGTGGAAGTTGCGGCCGAAATAAGTAGCAGTAAAAAGTATATTTTTTTCATGATCGATTATTTTCAGTAAATGTAGCAGTTCGGATCTATCTGGATGGGGCTATTTAGCATAGGGGCGTTTCGGGTTAGAATTCGGTTACAGCGCTTTCAAAAGTTCCTGCAACCGTTCCTTTTTGCGTTGCGAGATAGGCAGGTTGCTGTTATCAGACATGACCACGTAGCCGCCATCTTTTCGGATATAACTTTTCAGGTACGACAAGTTGATCAGGTGCGATTGATGAATTCGTTCAAAACCATGTTCGCTCAACAGTTCTTCATACTCTTTTAGTGTTTTTGAAATCAGTACCGGCTTATTATTCCGGATATAAAATTTCGTATAGTTATCAAGACTTTCGCATCGGATGATATCGCTTATCTCAAAAAGATGGATACCCTCAGATGTTGATAAAGCAATGCGTTTGAAATTGTCGACTTTCTTGCGGATGTTTTCAAGCAGCAGATCGATATGGGCATAATTGTCACTCTTCTGAAGTACATTATTGATCTTCGCGATAACTTTCTGAAGTTCCTCGGGATCGACAGGTTTTAGCAGGAAATCGAGTGCGCTGAATCGGAAGGCTTTTATCGCATATTGTTCGTGCGCCGTAATAAACACGATGTGGAATGATGCCTTTCCGTTTTTCAATGCTAGTTGTTCGAGTATGTCAAAACCGGTTCCGTCGGTTAGCTGGATGTCGAGAAAAACAACCTGCGGCTGAAGCGTGCTGATTGCGGTGATTCCGGTAGCAACATCATCTGCTTCGCCAAGAATTTGAATATCGGGCGCATATCGTGCCAGCATCGTTTTCATGCCGTTCCTGAGGTTTGCGTCGTCGTCTATAAGTAAAGCTGTAATCATAATTGAGTGTACGGTTCAGGCGTAAGGTATAGGTTTATGGTTTTACGATATATTGCACCGGAAGTTTCAGCACCACTGTTGTTCCGGTAATGGCGTCTTCACTATTGCGAATTTCGTTGATATCGACTTTTGCTTTTCGCGATGTTGAGGCTTCCATCATCTCAAGCCTCTTACGCGTTATATCCAGCGCCATTGATTTGTGAACACTTACGAGGTTTTCTTTGATTTCCTGCGACATGTTGAATCCAATTCCATTGTCGGAAATCGTACAGATAAGGCATTCTTTTTCTATCGCGAATGTAATATCGATTTTCCCCTGCTCTTTCTTTGGAATCAGTCCGTGGATAATTGCATTTTCAACAAATGGTTGCAGCAACAAAGGAGGCAGCGCCATATCGTCTTCAATCTCGGGGCTTTTGCTTATACTGAATTCAAACTTCTGGTTGAAACGAAGTTGCTCGAGTTCGAGGTAGTTTTGTAGACTCTCGATTTCTTTGTCGATCGGAATCAACGATTCTTTAGAATATTCCAGCGTCAGCCGCATCAGTTTCGAGAATTTCGAGAGATATTTTATGGCTGAGTCGGTTCCGTTCTGGACAATAAAACTGGAAATCGAACCGAGGCAGTTAAATACAAAATGCGGATTCATTTGCAGGTGCAACGCTTTCTGCTCGTATTCGGCAAGTTCCTTTTCGAGGGTAAGCGTACGTTTTAATTGCATCCTGCTGTAAATGAGGAATGCGATTCCGCAAAGCAATAATAGCGAAAGAGCGCCAAAGCCCATTTGAATCTGGTGTCGCTTCGTCTGTTCGCTGTAAAGCAATTCACGTTTTTCGTTGTCTTTCTTTTGTAGTGCTTCCCGTTTCTCGAAGTCGAAATTCATTTCTGCCTGTACGCTGCGGCGGATATTCTCATGGTTTGCCAGACTATCTTTGGCAACACTGTACAACTGAAAATGTCGTAATGCTTCGGCCGTGTTGCCTTGCCGTTCATATATCTCGCTCAGTAGTTTTTCGGCTGCAATAATTTGATCCGGAATTTTTAGTGCCGATGCCAATGACAACGCTTTGGTGGCGTGTGATAATGCATCAGTAAAATTCTGCCGGCTAAAATAAAGTTCGCTCAGGTACAAATAGGTGTCGGCAGCGCCAAATTTATCGTTAATTGAATTAAACGACAGAAGCGCCTGATCAAAATGAGCCTTTGCCTTTTGTGCGTCGCCTGTTCGGTTATAATAAAGGCCGAAATTATTTGAGAGTTCCCCCAAACCTCTGGCATCAGGATATTTTTGAAAAAGTTGCGACGCATTCTGGTAGTTGGCAAGCGCCTTTTCGAAATTTTTTTGCCGCAGATAAATATTACCCATGTTTGTTGCTGTAAATCCGCGGTTTTTGTCACCGAGTTCCTCTTGCAGTTTTTCGGCTTTTGAAAAGTAGTCAAGCGCACGGAAATCGTCATTCAACGCCTGATAGATCACCCCGATGTTATTGTAGATCCGGGCCGACTTCGCTTTGTCTGCCAAGTCTTCAGTAATTCCGACTGCTTTCAGCTGGTATTGAAGCGCCTTGGCATAGTTGCTTTGTTCAGAAAACACAATCCCGATGCTGCCATAAACACGTGCAAGGGCTTGTTTGACGGTTAAGTCGCCCCGGTTTTCTTTTTCAAATAGCTGTTGTGCGCGTGTAAAAGATTCAAGTGCTTTCGGATAGTTTCCATTAATAATATTTGCATTACCCAGATTTAGCAACGCATGCCCTTCGGCAACACGGTATTTAATTCTCTGCGCGAGTACCAGCGCTTTCTCGGCATACTCCAGCATGAGTTCCGGGTTGGACGCCTTGTAGTGATCGGCGAGTGCGTTCAAGATATCGGTACGGACGATGTCACTTTTGGCTTTAGGCAGTGCAGAAAGTAGGCTGTCAACAGGTGCTGTTTGTGCAAACGCGGCATTGGCGGCGAATACCAGGATTAAACACCGAAGGAACGAATGGAGTTTCATATAAGAGCATCAGGTACAGGCAAAAGTAACATTTCCGTTAAATTAAGATCTACAGAATTAGAATTCGGCGGTTTTCACCGAGAATAAAAAACCCGACAGGGCTGCCGGGTTCACTATTTAAAACAAAAGAATCAATTTATTTTATTTTGAAGGCTTTCATGCCGGGAAAATACGCGATGTCGCCAAGTTCTTCTTCAATTCTCAAGAGTTGATTATATTTTGCCATTCGGTCGGATCGCGATGCGGAACCGGTTTTGATTTGTCCGCAGTTCAGCGCTACAGCAAGATCAGCAATTGTGTTATCTTCAGTTTCGCCCGAACGGTGTGACATTACCGACGTATACCCTGCATTATGTGCCATACTTACTGCTGCAATGGTCTCAGTCAGGGTTCCGATCTGGTTGACTTTCACAAGGATTGAATTCGCAATTCCCTTTTCAATTCCGGTTGCCAATCGCTCTACGTTCGTGACAAACAAGTCGTCGCCAACCAACTGCACTTTGTTTCCAATCAGGTCTGTCAGGTATTTCCAACCTTCCCAATCGTCTTCGTGCATGCCGTCTTCAATAGACAGGATAGGATATTTGGAAGCAAGTTCGGCAAGATATTCCGCCTGCTCAGTGGAAGTACGGACTTTTCCGCCTTCACCTTCAAACTTTTTATAATCGTAGTTTCCGTTTACATAAAATTCGGATGCTGCACAATCAAGGGCAATCATCACTTCATCACCAAATTTATAGCCGGCGCTCTCAACTGCTTTTTTTATCGAATCGAGCGCATCTTCGGTTCCGCCAGCGAGATTAGGCGCAAATCCGCCTTCATCGCCAACCGCAGTCGAGAGGCCGCGGTCGTGCAGCCCTTTTTTAAGATGATGGAAAATTTCGGTTCCCATTTGCATTGCTTCGGTAAAAGTTTTTGCTTTTACGGGCATGATCATAAATTCCTGAAACGCAATTGGCGCGTCGGAATGCGAGCCACCGTTGATAATGTTCATCATCGGAACGGGAAGCGTGTTTGCAGAAACCCCACCAATATAACGGTAAAGCGGCATCCCGAGTTCGTTCGCAGCAGCTTTCGCCGTCGCCAAGGAAACTCCCAGGATCGCATTGGCACCAAGGTTGCCTTTGTTGTGCGTCATATCCAGTTCGATCATTTTGCGATCGATCAGGTTTTGCTCGAAAACCGATGTCCCTAAAAGTTCTTCGGCGATGACCGTATTGACATTCTTAACCGCTTTAAGGACACCTTTCCCTAAGAAGTTCTTTCCGCCGTCGCGAAGTTCAACCGCTTCGTGCTCACCTGTAGATGCTCCCGATGGGACTGCAGCTCGGCCAAGTACGCCATTTTCGGTTACAACGTCGACTTCAATCGTAGGATTTCCGCGGGAATCAAAGATTTGGCGGGCGTGGATTTTAATGATTATGCTCATAGTATATGTGTGAATGATGAACGTTAAGGTATGAATGCGTTACAAATATAATTATATCTCGGTTTCCGTTTGTTGAATTTTGTTAACGATAACGATTTCTTGACTACTTTTTGCAATGTCATTTTTCCGTAACAAAGAGTATATTAGCGCCGCAACCTAAATAGTAAACCGCTTCGCCCATAAATGCTCTTTAATTCGATAAACTTCGCCATTTTTTTACCTGTTGTATTCGCGCTTTACTGGGCGCTGTCGCGGAGAAGTTTAACGTGGCAAAATGTACTTCTGCTTGGTGCAAGTTATTTTTTCTATGCTTGTTGGGATTGGCGGTTTTTGTTCCTGCTGATATTCTCAACCGCCTTAGATTACCTTACCGGGTTGAAAATCCATGAGTCGGAGAGTAGCAAAAGCCGGAAGTTCTGGTTCTGGCTCAGTATCCTGACTAATCTTGGCTTTCTTGCTGTCTTTAAATATTATAATTTCTTCGCCGGATCACTTTCCGAAGGTTTGAACTCGGTCGGGTTGCAAGCCGATTTTGTGTTTCTGGAGGTAATCCTGCCGGTCGGAATTTCGTTTTATACCTTCCATGGACTTTCCTATATCATCGACATTTATCAGCGCAGGATTGAGCCCGAGCGCAACATAGTAAGTTATTCTTTATTTGTGAGCTACTTCCCACTCCTTGTCGCCGGACCGATAGAACGGGCTACACATTTGCTGCCGCAGGTAAAGAAGAAGCGGGTATTTGATTATAGCAAAGCGATTGATGGTGTTCATCAAATTATATGGGGCTTGTTCAAGAAAGTCGTAATAGCAGATAGTTGTGCGGAGTATGCTAATGCGATTTTCGATCAGCACGAGAGCATGAATTCATTGTCGCTCGCACTTGGTGCCGTTTATTTCTCTTTCCAGATTTATGGCGATTTCTCCGGTTATTCAGACATTGCGCTTGGCACATCAAAACTTTTCGGGATCGACTTACTGCGAAATTTCAAATATCCATACTTCTCACGCGATATAGCCGAATTCTGGCGCCGCTGGCATATTTCACTGACCACGTGGTTTCGCGACTATCTCTATATTGCCCTTGGCGGAAGTCAAGTTGGACTACAAAAAAGAATACGAAATACTTTCATCATTTTTCTCGTTAGTGGGTTCTGGCACGGGGCGAACTGGACCTTTATCGTGTGGGGACTCTTGAATGCGCTTTATTTCCTGCCGCTTCTAATATCTGGCAGAAACCGGATCAACACCGGCGCCGTCGCCGAAGGAAAAAGATTTCCTTCAGTTAAGGAGTTTGGGAATATGCTGCTGACCTTTGCCATAACCACTTTCGCGTGGATCTTCTTTAGGTCAGAAACTGTGGGGCAAGCGTTTGTATATATCAGAAGGCTGCTTTCGATGAATTTTGAAGGTGGGTTTAAATATCTGGCAATCGAACGTTACGTGCCCGAGTTACTGCCGTTGTTGCTGTTCTTTATAATTGCTGAATGGAATTCCCGTGAAGATGACCATCCGTTTACGGGGAAATATAAAAACCTGAAGGTCTTGCTTATCCTCAGCGGTATTTTGCTGCTTGGTGTTTATTCAAACGCCGCCGATTTTATTTATTTCCAATTCTGATGAAGAAATTTATGCTCCATATCGCATTGTTGCTGCTGACGCTAGTGTTGCTGATGTCGTTATTCGACTGGGTTTATACGTACACCTATGCCAATGCTGTTCCGCGTAACAAATTTCAATACATCCATAGGATGAGACCACAGGCGATTGATTATGTCTTCTTGGGATCGTCGCGCGTTGCCGATCACATTTCGGCTACTGAAGTCAGGCGATTAACAGGAAAGACTGCCATCAATCTCGGAATCGAAGGAGCAAGTTATGATGACAATCTACTGGAGTTGCAAATGTTGCTTGCGAGGAAAGTGACTATAAAAAAAGTTATACTGATAGTTGATCATTTTTACGAGTTACAAGGGGCGTCAACGTTTGGAAACGCCGCGATGCTCCCATTTATCCACGACCCGATGGTAACAGATCATTTTTCGCGGCAGCTTCCCGACTTCAGGGCGTCATACTACGTACCGTTTTATCGGTACATGAAAGCATCCCACGTGGCTGGATTCAGGGAATTCTTCATGTCGGCTATGGGCAGAAAAACAAGGGTTGATTTTAGCGACGGATTAATTTCGCGTGTCGGAAACACCAAACTCAAGGTGGAAATATTACCCGATACATTATCGCAAAGAAACAAATGCCTCGACTCCATACAAGCGATTTGTGATCAAAACCAAATCGAACTGGTACTCTTTTGCGCGCCGTACTGTTCAAAAGTTCAGAATCTCGACTATATAGCAAAGTTAAAGCAGCGCTATCCCGCAATGCTCGACTATTCACGAACTATGGATGACAAATGGTTTTACGACTGTGCGCACTTAAACAAAGAAGGAGCTATTGAATTTACAAGAATGTTAGTCGAAAAGTGTTGTGAAAATTAAAGATATAAAGCACATAATAAGACAAACCCCGCGAGAGCAGGGTTTGTTAATTCAAGTTTTTAGTTTTCCGACCGTGATTTTATATTCTCAATAAACATATCGAACAAATAAGTCGAGTCATGCGGCCCCGGGGATGCTTCAGGATGATACTGAACTGAAAACGCATTCTTGGATTTCATTCGCATTCCGGCTACGGTATCGTCGTTTATGTGAAGATGCGTAATCTCAAAATCCGGATGCTTTAAAAGTTCTTCCTTGTTGACAGCAAAGCCGTGATTTTGCGAAGTTATTTCGCCAACGCCGGACAATACGTTCTTTACCGGATGATTAATTCCGCGGTGTCCGTTAAACATTTTATATGTGGGGATGCCATTTGCTAATCCGAGGATTTGGTGTCCCAGGCAAATTCCAAAAAGCGGATCATTTGCTTCTAGTATTTTCTTAGCCGTCTCCTGTGCGACCAACAGCGGTTCAGGATCGCCTGGCCCGTTGGAAAGGAAGAAACCGTCCGGGTTGAATTCTTTCATCATTTCGTAAGGCGTATCGTATGGGAACACTTTAATATAGCAATCGCGTTTTGCGAGATTCCGCAGTATATTCTTCTTTATTCCGAGGTCAAGCGCAGCAATTCGATAGGTTGCAGTGGACTCGCCTACGTAATAGGGCTCTTTGGTAGAGACGTGTGACGCAAGTTCCAGCCCTTTCATATCGGGGACGTCTTTGATCATCTTTTTAAGCTCGTCTACCGATTTACCATCGGTTGAAATGATTGCGTTCATCGCCCCGTTGTCACGGATGTAGCTTACAAGTGCCCGCGTATCGACATCTGAAATGCAGATTAAGTTTTGCTTGCGGAAGTACGCTTCAAGGTTTTCAGAAGAGTTGACCCGCGAATGATTGAAGCTGAAGTTCTTGCATACGAGCCCCGCGATCATAATTTTGTCGGCTTCTACGTCGATTTCGTTTACGCCATAGTTTCCGATATGCGGATTTGTGGTGACCATGATCTGGCCGTAGTACGACGGGTCGGTGAAGATTTCCTGGTAGCCGGTCATTCCGGTGTTGAACGCTACTTCGCCAAAGGTCGTTCCTTCAATTCCCATCGATTTTCCATAGAAAACCGTTCCGTCGGAGAGGAGGAGAATTGCTTTTTGTCGTGTTGTGTATTTCATTCGTCGTAGTTAATTTTTTTTTTAAGTCTCATGCTTTGCAAGCTTAAGTCATTGTTCTGGCTGCAGGGTTCGGATTTTGCGTGTAGTTCGTTGTTGTTGAGTGCAAATTTAAAGCTTTTGGATCGATTTTGCGAATTTTAGCCACAAAGACGCGAAGGTGCGATGCGGATAGTCAAGGATCAGGCGTAAGTCGGCTTTTCCGACAGTTAAACTTTAATTCGTGAATAGTGGCAATAAAAATAGATGGGTTTTATATATTTAACAAAATTCTCTAAATGAAGAAGTACAAACTTGGAACTGTTGTTATACTGATGCTGTTAATATTCAGCTCGTGTAAAGTGGGTCGTTACGTGTATTACAATTTCGCAAACATTACCGACTACAAAATTTTTCCGTCACGAAAACTGGTAGCGGACTCGGCTAAATTTATTTTTCCGATCGGGTCGGCACCCAAGTCACCGAAAGACATTACGTATAAAGGAGACAAAATAACATTTGAAGCTTTCCTTGAAGAAAGTAAAACGGTGGCTTTTCTGGTGATAAAAAATGACAGCATACAGTATGAGAAATACGCTAACGGCTATGAGCAAAGTTCGGTAGTCGCTTCATTTTCAATGGCAAAGTCGGTTACCTCGATATTGATCGGATGTGCCCTTGATGACAAACTGATTAAGTCGATCGACGAGCCGGTAACGAATTACATCCCGGAACTGAAAGAAAACGGCTTCACGAAATTGACCATCAGGCAGTTGTTGCAAATGATGTCGGGCGTACGGTTCAATGAAAGTTACGTAAATCCGTTTGCCGATGCGGGAACCTTTTACTACGGGCGCAACCTGAGAAAAGCCATTTACAACCGTAAACTGGAAAATGAACCCGGAACGACTTTCCGCTACAGCAGTGGCGATACCCAAATACTAGGACTGGTTTTAGAAAGGGCGCTTAAAGGAAAGACAATTACCTCGTATCTGCAGGAAAAAATATGGACGCCACTCGGAATGGAATATGATGCGAGCTGGAGCCTTGACAAGAAACAGGACGGCTTGGAGAAAACCTTTTGTTGCATCAATGCCAGGGCGCGGGATTTTGCAAAGATTGGAAGATTGTATCTGAACAACGGTAAATGGAACGGGAAACAGATCGTATCGGAATCGTGGGTTAAGGAATCGGTCACGGCAGACACAAGCAACGGACAACCGTCGCATTATAAATTTCAATGGTGGCTGCCCAACAACAAAGGCGACTTTATGGCGCAGGGAATTCTGGGGCAGTATATCTATGTGAACCCCAAAACAAATGTGGTAATTGTGCGGCTTGGGAAAAACTACGGAATTGCGAATTGGGGTGAGGTATTGGGAAAGCTGTCGGAAAGCTATTAGTTTGGAATTTGACACTAATAAACGAATTGCGACAGGTGCTCTAGCCCTGATGGAAGCGCGCCTTTTGATCCGCTTCTTTAGCGGGCAAAAGCTACAGCATTTGAGATTAAGAGGAGGAAGTCCAGTGGACTTCAGGTTTTTGTCGCCATAAATTTGCTTCGCCTGTTCGCTATTCGCGCTAATTACGAATTTTACCAACTTATGATGTCACATTAGCCCTGATGGACGCGGCAGCCTTTTACAGCTTTCTTTAAGCAGTAAAAGCTATAGCAGACAGCAGGATTGGCTTCAAAGCAAAAAAAAAGGATAAACTGTTACGTCTATCCTTGATTTTATTGAACATTGAAAGTTGTTATTCCGCTTTCTTTTCTTCGGAGTCCTGAGCAGGAGCGTCATTTGCCGGAGCCTCATCTTGAGCAGCTTCGATTGTTGGAGCTTGTTCAGCCGGAGTTTGGTTTGCCGGAGTATCGGTAGCCTGCGCTGTTGTATCAGCACCTGCCTTAGATTTTCCGCCACGACGGCTTTTTGCTTTTTTAACTTCTTTCTTGCCACCATTGTAAAGTTCGTTGAAATCTACCAGCTCGATCATTGCCATATCGGCGTTATCTCCCAAACGATTTCCAACTTTGATGATACGAGTGTAACCACCCGGGCGATCACCAACTTTAGCAGCTACATCACGGAAAAGATCCGTTACTGCATATTTGCTTCTAAGGTAAGCGAAAACCACACGACGGTTGTGTGTAGTATCGTCTTTAGATTTTGTGATAAGTGGCTCAACAAATTGTTTAAGCGCTTTTGCTTTAGCAACAGTCGTATTAATACGTTTGTGCTCGATAAGTGAGCAAGCCATATTAGCAAGCATCGCCTTGCGGTGCCCGACTTGTCTGCTTAAGTGATTATTTTTTTTTCCGTGTCTCATGACGTGTATTTGTTAACTTCATCTTGCTTCAATCCTCTCTGGAGAGCAAAATATGAAGTAATTTATTCTTTATCTAATTTGTATTTTGACAGATCCATCCCGAATGTAAGGTTCTTAACAGCTACGAGTTCATCGAGTTCTGTTAATGACTTCTTACCAAAGTTGCGGAATTTCATCAAATCATTTTTGTTGAACGATACCAGGTCACCCAAAGTATCAACTTCAGCTGCTTTCAGGCAGTTTAGCGCACGGACCGAAAGATCCATATCGACTAATTTGGTTTTAAGCAACTGTCTCATGTGCAGTGATTCCTCATCATAAGACTCAGTTTGTGCAATTTCGTCAGCTTCAAGGGTAATCCTTTCGTCTGAGAACAACATGAAGTGGTGAATAAGGGTTTTAGCTGCTTCGGTAAGGGCATCCTTCGGACTGATAGAACCGTCTGTCTTAATTTCAAAGACAAGCTTTTCGTAATCCGTTTTTTGCTCCACACGAAAGTTTTCAATCGTATATTTCACATTCTTCACCGGGGTGAAAATGGAGTCGGTAAAGATCGTCCCGATGGCTGCGTTTTGTTTTTTGTTCTCTTCAGCAGGAACATATCCACGGCCTTTCTCGATAGTAAGCTCAAGGTTCAGGTTGATTTTGCTATCAAGGTTGCAAATAACCAGTTCCGGGTTTAGCACCTGGAATCCGGAGATGAATTTTTGGAAATCACCTGCAGTAAGCTGGTCTTTTCCGGACACTGAAATCGTTACTGATTCATTGTCCACATCTTCGATCTGGCGCTTGAAGCGTACTTGTTTCAGGTTAAGGATTATTTCTGTAACGTCTTCAACAACACCCGGAATAGTAGAAAATTCGTGGTCTACACCTTCAATTCGGACAGACGTAATTGCGTATCCTTCTAGTGCGGACAGCAATACTCTTCTAAGTGCATTACCAACGGTCAATCCGTAACCCGGTTCTAAAGGCCTGAACTCGAACTTGCCTTCAAAATCGGTTGAATCGATCATGATAACTTTATCGGGCTTCTGAAAATTAAATATTGCCATAATTTCGACTAAGTCAATTATTATTTGTTGTACAATTCGACGATCAACTGTTCTTTAATGTTTTCCGGGATTTGCAATCTTGCAGGTACGGAAACGAAAGTACCTTCTTTTGTATCGTTGTTCCAGGTAATCCACTCATAAACATGAGAAGAATTGGATAGTGAGCGCTCAATAGCTTCTACTGATTTTGACTTCTCACGAACAGCCACTTTGTCGCCTGCTTTCAGGTGGTAAGAAGGGATGTTCACAATTTCGCCATTCACGGTAACGTGACGGTGAGAAACGATTTGACGGGCAGCACGACGCGATGGAGCAATTCCCATACGGAATACTACATTGTCAAGGCGTGCTTCGCACATCTGTAGAAGAACTTCACCTGTTACACCACGTGCAGCAGATGCTTTTTCAAAAAGGCCACGGAATTGCTTTTCAAGAATTCCATAAGTGTATTTCGCTTTCTGCTTTTCCATAAGTTGGACAGCATACTCGGATTTCTTACCTCTTTTTTTAGCCATCCCGTGTTGTCCGGGTGGATAATTTCTTTTTTCGAAAGATTTGTCATCTCCGAAAATTGCTTCGCCAAACTTACGGGCGACTTTGGTTTTTGGACCAGTATATCTTGCCATTGTAAAAAATTTAAGATAGAGATTATGAATTCAGGTCAAATCCTCCGATAATCTGGGTCTATCTTGGGTTATACTTAATATTAAAAAAATTATACTCGACGTCTTTTCGGAGGACGACATCCGTTGTGCGGCATTGGAGTAACGTCGATGATCTCTGTTACTTCGATTCCGCCGTTATGTAATGAACGGATTGCAGACTCACGCCCGTTTCCTGGTCCTTTTACATAAACCTTAACTTTTTTAAGTCCTGCCTCAAGTGCTACTTTTGAACAATCTTCTGCTGCCATCTGAGCTGCATACGGAGTGTTCTTTTTAGAACCCCTGAAACCCATTTTACCTGCTGAAGACCATGAAATAACTTCACCCTTTTTGTTTGTCAAAGAAATGATGATGTTGTTAAAGGTTGCGCTAATATGAGCTTCGCCAGTCGACTCAACTATAACTTTACGTTTTTTTGCTGTTGCTTTAGCCATACTACTTATTATTTAGTTGCTTTTTTCTTGTTAGCAACAGTTTTTCTCTTCCCTTTTCTTGTACGTGAATTGTTCTTAGTTCTTTGTCCGCGTAACGGAAGTCCAGATCTGT
This sequence comes from Flavobacterium sp., assembly GCA_036386895.1. Taxonomy (GTDB): domain Bacteria; phylum Bacteroidota; class Bacteroidia; order Flavobacteriales; family Flavobacteriaceae; genus Flavobacterium. The sequence goes on from DASVUR010000009.1 coordinate 393,026, forward strand.
GACGAATTCCACGGTAACATCCAATATCCATCAGACGTTTAATGTTCAATGAAACTTCAGAACGAAGTTCACCTTCAATTTTGAAATACGATACAGCGTCACGGATAGCACCGATCTGCTCATCATTCCAATCCTGAACTTTGATATCTTCGCTAACGCCGGCCTTCTGAAGGATCTCGACTGCGCGGCTTCTACCTATTCCGAAGATGTAGGTTAAAGCGATAACTCCTCTTTTGTTTTTTGGGATGTCTACCCCTGCTATTCTTGCCATAATTATCCTTGTCTTTGTTTAAATCTAGGATTCTTTTTGTTTACAACGTAAAGACGCCCTTTTCTGCGAACGATAATGCACTCGGCACTTCTCTTTTTAACTGATGCTCTAACTTTCATCTTTTTGTTTTTAGCTTTAACTTCGTTCCGTTCGGCCTTAGGCCTTGGGTTAGCTTTCAGCTTTCAGTATTCAGCTATCAGCTTTAGGCCAATTGCTGACAGCTGAGAGCTGACGGCTGTATTTAATATCTATAAGTAATCCTTGCTTTTGAGAGATCGTAAGGGCTCATTTCCAGTTTCACTTTATCACCAGGTAATAACTTGATGTAGTGCATTCGCATCTTTCCGGAAATGTGAGCAATTACAATATGCCCGTTTTCTAATTCTACACGGAACATCGCATTTGACAATGCTTCGATGATTGATCCGTCCTGCTCTATTGCTGATTGTTTCGCCATAAAAATTAAGCTACTGCTTTTCTATTTTTACCACTTTTCATCAAACCGTCATAGTGTCTGTTCAACAAGTATGAGTTGATCTGCTGAATCGTGTCGATCGCAACTCCAACCATAATAATCAATGACGTTCCGCCGTAAAACATCGCCCATGCCTGCTGTACATCCAGCACACTTACAATAATTGCCGGGAACACAGCTATCAAAGCAAGAAATAAAGATCCTGGGAATGTAATCAAAGACATGATACGGTCTAAGAATTCGGATGTTTCAACTCCTGGTCTTACACCCGGAATGAACCCGCCGCTTCTTTTTAAATCATCAGCCATTTTATTGGTAGGAACTGTAATTGCAGTATAAAAGAATGTAAACACAACAATCAATGTTGCGAACACAAAGTTATACCAGAATCCGAACATGTTGCTGAACGCACCTGCAATTGACTGTGAAGCCTCAGATTGTGACAATCCTGCAAGCGCAGCCGGAATAAACATGATTGCCTGGGCAAAGATGATCGGCATCACTCCCGAAGCATTAAGCTTCAATGGAATCCATTGCCGGTTTCCGTTAGCGTCCTGTTCAAAATCCCCTGAAACCGTTCTTCTTGCATACTGCACCGGAATTCTCCTTACCGCCATAACAAGAAGCACGCACGCAATAATTACAAGTAACCAAACGATTATTTCGATAACCAATACCATTGGTCCACCGTTGTTGTTTGTAACCCTTGTAGTGAATTCCTGTATGAATGCCTGTGGAAGACGCGCAAGGATACCAACCATGATCAATAAAGAGATACCGTTTCCGATTCCTTTATCAGTGATTTTTTCGCCGAGCCACATAGCAAAGATTGTACCCGTAACAAGGATAATTACTGATGAGAAAAGGAACGCGAATGAATCCGGACCAAGCAAAAATGCCGAGTTCGGAAGAGTTCTGTACAGGTTGTAGATGTAACCCGGACCTTGTACCAAGGTGATACCGATGGTTAACCAACGTGTGATCTGGTTGATCTTTTTTCTGCCGCTTTCGCCGTCCTTTTGCAGTTTCTGAAGATAAGGAACCGCGATTCCCATCAGCTGTACTACGATTGACGCCGAGATGTATGGCATAATTCCAAGTGCAAAAACGGATGCTTTCGAGAAAGCCCCGCCTGTGAACATATCCAGGATTGAACCAATACCGTTTTCAGTCTGACCCGCTAAACTGTTAAGCTGTGTCGCATCGATTCCCGGAAGGGTTACGTGCGCACCGAAACGATAAACTAAAAGAAGGCCTAACGTAATCAGGATCCTGTTTTTTAATTCCTCGATTTTCCAAACGTTAGCTAATGATTCAAAAAATTTCTTCATCGTACCTGAAAAATTATAGTGTTACTGCTTCTCCTCCGGCCGCTTCGATAGCAGCTTTTGCAGTAGCGGTAAATTTGTGAGCTGTTACAGTCAGTTTTGCTTTTAGCTCACCACGGCCAAGAATCTTAACGATCTCGTTTTTGGTAGCCAAACGGTTTGTTACGAATGTTGTCATATCGACAGTATCCGTTACGATTCCGTTATCCACTAATAACTGAAGTGTATCAAGGTTAACACCTTCGTAGTCTTTACGGTTGATGTTCGTGAAACCAAACTTAGGCACACGTCTTTGAAGCGGCATCTGACCGCCCTCAAAACCAATCTTCTTAGAATAACCAGAACGCGATTTTGCTCCTTTGTGACCTCTTGCAGAAGTACCACCTTTACCGGAACCTTCACCACGGCCTAATCTTTTATTCTGATTGTGCGTAGAACCTTCAGCAGGTTGTAAGTTACTTAAATTCATCACTAATGTTGTTATTTGGATTCTTCTACAGAAACCAGGTGTTTAACTTTGTTTATCATCCCAAGGATAGCAGGATTTGAATCGTGCTCAACAACCTGTCCCATCTTGCGAAGACCTAAGGCTTCAAGACCACGCTTTTGCGTTTGTGGGCAGTTGATTTTACTCCTAATTTGTTTTACTAATAGCTTAGCCATAATTTCTGTAAATTAACCTTTAAAAACTTTCTCTAAAGAAACTCCTCTTTGTTTTGCAACAGTATGGGCGCTTCTCATTTGCAATAAAGCATCAAAAGTTGCTTTTACCACGTTATGAGGGTTTGATGATCCTTGTGATTTTGACAATACGTCGTGGATTCCAACCGATTCGAGAACTGAACGAACAGCTCCACCAGCAATAACTCCCGTACCATGTGATGCAGGAATAAGAAATACACGTGCTCCGCCAAATTTACCTTTTTGCTCGTGAGGAACTGACTGTCCGCTCAACGGGATTCTTACCAGGTTTTTCTTGGCATCTTCTACTGCTTTAGCGATCGCTTCGGAAACGTCTTTCGATTTCCCTAAACCGTGGCCTACTACTCCGTTTTCGTCTCCTACAACTACAATAGCAGAAAAACCGAAAGCTCTACCCCCTTTTGTAACTTTAGTAACACGATTAACACTTACCAGACGGTCTTTCAATTCAAGACCACTTGGCTTTACTAATTCAACACTCTTATTTTTAGTAGACATATATCTTAGAATTTAAGTCCGGCAGCTCTCGCGCCTTCCGCTAATGATTGAATACGGCCGTGGTATAGATAACCACCACGATCGAAAGTCACGTTTTCAATTCCGGCAGCCAATGCTTTTTCAGCGATAAGCTTCCCAACTGCGTTGGCAACTTCAATGTTTGTACCTTCAGTACTTACTCCTTTTTCTCTTGAAGACGCAGCAATCAAAGTTTTTCCATTCACATCATCAATTAGCTGTGCGTAGATCTCTTTATTGCTTCTGAATACAGAAAGTCTAGGTTTTGCAGCAGTTCCGCTTACAATTTTCCTGATTCTGTACTTGATTCTCTGTCTTCTGTCAGATTTCGTTAATGACATAATCTTATATTTTTTAAGCTGATTTACCTGCTTTTCTTCTTAATACTTCCCCTACGAATTTCACACCTTTTCCTTTGTAGGGCTCCGGCTTACGGAAACCTCTGATTTTTGCAGCGATAGCGCCAACCAGTTGTTTGTCGAATGATGTTAATTTTACAATTGGGTTTTTTCCTTTTTCAGAAATCGTTTCAAGCTTCACTTCAGGTGCCACTTCCAAAACGATGTTGTGCGAGAATCCAAGAGCCAAATCTAATTTCTGGCCTTGGTTTGAAGCTCTGTAACCTACTCCAACCAATTCAAGTTCTTTAGTAAAACCTTCTGATACGCCGATGATCATGTTGTTGATCAGTGATCTGTACAGTCCGTGTTTTGCTCTTTGATCTTTCAAATCAGATGACCGTTCTACAAGAACCTGCCCATCTTCAACCTTTACAGTAACATCTGAATATTCCTGTGTAAGTTGACCTAATTTTCCTTTTACTGTGATTACGTTGTCTGCAACATCAACTGTCACACCCGCAGGAATCACTACTGGATTTTTACCTATTCTTGACATTTCTCTGTAGTTATTAGTATACGTAACAAATTACTTCACCGCCAACATTGAGTTGTTTGGCTTGTTTTCCTGTCATCAAACCTTTTGATGTAGAAACAATTGCAATTCCAAGTCCGTTAAGGATACGTGGAATTTCGGAAGAACCTGAATACTTACGTAGACCTGGTTTACTGATTCTCTGGATATCCTTGATTACAGGCTCTTTAGTATCTTTATCATACTTCAAAGCGATTTTGATTGAACCCTGAACAGCGTTGTCCTCAAATTTGTAGCTTAGGATATACCCTTGATCGAACAAAATCTTTGTGATTTCCTTCTTCATGTTAGAAGCCGGGATTTCAACCACTTTATGGTTGGCAGCCACAGCATTTCTAACTCTCGTTAAATAATCCGCGATTGGATCTGTATACATATTAAGTAATTTGCGGTTATGGTTTTCGGACTTTCACCGAACCTTTAACCAATTTATAATTCAATTTTTGTTCTCAACTTCGATTGCAAAAAAAATCTGACAACCATCATTTCGAACGACAACAATTTACCAGCTTGCTTTTTTAACACCTGGTATCAATCCGTTGTTTGCCATCTCACGAAATGTAACTCGGGAAATACCGAACTGACGCATATAACCTCTTGGTCTACCTGTCAATTTGCAACGGTTGTGCATACGAACCGGAGAGGCGTTTTTCGGTAATTTTTGCAAACCTACGTAATCTCCAGCTTCTAACAAAGCTTTTCTTTTCGCAGCATACTTTTCTACCGTTTTTTCTCTTTTCACCTCACGGGCTTTCATTGATTCTTTTGCCATGTCTTAGTTCTTTTTAAAAGGTAAACCTAGTTCAGCCAATAGTGATTTTGCTTCTTTGTCGGTTGCTGCAGTTGTAACGAATGTGATGTCCATTCCGCTGATCTTGTTCACTTTATCGATATCGATCTCAGGGAAGATGATCTGCTCGGTCACACCAAGGTTGTAGTTTCCGCGTCCGTCAAAACCTGTAGCTTTGATTCCGCTGAAATCTCTTACACGTGGCAACGCAGAAGTCACGAGACGGTCGAGAAATTCATACATTCTTTCTCCGCGAAGTGTAACTTTAGCTCCGATTGGCATTCCTTTTCTAAGTTTGAATGACGCAACGTCTTTTTTGGAGATTGTTGAAACTGCTTTCTGACCTGTGATTTTTGTAAGCTCATCAACTGCATAGTCGATAAGTTTCTTGTCAGATACAGCTGCACCAACTCCTCGGCTGATAACGATCTTTTCCAATTTTGGAACTTCCATTACGTTTTTGTAGCCGAACTCTTCTTTAAGAGCCGAGATAACCCGGTCCTTATATTCTTGTTTTAGTCTGGGTGTATATGCCATTACTATAGTACTTGATTAGATTTTTTAGAAAATCTTACTTTCTTATCTCCTTCGGTGCGGAATCCAACTTTAGTCGCTTCTTTCGATTTTGGATCGATCAACGCAAGGTTAGAAATTGCAATAGGAGCTTCTTTCTTAACGATACCACCCTGAGGGCTTTTTGCACTTGGCTTCGTGTGTTTTGAAACCATGTTGATACCTTCAACTACCGCTTTATTTTTCTCACGGTCAACACGTGTCACTTTACCTTCCTGACCTTTATGGTCTCCGGCGATAACGCGAACGGTGTCCCCTGATTTTATCTTTAGCTTTGTCATCTTTGAAAAATTAAAGCACTTCTGGTGCTAATGATACAATTTTCATGAATTGTTTTTCACGAAGTTCTCTCGCAACCGGACCAAAAACACGAGTTCCTCTCATTTCTCCTGCAGCGTTCAAAAGAACACATGCATTATCGTCGAAACGGATATAAGAACCGTCGGCTCTTCTAACTTCTTTTTTGGTACGTACAACAACTGCAGTAGAAACAGCACCTTTTTTCACGTTTCCGTTTGGTGTTGCGTCTTTAATAGACACTACAATCTTATCTCCAACAGAGGCATAACGACGTTTCGTTCCTCCAAGTACGCGGATAGTCAAAACTTCTTTTGCTCCCGTGTTGTCTGCTACTTTTAATCTTGATTCCTGTTGTACCATAATTACTTAGCTCTTTCAATGATTTCAACTAACCTCCAACATTTAGATTTGCTCAAAGGACGCGTCTCGCTGATCCTTACAGTATCTCCGATGTTACAGTCGTTTGTTTCGTCGTGTGCAACAAATTTCTTTGTTTTCAATACGAATTTACCGTAAAGCGGGTGTTTTACTTTTGTAACCTGTGCAACAACAATAGACTTGTCCATTTTGTTTGAAGTCACAACACCAACTCTTTCTTTTCTTAAGTTTCTTTTATCTTCCATTTTAGCAGATTCCATTATTGTTGCTCTCTTTTAGTTAGCTCAGTAGTCAATCTTGCAACTGTTCGTCGAACGCTTCTGATCTGAAGCGGATTCTCAATTGGAGAAATCGCATGAGCCATTTTTAAGTCGGCATAAGTTTTCTTAGTCTGGCTAAGTTTTTCTTGCAACTCTGCTGCAGAAAGATCTTTTATTTCTTTTTGTTTCATAATAGTATAAATTATGCTTCGAAATCTCTAGCTACGACGAATTTCGTTTTTACCGGTAGTTTCTGAGCTGCAAGACGCAAAGCTTCTTTCGCAACTGACAATGGAACTCCACCAACTTCAAACATGATTCTTCCTGGTTTAACAACAGCAGCCCAATATTCAACGGCTCCTTTACCTTTACCCATACGTACCTCAAGTGGTTTCTTTGTGATAGGCTTGTCCGGAAAAATTTTGATCCAAAGCTGACCTTCCCTTTTCATGAAACGGGTTGCAGCAATACGCGCAGCCTCGATCTGACGGGAAGTCAGGAACATTCCATCTTCGTGCACGGATTTGATTCCGAACATTCCGTTAGAAAGTTCATGCCCTCTTTGGGAATTCCCTTTCATTTTACCTTTTTGTACCTTGCGGTATTTAGTCCTTTTAGGCTGTAACATTTTTCTTTAATTTAAAAATTTTACTTTCTTTTACGAGCGTCTCCGGCTGGTTTTCTGTCTTTGTTGAAAGGCTTTCTGTCATCTCTTCTTGGAGAATCACCACCTTTTCCGCCGCCACTAGGTCCAGACTTTTGTTTGTCCATTCCAACAAGTGGAGAAAGATCTCTCTTTCCGTAAACTTCACCTTTCATGATCCACACTTTGATACCCATTCTACCGTAAGTAGTATGCGCTTCAGCCAAAGCGTAATCAATATCGGCTCTGAAAGTCGACAAAGGAATACGTCCTTCTTTGAATCCTTCTGAACGCGCCATCTCAGCACCATTCAAACGTCCTGAGATCAAAACTTTGATACCTTCAGCGTTCATACGCATTGAGGCAGCAATAGCCATTTTGATAGCTCTTCTGTAAGAAATACGGCTTTCGATCTGACGTGCGATGCTAGTTGCAACCAGGAAAGCATCAAGCTCAGGTCGTTTGATTTCAAAGATGTTGATTTGAACTTCTTTGTCAGTAATTTTCTTAAGTTCTTCTTTCAACTTGTCTACCTCTTGTCCGCCTTTTCCGATGATGATACCAGGTCGTGCAGTAGTGATAGTAACGGTTACAAGTTTTAAAGTTCTCTCGATGATTACTTTTGATACACTCGCTTTTGATAATCGGGCGTGGATGTACTTTCTGATCTTATAATCTTCGGTAAGCTTGTCACCGTAATCATTTCCACCATACCAGTTTGAATCCCATCCTCTGATGATACCAAGTCTGTTTCCAATTGGATTTGTCTTTTGTCCCATCTTAATTATTAATTGCTTGTGTGTTATTAGTAGCTCCAAGCACGATTGTTACGTGGTTAGAACGTTTTCTGATTCTGTGTGCGCGACCTTGTGGAGCCGGGCGAAGTCTTTTCAACATCATTCCGCCATCTACTCTGATCTCTTGAACGATTAAGCCTGCTTCAGCTACATTCCCTTCTGCGTTTTTCTGCTCCCAGTTGTTGATCGCAGATAACAAAAGTTTCTCTAGTTTTCTTGAAGCTTCTTTTGAGCTAAATCTTAATATATTTAAAGCTCTTTCCACTTTCTGACCTCTTACCAAGTCTGCTACTAAGCGCATTTTTCTAGGTGAAGTAGGGCAGTTATTCAATTTTGCGAAAGCGATCTGCTTGTTAGCTTCCTTGATGCCTTCGGCTCTTTCTCTTTTACGAACTCCCATTGCTTCTTATTTTTTACCTTTATTTTTTGCTCCAGCGTGACCTCTAAAAGATCGAGTTGGTGAAAATTCTCCTAATTTATGCCCTACCATGTTTTCTGTTACGTAAACAGGTACAAACTGACGACCGTTGTGAACTGCGATAGTTTGTCCGACGAAATCCGGGGTAATCATTGAAGCTCTAGACCAAGTCTTAACAACTCCTTTGTTACCTTTCTCGATATTCTCCTGGACTTTTTTATCTAGTTTATAGTGAACAAAAGGTCCTTTTTTTAATGAACGTGCCATGTGTCTCTAATTATTTCTTTCTACGTTCTACAATATACTTGTTGCTCGGGTTAACTTTAGAACGAGTTCTGTAACCTTTTGCCGGGATACCTTTTCTTGAACGTGGATGACCTCCCGAAGAACGTCCTTCACCACCACCCATTGGGTGATCGACAGGGTTCATCGCAACCGGCCTTGTTCTAGGTCGTCTTCCTAACCAACGTGATCTACCAGCCTTACCTGATACGATCAACTGGTGATCAGAGTTTGATACGGCTCCGATAGTTGCTGAACAAGTTAACAAGATCAATCTTGTTTCACCTGATGGCATTTTGATCGTAGCATATTTTCCGTCTCTTGCCATTAACTGTGCAAATGTTCCAGCTGAACGAGCGATTGTAGCTCCTTGACCTGGGCGTAACTCGATACAAGAGATTACAGTTCCCAATGGAATTTTGCTTAATGGAAGTGTATTACCAATTTCTGGCTGGGCATCTGGACCAGAAACTAATTTCTGACCAACCTGCATTCCGTTTTGTGCAATAACATAGGTTTTCTCTCCATCGGCATAAGCCAACAAAGCGATAAACGCAGTACGATTTGGATCATATTCAATAGATTTCACAGAAGCCGGGATACCGTCTTTAGTTCTTTTGAAATCGATCATACGATATCTCTGCTTGTGACCACCACCCGTATAACGCATGGTCATCTTTCCTTGACTATTTCTACCTCCAGAGTTTTTTATCGGCGCTAACAAAGAGCGTTCCGGCTTATCAGTTGTAATAGCGTCAAAACTATTCACAACTCTAAATCGCTGACCCGGGGTAATAGGTTTTAATTTTCTAACTGACATGTCTCTGCCTTGATTTAGATATTATTATAGAAATCTATTGTTTCTCCTTCTTGTACTTGTACCATCGCTTTCTTAAACGAATTGGACTTTCCACTGATAAGGCCACTTTTAGTGAATTTTGTCGTTCTGTCCGGACGAACGTTCATGGTGTTCACAGCAGTAACAGTTACTCCGTAAGCAGCTTCAACAGCTTTCTTAATTTGTACTTTGTTTGCTTTTTTGTCAACCACAAATCCGAAACGGTTGGAAACTTCACTTTCCTTGGTTACTTTTTCAGTTACTATAGGTTTGATTATGATGCTCATGTCCTATTTATTTGCTTAAGTTATCTTCAATTCCTTCCAAAGCACCTTCCATCAACACTAAATTGTTAGCATTTAAAATCGCGTAAGTGCTTAATTCTGAATGACTTACGACGCTGGCAGCCTTTAAATTGCGTGAGGACAAATATACATTTTTATTTGAGTCACCCAACACGAACAGAGATTTTTTGTTTTCTAACCCTAAAGCTTTCAAAACGTTAATGAAATTTTTGGTATTCGGAGTTTCAAAATTGAAATCCTCAAGTACTACTAAATTCGACTCTTTTGCTTTGATTGAGAAAGCCGATTTTCTTGCAAGACGTTTCAAGTTCTTATTCAATTTGAATGAATAGCTTCTTGGTCTTGGTCCGAAAACGGTACCTCCGCCTTTGAACAATGGGTTTTTGATACTTCCCGCACGGGCTGTACCTGTACCTTTTTGCTTCTTGATCTTACGTGTACTTCCGGTAACTTCAGCTCTTTCTTTTGCTTTGTGAGTTCCCTGTCTTTGGTTAGCAAGATATTGCTTAACGTCAAGATATACGGCGTGATTATTCGGCTCAATTGCGAAAACTGAATCAGAAAGAGTGATCGTTCTGCCAGTTTCTTTTCCGTTGATATTTAAAACTTTTACTTCCATTACTTCTGAATGATTACATAAGAGTTATTGTGTCCAGGAACACATCCTTTGATCACTAGCAAGTTCTTGTCAGCAACAACTTTTAAAACTCTAAGATTTTGCACTTTTACATTATCTCCACCCATTCTTCCTGCCATGCGCATTCCTTTGAATACACGTGACGGATAAGATGAAGCTCCCACCGATCCCGGCGCTCTCAAACGGTTGTGTTGTCCGTGAGTTGCTTGTCCGACACCACCAAAACCGTGACGTTTAACAACACCCTGGAAACCTTTTCCTTTCGATACACCTTGCACATCTACAAATTCTCCTTCAGTAAAGACATCAACTGTCAATACATCACCTAATTTGTACTCGTTTTCAAATTGGAATTCGGCGACTTTTTTCTTAGCTACAGTCCCTGCTTTTTTAAAGTGGCCTACAGCCGCTTGCGAGGAATGTTTCTCGTTTTTGTCATCGAAACCAAGTTGCAACGCTTCATACCCGTCGACCTCACTGGTTCTGACTTGGGTAACAACGCATGGGCCAGCTTCAATAACGGTACAAGGAATGTTTTTACCGTTCTCGTCGAAAATACTGGTCATGCCGATTTTTCTACCAATTAACCCAGACATAAAAAATAATTAATAATTAATAATAAAAATTAGCATTTAGCTAATGAATTTTCTTTCGTTGCTTTTTGACAAAAGGAAAGTACCGGAACCGAAATCCCGGTACTTCATCTGCCTAAAAGTTTATCACACTTTGATCTCTACTTCAACACCGCTTGGCAATTCAAGTTTCATCAACGCATCAATAGTTTTTGATGAAGATGAATAGATGTCGATCAATCTCTTGTACGACATAACTTCGAACTGCTCTCTCGCTTTTTTGTTTACGTGCGGAGAACGCAATACTGTAAACAACTTTTTGTGTGTTGGCAAAGGAATCGGGCCTGTTACTACAGCGCCGGTGCTTTTTACCGTTTTTACGATCTTCTCAGATGACTTGTCAACAAGCATGTGATCGTAAGACTTCAATTTTATTCTGATTTTCTGACTCATTTTCTTTTAGAATTATGCGGTTCCTTTTGCTTTTTTGATAACTGCTTCTGAAATGTTAGAAGGCGTTTCAGCATAGTGTGAGAACTCCATTGTTGAAGTCGCACGGCCTGATGAAAGCGTTCTCAATGTTGTTACATATCCGAACATTTCTGAAAGAGGCACATCGGCTTTAATGGTTTTTGCACCAGCTCTGTCGCCCATGTCATTGACTTGGCCACGACGACGGTTCAGATCCCCTACGATATCACCCATGTTTTCTTCCGGAGTGATAACCTCAATTTTCATGATCGGCTCAAGGACTACAGCTCCTGCAGCTTTCGCTACTTCTTTGTAACCCATTTTCGCAGCCAACTCAAAAGAAAGCGCATCTGAATCCACAGGGTGGAAAGATCCGTCCAATAAAGTTACTTTCAAACTGTCAACCTGGTATCCTGCCAAAGGTCCTTGCTTCATAGCTTCACGGAATCCTTTTTCAACTGCAGGAATATATTCTTTAGGAACGTTACCACCTTTTACAGCATTAACGAACTGCAACCCAACAGGGACTTTTCCGTCAACTTCATCCGCTGGTCCTAGTTCAAATACGATATCACCGAATTTACCACGACCACCTGATTGCTTCTTGTACGTCTCCCTGTGTTGTGCTTTTTTCGTAAATGCTTCTTTGTACTCAACCTGAGGCTCACCTTGGTTAACCTCAACTTTGAATTCACGTTTCATACGATCTACAAGGATATCAAGGTGAAGCTCACCCATACCAGAGATGATCGTCTGACCTGAAGCCTCATCCGTTCTAACGGTAAACGTTGGATCTTCTTCTGACAATTTTGCCAGTGCCATACCCATTTTATCTACGTCGGCCTTTGTTTTAGGCTCGATCGCGATACCAATTACCGGATCAGGGAATTTCATCGACTCAAGAATGATCGGGTGTTTTTCATCACACAATGTATCCCCGGTCTTGATATCCTTAAACCCAACAGCAGCTCCAATATCACCAGCCTCGATATAATCGATTGGGTTTTGCTTGTTCGCGTGCATCTGGTAGATACGGGAAATCCTTTCTTTATTATCAGAACGTGTGTTCAAAACATATGAACCTGCGTCCAAACGACCTGAATAAACACGGAAGAAAGCCAAACGACCTACGAAAGGATCGGTTGCAATCTTAAACGCAAGAGCCGCAAACGGTTCTTTTACATCCGGCTTACGCAAGATCTTGGTTTGATCTTCTTCAAGTAAATCAGCATCATCAGGATGGATTCCTTCGATACCTTCTTTATCCATTGGAGAAGGAAGATATTTACAAACCGCATCAAGCATGAACTGAACACCTTTGTTCTTGAACGACGAACCTGCAATCATCGGAATGATCGCCATATCCATAGTGGCAGCACGTAGCGCATTGTTGATTTCCTCCTCGGTAATAGAAGACTCGTCTTCCATGTACTTGTCAAGAAGGTTCTCATCATAATCAGCTACAGCTTCGATAAGGATGGAACGGTATTCCTTAACTTCAGCAACCATATCTTCCGGAATCGGAACAATATCGAATGTTGCTCCCAAAGTTTCATCGTGCCAAATAATTGCCTGGTTTTTGACCAAATCAACAACACCCTTAAAATCGATTTCATCACCAATTGGCAATGTGATCGCTACAGCGTTGGATTTCAGCATGTCACGAACCTGTTGGCAAACGGCCAAAAAGTTAGCTCCCTGACGGTCCATTTTGTTTACGAATCCCATACGAGGCACTCGGTACTGGTCAGCAAGTCTCCAGTTAGTCTCTGATTGTGGCTCAACACCGTCAACCGCGCTAAAAAGAAAAACCAACCCGTCCAATACACGAAGTGAACGGTTTACCTCAACGGTAAAATCAACGTGTCCCGGGGTATCGATAATATTAAAGTGGTAAGGCTTGCTTTCAGGAAGGACTTTTCCTTGCTCTGTCGGGAAGTTCCACTCACATGTTGTAGCGGCCGAAGTAATGGTAATACCACGCTCCTGCTCCTGCGCCATCCAGTCCATTGTTGCGGCACCATCGTGTACCTCACCAATTTTATGTGACTTTCCGGTATAGAAAAGGATACGCTCTGTTGTTGTCGTTTTACCGGCATCAATGTGAGCTGCAATCCCAATGTTCCTTGTATATTTTAAATCTCTAGCCATTTCCTGTTATTAGAATCTAAAGTGAGAGAACGCTTTATTTGCTTCAGCCATCTTGTGAGTATCCATTCTCTTTTTAACAGCAGCACCTTCTTCTTTAGCAGCAGCTAAAACTTCAGAAGCTAGTTTTTGAGCCATAGATTTCTCGTTTCTTCTACGCGCATAAAGTATCATCCACTTCATTGCCATAGAAATTTTACGGTCTGGTCTGATTTGCATCGGGATTTGGAATGTAGCTCCACCAACACGACGGCTACGTACTTCTACGTGCGGCATAACGTTGGTCAATGCATCTTTCCAGATTTCCAATGACGATTTTTCTGCATCTTGCTTTTTCGACTCTACGATATCAATCGCATCATAGAATACTTTAAAAGCAGTTGATTTTTTACCATCCCACATTAAGTTGTTCACAAAACGCGTTACCAATTGGTCGTTAAACCTTGGATCTGGCAAAAGAGGTCTTTTCTTGGCCTGTCTTTTTCTCATGTCTTTTTCTTAAAAGTTTAAATTACTTTTTTGCTTCTTTAGGGCGTTTTGCTCCGTACTTAGATCGTCTTTGCGTTCTTCCGGCAACACCTGACGTGTCAAGCGCACCACGAACGATGTGGTATCTTACTCCAGGCAAATCTTTAACCCTTCCACCCCTAACTAATACTATCGAGTGCTCTTGTAGATTGTGTCCTTCTCCAGGGATGTAAGCATTTACTTCGTTTCCGTTAGTCAAACGTACACGCGCTACTTTACGCATCGCTGAGTTTGGCTTCTTCGGAGTCGTAGTGTAAACACGCGTACAAACACCTCTTCTTTGTGGACAAGAATCTAAAGCAACCGATTTACTCTTCTTAGTTATCTGGGTTCTTCCAGTTCTTACTAATTGTTGAATTGTTGGCATAATTAATACTAAAAATTTCTTATATAATGATTTTCCCGCTTTTTACGGGGTTGCAAATGTAGTGATATTTTTTAATAGAACAAATCATAATTCATTAATTTTGGCGCGAAGTAAATAATTGTTTTATAGCGAAATACCCGAGCGCCATTACCTGCTAAAAGACCCGGAACACGATGTCGTTACAGGGGTTTTTTCGTTTTTGTTTTTTGCCATTAACCGTATCGCAGATCTTATATTAAACCCTCTATTTTTGCGTTACTTTACCTAAACCCACCCTACTTTTGGAAAGACTGTTGCTCTTCTTATTCATCTTTAGCTGCATTACGACCACAAGCGCTCAGCAGTTTTCATTGCGGCTTGCTGGAACTTCCGACAGGGAAACCGCCATTATCGATTCAATTGGATACGTGAGCCCTGTGCCGAACTCGAAAGCTGCCGCCGACGAAGCCAACGCAATGACTTTAAAGATTCAGAAGGCAGGTTACTTGTCAGCGACAATGAGGGAACAGCCAAAACCAGATGACAGCACCTTTTTGTACCGGTTCGGCCTCGGCAAAAAAACGGAGGTCATACATATATATACAGGTAAAAATTCGCAGCTTCAAAAACTTGGGGTTCTGTCTGCCGGAAAAGACACCGTCACTATTCCGTTTGCGGATGTGGAAGGCTTTATTAATAGGACATTGGCGCTGTTAGAATCAAAAGGGTACTCACTCGCGAAACTGAAACTTATCAACTTCGACAGGGACGGCGACGGATTGACAGCTGAACTCTACGCCGATACCGGAACGCAACGTCACCTCAACGATATCGTGATCAGCGGCTACGAAAAATTTCCTGAAGGGCATAAGAAGAACATCGCCCGAATGTACCGCAACAAAACGTTCAATCAGGAAACGCTAAATAACTTGTACGATGATTTTTCGAAATTCCGATTTGTGAACCAGACGAAATATCCCGAGATCCTTTTTACAAAAGACACGACCAAAGTCTATGTGTACCTTGAAAAGGCTAAGCCGAATCGTTTCGACGGACTCATCGGCTTTTCAAACGACGCCGAGCAGGAAAAACTCGTTTTCACCGGTTACCTCGACTTAATGCTTGTCAACATCATGAACTCGGGCGAAGAATTAACGCTTTACTGGAAAAGCGATGGCAACGAGCAAAAAACATTTAACGCTGCAATAGACCTGCCGTATATTTTTAAAACTCCGTTCGGGCTAAAAGCAGGACTGAATATTTTCAAACAGGATTCGACTTTTCAAAATACACGCACAAACATCGACCTCGGCTACTTCTTCAATTATAACACGAGGCTGTACCTTGGTTATCAGGCTACCGAGTCAAGCGACATTCAAAACCAGAATAACTTCTCGATCAACGATTACAAGAATACATTCCTGACCACAAACTTTATCTACACCGACTATCGGCCGGATGATTTTTTGTTTCCTGAAAAGACTCGCGTAAGCGCACGCATCGGAGCTGGGAAACGCGATGCCAATCTGTCTACAAACAACCAGCTCTTCGCAGAGCTGAACCTCGGACATAACATCTACCTGAACGAACGCAATCTTTTCAACATCCGGAGCCAGAATTACTACCTCAAAAGCGACGAATATATAATCAATGAATTGTATCGATTTGGCGGAATAAATTCAATCCGCGGATTTAACGAGAACAGCCTGCAGGCGAATTTTCTCGCATCGCTGTTAACCGAGTACCGTCACGTACCAGCGCCAAATATCTACGTGCATTCGATTATTGATTATGGCTATTTCCGGGATGAATCTTCGGCTAACAGCGGCGGACTACTCGGATTAGGGTTTGGCTTCGGACTCCTGACTAAAAACGGATTGCTTAACCTGGTCTACGCCAACGGCAGCACCGATGAACAATCGATCAGGTTGAGCAATTCGATCGTGCATATTAGTTTTAAGGCGACATTTTAGACAGGCCAGATTTTTTAGACTCCTTAGACTCTCTAAAAAAGTCACACAACAGGATCCAGAAACAAGAAAAAAGGATCGCCGCCCTAAAAACGAAATCGCTCAGTCAGCAAAGCGGTTTAACCCTCACATTTTGCCCTAATAAAGTTGAACACGCCATACGCAATCAGTCCGATGCCGATTGCGGCTATACTATAGGAACCATACGACATATCACTCACGAACGAAAAAGCTTTCGACGTGTCGCCTGCTTCTCCCGGATTTGCATGCAACGCAGCCTTAAGAAGTAGCCACGCCAGCAGCAGCCAGACAACACCACGTGCCATGTAGCCAACTTTCCCCGCGATAAGCAAAAAATCCTTTCCACCAACTTGGTTTACATGCCTTCGATATTTCTCTGAATAACCATAATAGATCTGATAAATTCCAATTCCCGCCAATATTAATCCGCCGAGGCCAATTAGCCACTGCCCATATGGTTTGTTTAGAAGTTCCGACGCCATCTTCTGAAAACTGTCGCCTGATCCGGGATCATCAGAGATTACCATCTGCACAACCTGATATGCCACAGCACCGTATGCAATTGCACTGAGGAGGTATCGCGTTCTGATTGCAAGTCCTTTCTTACCATATCCCTTGTTTTCTTTATCGGCAAACACTTGAATCAGTCGCCAGATGCAATAACAGATCAGTCCGATTGCAATTAGTCCCAGAAGTATTTTTCCGCCTGCTTGATGGCTGACAAGTTCAAAAACGCCGGACTTGTCGGCAGAGCTCTCCGATTTCCCAAACAAATGAAGTCCGGCCGCTGCTGTTAAGATTCCGAGTAGCAAATAGACGGTACCTTTCGCAAACAGCCCTGCCATTGCAAAGCGTGAAGTAATTTTATCTGACATAATGTTGGTTTTGATCAAATTTAAAATTCT
Source organism: Flavobacterium sp. (assembly GCA_036386895.1). Classification (GTDB taxonomy): domain Bacteria; phylum Bacteroidota; class Bacteroidia; order Flavobacteriales; family Flavobacteriaceae; genus Flavobacterium. Next base: position 410,433 of record DASVUR010000009.1, read on the forward strand.
GTCGCTACTTGTTCCTAACACAATGCGAGTGGAATCTTACAACATTTGCAGATGCGCCAACCCTAAACTTTTCAAATTTTCATTTTTTGATTTCCCCTATCTTTGCAAAATGGAAAAGGAACATTTGATTTTTGGAATTCGTGCGATTATCGAAGCGATACAGTCGGGGAAAGAAGTTGACAAGGTTTTTATACAGAAGGAAGTTTCCGGCGAGTTGATGAAAGACCTCATGAAGGTGATGAAGCGCGCCAACGTAAATTTCTCATATGTTCCGGTCGAAAAGCTGAACCGGTTAACACCAAACAATCATCAGGGTGCCGTTGCCAGCATCTCCCCTATTGGTTTTCACGACATCGAATCGCTTGTCGCCACGGTAACAGAGTCCGGACAGGTGCCATTGTTTTTGATTCTTGATCAAATTTCAGACGCCCGTAATTTCGGGGCGATTATACGTACAGCCGAATGTACCGGTGTAAACGGGATTATTGTTCAAAAAGCAGGTTCGGCCCCGGTTAACGGCGACACTGTAAAAACCTCTGCAGGCGCTGTATTTAATGTGCCAATCTGTAAAGTCGAGCATATCAAAGACGCCGTCTTCTTTCTTCAGGGTAGCGGAATTAAAACCGTGGCAGCAACCGAAAAAACCGAACACAACATTTACGACGTCAATCTCAACGAACCTGTTGCAATTATTATGGGTTCAGAAGATCGAGGCATCAATCCTTCGGTACTCAAAATTGTAGATGAAAAGGCCAAGCTGCCAATGTTCGGTACAATTGGCTCGCTGAATGTTTCTGTTGCATGCGGCGCGTTTCTGTATGAAGCCGTTCGCCAAAGAACTTTGGTTTAAGCAGCTATATGCTTCGCGTGTTTGCTCTTTTGGAGCTCGGGTCCCGCTATTCACTCTTATCTTTTGCCGCTAAAGAACGCGCCAAAAAGGATAACCGCTCCTATCGGGGCTAGGGCCAAGTCCCAAAAGTTTAATCCTTCCGTTGTCTGTAATTCGTCGTCTTAGGGCGGCCTGCACTAATATCCAGAAGGATAGGTATCAGGCGGTTCATTCCTCGCATCAATTTCAATAGGCCGAAGCGCCGACGTTTCGTCAATAAAAAGAAAAGCGTCATAACGATCCGGAATTATTGTAGGGACGTAGTTACCACTTTCATAAAAAGGGTTGTACTGCACGCCAATCGCGCGGTGTCCCATCGGTTTCATCAACTGCGGAATTTTCCTGATTTCGTCGGAAAACAACATCCTGTCATGCTCACCGCCACGATGCAGCAACTCTTCCCAGCTATCCTTTCGCGCCCGCGGAACCGTCATTGTCCTCACTTTTGCGCCCCAGGATTCGGCTGCAATCACTTTTCCGCGGTAGGACCCAAACCCTACGATAAAAACATTTTCGCGTCCGTATTCCTCGCGCACCAATTGCCCTACGTTTACCATTCCGCCAGCAGCCATATCTGTATAGCGCGCATCACCCACATGCGTGTTGTGTTCCCATATTATCATCTTCGACCCGGGGCCATGAAAGTCGAGCAGCCGCTTGATAGTCTGCATCATATGCCGGTCGCGGATGTTCCATGATTGTACATCACTCTTAATGACAGCCCGAAAATAGCTTTCGGCGTTTAATGCAACGAGCGCATTTTGCTGCATTACGAAATCGGCTTCAGTGGAAGCAGTTTTATTTTGGGTTCTGTTCATTACTGCCTGGTACACTGCTTGGGTTTGCGCACTGCAAGTCGGTGAAGCACCCGCCAATGCAACTGAATATTGAATTGGATCTGCGCTGTACGGCCGGAAACAATTGTTAACTTCCTGTGCCATCTGGGTCAGTTTGGGATCGTCTTTAATGTATGGCATCAGCTCGCCCATCGACTCCCAAAGACAATATACATCGAGTCCGTAAAAACCTGCTTTCTGCTTGTCGGCTTTACCGTGATTGTAGTTGTTGAGCCAAGTTGTCAGTTCGGCAATGTGATAATTCGCCCACATCCACGTTGGCCATCTGTCGTAATATCTCAAAACCGATTCGGCCGCGGCCGCATCCCGAAGCGGACCTTTAACGAATTGGTTAACGCGATAGCTATCGGCCCATTCACCTTCCACGCCGATTATGGTAAATCCTTTTTCAGCGATCAGTCTTTTGGTAATTTCGGCGCGCCAGTCGTAGTATTCGGCTGTTCCGTGTGACGCCTCGCCTAGAAGCACGACACGCGAGTCACCTATCCTGTCGACCAGCACATCAAGATCGGGACTGTCTTCAAGTGGGTGCGATGGAATGCTGGCGCTGATGTCGCTTTTTTGTGAGGCGGTGTTGCATCCGGTAACGATAGCAAGCGCTATAAATACGGGAACTTTTTTTAATTTTGGCATGGCAGCAGAGTTAAGTGATGCTAAATTAAATCTGCCGCTTCAAAAAGTTTTTACAGGAAAATCACTAAAACATACCAAGTCTTCAGTTGTTCTCCAGCCGCTTGTCTTTCGGGATGAACTGATAACTGTAGGAAATCGGGTTTGGATCTTCGTCTTCCGTCTCTTCAGGTTTTGGCTTGTTTACGAAATTTCCATGTTCATCAAAGCGCTCTAGAAATTTGTCGCCCGCCGGATCAAAATCCGGTTTCTCCCATTCGTATTTTATGATTCTTTGATATTGTGGTGTTTTAAAAAGAACGGCGAAGGTAAAGCCCGTAATCAGTCCGGCGAGATGTCCTTCCCAGGAAATGCCGACTTCCACATCGGGGAAAACATACCAGACCATTCCGCCGTACAACATAATGATCGTCAGTGACAATGCAACCAGCCGGTAATATCTGGTCATAACTCCTTTAAAGAAAATGAAGCTCACCAGCACATAGATAAGACCGCTGGCACCGATGTGAAACGACTCTCTGCCAATAACCCAAGTCAGAAAACCTGACATCAATATCCCATAGATCAGGATCTTTAAGGAAACCTCGCGGTAAAAATACCGAAGTGCCGCAATCAATATCAGCAGCGGAATAGAATTGTTATAAAGATGCTCAAGGTTGCCGTGAATAAACGGACTCAGGATAACTCCCCGCATGCCTTCTAAATCCCGCGGATAGATTCCGTATTGCCCAAAGTTAAAATGGAACCGCACTTCCGCCCAAAAAACAATCCATAACAGCAACACCGATAAGAACGGCAGCAGGATTACGGATGGGGAAAATCTGAAGTTGTGGTCGTTCATCGGTTTGGTATAGGGTGTTGGGCGTGGAGATAAGGGATACGTTTAGGTTAGGGTTTAAACTAATTCTGATCATAATCTGGGTCCTGTACATTTCAGGACTTAAACTTTTAGAAAAACTTCGCTCTTCTTTTAAGCTTTTCCGTTTCCCTTCCTACAAAAATACACCCAAATAATGCGAGATGCTATTTTGTCAGTGGATGGCCCTAGCCGGGATGGAAGCGGCATCCTTTTTTGAGCTTCTTTAGCGAAAGAAAGATATAGCGCACAGCCCGAATGGCTCTAAAAACTTTACAAAAAAGTTAATAATGAAAACCTTAATTTTACCGAATGGAAGCACCCCTGGCAGAACGGATACGGCCTAAGACACTTGAAGAGTACATTTCGCAGCAACATTTGGTTGGCCCGAATGGCTCATTGACACAGCAGATTGCACGTGGGATCGTGCCGTCGTTGATACTTTGGGGTCCGCCGGGAACAGGAAAGACAACCCTTGCGCAGATCATTGCCGAGGAGTCGAAACGACCTTTCTACATTCTGAGTGCGATCAATTCAGGAGTAAAAGACATTCGGGAAGTGATCGACAAAGCCAAGCAGGCCGGCGGATTGTTTACTGCAAAAAATCCGATTTTGTTTATCGACGAGATCCACCGGTTTAGCAAATCGCAACAGGATTCACTCCTCGCCGCGGTAGAAAAAGGCTGGATTACATTGGTTGGGGCAACAACTGAAAATCCGAGTTTTGAAGTCATTCCTGCGCTACTGTCGCGTTGTCAGGTCTATATCCTGAATGCGTTTTCAAAAGACGATCTTGAGGCGCTGCTACATCGTGCAATAAAAACCGACGTGGTTCTCAAAAAAAAGAAAATTGAACTCAAGGAAACCGAGGCATTGCTCCGGCTTTCGGGCGGCGACGGACGCAAACTGCTGAACATATTTGAACTCGTAGTTAACGCTTCTGCATCGGATGAGGTTGTTGTTACCAATGACCTGGTGTTTCATTTCGCACAGCAAAATACCGTGCTTTATGACAAGACCGGCGAGCAACATTACGATATCGTTTCGGCATTTATAAAATCAATACGTGGCAGCGATCCCAATGGAGCAGTTTATTGGCTAGCGCGAATGATAGAAGGTGGCGAGGACGTAAAATTCATCGCCCGGCGGATGTTGATCGCAGCGAGCGAAGACATTGGGAACGCAAATCCGACTGCGCTTGTAATTGCCAACACCACTTTCCAGGCTGTCACGACAATCGGTTATCCCGAGAGCCGCATTATTTTGAGTCAGTGTGCTGTTTATCTAGCAACATCGCCGAAAAGCAACGCTAGTTATACGGCAATTGGAACAGCGCAATCTCTCGTAAAACAGACAGGCGATCTTCCGGTACCGCTTCATCTTCGCAACGCGCCCACTAAACTGATGAAGGAACTTGGCTATGGCGACGACTATAAGTATGCGCATAGCTATGACAATAACTTCACTGATCAGGAATTCCTTCCGGATGCCATCGCCAACACACCGATTTACGTTCCTGGAAATAATGCGCGGGAAAATTCGACACGCGAGTTTCTGAAGAACCGCTGGAAGGATAAGTATGGTTATTAGCAGTTAGCAACCCAAATCGGTTATCTTTGACCACTTTTAAAACTACATGGATAAAATATCAACTTCCGCGGCTAAAAGTTCTGCTCCTCAGGATACGGAAAATTACGCCGCGCAACTGATTATTGCCAACAAAGAACTCGAGAAACGGGCTGCTGAATTGGTTATTGCCAATGAGGAACTCGCTATTCAGGTTAATGAGAAGGAAAAACGCGCTGCGGAACTGATTATAGCCAATAAAGAACTTGCTTATCAAAATCAGGAAAAAGAGAACCGGGCAGCCGAACTGATTATTGCCAACAAAGAACTGGCATATCAAAACCAGGAAAAGGAGAACCGGGCGGCAGAATTAGTCATTGCAAATGCAGAGCTTGCATTTCAAAATGAGGAAAAAGAGAAGCGCGCCGCAGAATTACTGATCGCCAACAAAGAATTAGAATCTTTTACATACATTTCCAGCCACGATTTGCAGGAGCCACTCCGAAAAATACAGGCATTTTCAAGCCGAATTTTAGAGGAGGAATATGACAACTTATCGGCCAAAGGAAAATATTACGTTGAGCGTACGAACCTCTCGGCGCTGCACATGCAAACGCTCATTAACGATCTATTGGCTTACTCGCGCACAACGGCTACACAAAGAACGTTCGAACGCAGCGACCTGAACAAAATAGTCATGGAAGTCATGGATGCGCTAAAGGAAGATATCAAGCAAAAGGAAGCCACGATCGATGTGTACAAACTGTGCGATGTCAATATCATCCCGTTCCAGTTCCGGCAATTGTTGCAGAACCTGATCGCGAATTCCCTCAAGTTCAGCAAGCCTGATGTAAAGCCGCATATCGTGATCAAGTGTGACTTTATAGAATACGTTCCGTCAAAACACGAAAATTTTATTTTCCACGCCAGCTATCATCATATTAGCGTAAGCGATAACGGGATCGGTTTTGATCCTCAGTTCCAGGACAGGATTTTTGAGATTTTCCAGCGCCTGCACGCGAAAGAAGATTACATCGGGACCGGCATCGGGCTAACGATCGCTAAGAAAATTGTTGAGAACCACAACGGAATGATCACAGCAACTGGGGAAAAGGATCAAGGCGCTACATTCGACATTTACATTCCTGCAAACCAAAAAAAAATAGATACCGTCAGAATTTGATATTCAATGCTTCTGAATGCAGTTTTCCGTTTAAATAGAACTCGAATAGCCAGATGCCGTTTTGCAGAAACAATACGCCTGTTACGTTGTCTCGCTCGGCAATGAAGACATTCGGCATCGATGTGCTTCTTGATTTTAATACTACTTTTGGCGTCGTATCAACAAGTTGATAGCCATTTTCTACAGGTTGCGCGAAGAGAACATCTTTGGTAGCGGTTGAAGATACAGGATCGGCTTTAGCCACGATTTTAATATTTGTGCCTGTTGTAACCTTAGGTTGGCCATCGCTAAATGTTACCGTTGCCGGTCTTGGGCCCAAAGCGTCAAAACTTTTAAAGGCCTCACGCAGCGCTTGCGTATAGGAAACTTTATATTCCTTGTCCCGACTAACACCTTCGGATGAACGAAACAATACATTATTCCTGCAATCTTTTACGGTCACAACAATCTTAGTCGCAAACATGGTACTTTCCGATGCCAGCTCAACATACACTTTGTCGCAATTCTCGTTAGCCAACTGCGGTGGAACGGCATTATTGAAAAAGGCCTCAAAACCATATTTTTCCATGTACATTTTCGTGTAGGTGTTAAGCTTATACTGATCGGGCTCGTTTAAAAATTCAAATTTTGCCGGAACAACCGCGTATCGATAACTGTAAATGGATGTCTGTGCATTTGACAACGCCGACAAAAGAATCAGGAAAATGATGCAGTACTTTTTCATCTGCTAAAGATAATTTTTTATTTCAGATAAGTGGTTCACATGCTTAATGCCGTCGTAGCTGATGTCTGGCGCACAAAACAAGATCGCATCTATCCCGCAGTTGATTGCGCCCCTGACGTCGGCTTCGATGCAGTCACCGATCATGATGCTGGTCTCCTTTTTTGCCGATGCCAGTTCAAGTGCATGCTCAAAAATGCGCGCGTTTGGCTTCTTTACGCCAGCCATTTCGGAGTTCGTGACCGTAGTAAAATAATGTCCGAGGTTTGCATTGCTTATCTTCAGGTATTGGACCTTGTCGAAACCGTTTGTGATAATATGAAGGCGATATTTTGTTTTTAAATAATCAAGAATTTCAGTCGCGCCTTCAAAGAGATGATTGTAATCGGGTAGTACGTGTATGTACTCGTGCGACAAAAATGCCAGCATTTCTTCCGAAACGTCACAGTTCATCGCGGCGAACGTATCGCGAAGCCTTCCCAACCGAAGCTCTTCCTGCGTGATCTCATCTTTGCGATATCGCTCCCAATACGCGAAGTTCAATGGAACGTAAACTTTTAAAAACGCTGCTACGTCAATATACGGAAGATGTTTGGCAAGTACGGTTTCAAACGCAAGCGCTGAATTTTTTTCAAAATCCCACAAGGTGTGGTCCAAGTCGAAAAAAACGTCGGTTATGGCGGTACTATTTTTCATGAAGGCAAAGGTCGGAAAGTTTCTGTTTTTTTTAGCCCCGGATTTACAGATTTATCTCCAAGGCATTCTTTAGACGTTGACACAGACTTTTTAGTTACTCGTTTCAAGAACATTTTCACGTTTTTCCACCCGTACAGTGACCTTTGATCTGCCACAATCTACCGGGTGTTTCCGACTTTTGTTTATCTGTGACTTTGTCGACTGATTTTTTTTAACTCATGAATTCGCGTTATTTCCCCTACAATATTCCATCGTCGGCAAAACTGAAGTACGAGTGTTCTGTGATAATTACATGATCAAGTACTTTTATATCAAGATTTTCGCCTGCAAGTTTCATTTTACGCGTGATCTGCTTATCTGCGTCGCTCGCTACCAGTGTTCCCGAAGGATGGTTGTGACACAAAATAACGGCAGTTGCATGGTGCTCGAGCGCTAGCTTAAATGCGATGCGCACATCCACGACGGTTCCTGTCATTCCGCCTTTTGACAATTGGCATTTATGGACGACTTTGTTGCTGTTGTTCAGAAAAATTACCCAGAACTCCTCGTGCTGTAAGTCGCCCAGAATCGGTTGCATGAGCTGAAAAATTGTCGCGCTTGAGGTGACTTTCGCAAGTTCTACCGTTTGCTCAGAACGGCGGCGGCGGCCGAGTTCCATCGCGGCGGCTATTGTAACGGCTTTTGCTTCGCCAATGCCCTTAAATGTCATCAGCTGTGCGGTTGACAATCTTCCGAGCGAGTTCAGGTTGTTTTCCGTACTGGTTAAAATGCGCTGGCTCAGTGCAACAGCGGTTTCGTTGCGGCTGCCCGATCCGATCAGGATCGCGAGAAGTTCGGCGTCGCTTAACGCAGATTTGCCTTTGAGCATTAGTTTTTCGCGCGGACGGTCGTCTTCAGACCAATTGCGGATTGGGAAAGAGGAGTTTTCGGACATGGCGTGTAATTGTTTTATTGGCGTATATACTTTATTTACTACAGCAAACGTTTCAGTATCAAATGCTAAAGTATGAAAATCCTTTTAACGTTGTTGCTCCTCTACGGAATATCTCTCGACCCGCAAACGCCTTTCCAACGGCGGTTGTCGGATGCGGCGTTGATACTGACGAAAGATCAAGTTTCGTATGATCCGGCGTACTATTCGATGAAATATCCGAACGGTGATATTCCAAAGAATAAAGGTGTTTGCAGCGATGTGGTAATCCGCGCGTACCGGAAAGTGGGAATCGACCTTCAGCAGGAAGTCCACCTCGACATGAAGCAGCATTTTGGAAAGTATCCGAAAAAGTGGGGACTGAAAAACACCGATACCAATATCGACCACCGGCGTGTTCCCAACTTAGAAGTGTTTTTTACCCGCCATGGCGTAAAACTTCCCGTTTCATTAAGCGCGGCCGACTATAAACCCGGCGAGCTCGTAACCTGGATGATCAATAACAAGTTGCCGCACATTGGGATCATCACGAACAAAAAAACGGCTGACGGTAAGCGAAACCTAATCGTGCATAACGTTGGCGGCGGGCAAGTTCTTGAAGATTAATTGTTTTCATATAAAATTGTAGGACATTTTCGATACGGCTGGTAGATTCTTCCGGCGGCCGCATGGTAATTAAAACCATGAGCAATAGCCCCGGTTGAGCCGGCATCCTTTTGTGGTCCGGTTGGCGGACAAAAAAAGATACAGGCGAAAACGGGACGAAGCTTGCTGGTTTAGCAAATGCCTGTGCTTCTATTAAAAATTCAAGTATTAGGTTATCAATACGTTATGACGTTAAACATAAAAAATATTATATTTACGGTGAAATGGCGTTTTGCCGCTCGATATAACCTAATCTAGAACATATGAAAACCAAACATGCAGTAATCGTTTTTGTCCTTGGAATGTTGTTGGCCTGCGTTGGCGCGCTAATGAAGATTATGCATTGGCCGGGTGCCAATATGGTGCTGACAGTCGCCACCGTTCTGGAAGTAGTGGGCGGCGTTGTTTTCCTGGCTAAAATACTCTCGAATCCGAAGGTCAAAGAGTTTATGAACTGGTAATATTGTAGTAACATAGGGACGGCTTTTCGTCCCTTACTTTATTAAGGTCTTCACCTCCTCAAAATTGAGCCCGCCGTAATTACCTGAACTCATCAGCAGCAATGCCGAATTTTGAAGCTCGAGATTGAAAAGGTAATTCTTGAAATCGGCCGGGTTTGTATATATTACCAGGTCATTTCTTTTAAAAGCACCGGCGATCTGCTCGTATGAAATATCGTCCAGTTTCTTGATCTTAACTGCATCAGGCGAATAGAACACGACTGCAACATCGGCGGCATCTAGCGCGCCTTCATATTCTTTCAGAAATTCGGGATTTAGGCTGCTGTACGTATGGAGTTCAAGGCACGCGACCAACTTCCTGTGGGGATATTGCTCTTTTACCGCTTTTGTTGTTGCGGCAACCTTGCTTGGTGAATGTGCAAAATCTTTATACGCAACTGTTGAACTTCCTTCAGCTATCTTTTCGAGCCTTTTTGATGCGCCTTTAAAACTTGCAATGGCTTCATAAAAATCGGCTTCATCAACGCCCATATTCTGGCAAATCCATTTTGCTCCTGCCAGATTGTTCAGGTTATGTGCGCCAAACACTTCAATGGGCATTGCGCCTTCCGGTGTTTCAAGCAACGTGTTGCCATTTTCCACCCGATATTCAGGGGTTGCATATCCGATTTTCCGAATTGGATTTGTTGCGGCTTCGGTCACGCGCTTTACCTCCGGATCGTCTTCATTATAAACGAGGATTCCGCCGCTGGTAATTTTCGCTATGAAGATCTCAAACTGTTCGACGTAATTTTCATATGTTGGGAACACATTAATATGATCCCACGCAATGCCCGAAATCAACGCAATATTTGGCTGATACAGATGGAATTTCGGTCGGCGGTCAATTGGCGATGATAAATATTCGTCGCCTTCCAATATGATAAAATCATTTTCCTGTGTTAGGTGCACCATCGTATCAAACCCTTCAAGTTGTGCGCCAACCATGTAGTCGAGGTTGATGTTGTGAAAATGCATCACATGAAGGATCATTGAAGTGATCGTGGTTTTTCCGTGCGACCCGCCGATCACCACACGGGTTTTATTTTTTGATTGTTCGTAAAGAAATTCCGGGTACGAGAAGATTTTTAATCCGAGTTCCTGCGCTTTTAGCAGTTCCGGGTTATCTGCTTTTGCGTGCATTCCGAGTATGACTGCTTCTATATCGGACGTTAACTTTTCGGGGAACCAACCCATTTCCGCCGGGAGAAGACCTTTTGCAGAAAGACGTGTTTTTGAAGGTTCGAAAATGGCGTCGTCGCTTCCTGTAATGTTGTATCCTTTGTTGTGCAGCGCCAGCGCCAGGTTGTGCATCGCGCTTCCGCCGATGGCTATAAAATGTGTCCTCATAATTTGGTTCAGGAATTTCCTGTTTGCAGGTTCTTTTTATAATCTGCCAGCAAAGCTTTGGCTTTCTCCGGCTGTTTCATCTTGTTTTTGTAAAGATTTGCGAGCTTTTCGTAACTAGTCTTTGACTTTCCGGCCGCAATGGCCTTTTTGTAGCTTTTCTCGGCCTCGGCATACCGTTCAAAATATTCGGCAATATGTCCTTTTGCCAGATGGCCGTCTACCGGAGAAAGTTCCATCAGTTGATTGGCGTACTGGTTTGCTTTTTTTTCGCTTCCGCCGACAATTCCCGGCAGTTGCAGATAAAGTTCGATTAGCGCCCACCGCGCTTCAATATGTTTTGGATCGAGCGAAATAGCTTTTTCAAATGAGTCGCGGATGTTGGAGATCATCCCAAATGCCTTGAACTTGCTGCTCTCTTTGGCTATCATTCCGAGTACGCCTCCAGTCTTATAGTGATAGGCAGCAGTTCGCGGGCGAAGCGTTTTTAACTTTTGATAATACGAAAGTGCTTGCTCCCACTGTTTCAGATGCCCGTGGATGTCGCCAAGTAACTCAAGTGCCTGAAGATGCTCGGCGTGCGACTTAATGTAGCTTTCAAGTACGGGCTTTGCCTGGGCATACTTTCCGGAGAGGAACAGCTTTTCACCTTTTTCAAATTCCGTTTGGGCAAGCAGCGGGAACGAAATAAAAAGCAGCCACAAAATAGGTCTCATATGAAGTTTTAAGTTTCAAAAATAGCAAAAAATACACAAACACAAGCAGTCTATTCTAAGCGGTTCTGATGATTGTCGGCAGCAAACAGGAGTTGCAACACACGCATGATTCCCTGGTTTAGCTCCGAGGAATATCGATCTGAAAGAAATGTAATGTCTTTCATCACAATTTGCGATTAATATTGCAGTTGGTCGATATTTATTACACTTAATCTAAAGTTTCTGCATTTTCGTCGATAAATCGCCAAATTATCTATTTTTGACTCAACTCAAGCATTTAATCTACAAGTACCACAATGAGAATACTTTACCATATGCCCCGCATGGCGTACGCTTACGCTATTATCTTAGTTTTCGCAACTCAAATTTCCCTTGCGCAATTTGTTGATACTTGTTCATCAGCCAACTTTGTGAACTCGCCCGGAACGGTAATTTCAAATACCGCCTGCGCAACTTACCCGTATAACATAACCGCAGCAGCATTTACAAACAGTACCAACCCAACGGAGCTGGCTCCTGCGCCGTGTTCAATGATCCCAAACCGCGACGGATGGTTCAAGTTCACAACAGATTCAAGCGCTAGCCAGATAACCCTCACCGCTACATCGAACAGAGGATTTGGGGTCGAGGTTTACTCCGGGACCTGTGGTGCCTTGGTGCCAGTTCCCACTGCATGTGGTGTTGCCACAAGCGCACCTTTGAGCATTACCCACACGTTTTCGGTCTCAGCCGCAAGTACCTACTATGTTCGGATCTATACCGCATATACAGGCACAGGCAACACCTCAGGAACGATTTGTGTATATCAGTCCGGTTCGTTATTTCCCGATAATTGCGCCACTGCTTCGCCATTGACGGTTAACACCACAGTAACGTGTGGCACAAGTACGTCAGGAACAACCATCGGTACGACCGCATCGGCAACACCGGTATGCGCCGGAAATGCAGATGACGATGTATGGTACAAATTTACAGCTACGGCCGCCTCGCATATTGTTACGGTAACGCCAACAGGATTAACAAATGCTGTTTTTCAAGTATTCAGTGGTAACTGTAGCGCGCTCACAAGTATTGGCTGCATCAACGACACCGGCGGCGCAAATATAGAGACCGCCCTATTTTCCGGGTTAACAATTGGAAACACCTATTACGTTCGCGTTTACAGCCAGGCAAACGGATCCGGTCAGGGAACGTTTAACTTGTGTGTCACAACAACAGGCACCAGTTCCTACTGCTCGTCGACTACGTCTAACCCTAATACTGTTTTTATTAAAAACTTTTTGACTACTGGAGGCGTGGCAAACATCTCCAATGGGCCCAACTCAGGATCTTCCTCTACAGGATATAGTAATTTCACCTTTATGTCAGTTACGCAATATGCGACGGGCACGGTAAGTTTTTCTGCTGATCTTAATGGCGGCGTCGATGATGCCGGTATTAATGTATGGGTCGACTGGAATAACGATAACGATTTTAATGACAGCGGCGAGAAAGTCTATAGTTCGGGTGCGTATGTTTTCAATGCATCGGGTAGCTTTTTAGTTCCGTTGACGGCTACTGTGGGGAATCACAGGATGCGTGTGAGAGCCGATTATTTCTCGACCGACCCAAGTGCATGTGGTTCAATATCATTTGGCGAAACCGAGGACTACACGCTTACTGTACTCACCCTGCCATGCAGTTCTGTTGTTTCAAATGTTACTATTTCGGCTATTGGAACCACGACCGCAACCTACAGTTGGACAGCGCCGGGCTCACCGCCTGCAAGTGGATACCAGTATTATCAATCCACGTCATCTACAAATCCAACACTTTCGACCACGGCTACCGGAACTACTTCGGCCGGAACTACAACAACCGGGGTTACAGGTCTTGCCCCCAGCACGACTTACTATGTCTGGGTCAGGACAAACTGTGGCGGCGGAACCGGTACGGGAGCATGGGTTGGCCCCTCGTCATTTACTACAGCGATGCCTGCTACAGGCGTCACAATTTGTGCCGGTGGTTCAGGAAATTTAACAGCAAGCGGCACTTGTACAGCAATAGCGAACATTGGTACAACAATTACAGGATCGTGGAACGCAGGTACAGATCCTGTGGCTTTTAGGATCACTACGTCAATGGAAAATTCTGCTACATGTGGTTTTGCAACATATACCTCTAACTATAGCAGGCGAACCTTCCAGGTTAGCACGACAGGGTCTTATACATTCTGGATGACGGCGAACACCAATTATGACGGAATGGGATATATCGTAGCTGATCCGTTTACTCCGGGAACGTGCGGCAGCGGAACGTGGGTTGTTGGTGATGATGACAGTGGCGTTTCATCTCTCGAACCTCAAATGACAGCAACCTTGACTGCGGGTATCACTTATTCGTTGATTTCGACCATTTACTCGACAAGCGATACTACAATTACAGATACTTTCCAATGGAACGTCAGCGGACCCGGAACTATTATCGCCACTACGACCGGCACAATTCAATGGTATACGGCAGCATCGGGCGGAATCCTGTTGGGAACAGGAAGTTCATTTAATCCCGTTGGAGTTACTAACTCGGGACTGGCAAATACAAATACGCCCGGCACAACCACCTATTATGTTGCGTGCTCCGGAAATGCGTCGGTGCGCACGCCTGTGAATTTTGTTATTACAGGCGGACCAACGTCAGCTATCTCCGGAAGTGGCAGTATTTGCGCCGGAAACACAACAATAAGTATCTCCTTATCGGGAACCGCACCATGGTCGTTAACATATGCGAACAACATTGGCGATGCGCCGGTGACACTTACAAATATTATGACCCCTACACTAACGATACCGGTTGCTCCTGCTGTAGCCGCAAACTATACGGTGACGGCCCTTGGCGATGCTGGTTGTACAGCCGGAATACGAACGGGAACTGCAACTTTCACGGCCAGCGTATGGAATGGCGCAACTACAAGTTGGTCCGTTCCGGGAAACTGGAGTACAGCAGCAGTTCCAACAAACAGTGATTGCGTAATTATCCCGTCGGCACCGAATTTCGCTACAATTACGGCATCCGATACCGGATATGCCCAACACCTCATTATCCGTAACGGCGGAAGGCTAGAGGTCACAAATGCAAGAACAATTACAGTAACAAACAAAGTTACCGTTGATGCGGGCGGAACTTTTAATATAGAAGACGGCGCAAGCCTCGTACAGATCGATAACGTAGCAAATTCGGGCGTCATCAACATGAAGCGGAACACGCTGCTACGCCTTTACGATTACACCTACTGGAATTCGCCGGTCACATTTGCCTCTGGGTTCACTTTAGGCGCCCTTTCTCCAGGAACGCCTGCGGATAAATTCTTTAGCTGGACGCCTTCAATTGGAGGAAACAACGGAAACTGGGCACCTCAATTGCCATCGGCGGTAATGAACCCTAACAAAGGCTACATCGTCCGGGCACCAACAGGCACTCCAATAAACGTGTCACTCCTGAACACTATGACCTTTACGGGTGTGCCAAACAACGGAGATTTAACTGCGCCAATCGGTTTTGGCACTATAGCAGGCGACAACGACCAGTGGAACCTGATTGGTAATCCATATCCTTCCGCCATTTCAGTCAGTTCTTTTTTAGCCAATCCGACCAACGACGCGTTGCTCGACAATACGGTGTATTTCTGGACTCATAATTCACAACCGAGTACGGCAAACGCCGATCCGTTCTATGGAAATTTCTACAGCAATTATTCGGCTAGTGATTATGCCTCGTGCAATAATCTTGGGGGAACTGCGGCGTGCGCAACGTGCCCGATTCCTAATGGCTTCGTCGGGGCCGGGCAAGCCTTTTTTATTAAGTCGGAGGCCGTCGCCGGAAGCGCGCAATTCAACAACAGCATGCGTGTGGCGCTAAACAATACGCAATTTTTTAGAAATAGCGACATCGTGTCGACCGACTATAGCCAGTACTTTGAGAAGCACCGCATTTGGTTAAACCTTACAAATAATACGAACGTGTTTAACCAGATATTGGTTGGATATGCCGAAGGAGCAACATTGGGTTATGATTCCGGCCTTGACGGATCGCGATTTAGCGCCAGCAGCACAACATTTTATTCTGTTATTGATGGGAATCAGCTTGGAATTCAAGGACGTCCGCTTCCGTTTGACACCGATGACCAGGTTACGCTGGGCTATAAAGCCACGACGGCCGGCGAGTTGTCGATCGGCATCGATCATTTTGATGAAATGTTTGAAAATGTCAATATTTATCTTGAAGATCTTCTGTTGAACGCGATTCATGATCTGAAATCGAGTCCGTATGTTTTCGCAACTGCATCCGGAACCTTTGATGCTCGCTTTGTATTACGGTATTCGACGGAGACGCTAAGTGTAAATTCTCCAGGTTCGAAACACCTTACCGCGTTTATCAACAACAATACGTTGAACATTCGAACATCTTCAGCAATCGAGGATGTCCAGATTTTTGACCTTGGCGGAAAACTCCTCGGCACGTTTAATCCTCAGAACGACGAACTGACACAAGCGTGGCCTTTTACCTTTGCGCAAGGATCTTATCTGGCAAAAATTAAGATGCAGGACGGCACAGTCGAAACACGAAAGCTGCTAAATTAAACCCGTTGAACTCATTGATCCCCGTGTAACCACGGGGAATCTTTATTAATTTGTTGGTCCCGATCTTTCCCTTAACCGCTTCCCACATACGACGCTACATCTATATCGGCTGAGAAATTGGCAGGCTTTATTCTCAGAAGTATGGGCCATCGACTAAACAACGCTGTTTGCAGGCGTAAAAAAAAATCCGCCTCACGGGCGGATTTTCAATATCTGCGAACTTTGCACCTGGGTGTTCTGTTATCCCGCATCTGTCTTCTACCATCTATCTAACGAGCGTCATTTCATCAACAATATGCTTTGCGCCTGAGAACCTGTCGATGAGCCACAAAATATAACGGATGTCGACGTTTATCGTGCGTTGCAGGTTAGGATCAAAGATTACATCTCCAGCCATTGCTTCAATGTTTCCATCGAATGCAAGCCCGATTAATTCGCCTTTACCGTTTAGAACCGGCGAACCTGAATTTCCTCCCGTAATATCATTGTCGGTCAGGAAATTTACCGGCATATAACCTGCTTTGTCAGCATAAACACCAAAGTCTTTGCTCGCGTTCATGTCAAGGATTTTCGCTGGCAGGTCGAACTCAGGATCGTCTTTCTTGTACTTTTTCACCATCCCGTCCAGCGTCGTGTAGTTGTTGATTTTCGCATCGTTTCGCTTGTCGGCAGGTAGCGCGCGAACCTTTCCGTATGTAAGGCGCAGGGTCGAATTTGCATCCGGATATTTGATCGTATTCAGGTTCGACTCACGCAATCCTTCCACTAAAACGCGGAAGTTCCTCTGGAAATCATTTTCAGCCTGCGTTTGCGCGTCGCTGCGTTTCCTGATCTGTGTCATCAGGTCCATCGATAGCATGAACAACGGATCTGCAGAAATCCTTTCAGCCGAAGGATTCTTAAGGAACGCCTCGACTTTCTCGCGTGAAGAGAAGATACTGTTATTGATCGCATCATTGACGAATATCGTAAAATCGCCATTGTACTTCGATTTAAGTTCAGAGACCATTGGGGCAAGTCCGTATTCAGCACCTTTTGCAGCATATAAATTCAACTGCGCAGTTAAAATATCCTGTTCGGCCGGCATATAAGATTCGCCATAGAAATTTTCGATTGCTTCGTTTATCTTCGGAAGCAATTCAGCGCGTTTTGCCTCGTTCTCTTTCAGATACGCCAGAATCGACTGCCCGAGCGAACCCGGAGCTACCGCATAATTACTTGTGCGAATCAATTGGGTCAGGTAATTGTCATGGCGTGACCTAAGATTAGTAGCGGCGTAATAGGCATTAATATCGGCGATGACATTTCCATACTTGGCTTTATTTTCCGGTTTGTTAGCCCAAGCGTTAAACTTGGCTTCCTGCGCCGCTTTCGTCTTAGACGTTCCCGCCTTGGTAAGCGCATCAATCATTCCCTGTCGATTTTTCCAGTAGTTAGCGGTCGATGCATATTTTGAGGCATATTTTAAACGAATTGCGTCGTCTTTATCCATATGCTTTTTCATCTGGTCCATTCCGGTTTTCGCGCCTTCAACCCAAGCCGGATAAGCGTAGTTGACGTTTTGCTCGATTCCGCCTGCAGGCATCCAACGGTTTGTTCTTCCCGGATACCCTAAAATCATTGCAAAGTCGTTTTCTTTCACGCCTTTCATGTTCACGGGCAAATAATGTTTTGGCTTAAGCGGTACATTGTTTTCAGAATACTCAGCCGGATTCCCGTTAGCATCTCCGTAAACGCGGAACATCGAGAAATCTCCTGTATGTCGCGGCCATTCCCAGTTATCGGTGTCTCCCCCAAATTTTCCGATGTTTTCTGGCGGCGTTCCTACAAGTCGCACGTCTTTATAATCCTGATACACGAAATAGTAATATTCATTTCCGTTGAAAAAAGGGCGAACAGAGACTGTGTATTTCCCACCTTCGTTGTTTTCCTTTTCAATAAGCGCAATTTCCTGCTGGATTGCCTTGTTGCGCTCTGACTCGGTCATTTTATCGCTGACTTTAGAAAGTATACGTTTTGACACATCATCCATTCGCACGAAGAAACGTACGTAAAGCGACTTTGGCTTCATCTCGCTTTTACGGTCGGCAGCCCAGAATCCATTTTTCAAATAATTTTTCTCTGCAGTCGAAAGTTCTGCGATAGCGTCGTAACCACAGTGGTGGTTTGTTAAAACAAGTCCTTCTTTCGAAATAATTTCGGCAGTACATCCGCCATTAAACTGGACGATCGCGTCTTTCAGGCTATGATTGTTAATGCTGTAGATTTCCTCAGCAGTCAGTTGAAGCCCCATCTTCTGCATGTCGCGATGGTTCAGCCTTTCAATAAACATCAAAAACCACATCCCTTCATCGGCTTTTACCGGAAACGCCACGAGGCACATGGAAATGAATAAAATAAACTTCTTCATTTAAAATAAATTATGGTTAAACTCCGTGCTTACTGCACATTGGTGATGCGAATATAATCTTTTTAAGAATTTCGGGTATTTAAGGGTGTTCGCAACATTGCAACTTTAACATTTGGGCGAACCGCCGGGCAGTGCGCTTTATCTTTCAGTGCTCGTTTCGCCTGTCGGCTCGCTTCGCACCAAAAGGATATCGCTTCCATCCCTGTCGCAGTTGCGTATAAGCCTGAAGTGTAGTAGATTCAAGTGTATTAAACCAAGAAGCGACCCCTTATCGGAGCCGCTTCAGGCTAATTTAATAATTCCCTTATGTAACAAACTACAATCCTCCGGATTAATCAGGAAGCCTTGGATAGGGGCTTTCGATCCCGCAACGCCGTTAAAGCGAGTCGGCCCGGCAACAGTATCCATTGCATAAGATTGCAAAGTTAGTATAAAAAACGCTAGGGTTGTTACGGTAAACCCGTACTAGAATTTGAAGCTACCCCTGGCTACTTACAGATGACGCGGTATAAAGTTTAGTGAAGAACGGTTTTTTAACTTTAATTTAAAAAATCCTTCTCCCGGTACAGGGTAAAATAGCGTGATTTTAAGTTAACGTAAACAGAAGGTTATTCGGCTATTTTCATTTATCAAGACAGCGGGAGCAAAATTATTTGAAAAAAAAGAGACGGAAGCACCTGTAGCGCAAAAGCCGCAACTAGAAGCCAAGGCATGGGGTTTTAAATAGGTGCTTTGGCTGTCTAATTATTGGTCGTTAGAGACGTTCAGCATTTTCCATAGCGTATCTTTCAGCTCAGTCAGCCCTTGTTGCGCTACGGAAGAAATCATCAAATATCGAATTCCCGAAAACGTGATGTCGAGTTCCTTCCGCATTTCTTCTTTAAGTTCGTCATCGAGCATGTCGCATTTTGAGATTACGATTAGTCGCTCCTTATCGAGGATCTCAGGGTTGTAGCGCCGAAGTTCATCCAGTAGAATTTCATATTCTTTACGAATGTCTTCAGCGTCGGCTGGAACAAGAAAAAGCAAAATCGAGTTGCGTTCTATATGCCGCAGGAAGTAATGTCCAAGGCCTTTCCCTTCTGCCGCGCCTTCAATAATCCCTGGTATATCCGCAATCACGAACGACTGAAAATCCCGATACGCCACAATCCCTAGGTTCGGCTTTAGTGTCGTAAACGGATAATCCGCGATTTTTGGCTTAGCTGAAGTCAGCACCGAAAGTAATGTCGACTTTCCGGCATTCGGAAAACCTACAAGGCCGACATCAGCAAGAACTTTCAGCTCAAGTACAATATCTTTCTCTTCACCCGGCAATCCCGGCTGGGCGTAACGCGGTGTCTGATTCGTCGAGCTACGGAAATGCCAGTTCCCGAGGCCGCCCTTACCTCCCAAAGCGACGATTCTTTTCTCGCCGTGTTCAGTTATTTCAAAAAGGATTTCATTGGTATCTTTATCGCGCACAACGGTTCCCAGTGGCACTTCTATGTATTTGTCGTCGCCATCAGCTCCCGTGCTTCGATCGCTGCCACCGTCGCCACCATGTCCAGCTTTAACGTGTTTTGCAAACTTTAAGTGAAACAGTGTCCACAATCCTTTATTGCCGACCAGATATACGTGTCCGCCACGGCCACCATCGCCACCATCAGGACCACCTTTTTCAATGAATTTCTCACGATGAAGGTGCGTTGATCCTTTTCCTCCTTTTCCTGAAGAGATATATATTTTTACGTAGTCTACAAAATTGCCTTCAGTCATTTCTTTAAGGTTTAGAATTCAGGGCGTAAGGTGCAGGGTCGCTGCAACATGTCCTTATCCTCTTATTTAGCATTGTTATTCCTAATCTTGAGTCGTTTTGAGTGGCCGGGTTCTCTTCTACGTTAAGCAGCCGCTACGATGAGCCTTGCGCGCTAGGCTGAACCTGCTCAAGTCCTCTTTACCATCACCTTGTCTATCTTCACGCCGTCCATGTCGATCACTTCAAGTTCAAACCCTTGCCATTGCAACTTTTCCCCTTGTTTCGGTATGCGCGAAAGCTCGGTCATAATGAGGCCGCTGACTGTTGTAACGTCATAATCATTTATCAACTCGTCAAGCTCGAAGTACGTCAGGAAGTCGTGCAGCGAATAGTGTCCGTCAACCAGCCACGTACCATCTTCACGCGGAACCAACCTAAATTCTTCTTTATAGAAATCGGATGCGTCGCCAACGAGTGCTTCCAAAATATCGTTTAATGTGATTATTCCTTGGAATACGCCATATTCATCGGCAACAAATGCGTAATGAATCCCGCTTTGCTTAAAATTTTCGAGCGCTTTGTAGGCCGTGGTCTGTTCCATTATAAAAGGCGCCTCCATCATGATCTCTTCAAGGTTGAAATTTTCATTTTCGAAGTGCGCGAAGATGTTCTTCAAATCGACCACGCCTAAAATATCATCGAAATTCTCGCCATAAACAGGATAGACCGAATGCAGTTCTTTTAACATCAGTTCTTTTACACAAGCCTTATCGGCGTTGAGCGGAAGGAAGATGATTGACTTCCGGTGCGTCATAAGCGAATTGACTTTGCGGTCACCAATATGAAAGACGCGCTCCACAATATCCTGTTCAATCTCCTGAACTTCGCCTCCTTCTGTACCTTCTTTTATAATCGCCTTAATTTCTTCCTCCGTAACTTTTCCGTCGGCTGAAGGTTTCACCATCAATATCTTTAGCAGGAATTCGGTTGCGACAGTCAGTAGCCATATAAAAGGCGCTGTGATTACGGAGATCCACTTCATCGGGATCGCCACGGCTTTGGCAATTCGCTCCGGATAATTGAGTCCGATACGTTTGGGCAGCAGTTCGCCAAGCACGAGTGAGAAAAAGGTTAGCGTGACAACAACAATCCCGACCGCTATTGAATCGGCGTAGGGCTTCAGGCTGTCGAATCCTTCAACAAATATTTTGACATCGGTGGTGATTTTGTTCCCCGAAAAAATTCCCGTCAGGATTCCGATCAGCGTAATGCCAATTTGAACTGTCGAAAGAAATTTATTGGGCGAATTGGCAAGGTCGAGCGCTGTAATAGCGGCAACATTGCCTTTTTTAGCAGCATTTTCAAGCCTGTTCTTCCGTGCTGAAATCAGGGCAATCTCGGACATCGAGAAAACGCCGTTCAACAAAATCAGAAAGAGAATTATAATTATTTCCATACATCATAGCCCGGATCGAAGCGGAAAGCCCGGAGCAGAAAAAATACAAAATTTTCCGGCGGAAAAAGCGACTGGAGGAAGCTTTTTAAAGGCCGACAAAATTTATTTTTTAGGCGAGGACTTGAAGCGAAGAGCCGGATTTGCTTCTATAAATTTTCGATAACAGCACTGAGCCGCGCAGTGATTTCTTCAATCGAGCCGATGCCATTAACCGCGTAAAATTTGTTTTGTTGTTTATAATAGTCCATCAGCGGCGCCGTTTTCTCGTTGTATTCCTGGTAACGGTTCCGTATTTTATCTTCGTCCTGGTCGTCGGCGCGTCCGGAGGTTTTGCCCCGTTCAAGCAGCCTTTTAACCAGTATTTCATCGTTGGCTTCAAGCGCGATCGTCGCGGCGATGTTCATATTTCTCGATTCCAGAAAGGTGTCAAGCGCCTGGGCCTGGGCGATGGTGCGTGGAAAGCCGTCAAACAAAAATCCGCTGGTATCGGGATTTTTCTCGACTTCGTCCTGCAGCATCTTTATGGTCACCTCATCAGGAACCAGGCCGCCTTTATCCATATAACTTTTGGCGAGCTGGCCGAGTTCAGTGTTGTTCTTCAGGTTGTAGCGGAATACATCACCGGTTGAAATGTGAGTGAGGTTGTATCTTTCTTTTAGGAATTCAGCCTGAGTGCCTTTCCCAGCCCCGGGTTTTCCAAATAAAACTATGTTGATCATTGTAAGAATTATGGTTTTGTTGTAGTTTCAAAATACCTGACAGCCACTGGCAGTCCTCCTCTTAATCTCAAATCAGCCCCGGGTTTCCCGGATAAAACGATGTTAATCATTATTGAATTTGTAGTTGTGTTATTGTTCTTGATATGCAATTATTATTATTGACGTTGAAATCGCAATTGTTATTCCTTCAGCTGATATACCTCAGGCAAATTGCGCCCTAGCCCGTCATAATCCAGTCCGAAGCCAACAATAAATTTATCCGGAATGCGAATGCCGACGTAATCGAGCTTGATTTCCTTCTTATAGGCGTCAGGCTTCAGGAAAAGCGTTGCGATCTTGAAATGTTTTACGCCCTGCTTTTTGAACAGGTCCTTTAGCACTTCGACTGTATTGCCGGTATCGACAATGTCTTCAATCACAATAACCGAGCAGCCTTCGAGGCTTTCGTTGAGTCCGATCAATTGCTTTACATCATTAGAAGACGACATTCCGTCGTAAGAAGCAAGCTTCACAAAACTGACTTCACACGGCTTTTTATAATGTTTCATGAAACTCGAAACAACCATAAACGCACCGTTAAGCACGCCTATGAAAATCGGGGTTTCATCGGCAAAATCGGCTTCGACAAGGTCAGCCATCTCCTGAATTGCAAAGTCTATTTCCTCGGCAGATATAAACGGGACAAATTCCTTATCGTGAAGTTTTATCACAGCGAAAGATTTAGAATAAAGTGCAAATATACTGAATTTGAAAACAGTAGTAGCGAGATAATTTTTGTCTATAGAACCTGCTACCACCGAGGCGCAATAGTTCTTATGTAATTTTTTTTTCGAATTGTGTAAGAGTTTCCGGTATCGCCGATTACATCTTTGTAGCAGCTAACCTACCTGTTATATAATATGAAGATTTTGTTGTTATCGCTGCTGGTCCTGCTTTGCATATCCTGCAACGGCACGGTCAAAAAGAAGGAAAAAGATGCATTGGCAAGGCAACCGGACACCATCGTAACTACCGCGGTAGGCGATTTGCAGCTTCCGCCACCGTACGCAACAAAATCTGTTGTAGCGCGGAGTACCGTTAAAAAATGGCCCGCCGGAAAAGCACCCCTCGCGCCGCGGGAATTCCTGGTTACCAAATTCGCAGGAAATTTAAAAAATCCGCGAAATACTTATATCGCTCCAAACAAGGACATTTTTGTCGCCGAATCATCTACAAGCGGCAGTGCCGATAGGATAACAGTCTTCCGCGACGCCGACCGAAACGGCACATACGAAACCCGCAGGATATTTCTTACTGATCTCAATCAGCCATACGGAATGCTTGTTTTAGGCAACTCTTTCTATGTAGCCAACACCGACGGCCTCTATCAATATCCGTACAACGGACAATTGAAACTGGCAACAAAAGGGAAAAAAATTCTGAACTTGCCGGCTGGCGGATACAATAATCATTGGACACGAAACCTTTTGGCAAACAGCGACGGCAGCAAAATCTACGTCTCTGTCGGATCCGGAAGTAATGTTGGCGAGAACGGCTTGAAGTATGAAAAAAAGCGCGCCTGCATTCTTGAAATTAATCCTGACGGAAGCGGCGAGAAGATCTACGCGGCCGGTTTACGGAATCCCGTTGGAATGGATTGGAATCCGGCAACGGGCGAACTTTGGGCTGCTGTTAACGAACGCGACGGGCTCGGCGATGACCTTGTTCCCGATTACGTAACAAGCATCAAAAGAGGCGGCTTCTACGGCTGGCCTTACTCCTATTACGGCGGAATTCCAGATCCGCGAATGCGCGGCAAAGGCAAAGCTCCTGCTAAAGCAATTGTTCCCGACGTTCCTGTTGGTGCGCATACTGCATCTTTGGGATTGGCTTTCTATACCGGAAATGCGTTTCCTTCCAAGTACCGAAATGGCGCCTTTGTTGGCCAACATGGCTCGTGGAACAGATCTAAAATTTCTGGTTATAAGGTAGTATTTATACCTTTTGAGAACGGTAAGCCGTCAAAGCCTCGGGATTTCCTAACCGGGTTCGTCGCGAATGCCAGCACTGCAAAGGTCTACGGCCGACCAGTCGATGTGACTGTAACTCCCGATGGCGCGCTGCTGGTTAATGACGACAGCGGAAATGCAATCTGGAAAGTCAGCGTTAAATAGTGCGGCGGCTCCTTCGAAATATCATTTTACTGCTGTTCTTCAGCTTTGCAGCATATTCGCAACAAGACAGCATTGCCCGCGGCACGCGTTTGCGCGAAGTCGTTATTAGTTCATTTCATGTAAACGACAGCCTCTTAAAAGCACCCGCTTCCATTGCAGTCCTTTCGGCGACCGATTTACAACGCAATAACTTATCCGACATTGCTCCGGCAGTCAATACCGTTGCAGGTGTTTTCATGCAGTCGGGCGCGCTGAACACCAACCGCATTTCAATCCGCGGGATAGGTGCGAGAACGCCATACGGAACTAATAAGATTCGCGCATTTTACGGCAATATTCCGCTCACTTCAGGCGACAGCGAAACTACAATTGAAGATATAGATATCGAAAATATTGAACAAATAGAAATTATTAAAGGACCACTGTCGAGTGTTTATGGCGCCGGGCTTGGTGGTGCGATTCTGATTAGTCCGAAGTTAAACGGGTTACCGGGAAACAGTTTACGGTTAAGCACTACGCACGGGTCGTTCGGCCTGGTCAGAAGCAACCTTTCGTATGGCTATAACGGAACTTCCGGAAGCCTGAATCTCAGCTATCACTCGCTGGAATCAGACGGCTGGCGTGAAAACAGTGCGTACCATCGGGAAGGAGTCACTTTAGCGGGCGAATTATTCCGTGGACCTAACAACAAGCTGACCTACTTTGGAAATTATACCTATTTAGAGGCTTATATCCCCAGTTCGATTGATTACGAAACATTTGAAAACAATCCGCGTGCGGCTGCATTTACATGGAATGCAGCGCAAGGCTACGAGCAATATGATTCTTACATGGCCGGACTTTCATACGACTGGAAACTATCTCCCGCGATCGCAAATGCAACATCCGTGTTTATTAATATTAAAGACAGCGACGAGCCTCGCCCTTTCGACATTCTGCAGCAGCAAACCTCGGCGTATGGGGTGCGAACACAATTCAACGGTACTTTTGGCACCACAAAAGTTTTGGCAGGCGCCGAATTTTTTCACGATGACTACGATGCCCGGACGCTTGAGAACCTTTACGAAGAAAACAACGGCAACGGAAGCCTGCCAGGCAATCAGCTGTCGGGGACGCGGCAAAGCAGGCAATTCTACAATTTGTTTGCTCAGATCCGACAACCGATTTTAAAGAAACTCGATCTCCAGGCCGGTGTTAATCTGAACCAGACACAGTTCAGCCTTGAAAATGTTTTTCCGGCAGCCGAAGCCTCGGAGCAGGATTATAACTATGATTTGATGGTGTCGCCACAGCTTTCGCTTATCTATAGTCCGACCAATCTGCAAAGTATTTACGCATCGGTCAGCCGCGGATTTTCTATGCCTGCAATTGAGGAAACTTTAAATGCAGACGGCCTTATAAATCCGAACATAAAACCTGAGAACGGCTACAACATCGAAGCAGGAGCCAAACTCTATTTCCTGAACCGGTTATTATATACTGAAGTTGCTTTGTTCCATATGACGGTCGAGGATTTGCTGGTAGCGCAAAGAGTTGGTGAAGATCAGTACGTTGGTGTTAACGCCGGCAAAACATCTCACCGCGGAATCGAGGTTTCTGCAAACTATAACAAGCGTTTAAGCAAGCAGCTGACTGTGGCCCCGTATCTCACCGTGTCGCTCGGGAAGTTTACTTTCGAAGAGTTCATCAACAATGGAACGGACTACTCGGGAAACGAACTAACGGGCGTACCGGCCAATAAGGTAAATGCAGGGCTGACACTAAGTTCGGATTCCGGGCTGTACTTTGCCGCCGAGTTTCAGGATGTCGACGACTTTCCAATCGACGATGCGAACACCGTTTTCAATAATTCTTACCGGCTGTGGAATTTAAAAGGAGGCTATCGCTTTTCAGTTATAAAAAACCTGCAATCGCACATAAGTGCAGGAATAAACAATCTTGCAAACGAAAAATATGCTTCGATGGTATTGGTAAATGCAACTGGATTTGGCACTTCGGCTCCACGCTTCTATTATCCGGGACTTCCTATAAATTACTATTTTAATATGGCTTTCAATTACAAATTTTAAATCTCAGATCATGAAAAACCTACACAACTTGGTACTAGTAATGGCTACATTCTTTCTCTTTTCCTGCAGCGACGACAATTCCGGAAATGACGATAATTCTATCGGCGAGTCTGGAACTACCGTTAAATATGTAGTAACAGCGACCGCTCCTGTCATAACCGGAATTGAGTACCGGCTTCCAAACGGAACATATGATGAGGTGAGTTCGCCAGATTCAGACTGGTCGCAGACCATTGCTGTGGAGCGTCCGTTCAATGCTTCATTGTTCGCGCACTTCATGAACAACACGACATCGACCCAGGATTACACTTTAAGCATTTACGTGAATAATCAATTAATGCGCACCGTAGAAGGCCACGTTGCACCTTCGTCTTCGGTAAACGACTCAGCAGTTCTCGATGTGCCGGCTCAAAGCAATTAATCAGCTTCGGCGAGTTCTTTGATTTTGACCAAGGCGCGATCCCACGCTTCCGACATCATTGCGACCATATCGGCTCCCATATCACATAAAATATGAAGTTCGGTTTGGCTGTGAAATTCGGTAAGTGTATAGATTTCCCGCGCACCATCGACTTGCTTAGCCTCGTCTGATTCGAAATCTGGCTCATTATTTATGACGATGCCGTCGTAGCGTATAGACATTAGTTCGCCTTTTCGCGCTGTAACTATCTTGCCCGTGATGCCGTTGCGGCTGTTGTCGGTAAAACTTACCCTGCTGCCTTCCAGCCAGTCAGTTTCAGCATGCGAGCCGGGGCTGAATTCGGCAAACCAAATCCGATTGTACTCGTCCTGCAGCAGCACGTCCCAAACTTTGTCACGTGTGGCACTGATGCGGATTGATTTTTCAATAACAGTTGCTTCCATAAATCATTCTTGTTTCAATACAAGGTACCATTTTATCCGGAAATAAACAGAGCTTTGAATCAGATTAACCCGAGGTGGCGTGCGGCGTCTATCAGTTCCTTATCCGAGCCCTCTTCGAATAGTATCTGACGTCGGATGTTTGCCTTTCGCTTTTCAATCGCACTTAAAGACAGCGCAATATAGTTAGGGATGTTTCGCGTTCTAACTCCTTCAGCAAGCAATTGCAGTATCTTGCTGTCGTATGCATCCCACTGAATATTCTTCTGCAAAAACATTTTCTGTGCTTCCACAATCGATTGGCTAACGAATGTTTCGCCGTTTATTAATGCCTGATACACCTGGGGAAAACTTTCGTAGTTAATATCGTTTTTGGAGATAAAGCCTTCAGGACCGATGCTCTTAAAAATCTGGTTCACCCAAACCGGCTCTTTATGCATCGAGATGACAACCAGCTTACACCGCGGGAACACCTGTCGCAACATAGCAGCGATGTCGGTTCCGGAGTACAGGTGTTGCTCCTCGTAAGGCGGAAGATTCAGGTCGAGAAATGCAATATCAGGTACGGTGGACGTGTTTTCAAACTCCTGAATAAGTTCGAACGCATCCTTGCAATTATACCCTAAATAGAACAATTTTTCAAACTCGTCGACGGCCGACAATAAAGTGACATACCCGTCGACTGTCATCGGGTGATCATCAACGATTATAATACGGGTTACTTGTTTGGGTTCCACGATGCAAAAACTACGCGTTCAAATTTACGGTTTTACCGTAATAACACACTTTTCAGCCGCTTTAAATTGCAGAAAAAAAAAGTGCAATTCTCATACATTATAATTGAAGGTACTGAATATTCCGAAGTACTGTTAGAAAAATTAAAACCGTATGATGATTTTCTGTGCGTTGGCAGTTGCAATACGGCTGAAGAAGGGCTCAACAAAATTCTCGAATTGAGGCCAACAGTAGTCTTTTTGTCGGTGGATGCACAAGATGCGCAACAAAAGTCCGCCTGCTTCTCGCTTGTAAGCGAATTGAACGAATTTCTTGATGAACTTCCGTTTATTATTGTCCTATCAACTGAAAAAGACCTCGCGTATGACGCCTACCAAAGAGGTATAGGAGGATTTTTGCTGAAGCCTGTCGAAGATCACCTGCTCAGAAAATGCCTCTTCCGTTACGCAAAAAACCATAAAACCACGGAAAATGATAAAATTTGCATTCGGTCTCACGGCGACTATCATTTTATTACTACTAAAGATATTGTTTATTTGAAAGCCGACAGCAATACGACCGATTTCTATCTCACATCGGGGAAAATCGTGACGGCCTACAAGACGCTCAAGCACTTTGAGAAGGTGCTGCCGTTCTATTTCTTCAGGATACACCATAGCTATATAATAAATATCGGCCATGTAAGCCGCATCAATTTAGGTAAAAACAACTGCTATCTGATGAATAACGAGGTGGTGCTGTCATTTTCGCGTACATATAAGGAGAATATCGACATCATCATCAATCAGATTTCGTAGTTCAAACCTGTTGAGTTACACCCATTAACGTACAGGTTACTATTGCCAGTATGCGTGTTGCTAAAGATGCAGAAAAGCATGCGGGCAAGACCGTTTCAAGGACTAATTTTGGCATATCAAAAAGGAATAACCCTATAAAGTTTCTGGTTATCGGGGGAACAGGATAATCAAAAACTGCTGAACGGACGACCCCTCTTTCGGCAAGACAAACAGACAAACAATAAACAACAACAACCGGCCGCGCTTCTGGCAACGCTTTTAACTTAATCTCTTAAACAATCGTTATGAAATCTAATTTTACCCCGAAACTAATTTTGCTTGCATTTGTAAACCTGATGCTGTTCTCGTGCTCAGTTAATGAAGATGACCAACCGGTGGCAACCAAAAAAATCGACCCTTCCATAGAAGTTCAGGCAAAAAGCCAGGATTCGACTTTTGTGCAGCCGGGTGAGCCTTTGATCCCGAAGCCAAAAGACTAAGCTCAACAAATCACAATTTAAGGACTATGCAATGCATAGTCTTTTTTTTATTTTTATTTTTGCAAAAAATGTTTTGAAAACGCCCCCAATCTGCTTTCTGATCATTTTCTGTATATTTATCTCCTCCTGCAAAAATAAATCAGAAACTGAGTCCTACCCGTCTTTCGAAAACCCGACCTATAAGAGTCTGCATTCCGCCAGGAAGGTAGCCTTTTTAGATTCCCTTTTTGACACCTATAGTTTAAACAAAACCGATAGCGTAACCAGATCTTTTTGTTTTGATCTTGCTGCGGAGTATTATTACCTGAATGAATACGAAAAGTCTTATGACGTGAGCAGAAAGGCGCTCCACCTCGCCCGAAAAGCGAATGACACGGCGGATATCGCGCGCGCTTTTTACTACATAGGAGACACATTTGAGATCGCCCAAAAAGACAGCGCTTACTTCTATTACCGCGAAGCAGAAAAGATTTTCCGCATAGTGAACGATCGCGAACGCATCGCGAAGATGCTCTTTAACAAAGCGTATATCCTGTTTTTCGAGGGGAATTACGTCGAAAGTGAAATCGAGCTCTCGAAGGCTTTACAACTACTCATCAAGACCAACAAGCACGACTTGCTTTACTCCTCCTACACCCTTATGGGTGCCAATATGGAGAAACTTGAGGAATATGATGATGCAATAAAATATTACAATCTTGCACAAAATATTATCGCAGAGCTTGAGAAAAACAATGAAAACTTCGACAACGAGTACAACTACAAAATTGCTGCAGCACTAAATATTTCAAATGTGTATGAGCAACAAGGGCAATATGCGAAATCCATACAGGAGCTGCAGCGCTTTTTGCGACCCGATATAAGGAAGAGATGGCCGGGCGAATATTCAAAGGTGCTGGCGAACCTGGCGTATTCAAAAATGAAAAGCGGTGACCTTGAAGGCGTTGAACAAATGTTTGTGGAGGCTTTACGGATTTCCGAGAATTACAGCAACAGCAGCGACATCTTATACAAACTCAACAATCTCGGGGAATATTACGTGCTTAAAAAAGATACCGCCAAAGCGAAATTATATCTAATGCGATCGCTAAAAATTGGCGAAAAGATCCGCAGCGGCGAAGAAATCAAAGCTGCGCTGAAATTGCTTTCGCAGATCGACGACTCAAATTCGGAGGCATACGAAACCAGATACATATTCCTGAACGACAGCCTGGCTAAAGCACAGCGGAAAAACAGGAACAAATACGCCCGAATCGAGTACGAAACGGAAATACTCGAGGGTGAGAACAAAACGTTGGCCTCAAAATACACTTATATTTTAGGCGTGGCCGCAGTTTTGATTGCTTTCATCATCTTTCTGCTCGTGTTGCGCTACTTTTCAAACCAGCGGCGTCTACTTGAGAGTCAGCGGCAAAAACAACTTGCCGACGAAGAAATTTTTGACCTGCTGAAGGAACAGCAAATCAAAATATTGCAAACGAAAGAGCAGGAGCAAAACCGTATCTCGCGCGACCTGCACGACGGCATTTTAAATAAAATCTATGGCGTGCGGTTGCAACTCGGACTCCTGAACAGAAGCGATGACACTGCGGTAAAAACTAAGCGGATGCAGTACATTGATATGCTGCAGCAGATCGAAAAGGAAATTCGTGGTCTCTCGCACGAGCTTCATGTTGATCAGTTTTATGACCAGTTTGACTACAAATCGCTGCTATCGAACCTTACGGCGTCGCAAAATGAGATGGGAAATACGTCGTTTGAACTCTTTGTAGATGACGAAATTGACTGGAATCCGATAAGCGGACTCATAAAAATTACAATTTACAGGATCTTACAGGAGTCGTCGCTGAACGTCATAAAGTATGCTGAAGCCGAGACGTGTAAAGTCTCACTCGAGACAAGCGGAAACAACGAAATGATCCTGCGGATCGAAGACGATGGAAAAGGTTTTGATGTAACAAGCACCGCCGGCGGAATCGGATTAAAAAATATGCGTGACCGCGCAAAGGATATAAACGCTACATTGACAATCGACAGCTGGCCGGGCAAAGGAACGCAAATTGAAGTGCGGGTGAAGTACTAACACCACCTATACGCTACTAAAAAGCCAACATTCATCAAACTGACTCATGTTGGCTTTCGTACCCCAGACTGGACTCGAACCAGCACACCCGAAGGCGCTGCGACCTGAACACAGTGCGTCTACCAATTTCGCCACTGGGGCATTTCAGGAAAACAAAACTACATATTTTTTCATGCACTTTGAATTCGCTACGCCGAAAAATCCGCTTCCGTACGACGAAACTTTAAGTATCTTTGCGTGAAACAGCACAAATGAATTACTTTTCATCAGACTTTAAACTCGGAATTCTTGGCGGAGGCCAACTCGGGAAGATGCTGCTGAACGAGACCCGGAAATTCGATATCCAGACTTACGTTTTAGATCCGAGTGACCAAGCACCGTGCGTGATTGCCTGCAACAAATTCTTTCAGGGCGACCTGATGGACTATAAGACCGTCTACAATTTCGGCAAAAAAGTGGACGTGCTGACATTCGAGATCGAACTCGTGAACGTCAAAGCGCTCGAAAAACTTGAGGAGGAAGGCGTCAAGGTTTTTCCGTCGCCCCAGACCTTAAAACAGATACAAAATAAAGGATTCCAAAAAGATTTTTACGTTAAGCACGGTATTCCGACTGCAAAACACGAACGCTTTTTTAGCACAAGCGAACTAAAACTTGCCGTCGATATTGGCCGATGGACGTTGCCTTTCGTCTGGAAAAGCGCCGAATTTGGTTACGACGGAAACGGTGTCAAGATCGTGCGCAGCATTTCCGATCTTGAAAATCTTCCGGAAACAGAATGCATTGCCGAAATAATGGTTCCGTTTAAAAACGAACTCGCTGTAATTGTTGCTCGTAGTTCTATAGGCGAGCTAAAGTCATATCCGGTTGTTGAAATGGAATTTCATCCTGAGGCAAATCAGGTGGAATATGTAATTTGCCCTGCGCGAATCGACGATGAAATTGCCGAGAAAGCACGTGAGGTCGCCCTCAAAACAGCGGCGATCTTCAACCCGGTCGGACTTCTAGCTGTTGAGATGTTCCTGACGCAGGACGATGAGATTCTCGTGAATGAAGTTGCCCCGCGGCCGCACAATTCGGGGCATTTTTCAATAGAAGCAAGCTATACGTCGCAATTTGAGAATCACTTGCGAGCGATCCTCGGACTTCCACTTGGCAATACCGATAGTAAAGTCGCCGGCATCATGGTAAACCTCGTTGGGTCTGAAGGATTTTCAGGCAACGTGGTATACGAAAACATTGAAAAGATCCTTTCAATCGAAGGCGTGACACCGCATATCTACGGAAAAAAGCAAACGCGGCCGTTCCGAAAAATGGGCCATGTCACGATTGTGAATGAAGATATGACGAAAGCGCGGACAATTGCCGAGGAAGTAAAGAATACGATCCGGGTGATTTCGCGTTAGCGATGGAAGCGGTTATCCTTTTGGCTCTCCCGATAGCTATCGGGAGAGCCAAAAGATAATAGCGAACAGCGCGGGCCGGAAGCAACGCCCAATTAATATTAACTGTTACTCATTAATTATGAAAGTAGCCATCGTAATGGGAAGCATTTCCGATATGCCGGTCATGAAAGAAGCCATTGAAATCCTCGCACAATTCGGGATCGAGACGCAAACGGACATCGTCTCGGCGCATCGCACGCCTGAGAAATTGTTCGATTTCAGCAGCAACGCACATCAGCGCGGAATATCGGTCATTATCGCCGGAGCCGGTGGCGCGGCGCATCTTCCGGGAATGGTCGCCTCAATGTCGCCATTGCCTGTTATTGGCGTTCCAATAAAGTCAAGCAACTCAATTGATGGCTGGGACAGCATACTGTCGATCCTGCAAATGCCAGGCGGAGTTCCAGTTGCAACCGTCGCTTTGAACGGTGCTAAAAACGCCGGAATCCTGGCAGCGCAAATCATCGGAAGCTCAAACACGGAAATTCAGGATCGGGTAATTGCCTACAAGGAAGGTCTTAAGCAAGCGGTCATCAAAGCTTCCGAAGGACTGAAGAAATAGGCAGTTACCGTCGTTGTACGCTATTAGTGCCTATCGCCACCGAGGTTGATAGCGTCGTGCATATGGACATGATATTGCAAGCTATCCGCAATAACCACGCTAAAAAGCACGGAATATGCTTCGCCGGTTCGCCTCGCCCGGGCCGCTACTATCATTGATAAGCATTCACTTATCGGGTAGGGCCTTAAATAAATCATAAACGACTCCCCGAAAATGTCCAAATTGCATAAATTTGAGTGCATAATTTCAATAATAATCGCGCCTTAGTGGCTTATAAACTATGACTGTCCTTCTACAAAAATTTACTACAAAATACGATACTGCACCATTTTCAAAAATTAAGACTGACGATTTCCTACCCGCTTTTAAAGAAGCAATCACGATGGCGAAACAGGAAATTGATGCCATAACGGACAATCCGGAACCGCCAACCTTTGAAAACACGATTGAAGCAATGTCGTATAGCGGCGCGACGCTTGATCGCATTTCATCGATATTCTTCAACCTTCATTCAGCTGAAACCAACGATGCGATTCAGCAGATAGCTGTTGAAGTTTCCCCGCTGCTTTCCGAATTTGGAAACGACGTAAGGCTAAACGAAAAGTTATTCGCTCGCGTAAAAGCGGTGTACGAGCAGAAAGAAAAACTGAATCTGAACGCCGAGCAAACGACCTTACTCGACAAGAAATACAAAAGCTTCTCCCGAAATGGCGCAAGCCTTCCTGAAGAAAAGAAAAATGAACTTCGCGAGATTGATAAGGAACTGTCGCGGCTAAGCCTGCAATTTGGTGAACACGTACTTAATGAAACGCATGCTTTCCAATTGCACATTACCGACGAAAAAGACTTGTCGGGACTTCCCGAAGGAACAATTGAAGCCGCACGCGAAATTGCCCAAAGCCAGGATAAAGAGGGCTGGATCTTCACTCTGGATTACCCTAGCTATGTTCCGTTTATGACGTATGCCGATAACCGGGAGCTACGAAAAAAGATGGCCATCGCGTTCGGAGCAAAAGGCTTCCAGAACGACGAACTCGACAACCAGCAAATTGTGCTTCAGATTGCGAAGCTGCGCCACAAACGCGCAAACCTTCTCGGTTATAAATCGCATTCCGATTTTGTGCTTGAAGAACGAATGGCCGGGTCGCCCCAAAAAGTAAAGCAGTTTCTACAGGAATTGCTCGAAAAAGCACGTCCTGCTGCCGAGCGCGAGTTTGCGCAACTGACGAAATTTGCAAAAGAACTTGACGGGATTGACCGGCTGGAAAAATGGGATGGCGCTTACTATTCGGAGAAATTAAAACAGCAACTATACAATCTCGATGATGAGAAATTAAAACCATATTTCAAACTCGAGAACGTTCTTGAAGGCGCGTTTACCGTGGCAAATCGTTTGTTCGGACTCGCATTCGTTGAGATAAACGACGTCGATAAGTATCATGAAGACGTGCAAACGTATGAGGTGAAAGATCTGACGGGCGCGCTGGTCGCTATCTTTTATGCCGACTTCTTTCCGCGGAAAGGCAAACGCAACGGCGCATGGATGACATCGTACAAATCCCAGTATGTTATTGGCGGCAACAACGAGCGTCCACACGTATCAATTGTTTGCAATTTCACAAAACCGACTGAAACAAAACCGTCGCTGCTGACCTTCAATGAAGTGACGACACTTTTCCATGAGTTTGGACACGCATTGCACGGAATGCTCGCAAATACTACCTATCCCACATTGTCGGGAACCAGCGTGTACTGGGACTTTGTGGAACTTCCGAGCCAGATTCTGGAGAACTGGTGCTACGAACCCGAAGCTCTCGAACTGTTTGCACACCATTATCAGACCGGCGAAGTGATTCCGATGGAATATGTTAGCAGAATTAAGGAAAGTGCGAGCTTCCAGGAAGGAATGGCAACGTTACGGCAACTGAGTTTCGGCCTGCTTGACATGGGCTGGCACAGCGAAGACCCGTCGCAAGTTTCGGATATTAAGGCGTTTGAAACAAAGCATTTCGCTTCTACACAGCTGTATCCCGATGTAAAAGAAAACGCGATGAGTACGTCTTTTTCGCATATTTTCCAAGGTGGCTATTCGTCAGGTTATTACAGTTACAAATGGGCTGAAGTCCTTGATGCCGACGCTTTCGAATATTTCCGCGAGAATGGTATATTTAACCCAGACATAGCACAAAAGTTTAAAGAGACCATCTTATCAAAAGGCGGCACCGAACATCCCATGGTGTTGTACAAACGTTTCCGCGGCCAAGAGCCAAAACCCGAGGCATTGTTGAGGAGAGCGGGATTGGTTTAGAGACGCTCGCTGCGCTTTAAGAGACAGAGTCGATGCGCTTCTAGAACAATGAAGAATTATGTCCGGCTAAAAGAGCTCATTGGACGCGTCGGGAACTTCGTATCCTGATGTTAACGCCTTGTCCCTCTTCCCTTTTCGTTCTTGCCCTTTCCCTCGTCTCCAGCTAATAATTATCTTTCATAAAATATTGAAACTTTAAAAACTTTCATTACCTTTATAGTATGGAATTGCAAGAAGCAAAATATAAATTTATTCAAAGTTGGGGGACTTTTGGTTCTCAATGGGGCATCAATAAGACGATGGCACAGATTCACGCACTGTTGATGATTGCCTCCGAAGCGCTTTCTGTGGAAGACATTATGGAACAGCTTTCGATCTCCCGCGGCAACGCTAGCATGAACCTTCGCGCTCTGATGGACTGGGGAATCGTATACAAAGAATATAAAAGTGGTGAGCGGAAAGAGTATTTCACAGCCGAAAAGGATCTCGACGAGCTTGCGGTTAAAATTGCACGCGAACGAAGCAAACGCGAAATCAAACCCGCGCTGAAGGTGCTTAAGGAAGTTTCAGCAATCGATGCAGGTACAACGGCAGAAGGCAAACATTTTGTAGAGCAAACAAGCAAACTGTACGATTTCGTTCTGCGCGCCGATAACATGGTTGATAAAGTAACCGAACTTAATGACAACTGGCTCGGCCGACTCGTAATGAAGATCATGAGGTAAAAAAATTTAAATGTAGGTTTCAAATTTTTCTGAAAGTTTAAAAAACGTTGTTATGAAGATACTCGTCAAATTCAACAATTGGGCATTCGCGATCACCGCAATATTGTACCTCACAATCTATCTCGGGATGATTGCACAAATCCTCCTGGGTCCTATTCAGGTCATTTCTTCTTTAATTATTCTTAAGGGTTATTACGCGAATTTGAACGTAAGCCAACGACGAATGATGCATATTTATTGGTTTGCCGTAGTAGTTAGCCTTACACTTATATGGTATTTTAACATTTATACAAACTCGCACGACGCCAGTGAAGGAATATCTTTATTTGCAGTACCAATGACAGTTGCGGCGTACTTTATTTACATTCTGAATAAAATATTAAAAAATCATGAGAACACTCAAGAACCAAACACTGCTCTATGATGCTGATTGTCCGCTTTGCTGCGTGTACACCGCCGGATTTGTCAAGGCCGAAATGCTTGGAGAAAATGGCAGGAAGCCGTTCTCAGAGATTTCAGCGGATGAGCAGGTTTTTGTCGATGTTCGCCGGGCTGCAAATGAAATAGCGCTCCTCGACAATGATTCTAAGACGGTCCTGTACGGGGTCGAAAGCCTGTTGAAAGTAGTTGGGAATTCATTTCCATGGATTGAAGCTGTGGGCAACTGGAAGCCTTTGAACGTTGGTCTCAGAAAGCTCTATTCATTTATTTCCTACAACCGGAAGGTTATTATTCCGAGTCAGCCCCGCCTTAATCTGCCTTTAGCATGTGTTCCCGATTTTAATCTAAAATACCGCATCCTGTTTATCATGTTCGCGGGACTAGCGACCGCGCTTACTCTTTACAACTTTTCGGCGCTGCTTCCGGTGCCGAAAGGAAGTTTTGGCCGGGACCTGTTGCTGGCATTCGGGCAGGTAGGGTTTCAATGCCTTTTCATGATCAAATCTGACAATAGAACTGTCTTAAACTACGTCGGCAACCTGATGACTGTTTCGCTTATGGGCGCACTGATGCTGTTGCCGCTGCTGCTAATTAGCGCTTTCGCAGATATTCCTACGTTAGTGGCGCTGGCTTGGTTCGGGCTAACAGCCATTGTAATGTTTGCAGAACATTTTCGAAGAATTCGTCTTCTGAAACTACCAGCCAGACTTTGCTACACCTGGATTCTATACCGAATTCTCGCACTAATCCTAATCCTTACCTTATGAAAAAAATAGTAATAGCCGCCGGCACAGGCTTTCTCGGCAAAGTGCTGATCGACCATTTCGCCCCTTGGGTCAATGAAATCGTTGTGCTGACGCGCGGAAAAAATCATGTTCACGAAAAAGTCAGCTACATAAACTGGGACGCAAAAACGTTGACCGGATGGGAACGCGAACTCGAAAATGCAGATGTTCTGATTAATCTCGCAGGTAAATCGGTCGATTGCAGATATACAACCGAAAATAAGGATACGATCCTTCGCTCACGAATCGACAGCACAACACTGCTAAACGCTGCCGTTCTTCAATGTCAGCGTCCGCCGAAACACTGGCTCAACTCGTCTACTTCCACAATTTACAGGTTCTCGCTCGACAAACAAATGGACGAGGTAAATGGCGAAATTGGCGACGACTTTTCGATGAACGTAGCAAAGGCATGGGAAAACGCATTCTTTGAAACGGAAACGCCATATACGGTGAAAACGGCACTGCGCACATCGATAGTCCTCGGAAGAGCAGGCGGTGCTTTCGTGCCGATAAAGAACCTGACCAGGCTCGGCTTTGGCGGAAAGCAAGGCAAAGGGAACCAGTTCATCAGCTGGATACATGAGACGGATTTCGCGCGCGCAGTCGAATTTGTAATTTTAAATAGCATCGCTGGAGTTGTTAATGTCGTTTCGCCACAGCCCATCAAAAATGCTGAGTTTATGAAAATCCTTCGCAAAACAATGCATGTTCGCAACGGAATTCCGGTTAGCGAAAAAATGCTGACACTAGGGGCAAAAATAATCGGCACCGAGCCTGAGCTTGTTCTAAAAAGTCGGAATGTTATTCCGCGTCGGCTAGAGGAAAACGGCTTTTACTTTGAATATCCTGAACTTGAAGATGCTTTTAAAAACTTGCTCAAATGACTATAATAAACCTAATTACTCCGATAAATGCTTCGTGCGAAACTGTGTTTGACCTCGCGCGAAACCTAGATGCACATACCATTTCCACAAGCCAAACTAACGAAATCGCAATTGCGGGGCGAACATCCGGGTTAATTGAATTGAACGAAACAGTTACTTGGAAGGCAAAGCATTTCGGGTTCTACCTGACGCATGAGAGCCAGATTACAGCATTGGAATTTCCGAACCATTTTACCGACGAGATGATCGCTGGTAAATTTAAATATTTCCGACATGACCACACTTTTAAGTCCTCGCACGACGGAACGATCATGTATGACGTCATCGAATCATGATACGCCGTTCGGCTTTCTCGGCAAAGTATTCGACAAGCTGGTACTGCGCAACTATCTTACAAATCTGATCCGGCACCGGAACAGCATTTTAAAAGCTATGGCTGAAAACCAAGATTAGTATCCACCACAACACTGGAACCGCCTCGACCCAAAATGCCGAGTAATATTTTGACCGGCGTTCATCTGCGAACATCAGTAACAGCGAAATGCAGGCCACTATAATCAGGTTCACGATCAACTGGCTGGTATCGACATGGCTGTTGAGAAATTCCAGGAAGTAGAAGATCAGCAGCAGAAATATCCCCAATATTTTGGTTCGCTTCACCCCTATTTGCTGCGGAACCGTTTGAAGGTGCGGATCGTCTTTCGTGAGGTCGATGATCTCGAAAACGAGGATCAGCACAAACACGAAAATGAACCGTTGCACGCACTTCAGAAGTACATCTGCTGAAAGCAAAACATCAGCGTCGATCAACGGAAGCAGCAACGTTACACCTACCCAGCAAAGGGCAACAATATAAATTTTAACTCCAGCCCAGTTCCGTGCATTACGCCGATTCGGAAAAAAGGGCAGTGTGTATAGCATGGTCAGCAATAGAAATGCGCCCGACAGTAATTTAGTAACCATCCGCAGCTCCAAAAAATACCACGCGGCACCGACGAAACAACAAAAGCTGAAGGCTGCAATAATTTTGATTTTCGGGCGGAATCCATTTTCACGAATACGAGCGAGCGCATCATATTTTACGAAATTGTAGCCCACGATCGTTCCAAAAAACGCAAACATTGCCACAGCCACATCGTATCCGGTCCCGAACTGGTGTTGGGTCATCTGCACAAGCGAATAAACCGAGAGCGCCACGTGAATACTGGCCTGCAAATAAAAGTCGAATAGCCGCTTGAGTAACCTCATCCTCAAATTTAAACAAACTGTTCATAACAACCCGTTACGGTTGAAAAATTCACAAAATTCGTTGTTAAAGAAGAATTTGGATTGCGTATTTATAAGTATTTTTGCTCCACAAAAAACAACCACAACTTTTTTATGAAAACAGATGCTTTTGCTTTAAGGCACATCGGTCCGAGGGAAAATGATGTACAACATATGTTGAAAACGATCGGCGTTGATTCGATCGACCAACTGATTTACGAAACGCTTCCTGACGAAATCCGGCTTAAAGCACCACTGAATCTCGAACCTGCACTTACAGAATACGAGTTTTTGAACCACATTCAGAAACTTGGAAATAAGAATAAAGTTTTTAAATCGTACATCGGACTTGGATATCATCCGGCGATCGTGCCGCCTGCAATCCAGCGGAATGTCTTTGAAAATCCGGGCTGGTATACCGCATATACTCCGTATCAGGCCGAAATTGCACAAG
Organism: Flavobacterium sp.; assembly: GCA_036386895.1. GTDB lineage: Bacteria > Bacteroidota > Bacteroidia > Flavobacteriales > Flavobacteriaceae > Flavobacterium. Next base: position 450,959 of record DASVUR010000009.1, read on the forward strand.
GCCGACTTGAAGCTTTGCTGAACTACCAGACAACGGTGATTGAACTTACCGGAATGGAGATCGCCAACGCATCATTACTTGACGAAGGAACTGCCGCTGCTGAAGCGATGGCTTTGCTTTTTGATGTCCGGACGCGCGATCAAAAGAAAAACAACGCAAACAAACTATTCGTTTCAGAAGAGATCCTGCCGCAAACATTGTCGGTATTAAAAACACGTTCCACTCCAATTGGCGTTGAGCTTGTTATCGGAAACCACGAAGAATTTGATTTCACAGATGATTTCTTTGCCGCTATTCTTCAATATCCGGGGAAATTCGGGCAGGTGCATGACTATGCGGGGTTTATTTCCACAGCAAAATCAAAAGATATAAAAGTTGCCGTTGCAGCAGACATTTTAAGCCTTGTATCACTGACGCCTCCGGGTGAAATGGGCGCCGATGCGGTTGTTGGAACCACACAACGTTTCGGGATTCCAATGGGTTATGGCGGACCTCATGCTGCGTATTTTGCAACAAAAGAAGAATATAAACGAAGCATGCCTGGCCGCATTATTGGTGTAACTGTCGATGCGAACGGAAACCGTGCTCTTCGAATGGCTTTGCAAACTCGCGAGCAACATATAAAACGCGAAAAAGCGACATCGAACATTTGTACGGCGCAGGTACTTCTCGCTGTTATGGCGGGGATGTACGCGGTTTACCACGGCCCAAAAGGACTGAAGTACATCGCAGATAAGGTCCACGCTGCTGCAGTCACAACTGCCGATGCGTTGAATAAACTCGGTGTTTACCAAACCAACACGTCTTTTTTTGATACGATCGTTGTAAAAGCCGACGCTGCAAGAGTGAAAGCAGTTGCCGAACGCAATGAAGTGAACTTCTTCTATATTGACAGCGAATCGGTTTCAATATCGTTCAACGAAACAACCGGAATCACCGAAATCAATACAATTCTTTCAATCTTTGCTGAAGCAGTAGGAAAAGATGCTATTACGGTGTCGGAATTATCTTCAGAGCAAAACCTGCCGCAGTCGTTGATCCGCAAAAGCGAATTTTTAAAGCATGAAGTTTTCAATAAACATCATTCAGAAACAGCTTTGATGCGTTACATCAAGATGCTTGAGCGTAAGGATCTATCGTTGAACCACTCGATGATCCCTCTCGGATCTTGTACGATGAAACTTAACGCTGCTGCTGAAATGCTTCCGTTGAGCATGGCCAACTGGAACAGCATCCACCCATTTGCGCCGATCGAACAGGCTGAAGGGTATCAGATCATGCTCAAAAAACTGGAACAACAGCTTAACGTTGTTACCGGTTTTGCAGGAACAACGTTACAGCCAAATTCGGGTGCACAAGGTGAATACGCCGGGCTAATGGTTATTCGCGCTTATCATCATTCGCGTGGCGATTTCCATAGGAATGTTTGCTTGATCCCTGCCTCGGCACACGGAACAAATCCGGCTTCCGCTGCATTGGCGGGAATGAAGATCGTCGTTACCAAGACACTTGAAAACGGAAATATCGACGTGGAAGACCTTCGTGCAAAAGCAATCGAACACAAAGACGATTTGTCTTGCTTGATGGTGACTTATCCGTCGACACACGGTGTTTACGAAGCATCAATTATTGAAGTCACCAAACTGATTCACGAAAACGGCGGCCAGGTCTATATGGACGGTGCTAACATGAACGCGCAAGTCGGATTAACGAATCCGGCTACAATTGGTGCTGACGTTTGCCACTTGAACCTTCACAAAACATTTGCTATTCCGCATGGCGGCGGCGGACCAGGTGTTGGACCAATTTGCGTGGCCGAACATCTTGTACCGTTCTTGCCTACAAATCCAGTCATCGCTACAGGCGGAGAAAAGGCAATCGATGCTATTTCAGCTGCTCCGTGGGGTTCTGCATTGGTATGTTTGATCTCTTACGGATACATTACGATGCTTGGCGCTGAAGGGGTAACAAATGCAACGAGATTTGCGATCTTGAATGCCAATTATATCAAAGAACGCCTTAGCGGCCATTACCAAACCTTATACACCGGCGAGATGGGACGCGCCGCACACGAGATGATCCTGGAATGCCGTCCGTTCAAGGAAAAAGGGATCGAAGTCACCGACATTGCCAAACGGCTTATGGACTATGGTTTCCACGCTCCTACCGTATCCTTTCCCGTTGCAGGAACTTTGATGATCGAGCCTACAGAAAGCGAAAATGTTGAAGAACTCGACCGTTTTTGCGATGCTATGATTTCGATCCGAAAGGAAATTGAAGAAGCAACAGCCGACGACAAAAACAACGTTTTAAAAAATGCACCCCACACATTGGCGATGCTGACAAGCGATACATGGGACTTTCCATATTCACGTGAAAAAGCAGCGTTCCCGCTCGAATACATTTCAGATAATAAATTCTGGCCGTCTGTTCGTCGTGTTGACGATGCATATGGTGACCGAAACCTGATTTGTTCGTGCGCGCCGATTGAGGCGTATATGGAAAACGAATAAGTGCCCCCCGAAAGGGGCATTTTTGTTATGAGAGACATCCAAACAAGACACGACCTTGATCAGCTGCTGGCTACATTTTACAATCGGCTGCTTCTGGATGAACGTATCAATTACATCTTTACGGACGTTGCGAAGATTGATCTGCCAAGCCACTTGCCGCATATAGCCCACTTTTGGGAGCAAAGCCTGTTTAATACGGGCGGCTACAGAAACAACGTGCTTCGGATTCATCAGGATTTGAACGACAAAGAAAAACTGACAGCAGAGCACTTTAAAACGTGGCTACAGCATCTTGAGAGCACAATCGATGAAATGTTTAAAGGCCCGAATGCCGAAAAGATGAAGACCCGCGCATTGTCAGTCGCTACAATTATGCAAATAAAACTGTAAATTTGTATCGCAGACCGCGCATTTTAATTATTCAATTTAGTAATTTGCCAGCGGCCACCTTGAAAACCTAAATAAACCAGCTTCATAACCAGGACAATGAACATTAAAATTACGGGTTCGGGAAGTTATATCCCTGAAGTTACGGTGACAAATGCCGATTTCAACAAGCATGTTTTTCTCAACGAGGACGGCTCGGCAATTCATCATCCCAACGATATTGTCATCAGTAAGTTCAAGGATATAACCGGAATTGAAGAACGCCGTTATGCCCAGGACCATCATGTGACTTCCGATATGGCGACCTTCGCAGCACAACGTGCAATTGACGATGCCGGAATTGATCCTGAAACAATCGATTATATTATACTGGCTCATAATTTTGGCGACGTAAAGCACAACGCGATACAGTCTGATATTCTTCCAAGCCTTGCCACACGCGTCAAAAACAAGCTGCAAATTAAGAATCCCAAATGCGTGGCCTACGATATTTTGTTCGGTTGCCCGGGATGGATCGAAGGCGTGCTTCAGGCAAATGCGTATATAAAATCGGGAATGGCCAAACGATGCCTTGTGGTTGGAGCCGAAGCGCTTTCACGGGTTGTAGACCATCACGACCGCGATGCGATGATTTATTCAGACGGAGCCGGAGCAACAATTATTGAGGGAACTTCAGACGATGAAGGGCTTCTTGCTTACGAGAGTGCAACATTCGCGCTTGAGGAAGCTCATTTCCTGTTTTTTGGCAATTCCTACAATAAAGAGCACGACCCAAATATACGCTACATCAAAATGCATGGCCGTAAAATCTATGAATTCGCGTTGAACCAGGTGCCGCTTGCGATGAAAAGCTGTTTGGAAAAAAGCGGAATCGACATTTGCGACGTGAACAAAATACTTATCCATCAGGCGAACGAAAAGATGGATGAAGCCATTGTGAGCAGATTCTATAAGTTGTTCAACCAGGCGCCTGCTCCCGATGTTATGCCGATGAGCATTCACAAACTGGGCAACAGCAGCGTCGCGACAGTTCCAACATTGTACGACTTGTTGACGAAAGGGAAACTTGAAAACCAGCAAATCCACAAAGGCGACGTATTGATATTCGCATCGGTTGGCGCCGGAATGAACATCAACGCCTTCGTTTATCGTTATTAATTTTTTTAGAAGCTATTTCCTGTCTTCCACTATATCTTTTGCCGGGCTAAAGAAGCCGCCAAAAGGATATCGCTGCAGCCAGGGCTAGAGATACAACCTCATGTACGAACACATCTTCCCGAATAAACGATTCCGCCACACACTGGCATTTCTTAAGAAACACGTTTCTAATGGCGAGAAAATTCTCGACCTCGGCGTAGAAAACCCGTTTTCACAAATCATGAAACAGGAAGGTTTTGCAGTTACAAATACATCGGGTGAAGACCTCGACAATCATCAGCAGGCGCTTCGCGATTCAGCAGTTGATGTAGTCACCGCGTTTGAAATCTTTGAACACCTTCTGAATCCGTATACGGTGCTGCAAAGTGTAAATGCAAAGAAATTGTTGGTTTCGGTTCCACTCCGACTTTGGTTCAGTCCTGCCTATCGCAGTAAAACCGATATGTGGGACAGGCATTACCACGAGTTTGAAGATTGGCAGCTCGACTGGCTTCTCGAGAAAACCGGCTGGAAAATTGTGGATCGCCAAAAGTGGACGAACCCGGTTAAGAAGTTCGGTATTAGGCCGTTGCTGCGCTGTTTTACCGATCGGTATTACATCGTTTACGCTGAAAAAGCTTAATTTTATTCTATTATTATTTTATGGGTTTCGGAATTGCCGTTACCGGACAACTGCAACAGGTACATGCCTGCTGGAATCGCACTAACATCAAGTGTAGCCGTGAAATTGGCTGCGTAGATCGTTCGCCCAAAGACATCGTAGAGACTAACTTTTTCTGCATGATCCGATTTGATGTTTAAAATAGCCTTAACCGGATTAGGAAAAACCGTTGATTTGGTAGCGGTATATTGATCAGTTGAAAGAGACGTGCACAGCGCCCAAACGTCGGTCGGCGTCAATGCCCGGTCCCAATAACGGAAGTCATCAATATAGCCCTGAAAATATCCGGGTGCATCTTCAATGTTCCTGTCATGCCGTCCCAGACATCCCGGAAGCAACGAATACTGAAGCGCGCCGCCTGTTCCGGAATACGTTCCTCCAGGTTTATTGCAATTAATAAAAATCTCCATGTCATCTGCGGAGTTTACCACAACAACGATATGTTTCCATCCCGAGGTATCGATCATCTGATTGGATACAAACGAACGTCTTGACGAAGAACCATAAAAGTATTGCCCGTCCGCGAAATTAATTGCATAATAATTCGCTCCACTCGCGTTGAAAACAACGCTTGTTGCATGATTTTCTTCATATGAAGTATTAAATACAACCTGTTGTTCAAACGCTGGGCTATCGTATTTTATCCAGAACGAGAACGAAACCGGCAATTGCGGTTTTAGCTCAGCCATGTTAGGAAAATTCACGTAACTATTAAAACCGTTGAAATAAGCAGCAGAAGCGGCGTTCCCAAAGCGATCCGGACCATACGTGATGTTGAATGGTGTTGCTGTGTAACCATTTCCACTGGCATCGGCGACCGTATTGTCAAATGTATAGTGCAACAATAAATCAGCGTTGAGGTCTTGGGCTAATGTGCCGTTGATCGTCAGCACCAAAATAAAAATCGTAAATATCTTGTTCATAGCCCGTTTTTTTTTTCGAACGTAAAGATATCTTATTAAAATGAACACAGCGCATTTTAGGTATTTTTGCAGCATGAAATACTCCGTCATAATTCCTGCACACAATGAAGAGCCTTTTGTAGCGCTGACACTTCAGTCGGTTACGGCCCAAACCATTTTACCTGTTCAGGTTGTTGTGGTTGATGATAACTCGGCTGACAGGACATCCGAAATTGTTCAGGATTTTGCAGCCGATTTTGCGTGGATCACACTCGTACGAAACATTTCTGATGCCACACATTTACCAGGAAGTAAGGTCATTAGAGCGTTTCAAAAAGGATATCAAACCCTTAACAAAGACGTTGATATCATCGTAAAACTTGATGCCGACTTAATACTGCCGGCAGATTATTTTGAGTCGGTTCTCGATGTTTTTGCAAAAGATCCGCGTGCAGGTATCGTCGGCGGATTTGCAGCGATTGAAAAGGAGGGAAAATGGGTTCTTGAGAACTTGACCGATAAAGATCATATTCGCGGTGCATTCAAAGCCTATCGCAAAGAATGTTTTGAGGACATCGGCGGATTAAGGCCTGCTATGGGTTGGGACACGGTTGACGAGTTGCTAGCAAAATATTACAATTGGAAGGTAATTACGGTTCCCGGATTAATGGCAAAACACTTAAAACCGACCGGCGCCAACTATAATAAAGCTGCTAGATACAAACAAGGAGAAGCTTTTTATGCGTTAGGCTATGGTTTTCTGATCACTGCCATTGCCTCGTTCAAGCTCGCGATGATGAAGAAAAAGCCGCTTCTTTTCGTTGACTACCTCGCCGGGTTTGCAAAAGCAAAAACCAGCAAAAAGCCGCTGCTCGTAACTCAGGAGCAAGCGGCGTTTATACGGAAGTACCGGTGGGAGAAAATGAAGTCGAAGCTGTTTTAGCCGCGCTCCTGTTCGAACAACTCATCGAGGTTACTGAGCCCCATCGTGAATCCTTCTTTGAATCCCATTGCCATTATTTTTTCGAGTTCTTCTTCTGATTCGAATGTTATTATGATATCTACAAAAGTAGCCCCACCGGCATCAGTAAAACCGGTTTGCCAATGCATTTGAGGAAAATCACTGTTTAGGTTTCCGTTCTCGTCACAGAATGCATCCACCGATGTGAATCCCTGTGGTTTCGAAATCGTTTGATAATCGGCACGCGAATAGTGTCTTTCATTTTCCGGCGAAACCATTGCATACAGCCAAAGCCCGCCTTCGGAAAAATCCATCGTTTTTGTTTCAGCCTTCCATGGCTTTGGTGCCCACCATTTGTCAAGCAGTTCAGATTGTGTCCATGCCGCCCACACTCTCTCGACTGGCGCAGCAAATTCGCGCTTTACGGTAATTCTCCGGTTGGGTTTGTCGACTGAAAAATCCATCAATAAATTAGTTTTCATTTTTATCGGGTTTTATAGTGGTTAATAAATCGTCCAACTGTGCAAAACGCTTTTCCCAAAGTTCACGAAATTGATCGAGCCATTTGTCGATCTCCTTCATCTTCAGTACCTCAAGGCTATAATGTATTTCGCGCCCCAATTGCCGCTGGGTTACCAAATCACAATCGGCGAGCAGCCGTATATGCTTGGAAACTGCCTGTCGCGACATATTAAAATGTTCAGCAATGGCATTTGGCGTCATCGACTGTGTGGCGATTAATACCAAAATCGACCTTCGCGTCGGATCGGCGATCGCCATAAATACGTCTCGTTTACTACGCTTCATCATATGCAACTTTGTAGTTGCAAATATAAGCAACATTTTAGTTGCACAACTGATAATGTCGTTTTTTTCAGAACTTCAATTTAAGATCGGTTTGCGTGAGTGATGGAAGCGAAAAGCCCGTAGCAAGGAGGAACGACGCCGCGGACTTGCAGCGTACAGCGCGACAGCGCCGTAGCCTGCGGTGGCGGTGGCACGCCCAAAAACATTCCCTGGCAGATATCTTAAATAAGTCGTAATTCGGGCTATAAGTCGGACTTTCTTCCTATTTTAGCGTATATATTTTAGCGCATGATGATCGTCCGGTACTTAACCCAAATTGGCAAATACTTCCTGATGTGGAAGGAAATTTTTAACAAACCTGTTAAATGGCCGGTAATGAAAGGTTTGATTTTAAAGGAGGTTGACGATTTGATCATCGACTCGCTGGGGATCGTAGCCTTTATCTCGTTCTTTATTGGCGGCGTTGTCGCAATCCAAACAGCGCTAAACCTCACAAATCCGTTGATCCCGAAATACCTGATCGCTTTTGCAACGCGGCAGTCGGTTATTTTGGAGTTTTCGCCAACATTTATCTCAGTAATCATGGCCGGAAAAATGGGCTCTTTCATAACATCGAGTATTGGTTCAATGCGTGTAACAGAGCAAATTGATGCGCTTGAAGTTATGGGCGTAAACTCGTTGAACTATCTTGTTTTCCCAAAACTGGTTGCCTTGATGCTGTATCCGTTCGTTATCGCGCTGAGCATGTTCCTGGGCAACCTTGGCGGCTGGATGGCGGGTGTTTACGGTGGTTTGGTGTCGAGCGAAGAATTTATCTCGGGATTACAAACCGAATTTATCCCGTATCACATTGTTTATGCGTTTATTAAGACGCTGATTTTTGCGTTGCTTTTGGCCACGATTCCGTCATTCCATGGTTATTACATGAAAGGTGGCGCGCTCGAAGTTGGAAAAGCAAGTACGGTTTCGTTCGTGTGGACCAGCGTCACAATTATCCTGACGAACTTTATCTTAACCCAGTTATTGTTGAGCAAATGATAGAGATTAAAAATATAGAAAAGTCGTTTGGCGAGGCACAGATCCTGAAAGGAATTTCCACCACATTTGAAGGCGGAAAGACGAATCTAATCATTGGACGTTCCGGATCTGGAAAAACCGTTTTACTCAAGACGCTTCTCGGAATCCACAGTCCGGATAAAGGAACAATATCTTTTGATGGCCGGATCTATTCCGATTTGGATAATGACGAACGGCGTGCGTTACGAACCGAAATAGGCATGGTGTTTCAAGGCGGAGCGTTATTCGATTCAATGACCGTTGAAGAAAATGTCGCATTTCCGTTGCGCATGTTTTCGACCAAACGCAGGACCCAGATCCGGGATCGCGTGAATGAAGTGCTCGAACGCGTGAACCTTGTTGGCGCAAATAAAAAATTCCCCTCTGAAATCTCAGGTGGAATGCAAAAGCGTGTTGCGATTGCGCGCGCGATTGTAAACAACCCCAAATATCTTTTTTGCGATGAACCGAATTCCGGGCTTGATCCCGAAACGGCGATCCTTATTGATCAACTGATACAGGAGATTACCGCTGAGTACAATATTACGACGGTCGTCAATACGCACGATATGAATTCAGTTCTTGAGATCGGCGAGAAAATCGTATTTCTGAAGAACGGGCTTAAAGAATGGGAAGGTGACAAAGAACAGATCCTCGAAACCAAAAACAAATCGATTGTAGAGTTCGTTTATTCTTCCGATCTGTTTAAAAAAGTCCGTGAAAACCTTTTGGCTGAAGCCGAAGACGATGAAAAAGGCACGAATTAACTTCTGATCAGATAAACCCAGCCTGTTCTTTTTTCTCCTGTATCCATTGTAACGACGTAGAAATACGTCGCCGACGGAAGTTCGTTGCCCCTATAATCACGGCCGTCCCACTCATCGACATAATTTGCTTTATCATATACGACCATTCCGTAGCGATTGAATATTTTAATTTCCTCTACGTCAAATCCTGAAAGATCGAACGTATCGTTATCTCCGTCGGCATTCGGTGAAATTCCCATTGGAATCTTGCACAACGTTGACGCTACAGTTGTCTGCGCCGTTGCCGGGCATAAATTGCCAGTATCAACCGACACCGAATAGGTTCCCGCAGGAAGCTGTGAAATCACCAGCGGATTTCCGGTTGCTGCAAAATTCCCGGGGCCAGTCCACGAGTAGGTGGCGCCAACGGGCAGACCGCCCGCAGTGGTTGCCGTCAATGTAAATTCGTCATCAATGCACCCGGCTGTTACCGTAAAGGCAGCGACTTCCGTAACAGAAATTTCAACCGAGACCGGCTCTGTAGCGCATCCATCGCTAGAGGCAACCACGGTGTAGGTCCCACTGTTCAAAGTAGTAGCATTGTCAATAACAGGATTCTGTTGATCCGATGTAAATCCGTTTGGACCCGTCCATATATATTGATTCGAAGCATCGCCATCTGCAAACAGTTCAATAGTCTCTGTCGAACACAGAACGGCATCAGCATGGGCAACAGGCACTGCAGGCGGCTGTCGAAGGTTAATTGTTACAAAAGCAATATCTGAAGCGCCACACCAGCCGTAGACCGTATAGCTAAAATGGTACGTTCCTGTGACGTGCGGCGTAGCATTCCAAAAAGACCCGGCGAGCTGAACCCCGGCGTCGAGATCCTGCCAAGTGCCCGAACTGTCAGAAGTATCCAACAGCGACAGCAGGTTTACCTGACCCGGATTCTGGCAATATGTTTCTGTAACGTCATTCCCTGCGTTGGGCGGAGTCCCGGACGGTGTGACTTCGTAATCTATTATAAAATCGATACAGGATGGCGTAGTATCGGGTGCAAATACATGCACGTGATAAAGTCCGGTGTCGGTCGCCTCGTCGAACGGCGAAAACACCAATGTGGGCGACGTACTTAAAATTGTTGAGGGATCGCCCTCATGCCACCATTCATAATTAAGAGAGGTAAAGGCCGGCACCGCCAAGGTTACGGTTTGACCGTTACAAAATCCTGTTGTGGTAACGACGTATTGAAATGGTTCGGTTGTATCAAACAGACGGTTCATCAGGTTGCCGCAAATGTCCTCAACCTGAAAATTATACACGCCTGGTTCAAGATCAATGAACAGGTTTGAAATGCCGTTTTCAATCAGCAATGGCACACCGTCTTTTTCTGTGATCCGGTATACTAGCGGTCCTGCTCCTGTTGCGTCGACGGCTACGTCATACGAGGTAGTGTCACATGAATAGGCGAGTATCGAAATAATTTCAGGTACGTAATTGTACTCAAAGGCATACAGTTCCTGCACGCATACCACCGGCGCAACAGTACCGTTTCCTGCAACCTCAAAGACCAACACCACCCGGAAGCTGCCGTCGTACTGTAGGTTTGGGTTGGAACCATTTGCCAGCGCAATACCGGTTTCGTCGGTCGGAACTCCGGAAGACGTCACTCCGGTGTCGGGATGCCCCCAAGCTCCGGCATCAGGATAAAACTTTTGAAGCAGATAAAGCCGATTCTGGGTAAGATTGTTTGCATGCTGGATGGTGAGATTAAACCTATCGCAACTGCCGGTAACCGAGCCCGTAAAAGAACTCGTGTAACCAGTGATCGTTTTAACAGTCGTGTCGACAAATCCACAAATGTCAGTCGTAACGAAGGTATAGACGCCCGCCGGAAACGAATTCATATACAGTAACCCATCATCAATATTAAATGAAATATCGAAAGGCAGCGTTTCGCCGAAAGCAGCAGGAGCAGCAGTAATAACAACGCTTTCGAGAGCGACGCCGGTACCAGCTCCAATAACTGAACCCATTCCCGGATCGCATCCGGGTGCGGCGGTAAACGTCGGTAAGAGGTGTTCTATTGCGGGATCGTACTCAATAGTCTGCACGTTAGTGCGGCCGCAGGCGTCAGTTACAGAAACCGTATAAAATCCAGCCGGTAACGGAGTATCGGGATTTACGTACTGAGTCCCTTCCATAAAGGGCCCGGGATGTTGGGCATTATATAAAACAGGGTCAAATCCGGCGGGAGCCGACACAAACGTAACAAAAAACGGTGGACGATAGATTGAAGCGTTTACTACTAAACCTTTAATACAATTCGCCGTTTGCGGTGCTAAAAGCACTTCGAGTTGCCGGTTTACCGAATTATTCAGATAGGTGTAGGTGTTGCCGCACCCATCAGTTACTGTCAGATCGTAATAATATTGCTGCCCGTGGTAAAACGGTATGGCTGTAACTGCTGTAGTAGCAAAGCCGCTTCCTGCCGAAATTGTGGAGTTGACTATAATGGGATCGCCACCGCCAGGCGGATAAACGGTATATTGTAATGACAACGGGTAAATAATTGTATTCCCTGTCGTGGCAACTATCGAGTTCCTAACCGGAATAGTAGTACACGAGGGTAATGTTGCACCCGTAACGGTTCCTGCCAAAATTGAAAGTCCTGCGTTTGTTGGCGCAAGCGAATATTCCAGTGCGTAACCGTCGCCACAGATGTCGTACACGCGAATCTGATAAATGCCATACGGGAGACCCGTAAACTCGTTAGATGTTTGTTGGGGAAAAGTAACCGGTCCGTCGTAAATTTCGAAAGTCATTCCGGCACCTTGTGTTACGTCTATCGTTATTGTTCCAGTTCCGCCGCACGATGTCGACTCAACAGAGAATTGGAGCGAAACATGTGTATTGTTGATAACTGCGTCCTGCTGCTGCGTGCTGGTCTCCCCGTTTAGCGACTGTGTTGCAATCACGCGGTAGGTTCCGGCTTCCAATCCGCCAAATTCATTTGCAGCAAGCGTAGCAATCGGCGTTACCAGATCAGGCAACTTGTACACTTCATAGAGCACTGAAGCGCCAGTCGCGGTACCGGAAACGTTAAACTCAAGGCTTCCGTCGCCGGGACATTGCTCGTCATGCGGCGTAACCATCAGCGTAAAATCCGGAAGCTGCGCGTTAACAGCTTGCGAAGAAAATGCAATTGTAACAAAGGTTATGAGTAAAAAGTAGAATTTTGGCATATTTGCGGCATATCTGTTTTTCAAAGATGCAGAAATACGGGCAGGTTGCGTAAACTCTTAAAATTATTTATTAACTATTTAATTCCCAGCCTTTTTTTTCAGAGCCAGGCTTGTGATGCGCTTTATTTCCTGTTCCTTGTTTTTAGGGTAAATCAACAGCACATCGATGTTGTCTACGATGATGTAATCGTCCAGCCCATCCACTACGACGAGTTTTTGTGCATCCGTCCGGATTATATTGTTTGTCGCATTTTCAAGTATAACACTGGCATTAACCACAGCATTATTCCCTTCGTCTTTGGCTAACTTTTCATGCAACGAACCCCAGGTTCCCAAATCGTTCCAATCGAAACGCGCCGGCAGCACAAACACATTACGAGCGTGTTCCATAATTGCGTAGTCTATTGAAATGTTTTCTGCCTCAGCGTAATGCTGTTTAATAAAGTCATCTTCCGCAGGCGTATTGTATTTATGCTTGCCTCCTTCAAATAATGCGACCATCTTCGGTTGGTAATTTTCGAATGCTTTCAGTACCGACTGGACGCTCCAGATGAAGATGCCACCATTCCACAAAAAATTCCCACTCGCCAAGAATGTTTTTGCCGTCTCATAATCTGGCTTTTCCCGAAACTGAACAACCCTCTGAACACTGTCCCTATCCGACCTTTCATATTCTATATAACCGTAGCCGGTGTTCGGAAAGGCAGGTTGGATTCCCAGTGTCACCAATGCATCGTGCTGTTGGCAATAATCAAAACACTGCTGGAGGTTTTCGGTAAAAATCTCCTCCTGCTCTATCCAATGATCACTTGGTGCTACAACCACTAACGCTTCGGGATTCCATTTTTTAATTTTCATCGAGGCATACAAAATGCACGGCGCCGTATTGCGCATCGCAGGTTCAAGCAAAATACGCTCGGGCTGGACCATCGGAAGCTGATCCAGCACAATGTGGTTGTACTTCTCGTTTGTCAGGATAAGAATGTTTTCAGGCGGAACTATTTGAGCCAGGCGTTTGAATGTTTTCTGAATCAGCGTTTCTCCCGCACCCAGCATATCGTGAAACTGTTTAGGGAAATCGGCCGTGCTAACGGGCCAGAACCTCGATCCCACGCCGCCTGCCATCAATATTGCGTAATAATTCTTATTCATTTTAATAGTGCTCTAGTTAAGTTGTAGCAGACTACGAAGGTAACAATTCGACTTCGGCGTTCGGATTAAAAAGATACATCCTGCCGGTCTTTATCTCCTCACATTCGTACCGCTTTGTCCGAAGCGCGCCTTTCCGGAATATCTTGCCATTATGGATCCGGAAGACGCTTCCGTAAGGGATCTCAAAGATAAAATTTTTGTCGTTTTTGGCGTCGAATTGTTTTAATGCCAGCGAAAGTGTTGCATCGGTATCGCTGCTAGCAGCCGGGTTCTTGAAATGTCTTGCCAATAATGGAAGCAGTTGCGGCGGAAAAATCTCTGGACGGATATACGGAACCATGAGTCGCTGAAACGTGTATTTCCATTCTTGCCCGTGTGGTTTTATGTCCCGCCCGAATTTTTCAAAGGCAACCAGATGCGATATTTCATGTATCAGCGTAATCAGGAACCGGTATTTGTTGAGGCTGCCGTTGACAGTTATTTCGTGCTTCCCGCTGACGCCGCGACGGTAATCGCCATGCCGTGTGACCCGTTGGTTTACTATTTTCAGATGTACGCCATTCGCAACGATAAGCTCAAACACCGATTTTACAGCGTGTTCAGGCAGATATTTCTGAAGCGTAGGGTTCATTTATTTTAGCTACGGAGTTGTTGAGGCAACTTGCAGAATCTTGCCATTGTGAAATCGGTGCCCGGTCAGTGTAAAGTTTGCAATGTACGACGCCATATCGGAAGCAGTAATTGGCGCAATGTAGCCCGGAAACGCCTCGGCAAGCATTTCTGTTTGCACCGATCCCAGAGCCAGGACATTAAACGCTATCGCGCGCTCCTTGTATTCTTCTGCAAGCAGTTCAGAAAGCGTAATCAGGGCGCCTTTGCTTGAACTATATGCTGAAAGTCCGGCGAACTTAAGACTTCCCTGAACTCCGCCCATGCTGCTGATCGAAACCACGTGGCTTCCTGGCTGCAGATATGGCAATGCTATCCGGGTTAGTGCGGCGACCGCAAATACGTTAACCCTGTAGATATTCTCAAAATCATCAGTTGTCGTTTGAGAAAACGGCTTTAACGCCAACGCTCCTGCGTTGTGTACCATTGCATCCACGTGCGGCCATGAGGCAAGAAACTGTTCGACTGCTGTCAGATCACGCTCCTGCGCAAGATCTACCGACAGGCACGTAACATTGGGATGATCCAATAAAGGCTGCGGCGTCTTCCGCGAAAGCGCCAACACCTGATGACCTGCGTCGGCAAACTGAATTGCAAGCTCAAAGCCAATTCCTCTTCCCGTTCCTGTGACAATAATATTTTTCATCTTCAAATTTTCAACGTAAAGATACTAAACGATCGTTGGTTATTTAAAACCGGCCAATAAAAAACCCGGCGTAAACCGGGTACTTTTTTTAAGATAAAATACTTCGCGAAATCACTATTTTCTGGATCTCCGATGTGCCTTCGTATATCTGTGTGATCTTGGCGTCACGCATAAACCGCTCCACGTGATATTCCTTTACGTAGCCGTTTCCGCCATGGATTTGGACAGCTTCGATGGCTGTATCCATTGCCACTTGCGATGCAAATAACTTCGCCATCGCACCACTAAGGTCGTAGTTGCGGTGCTGATCTTTGTCCCAGGCCGCTTTCATGCACAGATGCCTCGCAGCTTCAATATTTACCGCCATATCAGCAAGTTTGAAGGCGATTGCCTGATGTTGCGATATTTCTTTGCCAAATGCTTTTCGTTCCTTTGAATATTTCAGTGCTAACTCGTAAGCTCCCGATGCAATTCCGAGTGCTTGTGATGCAATTCCGATTCGTCCGCCGGCGAGCGTTTTCATTGCGAATTTGAATCCGAAACCATCTTCGCCAATACGGTTTTCTTTTGGAACCTTCACATCGCTGAACATCAACGAATGTGTGTCGGATCCGCGAATACCCAGTTTTTGCTCTTTCGGCCCGATTTCAAAGCCGGGCATATCTTTCTCAACAATCAGCGCGTTGATGCCTTTATGTTTTTTCTCAACGTCTGTTTGTGCAATTACAATATACACCGAAGCAGTATTTCCGTTGGTGATCCAGTTCTTGGTTCCGTTCAGCAGATAATGGTCGCCCCTATCGATTGCAGTAGTCTTTTGTGAAGTGGCGTCGCTTCCCGCTTCAGGCTCTGAAAGGCAAAAAGCACCAATAATTTCGCCCGATGCGAGACGCGGCAAATATTTTTGCTTCTGTTCCTCAGATCCAAAGGCCTGTAAACCCCAACACACAAGTGAATTGTTAACCGACATTACCACTGAAGCCGAAGCGTCAACTTTGGAAATCTCTTCCATAGCGAGAACGTAAGAAACAGTATCGAGTCCGCTTCCACCATATTTCGGATCAACCATCATCCCCATAAAACCGAGCTCACCCATCATTTTGATCTGCTCGGCAGGAAACTGCTGTTTTTCGTCTCGTTCAATGACTCCGGGAAGCAATTCGCTTTGAGCAAAGTCACGCGCTGCCTGCTGGATCATTAGGTGTTCTTCGGTTAAATTAAAATCCATGATTATACAGAATGAATATTATTGTTTCGTTTTAAAAAGGTCGTCAAAGATACTTTTTAATTGTTACTTTTTCAATTTTGATTTGTAATTTTGGGCGATGACAGCAGAAAACTACAACGTTATCGGAGTGATGTCTGGAACCTCTCTCGATGGCATTGATCTGGCACATATTCGGTTCACCATTGCCAACGGAAAATGGCAGTTTGAAATACTTGAAGCCGAAACTGTTCCGTACGAAAACGAATGGCTCGAGACGCTGAAACGTGCTGTTGGCTTTAGTGCCGATGAGTTATTTCACCTGAACATTCGCTATACGAAATTGCTCTCTGGAGTTGTAGCTTCTTTCATTGAGCAATTTAAATTATACGACATTGATGCTGTCTGTTCGCATGGCCACACAATCCTTCACCAACCGCAAAACGGGGTGACGCTTCAAATTGGAAATCTTCCTGAAACTGCAACGCTTATAAATCGAACCGTGATTTGCGATTTTCGTGTTGGCGATGTAAATCTTGGCGGACAAGGAGCGCCGCTGGTTCCAGTTGGCGATCGCATATTATTTTCAGGATATCATTATTGTCTTAATCTCGGCGGCTTTTCGAACATTTCATTTGAAGAACAAGATAAACGTATTGCATTCGACATTTGTGCGGTGAATACGGTATTGAATTATTACGCAAATGAGTTAGGATATCCTTACGATGATAAAGGCGGAATCGCTGCTTCAGGCGAACTCGATCAAGAACTGCTCGATACGCTAAACGCGCAACCCTATTTTAGACAGCCTTACCCAAAGTCACTCGGATTCGAATCGGTTAAGGAAACTATACTTCCGTTAATTGAAGCGTTTAATATTCCGACACCCAATAAACTCAACACTTATTGCGAACATATTGCTGTTCAAATTGTGAATGCTTTGCCTGAACAGTCCGGAAAAGTCCTAGTCACTGGCGGCGGAGCGTATAATGATTTTTTGATCAACCTTCTAAAACAGCAATTACCAAAAGTAGAGTTCGTTATTCCGCCAAAGAAAATCTTGGAATTCAAGGAAGCTTTAGTCTTTGCGTTACTCGGCGTCTTGCGATTGAGGAACGAAGTCAATGTCCTGAGTAGCGTCACGGGCGCGAAACACGACCATAGTTCCGGCTTCATCTATAAACCATAACAGTCAAAAAGCCGAAAATAGGAAGTTCCAAAGCAAAAAATATCCCTTTAACTTATATTTGCACAACTAACAAAACCGCCTAATGAAAGATTTGCTTAAAAAATTTGAAAATAAAGAACCGGAAATTATATTTAACTGGAAAGACCCTGAAACCCAGGCCGAAGGCTGGACGGTCATCAATTCACTCCGAGGTGGCGCTGCAGGTGGCGGGACCCGCATGCGTAAAGGGCTCGACATGAACGAAGTACTTTCACTAGCGAAAACAATGGAAGTAAAATTCTCGGTTTCAGGACCTGCCATTGGCGGAGCAAAGTCGGGAATTAACTTCGATCCTAACGACCCACGGAAAGAAGGCGTACTTCAACGCTGGTACAAAGCGGTCTCACCATTATTGAAGAGCTATTACGGCACCGGCGGCGACCTCAACGTCGACGAAATACATGAAGTGATCCCGATGACCGAAGAGTGTGGCGTTTGGCATCCGCAGGAAGGTGTTTTCAACGGACATTTTAAGCCCAGTGAAGCAGATAAGATCAACCGCATAGGCCAATTGCGCCAAGGCGTTGTAAAAGTCATCGAAAATCCCATTTTTTCTCCGGACGTTGCCAGAAAATATACCATTGCCGATATGATTACCGGCTATGGCGTGGCAGAAGCGGTCCGTCATTTTTACAATACGTATGGTGGCGAGGTTCGTGGAAAAAGAGCAATCGTGCAAGGTTTTGGAAACGTAGGATCGGCTGCAGCCTTTTATCTTGCCGACATGGGGGCAAAGGTCATCGGAATTATTGATCGTGACGGCGGTTTAATAAAGGAAGACGGATTTACTTTCAATGAGATCAGAACGTTGTTTTTGCATAAAGATGGCAATAAACTTGTCGCTGCGAATATGATCCCGTTCGAGGAAATCAACCAGAAAATCTGGAGCATTGGAGCAGAAATATTTACTCCCTGTGCAGCTTCCCGACTCGTACAGCAATCGCAGGTAGATCAAATGATCGCAGCCGGACTTGAAGTAATTTCATGTGGAGCGAACGTGCCGTTTGCCGATAAGGAAATTTTCTTTGGGCCAATCATGGAGAACATCGACCAGAAGGTAAGCCTTATCCCGGATTTTATTTCAAACTGCGGAATGGCGCGCGTCTTTGCCTATTTTATGGAGAAGAAAGTACACATGACCGATGAAGCCATTTTTGCCGATACATCGGAAACCATTCGCAATGCTATTGTTAAGGCACATGCACAAAATCCGTCGAAGACAAACATCAGCGCGACCGCTTTCGAAATTGCGTTGAAGCAGTTGGTCCAGTAGTTGATGGCGACAGATAACAATCATTTTATAATTTCGTTATCATTAATGAATTTACACACCAAGTTATGAATCTTTCACTGACACCGGAGCAAAAGAAATCGATGCTGATCACAGCCGCTCTGTTCGTATTGTTGTTGCTGGCGCTGATTTTTATCAAGTATGCAAACGCGGTCAAAATCCAGGAATTGGCCGGCGGCGGCGGCGGCGGCATCTCGATAAACTTCGGTGACAGCGATGTGGGCATGGGCGATGATTTTCAAAGCGAGGTTTTGAAAGTAAGCGACCAACGATCACAACCTGCTCCGGCCCAAGCGTCGGATGAAGAAATCCTGACAACCGAATCGGATGAAGCATTTGGAATTCCGCCAACCCCAAAAGCAAGCAATGCTCCAAAAAAGGTTACGCAACCGGTTCCGGCCAAGCCAACTCCGTCAAAAAGCACCAACGATGCATTGTCCAACATTCTAAAAGGATCTAATAAAGGCGGCGATGGCGACGATGGTGTCGCCGGCAATAAAGGAAAAGCGAATGGAAATTTAAATTCGGGCGACTATTATGGCGACGGCGGCAGTGGTGGCGGCAGTGGTGGTGGAAACGGAACAGGAAATGGTCCCGGAAACGGCTCAGGAAATGGTCCCGGTTCTGGCGGCGGAAGCGGTGGTGGCTACTCGCTGGGAAACAGAAAGGCATTGGTGAAACCGGCCCCGAATTATACGTGTAACGAAACCGGTCAGGTCGTTATAGAAGTCACGGTTGACCGCACCGGAAGAACGATTGGGGTTGTGCGTGCAAAAGGAACAACCAATACTGCGCCATGCTTAGTGGATCAGGCGAAAATAGCCGCCCGGAATACGAAATGGCAAGCTGATCCAGATGCACCCGAGAAGCAAGTCGGAAGAATTGTCTATACCTTCAGCCTCAATTAATGAGGGTTATTTTTTATTTGTTGCAATCACAAACTTAAGATTGTTCTTCACTCCTATCTGCAGTAGATCGACAAGATCCTGAACCTGAAGATTAAATGGGATCCGTACAATTACGGTTTGCTGATCTTTGTCGGATATCTGCGATAGCAACATCCCTTCAATCTCATTAAACGGAACTTCCTGCTTATCGATAAAATATTTTTTGTCTTCGGTCACCGACAAACTAACGTGCTGCCGGTTTGTTTTCTCGTTGACTTCCGATTTCGGCAATGTCATCTTGATCACGTTTGGGTTTGCAAGCGTCGAAATAATCAGGAAGAACAATAGCAAAAAGAACATGATGTCACTGAGTGAGGAGGTCGCCACTTCGGCGTGAAACCTTCTATTTCGCTTTATCGCCATGAGGTCGCTGGATTATATTAACAAATTCCAAAACTTGCTTTTGAATGTTCAGGTTGAAATTATCGATCGAACTGTTTAGCATGTGATATCCTGCATAAGCAATTATTCCTACTACGAGTCCGGCGCCACTACTGATCATTTTCTCATACAATCCGCCCGATATATTTCCAATACTGATATCTTCTGAAACAGAAATGCTATAGAAAATCTTGATTACACCTGAAATGGTGCCAACAAATCCGAGCGTCGGAGCGATACCGGCTATAAGTCCGAGATGGCCCAGCTTCTTTTCCATTTCACCGATTGCGATGTTTGCCGCGCGTTCCATATTCGATTCAATTTCTGAGATAGGCCGGCCGATTGTCAGGATCCCTTCTTTAATGACGCTTCCGGAAGCCGATTCTGAACGTTCAGCCACAGAAATAGCTGCGTCAAGATGACCCGCATTCAGTTGCATACGAACATCTTTAAGCAAATGGGTATCTTTTTTAGCTACTTTATGCAGGTACATGTACCGCTCGATGATCAGGTAGATCGTGTAGAATAGAAGCAGCACAATCGGAATTAGGAAAACGCCTCCTTTTAGCAAAAAGCTGAACAACGATATTTCTTCGTTTTTAGATATTCCCTCGATTACCGTATCGGAAGCTGCGGCAGTAAGTGTGTCAGCTTGTAAAAAGGTGATAAAACGCATAAATTTCTTTTAATTAGTCTGTGTTTATAGGTCGCAGATGTGCCGCAAAAATAACTATTTTTTATATAGGTTAATTTTATAACGGGAGATTTACGGTAATAGTATCAGATGTTCCCGATGTACGGTATCCACCAACTGATGGCTGATTTTTTTGATGTTTCTTTGCATAACTAAATGCCTTTAAAATGACTTATCAAGAGACGACCCAATGGATGTTTAACCGTTTGCCGATGTACCAAACGCAAGGTTCGAGTGCCTATAAAGAAGACCTTACAAACACCACTGCGTTATGTGCATATTTGGGAAATCCGGAGCGCCTACTTAAATTCATTCATGTTGCGGGCACGAATGGCAAAGGATCAACCTCACATATGCTGGCTTCAATACTACAGGAAGCTGGTTATAAGACCGGTCTTTACACATCGCCACACCTAAAGAGTTTTCGGGAGCGGATTCGGGTAAACGGAGTAGAAATCAGTGAAGAAGCTGTCGTCGGGTTTATAGCTTCACACAAAGATTTTCTCGAAAAACAACATTTAAGCTTTTTTGAAATGAGTGTCGGCCTCGCATTTGATTATTTTGAAAAGCAGCAGGTTGACATAGCAATTATTGAAGTTGGCCTCGGCGGAAGGCTTGATGCGACCAACGTTATTATGCCTCTTGTGTCTGTTATAACAAATATTGGGATTGACCACGTTCAGTTCCTTGGCAACACTATTTCTGCAATCGCAGCTGAAAAAGCCGGGATTATTAAAAAAGGCGTTCCAGTTGTCATTGGCGAGTATACTGCTGAAACACGATCGGTTTTTATCGCCACAGCCAAGGAAAAAGCCGCGCCGATATACTTTGCCGCCGATTTGGTTGACGATGTTTATCCTTCTGAGCTTTCGGGTGATTATCAGCAGGCAAATAAAAAAACGGTACAACAGACGATCACTACATTGGTAGCGTATCACGGATTTAAAGTTGACAACAACCATATTAAATACGGAATGCAGAATGTAATCAGGAACACCCATTTGCAGGGACGTTGGCAGCAATTAAAAGAGGTGCCGCGCGTAATTTGCGATACGGCACACAATGCCCACGGACTTTCAATGGTAATGGAGCAGGTTTTAAGGCAGGATTATTCAAAATTGCATATTGTTTTAGGGATCGTTAACGATAAGGAACCCGAAACAATCCTTCCGTTGTTCCCGAAAGAAGCGGTTTATTACTTTTGTTCCCCAAATATTTCACGAGGGCTGGACAATCGCATCCTCCAGCGGAAAGCCGGAAAATATGGTTTGCGTGGCGAAATATACGATTCTGTGCCAGCCGCTTATGAAGCTGCATTGGAAAGTGCCGACGCATTAGACTTTATCTATATCGGCGGAAGCACGTTTGTAGTCGCTGAAGTTTTGTAATATTTTTTTATTTATTGCTTGCAGATATTAAAAGTTGGCTTATATTTGCACCGCAATCAGCGAGACACCAAACGCAAGAATGGTGAAAGATCAGGGCGATTAGCTCAGTTGGTTCAGAGCATCTGGTTTACACCCAGAGGGTCGGGGGTTCGAATCCCTCATCGCCCACAAAATACTCTCAAGGAAACTTGGGAGTTTTTTTATGCCCTTTCGTTTCAGGAACTACAGCCACACTTCTATTATACCACACGTAGGCATTATGCCATAACAGCCTAACATTAGGCATACAATTGGATTGCAACTATTTCCTTCCGGGTTGCATATTAAATCTTTCACTTTCAAAAACTTATAACCATGAATGGAAACATCTTTAAAATCCTGTTTGTGATTTCAGCAACCAGAAAAAATAAAAAAGGACTTGCTCCTATTATATGCAGAATTACCTACTTGGGACAGAGAAAGCCATTTGCTACAGGACTTTTTATTAATCCTAAGAACTGGCACAACAAATTCCAATTGGCAAAACCACCAAATGAAGAAAACACCTTTATCAATAAAGAACTGAGCCTGATTAAAAACAAGATTAATCAGGCTTTCTTATTCTTACAGGTTCATGGTCTTGACTTCGATGTTAGGGATATTTGAAGCAAAAGAAGCAATAGCCGAAGGGTATAAATACAAAATATATTTCAAAAAGGGATAACTCACAGGGACGACTCAATACTTCGATTTGTGAATTATGTCAAAAAAGGTTCATCAAAAATTGCAGAAATAAAAAGACATTATAGAGCTATATTATCCGATCAGGAGATAGCTAGTACTATCGCTAAATTAATTAATATTGAGTGTGTAAAGCGAACTGAAGATAATGTCACTATTACAGAAACAGGTAAATGTATTATTTAATGAAACATAGTATGAATAAAGTTGCAGCATATCTTGGAGTCCAATTTTGAACTTACTTTAACATGAACATTTATGATGCAGGCAAACATGTGGTAGCAGTTACTAAAAGACCGTAAGAAAGGACAGACCTGACCGGATTTCTTTCGCGTGTCAAAGGCTAAATATTAGCAGTGGCCTTTATTATGTCCAATACAATAACACTGATCTAAAGGATGGAACGATTTAAGAAAAATGAAACGTTTGTGAGTATTACCGGAGAAGTCCTTTCGCTTGAGGACTTACAACATATTAGTAAATTGTAAAAATTAAGTGCTTTGTGCTGCAAAGTTGCCAGATTCAAGATGGAAATGTTTTAAGGAAAATTAAGGATGAAGATCTTTGTTTCTTCAGGGATTTAAATAGAATAAAAACTTTTGCTGTTACAAACACTGATATATCTGATGAAGGGTTACATCATCTGGTAAATTTAAAAGAACTAAAACACCTCAATTTAGACAATAGTTTAATAACTGGCATCGGAATTAATTATCTTGCCGAATTGAAAGCCGTAGAGACAATTTGGTTAAGAAACACACTGCTGATTGATGCTAATTTGAAAATTTTTAAATCCTTTCCAAAGTTGTCGACATTACTGATTCACAATTCAAAAGTAACACATAATGGTCTTTTATCCTTAGTTGATTTAACTCACCTTCGTATTACTGAAGGAGGAAATTTCAAAAAAGAACATATCATTGAATTCAAAAAGCGACAAATTGAATTTACGATGAATGGCGATGTTTTGGACGAACAATTGAAGAATAAAATATCTGAACTTATTTCAGATTTTATGACTCAGATAACTGAAATAGAAGAGAACCTCCAACAACTAGACGAAAAGGACGGCTTTGAACAATTAAAAATCGAACAGTACAAAAGGTTCAATTCGGTCTTTGACTTGTTGTGCGATGATAGAGCAGCGAGAAGATACACCGCATACGGCTGTACTTTTCAATATTTCACCTACAAGGATTTCCAACCCTTGAATTTTCATCAAGTCACTAAATCAACGATTTATGCATATTATTCAGATTATTCAACGGTAAGATTCGAGCTAGTTCTAAAAAACGGGAATTGGAAGATACTAAGCCTTCAAAGAAGCTTCGATAAAAAATGGAAAAAAATACAATTATAGTATTTTCGGCATTAACCTTACATCAAAATAGGATCTATAACGTCCATTTTACAAAAGCAGGGATCCGTGCTGCAAGGAAGCTTTAATTCAGGCTATGTGCTTACGAACAAGTGTGTGCCGGCAAACGGTTAGGGCTTCGCAATCGCAAACTTTTAAACTGCCGAACCTTAATAGCGATACATGCAGCACTGTAAAGAAATATAATAAATTATGACTAGAAAAGAAGTTTTAAACCTTATCCAGAGAATGGTTACCAAGGAAACCATCTTAGTAGGAGAATCAGGCTCAGACAAAGATTCATGGAAAGCATATCGAAAGTCAGAAGAAATTTGTGATGCAGCACTAAACCCCATTTTATTACAACTTATAGAGGAGCAAATGCATGACATTGACGAGTTACGTGCCTTGTATCACATCTTCATCTATAATTGTTATAACCTCAATCTTGGGTGGAAGACGATCTTTGACAGCTTACCCAGCAACCCGGATAAAAAAATAGTGCAGGGAATTTTACGTCAGGTAACTAATATCAACATAACTCCAAGTTATAGATCCTGGCTTGTTGAGGACGAAAAAGCTGTGTTAATGATGTTGGAACATTCGCGTCTCGAATATTCGTGGGATCGTAGCTATGCATGGGCAGCATTGGCTTTTGTCTCAGTTTTAAGGAAAGAAGTTGAGGAACGGGCAATTGAAGCACTTGAAAATTATGATGAAGCAGAATATGAAGAATATAAATTTCTTGAAGCGGAACAGATACTGGACGTTCTAGCTAAAATAGGAACTAAAAAATCCCTTTCTGTACTTAAAGCAATAATGGAAATTTACAAAGGGAAGGCATGGATCAGTGTGGCTGCTGGAACTATAGGTAGAATTGGGCAGAACGAAGCGGAAGAGTACCTTATTGAACAACTGGAGATACAGCGTAACACTTACGTAAAATCTAATATTGCTTTTCAACTTACGAAATTTGGCAGTGAAAAATCAATCCCTGCAATTATAGATAAAGTAAAAAAACTAATAAGTAAGAAACGTAAAATTGATGGTTATTTTATGGATAATCAATGGTTTGAATTAATTGATTTACTTCGGTTCTTACAGAAATACGAAAGTTCAGCAGATATAGAAAAACTCTTTAACTGGATCGTTACCAAGAACCTCGACAAATTAGCTCCAAAGGAACTTGAATGGGTGGAAAAGAACATATGTGTGAAGTTTTGATTACGAAGAATGCTATATTAAGCATACACATTAGCGCCAAATCGCTAAAAGAACCCCGCTAAACAATATCAATATGGCACATAAGCTACTTTGGCATCAACCCATTGAAAATCATAACTGCAACAGTTTTTTCTCCAAAGACGGAAAATATTTCTACGTTGGAAAATCACGAAGCCGAACTTTTTTAAAATTAGATGCTGAATCAGGAAAAACCTTGGATAAGTATAATTTAAGAGGCAGCCTTGGTGCTGCTATTGAAACAGAAGACAAATTATATTTGACTACCGATAAAAAATGCCATATTCTAGATAAGAACACCTTCAATCCGATTATAATTCATCTAAAGGGCATTTGCAATTACTCGGATTCAATTGCAACAAGTGGCGAATGGTTACTCACGGCCAGCAGTGGTTTTAAGTCAATCAGTTGTTTAAATTTAGCAACGGGCGAACACTACAAGAAAAAAGTTGCAAATGTAAATGGGATCTGGCATATAGAAAAAGACCTTTTTTATATTGCCATGCATGAAGCTCTAGTTGAGCTACAGGCAAATACTAAGAAAATAACAGCCATTCATAAAATAGACAATGGCAAGCAACTTTATGGTTATGAAAACGGGGGCGTTCACTTAGACATCAAATCGCAATTATTTTATCATTTAGGACGACCATGGGTAACACTCTACGAAGTAAACCTGGAGACTAAAACCCAAAGATCGATAAAGTTAGATACAGAAGCAGGAGCACCAGACCATAATATCTTTCCTGTTGTGAATCAAAGAAAATTTTATCTTGGAGGAGGAATGCACTATGGCGGTGGAGCGTACTTAAGATATTCACCAATTATTGAAGTTGACTTACAGGAAATGAAATCCAAAACTGTAACAACATTTGATAAGTTAATCGTAAAGGATATTAATCCACTATCGAGAAAAGCAGTTATTCATCCCTTATTGACCTCCACACTTGATGAAAAAAACGTCCCATTGTTGCAATGCATTCTTTTTTAGCAGCTCTACAAGTCTTTTTGCGATAATTATGCTGCTTCCGGCAGCCAGTACCGAGAATTAATAACCCGGGTGCGGTCTCAAAGGCCTCAGTCAAACAGATTTTTCTTGAAAATATCAATCAATAGCGGGAGTGTACACCAGATCATACTAAAAAAACAAGAGCAAGTAATATGACGACACACAAAGACGAGTGGTTCACAAATGACGGTGGGACGATGCTGAAAAGGATATTTTTCATAAAAAATTAAACTTTTCGCCTCCTAAAAAAGATGACGGCCAGGCAGGACTGCAAGTGTCATTCAAAACAGGAAATTTTGATATTGCCCATTATCATATAATAAACGACGCTGACGTTAATTTTAAAGAAACTTCTAATATAAATGAATGGACAGCTCCGGTCTTGCATGATTGCATAAGGGCAACAATTTTTAACTGTTATACACTCCAGCCAAACGGAAATATTTTTGAAAGATCCTATGAATTATTAAGACTCATGCTTGCTAATGGTGCCGATCCTAATTCGACAGACGGCTATGGCAATAATGCATTAAACAGGACATTTTTAGATGCCCGACAAATGATTTTTCATCCCCAATTTAATCAGAGTGAAAAAGTGCTTGAGCAGATTCGAAGGGTCTTTAAAACTTTAATAAATGCAGGAGCAGATATTAATAGGGCAACCGAAGACCGAAAAATCTTAGTGAATCAAATCACCGATTCCAAAATGGATGTCTATAAGCTTTTTAAAAACGACCTGATGCTTTCTTTAAAGCAGTAATCCTTCGCCTTTACTAAATAAGGATTATACTCATATTGGTTGCATCATTTTATTAGAAGAAGGACTCACTAAGGTGCAGATTTCTTAAATATACTCTTCCATATTACATGCTGCCGTTTCAAAATGCATCCCTTCCCTGAGGAGTGAAACATAGCTTGGATCTGTTACTTCAAACTCCAGCGTATACAGGTTCTTCTCTAATTTTGTCTTTTGTGGCTTTTTTACTATAAGCGCTGCCGCGCCTTCAACAAACTTCTTCGGCTCACTTTCAAACGTGATGTAGTAATTCCCCTTCGTCATACCCCCTCCTCTTACACGCATTCCATATTGTTTAGAATATTCCGCGTCCTTTTTAAAGGCAAACTTCCGGCTTTTGTCCCGTTGCTGTCCCTCTTCTTTAGAAATAGGCAATTCTCTGCCAAGCCTGTATTCTTCAAGTTTGTCAAATTCTGCCCTATTGGGGTGGTTCCTCGCTTGTTCTTCCCATTCCTCTTGCGTTATAGGCAAATGTTCAAAATAGCCCATCGTCGGGTCGGCAGTCTCCATTAGTATCTGCACTGCAAAATCTTTCGAATCAAAGTCGGTTCCTATATCAGCGTGGTCCACACGCACTTCTGCACTAACTTTTGTGCCGCTTACTGATTTAATTTTAATCGTATAAAAAGTTGACATAAAATAAGTTTAGTTTGCTAATGTAGATAAATTGCTCCTACAAACAGCCGCTTGGAGTACTTAAGTATTTTTCCGAAGCATGCACAGTCTACATTACTTCATCAAATGGATCTCCTGAATTATCACGCTTGTTTTATCAGGTCCATCAAAAGAATTAAAAACGGCTTTTACCAAACCGCCCTTGCACGCGATCAGCTGCTGTAATTCATAACTGTTTTCTGGAAGCAGCGCATCAATTTGTTTTACGACATTTAGTTCAGCATCGTAAACGGTGTACTTCCATAGCTTTCCAATGCCAATGGATGCCAACACAATCATGCCGGAAGGAAGTTCTATAGCTTTGGCGTTATCGGTAAAACCATGAGTCGTTATATGTAATTTTTTGTTGACGTTTAAATTACTGTCGGCCTTTAAGAAGGTAATATCTGATCCGGTGGACTTACTGATAGCCATAAAATAGCCAGTCTCTGCTTGAACATTAAAGCCGTTAGTATTATACCAGTTAACTTTGTTGAAAGTTTGGCTTGCATTATCAAAAGGTTGCTCTTCCAGATTTTGATTTTCAAACTTATAGAGGTGATTTATATAAACCGACTCCTTTGGATCAATACTGGAAGTCAGGAAATACAAAGCATTGCCGAGGCTGCTTATCCCGGACATTTGCAAACTGACGTTTTCGTTATAAGCCGATTTAATCGTATGTAACGATTTTAAGGTACTTAAGCCTTTTGCCGACTGCTGTTCATTATCCGTCTCTGTATTTACCGTAATGATCTCAATTTTGTTGTTATTTATATTTTCATCCGTCTTTCCAATTGATCTGGTAAAAAGATGAATAAGGTTTCCATGCCTGGAAAAATTCAAAAGTTTATATGTGTTTTCGCCAGGGACAGCATATTTTTTCCCCTGAAGTTTTTCATTCACGACCAACAGTAAAGGTTGATAATAGGTTACTAATTGATCATCGATCATTTTATAAATATAATTATCGCAGCCCACAATAAATTTTTGAAGGCCTTGATCATATTTAACTACTGCTGCGCCGTTCATTGAAAAAATATCTCTAGGCTTATAATTTCTATCGGTTGAGAGTATGACATCGTGATAGCGAATGACTCCTAGCGATGCCTTAAGAGCATTTGCAACAAAAGGATCTTGATCTTCGGGTGCCGTACCGATTTCAATCACTTTACCAATTAACATGTGATTGCCCTGGTTGTCTTCTGCGTCATCGATGATTTTAAAATCAAAACCTTTAAATTGCAAGGTGTATTCTTTAATAGCAGCTGGTAAATCCGGCGCTTTTGGCTCTACAACTTTGATGGGTAAAATAGTAGAAGTTTTTACCTGTGCAGTTGCGAATAGACAACTTAAAAGAAAGAATATGATTGTCTTAACGTTCATGGTTATCCGCTTTGTTTGCGTGTCAAACTCATGCAAAACAATTAATTTATAAGGAAATTATGAAAGTTTCAGAAAAGCCAAGTTGATGAGGATTCTTCTTTATTGTCGGTACCGCCAATAATCTCGATAATTAATGAAGCTGACAAAGGAGCGTCGTAGACACATCGACATGACCTACAAGGCACAAAGATTCAGCTAATTTGCAAGTATAGGAATTTGTGTAGATTTGATTCGCTGACGAGGCAAATAAAAGCCTTGCACATGCTGGATAAAGTAAATATTAACAAGTGATACCGACAGGTAGTAGAGTATGTATTTATCCTAAAGACGTGCAGCGACTAATGGGAAAGCAACATTTACAGCGAGATTATACTTGGCCAAAATAAAGAAGCATTATAATAAGAGGAACCACATCAATTTATCTCTATTGAAGAATTTTGTGAGTATTCGGGCCTTAAAATGGATCATACCTTTGTCTCTTTTTAAAATAGATTACTCCATTAAAAATAAACAACATCGCTGCAGTGCCAAGAAGTAGCCCGAAAACATAGCTGTTGCACATGTACACGTAATTACTAATACTGCTCCGATACGTCCCATCTTTAAAATGATCCGAAAACTTGAGGATTAACGGGATGCTTATCAAGAAAATCGCTAACGCTCTTTCAAACCATTTGAGGGCCCGCAACGGATCTTCCAGAACTTTTCTCACAGTTGTTGAGTCGCATTTTTCATAAAACAGTTGTAGAATTGCTATATCGGCGTTAGTTAAATCGGCGAAAGATCCGAGAAATCCTTAATGGAGTCGTAGCCCAGTTTGCGGTAACTTTCAAACTGTGCTTCATCAAAAAATTGATCCCCGGTGGATTGTTGCGGGAATTTCGGGTTCTTCAGATGGTATTCCCGTATATCGGCTTGATTTGCATTGGTGATTGATGCTTTGATATAAATTATAGTTCCATCGGCCGAAGTGTCGGGATACCGGATTTTCCCTTTTACAAAATGTGACGACGATAATTGCGTGATACTGTCCCTATCCGTAATTTTGGTCACATCCAAGTCGATCTCGACCCCAAAATCTATCCTACATCTCCTAATGGCGTTTGCAAGACCTTCGCAACTCGAATTTTCATCCTGTTCACCATCGCCCAATACAATATAACAACACCTGCGTCTGATAAGCTCGTACAGCCCCATGTTATCAAAATGCCCACCATCGGATAAATACACGTAATCTGCATCCACATCCGATTTACCAACAAGGTCACTTAAAAGATAGCCCAAGCCCAAGCGTGGATCCGAATTTTTCCAAGACGCTTTGCGCGGATTCCCTATCCACTGTCCCAGCCTGACATTGAAAATGGTTAACAAGAACGAAGTTGCCGCAGACGAATGATAGCCCATATTTGGACTCACCGCGGCACCCGAAATGGCTATAGCGGTTCCTAAAAACGGGCCTGATTGCCTTGAATAGTCTTTGGTGGGCCGATATCCAAACTTAAAACCGTTGTGTTCTACAGATGATGATGACCTCGTGGGATTAATGTCGAAACCACAGTAGAGAGGCGAAAACACAAAAGACTCAGCCATACGGTCCTGCCGATCGAGTTCAGAACTCGTGGTAGCATTAAGCGTCGTATTTATTAACGGATAGGGCCCAGAATATTTTCCAGTCATCTGGACCAAGGGAATATCATCCTCTTTATCAAAGCCTGTAAAGCCATTCGCCGTTTGCTCTCTGTCAGTTCGCCGCCGCGTTGCGCCCAGGTAGGCTCTTATTAGCCGGTTTTTATAAAAGTCATGCAAAGAAAATTCGTTCACTCCTGCACGCCAGCTCAATACTAGCGTGACCATCGTCAGAATGAGTAAAAGCCAAATTGATCTTTCAATCGGATCAAGTTGCTCCCAACTACTTGAAATAGACCGTAACGGCATTTCCTTTAAGCCTTCTATTAACTTAAGAACAAAAGCGCCAATTAATAAAAAGCCTGCCATGAATAAATAGGGTGCAATCCTGATGAAAAGATCTTTCGCCCGATGCCTACTTCCCTGTTTGGCGCCGGAAGTGCTCGAAGTGTAAGCCATCCGGACCGCAACCCCGATCAGGCCCGCCCATCCACCAATTAAAGGAAGTAATCCCCTAGAATTATCTATAGCCCAATTGAAATCGGCAGGGAATAAAAGAACAGCGTACGTGACGATTATCCACCAAAAAATAAAACGATGCAGCACTGCGCCCATTCTTCCCCACCACTCCCGCCTTTCATCAGGAAAAAAGTTGCCCATAATTACCATGCGTACTACTACAGTAATGCAGAATACTTCCATTACCAATGGTATACCAAATACAAACACCCTTTCCCCTTTTAATGCTTCATGCCGTAGTACTATCCAACAGGCGGCTAACAGGAAAACGAACGCTACCGACGCAATGGCAGATGAAGCAAGAATTGCCAACCGAAGCGCACGATCTTTTTTCAATCCCATTTTCTTTTCTTCCCGGGTATGATAACCTCCAATCAGTGCAATAAGGATCATGCCTACAAAACACGAAATTCCGCTTGGCCAGAGCAAATTAATTCTCCCGAAGTAATCGAGTTGGTCATCTTTACAGACAAAAAACAGCGTCAAGATCACTCCCGACAGAAATGTCCACCCAACCAAATAATGAGGCAACTTCCTTTTGTTGTGGAATAGAAATTTCTTTATAAATGAATCTTCTTTGTGATACGTGCTCATACCGCTTGAAGAAAAATATACGCCGACCAGTATGAGAAACAGACTGCCTAAAAAAACAGACGATGAAAAAGGTAACCGCTCAATTAGTAGCCATCCTTCGTAACATAGGTTTATAGCTGCCAGCAACGTCACCAAAATAGATAACAGGACTACCTGATTTATAATAGTATTCCGCAACCAGATTGTACCTACCGTCCAGGAGTCGGCCGACATAATGCTGCTGTTTGGCGAGAGGTAGTTGCTAAACATGCGCAGCCAGCGGATCGGCCTGACTTCTTCAGCTAATGGATTTGCTGATTTCTTACAATTTAACCGGTCGACCACTTTCTTCACCGATTTTTTTCTATAAATCCACGATGTATACCACGAGCCTATGTAACCGCCGCCGGACACGGTAGAAAGGTAATCAAAGCGTGGGAGCGCGCCAAGCTCGGCAAGTTTTTGCAAAATGCCCAGGTTGAATGTGGCTGAACGAATTCCGCCTCCCGAAAAAGCCAGCCCGGCCAACTGCATCTCATCTGCCTTTTTCTCCGGATCATGTTTTTGCGCGGCCATTTTCAGTGGTAAGGGAAATTTCTTAACCTCGTCTTCATTAAATTCCAATCGCCGGTTAGATCGTGACGCTTCAATCTCATTGAGTTCTTCTTCAAAAAAGCTCAAAAACGGGACTGTGATTTCCTTGATGTTGAGTTCCTTCAGAAGTTCCAAATGATTTTCGAGAAAGAAAGCAGCTCGGTTTCTAACCTCGTACCTCCAAAATTGGGTTAGTTTTTTAACATCCTCCTCGGAAAGCAGGTTCAGAAGCAAAGGGCCGGCTGAACCTTCGTCCAACGGGTCGTTCCCAGAATAAAAAAATTGGTAAAGTCTCTGCTCGTTTTTCTTGATTTTTTTGTCTGCCAGAGCATAAATTACCTGCACAGGCATATAATGTAGGGCGGCCGCCAGCGCTATCCGGGATGTAGGGTCCTTGTAAAGTATACTCTTTAAAAGCTTCCGCCAACATTCTGGCGTTGCCCATAAACCCAGCTTAGGACCGGTTAGCGAGGGTTTTGCGGCTGGTTCAGGAAAATTGGCTTTGAGCCATGCCAGCAATTGGTTTGCCGTTGTTAAAAAAGACTCTTGAATAGCTACATCCTCTTTATGGCTGCTACTTGACCAAACAATCTCACTGATACGCAACTTGAATTCTGCTATGACCTTTGTATCGTTCCTGATTTCGAGAAAGGCTTCCCACAGGTATGCATCTTGGTCGGCGTTTATTGTTTCGGAGACTTTTTTACTCCGCCACATGTCTTGTATGACCGTTAGATACGAGACTGCCTCCGATGATAAATCAGTAATACTATCCATGTGATTGTAATTAAGTTAGTAATGCCGAATCGAGGCACCACTCAAAAGTACATTTAATCGGTTATATTACAACGGATTACCATCGCAAAATACCATGGGACGATTCGCGGCCTGTTGCACTTCAAGGTGATTCTGTTGTTTATCGGATCATCACTACTCAAGAATACATCCCTAGAAAATCCAAGACAATTGAACCAGGTCCTTAGTCCAATGAAGGGCAGCGCATTCGTGCCAACTGTTTTACGATATGAAATTTATAAAAACAGCTGCTATTAAACTATTATCGTAATATTGCAATAAACTAATTTACTTATGGGTGCTACTAAGACCGATCACTTTACAGAAGAACAGAATCGACTTGCAATAATAGCAAAGGCATTAGGGCATCCGGCGCGGATTGCCATTATCGAGTTCCTGATTAAGGTTGACACCTGTATTTGCGGCGATATCGTTAACGAGCTCCCGTTAGCGCAGCCAACCATTTCTCAGCATCTTAGGGAATTGAAAAACGCCGGGCTTATTAAAGGAAATATTGAAGGCAATGCAATTTGTTATTGTATCGATCCAGCAGGCTTCAAAAAGATCAGGGGCTTTTTCCAGCACGTAGTTACGTCCTTAGATCCAAAGAAAATCAATTGTTGCTAATTAAAACAATAACATCATGAAGCTATCACAAGTTAAAGAACACCTGAAAAGTGCAGAAAGCGTCAACTTCAAACTCGAGAGCGGAATTTATGTTCCCGAACACTTCCATATTACGGAGGTTGGGGTTGTAACTAAACATTTTATCGATTGCGGAGGAAAGGTCCGCCACGAAAGAGTCGCAAATTTTCAACTTTGGGATGCGAATGATTTCGAACATCGCCTGAAACCGCAGAAACTCCTTAACATTATTGCACTTTCGCAAAAAGTTCTGGCGATAGAAGACCTTGAAGTGGAAGTCGAATATCAGTCGGATACCGTTGGCAAATACGATCTTGACTTTGACGGCCATGACTTCATCCTGCAATCTAAAAAAACGGCTTGCTTAGCAAAAGACCGCTGCAGACCCAAAGCTTCTACCGCTGAAACTGCCTGTTGTTCCACTGAAAGTAAATGTTGCTAAATGGAAAGGCCTGTTCGAATAACACCACCCGGCATTTCCAACTTGACGACATTCCTGCTGAAGCACAAGAAGCCGGTAATTGTTACATCTTCTGTGATTCTATTACAACTCATCTTCGGGTGGGACGCCAAGTTTTGTATTATCAATATCATTTGGCTTTTGGTATGACAATGAAGAAAGTTCTGGTGCCGTGCGAAGTTTTGTCAGCAAACAATGCTCTTATCGATTTGGAACGTCCTGAGGAAAACCTTGAACGCCGCCAGAGCAGTAAAACTGCCGCAGAATCCACTGAAATAGCTCTAATTCGTTATTGCACTTCGGATAATAACTGCTATTTTTGAAGAACACATTATCCCGATCAGCATGAAGCCTGTCCACATCTTTTCGTTCGCGTTCCTGGCCATTTTTACCGCCACGACAGCACAGTCAGATTTTACTCCGCAATGGAGTAAAGGCGTTGTGTGGTACCAGATTTTCCCCGAACGCTTTCATAACGGCGATCCCGGTAACGATCCTGAAGTTATGGATCAAACCGGCGCTTATCCTTTTGATGACGTCTCGGCATTTCAAGTTCATCCCTGGACCAGCGACTGGTATGAATTGCAGCCATACGAGAAACAAAATGGGAAAGACATCTGGTTCAACATTCAGAGGCGGCGTTACGGCGGCGACCTTCAAGGGGTTATCGACAAACTTGATTACCTCCAGACGCTTGGTGTAAACGCGATTTACATGACTCCAATTTTCTGGTCGCCATCCTCGCACAAGTATGATGCCTTATGTTATCATCATGTCGATCCTACATTCGGACCGGATCCTGAAGGCGACAAAAAACTAATCGCAACCGAGAATCCGTTACAGCCCGAAACCTGGGTATGGACAAAAGCCGACCTGCTTGCACTGAAGCTGATCGACGAAGTACACAAGCGCAAGATGCGAATTATTTTTGATGGCGTGTTCAACCACATGGGAATGCGAAATTTCGCTTTTCAGGATGTCGAGAAGAATCAGCAGACATCGCCATATCGGGATTGGTTTGATATCACGGGTTGGCGTGACGAGGCAAAAGGAACTGAATTTAAATACAAAGGATGGTTTGGCGTGAAAACGTTGCCCGAGTTCAAAGAAGATGCAAATGGACTTGTAGCCGGTCCGAAAAAATATGTTTTCGATGCGACACAACGCTGGATGAATCCGATGGATAAAGGTACAGCACACGGAATTGATGGCTGGCGGCTTGATGTTGCGTACGATGTTGCGCACGGTTTCTGGAAAGACTGGCGCAAGTGGGTAAAAGAAATAAATCCGGAAGCCTATTTAACAGCTGAGCTTGTTTATCCGATAGACAAAACGAAACCCTATTTGAGTGGTGACGAATTTGATGCCACGATGAACTACAATTTCGCCTTCATTGTGCATGATTTTTTCGTGCAGGAAAAAACTGCTTCAACGGTTACAGAATTTGACAAACGGCTAAAAGAACTGCGTGACGCGTTTGGCCAAGGCGTGGCGTTAAATATGCAAAACCTGATGGACAGCCATGATGCCACACGTATAGCCAGCGCGGTAGCAAACCCTGACGGAAAGAAATTTGGGAACTGGGGTGAATATTTTAACTGGAGCCAGAAAAGCAACAACAAAGACTATAACGCCAGAAAGCCTAATGCTTCGCAAATACAGAAACAGAAACTAATCGCTGCTTTCCAGATTTTGTACCTTGGATCGCCTATGTTATTTTACGGAGATGAGGCAGGCATTTGGGGCGGCAACGATCCTGACTGCCGAAAACCGATGCTTTGGGCCGAGATGCAGTATGCGCCTGAAAGATTTAATCCTGACCAGACCACGCACGATCCCGATGCCGTTTCAGTCAACAAAGACGTGTTTGAATGGTATCAGAAATTTATCGCGTTGCGCCGACAGTACGAATCGATTCGTTTGGGCGACTATAAAACACTTGCCACCGACGATGCACAAAAGCTGTACGTGTTCAGTCGCAAATATGGAAATGAGGAAATTGTCGTGGTGATTAACCGTGGCAACACTGCGGCAACAGTCGACAACATTACGTTGAAAGGGTCCAAATTTAAGGATGCATTTACCAATAAGCTCGTGAAGAAAGTTTCGGTGAGCCCGATGGACATTGTTGTACTTGTAAAACAGTAGCTAAACGGTGCGTAGGCGGTTCAGTAATTCCTCACGCAGATTTTTGCTCACCGGAATCGACTTCTTTGCGACCACCACATGATTTAACGCAACTTCGTCTATTTTTTTAACGTTCACAATAAAAGATCGATGGATGCGGACGAAGCGCTTTGGCGGCAGCTTTTGAGCGAGCTCTTTAAGGGTCATCACCAACAACAGGCCTTTGCCTTTGCAGTAGATCCGGCAGTAGTCCTGCTCAGCCTCCATGTACAAAATATCCTTTATGTTGACTTTTACCATTCTCTCATGGTAACGAACAAAAATGCAGTCGTTCAGTATATACGGAACGTCGTGGCTTCTTTGTTCGATTCGGAATTGCGCTTCAACGGAGGATTTAATTTGATCGATAGTATGTTCAATTGCGCGTTGTACGTCAAGTTTGCTAAAGGTTTTGTGATCAAGGTATACGATTTACCTGCGTTGATTAGATCAAGCCGTGCTGCCTCAGCACTTGCAGTAAGATAAATGATAGGGGTTTTGCATTCCCGCTGAATCTTGTGTGTCGTTTCGAGGCCACCGGTTTCCCCTTTCAGATTTACATCGAGTACGATATCGGGACGCAGATCCTTGATCAGCCGAAGAATCTTCTCTCCACGTGGAATGATGGCTGAGACGATGTATCCCAAACGGGTAAGCACCATCGAGATGTTCGACGCGCTGATCATTTCGTCTTGTACGATCAATATCCGTATTGGCTGCTCCATGCTGGTATTACCTCTGAAATAAAAATTAAAGGTAACTAATTCACATTAGGCGCAGATTTTCAACGACTTATATTTTTAACAATTGTTACAATAGTGTTGACAACATGAATGCTGCCGCTCACGTGAGGGATAGAGGCAATTATCCTTTTGACGCCGGAGCTTTGCGAAGGCTTCAAAAGATAATGCAGAAAGCCCGACAACGCCGTAGCCTGCGCAGGCGGTGGCACGCCAAATTAAATCAACTCGAGCAAACGTTCAAGTGCCATTCCGCGCGAACCTTTTATCAGCAATAACGAATTGGAATATTTTTTTTTATGGAGATGCTCAGCCAGCGCCTCGAACGAGTTATGGAAGTGAAAGTCAGGTTTGGCGGATTTTGCTGCAAAGAAATGAGTGCCCACGAAATGACATTCCACGTTAACCTCATGTTGAAGCGATTCTACGATGCTTCTATGTTCTGCCGCACTTTCTTCGCCGAGCTCAAACATGTCGCCCAGGAACAGAACCTTGTTGGGATTACTGAGCTGGAGGAAATTGCCGATGGCCACTTTCATACTGCTTGGATTCGCGTTGTAAGCGTCAAGGATTATTTCGTTGCTATTCTTGCGGACTATTTGCGAGCGGTTATTTGCAGGTACGTAGTTTTCGATTGCCTGTTTGATATCATCTGCCGAAACTTTGAAGTAAACGCCAATGGCGATAGCTGCGGCGATGTTGTTCGCGTTGTATAACCCGATCATGTTTGACTTTACCGATGTGCCTGCAAAACTAACTTCGACAAACGGATCGGCTGTAATGTTATCAATGGCTACATCGGCATTGCGGCCAAACGTAAAGCGCTTTAGGCTGGCCGTTTTATCGGCTTGAATTTGATCTTCAAGGTTTACAAATGCAAGCTTATCATGCTGCTGCAGATGATCATACATTTCGCTTTTTCCTTTGATAACGCCATTAATACCACCAAAACCTTCAAGATGCGCCTTGCCGAAATTGGTAATGTACCCATAATCAGGCTGAGCGACTTGGCACAGGAAGTCGATCTCACGCTGGTGATTCGCGCCCATTTCCACGATTCCTATTTCAGTTTCTTTAGTAAACGACAGCAACGTTAACGGAACCCCGATATGATTGTTGAGGTTTCCAATGGTGGCGCCGGTTTTGTATTTCCTGGACAGCACGGCATTTATAAGTTCTTTGGTAGTCGTCTTGCCGTTGCTCCCTGTCAGAGAAATTATTGGAATCCCCAGAAATTTTCGGTGGAAAGTAGCAAGCTGTTGCAACGCTAGTAATCCGTCTTCAACAAGAACAGTACGTGAGTCGATCTGATATGCGGGATTATCGATTACAACGTATGATGCACCCTTTTCAAGCGCTTCAGAAGCAAAAGTGTTTGCATCAAAACGTTCTCCTTTGAGCGCGAGAAACATCGTACCGGGAACAACTTTTCGCGTATCGGTTACAACGCCGGTACATTTTAGGAACAGGGAATGTAAATCTTGGATCTGCATAGTATATAAAAATAAAAGCCCTTAAAAAAGGGCTTCTATCATTTGCTTGAAAATTAGTTTCTTGCTCGTTTCTTTTCGTCAGCTTTAGGACCAACCCTTGACATAGCACATCGGAACCCGATATAATCTGTAGCCATATCCTGAGGGAAATAACGTCGTTGTCCCGGATCGAGCCAGTAAGCCCTGTCTCTCCATGAACCGCCTTTATAAACTCGGACATCGTCGTTTACAAGTGTTGTTCTTTTAGCAGATCGGTCGAACTTTCTAACCATATTACCTAAACTGTCGGTTGTAACATTGTGGCGTGGAGAATCGTACATTCTCTTATCGTCTGCCAATTTTTCTCCTTCTTCTGAAGAACCGAAGTTGAAGTACCTTGTGGACTGTTTGTCCCCGTCGCGGTAGTTTCTGTTATCGCTCTTGTCGAAGTTAACCCGGAGATATGTTTCCTGCTCATCAACCGGAACCTGCGCTAACTGGCCAGGAAAGTTACGGGCGATTATTTTACCGTTTGATAAAGTATCGTACTGGATGGTTTCAGTTGTTACCAACTCTGCGGTTCCATCTTCACCAATTTTGTTCTTCGTATAAACGTTACCTCTGAAGTAGTTGAAGTCATTCGCTTCATCGTCAACAATCGGACGGTAAACATCGGCAACCCACTCCGCTACGTTTCCAGCCATATCATACAATCCAAAATCATTTGGCGGATAGTATTTTACACTGTTCGTAATATCGGCACCGTCATCAGACCAGCCTGCGATCCCACCGTAGTCTCCTTTTCCTTGTTTAAAGTTAGCCAACTGATCGCCACGAACCTTTCTTTTTCCAGAACGTGTATAGCTTCCAGACCACGGATATTTCTTTTGTCCTTTGTAGATGTTGTACTCACGCTGTCCAACATCGGCAGCAGCAGCGTATTCCCACTCAGCTTCAGTTGGAAGCCTGTATTCAGGAAGAATAATACCTGACGTACGTTGTGCATAAACGTTTGAACTGTCATTTTTGATACGACCTCTCTTAAGTACTTTCTCCTCGTCGCCACCATATGTTTGTGATGGTTGGTTCAGATACGCTTCAGTACTAAAAGTTGCGTCTGCAGTCGCTTTAAGTTTGGCGTCTTTGGAAAGATAACGCTGGTCTTCAAGCACTTTCTCGTTTACACGGTCGGTTCTCCACTTGCTGAATTCAACAGCCTGAATCCAGTTTACCCCAACTACCGGATAGTCAGCGTATGCCGGGTGACGCAGGTAGTTGTTGGTCATTGTTTCGTTGTACCCCAGACGGTTTCTCCAAACCAGTGTATCGGGCGATGCGCCTTCGTAGATGTTTTTGTAGTTTTCCTCAGTTGGCGGGAAAACGCGTTTCAGCCAGTCAAGATATTCCATGTACATAAGGTTGGTAACCTCAGTTTCGTCCATGTAAAATGACATAACGTGTTGTTGGTTTGGCGAGTTGTTCCAGTCGTGCATAGGATCGTCCTGCACTTTACCCATCGTAAACGTTCCTCCTTCAACCATAACCAAACCAGGGCCGGTAGCTTGTTTCTTGAACTTGGACGCATACTGAAAACCACCGTTCTTATCGTTGATCTTCCAACCGGTAGCGGTCGACGCGCTCTTAGAATTAGACTTTTTACTACAACCAGTAAAACCTAACGCTATTACCACGCATAATAATAGCCTCACAGCCATAAATTTGTTTACTTTCATATTTTAGTAGGTAATAAATTTCGGCGCAATATAAGAATTAACCGTTAAACTGCGCATTTTTTTTAAAAATATATCCAACGCCCATTGTACGGAAGCGACGTTAAGGGGTAAAACGCAAAAGTGTTTTAATTAGTATGCGCCATTATGCTAAAAATATTTATTTTACTTTTGGCAATATTTTAACTGCCGAGTCGTTAGTTAACGTGATGAAAAAAATACTTTTCTTTTTCCTTTTCCTGTCTTGTTTTCCGGGGTATTCGCAGCAAAGCGGGTCGGTTTCTTTGAACTGGTCGGCCGATGAAACAATCTCTTTCGGCACTTACAGCGTTCGTGCTCCGCAGTTCGACACCCAATTTTTTTTCTTCGACAACTATAACAAAGAGATTTTCCTGAACCTGACATTGCCACAAAACGCCCCTGTCAATGAGAACTCGCTCCAAATTACAAATACAGTCTATACGCCTATTACTCCCGTCGAACTTGGCGAACTTGCTACTAACAAGATTCCGACAGCAATAAACGCGAAGTTGATCAACAGCATTGCGCGCGACAAATATTCGGCGACCGTCCATCTTTCACCTATAATAAGAAGCGGCTCCGGATATCAGAAACTGATCTCATTCAGCTACACCTTTAATAACAGTGTCAATTCTTCGCGGCTGCTGAACGCCAATAGCGTAGCAGAAGTCACTAATTCGGTGCTGTCAAATGGCGAATGGTACCGATTCTATGTTGAGA
Source organism: Flavobacterium sp. (assembly GCA_036386895.1). Taxonomy (GTDB): domain Bacteria; phylum Bacteroidota; class Bacteroidia; order Flavobacteriales; family Flavobacteriaceae; genus Flavobacterium. Next base: position 492,223 of record DASVUR010000009.1, read on the forward strand.
AATCAGGTATTTACAAAATTTCGAAGAGCTTCCTGCAAAGCCTCGGGCTAAATGTTGGCGGTGACCCGAGAAAAATCAAAATCTATGGCAACGGAGGACGCATGCTTCCACTGTTGAACGGCACATACTATCCCGACGATCTGGCCGAAAACGCAATTTACTTTCCAGGCGATCAGGATGGACAATTCGGTGCTCAGGATTTTATTTTGTTCTATGCCGAAGGTACCGATAATTATAACCCTGAAAGTGATACACACAGCAACCTTTACGCTGACCGATCTTATTATTATGTTACTGCTTCAGGCGCAAATGGCAAACGTATTACTGACATGCCTCAACCAAACTCTCCGTCGACAGTCATTACCACGTTTGAAGATTATCAGTATCACGAACGTGACCTTATCAACATTGTACGAACTGGCAGAAGGTGGTTCGGCGAACAATTTGGCGTAGAATCAGAGCAGGAATTTGAATTCGACTTCCCAGGAGTCGTGAGCAGTGAGCCTGCAAGTATAAAAATCAGCGCAGCGGCCGCAGCGCCAACAGCAACAACACTGCAGGTCGATATTAACGGGTCTCCAGCTCTGACTTTCAATTTTATGGCTGTAGGAGTTACGGGAGATACAGAAGCGAACGGTTATACATTAACTACGTCGGCTGCCGCTTCAGAATCGATGACCGTAAAAGTAACTTATAATAATAACGGCGTTCCGGGATCAAGGGGTTTTCTTGATTATATCGTCGTGAAGGCAAAAAGACAGCTTCGGGGATACGGCACGCAATATCGATTCGAAAACAACAGTTCGGCCTCGACCGGCGTGGCTGAATACCAATTTCTAAATGCTGCAGAAATCATGCACGTGTGGGACATTACTGATATCAATAATGTAAAGAAGATTGAGAACAGCGGGCAAGGCTCCTTTTCATTTACTGCCGGCCTCGGCGACGTTAGAAAATACATTGTGGTAGATGACACCGATTTTTTTTCGCCTCAAAAGGAATCAAAGTCAAAGGTTGCCAATCAGAACCTGCATGGCACGATCTTCAAGAATCAGCAGGGCGTTTTCGAGGACATCGATTACTTAATTATAACACCTGCGTTTCTAAATTCGCAGGCAGAACGGCTAGCTAATTTTCACCGCACGTATTCGGGCCTTAACGTAAAGGTTGTAAATGTCGAGACGATTTATCCGGAGTTTTCGTCGGGCAAACAGGACATCGGAGGAATTCGGAATTTTATAAAATATGTCTACCAGAATGCTTCGTCGCCGGCAGAACGCGTGAAATACGTGAATCTTTTTGGCGATGCCTCGTTTGATTATAAAGAAAGGATCGACAACAATTCGAATATTGTACCGATATTCCACTCAATGAACAGCTACACTGTGAGCGAATCGTCGTTTGCTTCAGACGACTTCTATGCACTGATGGATCCGAACGAAGGACGAATGGATGCGACTACATTTGGCGGACTGGATTTGGCTGTAGGGCGGATTTTAGCTGAAACATTGAAGCAGGCTGAGGAAATGGTAACGAAGATTCTCGACTATCACGATATTAAATCGTATGGGTCGTGGCGAAACAACTATGTTTTCATTGCTGATGACGCTGATGTCTCGGGCGATATGACGCTGCAGGTAAAACAAAATCAACTGGCTGATGAAGTAGCCGCGCAAAAGCCGTTCTTGAACATCAAAAAAATCCTGCTTGATTCCTACGATCAGGAGAGCGCTTCAGGCGGAAGTCGTTATCCAAAGGCGCGCGAAGAATTATTTAACGCTTTTGAAAAAGGGGCGCTCGTATTCAACTACCTTGGGCATGGCGGAGAAGCAGGACTATCAACCGAGCGAATTTGGGAAATGTCGGACGGTATTAATCTAAGCAACCGGTACAGATATCCGTTGTTCATCACCATCACATGCGATTTCTCGAGATTTGATAATCCATTTAAGCCTACTGCGGGCGAAAATACGTTTTGGAACCCTACCGGTGGCGCAATTGCGATGATCACTACCGTGCGTTCAATCGCAAAATCCCCTGCCGAAATCTTTAATGATAAACTCTCGGAATATCTTTTATCTTACGTGGGAAACAACAGCCTCAACGTGTATCCGACCATAGCAGAAGCGTTGCGACTCACCAAGAACACGCTGCCCAACTCATCGGGCAATGTGGTTCTCTTCCTTGGAGATCCTGCAATGATGCTGGCGATCCCAAAACCAATGATCCGTTTAACGAAAGTCAATGATGTCCCGGTTTCAGGCCCAATAGACGACTTTGAATCACTCGACTTTATAAAACTGACCGGCGAGGTTACCGACGAGAACAACATGCCGCTATCAAATTACAACGGCGAACTCGCGGTTAATATCTTCGACAAAGAAATCGCCCGCACCACATTGAACAATGATGGATCGACTGCGCAGGTTCCGTACAACAGTGCGATGAATTTTAATGTTCTTGGAGAAACAATCTTTAGAGGCAACGCATCGGTCACAAACGGTCAGTTCGAATTCGGGTTTGTGGTCCCGCGTGACATCCGGGTTCCACTCGGTAACGGGCGGATCAGTTTCTACGCAAAGCGCAACCAGGTATTGCTTGACAAAACGGGTTATAACACTGATATCAAAATTGGCGGAATCAACGAAAACGCCGCAGCCGATAATGTGGGCCCGACCGTCAAATTGTATATGAACGACCAAACGTTCATATCAGGCGGAATTACAAACGAGTCACCCATTTTCCTGGCATATCTTGAAGATGAGAACGGAATCAATACGGCAAGCGGAATCGGCCATGACATCATTGCGATCCTGGATGGCGACGAAAGTAATCCGTACGTGCTGAACGATTATTACGAAACCGAACTTGACAACTATAAAAAAGGACATCTTGCGTTTCCGTTGCGTAACCTGGAAAAGGGATTGCATACCATTACCTTCAAGGCGTGGGATGTATACAACAATCCGATTACGTCCGAAATTCAGTTTATCGTAGTCGGCGATGAAACGATCACGCTGAAGAACGTATTGAACTACCCGAATCCTTTTACAACTTATACCCAGTTCTGGTTTACGCACAACAGGCCGTTTGAACCACTGGATGTACAGGTGCAGGTAATGACGATTACGGGGAAGATTGTCTGGACCCGCAATCAGGTTGTAACAACCGATGGATTCCTGTCACGCGAGATCATCTGGGACGGAAAAGATGATTTTGGGGACCGAATCGGAAAAGGCGTCTACGTGTACAAGCTTACGGTGCGTTCGACCGTCACGAACACGAAGTCGGAAAAGTATGAGAAACTTGTTATACTTTAATAAAATACTATATTTGTTTGTTTAATAAAATTGGAATTTGAGAATGAGAAAAATTGCTATATTATTTGTTTGCTTATTTATTGCACAGGTGTCTAAGGCGCAGGAGCGTGTAATCACAACGGGTGTCCCGTTTCTGTTGGTTGCCGCTGATGCCAGGTCTGCAGGTATGGCCGATCAGGGTGTTGCCACTTCACCTGATGCTTATTCACAACAATACAACCCGGCGAAGTACGCTTTCGCACTAGACAAGCAAGGTTTCTCTATAAGCTATACGCCCTACCTCACCGATCTGGTAAACGACATTTCGCTTGGGCAAATCACATACTACAACAGGATCAACGAACGTAGTGCATTTGCCGGAAGCCTCCGCTATTTCGGACTGGGAGAGATTGAGTTGCGCCAGAATTTTGACGACACTCCCCAAATTGTCAATCCGAATGAATTTGCAATTGATGCATCGTATGCCCTACAATTGAGCGAGAAGTTTTCGATGGCTGTCGCCGGGCGCTATATTCGGTCAAACCTCCGTATTCCGGATGGAACTTCAGATGCTACGCCAGCCAGTTCTTTTGCTGTCGACGTTGCCGGGTACTTCCAGTCGGAAGAGGTTGCTTATACCGATTTCAATGGCCGATGGAGAGCCGGATTTAACTTTCAGAACCTGGGTCCGAAAATTAAATATGACGCCGGAACTTCGGATGACAACAGTGCTAACTTCCTACCCGCAAATATGAGGCTGGGCGCAGGATTTGACTTCATTTTTGACGATTTCAATAAAGTAGCAGTAAGTGTCGAATTCGACAAATTACTTGTTCCGACTCCACAGGTAGATTTTGACGGAAGCAACTACTCCGGCGCCGATGTAAATGGCGACGGCACGGTGGACCAGGAAGACTACAACCAAGCTCGCGCAGATTACAACAAGATCAACTGGGTTTCGGGTATTTTTCAGTCTTTTGGTGATGCTCCTGATGGATTTGCCGAAGAGTTAAGGGAATTTACCTATTCGGTAGGCGCGGAATACACGTATCAGGATTCTTTCGCAATGCGCTTGGGTTATTTTAATGAAAACGAACTAAAGGGAGCACGGAAATTCTTCTCACTTGGCGCAGGATTTAAATATAACGTGGTAAAAGTGGATGTCTCTTACCTGTTTTCTGCATCAAAAGTAAAAAACCCACTCGAAAACACATTACGTTTCTCGCTGACCTTCAACTTCGGTGAAAAATATGATCAATACTAAAAAATTGTAATCTCTAAATAAAAATTCCAAATTTCCGTTTATTCGGGGATTTGGATTTTTTTTCTGTAAAAGCTTCATGAAAAAAATAGACATCACGACGTCCTTCTCTGTATTTGAAAATGTTAAGGAATTGCCCTCCGATGTTTCGGATCTGATGCAAAAAGCAATTGGCATACGCAAATCGGCGTACGCGCCCTATTCCCAATTTCGCGTAGGTGCAGCAATTTTATTGGATAATGGTGAGGTCGTTTTGGGATCGAATCAGGAAAATGCAGCATATCCATCTGGACTGTGTGCAGAACGCGTCGCTATCTTTCATGCGGGCGCTGTTTATCCGACTGCAAAAATGTTGAAAATTGCGATATCGGCTGCATCAGACACTACTGCTACCCGGGAGCCTATCCCGCCTTGTGGCTCGTGCAGGCAAGCAATAGCTGAGTACGAGACCCGTCAAGGCGAACCCATAGCTATCTATTTTACAGGCGAATCAGGACCAGTTTATAAATCCGATTCTCTCAAAAATCTCCTGCCGCTGATGTTTGACAAAAACTTCCTTTAGCGTTTAAAAATCGGACTGATATATTTTAGTTGTTAATCCGTTTATGTATTTTTGCCTGTCGCAGATTTATGTGGACGCGACGCCTGTACGACCTTTTGGCCGCCTGATTTCTCTCCACATATTACACCAATTACCCAATAGACACCAATTCAATGAAAGAAGTAACGAAAGAAGTATATTTAAAGTGGTACGAAGACATGCTGCTTTGGAGAAAATTTGAAGACAAGCTGGCTGCACTCTACATACAACAAAAAGTACGCGGATTCCTTCACTTATATAACGGACAGGAAGCAGTTCTCGCCGGTGCCCTGCATGTGATGGATCTTACAAAAGACAAAATGATCACCGCTTACCGGAACCACGTTCAACCGATCGGAATGGGTGTCGACCCGCGTGCCGTGATGGCAGAGCTTCTTGGAAAGGTAACCGGTACATCAAAAGGAATGGGCGGATCCATGCATATTTTCTCAAAAGAAAAAGGATTTTATGGTGGACACGGGATTGTAGGTGCTCAAATCCCTGTTGGCGCCGGAATTGCGTTTGCCGACAAGTATTTTAACACTGGCGGAGTCACGCTGACATACTTTGGGGATGGCGCCGCACGTCAGGGCTCGCTTCATGAGGCGTTCAACATGGCGATGTTGTGGAAACTTCCTGTAGTATTTATCGTTGAGAATAATGGCTACGCAATGGGAACTTCTGTCGAGCGGACTGCGAACCATACCGACATCTGGAAACTTGGATTAGGTTATGAAATGCCGTGCGGTCCTGTTGACGGAATGAATCCTGTAAAAGTTGCTGAAGCGATGGATGAAGCCGTAGAACGTGCAAGACGTGGCGACGGACCGACGTTTCTTGAGATGAAAACATACCGCTACAGAGGCCACTCAATGTCGGACGCGCAATTGTACCGATCGAAAGAAGAAGTTGAAGAATACCGAAAGATCGACCCGATTACACAAGTACTTGATGTAATTCTAGATCAGAAATACGCTACAGCCCAGGAAATTGAAGCGATTGACGAGCGTGTAAAAAACCTTGTTGATGAATGTGAAAAATTTGCTGAAGAATCGGCATGGCCAGAAGTTCAGCAGCTATATGATGTTGTATACGAACAAGAAAATTATCCTTTTATTCCCCATAAACTTTAATCCGATATGGCAACAGTAATTAATATGCCGCGCTTAAGCGACACAATGACCGAAGGAACTGTGGCGACATGGCTGAAAAAAGTGGGTGATAAAATAAATGAAGGCGATATTTTGGCCGAAATCGAAACCGACAAGGCAACTATGGAGTTTGAATCTTTTAACTCTGGTACGCTTTTGCACATCGGTATCGAGGCAGGCCAAACCGCTCCTGTAGATTCCCTGCTTGCAATCATTGGGAAGGAAGGCGAAGATATTTCCGGACTTCTGAAAGGCGATGCTCCAGCCGCTGCTTCAACACCCACTGAAAAAGGGGAACAAAAAGAGGAAGAGCAAAAGCCTGCTGAAAGTACTTCTTCTGAAACCAAAACTGAACTACCTAAAGGCATAGTTGTGGTTACAATGCCGCGATTAAGCGATACGATGACCGACGGAACTGTTGCAACGTGGATTAAGAAAGTGGGCGATAAAGTTGCTGAAGGCGATATCCTTGCAGAAATAGAAACTGACAAAGCAACAATGGAATTTGAATCGTTTAATTCCGGTACATTGCTGTACGTTGGAGTGAAGGAAGGCGAGACAGCTCCGGTGGACAGTGTTCTTGCGATCATTGGTCCCGAAGGAACCGATGTTACCGGTATCGCCGAAAATTATAAGAAAGGTGGATCAAACGCTAAATCAACTGCGTCGAAACCTGAAATTAAGGAAGAAAATGCACCGAATAACGACCATAGCGACGTGCCTGTTGAAACGGAATCAGAAGGAAAACGTATCTTTATTTCGCCGTTAGCCAAGAAAATAGCTGCTGAAAAAGGTATCAACATTTCACAGGTTAAAGGATCAGGAGAAAACGGACGTATCGTAAAAGCAGATATCGAAAATTATAAACCTGCAGTTCAAACTGCTCAGACAGCCGAACCTGCTTCTAAACAAGAATCATCGGTCAGGCCATTTATTCCTGCCGGCGAAACGTCTACCGAATCAATTCCGAATTCTCAAATGCGTAAGGTCATTGCGAAAAGGCTTTCGGAATCGGCGTTCACAGCCCCGCATTTCTACCTGACAATTGAAGTTGCGATGGATAACGCAATTGGCTCGAGAGCAACAATCAATTCAATTCCGGACACGAAAGTTTCGTTCAACGACATGGTCATTAAAGCCTGCGCCATGGCATTGCGAAAACATCCTAAAGTAAATTCACAATGGAAAGACGATGCTACAATTATCAACCACCATATCCATATTGGCGTTGCCGTTGCAGTTGAAGACGGATTGGTGGTTCCGGTGTTGAAATTTGCAGATCAGCTTGGACTGACACAAATCGGGTCTAATGTCAAAGATGTCGCGTCACGTGCAAAATCAAAAAAACTCCAGCCGGCTGAGATGGAAGGAAGCACGTTTACGGTTTCAAATCTGGGAATGTTTGGTATAACTGAATTTACTTCAATCATTAATCAGCCAAATTCCGCTATCCTTTCTGTAGGTGCAATTATTGAAAAACCGGTAGTTCGCAATGGACAGATTGTTGTTGGCCACACTATGAAGGTAACTTTAGCATGTGATCACCGAACTGTTGATGGCGCTACGGGAGCACAATTCCTGCAAACGCTGCGGCAATATCTTGAAAATCCCGTAACAATGCTCGCATAAAACTTTAATCCCGCTAGACAGCGGGATTTTTGCTATGTCTATTTTTCTCTTCAATCCACTTAGACATATATTTCGTGCTGGCTGTGGTATGGTGCATCAGCAAAGACCCAATAAAATTCTTCTTGCGGTGCAACGCCAAATCTTGTTGCAGCTGAACTATTATCTTCAGAAATGAAAAAGTGAATTGGTCAGCGTTAAATCGTGCTGAAAGGATTTCAAATCCGTTTCGCTGTGCGTTCAGCCAGTCTTGCTCGTTAGCGTACAGACATACTGCTGCACTAGCGAAGTCTGTTGCGCTGTCACACACAGAGCCATTCCAAGGGAAATCGCCGCTTATTCCTTCGGCTCCGACCGAGGTACAAACGCTTGGCGTACCAGCTTGCATCGCCTCGAGCAGCTTTCCTTTGATTCCCGCTCCAAAACGAATGGGCGCGAGCAAAACACGTGACGCCTCTAAGATTTCCGCTGCATCTTTAGCGCGCCCTCTGACATGAAATCCTTCCTTGGGCTCGCTCAACTGCAAAACTCCGGGTGATGGATAGGCGCCGTAAATTTGTACAGTAGCGTCCGGCATCAACGTTCGTATGAGAGACCAAATTGCGGTCTTTAAAAAACGGACCGCATCCACATTTGGGTCGTGAAGAAAATTGCCGATAAAAGTAAAGTCATGCCGCTGATTGAACGTCAATGGCTCAGAAGAAGACCGGCCTTTGGCAAACAAAGGAAGATAATGTAACAGTGACGCATCGATGTTGAAAACACTCTTCAAGATGTCCATTTCAACTTCGGAAATTATCAGAGAAAGATCACATCTGAATATACTTGCTATCTCCCTTTTAGCGATGTCGTGGTTTAACAACGCATCAAAATCAAACTTAGCACCACGTTTTACCGCCTCTTGTCGCGCGGCACGCAAGCAATGCAGGTCTTCTGTATCGAGTATGCGAAGTGCGTTCGGACATGTTCTTGCCACGCGCCATCCAAACTGTTCTTCTACCACGAAACGATCGAAAATCACCAGATCAGGATTTAATTTTACGAGGAAGACGTCGAATGAATCAGAATTAAGTAGGATCTGCTGGCACGTGACTCCGAGCACCCGGAGATCGACCATATAGACACTTTCCTGGGCGGCACATGCAAACGTAACTGCACTGTGAGGCAGGAACAACTTAATCAATTGCATCATGCGCGTGCCGGCTGCAGACGAGTCAGGCTCCGGCCAAACCAGGCCTATGAACAAAACGCGTCTTATATGGTGTAAGTCCATAAAAAAAGAAGGTTGCAAACATACGTCCACAACCTTTTATCGATAGTAAAATTTATTTTATTCAGCTATAATCCAGATTCCCTCGCGACGTATTTTAAATGTCGGATTCCATAACAACTCAAGCGATTGCTGTGATTTTACGGCTGTCTTACTTTTAGCTTTAACTTCGGACTTCTTAGGCTGAATCTTCGAAGTCACTTTTTGGACAGGAAATACGAATTGATGTGCTTCCTCCAATATCCTTTCCGAAAGATTGAAAAAGATATTCGGGCTTGGCACAGCTTTACTGTGACCGGCAAGTGCGAACATAAGTACTGCGACAAGAAAAAGCTTTTTCATAACTCCTGATTTTCATCCAAATATAATAATTTTTAAAATGCTCGCAACAAATCCACGATATTATTTAGGGCGCGTCCCTCGCCTGTTTGTTCACCGTAGCAGAATGCTCCCGCTGGCTCGGGTCGGGCTGTACGCTATATCTTTTGCAGCAGGGCTTGCAAAAGGATGCCGCTTCCATCCCTCGCGCGCTTGGTAGACCATGTTGATTTCTTGTTCTGTTAGACTTCTTAGGCCCATTGACAATCGTTCTGCTTTACCATCCACTGAACTTTTTCCGGGCCGGACGCCATTAACGATATCGGTCTACAGCGTATTTGCGGCTTTGGCAAACAGAAGCCAGACGAATGCGCTCAATCTCAAGATCGTAACGGGCTCCATGATACAAAACAAAAGAAGCCATCTTAAAAGGAAAGGTTTAAGATTCTGGTGCGTAGCCCAGTTGGTTAAGCTAAGGCGACATTCGATTTCGAGTGCATTTAAAATACTTTTCGTATATGTTTCAAAACAAAAAATCCTGCCCGGTAGATCAGCTTTTTTTAAAAGACGCGAGGGCAGCCCCCCGAAAAATAACGGGCTTTTCACTAAGACCCGAGGCGTCAGCCGAACTGGCGAAGCAAAGGCGACGACCTACTCTCCCACATGACTGCAGTACCATCTGCAGGCGGGCTTAACTTCTCTGTTCGGGATGGATTTGAAATTAAAAGCAGGAAGCCCGGTGGGCTTCAGGTATCTTGTTCAAACATGTTAATAACAAAAAACCCGTTGTTTTCACAACGGGTTTTTC